>NZ_JAQQET010000007.1:0-264269 GCF_046026855.1 Paraburkholderia sediminicola | reverse complement strand
CTGCCACAGCAGTGCGCCCGCTTTGTTTATTTCGCTGCCGCTTTTGCGTGCCCACCCGCGCGATGCGACGGCGCGAACAGCCGCAGTCCGCTCGCGAGGCTCGCCGCGCCGGCGAAGAAAGCGCCGGCACTGAGCGCGAGTGTCGGGCCATGCCGGCCGGCGATACCGAAGCTCAGCGCGACAAGCGCAGCGCCGGTGGTCTGCCCGAGCAGCCGGGCAGTCGCGACGATGCCGCTGGCGCCGCCGCTGCGCTCGGGCGGCGCGCTCGCCATCAATGCTTTCAGGTTGGGCGACTGGAAGAAGCCGAAGCCCGCGCCGCAAATCGCCATGCGGATGCCGATGTCGAGCACGTGCGGATGCGCCGGCAGCAACGCCAGCGACGCCATTCCCGCCGACATCACCGCAAGGCCGATCGCGCCGAGCAAGCCCGGCGGATAGCGGTCGGACAGGCTGCCCGCCAGCGGTGCGGCCAACGCGACCACGACCGGCCACGGTGTCATCAGAAAGCCGGTCTCGACCTGGCTGCGATGCAGAACATCCTCGAAGTAGAACGGCAGCGACACGAACGCCAGCCCTTGCGCGGCGAACGAGCACACCGCGGTCACCGCCGACAACGCAAACACTGGCCGCTTGAACAGATCGACGGGCAGCATCGGCGCGGGATGACCGGCTTCACGGCGAATCAGCAATACGCCGAACACCACGGCGATCGCGGCCGCGCTCAGCACCAGTTGCGTCGGCGCGCGCTGGGCGGCCTCGCCGAGCGCGAAGATCAGCGCGGCGAAGGTGACCACGTTGAGGAGCGCGGCAATCGGGTCGAAGTTGTGTGTGCCGCGCTCGGTGTGCGGCAGCGCGGGCCACGCGAAGCCTAGCGCCAGCAGACCGAGTGGCACGTTGACCGCGAACAGCCACGGCCATGCGGCAACGGACAGAATCAGCGACGCCACCGTCGGCCCGACCGCGAACGACACGCCGACGATCAGCGCATTGGTGCCCAGGCCTCGTCCGAGCCGATGCGGCGGATACAGATAGCGGATCAGCGCCGTGTTGACGCTCATGATCGCGCTCGCGCCGAGACCTTGCAGCACGCGTGCGGCGGCCAGCATCGGCAGCGTCGATGCGAGCGAACACGCCAGCGACGCCAGCGTGAAAAGCGCAATGCCACCGATATAAATCTTGCGATGCCCGACGATGTCGCCGAGCGCGGCAAGCGGCAGCAGTGTCGCGACCATTGCGAGCTGGTAGGCGTTGATGATCCACACCGACGCCGCAGGCGCCGCATGCAGATCCGCGGCGATGGCGGGCAGGGCGGTGTTGGCGATCGCGGTATCGAGTGTGGCGAGCGCGACCGCGAGCATGATCGCCGCCATCGCGCGGCGGTTGGCGGCGGACATCGGGCCGTCCGCTGGAAAGGTCTGAGCGGCGGTGGCGCTGGGTTTGTCGGACAAGGCGTGGCTCGTCGGGTTATGCATGCCGAAGCGCCGGGCATGTCGGAGGGACAGCGCGGCGCGCCAGCGGCAGGGTTGCGTGGAGTGAAGCGCACGTGGCCTGAGTCCAGCAGTCAGGGCGGCTCGCGCGGGGAATGGTGCAATTGTTACAGAGACGTGGAAATCGTGCTGGGAGGCCGGCGGGGCGGAGCGCTTAATCGGCCGCTAATAACGCAACTAACGGTCAATTCCGCGCAGCACCTTCGAACCCGCGCCGTCCGGGTTGTCATACGCCACTTCAGCACAACGGTTCAACAGACGAGGCGCCCGATTTGACCACGTATCGAACCGGTCAATGTATTCATCGGCCGGTCACATGTCGAAAAAATAATCGTGCTGTCTCTCCTATGGAAGCGCCTTTCGTCGTGCGCCATTGTTTGCCTGTTTTGTGGGCCGATGCACGTGCGCAGTGCCGCGCACAGGCTGCCTGCACCGCGTACGTGCGCAAAACCCGTGAAGTGCGGCGTGTCGACAGGCATGGCATGTGCGTGAGCACCCGCTCGCGCTCGCCGGTGTCCGTGGGCCGTAAAATGTCGTACTCTGTTCGTTAACCCGCCTGACCGACACGCGCCTCCCGTCCGTCATCTATGCGGTTCGCGTATGTCGCGTCGTTTTTTCCCGGAGGCTTCGATGACAGCCGTCGATCTGGAATTCGACCAGCTCAACAGTACCGTCGACGCGCTACGGCGCTCAATTTCCAATCGCATGATGTACGGCGTCGGCAAGGACGCCGTCACCGCTCACCCGCATGACTGGCTGCACGCGGCGGCGCTCGCCGTGCGCGACCGGCTGGTCGCGCGCTGGATGAAGACCACGCGCCTGCAGTACGAACAGGACGTCAAACGCGTCTACTACCTGTCGATGGAATTCCTGATCGGCCGCACGTTTACGAACGCGTTGCTCGCGCTCGGCATTCACGATCAGATGAAGGAAGCACTCGCGAGTCTCGGCGTCGATATGGAGATGCTGGTCAATATCGAGCCGGACGCGGCGCTCGGCAATGGCGGTCTCGGGCGGCTTGCCGCCTGTTTTCTCGATTCGATGGCTACGCTCGGCATTCCGGGCTTCGGCTACGGTATCCGCTATGAATACGGCATGTTCCGTCAGGAGATCGTCGACGGCGAGCAGGTCGAAGCGCCGGACTACTGGCTGCGCGCGGGCAATCCGTGGGAGTTTCCGCGGCCCGAGATCAAGTACATGGTGCATTTCGGCGGCCGCACCGTGCAGCGTGGTGAGCACGTCGAGTGGATCGACACCGAGCACGTGAACGCCATGGCCTACGACACGGTGATTCCGGGTTACGCGACCAGCGCGACGAACACGCTGCGACTGTGGTCCGCGCGTGCGAGCGAAGAACTCGACCTCGGCGCGTTTAACCGCGGCGACTATCGCAACGCGGTCGACACCAAGAACATGTCTGAGAACGTGTCGCGCTTGCTCTATCCGGACGATTCGACGCCGGCCGGCCGCGAATTGCGGCTGCGTCAGGAGTACTTCTTTGTTTCAGCGACGATGCAGGATCTGATTCGCCGCTATCAGCGCACGCACAGCACGTTCGGGCGTTTTTCCGAAAAGGTGGCGGTGCATCTGAACGATACGCACCCGGTGCTGGCGATTCCGGAGCTGATGCGTTTGCTGGTGGATGTTCATCATCAGCCGTGGGACAAGGCATGGCAGCACGTCACGAAGATCTTCTCGTACACGAACCACACCTTGATGCCCGAGGCGCTCGAAACATGGGACGTCGAGATGCTCGCGCGCCTTTTGCCGCGACATCTGGAGATTATCTTCGAGATCAATGCGGGCTTTCTCAAGCATGTCAGCGAACAATCCGGACATGACGGCGAGATGATCCGCCGTATTTCTCTGGTCGACGAATATGGCCAGCGGCGTGTGCGGATGGCGTATCTGGCGATTGTCGCGAGTCACAAGGTAAATGGCGTGTCGAAGCTGCACTCGCAACTGATGACGCGGGATATCTTCGCCGACTTCGCGCGCATCTATCCGGACCGCTTCACCAATGTCACCAACGGCATCACGCCACGGCGCTGGCTGGCGCAGGCGAGTCCGTCGCTGTCGTCGCTGATCGATCAGCAGATCGGCAAGCATTGGCGCAGCAATCTGTTCGAGCTGGAACAATTGCGCGCGCTGCGCAACGACAGTGCGTTCATCGACGCCTTTCGTGAAGCGAAGCGACAGAACAAACTGCGGCTCGTGCAGCGGCTCGCGCATCACACCAAACTGCATTTCGATCCCGATGCGTTGTTCGACCTTCAGGTGAAGCGCATTCACGAATATAAGCGGCAATTGCTGAACGTGCTGCATGTGATCGTGCGGTACAACCAGATTCGCGCGAATCCGGAGCGCGATTGGGTGCCACGCGTGGTGATGTTCGCCGGCAAGGCCGCGTCTGCGTATCGCATGGCGAAGACGATCATCAAGCTGATCGGCGACGTCAGCGAAAAGGTGAATCACGATCCGTTGATCGGCGATCGCCTCAAGGTCGTGTTCGTACCGAACTACGGCGTGAGTGTGGCCGAGTTGATCATTCCGGCGGCCGATCTGTCCGAGCAGATTTCGATGGCCGGCACCGAAGCATCAGGCACCGGCAACATGAAACTCGCGCTGAACGGTGCGTTGACGATCGGCACGATGGACGGCGCCAATATCGAGATCTGCGACGCAGTGGGGCGCGAGAACATCTTCATCTTCGGTCACACCGCTGACGAAGTGGACAGCCTGCGTGCCACCGGCTACCGGCCGCGGCAAGTTTACGAAGAGAATCCGGAACTGCGTATGGCGCTTGACCAGATTCGCTCCGGCTACTTCTCGCCGGACGATTCGCGGCGCTTTTCAGACATCTTCCACACGCTGGTGGATTGGGGTGATCACTACATGGTGCTCGCCGATTTCGCCGCGTTTTCGAAAGCGCAGGACGAGGTGGATGCGCGTTTCGTCGACAAGCGCGCGTGGGCCGAGAGTGCGATCGAAAATGTCGCGGGCATGGGGCAGTTTTCGTCGGACCGTACGATTGGTGAATATGCACGCAATATCTGGCACGTGAATCCACTCAGTATGGAGTGATGCGGGCGTGTTTGCGTTGGTATTTTTTAAGGCGCCAACTCAAATGAAAAAGGCCGTGCGAAACAATCCGCACGGCCTTTTTTATCGATCGATGAATATCACGGAGCGAATCGTTCGCTCTCGTTCGCTGCATGCAAACCAAATTGCGCGCGCGGGAAATCGAATAGCACATCGATATTCTGCATGGCCATCAAACCGACCACGATGCGGTTAGCGTCTGGCTTCGCCTTGACGATCGTGACTTGCGCCTTCTCGTAACGGTGCACCCACGGACCGGTGCCGATTGCCGTTTCATAGTTGCCCTGCTCGAGCACGTTACCGATATCGCCATCACCGGTCCAGTTGGGCGCTGTGTCCATTTCGATGCGGATCATGCCGGTGCTGCCGGTTGCGAACACCAGCGGTGCGCAGAAGGTCATCTTGCCGCCCACATTCACGCAGCCACGCGGCCATTGTGCCGTGCCGTCTTTCGACACCGTCATCGGCACCATCGTGTAGTCCTTCGTGATGGCGCTCGAAGGGCTCAACACCATGTACGGTTTCGCGAAGTTCGCATGCACCAGATAGCGTTGGCCGATGTTGCCGGGGAGCGCGCGCAGCGGTTGCGTGTAGCTGTTGTCGTCCGGCTGCGCGGCGCCGACGCCGACGATGCCGGAAAACGCCCAGCCGAATTCGCCGGTGTAGCCGTCCATCCCGACACACTTCCGCGCGTTCGGCAGGCAGCGCACGACGTCTACCGCTTGCGCGGCGATCGGCGTTGGCGTGGTGCCGGCGAGGCTGAACGGCACCTTGACGCCCGCGCCGAGAATCTCCACGCCGTTTGCGAATGACAGCGACGTCACGCCGCCGGCGCTCGCATAGTTCGAACCCGGCAGCACCGACTTCAATATCCGCGCGCCTTGCGTCCCCGTGTCGAGCGCCATGTACACCGACTTACCGTCGAGCTGGACCGGCAGGCCGAGGCGTGCATGATCTTCGTCGGCCCGTTCCACGTGCAGGGGGATCAGCAGGCCGTCATTGCCGCCATTGATCAGCGCGGCGTTTGCGGCGGGCGGCGTGGGGGTAGGGAAGGTGGTGGAGCAGCCGGTCAGCGCGGCGAGCGTGCCGGTTGCGACCAGGGCCACGATCGCTGAACGACGAAGATGATGGCCATATTGCCGGCGCGCGGCATCGAGAGACGACAGAAACATAGGATCACGCTTTGCAAAAAGGCGGATCCCTGGCGAAGGCGATGCATCGTGAGCTGCGAGTTGGACAGCCTGGACAGCACTGGCGGCAATCTCACTGGATTGCCGCGGCGTGGACGGGGAAACCGGGACGCTTGCGGGGGCCTGCGGGAGGGAACACGCGATAACAGGAGCGGCGACTCTACATGGCCGCCCTCGGGCAATTGCAAAGATGTGTAAAGGTTTGGGGTGCGGCTAGCAGGTTGTCCGTGCAAGCATTGATCTATGTCAATAGTTGCGCGGGCGGCGGATCACGGTGGCCTGCGCGTGACCGAGCGTGGCGCGGTCGAGCGCGGTTGTCAGCAGACCGATCACGTCCTCGAGCGAGCGCGAGGTCACTTCGACACGAAAGGTCACGCGCTCGAGTTGTTTGTCGATGGTAACGACGTAGAGACGCAGATCGTCGCCGAGCGCGGTATGCAACGCGCACCGTCCATTTGCCGACGAAGTGCCGGGCACGGTGACGTCGATGATGACAAGCGGAACGACGATATGCGTGCGGCGGGGAAGGCGTGATTCGCGCGGTGCGCGCGGGACGGAAACTTCAGACGTGGCTACGGACGTGAGCATCATGATTGCGCCGATTCGGCGAGGCGGCGCGCGTTGTTGATACCCAACCACTCTAGCGGCGCGCGCGTCAACGACGCGCAAAAGCTGCCGCGTCGCGAATCAATTTTGTGTTAACGCGCGACGCCCGGCGTTTTGCGGATGGCGAACGCTCAAGCCTTCGGCGCCGGAGCGGCTGTCTTCGCCTCGTGCACGGCCGCGGCAACACGCTCGACGAACTCGCGATCGGTGCTCATGAGCGCCTCACGCAGGCCATTGGCGGTCTGTACCATCAGACGATGCGTGACGTCCTGAGTCGCCCACGTAAGCCAGCCGACCACCACCAGCATCGTGCCGCACACCATGCCGACCGGCGAGCGCAATATCCCACCGACAATAGCGCCGACGAGCCCAAGCAGCGAGATTGCACGTGGCAAGACCTTATTCTTCTGTACGGTGACGACCTGCACGTCCACGATGTCGCGCAGCGGAAAGACCTGGCCGGCCGACGAGAGTGCGTTGCGCGTGACCGACACGCCGCGATCGTTGAAAGGGGTTTCCATCGAGTCCAATGCAAGCGGTAGCAAAGGGCGCAGCGTAACAGATGCGGCACCGGCGCTGGAAGTGGCCGCACGTCGCAAGACATCTTTAGATCAGCGCAGGCGCCTGAAAAACCGATCGCCCAAAAGGAAAACGCCCCGCAGGGCGTTTTCCATAACCTCGGAACGGCAAGGAACTGATGCTCCTCGCCGACCAAGGTAAAGCTCGCTTAGAACTTGTGACGGATACCGACGCGGAATGCCAGTTGGTTGTCCGCGCCCGTGCCCGACGTGCTGAAGTAGCTCGTGCTCGAACCGATCTGCGCTTGCAGATCCTGCGTGCCGTTGCGACCCGCTGCGATCTGGTAGATACCCAGTGCATACACGTCCGTACGCTTGCTCAGCGCGTAGTCGACGCTCAGGTCAGCCTGGTTCCAGTGGCCGCGGTTCGCATTGCTCAGGTGCATGTACGTGTAGCCCGCGCCTGCCGTCAGTGCCGGCGTGAACGCGTACTTCGCGCCCGCTTCGTATGCAGCGAACGTGGTCGAACCGCCTGTGACCGGCTCGAAGCGCGTGTTGGTGTACAACGCCCACAGCGTGGCTGCGCCGATCGAGTAACGGCCGCCGACACCGAACGTGCGCAGATCGCGGACGTTGCCCGTCGAGACGTTGGCGATGCTGGTCGAGAACGCCGGGGTTGCCTGGCTCGGGTAACGGATGTCCGTGTACGCTGCGCCGACGCCGAACGGGCCGTTCGCGTAGTTCACGCCGACACTGTACGCACGCGACGAACCTGCCACCGGTGCTGCGGTCGTGCCGCTAGCCGGCGAGCCGGCAAATGCGCCAGCCTGGTTCGAGAAACCGTACATTGCGCCGAAAGTCAGGCCCGCGAAATTCGCGCTGCTGAACTTGATTGCGTTGTTGATACGGCTCGACGTCAACTGGTCGACGTCATTGATGTGGTAAGCGTAGTTACCCGCGACGGTTTGGCCACCCGTCGAGTAGTTGCCACCCAGGTAATCCGTCGAAAACGAGTACTGGCGACCGAACGTCAGCGAACCGACGCCGTTCTGCGACAGACCGACAAACGCTTGACGGCCGAACATCGCGCCGCCCTGGCCGAGCGTACCGTTGCCGCTGTTAAAACCGTTTTCCAACACGAACAGCGCCTTCAGGCCGCCACCGAGGTCTTCGGTACCGCGCAGGCCCCAACGGCTGCCTTGAGCAACGCCGTCGTCGTACTTGAAGAGGTTGCCGTGGCCGGTGGCGGTCTTCGAGTTGTTCACATAGCTGATACCGGCATCGATCAGGCCATACAGCGTGACGCTGCTTTGCGCGTGGGCGGCACTGGCGAAGACGGCGAGAGTAGCGGCGGTCAATATTTTCTTGTTCAAGACTTTCTCCGATTAAAAATTAAGCGATCGCGACGCCGTGCTCTTCGGTAAGGTCGTGCGATGGCCCGAAATTTAAGGGAACGCAGAGTAAGGTATGTGACAGATTGTCTTTTTTTGATATCTGTCGTGCCGGCGCGACACTCAGATAGCTTCGCTAGCTGAAATCAAGCAAGGCACGTGGCTCATAAGCTTTTTCTGGCTCGTGCATATAAGCGTGTGAAAAACGATTGGTTTTCGGGGGCATCGGCCGCATGCGACGATCCGCGCCTATCAATCAAAACCGCTCGAGGGACACGCATGCAACGCCGGAAAATCATCCAGAATCTGCTCGCTATCGCCGCTGTTTCGCTAACGGCAACGTTTGCGCATGCTGACGACAAACAACTCAAGATCGGCACGATGAGTGGCCCGGACGCGCAGATCTGGTCGGTTGTGACCAAGGTCGCTGCGCGTGAAGGGCTGAACGTGAAGGTCATCGAATTCAACGACTACGTGCAGCCGAACGCGGCACTCGACTCCGGCGACCTCGATGCCAACGGTTTCCAGCATCAGCCATTTCTCGATAGCCAGATCAAGCAACGCGGCTACAAGATCGTCAACGTCGGCCTGACCTACGTTTCGCCAATGGGCTTCTATTCGAAAAAGCTCAAATCGCTCAAGGACTTGCCGGAAGGCGCGAAGGTCGGCATCCAGAACGATCCGTCGAATGGCAATCGCGCGCTGCTGCTGTTGCAGAAATACGGCGTGATCAAGCTGAAGCCGGGGGTCGGCACGAACGGTGTCAATGCAACGCCGCTCGACGTCGCCGACAATCCGAAGAAGATCAAGCTGATCGAACTCGACGCCGCGCAATTGCCGCGCTCGCTCGACGACCTCGACGCGGCGTCGATCAACACGGACTACGCAGTGAAGGCCGGTTTGCAGCCGACCAAAGACGCGATCGCGATCGAAGACTTCAAAGGTCCGTACGCGAATCTGATCGCCGTCCGTGCACAGGATCGCGACAAACCGTGGGTCAAGAAGCTGGTCGCAGCTTATGAGTCGGATGAAGTGCGCAAGTACATCGACACGCAGTTCAAAGGCGCGATTATTCCGGCTTTCTGAGCGGTTTCATGAGCGGCTTTCCAGCCGTCTTTGAGCAATCCGTTCTTTCGCAACAGGCGCGTAAACGCAGATCGCCCGCTGAAATAGCGGGCGATCTGCTTTGCAGACATGGCTTCCACGGGCAATACCGGGAAGCGCGGTTTCCTGCTTCTTAATTGCTCAACAACGATCCGCTTCTGAATGCCTTCGCGCCGGCAATGCGCGCGAACTCCAGCCCGGCCGTTGCAAAGCGTGTCAAATGCCGCGCGTACAGCACGCCGGCCACGCTGCTTTTCAGCGTCACGACGCGATCGGTCAACGGATCGACGATATCGGCGATCTCATGACCGACATCGACCCAGGTGCCGACTTCGCAGCGGTAAACCAGCACACCGCTTATCGGCGCGACAATCGGCTCGGCGCCGGCCAAAGGCGTCGCGGCGAATTCGAGCGCCGGCAGCGGCGCCGGCGTGCCGTCGATCACGCCACGTGAGGTCAGGTACTCGATGATCGCCTGGGCGTCGCGATCGGCATACTCGTACGACACTTCGCGTTGACCGCGCAGTTCGATCGTGACCGAGATCGAGCCATTCGGAATCGGAAAACGGTCGCCGTAACGGCCGCGCAGATCCGACCAGCAGAAGCTGTGAATTTCATCGAACGGATTACCCACCGAATTTAGCGCCAGCAGCGAGGCCTTGGCATCCAGATAGCAGGCGAGCGGCTCGACTTCCGGCCACAGGTCCGGGTTCGTGTACAGGTGCATTGCGGCTTCCCAGTCGCAGTGCAGATCGAGTACGACATCGGCGTCATATGAGAGCTTTTGCAGCGCCAGACGCTGTGATTCGAGTTCGGTTGCCGGTTTTTGCGCGTCGAGCGCTTCATGCATCGCCGCGCGGATTGCTGTGCGATTGGCGTCGATGTTGTCGGTCAGACGCCCTTCGATGCCAGGCTGAATCAGCGCCGACAGCTCGTAGAAATTACGGTTGAAGTTCTGCGCGCTGTTGGTCTCGAAGCGACCCGTCAGATGACCGAGAAAGTGTTGATTCAGACCGATCGGATTGGCCACCGGCACGATCACGACCTCGCCGCGCATCTTGCCGGCGGATTCCAGCGCGGCGAGTTTGCGGCGCAATGCCCACGAGACCAGCATGCCAGGCAACTCGTCCGCATGCAGCGACGACTGGATGTAAATCTTCTGCCCGCCGCCAGGACCATAGTGAAAACTCGTCAGATTACGGGCGGTGCTGAGCGTTGGGGCAATCAGCGGATGGGTTTGGGTTTGCATGGTTTTCAAATCCGCGGGCAAGTGAAGCATGCCACGCTATGTCGTTGATTACAGGGGAAATGGGGACTTCATTGCCGGTCATTGGCGGCCTGGCTCGCGGCGCCTCTATCGCACGATCTTAGCCGATATGACGCGACGCGTGGTTTTATGCGGCGTCATCCGGATGGCGCGTGGCACGCGGGCAGGCTTGTCCGGTTCGATCATAGTCCGGGCGGCGCGGCAAAGCGGTTCCGCAAACGAAACGGGCTCCGCATGATGCGGAGCCCGTTCCCTGCAAGCGCTGCAAGCGCGTCGTCAGACGCGCGTGGCTGGCTTAGCTGCCGTACACGTCGAAGTCGAAGTACTTCTTCTCGAGCTTCTTGTACGTACCGTCCTTGATGATGTCGGCGATCGCCTTGTCGACCTTCGCCTTCAGATCGGTGTCTTCCTTGCGCATGCCGATGCCCGCGCCGTTGCCGAGGATCTTCTCGTCGACGATATCCTTGCCGGCGAACTCATAGCCCGCGCCGCGCGGCGTCTTCAGGAAGCCGATTTCCGCTTCAACCGCGTCCTGCAGCGATGCGTCAAGACGACCCGACAGCAAGTCTGCGTAGACCTGGTCCTGGTTCTGATACGGCACAACCTTCGCGCCCTTCGGTTCCCAGTAAGTCTTCGCGTAGGTTTCCTGGATCGTGCCTTGCTCGACACCAACCGCTTTGCCCTTCAGCGAATCGGCGGTCGGCATGATGCCCGAACCCTTCTTCGTGACGAGGCGTGTCGGCGTGTTGAACAGCTTCGACGAGAAGGCGATCTGTTCAGCGCGTTGCGGCGTCATGGACATCGACGACAGCACGCCGTCGAACTTCTTCGCCTTCAGGGCCGGAATCATGCCGTCGAAGTCGTTTTCGACCCACACGCATTTGGCCTTCAGGCGCGTGCAGATTTCATTGCCGAGGTCGATGTCGAAGCCCGCGAGCTTGCCGTCCGAGCCCTTTGACTCAAACGGGGGATAGCTGGCGTCAACGCCAAAACGGATAGTCGACCAGTCTTTAGCGTGTGCGCCAATCGAGACGGTTGCAAGCAGAGCAACCGTCAAAGCCGCTAGCAGTTTTTTCACTGTTTTACTCCTCGGTGTAGTTCAAATACTCCCGTACGCGGTTGTGCCGCTGCGGGACGCCCGGCGCGACTCACGACCGGGCTTGGGTTGAAGCTGCCGGCCGGGGCGGCCAGCAGCGCGCGCCAAGCTTATCAGTTCAAAAAGATTGAGTAGCTAGTGAAACACCGGATGGCGAAAGGGAATAGCTTCTAAAGCCAGAATCTGGCCGGGATTCGACGCCGCCGCCATGCGTATTGCATTGATTTCGTGCGCTGCGGGTTGGCCTGTAAAGACCTCGTAATGAAGTTGGCTAATGGCGGGACGGCGGGGCGGTGGGACCTTGCCCGGATACTTCGCATAATGCGTTGTTCTGCAAAACCGGTATTTAAAATAACACTATTTACTACCGCATATTGCCGCCTATTAAGGCGTTCCTGTTTCAATTGCCTGACGGTAAGTTAAAGGTTTCGCAAGAATTACCGTTAAACGCAGATGAGCACATTTGTTAAATCACGCCGGATAGTTCGTTTTTCTCTACCGAGGCGAGGCTGAAACCCAAAATGGTCTGCTTGGCGTTATTATCAACGCTCCGCACGCTCGCCATCGCAGCATGCGCGAGTATTGGTATCTGTCTGAACAAAGTCATCGAGCACTACGCCCGCGGTTAAACGCCGCGCGCCTGTCCGCGCTCGTCGTAAAGGCCTTCTGCTAAGCGGTGTTGTATATGCACACGATTTCCACGGCAGATGAAATGCGCTGTTTCAATCCATCGCTACGGCGCCGAATTGTAGTTGTAGCGGCACGCGCGAATTCACTGCGCTGCGGCGGGCTTTCCGGTTTTTTGACACTGCTGATAAACGCCGCTTTCTGCTGTAGCCTTTTGTCGTCGGCACCCGTCGCGGCCGCCGACAAAGTTCTGCGTGTACTGGCGTGGCCCGGTTATGCGGACACCGATGTCGTCAAGACTTTCGAAACACGCTATCACGCGAAGGTCGAAGTTACGCTGGTCGATTCGGACGAGGCGCTATGGGCGCAGATGCATGCGCAGGGTATGCCCCCGTTCGATGTGCTCGCCGCCAATACGGCCGAAATCGAACGCTACACCCGCGCGAATCTGCTGGCGCCGCTCGATCTGGCCAGTTTGCCGAATACGAAAAAACAGTTGCCGCGGTTTCAGGCGCTGTCGTCGATCGAAGGGCTGACCTCGGCAGGCAATGTGTACGCCATTCCATTCACGTATTCGTCGATGGGGCTGATCTATGACCGCAAGCAGATCGCCGTTGCGCCGCGCTCGATGCGCGAATTGTGGAACCCGCGCTATCGCGGCAAGGTTCTCGACTTCAATAGCGCCCAACATAATTTCTCGTTCACCGCGCTGGCGCTGGGATATCCCAATCCGTTCCAGCTCGATGCCGTGCAGATGCGCGTGATCGCTCACAAGCTCGTCGACCTGCGCCGCAACCTGCTGACCTATTACAACTTGCCGGAAGAAGCGACTGCGTTCTTCATCCAGCACAAAGTTGCCTTGATGTTCGGTAACTATGGCACCCAGCAAGTTGAATCGTTGCGTCGTGCCGGCGCGGACGTGGGCTACGTGATTCCCGACGAAGGGGTGCTCGCGTGGCTGGACTGCTGGTCGATGACGCGTGCCGCAAATGATCGCCCACTCGCGCTTGCGTGGATCAATTACATGCTTGAGCCGGACGTTAGTGCGTTGCTGACGCAACGCCAGGGGCTTGCGAATACATTGACGGCGCCGGCGGAACACAGCGACAACGCGCACATCGTCTGGATCGGCCCGGTGGAAGATATTCAGCGGCGCGAAGACCTGTGGAAGAGAATCGCGTCCGGCGACCGGTCGGAGCGCTTCTGATGATACGTCCCGGCCTGACATTCAAATTATCGATTCTGCTTGCGTGCATTGGCGTGCTCGCGTCCGGCGCGACCGGTTATTACGCGTATCGCGCCAACCGTACGATGCTGGTGAACGAAGCCGAACGCAGCCTGCTGACTTCGACGGAACTGCTGGGCCAGCGTTTTTCCGTTGCGATCGACGATGTCGCCGCCGACGCGCTGGTGCTCGCGAGCCTGCCGTCTTCGGCGGATGTCGTGCAGACCGACAACGGCGTTGGCGCGAATGCGCCGCGCGAAAAGCTGGCACAGGTGTATGCCAGCTTCATGGTTCATCACCCCGAGTATCTGCAAATCCGCCTGATTACCCGCAAGCACTACGGACTCGAACTGATCCGCTTCGACCGTGATGCGGACGGTCTCGTGCGGGTCGAGGGGGACAGTTTGCAGGAGAAAGGCCAGTTCGCGTATGTGTTCGACACACTCGCGTTTTCGGCCGGGCGCATTTACACCTCACCGATCTCGGTGAATCACGAGTACGGTACGCATGCCGCCGAGGGCAAGCCTACGTTGCGGCTCGGCACACCCGTGGCGGACGCGAGCGGGGTCGTGGTGGGGGTCGTCATTATCGACATCGATCTTGCCGGTCTGCTTAAACGTTTGCAGAGCGATTTGCCGAGCGACTATCAGGTCTATCTCGCCAACGAATGGGGCGATTTCCTGGTCCATCCGGATGCCTCGAAAACATTCGGCTTCGACAGGGGGCGTCGCGTTCTGATGCAGGACAGCTTTTCCGTCACCAAGCCGCTCTTCGACCAGTCAGAAAGCGAAGTTCTGCTGAATGGTCTTGTGCGGCCGAGGCAGGCGGCCGGTCAGGTGCTCGCTTTCGTGCGCAGGCCATTCGGCGCGTCCGAGGGCAATCGGTTTATCGTGCTTGGCCTTGCCAAGCCGCTCGAGGATGTGTTGTCCGGCGCTACCCAGTTGGGTAACAGAATCATTCGCATGGTATTGATCTTCAGCGTGCTGGCGCTGTTCCTTGCGATTCTGTTTGCCCGCGCACTGACCAAGCCTTTGCACATGCTTGCACACGCGGCGACGCATCTGTTCGCCGAGCACGCGATGGAAACGCTGCCGCTCAAACGTACCGACGAAATCGGCGTGCTGGCGCGCTGCTTCGATCGTCTGCGCCGGGAAATCAGGTCGCAAATGGATGTGCTGCATAACAAGCAACGCGAGCTAGTGCATCTCGCCACACACGACGGGCTGACTGGTCTGCCGAACCGTATGTTGTTCATGCAGAAGCTCGCGACGGCGATTGAGGACGCGACGCGGCGCGAGGAAGGGCTCGCTGTGCTGTTCGTCGACCTCGACCGCTTCAAGCAGATCAACGACCAGTTTGGGCATTCGATTGGTGACAAGGTGCTTACCGCGGTGGCACAACGGCTGAAGCAGGTGCTCTGCACGGCGGATGTTGCCGCGCGCCTCGGCGGTGATGAGTTCATCGTGTTGATCGAGGGGCCACGTTCCCTGGAGGCGGCACCGGCGATTGCCTCGCGGATCATGGACGCGTTGAACGAAGAACTGCTGATCGACGGACAAAGCATGACAGTGGGGGCGAGCATCGGCATCAGCCAGTTTCCGGACGATAGCACCACGGTGGAGGAGCTTCTGCTCAACGCCGACGCGGCGATGTATGCGGCCAAATCCGGCGGGCGGTGTGGGTATCTGCGCTACCAGGATGTCCTCGAGGCACGGAAGCTACAACAGGAGCGGGAGCAGTTGCAGGCGAGCGAAGGTGCGACGGAGGGGCGCGAGGCGGAGCCGACTGCCTGAAGTGCTTTTAGAAAATTGCCTATAAAAAGTACCTGCAAAAAACGCCGACGTGTCGGGTCACCTCGACGCTTCAGGCGGCGCCGTGCCGGTCGCACTCGCTTCCCAAACGCGCGGATTCATTGCAACGCGGCAATGGCGCCCCTTGCGCCGTTTTCATGAAGCAACTGCAAGGCGTGCCGAAGCGTTTTTCTGAATTCAGGAATGTTGGCCAGATTCGCAGGAAACACCTCGCGCACAGACAGCAATGCATCCATCAACGCCTGCGGTTCGCCATGCGCGGATGCCGCGAGCGCCTGTAATCTACTCGCCAATGGATCGCTGATTTCGTAACGCGTGCCGGCGTCTGCATGGCCTCGCAAAAACATCATCCAGGCCGCTACCGCCAGCGTGAGACGCGTGAACGATTGGCCCGCGTCGATCCGCGCCGCAATCGTCGCGAGCAGACGCGGCGGAATCTTCTGGCTGCCGTCCATCGCAATCTGCGCGCAGCGATGTTTCAGCGCCGGATTCGCGTAACGCTCGAGCAATGCGTCCCGATAGGCGAGCACGTCAAATGATGCGGGCATGGTTAGCGTCGGCGCGATTTCCTGCGTCATCATCGCGTGGATGAGATTGCGCATGGCGGGGTGGGAGATCGCGGCGTCGATCGTATCGAAGCCGCCGAGCATCGACAGATAAGCTAGCGTCGAGTGCGTGCCGTTCAACATGCGCAACTTCGCCAGTTCGAACGGCGTGACGTCGCCGACGAGTTGCGCGCCGACTGCGTCCCATGCGGGACGCCCTCCGGGAAAACGATCTTCAATGACCCACTGCCGGAATGGCTCGCAGGGTACCGGTGCGGCGTCCTGATAACCGATCGCGTCGGCCACGGTGGCCCGTTCGGCGTCGGTGGTTGCCGGCACGATACGGTCGACCATTGTCGATGGAAACGCAACCCGGGCGGCGATCCAGTCGGCCAACTCGGGATCGGCTTGCCGTGCGAACGAACAGACCACCTGGCGCAGCGCGGCGCCGTTATGGGCGAGGTTGTCGCACGAGAGCACCGTGAACGGTTCGCCGTTCGCGCCGTCGCGCCGCTCGCGTAATGCTGCGACGAGAATGCCCGGCACCGTGCGCGGCGTGAGCGGGTGAGCCAGATCGTGCACGACGGCGGAATCGTCGAGCGCGACCTCGCCGGTTTTCGGGTCGCGGCAGTAGCCTTTTTCGGTGACGGTCAGCGAGACGATCCGTACCAGCGGATCCGCGAGGCGCGCGAACAGGGCGGCGCGATCGTGCGGCATGGCCAGCACCTCGCGCAATGCGCGCACGACCGTTACTTTCGCGCCGTGCGGCCCGCGCTCGACCACGCTATACAAGCCTTGCTGTTCCGTCAGCGCGTCGCGCTTGCCGACATCGCCTTGTAGTGTCACGCCGCAAATGCCCCAGTCGCCGCCCGCGGCGAGCATGGCCTCTTCCGTATAAAGCGCCTGATGCGCGCGATGGAAGTTGCCGATCCCCAGATGAACGATGCCGATGCGCGGCTCCCGCCATTGCGGCGACAGCAGGTGCGTTTGCAGCGCGGGCAGTGCGTGGCGGACGAGGCGGGGCAAGGTGGCTGCAGAGCTCATGTAATGAAATCCAGATTACGGAAAGGCTTTGAAACGACGCCGTTCAGCGGGAAAACCCTGATTTGACGTCACGCTATACTTGTATGGTAGCATCGTTCAAACGGCTTGAGACAGGTTGAGGAAGGTGATTTTCTGCTTCATTCCCCATTTCATTTTCCACCTCAGCCGCCGTTCGAAACCGATATGAAAACAGCAAGTCGCATGCCGCCGTTCGACGCGGTTCGCGACCTGCTATTGCAAGGAAGATGTCATGAAGATCGTTCGCGCCGACGTGATCGTCACGTGCCCGGGCCGTAATTTCGTCACGCTGAAAATCGTCACTGACGAAGGCGTGTACGGTATCGGCGATGCAACGTTGAACGGCCGCGAACTGGCGGTCGCTTCGTACCTGAAAGACCACGTGTGCCCGTTGCTGATCGGGCGCGATCCCGGCCGTATCGAAGACACCTGGCAATACCTCTACAAGGGCGCGTATTGGCGCCGCGGTCCTGTCACCATGACGGCGATTGCCGCGGTGGACATGGCGCTGTGGGACATTCTCGGCAAAGTGACAGGCATGCCGCTGTACAAGCTGCTCGGCGGTGCCTCGCGAGAAGGCGTGATGGTGTACGGCCATGCCACCGGCCGCGACATTCCTGAAGCGCTCGACCGTTACGCGGAACACATCGAAGCGGGGTATCAGGCCATCCGCATTCAATGCGGCGTGCCGAATATGCGCTCGGTGTATGGCGTGTCGAAAGGCAGCGGCATGTACGAGCCGGCCACCAAAGGCGCGGTCGAGGAACAGAGCTGGTCGTCGGAGAAGTATCTGGACTTCGTGCCGAAGCTTTTTGAAGCGGTGCGCGACAAGTTCGGCTTCGATACGCATTTGCTGCATGACGTACACCACCGTTTGACACCGATCGAAGCGGCGCGTCTCGGCAAATCGGTCGAGCCATATCGCCTGTTCTGGATGGAAGACCCAACGCCCGCGGAAAACCAGGCCGGCTTCCGGCTAATTCGCGAGCATACCGTTACGCCGATCGCGGTGGGTGAAGTCTTCAACAGCATTTGGGATTGCAAACAGTTGATCGAGGAGCAATTGATCGACTACATCCGCGCGACCTTGACGCACGCGGGCGGTATTACGCATCTGCGGCGCATTGCGGATTTTGCTTCGCTGTACCAGGTGCGAACCGGTTGCCACGGACCGTCAGATTTGTCGCCGGTGTGCATGGGCGCGGCGCTGCATTTCGATCTGTGGGTGCCGAATTTCGGCGTGCAGGAGTACATGGGTTTCCCGCAGGAAGCGCTTGACGTATTCCCGCATGCGTGGCGCTTCGAGCACGGCATGATGCATCCCGGCGAAGCGCCGGGCCACGGCGTCGACATCGACGAAGCGGCAGCCGCGCGGTATCCCTACGACCCGGCGTATCTGCCGGTCGCGCGTCTCGAAGACGGGACGCTGTGGAACTGGTGAGTCGATTCGCCCGGCTAACCTGACTACATAATTATGGAGACACGTGTGAATCCAGCACGCCCGCAACCCGCCGCGCCGGCCAGCACCGCCATGCTGCGCCGCGTGGCCTTCGCCTCGACCATCGGCACGGCAGCCGAGTACTACGACTTCTTCGTTTACGGCACGGCCGCCGTGCTGGTGTTCGGCCAGAAGTTTTTCCCCTCCGCCGACCCGCTGATCGGCACGCTCGCAGCTTTCGCCACCTATGCGGTCGGGTTTCTGGCACGGCCACTAGGCGGCATCGTGTTCGGTCATTTCGGCGATCGCGTCGGCCGCAAGAAGGCCTTGATCGTGACGATCCTGATTGTCGGCCTGGGAACGTTCGCGATCGGTCTGCTGCCTGACTATCAGTCGATCGGCATCTGGGCGCCGATTGCACTGATCGTGATTCGTGTACTGCAAGGCTTTGGCGTGGGCGGCGAGCAGGCGGGCGCCGTGTTGCTCACGGCGGAATACGCACCGCCTGCGCGGCGCGGCTTCTTCGCGAGTCTCGTGCAACTGGGCGCGCCTGCCGGTTTTCTGATTCCGTCGGGTCTGTTCGCGCTGCTTACCGCGACGTTGACGCAGGCGCAGTTGCTCGACTGGGGCTGGCGCATTCCGTTTCTCGCCAGCGCGTTGCTGGTCGCCGTAGGTCTGTATATCCGCTTGCGCACCGAAGAATCACCGATCTTCGCCACGATCCAGCGCACCAAATCGGTGGCTTCGCGCCCGGTGGTAGAAGTGGTGCGCCAGTTCGGTCCGACGATCGTCAAAGGTGTCGGTGCCAAATTGATCGAGGCCTGCGCTTTTGCGATGTACACCATGATCGTGCTTGCCTACGGCAAAGCACACGGCATCGCGCAAAGCATGCTGCTCGAAACGGTAATCGTCGCGGTCGCGCTCGAGCTCGTGACGATTCCGCTCGCCGGTGCGCTGTCCGATCGCATCGGGCGGCGGCCGACCTTCATCGCGGGTGCGTTATTGCATGTTGCGCTAGTGGTGCCGTTCTTCATGGCGATCGATAGCGGCAATCGCGCGGCGATCCAGCTTGTGATGATTCTCGCCATCAGTGTCGGCCATAGTCTCTGCTATGCACCGCAAGCGGCGCTGTTCCCCGAACTGTTCCCGGCGCGCGTGCGCTGCAGCGGTATTGCATTGATCTGGCAGATCGGCTCTTTGCTCGGCAGCGGCGTACTCGGACTGCTGGCCGTCAAACTGATTCAGCTCACGCATGGCAATTCGCTCGCGTTGATTATCTACGTGGCGGTGCTCGGCACCGTATCGGCTGTATCGCTCTTTGCATTGCCAGAAACCGCGCCTCTGCGCCGCGGTGGCGATCTCCATGATTGGGGCGGCGGTGAGCCGGTCGAGGCGCATACGGCAGCGCAAGCGTCTTCGTCCTCATCTTCGTCTTCCCTCGCGCAGCCCTGAGCGCGCGACCTTTGCCATACCGGAGTCCATCATGCTCGCAGCCGTGCTTCACGAACCCAAACTGATCCGCATCGACGAAGTCGATCCGCCCGAACCCGGTCCAGGCCAGGTACGCGTGCGTGTGCGCGCCGGCGGCATTTGCGGCTCCGATCTGTCGTACTACTTCAAAGGCAGGAGCGGCGATTTCGCGGTGCGTGAGCCGTTCGTGCTCGGACATGAAGTGGCCGGAGAGATCGATTCGCTCGGCGAGGGCGTGAGCGCGGAGCATCGGTTGACGCCCGGGCAGCGCGTTGCCGTCAATCCGGGGTTGGCCTGCGGGACGTGCCGCTTTTGCGTCGGCGGGATGCCGAATCATTGTCTGAACATGCGCTTCATGGGCAGCGCATCGACCTTTCCGCATACGCAGGGCATGTTCCGTCAGTACATCGTCGTCGCGGTGCGGCAATGTGTGCCTGTGCCGGATGGCGTCGATTTCGCGCAGGCGTCGATGGCCGAACCACTAGCCGTCGCATTGCATGCGGTGAAGCTGGCCGGTTCGCTCGTCGGCGCGAGTGTCTTGCTGGTGGGTTGCGGGCCAATCGGTTGCATTCTGCTGAGCGTGGCACGCCGTGCCGGCGCTCATCGTGTGGTCGCATTGGATCTTTCGGATCGCGCGTTGCAGATCGCGCAGCAACTCGGCGCGGATCAGACCGTGAACGCCGCGGACAGCGCCGTGATCGATCAATGGTCCGCACAACGCGGCACGTTCGACGTAGTTATCGAGGCATCGGGCAGTCCCGCCGGCCTCGATACGGCACTGCGTGCGGCGCGCGCGGGCGGGACGGTGATTCAGGTGGGTAATCTGCCGGCCGGCCAGTCGCCAGTGGCGGCGAACCTGGTGATGTCGAAAGAACTCCGCTATCAAGGCTCGTTCCGCTTCACCAGCGAATATGCCATCGCAGCGGATGAAATCGCCTCGGGCAAGGTCGATCTGCGGCCACTGATGACGCACGCGTTTGCGATGAGCGAAGCAAACCGCGCGTTCGAAGTGGCGCTCGACCGCTCGCAGTCGATGAAGGTGCATCTGAACTTCGACTGAGCATCCCCATGTTGCATGGGCGTTGCACCGATCCGCAGCGCCTTCCAAAGCCAATCAAGCTACTAGAGCCACTCAAACGCCCACCAAGAGGCGACCGGAAGGAGACACCTGATGATCAAGAGTCAACGCTGGTTTGTCGTCGCGCTACTGTTTCTGGCCGGCGTTATCAACTACCTCGATCGAGCCGCGCTGTCGATCGCCGCACCGCTGATCCAGAAAGACCTGAACTTCTCGCATGCGCAAATGGGCATCGTGTTCAGCAGCTTTTTCATCGGCTATGCGCTGTTCAATTTCGTCGGCGGGGTGCTGTCGGACAAGGTCGGCGCGAAACGCGTGTTCGGCACCGCGATGGGCGTGTGGTCGGTGTTTTGCGGCGCGACCGCGTTGGCGAGCGGCATCGGTTCGCTGATCGTGCTGCGCGTACTGTTCGGTATGGGCGAAGGTCCGTTCAGTTCGTCGAACAGCAAGATGGTCAATAACTGGTTCCCGCGCAAAGAGGTCGCGAGCGCGATCGGCGTGATCAGTTCGGGCACACCGCTCGGCGGCGCGCTGGCGGGTCCGGTGGTCGGCTTTATGGCGGTGCAGTTCGGCTGGCGCTGGGCCTTTGTCGCGATCATGCTGCTGGGACTCTTGTGGCTCGTTTTCTGGGCGGCAACGACTACCGAACACCCGCATGAGAATTCCCGGGTCACGCCTGACGAGATCGAACTCATCCACGCCGGTCAGGCGGACGAGCATGCGATCGCGCATTCGGCCGACGGCGAGAAGCTCGGCCTGCGGCACTTCCTGAAGAAGCCGATCATTCTCGCGACGGCCTTCGCGTTCTTCTCATACAACTACGTGCTGTTTTTCTTCCTGTCGTGGTTCCCGACTTATTTGACCGAAGCGCATCACCTGAGCCTGCGCGACATGAGTTTCACCACGGTGATTCCATGGCTGCTCGGCAGCGTCGGGCTCGCGGCGGGCGGCTTCATCTCGGACTTTATCTTGCGCTTGACCGGCAAGCCGCTGCTGTCGCGCAAGATCGTGCTGGGTAGCTGTCTGGGCGCGGCGGCGGTGTGCGTCGCGTTGGCCGGGCGTGTCGCCAGTACTCAGAGTGCGGTTGCGCTGATGTCGGTGTCGATCTTCTTCCTGTATGTGACGGGCGCGGTGTATTGGGCCGTGATTCAGGACACCGTGCCGCGTGAACACGTCGGCGGCGTAGGCGGCTTTGTGCACCTGCTCGCGAACCTGGCCGGGGTGATCGGACCGGCAGTGACCGGCTTTATCGTCGAAGCGACGCACGGCAATTACGCTAGTGCGTTTGTGTTGGCGGGGGTGATTGCCGTGCTTGGCGCGGTGTGTTCTCTGGTGTGGATTCGCGAGCCGCGACCCAGCGTGCTGAACATGAAACGTGCATGGTAGTATGGTGCGGCGCATTTGAGTGGATATCCAGGCAGGTATTCACGGTGTGTGCCGCCTCCCTCGCTATTCATTTGTTGCTTTGCTGATGCCGACCAAGAACCTCCACGCCAGCGCGTCTTCTTTCTCCTCCGATGCCACGCTCGTTGCGCCCCGCACACGCCGTCGTGCGAGCGTGCAGGGCGGTGCGCGCGTCGAGTTGCCGGATCTGACCGCCAGTGTCTCGTTCGATTCGCACGAGCCGATCGGCAAGCAGATTTTCCGTGCGCTGCGCGAAGCGATTTTTATCGGTCAGATGGTGCCAGGCACGCCGCTCTCGGAGAAGGAAGTGTCCGACATGTTTCAGGTGTCGCGGCAGCCGGTGCGGGAGGCATTCATCAAGCTGGTCGAAGCGGGCGTGCTTCAGGTATTGCCGCAGCGTGGCACCTTCGTGAAGCGTATTTCGCCGCGCCAGGTGCGCGAAGGGCGCTTCATTCGTGAAGCGATCGAGACGGCGGTGGTGCGCAAGGCAGCCGTATCGATTACCGACGAGCAGTTGCAGGCACTCGCCGACAATCTTCGTGACCAGAAGCTTGCGGCGAAATTGAACGACACCGCGGCTTTCCTCGCGCTCGACGAGGCGTTTCATTACGCGATTGCCCAGGCGATTGATTGCACGGCCGCATGGGAAACGATTCAGGACATCAAGGCGCAGATGGATCGCGTGCGTTATCTGAGCCTGCCTGACGTATCGCCGCTCGATTTGCTGATCAAGCAGCACGCAAAAATTCTGGCGGGCCTTCGCGCGCATGACCCAGGCGCCGCTGAAAAGGCGATGCGCAACCATCTGCGTGAGATTCTGATGTCGCTCGGTCCGATTGCCGAACGCAATCCAGCCTGGTTCGAAGCGGACGAACCGGAGCGCGTGCCTTTGTCGACCTGACGCGATAGCGGAGGGTCTCGCGCGTTGCAATTGACGCGCCTTGTCAAACGGCGTCACGAAAACGCAGTGTCGAGTGGTTACCATGAGGCCCCGGACGGCCCCGATTCCATGCACAACGCAGCCCCATGCCGGCTGCGTCGTGCGACGAAGGTAGGGCCGTGCTGCATTTGCTGAGGCCCTCGTTGATCAGATCTCATACGCGTAAAGCAGCAGTGTTGGTGGCGCTTGCCGGTATCGGCCTCGCCGTCGGCGCGCCTTTCGCTCTCAATTCGCACGCAGCGTTCGCCGGCCTGCGTCATGTTTCCCTCTATGTGTTCGCCGCGCTTGCCGCAAGTGCGGCAATCAGCGCGATGGCAAAGGCCGGCAAGCTGCATCTGATGCAGACCGCGCTCGGACTCAGGGTGAGTTTCCCGCGCACTTTCGCCATCACGCTGGCGACCGATTTCGCGTTCCTGGCTTCGCCGCTGGGGGCGGCGGGCTACGGCGTCAACATCGGCCTGCTGCAACGCGCCGGGGCATCCTGGTCGCTTGCGACGACCGTCGTCGGTGCGGATCAGGCGCTCGACCTCGCGTTCTTCACGACCGCCGTGCCGGTTTCGCTGCTGTTTGCATTCGGGCCGCTGACGCAAGTGATTCCGCGCGCGAGCGCACCGTTCGTGTTCGGCGTGCTGGCCGGCGCCGTGTGCCTGGCAGGTGTCTGCTGGATGAATCGTCGGCGCGTGGCGGCGGCATTGGACGCCGCCGGCCGGCGCGTTCATTGGCTTAACGAGCGCCGCACGCGGTTGAGCAGGTTTTGCCACAGCGTTCGCCGGCAATGGCTGGAACTGGTCGCCATACCCAGGTGGCGGCTTACCGCGTTGTGTCTGCTGACGACGCTGCAGTGGCTGCTTCGCTATGGCGCCCTCTGGTTCATCTTGCGCGAACTCGGTTACCGCCTGCCGTTAGGTTTCGTGCTCGCGGTGCAGGCCGTGGCCCTGCATGCCGCGCTGTGGACTGGTGTGCCCGCGGGCGGCGGCACCGGCGATATCGCGCTGGCTGCCGCATTCGCGACCTGGGTGCCCCGCGCGAGCATCGCGACGGCGCTGGTGCTGTGGCGCTTCGCGACGCTTTACAGCCCCCTGGTGCTGGGCGCGGCAGGTTTTGTTGCGCTTGCAACGAGGGGACGCGATCCGCTGTCGGCTGTCGAATGAACCGTCGAGGCTGGGAGCGAATGGAACGGCGCGGCGCGGCTCACCAGGCTCGCTGGGTTCACTCACGCCAGGTTCGGTCAGCGTTTTAGCGCGGACTATCGGGCACTTTCCGGATGCGTGCCGCAAAACTCGCCCGTGAGCCATGGTCAATGCGTAAGCGAAGCATCTGAAAGGTCTGTGAAATCAGCGCGAGCGGATAAACAGCTTTCAGCAGGTCCACGATCATGCGCCATTCCGCGCGTATGCCTTTCCAGTAACCAAGCTTCTCAGTTTTGCGAGCCTGCGTGACGTGGGGCCAGTGAGTGACCGCAATCGGCAGACGGCGCACGACGATGCGACGGTTCATGAACACCTCGATCCCGAAGCGCGGCAAGCCGTGAACGTCCTGCAGGACTTCGCTCAACAGCGTTTTCCTGACCACGCGCTCACCGGAGACGAAATCGAGGCCGATGGCGCGAAACGCCAACAGGCTGTTCTGGCGCAGACTCAGGCTCACCTGTGCGCTGCCTTGCAAAACGGGCAGGGCGAGGGCGCTGATGTCCGCGGCGGTCAGACCCTTCAGGTCGGCATCGAGCAGCATAAGCAACTCGCCTTGCGCCGCGGCGATTCCAACCGCCATTGCGGCGCTTTTGCCCTGGTTTTCCGTGCATCGAATCAGTTGTACGGATGAGAAGCCTTTGACTATTTCAGCGGTGCCGTCGGTCGAACCGTCGTCCACCACGATGATTTCATCAAGCAAAGGGTGGGTGCAGGCCACAGCCAGCACCGCGGCGATGCGAGGCGCCTCGTTGTAGGCGCAAATGACACAGGAGATTCGTGGAGGACGTCTGAGCGGGGCGCGAGCTGTCATGGAAAGGGGCGTAGTGAGCAGGTCATGGTGCGGTGCAGCACAAAGCTTACTTTTCAGCTATAGTCGGGATACGGCTTATGTCCAGAGAGGTACAGAATGTACGACGCCGAAATCGCCGCCACCCTCCTGAATCGTTGGGCTACACGTTCATCAACTACTGATTTCGACGCCTACTTCGATTTGTTGCGCGAAGGCAATCTTAGTTTCACCTTTCAATCCGGACATGTGCGCGAAGCGGGCATTGAAGAGGGGAGCGCATTCACTGTCGAATCCCTCGTATTCGGTGACGGCTCGCGCACCCTGCGCGTCGAAGCGCCTGACCGGACACCCCGCTGGACGCGCTGGGCCGCGGTGGAACCGCTGCTGCCCGCACCCAGCGAGGCCTGAGCAGCATCGTCAGACGATCCGCGCCCCGGCGCGATACGTCGCGCGCGGCACCGGCAGCGTGTCGAGCATCGTGACGCGTACGAAGTCCGCGCGCAAACCTGCTTCGATCGCGCCGCGATCATGCAGGCCTGCCGTGCGGGCCGGCTCGGCGGAGACTGTCGCCATGGCGCGCGGCAGCGTCCAGCCGGCCTTACCGACCAGTTCGAACACGGCAGTCAACAGACTGGACGGCACGTAATCCGACGACAGGATATCGAGCAAATCAGCTTTAGCCAGTTCGAGCGCCGACACGTTGCCGGAATGTGAGCCGCCGCGCACGATATTCGGCGCCCCCATGATGGTCGAAATACCGTGCTCGCGTGCCGTCTCGGCGGCGATGCGGGTGGTTGGGAATTCGGCCAGCACGATGCCTTCGGCCTTGGCCTGTTCGACGTGCTCGATCAGCGTGTCGTCATGGCTCGCTACCGGAATGCCGAGCCGGTTGCAGCGCGTGACGATCTCGCGGCGGTGCGCGTCGGCGTAACGGTCCTGTTCGACGGACAGCTCGGCCAGCGCCGTCGCCACGTGTTCGTCAGTCAGTTTGCCGTTGCGCTCCTGAAAGCGGCGCCATTGTTCGCGGTCGTGCCATTGACGCTGGCCGGGCGTGTGATCCATCACGGAGGCAAGCCGCAGCAACGGATGTCCGCACAACGAATCGAACACCTCGACCACGTCGGCGGTAGCGATTTCGCAGCGCAGATGCAGAAAGTGTTCGGCGCGCAGCAGCTTGCGCTCGGAAAAGCGCGTGAGGGATTCGGCGCATTGCGTTTGCAGATCGCGGCCGCGCAGGCCCACATTCGAGCGCGAACCGATCGCGAGGGCATCGAACACCGTGGTGATGCCGGCCGCCGCCACCTGCGCGTCGTGGATCACAAAGGCGGCATCGGTATTCCATTGCACGCCCGGACGCGGCGCCAGATGTTTTTCGAGGTTGTCCGTGTGCAGTTCGATCAAACCCGGCAACAGATAGTCGCCGTCCCAATCTTCCGCTTCGCGCGCCGAGGTCGTGCCACGCTCGACGTCGCGAATCACGCCGTCTTCAATGCGTAGCACGCCGGTAAATACATCGTCTCGCGTCACGATGCGAGCGTTCCTGATCAACATCGACTTGCTCCGTAGTCTGTCGTGAGTGTCGCAGCGCAGTGCTTCGACACAGTATTTCAGTTTAGTGGTTCAGTTTAGTGCCGTTTCGTGTCAATTAGTGGCGTAGCGGCGGCTGGAGTTCAAGGCGGCGCGTGGCGACCTTGTTGCGGGTATCTTCGTCGTGAAAGATGCCGACAATCGCCGCGCCACGCTCGCGAGCTTCGACGACCAGATCGGCCACTAAGTCGCGGTTCTCCGCGTCGAGCGAGGCCGTGGGCTCGTCGAGCAGCAACACCGGATGCCCGGCGATCAAACCGCGGGCGATGTTCACGCGTTGCTGTTCGCCGCCGGAGAAGGTGGCGGGCGCGAGCGACCACAGCCGCTCGGGCACATTCAAGCGCGCTAGCAGGGCAGCAGCACGCGCGCGGGCTTCGTCTTCCGCCACGCCACGAGACAGCAACGGTTCGGCGACAAGCGTAAGCGTCGGCACGCGCGGAATCACGCGCAGAAACTGGCTGACGTAGCCGACTATGCTGCGCCGCAGGCGCAGCACGTCGTGCGGCTCGGCGCCAGTGATCGACACCGGCTGCCCGCCATCCGCCGCCGCGTCGCGAATCGCAATCGAGCCCGTGCTGGCCAGGTAGTTGCCGTATAAACAGCGCAGCAGCGTACTCTTGCCGGCGCCTGAAGGGCCGACCAGCACGACACATTCGCCGCGTTCGACATCGAGCGACACACCCGCGAGCGCTTCGATCTGCACGCCGCCCTGGCCGTGCAGCGTGAAGGTCTTGCCGATGTCGGCCGCGCGCAGCATCAGTGCGTTGTTCTCGATGAACGCGCGTTCATCGACGTGTGATTCCCTGCTTGTTTCAATGGATCGCATTGTGAACCTCAAACCGGCAGAACCGAGGAAACCAGCGTTTGCGTGTACGGATGCTGCGGATCGTCGAGCACCTGGTCCGTCAGACCGGCCTCAACGACTTCACCGCCTTGCATGACCATCAGGCGATGCGCAAGCAGCCGCGCCACGCCGATATCGTGTGTCACGATCAGCACCGACAGATGGAGTGTGGACGTCAACGTGCGCAGCAGATCGAGCAGGCGTGCCTGCACCGAGACGTCGAGGCCGGCGGTCGGCTCGTCCATGAAGACGAGGCGCGGACCGGTGACGAGATTACGCGCGATCTGCAAACGCTGCTGCATGCCGCCGGAAAACGCCGCCGGAAATTCGTCGATGCGGGTGGCGTCGAGTTCGACGCGCTCCATCCACTGCGTTGCGGCGTGGCGGATATCGCCATAGTGGCGGGCGCCGACGGCCATCAACGGCTCGCCGATATTCGCGCCGGCAGAGACGCCGCTGCGCAGGCCGTCGCGCGGATTTTGCTGCACGAAACCCCACTCGGTACGCATCAACAAACGCCGGCGCGGTTCGGACAAGGCGAGCAGATCGAGCTTTTCGCCATGCGTGGCCGTGTAGTGGAGCGAGCCGCTATCGGTTTCGGTTTTCAGGGCGAGAGCATTCAGCAGCGTGGTCTTGCCCGAGCCGGATTCGCCGACGATACACAGCACTTCGCCCGGATACAGATCGAAACTGACGTTCCTGCAGCCGTTGCGGCCGCGATATTGTTTGGTGAGCGAACGGGCGCTCAACAGCGGCGTCATGCGGCTTCTCCTTTGCGCGCTTCGTATGAAGGCAGTTCGAGGTCCTGATCGCCGCGGCGTTCATGGCAGTAGTCACTATCAGAGCAGACGAACATGCGCTTGCCGGCGTCGTCGACGATCATTTCGTCGAGGAAGCTTTCCGTCGATCCGCACAGCGCACACGCGTGCTGCCACTTTTGCACCTCGAACGGATGGTCGTCGAAGTCGAGACTGCGCACGGGGGTGTACGGCGGGATCGCGTGAATGCGCCGTTCGCGGCCGGCGCCGAACAATTGCAGCGCGGGGTTCATATGCATCTTCGGGTTGTCGAACTTCGGAATCGGCGACGGCGAGCTCAGATAGCGGTTGTTGACGATCACCGGGTAGTCGTACGTGGTAGCGATGCTGCCGTGATGGACGATGTCCTCGTACAGCTTCACACTGATCAACCCGTAATCGGCCAGCGCGTGCAGCTTTTTGCATTCGGCGACGCGCGGCTCCAGGCGAAATAACGGTTCGGGCATCGGCACCTGATAAACCAGAATCTGCTTGTCGGTGAGCGGTGCTTCGGGAATCCGGTGACGTGTCTGGATGATCGTCGCTTCGGTCGTGCGGCGCGTGGTCGCCACGCCCGTAGTGCGCGCAAAGAAGCGGCGGATGTTGACCGCATTGGTGGTTTCGTCGGAACCCTGATCGATGACCTTCAGCGTATCGTTCTTGCCGATGATCGCCGCGGTCACCTGAATGCCGCCAGTGCCCCAGCCGTACGGCAGGGGCATTTCCCGCGAGCCGAACGGTACCTGATAACCCGGCACGGCGACCGCCTTGAGCAACGCGCGGCGCAGCATGCGCTTGGTCTGTTCGTCGAGGTAGGCGAAGTTGTAGCCGTCCGCGGCGCTGTCGTACGAAGCAGTGGTGAGAGAGGTGTGCGGCGCGTTCATGCGGCTTGCTCCTGCTGATCGCGATCCTGATCCTTGCCTTGATCGTTGCCCTGATTTTTGCCCGCTGCGTCGTGTTGCGCGCGCAGTCGTCGCACGAGTTCGAGTTCGGACTGGAAGTCGACGTAGTGAGGCAATTTCAGATGTTGAACGAAACCGGAGGCTTCGACGTTATCGCTATGCGAGAGCATGAATTCGATGTCCTGCGTCGGCGAGGCGAGCGTTTCACCGAGTTCCTCAGCGCGCAACGCACGATCCACCAGCGCCATTGCCATCGCTTTGCGTTCCGAGTGTCCGAACGCGAGGCCATAGCCTTGCGTGAAAGTAGGCGGGACGTCGCCG
Source organism: Paraburkholderia sediminicola (assembly GCF_046026855.1). Classification (GTDB taxonomy): domain Bacteria; phylum Pseudomonadota; class Gammaproteobacteria; order Burkholderiales; family Burkholderiaceae; genus Paraburkholderia; species Paraburkholderia sediminicola_A. The sequence continues at coordinate 234,477 of NZ_JAQQET010000007.1, read as the reverse complement.
CTGCCGGCGAACTGGTTGATCATCTGGCATTCGGTGATATCGATATCGCCGATTTCAACGGCTTCGCCCAGTTCGTCGAGTTCCATTTCAACAGCGATCGTGCCGAAGCGGATCTCGCCGGCAAAGGGATGCGTGTGCGCATAGCCACGTTGGGTGGCGTAGCCCATGGCGAGCAAAAAGCCTTCGTCGCCGCGAGCGAGGTTTTGCAAACGCGTCGCGCGGCTCGCGGGAAATGCGAGCGGCTCACGCGAGAGGTCGCCGGGTTCCGGCGCTTCCGGCGTGGGGCGTTCCTGTTCGATCAGGCCTTCCTTGTCGAGCAGCGTGACCACGCGTGGCATGGCCTCTACTGCGAACTGAACGGCTTGAGTGGAAGCTGGTGTTGCGGTCGTATCGGTCCCGGCATCGCCATCGGCGAGCAACGCAAAATCCAGCAGACGCTGCGTGTAATCGTAAGTCGCGCCGAGCAACTGGCCGCCGGGCACGTCCTTGAAGGTCGCCGAAATGCGGCGCTCCACTTGCATGGTTTCGGTATCGATCGCCTGCGTATAGCCAAAACGCGGCAACGTAGTGCGATACGCACGCAGCAGAAAGATTGCTTCGACCAGATCGCCCGCGGCCTGTTTGATCGCGAGCGCCGCGAGCTCTTCGTCGTACACCGAGCCTTCGGTCATCACGCGCGCGACGGCGAGGCGCAGTTGTTCACGAATCTGCGCGACGCTGAGTTCAGCCAGCCGAGTATCGCCGCGGCGCTTCTTGTCGAGCAGACGCCATGATGCTTCGATCGCGCGTTCTCCACCCTTGACGGCAACGTACATCAGTTCACCTTCGCTTGAGTTGTGCGCGGCAGGCCGATCAGCGTGCTGCCGCAGACGAGATAACAATCGATGCCGCACGGAAAGAGCGGTGCGAGGGCGGCGCGTTCGTGCCAGAAGTGCTCGGGCAGGCCGATCGGCGAGATTGTCGTGGTGTGCTGTATGCCCGGGCCATTGAGTACGACCGGCGTGCCGCCCGTCAGTGCTTCGACGCGGATCAGCAACGTCACCGAGTGCTCAGGCGATTCCGCTTCGCCGAGGGCAAAGCTTTCCAGCGCCGGCATTGCGTTTGCGTCGTGGATATAGGCGAACGCTGCCTGTCGCGGTTCGTCGACGAGCGGCGCGCCGGTATGAAAGCGCAGCGCCGAGCCCAGCGCCGTGTCCGCCTGTGCGAGCCACACGGGCGTGGCGTAATCACACAGCGTCAGCAGTGCGGCGAATGCGGCGAACTCGGCGCGAGTGGCCCGCACTTCCGGCAATCCGCTTTCGACGACGCCCACGGTACCCGGGCGCGACAGCGCATCGAGCAGCGTGCGGAATACCGCCTGGGTGTCGTGCACCGGGTCCGCGAAACCGGGCGTTAGTGTCGACAATGCAATCTGTGAGTTTTCCATCAGTCGCCTCTGACCATCGTGAAGAATTCGACGCGTGTCGCCGCAGCATCCTGCCGGCGCTCCGCGCGTTCAGCGACCTGCTGTGTGTCAAACGGCTCGATCAATTGCTGATGCAAGGCAGCGTGATGCTCAGGCATTTGCAGCAGTGCGTCTGCCAGCGCAGCCAGTTCGGCGCGGCGGCGGTCGCGGCCCAGATGACACGCAACGCCGACGGTTGCCGTTGCGTCACCCGTGACGCGCAAACGCAACGTGGCGCGCGTGACGGTAGCCTCACCGAGATTGAACGGGTCGCCGCTGCCGCCGACGCGGCCGCGCACCATCGCGAGGCCGATTTCGGGTGGCCGCAGCCAATCGTAAGCAGGGGGCGGGACGCCTTGCAGCGCACGTTCCAGCGCGGCTTCGAGATCGGCGCGCGGTGTGCGGGCCAGCACGGCCATCCATGCGCGCCGCGTGGCGGAGGAAGGCGAGGCAGAAGTGGCACTCATCGAAATTCCTGTTGATCCAGCGAGCGGTCATTTGACCATCTATTCATCTAAACGTCTAGACGTTTAGGGGTATGCTTGCCGGGCGTTGATGTGCCTGGCCGACGTTTCACATTTCCATCACGGCTCGCGCACTACAATGCATGGCATAGCGAATATTTGAACCCAGAGGAATGACAGCACCATGACATTGAACGACAACGCGACGCCGGGCACGCTGCTCGAACGCGGCGCGGGCGTTGCCGTCTGGCGGCAGATCGAGCAGATTCTGGCGGCGGAAATCGCCGCGAGCGGCTTCGGCGAAGAAGGCCGTTTGCCGAGCGAGGGCGAACTGGCCAAACGCTTCGACGTGAACCGCCATACCGTGCGCCGGGCCATGCTCGGCCTGGCCGCATTGGGACTTGTGAGCGTCGAGCAGGGGCGTGGCACGTTCGTGCAGCCCGGCGCGATCGACTATACGATTGGCCGGCGCACGCGGTTTACAGAAAACTTGCGCCAGCAGCATCATGCGGCGGCGGGCACGATGCTGTCGGCCGCGCGCGTGAAGGCCGAGCCGAATGTCGCGAAGGCGCTCAGCCTGCGGGCGGGCGCGTCGGTCTACCGGATCGAGTCGCTGCACGAATCGGATGGCGTGCCGCTCACGTTCGCGCGCAACTGGTATCCGGCCGCGCGTTTTACGGACTTGCCGGCGGTGCTGGAGCGCACGGGCAGCATCACCAAGTCGATGGCTGAACTGGGCGTGAGCGATTATTTGCGCAAGTGGAGCCGTATCGGCAGCGTGTTACCTGAGCCCGAAATAGCGCGGCGTCTGAACATCAACCGGCAGCAGCCGGTGTTGTGGGTCGAAAACGTCGACGTCGATCTGGACGGCACACCGGTTAAATACGGCTTTACGCATTTTGCGGCGGACCGTGTGCAGTTGCTGGTGGAGCACGACGTATGAGCGGCGCGGTGTGGGGCGTTGGGGCACGTTTCGCGGTGTATTACGCACCCTCGCGCGAGTCGGCATGGTGGCAGGCGGGTTCGGCGTGGCTGGGGCGTGATGCGGAAAGCGGCGAGCGATGCATGTCGCCGCAACCGGAAGACCTGACGCGCCCTCTGGCCGATCTAACCGAAGCGCCGCGGCGCTATGGTTGGCATGGCACGCTGGTCGCGCCGTTTCGTCTTGCCGAAGGCATTACCCAACAAGATCTGCTGGAAGCGACGCGCAAATGGGCCGGCACGCAAAGCCCATTCGCGCTACCTGTCCAAGCGGCGACGCTCGGCGATTTCGTCGCACTACGTCCTGCCGATCCGAGTGGCGAAGCAAACATTCGTCACGTTGCCTCCAGTGCGCTGCAATCGCTCGATGCACTGCGCGCCAGGCCGGCCGCCGCCGATCTGGCACGCCGTCTCGCCGCGCCGTTGAGTGAACGGCAACGGGCATTGCTGATCGAATGGGGTTATCCGTACGTCTTCGACGAATTCCGCTTTCACATGACGCTATCCAGTTCTCTTGCCGATGCCGATGAGCGCGCGACGCTGGTTGCATGGTGGCAAGCGAAAACGCCGATGCTTGGGCCGCTCGCTATCGATCACGCGGCGCTCTTTGTCGAACCCGCGCCCGGCGAGCCATTCGTTCTGTGGCAACGCGTGCCGTTTCAGACCCGCGAGGTGAAATAACAATGGCTGGTCGTCTGATTTATGTCATGGGGCCGTCCGGTGCGGGCAAGGATTCATTGCTGGATTTTGCGCGCCACCGCCTGATGGGCGAGCCGATTCTGTTTGCGCATCGCTACATCACACGGCCGAGCGGCAAGGGTGAAGAGCATGTTGCGTTGAGCGTCGAAGAATTCGCGGCGCGTTCGGTGCTCGGTCTGTTCACGCTCGAATGGTCGAGCCATTCGCTGCGTTATGGCATCGGTATCGAACTCGATGCATGGCTTGCACGCGGTTGTACGGTCGTCGTCAACGGGTCGCGTCAGTATTTGCAGCAAACGTTGGCGCGTTATCCGCACACGGAGGTCGTGCACGTATATGCAGCGCCGCATATTCTCGAAGCCCGGCTCGGCGCACGGGCGCGTGAGTCGGCGGAACAGGTCGCGGCCCGGCTCGCACGGCGGGCACCGTTTTCGCTGCCGGAGGGGCTCCGGTGCATGACGATCGATAACTCTGGAGCGCTGGAAGACGCGGGGCTCGAACTGATTGCTTTTTTGCAGGCGGAAGCCGACGTTCGATAAGCCTGGCTACCCGGCCATGGCCATCCGCTCTCTGGTCGCTTCCTGCAGGCACGACACAAACTGCAACACCGCCGGCGTAGGTAACAAATCGCGCCGTGAGATGATGCTGAGGTCGTAACTTGGCAGCGCCTCTTCAATCTGTGCAATGCGTATGCCAAGCGGCGCGACCATCTGCGCCAGGGGCCTGGTAAAGCAGCCGATCACATCGGTTTGCGACACCAGCCCGAGCGTCACCGCGAATGACGACGGTGCCCGCAGTTGTCGTTTTGGCACCGGCAAGCCGTGCGCATTGAACATTGCCATCATCACGCTATGCGGAAAGTGATCGGCGCCCACGGTCACGATCCATTCCGCGTCTAGCAATTCATGCAGGCTCGTGACGTTCGCTAATGGATGCCCCGCGCGCATCGCGACGACGAACTGCGTCGAGTAGAGCGGCGCTTGCACCAGATCGCTGTCGAGCGCCTGCACATGATGGATTGCCGCGATATCGAGCGCGCCGTTGCGCAAACGCGCGACGGCATCCGGAATCGTGACTTCTTCCAGATGCAGATTCACCAGCGGCATCGCACGGCGAAACTTCGAAACCGCATGCGGTAGAGCAGTCAGCGCGATCGACGGCATCGTGCCCACGCTCACCTTGCCGGCCAGTTCCCCCTTTACCTGTTCGACTGCCTCGACAGTGCGGCGCATATCGCCCAGCAACTGTTCCGCGCGCGGCAACAGCGCAAGCCCGCACGCCGTCAACTCGACGCCGCGCACGCTGCGCACCATCAACTCGGCATTCAATGCGTTTTCCAGCTCGCGAATTGAGTGCGTGACGGCCGGTTGCGTTACGCCGAGCTCGCGCGCGGCGGCGCGCAGACTGCGATGATGGGCGGCGGCGACGAATGCTTGCAGTTGTTGCAGCTTCATGAGGGTAATCCCGTATATAAAGCTTGTTAATCAGGGTGAAAAAAACAGCATCTTATTCGAACAAAACGGCGTAGCTATAGTGCTTGCCTGTTTGCCGCGTTATGCGGCGTGAATTCCCATGGAGCGATAGATGAGCGAAGCCGCGCGTTTTACCGAAGTGTCCGACCTGGTGCCTGCCGCCGAAAGCCTGCGCGAGATCCGCCATCACATCCATCACCATCCGGAACTCGCCTACGAGGAAGTGCAAACCAGCGCTTTGGTGGCTGAGAAGCTCGAACAATGGGGCTGGCAGGTCACGCGAGGGGTCGGTCAAACTGGCTTGGTAGGCACGCTGAAAGTGGGCGATGGCACGCGCAGCATCGGCATTCGCGCTGACATGGACGCGCTACCCATCATCGAACAAACCGGACTGCCGTATGCGAGTGGCACGCACGGCAAGATGCACGCGTGCGGCCACGACGGCCACACGACGATGCTGCTTGGCGCCGCGCAACATCTCGCCGCCACCCGCAATTTCTCGGGCACCGTGCATCTGTACTTCCAGCCGGCCGAAGAAAGCGGCATCGACAGCGGCGCGATGAAGATGATCAATGACGGCCTGTTCGAGCGTTTCCCGTGCGACGCCGTCTTCGGTCTGCACAACCATCCGGGCGAAGAACCGGGCGTGATGCTGTTTCGCAAGGGGCCGTTCATGTCGGCGGGCGACAAGGCGATCATCACGATCGAAGGTATCGGCGGTCATGCGGCGCGTCCGCATCTGACGGTCGATCCGGTGGTGGTGGCGGCGAGCATTGTGATGGCGTTGCAGACGATCGTGGCGCGTAACGTCGATCCGTCGCAGCCGGCGGTGGTGACGGTCGGCTCGATGCATGCGGGCACCGCGAACAACGTGATTTCGGGCAGCGCGAAACTGGAGTTGAGCGTGCGTTCGTTCAGCCCCGAAGTGCGCACACTGCTGAAAAAACGCATTACGGAACTCGCCGAAAGCCAGGCCGCGAGCTATGGCGGCAAAGCGGTGGTGGAGTACATCGAAGGCTATCCGGTGGTGATCAATTCGGATGCCGAAACGGATTTCGCGGTGCAGGTGGCGCGCGAGCTGGTCGGCGACGACAAGGTGGTCGAGCAGACCGACATTCTGATGGGTAGCGAAGATTTCGCCTTCATGCTGCAGAAACGGCCCGGCACGTTTCTGCGGATCGGTAACGGTGCGGGCGAAGACGGCTGCATGGTACACAACCCGCATTACGACTTCAACGACCGCAATCTGCCGGTCGGCGCGGCATTCTGGACGCGGCTGGTGGAGCGGTATCTGGGCCAGTGAGGAGCCAAAGCCGGGCCAATAAGGCGACTCAGGCGCTAATGAGCTGCGGTTGAGCGGGCATTGAGTTCGCACCGTCAGCCACACAATCATAATGACGAGGAAGACCCGCGATGAACGCCACAACGGATGCGAGCCACGCTGTCGACGCTACCCGAACCACCAACCGCGGCGCAGTCGCGGCAGCGGTGATCGGTAACTGGCTCGAGTTTTTCGACTTCACCGTGTACGGTTTTTTTGCCGTGATCATCGGTAAGCTGTTTTTCCCGTCGGCGGATCCCACGACTTCGCTGCTCCTGTCCGTGGCGACCTTCGCCGCGGGTTTCATCACGCGGCCGCTCGGCAGCGTGATGCTCGGGGTGTATGCGGACCGCAAGGGCCGCAAGTCGGCGCTCAACCTGACCATCATGCTGATGGCGGCGAGCACCGGCCTGATCGCGATTGCGCCGACCTATGCGCAGATCGGCCTCGCCGCGCCGCTGCTGATCGTGCTGGCGCGTCTCGTGCAAGGCTTCTCACAGGGTGGTGAGTTCGGCGCGGCGACCACCACCTTGCTGGAACAGGGCGGCGGCACGCGGCGTGGTTTTCGCGCCAGTTGGCAACTGGCGACGCAAGGCGGCGCGGCGCTGATGGGTTCGGGCATTGCGGCGGCGCTTTCGGGCGCTTTGCCGAAAGAGTCGCTGGAAAGCTGGGGCTGGCGCATTCCGTTTCTGATCGGCGTGCTGATCGCGCCGGTCGGCATCTACCTGCGCCGCCGCCTCGCGGACGAGCCGGCAGGGGCGCACAGCCACGCCATCGAGCGCGGTGTGCTGCACGAACTTTTCACGGAGCATCTGCGTCCGCTGGTGCTGATTACGCTCACCGTCATGGGCGGCACGGTCTCGACCTACATCCTGACCTTCTATATGCCGACCTATGCGATCCACACGCTCGGCCTGCCGATGTCGCTGTCGATGCTGGTCGGCGTCGCGTCGGGTTTCGTCATGCTCATCATGTGTCCGGTGTTCGGCATGCTGTCAGATCGTATCGGCAGCCGTAAGCGGCCGATTCTGTTCGGGCGTGGCGTGCTGGTGCTGCTGCTGTTTCCGGCCTTCATGCTGATCAACCGCTTTCCGCAGTTGCCGGTCATCATGTCGGCGACCGCGTTGATGCTGCTGTTCTACTCGATGGGATCGGCGTCGGAATTTGCGTTGATGTGCGAGTCGTTTCCGCGGCGTGTGCGCGCCACCGGCATTTCGATCGCGTATGCGTTGAGCGTGTGCGTATTCGGCGGCACCGCGCAACTGGTCGCTACTTGGCTGATCAAATTGACCGGCAGCAAGCTGGCGCCGGCCTGTTACGTGGCGGCGTGCGTGGTGGTGTCGTTGATCGCGGTGGCGATGCTGAAGGAAACGGCGGATAAGCCGATCGATTGATTGATCAACCGCGCCGCGCAACCATCTCGGAGACCGTCTGCGCGGCCTGCTGCAAGGGCTCCAGAAATGCCTTCACCATCTGTTTGGCCGAATTACGCTGAGCGTTGCCGCTGATATTCATCGCCGCGATTACACGCCCCTGGCGGTTGCGAATCGGCGCGGACAGTGAAATCAGGCCGCCTTCCAGCTCCTGATCGACGATCGCCCATCCCTGGCGGCGCACCTGCGCGATCAGCTTTTTCAACTCTTCCTTATCGGTCACTGTGCGCGGCGTGTGAGCGTAGAGCGGCGCCGAGCTCAGGGTCGCTTCGAGCGCTTCGTCGTCGAGCGCGGACAGCAGGACCCGGCCCATCGACGTGCAATATGCCGGCAAGCGGCTGCCGATCGACAGGTTGATGGTCATGATCTTGTGAGTCGGCACGCGCAGCACGTAGACGATCTCGGTGCGGTCGAGCACGGCCGCCGAGCAACTTTCGTGAACCTGCGCCGACAGCGTTTCCATCACCGGTTCGGCGAGATTCCAGAACGGCATCGAGGTCAGATACGCGAAACCGAGGTCGAGAATCTTCGGTGTGAGGCGGAACAGGCGGCCTTCGGCCTCCACGTAGCCGAGCGTCTGCAGGGTCAGCAGGATGCGGCGTGCGCCGGCGCGTGTCAGGCCGGTAGCGGCCGCGACGTCCGTGAGCGTCTGTTCGGGGCGGGCGGCATTGAACGCGCGGATCACCGAGAGACCTCGCGCGAACGACTGCACGTAGGAATCGCCCGGTTTGTCCGGGGCCGGTTCGGCGCTGACAGGAACGGCGGAAGACGGCGGCAGGGCTTGGCTCATAGACCTAGGACGGTGCGTTTGAAGAAGTGCGCGGAGCGATTGCGCGATTCAGCCGTCGCGATGCTGCGCCAAGGCGTGACGATAGCTTAAGCCTTCTGTTTCGCCAACGTTGACCGTTTTTGCTCCAGGTCCGTATAAATGGAATCTGGTCTGAGGTGGCAGGCTAAGTTATTGATTCAACGGAACTTGTGCGCCATACACATTTGTCCATGCTGCAAATAAAGTTGCGGCTGGATACCTGCGTACCGAACCTTTGATGAACACGACGGTCCCGCAACGTTTAAACATTGCTTCGGACTCTCCCGAAGTGTAGTTCTTGTTTTTGGCATTTTTCCGTTGATTTTGTTTGCCTAGACTCCGTTTCAGATGCACCACTCGCTTCTGACAAAGAGCGTTGCTGCAGCAATGGAGAGGGCGGCGCCTCTGCGTCGCCCATATCTGGACGAATAAAACAGGACGGAGGCAATCATGTCTGAAAACAGCTACGAAACGGGTCGGCTCAATTTGCCGTTTGTGGGGATCTGCACGTTCGCGAAATCCCCGTTGTGTCTCGACTGGGACAAGATCGATGCGGATGTCGCGGTAATGGGCGCGCCCTTCGATTGCGGCACCCAGTGGCGTGCCGGGGCGCGCTTCGGCCCACGTTCGATTCGCGATGCGTCGACACTGTTCTCGTTCGGCCACGGCGGTGCATACGACTTCGAAGACGATGTCGTTTATCTGCCTAGCAACGAAGTTCGTATCGTCGATATCGGCGATGCGGACATGGTTCACACCAACACTGAAAAGAGCCACTCGAACATCGAATACGGCGTGCGCAAGATATTGGCGGCAGGCGCGTTGCCGGTGGTGATGGGCGGCGATCACTCGATCAACATTCCGTGCATCAACGCGTTCGAAGGTCAGGAGCCGTTTCATATCGTTCATATCGACGCGCACCTCGATTTCGTCGACGAGCGTCATGGTGTGCGGTACGGCCACGGCAATCCGCTGCGGCGCGCGGCAGAGAAAAGCGTTGTGTCGGGCATGACGCAAGTCGGCATTCGCAACGTGTCGTCGACTGCGCGCGAGGGCTATGCGCAAGCGCGTGAGATGGGCTCGGACATTATCTCGGTGCGCGATCTCCGCCGCCTCGGTATCCAGGGTGTGCTGGACCGCATCCCGAAGGGCGTGCGTTATTACCTGACGATCGACATCGACGGTTTCGATCCGTCGATCGCGCCTGGCACGGGCACGCCGAGCCACGGCGGTTTGCTGTATTACGAAGGACTCGAACTGTTCGCGGGTCTCGCAGAGCAAGGCGAGGTGATCGGCATCGACCTCGTGGAAGTTGCACCTGATTACGACCATTCGGGTTCGACTTCAATTCTTGCTGCGCAATTGCTGCTGAACACCATCGGTCGTGTCATGCATCAACGCAAAGTCAAACGAAACCTTTCTCGCTGATTTGCGCGTAATTGCTTTTCGGCGCGTTGAACGTGATACCCGGTCACCTATGGCCGATATATTAGCCGCGGGCGCTACTTGCCGCTTCGCGAGGCGCGGCCCAGTTCTTTGGCCGCAGCCCGCAACTGGTTGCAAAAAGCCTGTACGACCCGTGCCGATTCGCCGCTTTTGCGCGTGATTATCTGAAAATCCAGATGCGTCACGTAGTGCTCGGGATCGATGCGGGTCAACAAGCCGTTGTCCACCCAAGGCAGCGCGTAGTGAGGCGGCAGAAAGCCGATATAGTTGCCGGACAGAATCAGCATGGCCCGGCCCTCGACGTTATCGACGGAGGCCGCGGCTTCCGGCATGTGCAGCAACTTCAATTCCTGGTTGCCGAGATACGCGCGGGCCGCCAGTCGCTGCTTACTGAGCACCGAAACAGGAACCCTGCCGCTCGCCCGTTCGTGCAACGGATGAGTCGACGCACAATAGAGTCCCTGTTCCTCACGATAGAGCGGCAGGTAATCGAGGCCGGGAATGTGCACGGGAAATGGCCCCACGGCGAGATGCAGACGACCATCCAGCACGTGCTGCTCCATGCTTCCCGGCGTTTCGATCTGCACATGCAGGCGAACTTCTGGCGCCATCTGACCGAACTCGCGAATCGCCATGGGTAGAGGCGAGTACTTGTCGGTCAACGTCGCCTCGATCATGCCGAAGCGCAACACGCCGGAAAGCTGATTGCGCAGTGCGCCAGCTTCCATTTGAAACGTGTCGACCGCGCCGAGCAGACGTTGCGCGGCGGCGTGCAGTTCCGCGCCTTCCTCGGTGAGCCGGAAACCGGCGCGTCCGCGTTCACATAGCCGCAGTCCGAGTCGCGTCTCCAGTTGTGACATGTACTCGCTGATACTCGATGCGCCGATGTTGAGAATGGGCTGCGCAGCCGCAAAGCCACCGCATCGCACGATGGTTTCGAAAATTCGCAATAGCTTGAGATCCGTGTCCTGAACTTGCATGGTGGCGCCCCTCGATTACTTCGGGGGGTTCCGAAGTGCATTTCATCAATGGTGCATTTTATTGGGGAATTTGGCTACACAGAATTGCCATCAACCCAACTGTCCGACCATCGGAAGATCGGTCGCGACGGATGGGGTCAAGCGATGTTATCTGTGCCATGCCGGTAAGGTTCGCGGCTCGTCGGCGACACCGTCTGGCACACCACTCGAGGTGAGGAGAGCATGATGAAGAAGCCATACGCAGGTGCAAGCTGGTTGACAGCAGTCGCTTTGAGCATGATCTCCCTGAGCGCGACAGCGGGTGAGCAGGTCGTCAAGATCGGTCTGACGGGGCCGTTGACCGGCCCGCAAGCCGCCATCGGCAAGGACGACGAAAACGGCGTGAGAATGGCGATCGAGCGTCTGAATTCCGAGGGTCTCGTGATCGGTGGTCAGAAAACTCGCTTCGAGTTGGTCTCGCAAGACGACGCCGCCGATCCGCGTACCGGTATGACGGTCGCGCAAGGCCTGGTGGACGCCAACGTGAAGGTTATTTTCGGGCCGTTTAATTCCGGTGTCGCGATTCCGATCTCGAACCTCGTGAACGGATCAGGCATCGTGATGGCGACCGTCGCGTCGAATCCGTCGATCACGCAGCACGACTATCCGTTCGTGTTTCGCATCTCCGCCAGTGATACGCAACTTGGCAGCCGGATGGGGGAGTTCGCAGCAAAGGAACTGAAGATCAAACGTATCGCCGTGATCGATGATCGCACCGCGTATGGCCAGGGCGTCGCCGATGAATTCGTCAAGGCGGCTAAAGCCAACGGCATCGAGATTGTGGATCGGGAATATACAACCGACAAGGCGACTGACTTCGTATCGATTCTCACGCACGTCAAGGGTGCGAACGCGGAAGGAATCTTCTACGGTGGCTACTACGCGCAGGCCGGTGCGTTGCGCAAGCAGATGAAGCGCCTCGCAATGAATGGCTACCTGCTGGGCGGCGATGCAATGTGTAATGCCGAACTGGCGAAACTTGGCGGCGATTCGGTCGACGCGCGCGTGTATTGCCCACAAGGCGGCCCCGTCCTGGATCAAACGCCGGAAGGCCGGCGGTTCAAGGCGGACTACAAGCAACGCTTTCAAACCGATCCGCTAACCTACAGCGCTGCCTTGTACGATGGCGTGAACATCGTGGCGCAAGCGATGACGAAGGCGAACTCGATCGAACCGGCCCAGTACCGCGCTGCGCTGGCGAGCATCGATTCTCGCGGTGTGTCGGGCCACTACCGGTTCGACAGGAACCGCGATCTCACGGATTCACCCATCACCATCTATCACTATCGAAATGGCGAGCCGACGCCTCTTGCGTCTGCACAACCCTAAGCCTGCCCCATGTGCGCCTTCTGCTCGGCCGTACGGTAGCTTTCCATCAGGTCGATCATGAATACCTGCAGGATGGTCGGGGGCACAGCGGCACGCCGTATGATCGCGCAAAATGGCCACTGGGTGCCGAACTGGTCCGGGCATATCTGATGCATCTCGCCGCGCGCGATCCATCGGGCAGCGTAGTGGATCGGTAGAAATCCAATGTATGCCCCCGATAGAATAAGGATCGCCTGTGCCTCGATATTGTCGACGGTTGCTGCGGCTTTACTTACCTTGAGCATTTGAAGGTCGTGCTGCTGCAGATAGCCCCGTGCAACGACACGGCTCGACGCGATGGCCTGTTCGAGCGCGTTATCGGCCTGCGAGCGGCCGGCAAGCGGGTGACTCTGTCCGCAATACAGGCCGTCCGGTTCGCAGTAGAGATCCGTGTAGGTTAGCCCCGGCACATGAAGCGGGAAATGCCCCACGGCAATGTGCAGCCGGCCGTCCAGCACACGCTCCTCCAGTTCGGCAGGCGTGCCCACGTAGACATCCAGATGCACGTCGTGTCCCCGCGATACGAACGTTTGCAGTGCCTGCGGCAGCGGCGAGGCCGAGTCGGTTACGGTGTTGTCGATGATGCCGAGGTACAGCTTTCCCGAGATGTGCTTTTTTAACGCATCGGTATCCACACAGAAGCTTTCTACCGCCACCTGCAACCGCTGCGCCGCCTCGTACGTCGCCATGCCGTGTTCGGTGAGGCGAAATCCGCTCCGCCCGCGCTCGCAAAGCTTGAGCCCCAATCGTGTTTCGAGCGTCGTCATCTGCTCGCTGATCGTCGACTGGCTGACGTTCAGGGTCGCCTGGGCGGCGGAAAACCCCCCGCACCGTACCACCGTCATGAAAACCCTCAGTAGTTTGAGGTCCACGTCCTGCAACTGGATCACCGTCGTCGCTCCTATTGCACCGCTTGCTTCGATATTCCCGATATGAACATCTGATTCACGTGATTTTTACCCTCGAGCATGTCGTCCATAGTCTCTCAAAACGCCGCGTAGCTACAAGCCACGTTTATATCGATGGACCTCCGGTTGTTTGTGAGCGGCCGACCGACCCTTCTCGCGATCCCGCGAGGTCCTCGCCAGGCGTTGCAGGAACGCGCGGACCTACGCGCATGAAACTGGCCCATTAGAGGCCGAATTGCAGTCAATCCGTAACACAGGAGACAAAGATGGATACCGTCGTACGAAATTACCTGGAGAAGTTTGGCGTCCTTGAAGAGACGCAACGCTTTCTCATCAAGCCGCAGAAAATGTTTATTGGTGGCGCGTGGGTGCCGCAAGGTGACCGGGAATCCTGCGCCGTGATCGAGCCGTCCACCACCGGGCTGATCACGCACATTCCCTTGGGCACCACTGCGGATCTGGATCGTGCGGTCGAAGCTGCCCGCAAACAATTCGATGGCGGACCATGGCGCAGGCTCAAGCCGCTTGAGCGGGAACGGCTGCTTCATCGACTCGCTGATCTGATTGAGGCGAATGCAGCTGAACTGGCCGAGATCGAATCGATCGACGTAGGCAAGTCCGTCGCGAATGCGCGTGACGTCGACGTTCAAGGCACGATCGACACCTTCCGCTATTTTGCCGGGTGGGCGTCAAAGCTCCACGGCCGCACGGTTGAACCCTCTCTGCCGGGTGAATACGTTGCCTATACGCGCAAGGAACCCATCGGTGTGATCGGCGTGATCGTGCCGTGGAACTTCCCGTTGCAAACAATGGCATGGAAGGTGGCCGCAGCGCTTGCCGCCGGTTGCACCACAGTGATCAAGCCCGCCGAACTGACTTCTCTATCGACCCTGCGCTTCGCGGAGCTGGTGCAGGAGGCCGGGCTTCCTGACGGCGTCGTGAACGTCATAACGGGACGTGGACGCGAAATTGGTGCGGCCATGGCCGCCCATCCTGGCATCGACAAAATCACGTTCACCGGTTCCACCGAGGTGGGCCGTACTGTCGGACACACGGCCGTGGGAGGCATCAAACGCCTCACGCTCGAACTGGGTGGCAAGTCACCGGTGCTGGTGCTGGAGGACGCCGACGTCGAGGCGGCGGCCCAGGCGGTCGCAAACGGCATCTTCTTCAATTCCGGACAGGTCTGCGATGCGGGGACACGGGTCTACATCCAGCGCGGCATTCACGACAAGTTCATTGGCGCGCTGATTGAACACACCCGCAAGCTGAAGATCGCCCCCGGTCTGGATCGGGATTGTTTCATCAGCCCGCTCGTTTCTGCGCTTCAGAAGGATCGCGTCTCTTCCTATATCGAAGCGGGGCGGCGCGAAGGCGCGGAAGTTGTGCAGGGTGGCCATGTACTGGACCGGCCAGGCTATTTCGTCGAGCCGACCATCTTTGCGCATTGCCGCAGCGACATGAAGATAGTTCGCGAAGAGATCTTCGGCCCGGTGCTGGTGACCGCGCCCTTTGACGACCTGGATGATGCGTTGTCGCTGGCAAACGATTCGCCGTACGGTCTTGCCGCCGCGATTTACTCCAATGACCTGAACCGCGTGCACAAGCTGATCCCGCAGTTGCGCGCCGGCACGGTCTATGTCAATGCACATAGCACCATTGATCCGTCAATGCCGTTCGGCGGATTCAAAGAGTCCGGCTTCGGCAAGGACCTTGGCCCCGAGCAACTGGATCATCTGATGGAGACCAAGGCGGTCTGGATCACGCTGCACTGAAGCGCAAATACGCTAACGACGCCGCCTCGAATAAACGTGAGCCGAGCGCCACGTGACGAGCGGAAGTCGCGGCCAGCACGCATGCCGGATCTATCTCTATTCCATCAACCTCTCATTGCAGCCAGGGGTACATGATGCAAGCAACAGACGAAACAGTTGAACGCGCGGTAGTTGGGGTCGAGTCGGGTGCCATCGAGGGCCATTCAATCGACTTCATTCCAGGTAACGAAAGAACCGACAGGCTATCCAGGCAGGGACCGTTCTGGTTTCTGGGTAATTTCACGTTCTTCACCATGACTATTGGTTTTGTTGGTCCCAGCATTGGCCTGAGCGCGCTGTGGACGACGATAGCCGGCACGCTGGGCATTATGTTCGGCACGTTGTTCATGGCCTTTCACGGATCGCAAGGTCCTCATCTTGGTTTGCCGCAGATGATTCAGTCGAGAGCGCAGTTCGGCTATCGCGGGGTCATCGTGGTCTTGCTGGCGACGCTATTCGTGTTTGCTGGATTCAACATCGTCAACCTGGTGTTGATGATGCAGGGTCTCAAAGCGCTGTTCAACTGGGACCCCGTCAAGGTGGCGTTGGCAGTCACGCTGCC
The DNA here is from genome assembly GCF_046026855.1 of Paraburkholderia sediminicola. Classification (GTDB taxonomy): domain Bacteria; phylum Pseudomonadota; class Gammaproteobacteria; order Burkholderiales; family Burkholderiaceae; genus Paraburkholderia; species Paraburkholderia sediminicola_A. Next base: position 218,738 of record NZ_JAQQET010000007.1, on the reverse strand, counting down.
GGCTTCGATTCTGGCCATTCTCGGGCATGACTGGATGCACCGCAGTTTCAAATGGGCGTTGTATCTGTCGCTTCCCCTTTACGGCCTCGTAACAGTGGCCGTCCTGATGCACTGGGTGCATGACGTGCCGCTCGCCTCCGTCGCACCGGGCGCGGCGCCGACACCACCACTCGGCTTCAACTGGATTGCATTCATTGCACAATTCGCAGCCGCCGCCAGCTACAACATCGCTTACGCACCCTATGTATCGGACTATTCGCGCTACCTGCCGAAAAACACGCCGAGCGGTAAGCTGATCGCGGCGGTGTTCCTGGGCGCATCGCTGTCGGGCGCGTGGATGATCGCGATTGGGGGTTGGCTCGCGGACCATCTGCACGCAACCGATGTACTGGTCGCGTTGGATCAGGTGGGTAACGACCTGGCACCAGGTATGGGAAGCATTGTGGTTGCCGTCACGATCCTGGCGTTTCTGCCGGTGATCGCAATGAACATCTATAGCGCCAAATTGACGGCTATCACGGCAGTTGATTCGTTCCGGAAAGTCCAGCCGACTCTCAGGACTCGCATTCTGGCAATTGTCTTCGTGGTGATCCTTCAGCTCGGCGTGGCGCTGAGCATCTATACCTCGGGTAAGGGACTCTCCGTCCTGAATATTTACCTCGTCGTCATGCTGTATTTTCTGGTGCCCTGGACCGCGGTCAATCTGACGGACTACTTTTTTGTCCGCAAGGGGCGCTATGCGATTCCGCACTTCTTCATGCCTGACAACAATCTGTACGGCAAATGGGGCGCGCGCGGTTTGCTGGCCTATGCGATCGGCTTTGTCTCGATGATCCCGTTCTTCTGCGTCCTCGACGGCTCAAACGAAGTGTATGTCGGCCCGTTTTCACGTGCGATGGGCAGCGTCGATCTGGCCTGGCTGGTTGGTCTGTTCGTCTCGGGCATTGCCTACTACGTGTTGTCGCGTTCGCTTGATCTGAAGTACGAAGCATCGGTCATTGCCCAGATCGAGAAGACATCACCGCAATACACCACCGGCGACACGAGTCGCTACTGATCCACAGACGAATTCGTCAAGATCCAGAAAGCAGGCAAATATCATGGTTACCGAGCAATTCGATTACATCATTGTGGGCGCCGGATCGGCCGGATGTGTATTGGCCAACCGGCTCACCGAGGACCCTGCGGTCCGCGTTCTGGTGCTGGAATACGGCGGCAGCGATCGCAGCGTCATCATTCAGATGCCGAGCGCGTTTTCGATGCCGATGAATACGACCAAATACAACTGGCGTTATCAGACCGCCCCCGAAGCGCATCTGAATGGCCGCCAGTTGCACTGCCCGCGCGGCAAGGTGCTGGGAGGGTCATCGTCGATCAACGGCCTCGTCTATATTCGCGGACACGCGTGCGACTTCGACGAATGGGAGGAGCTTGGCGCTCGAGGCTGGGGTTATCGCAACTGCTTGCCCTATTTCCGTCGCGCGGAGAGCTACAAGTTTGGTGGCGACGAGTACCGGGGTTCGGAGGGGCCGCTGTCCACCAATAACGGCAATAACATGGCCAATCCGCTGTACGGTGCGTGGATCGAGGCCGGGGCAGAAGCCGGCTACATCAAGACGGACGACTGTAATGGCCATATGCAGGAAGGTTTCGGCGCGATGCATATGACCGTCAAGAATGGCGTGCGCTGGTCTACAGCAAACGCTTATCTACGCCCCGCGATGAAGCGGCCCAATCTGACCGTGGTTACTAATGCGATGACACGTCACGTGATTCTCGAAGGCAAGCGCGCTGTCGGGGTCGCGTACGATCAAGGCGGGGTCACGCGTACGGCGCGATGCCGTGCGGAAGTATTGATCGCCTCGGGTCCAATCGGGTCGCCCCACTTGCTGCAACGCTCCGGCATCGGGGCTGCCGAGGTGTTGCGCCAGGCGGGGATCGCGGTCAAACATGACCTGCCGGGCGTGGGCGAGAACCTGCAGGATCACGCGGAGATTTATATCCAGTACGCCTGCAAGGAACCCGTCACGCTGAATTCGAAAATGGACCCGTTCAGCAAATTCATGATCGGGCTACGCTGGCTTTTGTTCAAGGATGGCCTCGGTGCCAGCAACCATTTCGAGGCGGGTGGATTCATCCGCTCAGAAGCGGGATTGCGCTGGCCGGACATTCAATTCCATTTCTTGCCGGCAGCCATGCGCTATGACGGCGACAAGCCGCTCAAGGGCCACGGGTTCATGGTGCTGACCGGACCGAACAAGCCGAAGAGCCGAGGCTATATTCGAGCGACGTCAGCCGATCCCTATACGCACCCGGAGATCCGCTTCAACTACCTGGATCGCGAAGAGGACCGCGAAGGATTTCGACGCTGCGTCCGGTTGACCCGGGAAATCATCGGTCAGCCGGCGATGGATCGCTTCCGCGATGCCGAACTCGCGCCTGGTCCGGACGTGCAAACAGATGAGCAGATCGACGCCTTCGTCAGGGCGAACCTGGAAAGCACCATGCATCCGTGCGGCTCGTGTCGCATGGGAGAAGACGATATGGCTGTGGTCGACTCCGAGTTGCGGGTTCACGGTATCGAGGGCTTACGGGTGATCGATTCGTCGGTATTCCCGACTGAGCCCAATGGCAATCTGAATGCGCCGACGATCATGCTCGCCGAACGTGCGTCTGACCTGGTCCGGGCGGTGTCCATGCTGCCGGCGTCCAACGCGGACGTGGGCCTCGCCCAGGGGTGGGAGACGCGGCAACGCACGCATGCGCCGACGCGAGATTTGCATGTAGGGTAGCGTAGGGAAGCCGGCGGCTGTCACGTCCGCCGCGCATTCAATCCGGGAGCGCGTTGTCCTTCAGACAGTCGATAAAATACTCCGCCGCGTTGTCCAGCACGCGATCCTTGCGATGTATCAGGCTGAGCGCGAGGCGAGGTAGCGCGAAATCGAGTGCAACACGCTCCAGCGTGCCGCGCTCGATTTCCTCGTTTAGCTGAAAGTCTGGCCAGACGCTCACCACCCCGGCCTCGCTGGCGAGCTCCGTATAGAGCCTGCGCGCGGTGCACACCGTCACGCGCGACGGCGGTGCAATCGTCCCTGCTGTGGCGCCCGCGTGCGCGATCAGTGCGGCCCAGAATGGGGGCACGCTCTTGCGCGTGTAATTGTAGAGCCAGTGCGCGTCCCGCAAACGTGCAAGCTGTTTCTCACCCGCAAGCGGATCGCCTGGTTTGACCGCCAGCGATTGCGACACGGTGCCGAGCGGTGTCACGCGGAACTCGTTGCTCGGGTCCCCTTCGCTGGTAAAACCGATACACATGTCGAACGAGCCGTCGCGCAGGCCGTCGATGAGCCGTGTTGTCTGGTACTCGTGCACGTCGAGCTGCACGTCGGGAAAGCGCGTACGGAACGCGTGGATCGCGTCCGGCACGACGATTGAGGCGGCGAGCAGCGATACGCCAATCTCGAGTGTCCGGCCAGCCGACGACTTCATCTCCTCCAGTTCCTGCTCGGCCCGCGCGATTTCAGTAACGACGGTGCGCGCACGCCTGAGCAGCGCTTCGCCATACGACGTCAGGCGGATGCCCGAGCCGCTGCGCACGAGCAGCTGCACGCCGAGGCGCGCCTCCAGCTCCTTGATGCTCTTGGTCACAGCGGGCTGCGACAGGCACAGTGCTTCGGCGGCAGCCATCAGCGTGCCGTACTCGGCAACAGCCACGAAGGTGCGCAATTGGGTGGTTTTCATGGTTTCCGCGGCCCATAAGCTTTGGCTATGTACATAAAAAACTGGAAATTGACCAGTCGCGGCGCTGGCTAGTATAGCCACTCCGCCGCCGTCTGTGAGGCGCGGCCGGAGGCACTCAAGACAAGGAGGGACAGTGGGACTGAACGTCATCGACGCCGATATCGACGAACTCGTTGCATTGCGGCGAGACATTCATGCAAATCCGGAGACGGCGTTCGACGAGACACGCACGAGCGAACTCGTCGCCGCGAAACTGCGCGCCTGGGATATTGAAACACACACGGGTGTGGGCAAAACGGGCGTGATTGGCGTCATTCACGGCACGCGCACGACGTCGGGCATTGGGCGCGTAATCGCGTTGCGCGCCGACATGGACGCGCTGCCGATGGAAGAAGAAGGGCGCCCGTTGCACCGCTCCTTGCGGCAAGGGGTATTTCACGGTTGCGGCCATGACGGCCATACAGCGATGCTGCTCGGCACGGCGCGCCATTTCAGCCGTCATCGAGATTTCGCAGGGACGCTCGTGCTGATCTTTCAGCCCGCCGAGGAAACCGGCGGCGGTGCGCTGGCCATGCTGGCAGACGGGCTCGAAACCCGCTTTCCGTTCGACGAAATCTACGCCATGCACAATGCGCCGCATTTCGCGCCGGGCACGTTCGGCGTGCGCGACGGCGCCATGCTGGCGTCGTGCGACGAGTTGCGAATCGACGTGAACGGCGTCGGCGGTCATGGCTCGTCGCCGGAAAGGACGAAGGATCCGATCGCGGCTTCGGCGCAGCTCATCTGCGCGCTGCAGACTGTCGTGAGCCGCGCGATCGACCCCGCTTCGGCCGCCGTGCTCAGCATTGGCAGCATTCATGCGGGCAGCACGTCGAACGTGATTCCTTCACACGCGCAGATGACGGGCACCGTGCGTACGTTCGACGAAAGCGTGCGCGCACGGATGAAGGCGCGTATCGAGTCGATCTGCGCGGGCGTCGCGCTCGCGACCGAATGCGAAATCGCCGTGACGTTCTACGGCAGTTCGCCCGCGACGATCAACCATCGCGAGCAGGCCGAGGCCGCGGCCGCCGCAGCGGCAGATGTGTTCGGTGCAGCGAACGTTCTGCGCGATTTCCCGCCGCTCAATGGCTCCGAGGACTTCTCCGAATTTCTGCTGCGTCGCCCCGGAGCCTACGTGCTCCTCGGCCAGGGCGGCGTCTATTGCCATCATCCCGAGTTCGACTTCAACGACGAGGTGCTGCCGCTCGGTGTGCGCTTCTTCGTGACGCTGGCGCTCGCGCGCCTCGACGCGTAGCCCATCTTTTCGCGTCAGGAAAACACCCACTCAATCCAGTCAGGAGATACCTATGAACCAGCACCTGCTGGCGGTGCTCGGCTCGGCGCTCGCCGCTGCCGCGCTCATCGCCGCACCGTCTGCGCAGGCCGAAACCTTGCGTTTCGGTACCGATCCGACGTATCCGCCGTACGAGTACAAATTGCCGAGCGGCCAGCTCGCGGGGCTCGACATCGAAATCGGCAATGCCCTGTGTGCCGCCTCCCATGTGAAATGCGAATGGGTGGAGGGGAGTTTTGACGGGTTGATCGCCGGGCTGCAATCGCGCAAGTTCGATGCAATCAATGCTTCGCTCGCGGCCACGGCCGCGCGACGTGCGGTGATGGATTTCTCGACACCGCTCTATCCAGCGGACATCCGCCTCGTCGCCGCGAAGAGCGCCCATCTTCAGCCGAATGCGGCATCGCTCGCCGGCAAGCGTATCGGGGTGCTGCAAGGGTCGACGCAAGCGGCCTTCGCGAGGCTGAACTGGGCCGCGCACGAGGTGATGATTGTCGAGTATCAGGACCAGAACAGCGTCTACGCAGACCTCATGAACGGACGGCTCGACGGTACGCTGGTGGTCGGCGCCGCTGCCCAACTGGGATTTCTCGCGAAACCCGAGGGCAGGAACTTCGAACTGGCCGGCGCGCAGATCGTCGATCCGGCGCTGCTCTCTGCAAGCAGCGTGATCGGTGTGCGCAAAGCCGACCCGCGCACGCTACAGATGCTCGACGCAGCGATCGCGCAACTCAAACAAAACGGCACGATAGACCGGTTGACCCACAAGTACCTGGACGCAGGGATGACCACGAAGTAACCGCTGCACCCGCTAGGTGCGCCGCTGCCAGCGCGCGGCGCGCACGCGAGCAACGACACCGGCATCACGCTATTCGACGTTCAACAGCATCCAACGAAAGCGGCCGTTCCTCGAGATGACCTCGCCGGGCTATTGGCAGTCGTGGCCAACGAGCGCGCGTGCCGCCGATCACCGACCTCAGAGCGCAATCTGGACGCTCTGTCGAATCACACCGTCCGGCGAAAAGCGAACGCCATAGCGCGTCGGACGGCGGAGATGCTATTGGCGCGCGACCGGCGTGAACCCGTAACGTGTGAGGACGTCCTGTGCCTCCGGGCTCATCAGGTACAAGGCAAGCCGGTAAGCGGCGTTTCGCGTGGTAGCGGTCTGCGGCAACTCCAGGACTGTCATTCCATAGTCTGCGGAGATGCTGAGGTCGGCCGGGAGTTCGACCTGCACAAGGCTCGAATCGGGCTTTGTTTCGTGGGAGCTGCAATAGCCGATGAAGACATCGACGCGCCGCGTCGCCATAAAGTATTTCACGGGATTCTGACCAGCTGGAACCTGAGGCGCTGCTGGGCCACCAACCAGTTGCTGCGCTTTCGTCTCCAGAATCTGCTTCGCTCCGGGGTGGACTGAGTCAGCCTTCGCGAACAACGCCCATGCATAGTCACCGCCCGGGTCTGCCTTTGGTGTTGAGGTGCCGATCTTGACATTCGGATCGAGCAGTTTGTCGAGCAGATTGTCCGTTGTGAGGCCGACGTCCGGGCGGGCCTGAACGCAAACCCGATTTCTCGCAAAGACAACAGTAGGGGCAGCCTTTCCTTCTGTCGTGAGGCGTTGCGGATGCGCCATATTTGCGGAAACGAAAATATCCGCCTTGGCGGAATTCTCGATCTTGTTCAGCAGAAGACCTGCTGGCCCTGTAACGAGATCAATTTTCTGGCCGGACTCCATGGTGTATTGCTGCGTGATAGAGGCGAGTGCGCCGCCCATGCTTCCGGCAGCATAGATCGTGACAACTGGAGCAGCGGGTGCTTGCTGCGCCGACGCGATGCTCACGGTGCTACCGAGAACGAGGGAAAGAAGGGTGCGAAGTACCATATTCCGGTCCTTGTTCAGAGATTGATTTGTAGCGAAGCGCGGACGGTACGAGGAGCGCCAAGCGTGCCTGTACCATTGTCGGAGCCGCTGTAGCCACTTTGTCCACTTGGCGTGATGTTGGCCCAGTACTGGCGGTTGGTGATATTGTCGACGGCAATGCGCAGCGTCACTGATTTGCCGGCAATTTTCGTTCTGTAGCGCGCACCGAGATCAAAGACGGTATAGCCGTCGACATAGTCTGTGTTCGTATAGTTGCCCGGCCGACGGCTTGCGTAGTTCATGTTGATGTTGAACCCGAGACCGGCGACGGCCGGCACGGAGTAATCAAGTAGCGCATTGAATACGACGCGCGACAGGCCGAGGATCTGTTTATCACTGGTAGACGCCGAGCCAGTGTCGAACAGGCGGGGATCGAGTAGCGAGATCCCCGTGAAGATGTTGAGATCTCGCGTAACCGCGCCTGTCGCAGTCAGTTCAAGTCCGCGATTAACTTGTTGACCTTGTTCAGCAAAAACGTTGTTCGCGCCTACATACGCGTACGGCCGCTCGATGCGGTAAAGGGCGGCGCCGAGCGTAACCCGGCTCACATCGACTTTGTAGCCCAGTTCCCATTCTTTGCTTCGGTACGGAGCGAGGCTATCTCCTGCATTTGCTGATCCAGCCGGGGCATTGTCCCCCTGTTGAAGACTGTCAGCGTACGTCAGATACGCCGTCATATTGTCTTGCGGTTTAAACATCAGACTGGCCGTCGGGCTGATGCCGTTCGCGTTGTACTTGCTGGTTGTCGCGCCCTGCTTGTTGTAATTCTCTGTGTGTATCCAGCTCTGGCTCGCGGCCAGTAGCGTCGACCAATACTTGTTGAAGCCAATCGTGTCCCCGACGCTAATCGATTGCTGAACCGTATTGACGGACCGGTACCGATTTGAGAAATCGGGCAGCGGAGGTTTCGCAAAAGACAATGGGTCGTCGATGCTTGCAGTGCCGAGCGTAATCGCCCCTGTCTGATACGGTGTGTATCGATTCCAGAAGAAACCCGTGTTTGACACGAAGACGTCGTGTGAAAGGCCTGCAAGCTCGGTATGGCCATTCAGCGCGACGGTGTTGCTGACGATCGTGTCGAGGCTGTACGTGGTCGTCGCGGTGGTCGTCGTATAGGCGCCGGTCTTGCTGGTGATCGTGTTGGTCGGCACTGTCGACGCACGGTCGTTCGTCTCTCTCGACACGCCAGCGCTTAAGTGCCAGTCCTTGTTGAAGTCGTGCTTCAAGGTGGCACTGAACATGTTGGTGACGTTGTCATCACCCGCCCACGATTGGCCATAACCCGGACGTGCAGGGTCGGGCGCACTGGGAAAAGGCACGTTACGCGCCAATGCAAACGTTCCTGGGAATCCAGTCGACAGATAGTGGTACGTGCTGAAATTGGTCTCAAGCTTCGTGTCCGGGGTGAAACGAACGTCGAACGCGAGGCTTGCCAGTTGCCTGCGCAGGCGACTGCCCTCCACATATCCCTCACCGTTCTGGTTGAGCAGATTCAGCCGATAGCCGAAGCGGTCGTCGTTGCCGAAGTGTCCTCCGAGGTCCAGATGTTCAGTCAAGGACTGGCGTGACGCGTAGCCGAGCGTGAACTCGCGTAACGGCTCGGCGGTGGGCCGTTTGAGCACGTAGTTGAACGTGCCGGCAGGACTGGCGGGCCCATACAGGGCACCGGCCAGGCCATTTAGAACCTCAATCTGCTCGAATTGCTCGATTGGATAGTCTGTTGTCGCAGCGATACTGAGGCCATCAATCCGCGTGTTCTGGACAACTCCGGCTTGCAGCCCCCGAGTCTGAGGGCGGATATTTTCGCCCTGAACCGTCGGGATGAAGCGAAACGCTTCCCGCACGCTCTGGAGTTGCTGATTCTCCGCAAGCGATGATGGGACGACGCTGATCGAGTACGGCGTATCAAGAAGTTCTTTCTCGCCAAGCGGTCCAACTTTCGTTCGGTCGATCTGATACGACGGGTATTGGGTGGGAGATATTCCAGTGATGACTACGGGTGTAAGTTGGATTCCGTCGTCCTGGGCATGGACTGAGAATGTCGCGCCCATTCCTGCTGAAACGAGTGTGAGCGCCTGAAAGGCGTTGATTGTGCGAGTCATGGACCTTGATGTATCTATTTTTGTGTCGTTGTATCTGGCTATATATAACGCGGCGCATAAGCTTTCGACAAGTAGCGGCCTGTAATAGATGGAATTCGGCCAGAGCCCGGCTCAGGAAGCCTTGCGACTGAAATCTGGCTCTTCGTTGAGTGAACACGGCCGCCGGGTTGTTTGCGATAGACCGATGCCCGAGACGTCTATCAGCGTTGTGGCTGGTCATGTCGCGCAAAGAATCATTCGAAAAAACCAGGGTTTGCATGGATGCAGCCAAAGTCTCAAATTTGTATGATGACCCGACAACATGATTCGTTGGGGCATCCATGTTCGACAAGATTCCTGCCCGCGCGCTGAGCGATACCGTCGCGCAGCAGTTGCTCAAGCAGATCGACAAAGGCACCTTCGCGCGCGGCGGCAAGCTGCCGACCGAGGCCGTGCTGGCGCAGCAGTTCGGCGTGAGCCGCACGGTGATCCGTGAGGCAATTTCGCGGCTGAAGAACGAAGGCGTGGTCCAGCCGCGTCAGGGCAGCGGCGTGTTCATCGCCGCGCACGGGGCGATCCGGCCGCTGCGCATCGATTACGCGGAAGCGGTTGAAGCGGGCTCGGTGCTGCAAATTCTCGCGCTGCGGCGGGCGATCGAGGCGGAAGTCGCCTCGGAAGCCGCCATGCGCCGCAGCGACGCGGACATGATGTCGATCGACGCGGCGCTCGCCAGGATCGACGAAGTAGTGGCCGAAGGCGAGAACGGCGTCGCCGAAGACGTTGCTTTTCATCGCGCAATCGCCGCAGCCACCGGCAATCCCTATTTCCTGAAGACGCTCACCTTCCTGAATCAGTACCTCGAAGCCGGCACCCTGGTGACGCGGAGTAACGAAGCGCTGCGCGATGACTTCTCGCGTCAGGTGCGTGAAGAGCATGCGGCCATCGTCGCGGCGATCCGGGCGGGTGATCCGATGGCGGCGCGCAATGCGGCGAGCACGCATATGTACAACGCGGCACGGCGGCTCGCGGAAGCGGGCATTTGCTGAGCTGAACTGAGCCGGCCCGGATTGGGTTCTACCGGGCGCTCGCGGCTTACCAACGGAGAGGTCAGGCATGTCCAGAAATGTCGGTGTCATCGGTCTCGGCGCGATGGGCATGGGCGTCGCGCGCTCGCTGCTGCGCGCGGGCTTTCAGGTTCATGCGTGCGACCTGCGCAGTGAGGTCTTGCAAGCATTCGTCGATGCTGGCGGCCTGGGCTGTGCATCACCTGCCGAGCTTGGTGCGCAATGTGACGTGGTCGTCACGCTGGTCGTCAATGCCGCCCAAACCGAAGCCGTGCTGTTCGGCGCGCAAGGTGCGGTCGCCGCGATGATGCCGGGCGGTGTGGTGATTGCGAGCGCCACTGTGGCGCCGGACTTCGCGATCGAACTCGGCAAGCGCATCGAAACGGCCGGCTTGCAAATGCTCGACGCGCCGGTGTCCGGTGGCGCGGCGCGCGCCGCGTCCGGCGAAATGACGATGATGACGTCCGGCCCGGACGCCGCCTACGCCGCATGCGAAGACGTGCTGGCCGCGATGGCGGGCAAGGTTTATCGGCTGGGCCTGGCGCACGGTGCGGGTTCGAAGGTGAAGATCATCAATCAGTTGCTGGCCGGCGTGCATATCGCCGTGGCCGCCGAGGCGATGGCGCTCGGTTTGCGCGAAGGCGTCGATCCTGACGCGCTGTACGAGGTCATCACGCATAGCGCGGGCAATTCATGGATGTTCGAGAATCGCGTGCCGCATATTCTGAGCGGCGATTACACGCCGCTCTCGGCGGTCGATATCTTCGTGAAGGATCTCGGCCTGGTGCTCGATACCGCGCGCCGTTCGAAATTTCCGTTGCCCTTGTCCGCGGCTGCGCATCAGATGTTCATGATGGCGTCGACCGCGGGGCATGGTGGCGAAGACGATTCCGCGGTGATCAGGATTTTCCCCGGCATCGACTTGCCGGCGGCGAAGTAAGCACGGAGCCTGCCATGACTACTCTGTCCAGACGTGCGCTGCTCGGCTGCATCGCCGACGATTTTACCGGCGCCACCGATCTCGCCAATATGCTGGTGCGCGGCGGCATGCGTACAGTGCAGACCATCGGCGTGCCCGCGTCGAACGATGTCGTTGAAGCCGATGCTTTGGTTGTTGCGCTGAAATCGCGCACGATTCCCGCCGCCGACGCGGTCGCGCAATCGCTTGCCGCGCTCGACTGGTTGCGCGCGCAAGGATGCCGCCAGTTCTTTTTCAAATACTGTTCGACGTTCGATTCGACCGACGCCGGTAACATCGGCCCGGTCACGGACGCCTTGCTCGATGCATTGTCCGCCGACGCTGGAGCAAGGGCTTTCACGATCGCCTGCCCGGCGTTTCCTGAGAACGGCCGCACGATCTATCGCGGCTATCTCTTCGTGGGCGATACCTTGCTGAACGAATCGGGCATGGAAAACCATCCGCTGACGCCGATGCGCGACGCGAACCTCGTGCGCGTACTCCAGCGGCAGACCAGATCGAAAGTCGGCCTCGTGCGTTACGACGCAGTGGCAAAAGGTGTGTCGGCCGTACGCGAATCCTTCGATGCATTGCGCGGCGACGGCGTGCGCATGGCGATTGCCGACGCGGTGTCGGACGCGGATCTTTATGTACTCGGCGAAGCATGTGCCGACCTCACGCTGATCACGGGCGGCTCCGGTGTTGCGCTGGGTCTGCCCGGCAATTTCCGTCGCGCCGGTTTGCTTGCGGATGGCGGCGATGCCACGCAGTTGCCGCGTGCCGCAGGATTGTCGGCGGTGCTGGCCGGCAGCGCGTCGAAAGCGACCAATGCGCAAGTGGCAGCCTGGCGCGAAGCACGGCCCGCGTTCCGCATCGACCCGCTAGCCGCAGCGCGCGGCGATCCGGTGGTCGAGCACGCGCTGGCCTTTGCACAGCAGTACCTGGATAAAGGCGAGCCCGTGCTGATCTATGCCACTGCCACGCCCGACGAAGTCAAAGCGGTGCAACACGAGCTCGGCGTCAACGAAGCGGGGCACCTGGTCGAATCCACGCTGGCGTCGATTGCACGCGGTTTGCGCGAGCGAGGCGTGCGCAAGTTCGTGGTGGCGGGCGGTGAAACCTCGGGCGCCGTGGTGCGGGCACTGGACGTGCGCACGTTGCGGATCGGCGCGCAGATCGATCCCGGCGTGCCCGCTACCGCAACGACGGACGCTGAGCCGCTTGCACTTGCATTGAAGTCCGGCAACTTCGGTGCGATCGACTTTTTCGAAAAAGCGCTGCGTCACCTGAATGGAGCCGCGCAATGACCGGCACGCCTGCACTTCACACGACGAACGAAGCACGAGTCCGCGAGGAAATTTGCGTGACCGGTGCAAGTCTCTATCAACGCGGCTACACGGTGGGCAGCGCGGGCAACATCAGCGCGCGGCTCGACGACGGCTGGCTGATCACACCGACCGATGCCTGCCTCGGCCGCCTCGATCCGGCCGATATCGCCAAGGTCGATTTCGACGGCAATGCGGTGTCCGGTGGCAAACCGTCGAAAACGCTCGCGCTGCATCGGGGCATCTATGCGCGCAACGGCGAGGCGCGCGGCATCGTCCACACGCATTCGACGCATCTGGTCGCATTGACGCTTGCCGGCGTATGGCACGACAACGATGTTCTGCCGCCGATCACGCCGTACTACGTGATGAAAGTGGGTCACGTCCCCCTGATTCGTTACAAGCGTCCCGGCGACCCGCAAGTGGCCGAGCAGATCGCCGCACTCGCGGACACCGTTCGCGCGGTTTTACTCGAGCGCCTCGGCCCGGTGGTGTGGGAGCGTTCAGTGGCGCATGCATCGTATGCGCTTGAAGAACTCGAAGAGACCGCACGCCTGTGGCTGATGACGAACCCGAGGCCCGCGCCGCTCGGCGATGCGGCGCTCGAAGAACTTCGGACGATGTTTGGCGCGCGCTGGTAGATACCAGCAAAACAAGGCCAGGTGGCGCTTCCACGCTGACAGACAGGTACTGACATGCAGGTGATCGACGCGATGGCGGCTTGGCCCAAGGTGCCGGGACCCATCAATTGAGAGATCGAAATCTTGCCCGCGGAGCATGCATTCATTGCAGCTTGCGCGTGCTGAACCAAACCCTTTTCAAGGAGTTGTTGCCATGCCTCGCTTCGCCGCCAACCTGACCATGATGTACAACGAGCACGTGTTCCTCGACCGTTTCGCCGCTGCGGCAAAAGACGGCTTCAAAGCGGTGGAGTTTCTGTTCCCCTACGATTTCCGCGCAGGTGAAATCAAGGCCCGGCTCGAAGCGAACGGCCTGACTCAGGCGCTCTTCAATGCGCCACCCGGCGACTGGGCCGCGGGCGAACGCGGCATCGCTTCACTACCGGGCCGTGAAGACGAATTTCGCCGCAGCATTGAAACCGCGCTCGACTACACGCGCGTGCTCGGTAATCGCAAACTGCATGTGATGGCCGGCTTGATCGGCGCGGATCAGCCGCGGGCCAGGCATCGCGAGGTGTATCTGAAGAATCTCGCCTATGCCGCAAAGGCCGCGCAAGCAGAGGGTATTACCGTCGTGATCGAGCCGATCAATACGCGCGATATACCCGGTTTCTTTCTGAACCGCCAGGACGATGCACAGGCGATTTGCACGGAAGTGGGCGCGCCAAATCTCAAAGTGCAGTTCGACTGTTATCACTGCCAGATCGTCGAAGGCGACCTTGCGGTGAAGCTCAAACGCGATATGGCAGGCATCGGCCACATTCAGATCGCCGGCGTGCCGGAACGCCATGAGCCCGATATCGGCGAACTGAATTATCCGTATCTGTTCGATCTGATCGACACGCTGGGCTATGACGGCTACATCGGTTGCGAATACCGGCCGCGAGCCGGCACATCGGCGGGGCTCGATTGGCTCAAGCCGTATCTGAACGCCGCTCGCTAATACGGACAAAGCAGGGACAAAGCACATCATGAAAGTATTGATTACCGGCGGTGCGGGTTTTCTCGGCCAGCGTCTCGCGCGCGAATTGTTGACGCGCGGGTCAGTGAAGGACGAGCAGGGCAAGCTGCAAGCGATTACCGAACTGGTCCTGCTCGACGTAGTGCCCGGTAGCGATTTCGGCGATAGCCGCGTGCGGTCGGAAGTGGGCGACATCGCCGAGCGCAGCGTGCTCGACGGCGTAATCGACGACCGGACCGCGGCGATCTTTCATCTTGCCGCGATCGTGAGCGGGCAGGCGGAGGCGGATTTCGATCTCGGCATGCGCATCAATCTGGATGCCTCGCGCTTGCTGCTGGAAACGTGCCGGCAGCGTGGGCACAAGCCGCGTGTGCTGTTCACGAGTTCAGTGGCCGTCTACGGTGGTGATCTGCCTGAGGTTGTGCAGAACGACACCGCGTTGAATCCGCAATCGTCGTACGGGGCGCAAAAGGCGATCGCGGAGTTGTTGCTCAACGATTACACGCGGCGGGGTTTCGTCGACGGCAGGGTATTGCGGCTGCCCACTATTAGCGTGCGGCCGGGCAAACCGAATGCGGCGGCGTCGTCGTTTGCGAGCGGCATCGTTCGCGAACCGTTGAACGGTGAAACGGCGGTGTGCCCAGTAGCGGGCACGACGCGTTTGTGGCTGTTGTCGCCACGCAAGGCGATCGAAAATCTGATTTCCGGACTCGAACTCGATGCCGCTGCGCTCGGCAACCAGCGCGTGCTGAATCTGCCGGGGATTTCGGTAAGCGTCGACGAGATGGTGGCGGCGCTGCGCGAGGTGGCGGGCGAAGAGACAGAGAAGCGGATCGTGTGGAAGCCGGATGCGCGGATAGAGAAGATTGTCGGCAGCTGGCCGGGGCAGTGGGATCCCTCGCGTGCCGAACGGCTCGGCTTGACCGGCGATCGCAACTTCGCCGATGTGATTCGCGGCTATATCGCGGACGAGCGGATTCAGATCCGCTGAGAGCGCGCGTGTCGGGATCGGTTTTCAGGGAGCATTCTGGGCAGCAGAACGGTCCAAAGCCTCGTGCCGACAGGCCTAAAAACCCGTTTGCCGGCACGAGCGCGTCAATTTTCAGATCCTTTGCGTAGCCATTGCAATCTGGCCGGCGGCCCGCGCGTTTTCCCTGATCCGGCATTCGCTTCGCTTGACATGGTTTCGCGCACGCGCCTATTATCGGGACTAGTTGTTCGATATATGACCGTGAGTTCGTATATAGAACAAATGGCCGTATTCCCGGGCCTATCGTTCACCATCCTGCGCTAAGCTGAATTGACGTGACGGCTGCCATGCGGCCGTTTCCCATTGCGCTCACCGGGTCGATGCTGCGGAGCATCCGGCTCGCGCCACGCGCAGGCGTCCGGCGCCGCTCGCGGATACCGGAAGCGGCGCAGCGCACGCTGCACACCAACTGGAGACATCCTATGACCGAAGCATTCCTGTGCGACGCGATTCGCACCCCCATCGGCCGCTATGCGGGTTCGCTGTCGTCGGTTCGCGCCGACGATCTGGGCGCGGTGCCGCTCAAAGCGCTGATGGAGCGCAACAAGAACGTCGACTGGAACGCGATCGACGACGTGATCTACGGCTGCGCCAATCAGGCCGGTGAAGACAACCGCAACGTTGCGCGCATGTCGTTGTTGCTGGCCGGTTTGCCGCAAGGCGTGCCGGGCTCCACCGTGAACCGCCTGTGCGGCTCGGGTATGGACGCCGTCGGCATCGCCGCGCGCGCGATCAAGTCGGGCGAGGCCGCATTGATGGTGGCCGGCGGTGTCGAAAGCATGAGTCGCGCGCCGTTCGTGATGGGCAAGGCAAGCAGCGCGTTTTCGCGCCAGGCCGACATCTTCGACACGACGATCGGCTGGCGTTTCGTGAATCCGTTGATGAAACAGATGTACGGCGTCGATTCGATGCCGGAGACTGGCGAAAACGTCGCGACCGACTACAAGATCAGCCGCGCTGATCAGGACGCGTTTGCGCTGCGCAGTCAGCAGAAAGCCGCACGCGCGCAACGCGACGGCACGCTCGCGCAGGAAATCGTCGGCGTGACGATCGCGCAGAAGAAAGGCGATCCGATCACCGTGTCGCAAGACGAACACCCGCGCGAAACCAGTCTTGAAACGCTCGCCAAACTGAAGGGCGTGGTGCGTCCGGACGGCACCGTCACGGCAGGCAACGCATCGGGCGTGAACGACGGCGCAGCGGCTTTGCTGCTTGCCAACGAAGAAACCGCGAAGCGCTTCGGTCTCACGCCGCGTGCGCGCGTGCTGGGAATCGCAACGGCAGGTGTTGAGCCGCGCGTGATGGGCATCGGCCCGGCGCCCGCCACGCAGAAATTGCTGGCTCGCCTGAACATGACCATCGACCGGTTCGACGTGATCGAACTGAACGAAGCATTCGCCTCGCAAGGCATTGCTGTGCTGCGCACGCTCGGCGTCGCGGATGACGACGCGCGCGTGAATCCGAACGGCGGGGCAATTGCGCTCGGCCACCCGCTCGGCATGAGCGGCGCGCGTCTGGTCACGACCGCGATGTACCAACTGCACCGCACCCGAGGCCGTTTTGCACTGTGCACGATGTGTATCGGCGTCGGTCAAGGCATCGCGATCGCGATTGAACGGGTGTAATGGTTTGCGGTTTGTGCAGGAAAGCGCGGCAGCGTCGTTGGTGTTGAGGCTGCGCGTGTAGTGCTCCCGTGGCCGCATGATAAACAGCCCCCTCGCTCAGACGACGGGGCTGTTTTATTTTGCACAGTGCATGAGTTCACTGGCTATTGAATGTGTGTTTAATCGGTGTTAGTGGCGGTTTTTGACTTCATTGCGGCGATTACCGTCGATCAACAGAATAATAAAAACTGGGTTGTCATGCAGTATGTGTTTAATGCTTTTCGCATATTAAGTATTGCCTCCGTATATCAATGGACAAGAATATTAAAGCGGTGCTGTCAACTGGAAAGATGTCGCTGTGGCGCCGTGCCACGGCACTTTCGCATCATGTGTGCGTTGATTTAAAAATCACCATATAAACAATCGTAGCTTCCTGTAAGGCATGTACAATCATTGCGCCGTACCCCCGCTTTAATAAGCGACATCCTGAAGATGTATGCATTCGCGGTGTTAATCGGCATCCTGTGGTTTCAGATCGCCGTAACGCCAGATCGGACAATTTCTCGAGGAGAGCGTAGATGAAAGCAGCGACGATTGGAGCAGCGTTGGTGGTAGCGGGCTTCGCCGCGGCGCAACCGGTGTGGGCGCAAGACCCAATGGCCAGTGCCGCGCAGGGCATCGTCAGCGCAGTGCAACCGGTGCATGTGAAGGCGGAGATCGTCGGTATCGATCCAGGCAGCCGCACGCTCACGCTCAAAGGGCCGGGCGGCAATGCGGTGGTCGTGCTGGTGAGCCAGCAAGTCGCCGGCTTCGATCAACTGAAGATCGGCGATCGGGTGGACGTGCTGTACAAGAATGCGTTGCTGGTGAAGGCCGACAAGGTCACCGGTGCGGACAAGGGTATTCGTGCCCGCGTCGATACGCAGGTATATGCCCCGGCCTCGGGTGGTTATGCATCCGCGCGTCAGGTCGAAGTGCTCGCCACCGTGCAGAAGATCGATCACAAGAAGCGCCTCGTTACACTGCGCGGCGCGTATCAGACGCAAACGCTTGAAGTCGGACCGGACGTCGATCTGAAGGGTGTCAAGGTCGGCGATACGATTCATGCGGTTTTCGTTTCAGCTGCGGCCGTGCAGGTGACACCACAATAGGCGGCGCAGTAAGTGCCATGCCAGTAAACGGCACACGCTCAAACAGTACGGCGTAGCCGCGCGACACGGCATGCCTGGCTCCCCGGAGCCGGCATGGCTGACCGGCAAACACCCCTCACTGCAGGGGTGTTTGCTTTTCTGCGGTACGAAAGCTCGATCATCGAGTCGCGACGAGGCACGCTACCGGACCGCCGGCGCCTCCAGGCCCAACCATGCGAGCCGTCCTGGCCAACGCCTGATGAGGCCAGGCCTGACGGACAACGCATAACTCAACGACACGCGCGCAGCGCGTTCGCTATCCGTGCTGAGCCACACGCGTTCGCGGCGTCGCAGCCGGAACTCGTTGCCCGGTTCGAGCCAATGATCGTACGGCGAGTTGATGCGCGTGAGCCATAGGCGCGCGCCTTGCACACGGAGCGTGCTGTCGGCATCGACACGCCATGTCAGCGTTGCGCCTGGCACTACGGAAAAATGCACGACTACCTTCGGTAGATGCTCATCCTGTTGATAGGCGGACAGACTTGGGTCGTCATCCATGCACTGCGGGCTTGCCTGATCCATCTTGCTCTCCGTCATCGAGCCGGTGGACGGAGGCGCCCACAAAACAAAAGGCCCCTTCCGTTACCGGCGGGGCCTTTGGGTCTTGTTTTGCAGATTCAGACTGCTAACGCGCACGTGCTCCCAAATGCCTGCCGATCGTGGCATGCATTGTTGGGTTTTTAATCGCGAAGGCGATGGAGATGTGCGTCAACATGCGAATGAGTGTGCCGTTTTGACGCATGTCTTGTCAATAAAAAAATCGCAATGGATTCAAGCAACAACGCGAGGCGTGCAGTGTCAACGCGTCCTGCTTGCTTCGACGCTGCGGCGAATCTGGGCGGCGAGTGCGCTTCGCAATGCGTAGCGCTTGCGGCGGGCTGCGTTGCCGGTATTGTCATCCTGGCGTTCGGCCAGATAGCGCGCCGGCGGTGCGAGGACGAACCAGCCATTCCAGCGCGCGAGCGCTCCACACTCGATTGACAGTTGATCGTAGTCGGCGGCCACGCGGCGCTTTCTCAGGCAATAGCGCCAGTTCGCATAGATGTGCGCCTGCTTCGAGACGATGAAGGTGCCCCCCGCGTCGAGCGCCGCGGCGACACATTGCGCAAGGTAAATCACCAGCACTTTCGGCCGGAGTCCATACCACCGCTTGGTGAGCGCGCGAAACAGCTCGCGGCCGTTGACCGTATGGTCCGGACCCTGCACGGAGCCGACGCAAAGACGTGGCCGCCGCACTTTGCCGCCGAGATAGGCGAGACTGAAAGTGCAGGAGACGATGCGCTGGTCCCGCGCATCGCGGATGCACAAGGTCCAGTCACCTTCCTTCTGAAACTGTTCGATCGACTCGAGCGACACATGCCAGCGTTCGGCGCCGACGTCGAAAAATGCGATTGGCGCCGAGCCGGTTGCGGCGATGCGCGCGGCGAGCTGCGGCACGCGCTGCTGTGTCAGCGCATGATGATCGAGGCTTGCCGTGAGGCGTTCTCGCGGGCTGAAGCGGGTATGAAGGAACGGCCGATGCATGCGCTCGAGCGCGGTGGGATGACGTTGCACCAGATCGTGCAAAGGCGAAATGGCGCAGCGTTCGAGCCATACTTGCGTTGAGCGCCACGACATCAGCGAGCGCAGCCACAGGCGCATGCGGCGCCAGCGATGAAATACGCCGGTGCCGGGATAGAGTGCGTGAGCGGCTTGCTGAATGACCGCAAAGGATGCAATGGCTCTTGCGAACCACGCTGAGCGGGCGCGAGCCCCTTCGTTGGAAACAGTCGTCACGGCGGATCCTTGGGCTATTTCGACCGAGGGGATGCTAGCGGCGCGGATCGCGTGTCCGTGTCGAATTGCTTGTGCATTTGTCGAGTTTTGTCGGGTGTGTCGCATGATGTGCGGCGCATCCGCTATGCTGTGCGTCGAGCCGACTCGTCCGGCCGTTGCCCGCCGGTCTGCGCCGTACGGTTGCGCCGTTGCCCGCCGCTATTGAAACAGTCTCAGCCTTGAACGATTCGTCCCATGCCATTCCGGATCCTGCTTGTCGAAGACGATGACCGCCTGTCCGCCCTGGTCGCCGGTTATCTGCGCAAACACGAATACGAAGTCGAGACCGTGCTGCACGGCAACGAAGCCGTGCCGGCCATTCTCAAGCGCCGCCCGGATCTCGTGATTCTCGACGTGAACCTGCCTGGCAAGGACGGTTTCCAGATTTGCCGCGAAGCGCGCGAGCAATTCAACGGCGTGATCATCATGGTGACCGCTCGCGACGAGCAGTTCGACGAAGTGCTGGGCCTCGAATTCGGCGCGGACGACTACGTGCATAAGCCTGTCGAGCCACGCGTGCTGCTGGCGCGCATCAAGGCGCAGTTGCGCCGCGTGACCGCGCGCGCGCCGGAGGCCAGCCAACCCGAGAGCTACACGTTCGGCAAGTTCGAGATCAGCCGGGCAAACCGCACCGTCAAACTGCCGGACGGCAGCTTGCCCGATCTGACATCGGCCGAATTCGATTTACTGTGGGCCTTGGTGAGTTGCGCGGGCGAGGTGGTGAGCCGCGACGAGTTGATGCGGCAACTGCGCGGTATCGAGTTCGACGGCCTCGACCGCTCGATCGACGGCGGCGTATCCAAGCTGCGCCGCAAGCTGCATGACGACGCGGGCACTCCGCAGCGCATCAAGACGGTGCGCGGCAAGGGCTATCAGTTCAGCAAGCTGGCATGGGATTAGATGCGGTCGCGGTGGCCGCGGTGGTCGCAACGGCTGCAGCGGCGCTGTGGTTCGGGTTCAGGTGAGATGAAGTGGCATTGCATCGCGACTGCGACTGCGGTTGCGGTCAGATGAAAGTGGCGTTGCATTGCGGCTGCGGTTGCGGTCAGATGAAGCGGCGTCGCATTGCGGCTGCGACTGCGGTTGAGGTTGCGGCTGAGGTTGCGGTTCTGCTCAGATGGAATGGCGTTGCGCCGCAGCTGCGGTTCGGGTGGGTTGGCGTTGGGTTTCGATTGCGTAATACGTCGAAATATCGGCCGACAAAACTCCACAAACACCGCCTCAAATTGACAGTCATTTGAGGCGGTGATGATTAGCATCGCAGGCTTGTGCAACGACAGGCTTAGTGATGTCCGCTCGCGTTTCCCCCATTTCCCGCCATGCTGTGTTGATGATTCACGGCTTGGGTGGCACGCGCCATGATTTCGGCGCGCTCGACCGCAAGTTCGAGCAGATCGGTTGCGACGTGCATTTGCCGTCGCTGCCGGGCCACGGTTCGAACCCGGACGCGTTGAGCCGCGTGACGCTGAGCGACTACATGCAACTGCTGAGCCGCACGTATCGCGACCTGATGACACGTTATGAGCGAGTCGACGTTGCGGGCATTTCGATGGGTGCGTTACTTGCATTGATGTTGAGTGCGCGCGAGCGCATGACGACGGGGCGCCTGATTCTGCTGTCGCCGCCATTATTCCTTGACGGCTGGGGCGGTTCACGTCTGCGACCGTTGCGTTACCTGATGTACTGCGTGCCGGGGCTACGCCGATTGATTCGCGTGCCTGAGGGCGAGCCGTTTGGCATCAAGAACACGCGCATTCGCAACCTGATCCGCCGCCATTTGCAGAAGGGGAGCGGCATCCACTATCCGTACGTGCCGTTGGCGGCGATCGAGCAGGTCGACTGGATGCGCTTCGCGGTGAAGCGAGCTTTGGGACGCGTAACATGCGAGACCTTGGTCATGCATTCGGAAGAGGACGAAGTAACGAGCATCGGATCCGCGGAATTCGTGTGCGAGCACCTCGGAAGCCGTTCTGTGACCTTCGTGCGCTTGACCGACAGCTACCACATGATCACACTAGACAACGAACGTGACACGGTAGCGGAGCGAACACTGGCATTCGTGCAGAGGGCGTAAGGGGCAACCGGAATCGAACCGAGGACGTAAGGCGCAACCGAAAAGGCAGAAAAAACGCAGGCAAAAAACGCAAACAAAAACGCAGACGAGAGCAAAGTGAACTGCTAGCCGCGCGTCGGAGGACCCAGCCACCATACCGGCGGTTTTAAGAAGTACGCTTCGGCGCGCGTAGCGCTGCCGGAAGAATGACTGCCTTGTCACCGAGGTGAAATGTGCGAGAACACAGATTCCAGATGCACCACTACCGCAACTGTGCGGGGGACCCGCTTAAGCATTAGCGGTGTGAAGCCGCTTTCTTTGCTTATCTTTCTTTGCGGCGGCAAAGAAAGTAAGTGCCGCCCCGCACAGGGGCAACACTAATAGACCACAATCGCAACAAAAAAAGCGAAGAAACCAAAATGCCACCCCCAGCGGAGCAAAAAAAACTAACCCCCTACCGCTATGGAAAATGGCGCTGGCGCCGCTTCAGCCGCTCCTGGACAGACACCCGAGCAGACAGAATCCCTAGCTGGTCGAGGCTATACGTCCGCGTCTACACACGCCTGCTAACACTGACATTGCTAGTACTGGCGGCATCGATAACAACCTTAAACCTGACACTAAAAACATCGCCATCGCTCTGGCAAGCATTAACAACAGCAAAAGCATCCATACCAATCGCGTTGATAACACTACTGCTACCGGCGATAACAGCCTACCGCTGGATGCGCCCAGTCTGGCTAGACCTCGTCATGGTCCGCGAACGCGCAATCGACTTCACGGGCGGCCGCTTCAACACCCGCGCCCGCGAATCGCACAGCGTCATCATCGGCCCACTGGCCCGCACGTTAAACGCCCTGGCCGAGCGTATGGAACGCCTGATCGCCGCACAGCGCGAACTCACCAATGGCATCTCCCACGAACTCCGCACGCCCCTGGCCCGCGTGCGTTTTGCGTTGGAGAACCTCCGCGAACCCGCGTCCGCGGCCGAATACAACAGCGCATTGGCAAGCATCGCTCAGGACGTTACGGAACTCGATGAGCTCATCGATATGAGCCTGACCTACGCGCGCCTCGAATACAGTTCCCTGCAATCGAACCTCGAAGCCACCTTGCTCACGGCATGGTTCGACAGCCAGATTACCGACGCCACGTTGTTGTACGCGAACAAGCAACTCGTCGCGCAAGTAGACGTGGACACGCCGCTACGCGTAGTGATGGACAAACGCCTGATGTCCTACGCATTGCGCAACTTGTTGCGCAATGCCAGCAAATACGCCCATTCGCGGATCATGGTCGGCCTGAGCGTCAAGCACGGCAATGTGGAAATCTACGTGGAAGACGACGGCGCCGGCGTGCCAGCCGATCAACGCGAGCGCATTTTCAATGCCTTCGTGCGGCTCGATCGTCAGACCGGCGGCTACGGCTTAGGTCTCGCGATTACGCAACAGGTGCTGCGCGCCCATCACGGCCGTATCGCCGTCACCGATCCGTTGACGCTCGGCGGCGCACGTTTCGAAATGAGCTGGCCGGTAGGCACGGTGGCGTGAAACACACCGTGCCTACGCAGCTTCAATAGGTGTGTCCCAACTGGAAGTAAAAGTTATGGCGACCGCCCGGTGCAAACGCTACACCCAGATATATCGGTCCGAATGAACTGGTCAGGGCGGTGAACGCCGTCACGCTGCGCTTCAGCGGTCCGCTTCCGAACTGCGAATCGCGGTTCCAGACGTTACCGGCTTCAATGCTCAACCCCGCATACAGGCCACGAATTGGCGACGCGTTAAAGGTGGCGAGCTGATTCATATACGTGACCTGGCCGTACGCCATCGAATTGCCGGACAGTTGATCGGCGGCGTAGGCCGACAGATGCTGAAAACCGCCCAGCGTGAAGCCGAACGGGTTCGTCAGGTTGGTGCCGCCGAAATCGTTACCCGCTTCGATACTCGCGTTGATGCTATGCCGTCCGTAGCTTGCCGCGGCAATGCTTTTCCCGTACACCTCGGTGAAACTATCGCTGCCCGCGAACAGCGAACGCTCTACGCGTAGTTCGCCGAAATAACCCTTGCGCGCAAACAGCGGATCGTCGAGTTGATCGATCACGAGACGTGCGCGCGCGCTGAGCTGCCGCCCGTAAATATCGGGGAACAGCAGCGGCGAGTTAGGTCCGTCCTCGAGTGGCAAGTTGTATTGTGGCGAGGCGAAGCCGT
The DNA here is from genome assembly GCF_046026855.1 of Paraburkholderia sediminicola. GTDB lineage: Bacteria > Pseudomonadota > Gammaproteobacteria > Burkholderiales > Burkholderiaceae > Paraburkholderia > Paraburkholderia sediminicola_A. Next base: position 194,772 of record NZ_JAQQET010000007.1, on the reverse strand, counting down.
GCGCGTATGCCACGCCGATACGGAAGTCGCCGAGACGCGCGAGTGGCAGGCCCAAATCGACCCCGACGCGCTCGGTCTGCAAGCGGTATTGCGTGACCTTGACGTCGCCGGAGTCGTCGTAGAGGTTGGCGTAGCGGCGCTGAAACTCGAGATAGGGCGCCACGTAATAGCCGAAAGAACTCGACAGCGGCTGCCGCAACTCTGCATGCAGGTTGATCAGATCGCTGCCGACAGTGCCGTCCACTCGCCCTTCGAGCCCTGACGAAGTGAGCCACGGCCGGCGATAACCGAGATGCAGCCGGAAGCCGCCTTCGTCCGTCGAACTGCTCGAGAGACCGAGCCCGAACAGCAGGAAATTCGGTCCCCACTGTTTCTGCTGCGCGACGATCACGAGCTTGTGCTCATCGCCATCGTCGACGAGTTGCTGGCTCACGCTGTCGAAATCGCCTGCCGTGGAGAGCGCCAGCAAATCCTTGTTGAGTGCGGCGGGATCGTACACGTCGCCGGGTTTGACGTGCAATGCGGCGCGAATGCGTGCCTCGGGCACCACGCCTTGCGAGGCGATCTCGATCTGTGTGATCCGCACCGGATGCGTTGCGGGCACCGCATGCCGGGCGCGCCACGCGGCGTAGTCAGCGGGCGAGAGCGCCAGATGCTGAAGCTGCGGCAGTACCGCACGCGTGGCGGCGGCGCCAGCCGCGATCGCCTGGCTCGCGTTGGCGAAGTCGGTGAAGCTCAGCGAGCCGAGCGCCGGTTCGATCAGTACGTCACCGGTTTGCAGCTGTTCACGTTGGCGCGCAACGTTCTGGTGAATCAGGATGCCGATCATCTGCTGCATCACGTCGGCGGGTGAAGCCAGTGCATCCAGCGGCCGCAGCGGCGAGCCGATATCGACGGCGATCACGACGTTCGCACCCATGTCGCGCGCCGTTTCGATGGGCAGATTGCTGACGATGCCGCCGTCCACCAGCGTGCGCCCGTCAATGTCGGCCGGCGCGAACAGGCCGGGCAACGCCATGCTGGCCCGAATCGCCTGCGGCAGCGAACCGTGATCGAGTACCACCTTCTGGCCGGTGCGCAGATCGGTGGCGATCGCGCGATAGGGGATCGGCAGCCGGTCGAACGAAACGCTGCCCGGCACGGCGGACGTCCAGTCCTGCAGCAGCGCTTGCAGGCGATTGCCCTGGACGAGCCCCACCGGCAGACGGAAGCCATTGGCGCCGTAGCCGAGCGAAAGGCTATTCACATATAGCCGCTCGTCTTCGCGGCGCGATTGCGGCAGATCGGCGCGCTCGGTGACGTCGAACGCGATGTCCGCGAGATTGATTCCCGTGAGGCGTTTTTGCATGTCCTGCGCGGTCATACCGCTCGCGTACAGGCCGCCGACGACCGCGCCCATGCTGGTGGCGGCGATACAGTCGACCGGAATGCGGTTTTCCTCGAGCACCTTCAATACGCCGAGGTGCGCATAGCCGCGCGCGCCCCCGCCTGAGAGTACGAGACCGACGGAGGGCCGGCCGGCCGGGCCGGCTTCGGCGCCGCACGCAGATTCGGCTGCGAGAGCGGGGCGTGCGAAGGCAGCGATCCCGCACGCCAGTAGCACCACGGTGCAGCGCAAACGAAGAACGATGGGCCTGCGCCACGTGTGGGCCGCCGTTTGTTGTAGTTGTTCGCTCGCCGACGCTCGACTCATCTGTTTTGACGCAGGAAGAAAACCGAGAGATTACATCGTTTTGCCCCAGTAAAAACAGGTGATTTCGCATAAACGCGGGTTTACGGAAAAGCGTAGTCGTAACGCCTTGAGCCTCGCATCAATGCGAGGCGCCCAGGTGAAGTATGGTGGAACCGGGCGTAGGGGGACGATCTCGCGGCACTAGCGCGCCATCAACGCACGCACGGCCCTTGCAGCCATCGGATGCCCCATATCCGGCGCAACGAAATGAGCCACTTTACGTTCGGCGAGGTTGACCGTCACATAGTCGTTCGGCGCTTTCGTGTTGAGACCGTCGGACGCCGAGTGATACTCGATACGTAACTGCGTCGCGGTGACGACCAGGCGCAGATAACCGTAATTGGTGTCGTCGTAGTTTTCCAGTACGACCTGATCTGTGGTGGCCGACGCCGCCTGCATGACTTGTGGCGCGCGGATGGCGGGCGCGCCCTGTGCGGCGAGCTTGACCAGACCATGTCCGCCGTTGCCGCATACGATGTATGGAATCTGCGTGCCGTCCGCATTTCTCGTGCGCGTGAAGCGTTGATAATTGTGGGCGTGGCCGGAAAGAAACGCATGTGGCCACACGCCATTGGCTTCGCACACCTTGTCGATCTGCGCCAGCATATCGACGCTCGATCCGTGTCCGCCCGCGCAGTATGGCGGATGATGATCCGCGATCAGCAGTGCGCCGGCGAACTTTTCGGCTTTGACGCGCTTGAGCGCGGCGTCGAGAAAGTCGAGTTGCGTGCGTCCGATGTTCGGGTCTGAAATCACACCGGGATCTTCGAGCGTGTTGCTGTAAATCACCAGCACGCGCACGAACGGCGCATCGAGCGTGAAGAACACGCCGGGCTGGATTTGCGCGGTGCGCGACAATCCGCCTGCTTCGGGCGAAACGGCGAACGTATCCGCACAAAAATTTCTCAGGAACGCGGTGAGACTCGCGGCGTGCGCTTCCGGCGAAATCATGCCGTCATGGTTGCCGGCGCAGGCGAGGATCGGCGCGGGGTAGTCCCGATACGGTTCGTAAAACTGATCGTAATAGTACTGGCCCTCGCCGAAGCTATAGACGACGTCGCCGAGTAACAACGCGAACTGCGGTACTTCACTGGCATTGGTTTCGTTGAAGTCCGCGGTCAATTTGTCGGCCACTTCGTTTTGGGTCGCCGGGCCTTTCGTACTGCCGCAATCTCCCAGCGCGTGAAATACCAGTTGTCCGTTGGCTGTGATTCTGTCGATGGCAGTTGCATTGCCACCCATGACCTCGGCCAGGGTGAGTTGGGGCTCCACACCGCCGCTTGGCGCGGGAAACGGCAACGGAAACAGTTTGTGCTCCGCATTGAGCTTGTCGATTTCCTTGTAGGCCGCATCATCCGATGGATGGGGCACCCGAAACACCGTCGGGTCCGCGGTCGGCTGAGGCTGGGCGAACACGGGCTTGTCCAGCATCCGCGGACGGAGCGCCGAGGTGCTGGCCGTTGCGGCAGGCTGGTTTGAGCCGCGGGTGGGCGCAGCGGCCTTTTTGCCGGATGCCGCTGCCTTGCTGGCCGGTTTTCGTTTGCCTTCTGCTTTCGCCGTGCTTTCTTTCGCCTTGGCTTTGGATTTCGACTCGCGTTTTGCCGACATGAGCGCCTCTTGAAGAAGAGTAAGCGGGTGATACGCAAGCGGTTTTCGCCGTTGCATTCATCGAACCCTACGACATGTGTATTTCGGAAAAGTGTCGCAGTGATGTCGAACATGGTTTGTCGTCGCGCCTGACTCTGTGTGCGGCACGTGCGCGTCACGTGCTGAACCCGACCTGAAACAATTTATGTCGGGCTATGTCGCGGCACGTTGGAATTGCCTGCAAACCCTTGTCCAGCGGGCCTCTTTTGTGGTGAAACAGGGCGACATATCTTCGCTGCTGATTAAAACCGCGCGTCCTTCTATAGTCCGCTCGTCGCCACGCCGCAGTGCGCAGAAGTGGCCCGAAATCAGGAAGGACATACCGTGAAAGATTATTCGTTCGTCGTCCCAGCCATCGCAGCTTCCTCTGCTTCCGTAGCGACCGCCGCATCCATGCGCGGCGCGCTGCGCAAGCTCATGCTCGCCGCAACTGTCGCCGTGCTCGCGCTCGGCAGCGCTTCGGCTTTTGCCTGGTCGCAACACGGCACCGCGTACACCTCGCGCGGCACTTACAACGGTGCGCGGTACGGCTCGTGTGGCGGCGGCAGTTGTTCGCATGCTGGCGGCGTGGCGGGCCCCTACGGCGGCGTGGCGACCAACACCGGCTCGGTGTCCCGCAACGCGCCGGGCCAATTCTCGAATTCAGGCACGGCGACGGGGCGCTACGGCAACCAGGTCCAGCATGCGGGCGACACCAGTTGCGCGGGCGGCACCTGTTCGCATACCGGCACGCTCACCGGACCGGACGGCAAAACAGCCACCACCTCCGGCGATGTGACTAAAACCGCGCCGGGCCAGTATTCGTCGTCCGGGTCGATCACCGGATCAAACGGCAACACGGTCAACCATTCGGCATCCACAAACTGCGCAGGCGCTTCGTGTTCGCGTTCCGGCACGGTGACTGGGTCCGATGGCGGCACCGTCGATCACTCCGGTACGGCGACGCGTGTTGCGCCGGGCGTCGTTACGACGTCGACAAGCACGACGGGTGCACACGGCAACACGGTGACGACAAGTGGGACCGTCACGACCACGGGTGTCGTCACGACAGGCGGCACGACGGTGGTGATTGCGCCGAAGCCTGTTGTCGTCGTGCCGCCGCCGGTTGTGTATGTGCCGCCGCCTCCGGTTGTCTACGTTCCGCCGCCCCCGCCGCCTGCTGTGTATGTCGCCCCGCGCGTTGTCTATGTGGCGCCTGCGCCGCGCCCTGTAGTGTGGGTGCCGGGCCACTGGGTGGGGAATGTCTGGGTGCCGGCGCACTGGTCATGACCGAAAACCTGCGCGTGAGAACCGAAGATGAAGCCGGACGAATCGGCCGGCCGTTGATAAGCAGGCAGGGAAGTGCGCAGGCTGTCCGGTCACGTTTCAACGCGGTACGTACACGGACATTGTGCAAGGTAGGTGTGTTGGCAACGATGATCGTTGCTGCGGGTGTGGCGATTGCAGTGGGTGAGCGCGTCACCAACACTGAAACGCGTGCTGTGCACCGGGCAATTGAACCCGGGCAGGACTGCTCGGCGAAATACGCAGCGTTGCTCGATCTCGCCGAACTAGCGAGACGTGATGGCAAATCGTCCGAGGTCGTGATGCGCGGGTTGAGCGACAGCGGCGGCGCAATGAGTGAATGTTTGCCGATTGGCAGGAACGCCGGGGCGAAGTAGGCACGCGAATGGCCCGAGCGGCCATTCGCGTGTGTCAAAAGCGGTCTTCCAGAGAAGGAATCCCCAGAGCCGTCATGGCCGGCCGCTAGCGGCCCTGCTGTTGCAGATACTGCCTGACGTCGCTCAGGGTCACACTTCCTTTATGGCTTGTATCGATCTGATCGAAGTGCTTGGCGACATAGCCGAGCCCCTGGGTCTGGGCCTGCGCTTTTGTGACCGCGGCGCCATTGCTAAGGGCCGTATTGGCCCCCAGCCGCGCCTCGAGCCGCTGCTGAGCTTCCTGTTGCAGTGCCGTGCCGGTCGATGGCGCGACGGGGGCAGCACGGTTTTGAGGGAAGAACGGACCGTCGACGCCCCTGGACCCGGTTGGCGGCGTCGCCGGCGCCACCGCTTGCGGCGGTAACGCATTCGCGTTGCCAATCAGACAGCCAAGGACGATCAACGGGGAAACACGCCGCAATCTATCGAAAAGAGACATGATGACTCGCATTGATTGAGTGAATAGAGTATCGCGAACGAGGCACGTCGGTTCAGATCAGTCAGGGCGCCGTGGCTTGCGCCGTAGCGGTCGGCTGACTGGCGGCGCTTTCGTCGTGCCACGGCGGCGGCAGCGTCCAGAGCGCGAGCGCATCCGGAAGCGGCGTGCCCCGGTAGAAGCGCACCAGATCCCGTTTCATCAACGGACGGGCGACGTCATCCAGATAAATCATATGTCCGCCCTGGAAGAAGTTGACCTGCAAGTCCGGATTCAGACCGGGTACTGTCTGCAGCCGCGCCAATTGCTTCTCGGTATTGAAGAACGGTGTGGCCAGATCATGAAAGCCGTTTTCCGAGAGCACCTTGAGTTTCGGGTTGAGCGTCAGCGCACCCAGCAGATCAGGGATCGTATCGGGCAGCGGCTTTCCGTCATGCGAGAAATCCCAGACCTGGATGATGTTGTCGTTCAGCGGCAAATAGGTCGCGTTCGGCGCCGTGTATCCGAGGTAGTCGGGCATCTGCGTTGCCAGCGCCGTGGTGAACGGCTGGGAGATCAGGATGTCGGACGGGTCCCCGTCGTTTTGCAGCCGCGGATCCGAATTCGGCAATGACACGCGTCCGTCGTACCGGCCGATTGTTGTGCCAGGCAAGAGGCTCGTCGAGAACGGGTTGGCGCCGAAGTAGCCCTGCAGCGCCTGCACGGTCAAACTGGATGGCAAGGTCCACGACTGAAGCGTTTTGGCATTGGGAAACACTGGCGTGCCCAGCGCGTCCGGTATGCCGAGCTGACTGAGCACCCACGATTGCGAATACCGCTTGAACCGGTCGTATTCGGCCGTGGCGAACAGGCTTGCCTGGTATGCGTACAGGTCCTGATTGAGTGGCGCCGGCGACACCTGGTTGTAGTAAGCCGCGACTTCCGCGTAGCCGGGGAAATATCCGGCCAGCGTATCCGTGTCCAATGCCAGTGCGCTCGTCGAGTTCGTGATGGCGACGGCCTCGATTGCATCCGCGAAATAGTTCAGGATTGAAGACTGGAGAACGATGCCGGTCAGATGCACGCCGGCCGATTCGAGCGCCAATGAGAGCATATCGGTGCGAGGCGTGCCGTACGACTCGCCGTACAGATAAATTGGCGAACTGCTGCGATTGTTGACCGCCAGATAGCGCTCAATGAAATCGCGCATGATGTTGACGTCCGCGTCGGTCGTCCAGAACTTCTGGTTCGTGTTCGGCAGAATCGCCTCGGAAAGACCTGTTCCCGGTGGGTCGATGAAGACCATGTCGGTGGTGTCGATCAGGCTGTCCTTATTGTCGACGAGCGGATAGTTCGGCCAGTTCCCGAACGCGGGGTCGGGCGTGGCGACCCGCGTTGGCGCGAACGACCCAAGCCGCAGCCAGATGGAGGCGGAGCCCGGGCCACCGTTGTAGACGAACGTGACCGGTCGCGGCGAGCCGTTCGTATCCGGCGCGGTGTATGCGACATAGGACATCGTGGCTTCAGGGTTGCCGCTCGAATCGGCGGCCGTCAAATGGCCTGTCGTCGTGGTGTAGTTGATCGGCGTTTTGCCTAACGTCCACTTGTAGTGCATGACAGCCGTCTTCTCCGAGGCCTGAGCCGGAGCGAGGCCATCTGTGGCATTGCCGGAATAGGCCACCGGGTCGACATAGGTTTGATTGGCCGTTGGTGCTTGCGACTGCGCGGCGGCCTGTTGCGCGGTGAGCTGCTGATTCGCTGTAGCCTGCTGCATGCTCACAGCCGTGCCTGAGGATGAACTGCCGTCCTCTCCGCCGCAACCTCCGAGAAGCATGATCGTGACCGCTAAGGTTCCCAGGACCGGCAGCCTGCATAGGCGATGATGGCTATGGCCGGTAAGACGCTCGTCTCGTTTCATCTCTATCCTTGGTGGTGGGTTCAGATACCGTTTCACAAAGGCCGCTCTCGCCGATGAAGATATATCGGAGTTCGAACTATTGATGGTGCATTGTCGGCATGCAGCGGTTGAGACCAACTTACTTCAAAGCGCATAGATATAGAGTTCTATGCGACATGCGTAGAATAACTAAATATCTGGTTTGGATATTCCAGTGCTTTTCTGGATACGTTTCCTTAATCGGATATTCGTATATTGGTGGCAGAAGAAAAATAGGTGACGCAACTGGAGTTTGTCAAGGATGTACCGAATTTCCGTAATTGCAACCTCGGAAAGTTGCACTTGAATTCGTGTGTGATTCAATCAATTCAATCGGTTAGGTCGTGACGCCGATATGAGTTAATCGATTATTTATTACGAAATAAAATGTTTTTGTTTGTTAATCGTAATAATTAAATTGTACCGGGGAGCGCAAGCGTTCCGCTTATCCATGAAATCGTGATCTTCCGGGAATCGGCCGGGTTGGACGGCCCGGTGTAATGCCTGAGGCACTGCTGCAGGGATGAGCGCTGTGCCGCATGACTACGTGGCCTGATTTTCCAGACGTGTCAGATCGCGTTCCATAAAGAGCGTGCCCGCGACGGGATTAAAAACGTAGGCCGGAATCGGCTCGAAACCGAGCGACACATAAAGCTGCTGCGCAGCGTGCATGTCTGGAAGTGTATCGAGACGAATACGCGGATATCCCGCCTCTCGTGCAATTTGACAAATCAGCGTTGCCAATTGCCTGCCGACCTGCTGGCCACGTCCAGATGGACGGATATAAAGACGTTTCATTTCGCACGTCAATTCATCCAGAGGACGCATTGCAACACAACCGATCACGTTCCCATTGTTCAGAGCGAGAAGAACGCGCCCCCGGGGCGCCGCAAACTTGCCGGGCAACTCCGCGAGTTCCGATTCGAAATTCTGGAAGCCCAGATCGATACCCAGGCTGTCGGCGTACTCGCGAAATATCGCCCGCACAACGTCAAGCTGTTCGGGAAATCGAGCGGGACAAATCTCTACCATTCACACGTCTCCATCGCCTCACCACCGGTTCTGGCAGCCAGTTGCCGGCGGACCATTTATTCGGTTTCAGCCAGCACCAGCGGGAACCGGATTTCGAACCGGGTGCCAACGCCTTCGCGTGACGCAAAATCGATCTGGCCGTTCAACACGCGGCAAAGCTCCTTGACGATCGCGAGGCCGAGGCCCGTGCCGGGAATATCTTCGCCCGCAGCGCGTTCGAATTCGTCGAATACCCGGTCCGCATCCGAAGGTGCAATGCCCACGCCGGTGTCCGACACGCGAATCGACCAGTGCTCTGTGCCGGCCGTTGCGAAGCCAAGTTCGATCTCGCCGGACTTCGTGTACTTCGTTGCGTTGGAGAGCAGATTGACGGCGATCTGCTTAAGCTTGAGACGATTGGACGTGATAGCGGATAGCGCCGGGTCGAACGTGGCGCGCAACTTCAGCCCCTTGGCCTCGATGGCCGGCCGCGAGGCGGTGACGAGTTCGTCGTAAAGCTCATGCAACTCAACCGGCTCGCGTGTGAGAGGCGTCTCGTCGCCGAGTACGACGGAGTACTCGACCATCTGATCGACGAGTTGTTTCATGTCCGCGGCCTGCCGGTTGGCCAGCGTCAGCGCCATATCGGCCTTTGAAGGCGCCCGTTCGATCAATTGCAGTGCGATCGAAAACGCGTTCAGAAAATTGCGCAGATCATGGACCACGCTGCGAGTGATTTGCATGCGTGACTCGTAAAGATCGCCGACCAGCCGCTGCTTGAGTGTCAGCTCGTGATTGGCGCGCTCGAGCCTGCCTGTGTACTCATCGATCTTGCGGTCCCGTTCGCTGACCACTTCACGGATCGACGTGAGCGTCACCATGCTGAGTGTTTCGGCGACCATGCGCCGCGCGCGGCCTTCATGGCGGCGCGTGAACGTGCTGTCCTGGTCGGCGAATTCTTCCAGCGCGTCGGCGAGCACCTGATGATACAGATCGAGCTCGCGCACGAGTTCCTCGATCCGGTAGCCCTGACGCCAGCGGACTATGCCGTGTTTTCTCGCATTACGCTCGATCGCCGGTTCGACGCGTTCGAGATCTTCGACGTCGAGCGCGAGGCAGAGTCCTTCGAGAATTTCCGGCAGATGATCGGCGAGCTGCTGATAGGTAAGTTTGTCCGCTTCGACGAGGTCGGCATCGCTGAAAACGGCATTCATCCATTGCTCGGTCAGGCGGGAGCGTTGCGCACGAATGAAATCGGCAAATTTGCGCAGCGGGCTAAGGCGTATTTCGGTCATATTGGGTGCATCGGTGTGAAGTTGCTACAACATACATATGCTCGAACCACACCAGACGCGTCGGACACGAGGGCACATGCCTACGCCTTGCGGCAAACATACTTCGGCTGGAATGAATTAGAGGCCTGGGGCCAGCGATCTCGTGGCTTCCGGGTTTCCGAAGCCGAGCCGCCGCAGCCGATAACTGGCGTCATTATCGCCGCAATTGCTGCTTGTGGAACACCGCTTGCGTAAGCTCTCCTGCCAGGCAAACGCCCGGTGTATCCAATCAGGCATCCGCTTTCAGGAAATCGACAAATACGCGCAACGGTGCAGGCAAGTGACGACGGCCAGGATAGTAAAGAAACGGCCCCGAAAAGCGTTGCCACCATGGCTCAAGGATCGGCTCCAAGGCGCCGCTATCGAGATGCGGGCGCAACATGTCCTCGAAAAGGTGAATCACCCCCACGCCTGCGATAGCTGTACTGACAGCCAGGTCGATTGCCGCGCCGGGTCTGACGAGGAGCGGCCCTGACGGATTCAACTGGATCACTTCGCCGTCACGCTCGAAATACCAGGTCGGCGTAGCGCCGCCGGCAAATTGGCCCCGCAAGCATGCATGAGAGAGCAGGTCGCGCGGATGTTCGGGTCTGCCGCGCGTGTCGAGATAGCCCGGCGCTGCGGCCGTAGCGAAACGCTGCACGCGCGGACCGATTGGAATCGCGATCATGTCCTGTTCAAGCCGCTCGTCATAGCGAATGCCCGCGTCGCAGCCGATCGACAGCACGTCGACAAAGCCATCTTCCACTACGACCTCTACGCGTATGTCGGGATAGGCCTTCAGGAACTGGGGAATGATGGTCGGCAATACGATGCGCGCGGCGCTCGACGGGACGTTGAGTTTGAGTGTGCCGCTCGGTTTGTCCCTGAAGCCGTTCAGCACGTCCAGTGCGGCTTCCATCTCGCTGAACAATGGCGTCAGTTTTTCGATCAGACGCAGTCCGGCTTCGGTCGGCGCCACACTGCGCGTGGTTCGGTTGAGCAGGCGCATACCGAGCTTCGACTCGAGACGGCGCACAGCAATGCTCAGGCTGGAGGCGGAGACGCTGCTAATGCGCGCGGCGTCGCGGAAACCGCTGGCGCGAGCGACTGAAACGAATGCGGCAAGATCGTTGAATTCCATAGCCATTGTTCAAAATGTTTAACAACCCGTGCAATTTATGCCGGATTATCGAACAGCGCAATCCCCGCCATACTGGCGCCCAACACCTCACATCAAGGAGCGCACCATGTCGAACTTCACCCCCGCGGACACATTTTCGCTGGCTGGCCACCCCGTGCAACGCATGGGCTATGGCGCCATGCAACTGGCCGGACCGGGCGTATTCGGACCTCCGAAAGATCGTGATGCAGCGATCGCCGTACTGCGCGAAGCCGTGGCGTCGGGCGTCAATCACATCGATACGAGCGACTTCTACGGACCACACATCACCAACCAGTTGATTCGCGCAGCACTGCATCCTTATCCGGACGGTCTCGTGATCGTTACAAAGGTGGGTGCGGTCCGTGGCAACGATGGCTCGTGGCTACCGGCGCTCGAGCCGGAAGATATCGAGCGCGGTGTTCACGACAACCTGCGTAATCTCGGTGTCGACGCGCTCGACGTCGTCAATATGCGCAACATGGGCAGCGTGCATGCACCTGCCGAAGGGTCGATTGAAAAGCAGGTTGCGGCGCTTGCCGAACTTCAACAGCGAGGGCTGGTTCGCCACATCGGTTTGAGCAACGTGACCGCGGCCCAGGTCGCCGAGGCGCAGGGCATCGTGGAGATCGTCTGCGTACAGAATCACTACAACCTGGTTCACCGGGACGACGACGCATTGGTCGACGAACTGGCGAGGAAGGGCATTGCATACGCACCGTTCTTCCCGCTCGGCGGATTCACGCCGATCCAGTCGTCAGCGTTGTCCACGATTGCGCAAACGATCGGCGCGACGCCGATGCAGGTGGCGCTTGCCTGGCTCCTGCATCGCGCACCTAACATTCTGTTGATTCCAGGCACTTCGTCGCTTGGGCATTTGCGTGAAAACATGCAGGCAGCACGCTTGAGCTTGACTGACGAGGTGCGCGCAGAGCTGGACGCGATTGGTGCGGGGAACAGGGAAGCGTGATCTAGCGGACGGAGTAGTGGCCGGGGTCGCTCAGGATCGACCCGACGATAAGTCTCGTTGCGCGTGATCTCGCTTCTAGATCATGGATGTTCACGTCGCGACCGAGTCCGCGATGCATTCCCGCAGCCATTGATGCGCCGGGTCGCGATGAGACCGCTCATGCCAAAGCATCGCCATTTCATAACCCGGTACCTCAACCGGCGCCTCGACGACCCTGAGCGCGCTATTGCCACGCACCAGTCGCGCTGGCAGCATCGCCACGAGGTCGGTGCTCGCCAGGACTGACATCATGAACAGGAAGTGCGGGACCGAAAGCACAACCCGGCGTGTGACGCCCACCTCGGCCAGCACGTCATCCGTAACGCCGCTAAACCCACCGCCATCCGGCGAGACGATCACGTGCTCCAGTTTGCAGAACTGCGCAAGCGTTGGCCTTCGCTTCAGGCGTGGGTGATCTGCGCGGCCGACCAGCACATACCGCTCCTTGAAAAGCACCCGCCGGCGCAATCCGGGCGGAGCGCCTTCGCTGGTATGGAATGCCAGATCGATCTCTCCCTGTTCCGCCTGCTTCGCGAGACGGGGCGGAACAGCTTCCACGATCGCAAGCCTGGTGCCGGGCGCCGCCGCGCGCAACCCGGGCAGCACGGGCAGCAGGATTGTCGACTCAGCGTAGTCCGTGGCGGCAACGCGCCATGTATGACTCGCTTCGGCCGGATTAAACGGGCTGGCGGGCGACACTGCGTGCTCGAGTGCGTCGAGCGCCAGGCGTAAAGGCTCGCGCAATTCTTCTGCTCTCGCGGTGGGGCGCATACCTCGTGGGCCCGGCAGTAACAAGGGGTCTCCAAAGACATCCCGCAGCTTGGCAAGATGCACGCTCACCGATGGTTGAGAGAAGTTCAAGCGCTCCGCCGCGCGGGTCACATTGTGCTCCGACAGCAGGACATCGAGTGTCACCAGCAGGTTGAGGTCGAGCCTTCTGAGATTATTCATGTTAATACCTGATATGTTGGTAATTCATTTCCAATATACCGGATGAGAATCTATCGTGTTCCTTTCTGGCAATGGAGGTCAGGTCATGAATGTTCTTCTCGTCTATGCCCACCCGGAACCCCGATCACTGAATGGGGCCCTGAAGGATTTTTCGGTCAAACGTCTTGAGGACGCTGGACACGTCGTTCAGGTATCGGATCTGTATGCAATGAAGTGGAAAGCATCGCTGGATGCGGACGACAGCCTGGATAGGCAAACCGATACGCGTTTCGATCCCGCTCTCGACTCAAAGCGCGCCTTCGAGGCGGGTTTGCAGAGCCAGGACATCGCACTCGAGCAGGAGAAACTGAAGTGGGCGGATGCCGTGATCCTGCAGTTTCCGCTGTGGTGGTTTTCGATGCCCGCGATTCTGAAAGGCTGGGTGGAGCGCGTCTATGCCTATGGCTTCGCGTACGGTGTAGGGGAGCACTCCGACGCGCGCTGGGGTGACCGCTATGGGGAAGGCAGCATGGCAGGCAAGCGGGCGATGCTGATTGTCACAACAGGTGGATGGGAGTCTCATTACAGCGCGCGGGGTATCAACGGGCCGATCGACGAGGTGTTGTTCCCCATTCAGCATGGCGTTCTGTATTACCCCGGCTTCGACGTTTTGCCACCGTTCGTCATTCATCGGACGAGCCGGATCGACGAAACACGATTCTCAAAGGTCTGTGACGCGCTCGGACAACGTCTCGACGACCTGTGGAAGACCGCGCCCATACCGTTTCGTCCACAAAACGCCGGCGCGTACGACATTCCGGAACTCACGCTACGCGCCGATGTTTCGCCGGATCAGGTTGGCTTCGCGGCACATATCGCGTAGGCCGTGTGCCGCCGTTGCATTTACGTGCCGGGCGTAACCCTTGTCCAGACGTTCAGTTTGGGCCGATCCGCCCCCTTGGGGCGGCGCCAAGCTGACGATACCGTATGCTTCGCTGAAATATGGTTGTAAGTCGCCATTGCTAGAGTCATCAACAGAATTTTGCCGCCAGATGCCGGACAGTGTCCTTCGGACACATAGAAAGGGAAGAGCGACAAGCCATGAAGATGAATCGCGCGTTCTGGCTCATTCTGATGCTGCTTTTTACGAACCCGGTCTGGGCCTTCCAGTCCAGGGTCGTCACCATTCCCAGTGCTGCCATGCATAAGTCGTTCGAGGCGACTGTGGTGCTGCCTGATCAATACACACACGGCAAAGCGGCCGATCGCTTCCCGGTTGTCTACCTGCTGCACGGCTCAGGCGGCGACTACACCGACTGGACCACGAATTCGCACATCGGCAAACTGGCCGACCGCTATCACGTGATCCTCGTCATGCCGGACGGTGGTCACGAGAGCTGGTATATCGACAGCCCTGTCGATCCGCGCAGCCTTTACGAAACCTATGTGGGGACGGAAGTCGTCGGCTATATCGACACGCATTTCCGGACGATCGCGACGCGGCAGGCACGTGCGATTACGGGGTTGAGCATGGGCGGATTCGGGGCCTTGCATATCGCGCTGGACCGGCCGGATGAATTCGGCGCCGCGGGAAGTATCAGCGGGGCGGTCGATCCGCGCGGCTGTGAGGATGAGCCCGGGATCGATCAGGTGTTTGGGGATCCTACCCGTCACGCTGATTTCTGGAACAACGAGGCCATAGTCGAGAACGCCCGTAGTTTCAGCAATGAGCATATCGCGCTGACAATCGATTGTGGGGTGAACGACTCGCTTGTTCAATCGAACCGGATGCTGCATGCGCGGCTTGTTGAACTCGGCGTGCCGCATGACTACGCGGAGCGGCCTGGCGGACACACCTGGAAATATTGGGGCAACGCGGTGCAGTATCAGGTGCTGTTCTTTGCCAGTTCGTTCAAGCGCAGTGGGGGCGCTGCGCAGACGTGACGGAATGCGCATCCAGAAACTGACAGACGTGGCGATGTAGCGCCTGTACACCAGGGCTCGATTCAAGCGCACGCCAGCAACCATGTACGAGCCCTGCGCCAATCCACAATCGCGCCTCTCCGCCAGCCGCGATGACGCGCTCAACAAACACCCGCGCATCGTCGCGCAACGGATCGTGTTCAACACCTATGGCAAGCGTCGGCGGCAGACCGTCGAAGCGCACCGCGTCCAGCGGGACGGTCCACGCCGGATAGGGCACGTGTTCGCCCCAATACAGATCGCGAAACGCACGGACATCAGCAAGTGTGAGCATCGGCGCATGCGCTTCGTCGTCACGCGCGGGCATTTGCGGTTCGGTGCCGAGCATCGGATAGACCAGTGCAAGTCCGCGTATGCCCTGAATGCCGTCATCGCGCAACTGCATGGCGACGCTGGCAGCGAGCGTGGCGCCGGCACTATCGCCCGCCAGTTGCAGTGCGCTTTCCACGAGTAAATCAAACGGCAAACGGCCGTTCAACGCGGCGAGCGTGACCTCCAGACAATCGTCATGGGCGGCTGGAGCGCGGTGTTCAGGCGCAAGCCGGTAATCGACCGCAATCACATCGAGGCCGGTATCCGCGGCGATACGTGCCGTCACGATCTGATGACTCGCCAATGATCCAAGCACGAAGCCGCCACCGTGAAAGTACAGGACGGTGCCGCGGATCGTCCCGTTCGCCTTTAAGCGATTCCGATAGAGCCGCAGTCTGATCGGATGGCCCGCGCTCGCCCGAAACTCGGCGTCTTGTGCTATCACGTCGGCTGGTAATGGTGGTGTGAGCGCAGCCGCATAGCGATCGTAAATCGCGCGCTGCTCGCTTGGTGGCAATGAAGTCGAATGCCCCGCATAGATTGCAGCGGTCCGTTCGATGAACGCGGCAATCTCCGGTTCAAGCATGCTCACTCCCATGAGGCGGTGTCTTAACGGGAAATCCAATCACGCGTCCTGCAAACCGGGGCGCAGGCAACACAGTATGCGCTTGCGCCAACTCGCGCACGCGCGCCTCGACATCGGGGTCGAAAGCAACAGCGCGTGGGCCGCCCGTATCCACATGCAGAAGCATCTGCTCTCCCGCGGCCACCGGTTCAACGCCATCATCGGCAAACATCTCGAGGTAAAGATGCAGCCGCTTCGCGTCGTGCCCTAGCACGCGCATATCGACGCGAACCTGCACACCTTCCTTGATTTCATGCAGATAGTTGATATGCGCCTCGAGCGTATAGATCGAGCGGCCACGCTCCTTACGCACCGCATCGGGCAACCCGATTGCATCGATCAACGCATCTGTCGCGAAGCTAAAAATCAGCATATAGAACGCGTCGCGTAGATGGCCGTTGTAATCGACCCATTCGGTGCGAACAATGTCGCGATAGCAGGGCAGCAGCGCGTGGTCCGGCATATGCAATTGATCTCCTTTATTCCTATGAATGGCAGTGGCCGCAGCGATCACGCGCTGTCGACGCATTCAGGTGAGGCGGCGCGTCTTCCAGCACATAGCGTCACTCCGCCGGAAGCAACCCATGCCGCACCTTAGCCGCGTCAATCGCCGCCAGCACACTCGTAATGCAATCATCCCGATACCGCTCGAGCTGCTTGATTGAGCGTGGTCCAACTTGTTCAGACGTTCCCTCCACCACCCGATCGATCAATTCATCAGTCAGCTGCGGTGCGACCAGTTTAGTCCAGGGCAGCTCCAACGCCGGTCCAAACTGCTGCATGAAGTGGCGCATACCCGCGTCACCACCCGCCAGTGTGTACGTCAGGAACGTGCCCATGAATGACCAGCGGATCCCCGCGCCGAAGCGGATGGCGTCGTCGATTTCGCCCGTGGTCGCCACGCCTTCGTTGACCAGATGCAGCGCCTCGCGCCACAGTGCTTCGAGCAAACGGTCGGCGATAAAGCCGGGCACTTCTTTGCGCACGAGGAGCGGGCGCATCGACAGCGAACGATAAATCTGCATCGCGGCATCGATGGTTGCCGGTGCGGTGAGTTCGCCGCCGACCACTTCGACGAGCGGCAGCAGATACACCGGATTGAACGGATGCCCGACAATGCAACGCTGCGGATTCACCGCCCGTGCATAAAAATCGCTCGGCAGCAGGCCGGAAGTGGATGAAGCGATGATCGCATCCGGCTTCGCCGCACGGCTGATCTGTTCGTGCAGGGCCAGCTTCAATTCTTCGCGTTCGGGCGCGCTTTCCTGAATGAAATCCGCTTGCTCGACACAGGCTTCAATCGTATCGACGAAGCGCAGCCTGTCGGGCGTTGCTCCTTCCGACAAGCCGACGCGCTCCAATGCCGGCCATGCATTCGCGATGTTTTCGCGCAACTGTTTCTCCGCGCCAGGAGCGGGGTCCCAGGCGACGACGTCGAGCCCGTGCGTGAGCGCGCGCGCCACCCAGCCGCTGCCGATCACGCCCACGCCGATTGCCGCAAATGTTTTGATATCGACGATCACTGCCATTGCTGACGTTTCCTTTGCCTATGAGTTTTTTCAAGTCCCGAAGCGTGCCCTGTCAGGCGCAACGGGTACGCGCCGTATTCACGCGTACTGTCCAGCCACACGCCGCTCCAGCTGCCGCTCGCCACGCGCGGGCAAGCCGAGTTTGCGGCGGCCTTCGGCGGGTGTGAGCGCGCGCCCGCCAAGCCGTTCGATGATCTCGACCGCGCGTTGCACCAGCGTGCCGTTCGTTGCATGCACACCTTTATCGAGCCAGACGTTGTCTTCAAGGCCGACCCGCACGTGGCCGCCGAGGAGCATCGCCTGCGCGACCATCGGCATCTGCATGCGCCCGATGCCGAATCCGGCCCATTGCGCGCCAGCCGGCAGACTGTCCGCCATCGCTTTCATCGTCGTGGTATCGGCGGGCGCGCCCCATGGAATGCCCAGGCAGATCTGAAACAGCGGTGGTGCGTCGAGTAAGCCTTCCTTGAGCAATTGCTTCGCGAACCATAGATGGCCGGTATCGAAGATTTCCAGTTCCGGCTTCACGCCGAGTTCCTGGATGCGCTTGGCGCCGGCGCGCAATTGCGCGGGCGTCGATACATAAATGTAGTCGCCGTCGCCGAAATTGAGTGTGCCGCAATCGAGCGTGCAGATTTCCGGCAGCAGTTCCTCGACGTGCGCGAGCCGCGTCAAACCGCCGACCAGGTCGGTTCCCGCGCCGAAGCGCATCGGGTCTTCGCCGGGACCGATCTCGAGATCGCCGCCCATGCCAGCCGTCAGATTGATGATCACGTCGGTGCCTGACGAGCGGATCCGGTCGACTACTTCGCGATATAACTGCGGATCGCGGCTGCCGCGTCCGGTCTTTGGATCGCGGACGTGGCAATGCGCAACGGTGGCGCCGGCTTTCGCGGCTTCGATAGCGGCGTCGGCGATCTGCTTCGGCGTGACGGGAATGGCCGGATGCTTGCCGACCGTATCGCCCGCGCCGGTGACGGCGCAGGTCACGATGACTTCATGATTCATGCGTGCTAGTTCCTGTGGATTGAAATGTGCGACTCGATGGATGAGAGCCGGACTGGGGCTAAGCCAACCGCGTTCAGGCTGACCGCACCTGGGCGACCCCGTCCAGGCGACCCCGTCTAGGCGACCCCGTCAAAGTCCGAGAAAGGCTTTCACTGCCGGCAAGCCGTCTTTGCCGTCATAGGTCTTCACGCCCGCGAGCCACGCATCCAGTACTTGCGGGTTCTTCTTCAGATACGCTTTGGCGGCATCGGCGGGTTTCTCCTTGTTCATCACCGACTGCATCACCACGTTCTCAAGTTGCGTCGAAAAGCGCAGGTTGCTCACGAGCTTGCCCGCGTTCGGGCAACGCGTCAGAAAGTCGGGGGACGTCAGCGTATAGACGCGTGCTTCGCCGTCATTCGGACCGAATACGCCGTCGCTGCCGGTGAGGTATTTCATATCGATCTGGATATTCATCGGATGCGGTTCCCAGCCGAGAAACACCACCCATTTCTTCTCACGAATGGCGCGGTCCACCGAAACCAGCATGCCCGCTTCACTCGATTCGATCAGCTTGAAACCGCCGAGGCCGAACTGATTATTGGCGATCATTTTCTGAATCGCGGCGTTCGCGCTGCTGCCGGGTTCGATGCCATAGATCTTCCCGTCGAGTTGATCGCGGTGCTTCGCGATGTCGGCGAAAGTCTTGAGCCCTGCGTCGTATTCGTAAGCCGGCACCGCGAAGGTCGCTTTAGCGCCGGTCAGATTAGGCGGTTGCAGCACCTGGATCGATTTCGAATCGACGAACGGCGCAATCGCTTTCTCCTGCACGGGCCACCAGTAACCGAGCGACACGTCGAGCTGTTTGCTCCTCAGGCCAGCGAACGAAATCGGCACCGAGGCGACGGTCGTAACCGGCTGATAGCCGAGTCCCTCGAATACGGTCGATGCGAGCGCAGTGGTCGACGTGATGTCTGTCCAGCCGATGTCGGCAAAATGCACCGCGCGGCAAGTGGCGGGATCCTGTGCAAACACCGGCGACGCAGCGACGACAGCCGCCAGACAGGCAAGATGGGCAAGCAAGACTTTGACGCGTAACTTCATGACGTTCCCCCTTCGGACACGTTAGACAGCGTGTTTCGAACCGGGCCGCGGCGAGAAAAGCAGGGCGGCCCCCGGACCTGCGCGATACGGCTTGAGTAATGTTTGAGTAATACTTGAGTCGGGCCGGATCTGTACGAGTGACGTAACGTTAATGCCCCATATTCCTGCCAAAGCGACCACCAGCGACCCGTTCTTGCTCCCACGCGACAGCGAGGGAAAACCAGCATTGTTCGTCATTGCGATGCAGCATCGATTGATGCAGTGATTTTTGGTGTGCCTTGCCGGCTCGCGGACTGCTTGCTACGCTCGCCCGGAATCCCGCGTCCGCCTGCGGTTTTTGTCCCTGATCGAGTCTGCGTAAGATGCCTGAAGATATGTCGTTCCTGCTGCTGCCCGGCTTTTCGGCGATCGGCTTCATGTCGGCGGTCGAGCCGTTGCGCGTGGCGAACCGCTTTCGCGGCGATCTCTACCGGTGGCGCATTCTGAGTCTCGACGGCGCGCCGGTCGCGGCCAGCAACGGTATTTCGATCAACGCAGAGGCCGCAATCGTCGACGTTCGCGAAACGCAGACGGTGTTTGTCGTCGCGGGCTTCGAGCCGCTCGCCTGCTATACGCGTGTGCTCGGCGATTGCCTGAAGCGGCTCGAGCGCGCTGGCGCGACGCTCGGCGGCATCGATACGGGCAGCTTTGTACTCGCGGAGGCAGGGCTCCTCAGCGGTTCGGACAGCGTGACCGTACATTGGGAAGCCTTGTCGGCGTTCCGTGAGCGCTATGGCTCGCTGAACGCAAGCCAGGAGCTGTTCGAGATCGGCGCGCGACGTATCACGTGTGCGGGCGGCACGGCGTCGATCGACATGATGCTCGACCTGATCGGCCGCAAGCACGGCGCAGCGTTGGCCTCGGCGGTATCGGAACAGTTCGTCGTGAGCCGGATCCGTCAGCGTTCGGACCATCAGCGCATGGAAATTGCGGCGCGCTACGGCGTGCACAACCGCAAGCTGATTCAGGTGATTGGCGCAATGGAACAGCATATGGAAGAGCCATTGTCGCCCGCCCAACTCGCTGAGGAGATCAGCGTGACGCGGCGGCAACTGGAGCGGTTGTTCTGCGCGTCGCTGAAGGACACGCCGACGCATTTCTATCTGCAACTGCGCCTTACCCGGGCGCGTGAGCTGCTGCAACAGACTGACATGTCGATCACATCGATTTGCGTTGCATGCGGATTCGAATCCCCCTCGCATTTTTCGCGGACGTATCGCGCGCGGTTCGGCGTGAGTCCAAGAGGCGACCGGCAGGTAACGGGTGGCAGAAATGGCGGCGCTGGGTTGTCATCAGGCGAGCCAACGCAGGCATCCGCCCCTGCATTGTCAGCAAGCTGACTTCGCTGCGCGGCAGCGACTACTGCTCGCCGATCGCGTCGCCGCGCTGATCCGGCGTAATCAAGACGTTACGTTCGAGGCTTCGAACGTTGAGAGCCGGCTCTACCGCTCTGGCTTCCAACTACCTTTCACGAAGATTGTGCCGCATCTAGCAACAGTGAATTCGTTAATTAGGGGTTTACCCTATATGCGCGGACTCCTAGACTGTCTCCACTGGCTGCAAACAAACAGGTTTGCAGCACGGCAAAAAACAATCTCTGGAGGTAGTCGTCATGAAATCCCTGATCGAAGCTGTTGTTATCGCTGCTCTTATCACTGCGCCGCTCGCTGCTTTTGCCCAATCCAACCAGCCGGTGACCCGCGCCCAGGTGCGTGCGGAACTGGTCCAACTGGAAAAGGCCGGCTACAACCCGGCGACAGCGAATACCGACGATTATCCGGCGAACATTCAGGCTGCTGAGGCGCGTGTTGCTGCACAAAACGGCAGCGCTCAAACCAGCGGTTATGGTTCGGCCACGAACGGGTCGTCGCAAGCGGGCAACCGCACCGAAGTGACGCCGAGTTCGTATTCGGCTCCGGTCGTCAACGTCGGTCATTAATGACCGCGGCGCGAGCAGTCGTCTCGCGCCGGCTTGATTGGCTGTAACGTTGGCAATAACGCGCAGCAGGCCTGCTTTCATCGTAAAGTGGAAGGTCGCTGCGCGATTTAGCATTAAGCGAAGTAATTGGCGCTCGTAGTCCTCTCTTGGTCTCGCACAGACGCTTAGCCCTGAGGGGCAGTCAACTGCCTGAGCTGTTCCAGCAACTTCACCGCCGGACTCGGCAAAATCCCCTGACGGCGCCGAAAAGCCGTCAACGTGCGGCGTGCGACCAAACCCGGAATCGGCAGCGTATCGAACACGCCAGCCGCGCTTTCGGTGTCGTACATCGGCGTAGCCATCCAGCTCAGAAACCCCGCACGTGTCACCAGGCTTTTCAGCACCGTGATCGAGCGCGTCTCGACGGCGATCTGCGGCATGCCGAGCCCATGCTCGGCAAACACATGCTGCATATGCTCGAACGGACCCGTCCCGCGTGGCGGCACACACCACTGCTGATCGAGCGTGTCGGCAAGCGATAAATCCACTTTGTTTCGCAGCGGATGATCGAGCGCGGCGACCACAAAGCTCGTGTCTTCCCACCTGCAATCGGCAATCGCCGTAATCTCATCCGTGTCGGGCACGGCCATGCTGAGCGCGAGATCGATCTCGTGTTTCATCAGACTGTCCGCAAGCCGGTCCCAGACGCCCTCCATGATCTCCACACGCAGATTCGGCCAGCGCGCGAGCACGCCGCTCACCGCGAGCGGCAGGACGAGCGTCGCAATGCTCGCCACCGCGCCGACGCGAATCGTCCCTTTCGCAAGGCCGCGCATCGCGTCGATCTCCTCGCGCGCGTGATCGGCTTCGCGTTGTAGCAGCGTAGCGTGTGGCAGCAGTGCGCTGCCGATCGCAGTAAGCTGCATACCCTTCGAATGCCGTTCGAACAGCGGCGCGCCGACCTGATCCTCGAGCCGCTTGATGGTGCGGCTGAGCGCCGGCTGCGTGACGTGCAGCACCTCGGCTGCACGGCCCAGGCTGCCGCTCGCGACGATGGTTGCGAACGCATGCAATTGCTGAAGATTGAAAGTCATGCGCAAAAGTAATGCCTTTTCTCAAAAAAGGCAATTTTCAATCAACCGCGAGCTTCCGATAATGAGCCATCAGGAAACGGCGCTCATCGACAGCAACTATTTTGCATGGGATCAGAGTAAGTGCTTTGCATGGGATCGGAGTGGCGCGCTAAAGCGCAAACTCTGATCGACAGCTAAAGCGCCAACTCTGGTCGACAGCTTTGCATGGGACCAGAGTAAGCGCTAAAGCGCCAACTCTGGTCGACAGGAGACAGGTATGACCAGCAACACGCCCCGTTCAGACGCATTGGGACTCTCTCAACACGCACCATTTACTGTGCGCCACGCCGTGATCGATTTCATGCGGCGCGTCGGTATGACTTCGGTGTTCGCCAATCCGGGGTCGACGGAATTGCCGCTGTTCCGCGATTTCCCGCAAGATTTCCGTTACGTGCTTGGCTTGCAGGAAGCAACCGTGGTCGGCATGGCCGACGGTTATGCGCAGGCCACCCGCAACGCTGCGTTCGTCAATCTGCACTCGGCGGCGGGGGTGGGCAATGCGATGGGCAATATCTTCACCGCGTTCCGCAATCGCACACCGATCGTGATCACCGCCGGCCAGCAGGCTCGCGCGATTCTGCCGTTCGACCCGTTCCTCGGGTCGACGCAAGCCACCGAATTGCCGAAACCGTATGTCAAATGGAGCATCGAACCGGCGCGCGCCGAAGACGTGCCGCTGGCGATCGCGCGCGCCTATCACGTGGCGATGCAGGAGCCGCGCGGGCCGGTGCTGGTGTCGATTCCCGTCGACGATTGGGACCGCGCAGCCGAGCCTGTGCCGGCGCGTGTGGTCAGTACAGAGATGCGGCCGGAGCCGTTCGTGCTGGCGCAGATCGGCGCGGCACTCGATGGCTGCGAACGGCCAGTTTTCGTGGTGGGGGGCGCGGTCGACCGGGCCGGCGGCTGGGACGAAGTCGTGAGTCTCGCCGAACGCCATAACGCCCGCGTATTCGTCGCTCCGATGACAGGCCGCTGTGCGTTCCCCGAAGACCATCGTCTGTTCGCCGGCTTCTTGCCTGCCATGCGCGAGAAGATCGTCGAGCTGCTCGGCGGCCATGATCTGATCTTCGTAATCGGCGCGCCGGCTTTCACGTATCACGTGGAAGGTCACGGCCCGCACCTCCCTGCCGGTGCAACGCTATGCCAGTTGATCGACGATCCGGCTATTGCGGCGTGGGTGCCGACCGGTACCGCGGTGGTCGGCAATATTCGCCTCGGCGTAGCTGACCTGCTGACCCGGACTGCACCAAAGACTCGCCCGTTGCCCGCGCCACGCGCCGAGCGTCCACGCGCGGAACCGTCACCCTTGATGTCGGTGGAGTTCGCGTTGCAGACCCTCGCAGAAGTGCGCGATGCGGACGATATCGTGGTCGAGGAGGCACCGAGCTCGCGGCCTGCGATGCAAAACTATCTGCCGTTCACGCGCAGTGGCACGTTCTACACGATGGACAGCGGCGGCCTGGGCTTCGGCATGCCGGCTGCTGTCGGCGTGGCGTTAGCGAAGCCCGGCACGCGCGTGATCGGCCTGATCGGCGACGGTTCCAGCATGTATTCGATCCAGGCCATCTACAGCGCTGTGCAGATGAAATTGCCGATCACATTCGTGATCCTGAACAATTCCCGCTATGCCGCGTTGCAGGACTTTGCCCCGGAATTCGGTTTTGGTCCTGGCGATCCTGTGCAAGGCACCGATCTGCCGGGACTCGACTTCGTGGCACTTGCTGCGGGCATGGGATGCCAAGGCTCGCGTGTGACCGACGCCGAACGCCTGCGCGACGTGCTGCGTGACGCGTTGGCGTCATCTGGACCGACGCTGGTTGAAGTCGTCGTGGCTTGAGCTCAGGCGAGCGTCGTGCCCGCATTCATAAAACTTTCCGCAGGAGACAAGACGATGCAGAGTATTTCGATGCTAATCAACGGCGCGGCAGTGCAGGCGAGCAACGGCGCCACCTTCGAGCGGCGCAATCCGCTCGACGGCGAAGTCGCGATACGTGCTCCCGCGGCGACGGTTGCCGACGCGGTAGCCGCCGCCGATGCCGCCGCAGCGGCGTTTCCGGCATGGTCTGCGCTGGGGCCGAGCGAGCGCCGTGCGCTGCTGATGAAGGCGGCGCATGCGTTGGAAGCACGCAGCGCTGCGTTCGCCGCGATGATGGCAGCGGAGACCGGCGCGTCTGCGATGTGGGCGGGGTTCAACGTGCATCTCGCCGCCGGCGGATTGATGGAAGCGGCGGCGCTTACTACGCAGATCGGTGGCGAGTTGATCCCGTCCGACGTGCCCGGTAGCCTCGCGATGGGCGTGCGTCAACCGGCCGGCGTCGTGCTTGGCATCGCGCCGTGGAATGCGCCGGTGATCCTCGCGGTGCGTGCCATTGCATTGCCGCTCGCGTGCGGCAATACGGTCGTGCTGAAGGGCTCGGAGATTTGTCCCGGCACGCATGGCCTGATTATCGAAGTCTTGCAGGAAGCGGGCTTGCCGAAGGGCGTGGTGAACTTCGTCACCAATGCCCCGGCCGATGCAGGCGCGGTGGTCGAGGCACTGATCGCGCATCCGAAAGTCCGGCGTGTCAATTTCACCGGCTCCACGCATGTGGGCAAGATCATCGCGGCCACGTGTGCGCGCTATCTGAAGCCTTCAGTACTGGAGCTCGGCGGAAAGGCGCCGTTGATTGTGCTCGATGATGCGGATATCGATGCAGCCGTCAATGCCGCTGCATTCGGCGCGTTCGCCAACTCGGGGCAGATCTGCATGTCGACGGAGCGGATCATCGTCGATGAACGGATCGCTGACCAGTTCGTTGCAAAGCTTGCGCAGAAAGCGCGCGGCTTGCCGCTCGGCGACCCACGCAAAGGGCCGGTGGTGTTGGGATCGGTCGTCGATATGAGCACGGTGGAACGCTGTAATGCGCTGATTGACGACGCGCTGGCCAAAGGCGCCACGCTCGTCTGCGGCGGTAAGGCGGACAGCACCCTGATGCCCGCCACGTTGCTTGACCACGTCACGCCCGCCATGCGCATCTATGCCGATGAATCGTTCGGGCCCGTAAAGGGTATCGTGCGGGTGAACGGCGAAGACGAAGCCGTTGCCTGTGCGAACGACAACGAATATGGGCTTTCGTCTGCGGTGTTCAGCCGTGATGTGGCGCGCGCGATGAATGTCGCAAGGCGCATCGAGTCGGGTATCTGCCATGTCAACGGGCCGACCGTTCACGACGAAGCGCAAATGCCGTTTGGAGGCGTGAAGGGCAGCGGTTTTGGACGCTTCGGTGGGCAGGCGGGAATCGCCGAGTTTACGGATTTGCGCTGGATTACCGTGCAGACCACGCCACGTCATTACCCGTTCTGAAGGGGCGATGGTCGTTCCGGTCGCTGCGTATCGCTGTGCGCTGATTTACTGCAGCGATACGCGCGCCGTGAAAGCCATGCATACATGTCATGGCTTTTACGCGAAATGGCAATGTCAATAGCCGGCCGCTCGCTTACATACTGACTAAAAAAACGCGACCAGAAAGTTTGACCAGAGAGCGTGACGACAGAAGCGCGGCGCTCAGATCGCGCACACACACCAGGAGACAGCTACATGACCAGTTATGTACCACCGGCCGGCCCGGCCAGTGCGGCGAACGGTGCGACCGACACGTCGTTCGCCGGCCATCAGGCAGGATTCGACGAGGGACGTCACGCGGTCGACATCGGCCGCACGCTCGACGAAGGCCCCTACACCACGATGCAGAAGATCGTGGTGTTTCTCGCGGCGCTGTCGATCGTTCTGGACGGCTTCGATAGTCAGCTAATCGGTTTCGCGATTCCAGTGCTGATCAAGGAATGGGGCGTCACGCGCGCGGCTTTTGCGCCGGTAGTGGCGGCCGGCTTGGTCGGCATGGGCATAGGCAGCGCGTGTGCCGGGCTGCTGGCCGATCGCTTTGGCCGGCGGTGGGCGGTGATCGGCAGCGTGCTCGTGTTCGGTGCCGCCACCTGCGGCATCAGCTTTGCCCCCGACGTTGTGACGATTGCCGTGCTGCGCTTTGTCGCCGGCCTCGGCATCGGCGGCGCATTGCCGAGTTCGACGACGATGACCGCCGAGTTCACACCAGCTCGCCGCCGCACGTTGGCAGTCACCGCGACGATCGTTTGCGTGCCGCTCGGCGGCATGGTGGCGGGTTTGTTCGCGCATGAAATTCTGCCGACGTATGGATGGCGCGGGTTGTTCCTGATCGGCGGCGTGTTGCCGTTGGCGCTCAGCGTGTTGCTGTTTTTCACATTGCCCGAGTCGCCACGCTTTCTCGCCCGGCAGCCAAAGCGCTGGCCGGAGCTCAAACGCCTGCTTGGCCGTATGTCGCGTCCTGTGGCAAGCAACTGCGTCTTTACCGATGTTCGCGAACAGGCCGCGGAAAAGCACACCGGCTTTACCGCGTTGTTCCGCGAAGGCCTGGCACTCGATACGGTGGCGATCTGGTGCGCGTTCTGCATGTGCCTGCTGGCCGTCTATAGCGCTTTCAGCTGGCTACCGACCATGCTGAGCACGCAGGGTTTGTCGGTTTCGGTGGCGGGTTCGGGGCTCACCGCATACAACCTGGGCGGCGTGGTGGGCGCGTTGCTGTGCGCGGTGGTGATCGCTCGCACCGGTTCGCGCTGGCCGTTGATTATCTGCAGCGCGGGTGGCGCGGCGAGCGCATTGCTGCTACTCGGCGTGAACATCTCCGATCACACGGGTCTGCTGATCTTTGGTATAGGTGTGCACGGACTGTTTGTCAACGCGGTCCAGTCGACAATGTTTGCGCTGTGCGCTTACGTCTATCCGACCCGTGTGCGCGCAACCGGCACTGCATCGGCGCTGGCATTCGGCCGGCTCGGCGCGATTGCCAGCGCGTTTGCGGGCGCCGTGGTGATCACAGCCGGCGGCGCATCGTCGTATTTGTGGATGCTCGGAATCGCGATGGTCATCGTGATGGTCGCGCTGATGGTGGTCAAGCGCCATATTCCGAAGCCGGGCGTTTGAGGGGCGCAATGTCCTGAATCGCGGCGATCGAGCGTGATACGCGGATCGCCGCTATCTGAAGCAGTCAATCTTCAGCGTATCGGACGGCTTGAATAGCGGTCGGTATCGTCACGTCTGTAATTAGTATCGCTACATAAAAACGCTGCATATGAAGCGCATCCGGATCGGTGCGCGCTCACACAAAGCACCAGTCAAGGAGACATGGAGACAATGAAATACAAACTCGCATTGGGCAGTATGCTGCTCGGAATCGGCGCTTCTTCGTTCGCACAGAGCAGCGTGACGTTGTACGGGATCATCGATACCGGTATCGAACTGGTGACGCATGCGAACGCAGCGGGCGATAGCCTTGTACGCATGCCGGGCATCACCGGTGAATTTCCGTCGCGTTGGGGGATTCGCGGCAAGGAAGGATTGGGCGGCGGGTTGTCCGCGGTGTTCGTGCTGGAAAGCGGCTTTAACACCAAAGGCGGCACGCTCAATCAGGGTGGCCGGCTGTTTGGGCGGCAAGCTTACTTGGGGCTTGAGAGTCCGTACGGCACGCTGACGTTCGGCCGCCAGTACACGATGACGTATTGGGCGATACTCGATTCCGATCTGCTCGGCCCTGACATTTACGGCGGCACGGGGTCATTCGATCAGTATATGCCGAGCGCGCGCAGCGACAATACGATTGCGTACAAGGGCACGTTCTCGGGCTTCACGTTCGGGGCGACCTATTCCTTCGGCCGCGATTCCGCGGGTACCGGCAATTCACCGGGACAGGGCACCTGTGTGGGATCGATTCCGGGCAGTTCGCAGAGTTGCCGCGAATGGTCGGCGATGTTGCGCTATGACATGAACGGCTACGGCGTGGCGAGCGCGTACGACGAACAACGCGGCGGCCCAGGCGCGGCCGCAAATCTGTACGACGGTACGGCGCCTTTTGCATTGACGCAGCCTGGCGACAAGGACGTGCGGATGCAGTTGA
This sequence comes from Paraburkholderia sediminicola, assembly GCF_046026855.1. Taxonomy (GTDB): domain Bacteria; phylum Pseudomonadota; class Gammaproteobacteria; order Burkholderiales; family Burkholderiaceae; genus Paraburkholderia; species Paraburkholderia sediminicola_A. The sequence continues at coordinate 166,321 of NZ_JAQQET010000007.1, read as the reverse complement.
ACGGTTACGGACACATCGGGCCGGTGAAACTTGGGGCGGGTTGGCTTGGCCGTCACGTCGAAACGGTGTCTCCGGCGTTGCCGGACGTGCGCTCGAATCTGTACTACCTGACCGCAGCGTATAACGTGACGCCTGCGTTCATCCTGGACGGTGGCGTGTATCGCATCATCAATCGTGCCGACGACACCCGCGGCACAATCGCCGCGCTACGCACTACATATTTGTTGTCGACGCGTTCCGCCGTTTACCTGCAAGGCGCGTATCTGTTCAATAGCCCGCATGCCGCCTACACGGTGAGCCAGGGCGGCGGTGGCACGACGCCGGCGCCAGGCATCGGGCAACTCGGTGTAATGGCCGGCATTCGCCATTCGTTCTGAGAGGTTGAAGTGGCCACGTCGGGCATTCCTACGTGGCCTTTTTTGCTTTAGATTCCGCCGACGCACATGTACTTGATGACAACGTAGTCGTCGATGCCGTAATGCGAACCCTCGCGGCCGAGACCGGATTGCTTGACGCCGCCGAATGGCGCGACTTCGTTGGAGATCAACCCGGTGTTGATGCCGACCATGCCATATTCGAGCGCTTCGGCGACACGCCAGACGCGACCGATATCGCGGCTATAGAAATATGACGCGAGACCGAATTCCGTGTCGTTGGCAAGGCGGATTACTTCTTCATCAGACGAGAAACGGAACAGCGGCGCGAGCGGGCCGAAGGTTTCGTCGCGTGCGACCTTCATGGCGGGGGTGACATCCGCGAGCACGGTCGGCTCGAAGAAGCCGTGACCGAGCGCATGGCGCTTGCCGCCGGTGACGATGCGTGCACCTTTGGCGAGAGCGTCCTCGATATGCGATTCGACCTTGAGCACAGCGGCTTCGTTGATCAGCGGACCTTGCGTGACGCCGTCTTCGGTGCCGCGGCCTACCTTGAGTTGTTCGACGGCAACGCGCAGTTTTTCTGCGAATGCGTCGTAGACTTTATCGTGCACATAAAAGCGATTCGTGCAGACGCAGGTCTGGCCGCTATTGCGATATTTCGACGCGATGGCGCCCGCGATAGCCGCGTCCAGATCCGCGTCTTCGAAGACGATGAACGGTGCGTTGCCGCCGAGTTCGAGCGATACCTTTTTGACCGTCGGCGCGCATTGCGCCATGAGCAGACGGCCGACCGGCGTCGAGCCCGTGAAGGACAATTTACGCACGATCGGATTGCCGGTCATTTCTGCGCCGATGGCTTTCGGCTCGCCGGTGACGACGTTGAACACGCCGCGCGGCACGCCGGCGCGTTCGGCCAGCACGGCGAGGGCGAGTGCCGACAGCGGCGTGGCTTCGGCCGGTTTGACGATGATCGGGCAGCCGGCGGCGAGGGCGGGACCGACCTTACGCGTGATCATGGCCGCCGGGAAATTCCAGGGCGTGATGGCCGCGCAGACACCGATCGGTTCTTTCGTCACGACAATGCGTTTGTCGCTTGCCGGCGTGGGGATGGTGTCGCCGTTGACGCGTTTGCCTTCTTCTGCGAACCATTCCAGGAACGAGGCGGCATACAGGATTTCGCCTTTGGCTTCGGCGAGGGGCTTGCCTTGTTCGGTGGTCAGGATTTTGGCCAGATCGTCGGCGTTTTCCAGCATGAGGTCATGCCATTTGCGCAGGATCGTGGCGCGGTGTTTGGCGGTGGTGGCTCGCCATGCTGGCCATGCTGCATTGGCTGTGTCGATGGCTCGACGCGTTTCGGTTGTGCCCATGCGGGGCACGGTGGCGATTGTTTCGCCTGTGGCCGGGTTTTTTACTTCGAAGGTTGCGCCGTCGTCGGCGGATTGCCATTCGCCTGCTATGTAGGATTTTGTTTTTAGAAGAGTAGGGTCTTTTAGGACTAGCGTCGGCATTTTGGTTTTTGCTCCTGGGGTTTTGGATTTAAGGTTTTTTGCCTGCGCGGCGCTTGTTGTTGTGTGCCTGTGGCGTTGGCCTTTCCTTGAATTCTTATTGGTCTATTAGCGTCGCCCCTGTGCGGGGCGGCACTTACTTTCTTTGGGGCCGCCGCAAAGAAAGATAAGCAAAGAAAGCGGCTCACCCCGCTAATTCTTAAGCGGGTCCCCCGCACAGCCACGGTAGTGGTGCATCTGGAATCGGTGCCCTCGCGCATTCTGCCCTGGTGACAAGGGCGTCATACTTCTGGCGGCGCTGCGCGCGCCGAAGGGTACTTCACCAAACCATCGCCATGTCCGAACCACCGCCACATTGCAGCGCCTCGCCGAGGCGAAGCCGATGGCCCCCACCGCGCCCGAAGCCCGGGTTTCCCTGGCGGACCCGTCCGCGACGCACGCAGTGCGGAGTGGGAGCTGATGACTCCCTTGTCACTCACGCCGAATGTGCGAGAACACGGATTCCAGATGCACCACTGCCCCTCCAAGCCAGGGGACCCACTTAAGAGTTAGCGGTTTAAGCTGCTTTCTTTTGCCTACTTTTCTTTGCAGCAGGCAAAGAAAAGTAGGTGCCCGCCCCGCACAGGGGCGACGCCAATAGACCACTAAGAAAACAAGAAAAGGCCAACGCCACAGGCAAACAACCAAGCGCCGCGCAGACCAAAAAAAACCGTCAAACAGCTACAGCAACACTTTCCTTAAGCACAGCTTCCAAAATCCCCATCGCCTCATCAAAGACGGCGTCTTGAATCGTAAGCGGGAACAGGAACCGAACCACGTTCGAATAAACACCACAAACCAGCAACAACAACCCGCGCTCCAGCGCCCGAGCCTGCACCCGCTTGGTAAAGTCAGCGTCCGGCTCCGTCCCACCTGCCTTGCAGAACTCAACAGCCACCATCCCGCCCGGCCCGCGCACATCGGTGATCTGCGGAACTTCGCTCTGAAGCGCGATCAGCTTCGCCTTAACACGATCACCCAAAACAGTCGCCCGCTCGCAGAGCTTCTCTTCGTCGATGATATCGAGCACAGCATGTGCGGAAGCAACCGCCAACGGGTTACCCGCATAAGTGCCACCCAGACCGCCAGGCGCGGCAGCGTCCATCAGATCTGCACGCCCGACCACCCCCGACAACGGCATGCCGCCCGCCAGGCTCTTGGCCATCGTCATCAGATCAGGCACCACGTCATAGTGATGCATCGCAAACAGCTTCCCGGTACGGGCAAAACCAGTCTGCACTTCATCGGCAATCAGCAAAATGCCATGCTCATTGCACAGCTTGCGCAAGGCGCGCACGAACTCGGCCGGTGCGGGATAGAACCCGCCTTCGCCCTGAACCGGTTCGAAAATAATCGCGGCGACGCGCTTCGGATCGATGTCGGCCTTGAACAGGAACTCGATCGCCTTCAGCGAATCGGCCGTCGTCACGCCATGCAGCGGATTCGGGAACGGGGCATGGAATACGTCCGCCGGGAACGGACCAAAGCCGATCTTGTACGGCGCAACCTTGCCGGTCAGCGCCATGCCCATCATCGTGCGGCCATGGAACCCGCCGGTGAATGCGATCACACCCGGACGGCCGGTCGCGGCACGCGCAATCTTGATCGCGTTTTCAACGGCTTCGGCGCCCGTCGTGAAGAAGGCCGTCTTCTTCGGATAGTCGCCCGGCGCACGCGCGTTGATCTTTTCAGCCAACTCGACATACGACGCATACGGCACGATCTGATACGCGGTGTGCGTGAAATGATCCAGCTGGTCGCGGATCGCGGCCAGAATCTTCGGGTGACGGTGGCCCGTGTTGCACACAGCAATACCCGCAGCGAAATCGATGAAACGGCGGCCCTCGACGTCCCACAACTCGGCGTTTTCAGCGCGCTCGGCGTAGAAATCGCACATCACTCCGACACCGCGCGGCGTGGCGGCATCTTTGCGGCTCTTCAGTTCGGCATTCTTCATGGTTATCTCCGTTGCTCCTCGATTTTGCAGATCCCGCGCGCTTAGCGCAGCACATGTAGCGACTATAATGAGATTTGGCTCTTAATTTCAGAGCCATTTCAATAAAAATGTAGGAGCCATTCATGCGCGCAAGCGTTTTGTCCGACTGGCTGGCGCAGCGCCTCGACCGTGGCAACGGCCAGCCGATCTATCGTCAGCTGCACCGGCTGTTGCAGCAGGCGATCCTGTCGCGCGAACTGCCGGCGGGCAGCAAGGTGCCGTCGTCGCGTTTGCTGGCGCAGGAATTGGGCATTGGGCGTAATACGGTCACGCAGGTGTACGAGCAGTTGGTGCTCGAAGGCTATGTGAACTCGGCAACCGGCCGCGGCACGTTCGTCGCCGACAGCGCACCGGACGAGATCGTCGGCGTGCCCGACGCCGAGGCGCTGGCTGCGCCGCTCGAGTCACTGCCGCCGCCGTTGCAGGGCAACCGCGCGTTGTCGACGCGTGGCGCGCGGTTGATCGCGGGTGCGGGCGTGTCGAAGCGGCAATGGGGCGCGTTTATGCCCGGCGTGCCGGATGTCACGAAGTTTCCGGCGCGCGTGTGGAGCCGCCTGCACAACAAGTATTGGCGCCGGCTGCGCCCGGACTTACTGACCTATGCGCCGGGTGGCGGCCTGGCCTCATTGCGGCACACGCTAGCCGACTATCTGCGGACATCGCGCTCGGTGCGATGTACGCCCGAGCAGATCATCATCACGACCGGGATCCACCAGTCCGTCGACCTGGCCGTGCGTCTGCTGTCCGATCCGGGCGATCTGATCTGGACGGAGGACCCCTGCTACTGGGGCGTGCGCAGCGTGCTGCACGTGTCTGGCCTGCAGTCGCGGCCGATCGCCGTCGACGAAGAAGGCATCAATCCATCCGCCGACGATCTTGCGCAACCGCCTAAGCTGATGCTCGTCACGCCGTCGCACCAATATCCGCTCGGCATGGTGATGAGCCTCGCGCGGCGCCGCATGTTGCTGGAGTACGCGCGGCAGAACCAGTGCTGGATCATCGAGGACGACTACGACAGCGAATACCGCTACGGCAGCCGGCCGCTGGCATCGCTGCAAGGCCTGGATACGTCGGGGCAGGTGATTTACGTGGGCAGCTTCGGCAAGACGTTGTTTCCGGGGTTGCGCATCGGCTACCTGGTCGTGCCCGAAGCGCTGGCGGAGAGTTTTGCGACCGCCAGCGCGGAGTTGTATCGGGAAGGGCAGTTATTGCAGCAGGCGATGCTCGCGGAGTTCATCGCGGAAGGGCATTTCACCTCGCATATCCGCAAGATGCGCACGCTTTACGGACAGCGTCGCCAGACTCTGCTGGATGCCGCAGCGCACCGTTATGGCGATGCGCTGCCGGCCGTGGGTGGCGACGCCGGTTTGCATCTCGTGATGCAGTTGCCCGCGGGTAGCGACGACCGCGCGGTGGCGGCTGCGGCGCTGGAGCGCAATATTGTCGTGCGGCCGTTGTCGGGGTATTACGCGCAACCGTCGCTCGCGCCATCGGGGTTGCTGATCGGCTATGCGTGCGTGTCGGACGAAGAGATCGCGCCGGCATTCAATACGTTGGCTGATGCGATCGACGCGACGCTCGTGCAGTTTGCGTAAGGGCGGCCGTGGTTGCTTGATAGCGTCAACGTGTCTTCAACGGGTGTCAATGCGCTTCAAATCCGGATCAACACGGCCCCCAGCGTAACCAATGCGCACGCCAGGATACGCCGTGTCGTCAGCTTCTCCTGCATGAACAGCCAGCCGATCAGCACCGCGAAGATCGAACTCAGCTCGCGCAACGCGGAAACCATCGCGATCGGCATATAGCGGTAGGCCTCGATAATCAGGCAATACGCGGTGAGCGCGAGCGCGCCGGAGGCCATGCCCTTGAGCACCACCGTGCGGCCGATAAACAGCCCCTTGGCGCCACCGCGCCAATGCCAGGCGAGCAGAAACTGCGGGATATTCCAGATCAGATAGACCCACATGATGTAGCTCAGGCCATTGCCCGCCACGCGCGCGCCGATTCCGTCGACAACCGAATACGTTGCGATGAAGAAGCCCGTCAGCAGCGCAAACGGTACGCTTTCGCCGGAAAAACGCATGCCGCGGCGGAACGCCAGCGAGACGATGCCGAGCGATACCAGCGCCACACCGATCGCCGCCAGCGGCTTGAGCGTTTCGTGCGCGAATACCAGCGCGCCGACGAACACGAGCATCGGCGAAAGACCGCGCGCGATCGGATAGATCTGGCCGAAGTCACCGCTTTTGTACGCGCGAATCAGCGCCAGCAGGTAGCCGAATTCAAGCACCACTGATGCAAAGATGTAAGGCCATGCGGCCGGGTCAGGCAAAGGCAGCACGATCACGCCGACGGCGCTGACGGCGATATACGGAATCGCCATCATGCCGAGCAGCCACACACGGTCTTCGGATAAATGCAGAAACGCGTTCCAGGTGGCGTGCAGCAGCGCGGAGAGCAGCACGAGCAAGACGACAAAGGTGTCCATGAAGACCAGGGAGAGATGAGAGACGGCCGGGGGCCGGCCGTAAGCACGTGATTATTCCAGCAGAATGCCGGAATGGAGGGGTGGACGACTAAAGTGAAGGGGCTTTATGTGGCGGAAGCCGGCAATTTGTGGCGGCGAGGTCCCGCTGCTCAACTTCGGCGCGGCGCCTGCGTGCCGCTATACTGCCGCGCTGGCACGCAGCAGGTACCCAGTAGGCTCGCAGCAGGCACGCAATATCGAAGCAACCCGGATGAGGGTTGACGAAGCACGTCTCGCCAACCCTTCGGCATGCAGGAATCGCGAAGCGATCAAATTGCGTCACATCACATCACGTTACGTTACGTCACGCGTTCGCGCAGCCACGCGGACGCCAGATCGATCACCGTCACGACCACGATCACCATGATCATCACCGCAGCCGTCTGCGCGTAATTGAACGAGCGGATCGCCTCGTACAGCACCACGCCAATCCCGCCCGCACCCACCATGCCGACCACCATCGCCGAGCGCACGTTCGATTCGAAGCGATATAACGCGTACGAGATCCACAAAGGCAGCACTTGCGGCAGCACGCCGTAGATGATTTCGTCGAGACTGGTCGCGCCGGTGGCGCGCACGCCTTCGGCCGGACGCGGATCGATGGCTTCGACCGCTTCGGCGAAGAGCTTGGCGAGCACGCCGGTGGTGTGCACCCACAACGCCAGTACGCCGGCGAACGGACCGAGTCCCACCGCGACGATGAACAGCATCGCGAAGACCATTTCATTGATTGCGCGGCACGCGTCCATCATGCGGCGCATCGGTTGAACGATCCACATCGGCGCCATGTTATGCGCGGACATCAGTCCACACGGCACCGCGCACACCAGCGAGAGCGCCGTGCCCCACACTGCCACCGACAGCGTCACGGCCATCTCGTGCAAATAGCTGCGCCATTCGGTGAAGTCAGGCGGGAAGAAATCCTTGGCGAACTGACCCATGTTGCCGGAGTCGGAGAGCAGGTCCAGCGGACGCATATCGGCGCCGTGCCATGCGCCACCCAACGCGGCAAGCACCGCGATCCAGCCGACGAGCGACAGCCAGCTGCGCTTGCCCGCGGCGGGAGCTGCACGTGCCGTCTGCGCGGCGAGCGCTTCGCTCGCACGCGTTGGCGACGTGATCAGATCAATCGTGTTCATTGCTTGGCTACGGCGGTGTTGAGTACGCTTAGCTTCGCATCGAGCGCGGCCAGCTGGGTCTTGCGGTCGTCGTCGGAAAGATGCGTGTCGCTTTCGATCTTCTGCTTCTGCTGGAACAATGCGACCTGGCGGATCGGCAGCAATTGCGCATCCGACGATGCCGCGAAGCCGGCGTAGCCCGTAATCGCCGCCATCACCGCTTTTTCATGCGGATCGGTTTTTCCGTAGTTCAGGAAAAAGTTGCGGATCTTGTCCTTGGTGGCTTGCGGCAGATCCTTGCGCCACACGAGCGGATCCGACGGAATCAACGGCGAGGTCCACAGCACGCGTACTTGCGCGAACTTGTCCGGATGCTGCTGTTTTAGTGTGTCGAGCATCTCGGTGTTGTTGGTCGCGATGTCGATCTTGTTGTTCACCACGGCGAGCAGATTCGCTTCGTGACTCGACGGCAGCACGGCTTTGAATGACGTGTTGACCGGGGTGTTGTGCTTGGCGAACAGGTAATAGCCGGGGATCAACGTGCCCGAGGTGGAGTTCGGATCGCCGAAGCCGACCGTGACGTCCCTGGTGTTTTTAAAGACGTCGTCGAGCGTCTTGAAGCGGCTGTTCACATTGGTGATCAGCACCGATTTGTAACCGGCATCGCCGTTTGCATACAGGACCTTCGCGAACACTTCGCCTTGCGACCGGTCTACCGCTTCCATCGCCGACGCATTGCCGAAATAGCCAATCTGTACCTTGTTAAAGCGCATTCCTTCGATGATGCCGGAGTAGTCGGTCGCGAAGAACGCTTTGACGTTCAGGCCGGTTTGCTTGTTCATGTCCGCGATCAGCGGTTCCCAGCGCTGTTTCAGCACGGAGGACGAATCGGTCGAGATGATGCCAAGGTTGATGTCCTCGGCTTGTGCGGAGGCGACGCAGGCGAAAGCGGCCGCGCCGACGGTCAGCGTGATCAATGAACGCAGGAATTTCATCTCTTTTGAGGTCCGGTTGAGTGGACAGAATGAGTGGGCGCGCTCAGTTCGAGTGCGCCGGATTGAGGGCGAACGCATAACGTGTCGAGGTGGGCGCGGCGTCTTGCGCCGGTGCGCCGGTGTCGACACCGTTAGCGTTGTTGTCCGTATGATCGGCCGCGCTATCAGCGCTGGTTTCGTCGAGCAGTTCGCGGACATCGTCGCCGTAGAGCTTCTTGAGCAGGGCAGGGCTCAGCGCGGCGGAGGCGCCGTCATAGACCACCTTGCCACGACGCAGCGCGACGGTGCGCGGGCAATACTGCATCGCGATATCGACCTGATGCAGCGACACCAGCACCGTCAGTTGATGCTCGACGTTGAGCGTGCGCAGCATTTCCATGACACGGCGCGAAGATTCCGGGTCGAGCGAGGCGATCGGTTCGTCAGCAAGCACGATGCGCGCGCGTTGCACCAGCGCTCGCGCCAATGCCGCGCGTTGCTGTTGGCCGCCGGAGAGATTGGCGGCGCGTTCGCGCGCATGGTCGCCGATGCCGACTTCATTGAGCGCGGCCATCGACAAGGCACGCTCAGCAACCGGAAATCTGCCGGTGAGACGGCGCCACAAAGGCAGCCGCGCGAGTGCGCCGATCAGCACGTTGCTCTCTACGGAAAGCCGGTTCACCAGATTGAATTGCTGGAATACGAAACCGATATCGCGGCGAATGCTGCGCACTTCTCGCACGATGCGGCCGTTCTGCTGGATCGGCCGACCGAGAATCGCGATCTGCGACGGCTGCGCATCCGAGGCCGTGAAGCCCGCGATATGCCGCAGCAGCGTCGACTTGCCCGAACCCGAGGCGCCGATCAATGCAACCATTTCGCCCGGTTCGACGCGCAGATCGATTTCGTCCAGCGCCTTGCGGCCATTGCTGAACGTCTTGCTCAACCGTTCGATACGAATTGCTTCCCGAATCTCTTCCATAAGTACCCCTTGATGCATCCGGCCATTGCCGGCTTGTGTGGGGCTCATTCTAGGAAGCGTCTGTGACGGTTGAGTGAAGGCATCGCAACGTCTAGACGACTATATCTTCATGTGACTTTTTTGCGTCGCCAGAAAGACAGGTAGAAGTCATTCGTTCGAATAAAAAATGACATCTGTATGACACGATTTGCGTGGGGTGGGGCTGGCAGCGCATGATCGCGCGCAGCCAGGCTATATTGCTTCATCCGGCGTGCCGTCCCCAATAACCTTGCAGTTTCCTTCGACGTCGTCATGCAGCCTTTGAGCTTTCTTCCCGACAGTTTTGCGGAGTACGAAGATCTCAAGACGATCCTCGATCAGGGCAGCGCAAGCTTCGAGATCCGCACGGTCTGCGAGACGACGGTGCGAGGGCGGCAGTTCGCCGTGCACACCGCGAGCATCGGTTCGACCGACCCGCTCGCGCCGGCAATCGGTTTCTTTGGCGGCATTCACGGGCTCGAACGGATTGGCTCGCAGCTCGTGCTCGACTACATGCGCGCGCTGCTCGCCCGGCTCGAATGGGACGAACTGCTGGTGCGGCAATTGCAGTCGATTCGTCTGATCTTTATGCCGATCGTCAATCCGGGCGGGATGTGGGCCGCCACGCGCGCCAATCCAAACGGTGTCGATCTGATGCGCAACGCGCCGCAGAATGCCGACGAACGCGTGCCGCTGCTCGCCGGCGGCCAGCGGGTGGGCGCATGGCTGCCCTGGTATCGCGGCCGGCAAGGCGAGCCGATGGAGCCGGAGGCGGCGGCGCTCCTGCGGGTGGTAGAAACCGAAATGGCCGCGCGACCCTTGAGCATCGCGCTCGATTGCCACTCGGGTTATGGCTGGCGGGACAGCATCTGGTTTCCTTATGCGCGCACGCGCAAGCTGATGCCGCATCTGCCGGAAATGTACGTGCTGAAAACCATGTTCGAGCGTGCGCATCCGCATCATGGCTACGCGTTCGAGCCGCAGAGCCACCAGTATCTATTGCACGGCGATCTGTGGGACTTCGCGTACGACCGCACACCTGCACCGAACGTCTTCCTGCCGATGACGCTCGAACTCGGTTCGTGGCTGTGGATCAAGAAGAATCCGCGCCAACTGTTTTCGCGTCAAGGTATGTTCAACCCGGTGAAGGCGCATCGCACCGCGCGCGTGTTGCGGCGTCATGCGAATCTGCTCGATTTCCTCGCGCGCGCGGCGTTCTCGTCGCAACGCTGGCTGCCGCAAGGTCATCGTCGTGAGCAACTGTTGCAAAGCGCGATCGACCTTTGGTACAAAACGGAAGTGTCATGAGCACGTGGATTCTGTTGCGTGGGCTGACGCGCGAAACTCGCCATTGGGGGCGTTTGCCTGGCTTGTTGCGCGAGGCGATCGGCACGGATTGCGTGTTGTTGCTCGATCTGCCCGGCAACGGCGAGTTTGCGAACCTGCGCGCGCCGGCTGCGGTGGAAGATATGGTGGGCTTCGTGCGGATTGCTGCGCTGCAAACTGGAGCAACAGGCCCTTATCGCGTGCTGGCAATGTCGCTTGGCGGCATGGTGGCAACTGACTGGGCGCAACGGCATCCCGGCGAGATCGAGCGGCTCGTGCTGATCAATACCAGCATGAGACCGTTCAGCCGCATGCACGAGCGCTTGCGGCCATCCGCATGGCCGGGCCTTCTGGGCGTCGCAGCACACTGGCGCGACGCGCCGCGCGCGGAAAGCGGCATTCATCGGCTGACGTGCAATAACGTCGAAACGCTGGGTGCCGATCTCGATGCATGGAGCGAAATTCGCCGGACCGCGCCGGTGAGCCGGGGCAATGCGTTACGGCAGCTTTGGGCCGCCGCACGCTTTAGCGCGGCTGTGGCAAAACCGGGTTGCCCGTTGCTGATTCTTTCTTCACGCGCCGACACGCTGGTTAATCCGGCGTGTTCGGCGAAGCTCGCGGCGGCGTGGGGCGCAACCCATCGCGAGCATCAATGGGCCGGTCATGACTTGCCGCACGACGACCCGGCATGGGCCAGCGAACAGGTTCGCGCGTGGCTGATGCAGGAAGGCGAAGAGCCGAAGGCCGGGCTCTAGCCAGGCAAGAGCGCAGGCAACAGCGCAGACCACAACGCAGACCACAACGCAGACAGCAGCACCTCAACCGCCAGCGGGTATAACCTAAGAGCTCGCACATCGTTTTTCTGGCCAGCAGGTGCATAATCCCCGTTCAGACGATGCATGCGAATCAAGCGATACTCGCTATTGCCGCCCGCCGGGGGAGTTGATCATGCAAGCGAAGAATGAAGAAGCCGTCACGCACCTGCTGAACGATGTCTTCGAATTTGCGCGTGGGCGCTTGCCCGAGCCGACCTTCAAAGTCGTCGAACCTTTCCTGCAGCACTACTACGATTTCGTCGATGCCGACGACCTGCAAAGCCGCGCGATTGCCGATCTTTACGGCGCGGCGCTCGCACACTGGCAAACCGCGCAGCGCTTCGTGCCCGGTAGCGAACGGCTACGCGTCTACAACCCGATACTCGAACAGCATGGCTGGCACTCCGATCACACGGTGATCGAGATCGTCAACGACGATATGCCGTTTCTGGTCGATTCGGTGTCGATGGCGGTCAACCGCCTCGGGCTCGCGCTGCATTCGGTCGTGCATCCGGTGTTTCGCATCTGGCGCGGGCCGGACGGCAGCATCGTGCGAGTGGGCCAGGGCGCTGAAGATGCAGCCGATACGCGCTCGCAGCTTGCCTCGTTCATTCACTTCGAAGTCGACCGTTGCGGCGACGCAGCGAAGCTCGACGCATTGCGTGACGAGATCGCCAAGGTGTTGAGCGACGTGCGCGCCGCAGTGGAAGACTGGCCGAAGATCGTCGAGCTGGCGCGCGTTACGGTGAAAGGCATGAAGGCCGGCGAGGCGGGACCAGAAGGTGTCGAGGCCCGAGCCTTCCTCGAATGGATGGTGGCCGATCATTTCACATTTCTCGGCCAGCGCGATTATGAACTGGTGCAGCACGACACTGGCTTTGGCCTGCGTGCGGTACCTGGCTCCGGCCTCGGCATTCTGCGCGACGCACTGCGTCCCGCGGGCGCGGCCGACGTCACGCCATTGCCACCGGCGGCCGCCGATATCATCTCCGGCTCATCGCCCATTTTCCTGACCAAGGCCAACTCGCGCGCAACGGTGCATCGGCCGGGCTATCTGGATTACGTCGGCATCAAGCTGACCGGCGCGGACGGCAAGGTGACCGGCGAGCGGCGTTTTATCGGCCTGTATACGTCTACCGCGTACCTGGTTTCGGCCTCGGAAATTCCGATCGTGCGGCGCAAATGCGCGAACATTGTGCGGCGCGCTGGCTTCCTGCCGAAGGGTCACCTGGCCAAATCGCTGGTAACTGTGCTCGAAACCTATCCGCGCGACGAACTCTTTCAGGCGGACGAAGACCAGCTCTACGATATCGCGCTGGGTGTGCTGCGTTTGCAGGAGCATCAGCGCACGCGTCTGTTCGTGCGCCGCGACCGTTTCGACCGTTTCGTGTCGTGTCTCGTGTTCGTACCGCGCGACAAGTACAACACCGATATGCGGCAGCGCATTGCCAACCTGCTGGCCGATGCATTCAATGGGGAAAGTGTCGAATTCACGCCGCTGTTGTCGGAGTCGACCCTCGCACGTATTCACTTCGTCGTGCATGCAAAGCCGGGTGGTATGCCCAATGTCGATACGCGCGAACTCGAAGCGCGGCTCGTCCAGGTCACGCGCCGCTGGCAGGACGATCTCGCCGACGCATTACTCGACGCATTCGGCGAGGAACAGGGCAACCGTCTTCTGCAACACTATGCGGATTCGTTTCCCCCTGGCTATCGCGACGATTATCCGGCCCGTACCGCGGTGCGCGATATCGAGCTGATCGAACGCGTGCAGGGCAGCGAGCGGCTCGCCATGAATCTGTACCGCCCGATCGAAGCAGGACCGCGTGCGTTTCGCTTCAAGGTTTATCGCGCGGGACTACCCATTGCGTTGTCGCGCAGCTTGCCGATGCTTGAACATCTCGGCGTGCGTGTGGATGAAGAGCGGCCCTATCTGATCGAAGCGCTCGGCGCCACGCCTGCGTGGATTCACGATTTCGGCCTCGAACTCGCGGACGACGCCGAGTTCGATATCGAACGTGTGAAGGATCTTTTCGAAGACGCGTTCGAACAGGTGTGGACTGGCGGAATCGAAAGCGACGATTTCAACCGCCTTGTGTTGCGTGCGCAACTGAATGCGCGCGAGGTGACGATTCTGCGTGCTTATGCCAAGTACCTGAGGCAAGTGGGATCGACCTTCAGCGACGCCTATATCGAGCGCGCGGTTACCGGCAATCCGGCGATTGCCCGCATGCTCGTGGAGTTGTTCATTGCGCGCTTCGACCCGGCGCAGGGCGTGACGCGCGAGGCACGTGTCGACGGCTTGTTGAAGTCGATCGACAGCGCGCTCGATCAGGTGCCGAATCTCGACGAGGACCGGATACTCCGGCAATTCCTCGGCGTTATCAAGGCCACCCAGCGCACGAACTACTATCGCTTCGATGCAGACGGCCAGCCGAAGCCGTATCTGTCGTTCAAATTCAATCCTGCGCAAGTGCCCGGTTTGCCTGAACCGAAGCCGATGTTCGAGATCTGGGTGTACTCGCCGCGTGTGGAAGGCGTGCATTTGCGCGGCGGCCGTGTCGCGCGCGGCGGGCTGCGCTGGTCGGACCGGCGTGAGGACTTCCGCACGGAGGTACTCGGGCTGATGAAGGCGCAGATGGTGAAGAACGTGGTGATCGTGCCGGTCGGCTCCAAAGGCGGCTTCGTCGTGAAGAATCCACCGCCGCAGACCGAACGCGACGCGTGGATGCGTGAAGGTATCGCTTGTTATCAGACGTTCCTGCGCGGCCTGCTCGACCTGACCGACAACCTCGCGGGCACGGCGGTGGTGCCGCCGCCGGATGTGGTGCGGCATGATCCCGACGATCCCTATCTGGTCGTCGCCGCCGACAAGGGCACGGCCACCTTCTCCGACTACGCGAACGCAATCTCGCAGGAATACGGTTTCTGGCTCGATGACGCCTTTGCGTCGGGCGGTTCGGTCGGCTATGACCACAAGAAAATGGCGATCACGGCGCGCGGCGCGTGGGAGTCGGTCAAGCGGCACTTCCGCGAAATGGGCGTCGATACCCAAACGACCGACTTCACCGTGGCCGGTGTCGGCGACATGTCGGGCGATGTATTTGGCAACGGCATGCTGCTGTCGCCGCATATCAGGCTGGTCGCCGCGTTCGATCATCGGCATATCTTTCTCGATCCGAATCCGGATCCTGCGGTAAGCCTTGCCGAGCGTGGGCGCCTTTTCATGCTCGATCGCTCGAGTTGGGCGGATTACGATCCGTCGTTGATCTCTGCGGGCGGCGGCGTGTTTCCGCGCACGGCCAAGACAATTCCCTTGTCTGCGGCGGTGCAGTCGGTGCTCGGTATCAGCGCGCCGGCGCTCGCGCCCGCTGAATTGATGCGCGCGATTCTGCTGGCGCCTGTCGATCTGCTCTACAACGGCGGCATTGGCACTTACGTGAAGGCGAGCCGGGAAACGCATCTGCAGGTCGGCGATCGCGCTAACGATGCGATTCGCGTCAACGGCGCCGATCTGCAGTGCAAGGTCGTCGCGGAAGGCGGCAATCTCGGGCTTACGCAACTCGGACGCATCGAATTCGCGCAGCGCGGCGGCCGCATCAATACCGATGCGATCGACAACTCCGCGGGTGTCGACTGTTCGGACCACGAGGTCAACATCAAGATTCTGCTGGGCCTCGTCGTCTCCGACGGCGAAATGACTGAGAAACAGCGCAATGCTCTGCTTGCGGAAATGACCGATGAAGTCGGTTTGCTCGTCTTGCAGGACAACTACTATCAGACCCAGGCGCTCTCGATTGCAGGACGCTTTGGCGTCGAGTTGCTCGATGCCGAAGCGCGGTTAATGCGTTACCTTGAACGCGCGGGCCGGCTCAATCGCGTAATCGAGTTCTTGCCAACCGATGAAGAAATCGCCGAACGCCAGGCCGCAAAACAAGGGCTGACCACGCCCGAGCGCGCCGTGCTGCTTGCCTATAGCAAGATGTGGTTGTACGACGCACTGCTCGAATCGTCAATGCCGGAAGATCCGCTCGTCAGCGACATGCTGATCGAATACTTTCCGAAGCCATTGCGGCAACGCTTCAGCGAACCGATGCAACGGCATCCGCTGCGGCGCGAAATTCTTGCAACCCATCTGACCAATGCGTTGGTGAATCGCGTGGGCTGCGAGTTCGTGCATCGCCTGATGGAGGAGACCGATGCACAGCCTGGCGTCATCGTGCGAGCCTGCATTATGGCGCGCGACGTGTTCGATCTGGACGACGTATGGCGCAGTATCGACGCGCTCGATAACCGTGTCGCCGACGATGTGCAGGCGCGCATGTTCGTCGAAGTGGCGCGGCTTGTCGAACGCTCGGCGCTGTGGTTTCTGCGGCAGTTGCAGTCGGGAGCGGTCAGCGACGGTGACGTCGCCGGCTTGCTTGCACGCTGTCGCGACGCGGCGCAACGCCTCGCGCCGCAATGGCCTGCGCTGCTGCCGAGCGCGGATCTCGAGGCGTTGTCCGAACGGCAACGCGCGCTCGCGGACGCGGGTGTCGATAGCGAACTGGCGGTGCGAATCGCCAGCGGCGAGATATCGGCGGCTTTGCTCGACATCGCCGAGGTGGCGTCGACCTGCGGGCGTAGTCTCGAACTCGTGGCGGGCGTCTACTTCGCGCTTGGTACGCTGCTGAACTACAGCTGGATCAGCGAGCGCGCGGCCGCACTGCCGGCGCCCACGCACTGGGACATGCTGGCGCGCGCCACGGCGCTTGCCGAGCTTGCGCGCCTGAAACGCGCGTTGACCACGAGTGCGCTGACCGGCGCGGACGATGCGTCGACGCCGGATGCACTGGTTCAGACGTGGCGTGACAAACGCACCGCGCAGCTGGAGCGCTATGCGCGCCTGCTTGCCGATCTGCGGGCCACGGGCGGCGCGAGCCTGTCGATGCTGCTGGTGATCGTGCGGGAGATGGCCGCGCTCGAAAGGGCCTAGCACAACGGACCGTGAGAGAGGGCGGATGGACTGCAGACGTCATGGAGCACGGGGCGAAACCGCACTGGGGTTGGACGCATGCCGTCTGGCATGTCCATAATACGAACAATTGCCAACCGAAACCGCTCTGCAAACCCACGGACCCTCTCCACGACGATGAAAGAAGAATCGCCGAAAGCCATTTTCTATGCGCTCGCCGCCAACCTCGGCATCGCTGTCTGCAAGTTCGCTGCAGCCACCTTCACGGGTTCCGGCTCGATGTTCGCTGAAGCCATTCACTCGACCGCCGATTGCGGTAACCAGTTGCTACTGCTATTCGGTTTGCGTGAAGCGCGCAAACCCGCGAGCCCGTTGCATCCCATGGGTAGCGGCCGTGAAATCAATTTCTATTCACTGCTGGTGGCGTTGCTGCTGTTCTTTGTCGGCGGGGCGTTTTCGGTGTACGAGGGCGTGCATCGTCTGTTTGCACGTGAGCCTTTGCAGTATGCCTATGTAGCGCTCGTCGTACTCGGTGTTTCGGTGGTGCTCGAAGCCCTTTCTTTGTGGGGCGCGGTTAAGGAAATCCGCAAGACGCATCCCGACAAAAGCATGTGGCGCTGGTTTCGCGAAACGCGCGAGTCCGAATTGCTGGTGGTGGCCGGCGAGGACATTGCTGCGTTAGCGGGTCTTGCGATCGCCTTCGTCGCCGTGCTGCTGACGATGGTGACCGGCAATCCCGTCTACGATGCATTGGGCTCCATCGGTGTGGGTGTGTTGCTGATGGTGATTGCGTGGCTGGTGGCGCGTGAAGTGAAGTCGATGATCGTCGGCGAATCGGCGGGGCCGGAAGTGCGCCGCGCGATCGAGGCGCATCTGCGCGCCAGATCGGAGATTCGCAGCATCATCAACATGATTACGCTGCAATGGGGCCGTCACGTGGTGGTGGCGGTGCAGGCGGAAATGATCGACTATGCGAGCGGCCGCGCGATGGTCGATGCGATCAACGTGATCGAAGCGGACTTGCAGGCGACATTTCCGCAAGTGCGCTGGGTGTTTTTTGAACCGGACGTGCCGCGGATCTGATGCGCTTTCGCGCTGCCTGGCGGGGCGCGTCCGGTCTGTCCGGGACCGGCGGATTCCGGGTGGGTTGCCGCTCAGGTGCCCCCTCATGTGTCTGCTGAGCGGTGCATTTTCCGCTTATTTGAACCCGGTCACCGCATGCGGCACATACAGTTCTTCCAGTTGACGGATTTCGTCCGCGCTCAGGTTCAACGACAGCGCCGCAACCGCATCGTCGAGGTGATGCAGTTTGGTCGCGCCGACAATAGGCGCGGTGATCGGCTTCTTCTGCAACACCCAGGCTAGCGCGACTTGCGCACGCGGTACACCGCGTTCCTTGGCGATCTGACTCACTCGCTCCACGATCCGGCGATCCGCATCTTCGGTATGCGCGTACAGCGTGCGGCCGAATTCGTCGGTCTCGGAGCGCGCGCTCTCGGTGTTCCAGTCGCGCGTCAGTCGTCCACGTGCCAGCGGGCTCCACGGAATGACGCCGATGCCTTCGCTTTCGCACAGCGGCAGCATCTCGCGTTCTTCTTCGCGGTACAGCAGGTTGACATAGTTCTGCATCGTTACGAAGCGCGTCCAGCCGTTGCGTTCAGCCACATGCAACGCCTTGGCGAACTGCCATGCATACATCGACGATGCGCCGATATAGCGTGCCTTGCCTGCCTTCACGACGTCGTGCAGCGCCTCCATGGTTTCTTCGATCGGCGTGCCGTAGTCCCAGCGGTGGATCTGATACAGGTCGACGTAGTCGGTACCGAGACGCTGCAGGCTGTTGTCGATTTCCGCCATGATCGCCTTGCGTGACAGGCCTGCACCGTTCGGGCCCGGATGCATGCGGCTATTCACCTTGGTAGCCAGCACAATCTCGTCGCGCTTCGCAAAGTCCTTCAGCGCCCGGCCGACGATTTCCTCGCTGGTGCCGTCTGAATAAACGTTGGCGGTATCGAAGAAATTGATGCCGTGGTCGAGCGCCTGCTTGATAAAGGGACGCGCCGCCTCATCGTCAAGCGACCAGGGGTGGGTGCCGCGAGCGGGCACGCCGTAGCTCATGCAGCCGAGACAAAGACGCGATACATCGAGGCCGGTGCGGCCTAGCTTCACATAATCCATTGTGGTGCTCCTGTATTGAACGGTACAAACGCGGTGCGTGCTGACGGTCCTCCATTATAGGAAGGGACGCGTTGACGTGCTGAGGAGCCGACGGGCTGGCCAGACGCGGGAGCCGGCGGGGTTCAGACGTGGCGTATGAAATGCAGTAACACGTAGTGGAAAAAAATTCCTTCGCATCTATACTTCTTTCGGCTTGAAAGCAGTCCCTCTCCCAATCTGCATCACAAGCAAAAAGGAAGGATCCCGATGCTGACTCGCACACTTGGTGCAATTTCCGCAATTGCACTCGCGGCTTGCGCCGCCTTCACGCCCGGCGCCGCCAGCGCGGACGACAACGATGGTTTCTCGCAAGGCGACGGCGGCTCGCACGGCCGGCCGGTCAAGGTGATGATCATTTCGATGTTCGCGCCGGAGGGGCAGGTGTGGCTCGACCGGCTGGGGCCGTGGCGTGAAATTCAGGTCGACGGCCTATCTCCCGATTATCCGACGGTTCATTGCAACAAGCAGGACGTCTGTGTCATGACTACTGGCATGGGGCATAGCAACGCTGCCGCGTCGATCATGGCGCTGACCTTCTCGCCTCGCTTCGATTTGCGGCATACGTACTTTATGGTGGCGGGGATTGCGGGGATCGATCCGCAGCAGGGCACGGTCGGATCTGCCGCGTGGGCGAAGTATCTGGTCGACTTTGGGATTCAGTGGGAGATCGACGGGCGGGAGATTCCGCCTGGCTGGAATACCGGGTACCTTGGGATCAATACGACGAGTCCGACGGACAAGCCGCCGCTTGACTATCGGACGGAGGTGTTCCAGTTGAATACCCAGCTTGCCGATACGGCGTTTGATTTGTCGCGCAGCGTTGTGCTGTCGGACAACGCTCAGGCGCAGGCTGCGCGGGCCAAGTATTCGTACGCGCCTGCGAATCGGCCGCCGACTGTTATTCAGTGCGATACGCTTGCGGGCGATACCTGGTGGTCAGGGACCCTGCTTGGTCAGCGGGCGCGCGATTGGACCAGGATTTTGACTGATAACAAGGGGGTTTATTGCACTACGCAGCAGGAGGATAACGCGACGTATGAGGCGCTTAAGCGCGCGGCCTCGGTGCATAAGGTCGATTTGAATCGTGTTGCTGTGGTGAGGGCGGGGTCTGATTTTGATCGGCCTTACGATGGGCAGACTAGTGCGGATAATTTGCTTAACTATGCTGCGCAAGGGGGCTTTACGATTGCTATTGAGAATTTGTTTCGGGCCGGGAATCCGCTTGTGCAGGATATTGTGACTCATTGGGGGGAGTGGCGGGAGGGGGTGCAGAAGAGGTAAAGGTTTTGTGCCTGTTCGGCGCTTGTTTGGGTTGAGTTGAGTGCCTGCGGCGGTGGGCTTTGCTTGGATTGATTGTTTGCGCAGCATTTGTCGTTTGTTTGCCTACGGCGTTGGCCTTTCCTTGCTTTCTTAGTGGTGTATTAGCGTCGCGCCTGTGCGGGGCGGGCACTTACTTCTCTTTGCCGCCGCAAAGAGAAGTAAGCAAGAGAAAGCGGCTCACACCGCTAGCTTATAAGCGGGTCTCTCGCGCAGTTGCGGTAGTGGCGCATCTGGAATCCGTATCCTCGCACATTCGGCGTGAGTGACACAGGGCTCATCCGCTCCCACTCCGCACTGCGTGCGTCGCGGATGAGTCTGCCAGGAAAACCTGGAGCTTCGTTTGGGGGGGCGATCGGCTCCGGCCAGGCGACGACGAAGTTGCACGAGGAACCTCGGGCTCCGTTTGAGCACAGAGGGAATCATCAGCTTCGCCTCGGCGAAACGCCGGATGAAACGCGAGTGCAAAAACACCACAATCGGTTTTGAGAACGTGCGCTTCGGCGCGCGCAGCGCCGCCGGAAGTATGACTGCCTTGTCACGAACGCGGAGTGTGCGGGAACGCAGATTCCAGATGCACCACTGCCGCAACTGTGCGAGAGCCCCGCTTATAAGCTAGCGGTGTGAGCGGCTTTCTTTTGCCTACTTTTCTTTGCGGCAGGCAAAGAAAAGTAGGTGCCTGCCCCGCACAGGGGCGACGCTAATAAACCACTAAGAAATCAAGGAAAGGCCAACACCAAAAACGCACCAAAAAACGCACCGAGCAGGCAAACAACTCGAGAAAAACCCAACGCCGCAGGCAAACAGACAAACAGACAAACAAGCGCCGCACGGCAAAAACCAACCCCTATCGTCACGACGCCCGATAAGGCGTCCACACAGGCGTATCCATATCCCAATGATCAAGTTCAGACGGCGTCATAACATGCTCCTTCATAAAGAGTGCACAAACACCACCGCAATGACTATTTCTTTTGGAAACCGAATCATCGCGGTGCGTCAGCCTTACTGCCCATTAGCAACGCGTGTCACGTCGCCACTGGCGCCTTCCTGCAATGCAATACGCGCAGCCTGCGTCTGACCAATCAGACCTTTATTCGGATACGACGTACGATTCAGCGCAGGTAGCGAGCCGTCACGATACGCCGCGACCAGTTCGGCCTTAACCTCAGCACGGGTTTTACCGCCTGTGGTCGGCGTGGGTTGCGTTTCGTATGTGCCGGCATGGCCAATCCCACCACCATTGCTTTGAGCAAAAACCGGTGCGCTGGCAAGCAGCGAAAGAGCCAGACCTGCTAAGAGATTGCGTTTCATGATTCACTCCTGTCGATTCGTTTGCAGCACGACGAGCGCTGCGACAGGGTGAAATGTAGACTTCGAGGCGACTCGGATAAATCGCACTTTCGCGAAATGAATTGTCGCGATTCCAGAACAATCATCGCAGCGCGCGTGTCTCCCCGACAACCAGAGGGCACTACAGGGCAACTGCGGGACAACCGCGGCATTAGAGCCGCGGTTGGAATTCACTGTTCCAGATTACGTACTTCAACTCGGGCGAATCAGGCGACCCACTCCGTTATTACCGGCGTATCGAGCGTCGGAGCAGATTCGCGTTCTTCGAAAGTACGCTTCGTGCACATCGTGTCCAGACTGCCGCGTCCGCTCAGCAGCGGGCAGCGGTCGAACAACTCCGCGATCCAGTCTACGAAAACACGGACTTTAGGCGACAGATGCCGACTGTGCGGATAGACTGCGGAAATCGGCATCGGCAAAGGCTTCAGCTCCGGTAGTACTTCAACCAGTTGGCCCGAACGCAGATGCGGCAACACCATGAAGAGCGCCGGCTGAATCAGGCCGAAGCCTTCCAGTCCGCAAGTTACGTAGGCATCGGCGTCGTTCACCGACACAATGCCCTTCATCTTCACTTCAATTTCTTTGCCATCAACCATGAAGGCCCAATCGATCGTGCGCCCCGTGCGGCTCGAAAAATAGTTGACTGCTTTGTGATTCTCGAGGTCCTCGAGCGAAGTCGGCATGCCCGCTCGCTCAATGTAGTCGGGGGCCGCGCAGGTCACGCCCTCGAACAAACCGATGCGTCGCGCCACCAGCGACGAATCCTGTAGCGCACCCACACGTACCACGCAATCCACGCCTTCCTGCAACAGATCGACGGGCCGGTCCGTCAATCCGAGTTGCAGGTCGATGTCCGGGTAACGCGTGTGGAATTCACACAGCGAAGGGATCACCAGCAGGCGCCCGATCGATCCCGGCATGTCGATGCGCAGCTTGCCGTGCGGTTTTTTGTTGCCGCTCTGGAAGCTGGCCTCGGTTTCTTCGACGTCCGCCAGGATGCGCACGCAGCGTTCGTAATACGCCGCACCGTCCGGTGTGAGCGACAAACGCCGCGTGGTCCGGTGCATCAGCCGCGTGCCGAGGAACGCTTCGAGGTTCTGAATGATGGTGGTAACCGATGCGCGCGGCAGGTCGAGCGTTTCCGCCGCACGAGTAAAGCTGTTGGTGTCGACGACGCGCGTGAACACTTGCATGGCCTGAAGCCGGTCCATTGCAAACCTCCGAAAGGGGCGGGCGCACTGAGCAGGGATCGAATCCGGGAGAGCAATCGCATTCGATTGTTCAGGTGCGCCGAATTGTGTTGCCGGATTATAGGCATTTATTTACGAGTCTGCTGAACCCACAATTCGCACCATTGAAGTTCTATGCGCATTGCGCGGCTCGACATGGATGCATTTAAACCG
This sequence comes from Paraburkholderia sediminicola, assembly GCF_046026855.1. GTDB lineage: Bacteria > Pseudomonadota > Gammaproteobacteria > Burkholderiales > Burkholderiaceae > Paraburkholderia > Paraburkholderia sediminicola_A. The sequence goes on along the minus strand of NZ_JAQQET010000007.1, from coordinate 143,400 downwards.
CCGTACTCCTTTGTGCCCTCCGGCAGCGGCCCGGCACAGGCAGACAGCACGGCACTCGACGTTACTGACGTGCAGATCGAAGGGCACGCGCAGGACATTACGTTGCGTTTGTACCGGCAGTCACAAAAAACCGCACTGCCAGTACTGCTTTATTTTCACGGCGGTGGTTTTACGAAGGGCTCGATCGATCAGGCTGAGTACGCCGCGCGTTATTTCGCAGAACACTTACCAGCTCTCGTCGTCTCGGTTGGTTATTCGCTGGCGCCGCAGTTTCCGTTTCCGGCGGCGCCTGAAGACGCACACCGTGCGGCGCTGTGGGTGCAGACAAGAGCCCGCGCGTTTGGCGGAAATAGCGGGAAGATCGGCGTGGCGGGCCACGATGCGGGCGGGCAGTTGGCCAACTGCCTCGCTTTCATCGCGCGGGATCGCGGCGACGTGCGCATTGCTGCGCAAGCGCTGTTCGGACCGATGCTCGATCCGAGCCTCACGCGTTTAGGCGACGAGCAACGCCTCAGTTCGGACATCACCGCGAAGGAATGCGCTGCGTGTTATCGCGCATATCTGCCGCAAGCGTCGCAACGCATGCATCCGTATGCCGCGCCGCTCGAATCGTCACGCCTCGCGGGCCTGCCGGCCACGCTGATCGCGACGGCTCAAAACGATGTGCTGCATGTGGAAGCGGAGAAATACGCGAGCAGTCTGATCGATGCGGGTGTGCTGACCCAGGTGGTCCGCTATCCCAGCGTTTCGCACGCCGCGTTGGCCGACCATCCACCTGCGTTGCAGGAAGCGGTGCGATTTTTTCAGTGGCGCTTCGATGCGCGCGCCCATCGCTGAGACAGAAATAAGTAGAACTTTAATCAACGATACCGGGAGCTTCTCATGACTATCCTTCCTCTTTCCCGTCGCCGTGTGGCGATTGCCGCGCTAGCCGTCCTCGTTGTGGCCGGGCTGGGCACGTTCGGCGCGATCCGGGTCGACGCGAGCTCGCCCGCCGCGCCGACCATCGTGCCGGAGGTCGATGTTGCCACTGTGGTGCAAAAGACCATCACCGACTGGCAAAGCTATTCAGGCCGCCTCGAAGCGGTCGAAAAAGTGGACGTTCGTTCGCAGGTGCCGGGCACGATCGTGTCCGTCAACTTCAAGGACGGTGCGCTCGTGAAGAAGGGCGATACGCTGTTCGTGATCGATCCGCGTCCGTACGCAGCCGAAGTCGATCGCGCCGAAGCACAGGTCGCGGCAGCGCAAGCGCGTACGGGCTACACGCAAAGCGATTGGGAGCGTGCGCAACGGCTGATTGCCGACAACGCAATCGCCAAGCGCGATTACGACGAGAAGCAGAACGCCGCGCGCGAAGCGAGCGCCAACCTGAAGGCCGCGCAAGCCGCCGTCGAAACCGCGCGCATCAATCTCGGCTACACGAAGATCGTCGCGCCCGTGGCGGGCCGCGTCTCGCGTGCGGAAATCACCGTGGGCAATGTGGTGGCCGCGGGCGCAAGCTCGGCGCCGCTGACCACGTTGGTGTCGGTTTCGCCGATCTACGCATCGTTCGACGTTGACGAACAAACCTACCTGCAATACCTGAGCCGGGCGAAGGACGGCCGCAAAGTGCCGGTGGACCTGGGTCTGGCGGATGAAAGCGGCTACTCACGCAGCGGCACGATCGAATCCGTCGACAACCGGCTGGATACGTCGTCCGGCACGATTCGGGTGCGCGCGCGCTTCGATAACCAGGATGGTGCATTGATTCCGGGGCTGTATGCCCGCGTCAAGGTCGGCGGCAGCGAACCGCATCCGGCACTGCTGATCGACGATGCAGCGGTGGGCACCGATCAGGACAAGAAGTTCGTGCTGGTGGTCGACGAGAAGAATCACGTGGTGTATCGCGAAATCTCGGTGGGCAATATGCAGGGCAACCTGCGCGTCGTTAAGGGCGGTTTGCAGGCGACCGACCGGATCGTGGTGAATGGTATCCAGCGTGTGCGTCCGGGCGATGCAGTACGCGCTCACATGGTGCCGATGACCGCGGATCAGGATCCGAACGGCGCGCCGCTCGCACAGACGCGAGCGAAAACAGCGGACAAGAATTCGTGAGCCTCGTGCGCCGCGCTTGTGTGTAGCCACATCAAGTAGCCGTAGCGGCGCATGCTCCAACGTTAAGAGCTTCCCATGAATATATCCAAATTCTTCATCGATCGGCCGATCTTTGCCGGCGTGCTATCGGTATTGATCCTGCTGGGCGGTATCATTTCGCTCTTCAAGTTGCCGATTTCGGAGTACCCGGAAGTGGTGCCGCCCTCGGTGGTGGTGCACGCGCAATATCCGGGCGCCAATCCGAAAGTAATCGCCGAGGCTGTCGCCGCGCCGCTCGAAGAGCAGATCAACGGCGTCGAGAACATGCTGTACATGCAGTCGCAAGCCAATAGCGACGGCAATCTCACGCTGACGGTGACCTTCAAGCTCGGCACGAATCCGGACCTTGCGACGCAGCTGGTGCAGAACCGCGTCAACCAGGCGCTGCCGCGCCTGCCGGAAGACGTGCAGCGCCTCGGCATCACGACCATCAAGAGTTCGCCTACGCTGACGATGGTGGTCCACCTGATCTCGCCGAACAATCGCTACGACATGACGTACCTGCGCAACTACGCGCTGCTCAACGTCAAGGATCGGCTCGCGCGGATTCAGGGCGTCGGCGAAGTGCAGTTGTGGGGTTCGGGCGACTACGCGATGCGCGTCTGGCTCGATCCGCAGAAAGTCGCACAACGCGGTTTGACGGCAACCGAAGTGGTTAACGCAATCCGTGAGCAGAACATTCAGGTGGCGGCCGGTGTAATCGGCGCATCGCCTTCGGTGCCGGGCACGCAATTGCAGTTGTCGGTGAATGCGCGCGGTCGTTTGAAGACTGAGGGCGAATTCGGCGACATCATCGTCAAAACCGCGCCGGATGGCGGCGTAACGTACCTGCGTGATATCGCGCGTGTCGAGCTGGCGGCGTCGGAATACGGCTTGCGTTCGCTGCTCGACAACAAGCCTGCGGTGGCGCTCGCGATCAACCAGGCACCGGGCGCGAACTCGCTGGCGATTTCCGATCAGGTTCGTGCGGCGATGAAGGAGCTGGCGGAAGACATGCCGGCTGGCGTCGAATACAAGATCGTCTATGACCCGACGCAGTTCGTGCGCTCGAGTATCGAGGCGGTGATTCACACACTGCTCGAAGCGATTGCGCTGGTGGTGATCGTGGTGATCGTGTTCCTGCAAACATGGCGTGCGTCGATCATTCCATTGATTGCGGTGCCGGTGTCGATTGTCGGTACGTTCTCGTTGCTGCTTGCATTCGGCTTCTCGATCAATGCGTTGTCATTGTTTGGGATGGTGCTTGCCATCGGGATCGTGGTGGACGATGCGATCGTGGTGGTGGAGAACGTCGAACGGAACATCGAAAGCGGGCTCAGTGCGCGCGATGCGACTTATAAGGCCATGCAGGAAGTGAGCGGGCCGATTATCGCCATCGCGCTGACGCTGGTCGCTGTGTTCGTGCCGCTCGCTTTCATGACCGGCTTGACGGGCCAGTTCTACAAGCAGTTCGCGATGACCATCGCGATCTCGACGGTGATCTCGGCGTTCAATTCGCTGACCTTGTCGCCGGCTTTGTCCGCGCTACTATTGCGCAGCCATGGTGCGAAGGAAGACTTCCTGACCCGTGTGATGAATCGTGTACTGGGCCGCTTTTTCAAGGGGTTCAACAAGGTGTTCCATCGCGGCTCGACGGAATATGGCCGTGGCGTGAAGGGCGTGCTGCGCCGTAAAGGGGCGATGCTCGCGGTCTACGCGATCCTGCTGTGTGCGACTGTGCTGATCTCGCGCGTCGTGCCGGGCGGTTTCGTGCCGGCGCAGGATAAGGAATACCTGATTGCGTTTGCGCAGTTGCCGAACGGCGCGTCGCTGGATCGCACGGAAAAGGTGATCCGCGATATGAGCGCGATTGCCTTGAAGCAGCCGGGCGTGGAAAGCGCGGTGGCGTTCCCGGGTTTGTCGGTGAACGGCTTCACCAATAGTTCGAGTGCGGGCATCGTGTTCGTCACGTTGAAGCCTTTCAAGGATCGCGGCAGCAAGAAACTCTCGGCCGGCGCGATTGCCGGTGCGTTGAACCAGCAGTACGGCGCGATCAAGGATTCGTTCGTCGCCGTGTTTCCGCCGCCTCCGGTACTGGGTCTCGGCACGCTCGGTGGTTTCAAGATGCAGTTGGAAGATCACGGCGCGGTGGGTTATGCGGAGTTGAACAAGGCTGCGGAAGCGTTCGTGAAGAAAGCGGCGCAAACGCCTGAACTTGGACCGACGTTCTCGAGCTATCAGATCAACGTGCCGCAACTGAACGTCGACCTGGATCGCGTGAAGGCCAAGCAACTCGGCGTGCCGGTCACGGATGTCTTCAACACGATGCAGATCTATCTGGGCTCGCTGTATGTCAACGACTTCAACCGCTTTGGCCGCGTGTACCAGGTGCGGGTGCAGGCGGATGCGCCGTTCCGTCAACGTGCTGACGACATTCTGCAACTGAAGACACGCAATGCTGCAGGCGACATGGTGCCGTTGTCGTCCCTGGTGACGGTGACGCCTACGTACGGTCCGGAAATGGTGGTGCGCTACAACGGCTATACGGCTGCCGACATCAACGGTGGACCGGCACCAGGTTTTTCGTCGGGCCAGGCGCAGGCCGCGGCCGAACGCGTGGCGGCGGAAACCTTGCCGCATGGCGTGAAGCTCGAATGGACCGACCTGACGTATCAGCAGATCATCGCCGGCAATGCGGGCTTGTGGGTGTTCCCGATCAGCGTGCTGCTCGTGTTCCTCGTGCTGGCCGCGTTGTATGAAAGTCTGACGCTGCCGCTCGCGGTGATCCTGATCGTGCCGATGAGCGTGCTGTCCGCGCTGACCGGCGTGTGGCTCACGGGTGGCGACAACAACATCTTCACGCAGATTGGTTTGATGGTGCTGGTGGGGCTGTCGGCAAAGAACGCGATTCTGATCGTCGAGTTCGCCCGGGAGCTGGAACATGACGGGCGTACGCCACTGGCAGCGGCGATCGAGGCGAGCCGCATGCGTCTGCGCCCGATCCTGATGACGTCGATCGCTTTCATCATGGGTGTGGTGCCGCTGGTGCTTTCAAGTGGCGCCGGTTCGGAGATGCGTCACGCGATGGGTATCGCGGTGTTCTTCGGCATGCTCGGCGTGACGTTGTTCGGCCTGATGCTGACCCCTGTGTTCTATGTGGTGCTGCGTACGTTGGCGGGCGGGACGATTCACGTCGCGCAGAAAGACGCGCCGCACCTTGGGGCGCCGGCGACGGAAGCCTGAGGAGAAAACAAAAATGAATCGTTTTGAATCTTTAAACGGATGGGGCAGAGCGGCTGCCAGCGGTTTGCTGGTGGCGTTGCTCGCGGCCTGCTCAGTCGAGCCCACGTATAAGCGGCCGGAGGTGGATACGCCGGTTGCGTTCAAGGAAACGCCTGCCGCTGCGTCGGGAGCGTCGACCACATCGGCTACGTCCGCCGCATCGCCGCAGGACACGGGCACGTGGAAGCAGGCCCAGCCTGCCGACGACGCGCATCGCGGCGAATGGTGGACGATTTTCGGCGACCCGCAGCTCAACGCGCTGGAAGAGCAGGCGGCTGCTGCGAACCAGGACCTGAAGGCCGCAGCGGCGCGTGTGCAACAGGCACGTGCGGTGACGCAGGCGGCAAAATCGGACTGGTTCCCGAAATTCGACGCGGGTTTTGGCCCGACGCGTGAACGGGCATCGGCAGCCTCGCAGTTCCAGCCGGATAGCGTGGGCGGTACGAACGGTACGATCTGGCGTGCACAGGTCGGTGCATCGTATGAAACCGATCTCTTCGGACGGGTCGGTTCGAACGTGAATGCGTCGCGCGCGGACGAGCAGCAAAGTGAAGCGCTGTTCCGGTCGGTCCAGTTGTCGTTGCAGGCTGATGTTGCGCAGAACTACTTCCAGTTGCGCGAGCTCGATACGGATCAGGATCTCTACCGCCGTACCGTGACATTGCGCGAGGACACGCTGAAACTGGTCGAGCGGCGTTTCAAGGAAGGCGATATCGGCGAACTGGATGTTTCGCGCTCTCGCAACGAACTGGCGAGCGCACGGGCCGATGCGGTTGGCGTGGCGCGTCAGCGCGCGGCCTCCGAGCATAGTCTCGCGATTCTGCTTGGCAAGCCGCCGGCGGATTTCTCGTTTGCGGAGGCGCCGCTCGCGCCGGTGACGGTGAGTGTGCCACCGGGTTTGCCTTCGGCGCTGCTCGAACGTCGGCCGGACATTTCGGCGGCGGAGCGGGCGATGATGGCGGCGAATGCGCGGGTCGGTCTGGCGAAGTCGGCGTTCTTCCCGAAGCTCGATATCACCGGCGGGGCTGGCTTTGAATCGGCGACGCTCGGCGATCTGTTCATGTGGTCGAGTCGCGCGTTTATCCTCGGCCCGTTCGCCGGTACCGCACTGACGTTGCCTTTGTTCGACGGTGGTCGCCGCAAGGCAAACCTTGCCCAAGCTCGCTCGAAGTATGACGAGGACGTAGCGCAATATCGTCAACAGGTGCTGGTGGCGTTCCGTGAGGTCGAGGACAACCTGGCCGATCTGCGTTTGCTCGAGGATCAGATGCGCGAGCAGAACGATGCGGTCGTGGCCTCGCAGCGCGCGGCGCATCTCTCGCGCACGCAGTACACGGAAGGCGCGGTCAGCTATCTGGACGTGATCGACGGCGAACGGCAGGTGCTGATTTCGCAACTGCAGGCGAGTCATCTGTCGGGCACGCAAGCGGTAGCGACGGTGAATCTGATTCGCGCGCTGGGCGGCGGCTGGGGCGATGTGAAACCTGCGGGCGATGAGGCGGTGGGGGCGGTTGCGCCGGCTTCGGGCCCGGTTGTTGCGGCTTCTGCTTCGGTGTTGCCGGATCAGGTGGCGAAGCGCTAGGGTTTACTTTTTAGTTAGTTGGCTGGCGAAGAACGCCGGGTTGCGCTTAGGCGCGGCCCGGCGTTTTTTTTGCTGAGGCAGTGCGCCAGCCCCTGCGTGCGGCGCGGTCACCCCAAATCATTTTTCCCGCTTTCCTTCCCAAAATCCGTTCGTAGACCGCTGGTTTCCCGCCGTCTATGATGATTCGCACCTCATCTGGAGAGAGGCGATGACCTGTCCGACCTGCCGCTGTCCGCGCTGATCCGCTCGCGCGTTCCATTGTTGCTGCGCGCCGGTTAAACCGCACGTTGCAGATTTCCGTTGTCCGATTGAGTCCGGCACACCCGCATGCCGTGGGATCGGCTCGCCTCGAAACACACCACGCCCCAACCCTAACGAGTTCACCATGCGCATTTCTCTTTCTACCGTGCGGCGTTTTTTTCGTGCACCGACGCTAACGCTTATTGGCGCGCTCGGTTTTGCGCTGGCGTTATCGGCGGCGCCCGCAGTCGCGGCAGACACGGCCACGCTGAAAATCGGCACCGCCACCAGCCCGCAAATCGAGGCACTCAAAGTGGCCGCGCGCGAGGCGAAGGAGCAGGGGCTGGACGTGAAGATCATCGAGTTCACCGACTGGAATACGCCGAACGCGGCGCTCGCTAACAAAGATATCGACGTCAACTATTTCCAGCACATTCCGGTTCTCGAGAACGCAAAGAAGCAGGGCGGCTATAACTTCGTTGCAATCGCGCCGGGCACGATCATGAAGATCGGCCTGTATTCGAAAAAGATCAAACGCTTCGACGAATTGAAAGACGGCGCCACCGTCGCCATCGCTAACGATCCGGTTAATGGTGGTCGTGGGTTGTTGTTGCTGCAACGCGCCGGTCTTATCAAGCTGACCCCGGGCATCGACTATCGCGCCACGACACTTGACATCGTCGACAATCCGAAGCATTTGAAGATCGTTCAGCTCGAGGCATCGCAATTGGCCCGCTCGCTGGACGACGTCGATCTCGCGCAAGGCTACCCGAGCTTCATCAAGCTCGCGGGCACCACCGATCCGAATAGCGCATTGCTGTTCGACGGCCTGGAAAACAAGAATTATGCGATCCAGTGGGTAGTGCGCCCGGAAAGCGTAAATGATCCGCGTATCCGCAAGTTCATCTCGATCTATCAGCATTCGCCCGCTGTGCGCGCCGCGCTCGACAAAGCCTTCGGCAATCTCTACGCCGTCGCCTGGTAAGTCACTCAACTAAGCCACACAGCTAAACACGCAGCTAGCAACGTTGAATAGAGCAAGGAGCCCCACGATGGCGAAGAAAAAGATCCTGTTGAACGCGTTCAACATGAATGCGGTCGGCCATATCAATCATGGTTTGTGGACGCATCCGCGCGACCGCTCCGCGCATTACACCGACCTCGACTACTGGACGAGCCTCGCGCAAACGCTCGAACGCGGCAAGTTCGACGGGATCTTTCTCGCGGATATCGTTGGCGTGTACGACGTTTATCAGGGCGGCCCCGAAACGCCGTTGCGCGAATCGGTGCAGATTCCGATCAACGATCCGTCGCTGATCGTGCCCGCGATGGCACATGTGACGAAGCATATCGGCTTCGGCGTCACGTCGAATCTGACTTACGAGCCACCGTACCTGTTCGCGCGCCGCATGTCGACGCTGGATCATCTGACCCGTGGCCGGGTGGGCTGGAACATCGTCACCGGCTATCTGGACAGCGCGGCGCGCGGTATGGGTCTCGCGCAGCAGATCAGCCACGACGACCGCTACGACCGCGCCGACGATTACATGGACGTGGTTTACAAGCTATGGGAACAGAGCTGGGAGGACGACGCGGTGGTGCGCGATCGCGAGGCGCGTATCTTCTCGCACCCTGACAAGGTGCATCGCGTAAAACACGATGGTCCGTATTATTCGATCGACGCCATTCATTTAAGCGAGCCGTCGCCGCAGCGCACGCCGGTTCTGTATCAGGCAGGCTCGTCGAGCCGCGGCGTCGATTTTGCGGCACGTCACGCGGAATGCGTGTTTGTCGGCGGCCAGAACAAGCAGCTCACGCGCTCCATTGTCGACGACATTCGAGCACGGGCGGTGAGTTTCGGCCGCGCACCCGACGACATCAAGATCTTTGCCGGTATCACCGTTGTAGTCGGCGAAACAGAACGCGCCGCGCAGGAGAAATTCGAAGAATACCGGCGTTATGCGAGCGCCGAGGGCGGCATCGCGCATTTCTCCAGTTCGACCGGTATCGACTTCTCGCAGTACGAACTGGACGAACCGATTTCGTATGTGAAGACCGAATCGATGCAATCGGCGGTCGAGGCTATTTCGAAGAAGAGTGTGAGCGGCGTATGGACCAAACGCAAGGTTCTGGAACAGATGACGCTCGGCGGCCGCGCGAAACCCGTAGTCGGATCGCCGCAGCAGATCGCGGACGAACTGGAGTCGTGGATCGAAGAGGCCGGCGTCGACGGATTCAATCTTACCCGTACCGTCATGCCCGAATCGTTCGAAGACTTCGTCGATCTGGTGGTGCCGGAACTGCAGAATCGCGGCGTCTACAAGGAAGACTACGACCCGGCGCCGACGCTGCGCGAAAAGTTATTCGGTGGCGGCCGCGCACGACTGCCCGCGGTGCATGCCGGCGCGCAGCATCGGCGGCGTGACACGCAAACCGGTGCGCGATCCACCGTGGAAGCATAGAGGAGCGAATCCATGGCTAATCTATTCGACGTGCCCCAGTTCATTGAAGACGCACCGTCCCTCGCCTTGAATCGTGTTGCGGCCGATGCCGCGCAAGAAACCGTCGTATTCGACGAGGTGGGCAAGGTGTTTGCCAACACGCGCGGTGTGTCGACCGCGGCGCTTGCGAATGTCACGCTGAATGTGGCGCGCGGCGAAGTGTTCGGCATCATCGGCCGCAGCGGGGCGGGCAAATCGACGCTGCTGCGGCTCGTCAACGGTCTGGAAAAGCCAAGTTCCGGCGCGGTGCGCGTGAATGGCGTAAGCGTCGGCGAGCTCGACGAACGCGGTCTGGTCACGCTGCGGCGGCGTATCGGCATGGTGTTCCAGCATTTCAATCTGCTCTCCGCGAAGACGGTGCGCGAAAACATTGCGTTGCCGCTAAAAATCGCCGGCGCGCCTAAGGCGGCGATCGACAAAAAGGTCGACGCGTTGCTCGAACTGGTCGGTCTGTCAACCAAGCGCGACGCCTATCCGGCGAGTTTGTCCGGCGGCCAGAAGCAGCGCGTTGGGATCGCGCGGGCCCTTGTGACCGATCCGGACATTCTGTTGTGCGACGAGGCGACGTCCGCACTCGATCCGGAAACAACGCAAGCCATTCTCGCGTTGCTGCGCGATATCAATCAGCGGCTCAATCTGACCATCGTGCTGATTACGCATGAGATGCAGGTCATTCGCGAGGTCTGCGATACGGTGGCCGTGATCGAGCGCGGTGAAGTGGTGGAAACGGGACCCGTGTGGCGGGTGTTCGGCGACCCGCAGCACGACGCGACGCGCGCGTTACTGCGTACCCTGGTCCATGATCTGCCTGCCGACCTGGCTGCGCGCGTCAAACCGTTGCACGGGATCGAGCATGCGGATGCACAGATTCTGCTCGATGTGCGCTTCACCGGCAGCGATGCACGTGAACCCGACCTCGGCGGATTGACGTCTGCGTTGAGCATGGAAGGTGGCCGGGTGAGTTTCGTGCATGGCGGCATCGACCGGATTCAGGGGCATGCGCAAGGGCGCCTGGTGGTGTCGGCAGAGGTGCGTGCGAATGCGGGCGGCACGGTGCAGACGCAGATCGCGACGCTGCTCGAGCGCGCGCGTCACTATGCCAATCATGTCGAGGTGCTCGGTTATGTCTGATCTCTGGCTCGCGGAACTCGCCGATGCAATTCGCGACACCATCGTCATGGTCGGCGTATCCGCCTTCGTCGCGGCGTTGATCGGCATTCCGCTCGCACTGGTGCTGGTCACCACCACGCGCGGCGGTATCTATGAAAAACGTGTGGTGAACAGCACGCTCGGTGCGCTCGTCAATGCGTTCCGCTCCACGCCGTTCATCATTTTGCTGGTCGCGCTGCTGCCGCTCACACGTTTGTTGATCGGCACGACGATCGGCGTATGGGCGGCGATCGTGCCGCTCAGTATCGCGGCGATTCCCTTTTTTGCACGCGTGGCCGAAGTGAGCTTGCGCGAAGTGGACCGCGGTTTGATCGAAGCCGCGCAGGCAATGGGCGCGCAGCGCCGGCATATCATCTGGCATGTGCTATTACCTGAGGCGCTGCCGGGCATTCTGGGCGGCTTCACGATTACCGTAGTGGCGATGATCGGCTCCTCGGCCATGGCGGGCGCCGTGGGCGCCGGTGGCCTCGGCGATCTGGCGATCCGCTACGGCTACCAGCGTTTCGATACTACTGTGATGGTGACCGTGATCGTGCTGCTGATCGTAATCGTGACGGTGGTGCAGTTCGTCGGCGATCGTTTCGTGCGGCGGCTTGCACAACGCGCTTGATCGTCGCACTTCGACCGCCATTTGCATGACGAATACACGCATGCGACCCACGTTTTCAGCGCAGACATCACCGTCTATCATGCTATTTACGAGGATGAGCGCAGCGAGGCTCCCGCTCACCGGATCGAAGGCGAACCGGCCGCGCTGACAATCCGTGCGCCGCTCCTCGCCAAATATCTTCACGTGGACATTGAATGAACGAACTTCGCCATCCCGAGGCATTGCAGACGCTGCAAACCGACGCTGCGCCCGTGGTGCGCGATCTCGCCGGCTTGCTCCATGCGTTGCGTGCCAGCGCGGCCCAGCGCGATCGCGACGGCGGCCACGCCGCGCAGGAAAAGCAATGGATCGCCGACGCGGGTCTTCTAACGCTCGCCGTGCCGCGTGAATTCGGTGGTCCCGGGGCGCGCTGGCCTGAGATCTACGAGACGATCCGCAAGATCGCGCGAGTCGACAGTGCGCTCGCGCATCTTCTGGGCTTCACGTGCCTGCAGGTGGTCAGCGTCAATGTGTGGGGCAGCCCGGAACAACGTGCCCGCTATCTGAGCGGCACGGTGGAAGGGCGCTGGTGGTGGGGCAATGCGGTCAATCCGCTCGACACGCGACTCGTTGCAGGCGCAACCGGCGATGGCGGCTATCGTCTCGACGGGCAGAAAGGATTTTGCTCGGGCACGCGCGGCTCGCACATGATGACGGTTTCCGCACATGATCCGGCCACCGGCAAAGCGGTGTTCGCCGTGGTGCCGACCACGCGCGAGGGCATTACCGTTCACGAAGACTGGAATCCGATCGGTCAGCGGCAAACCGACAGCGGTAGCGTCTCCTTCGTGCGAGTCCTGGTCGAATCGCATGAGGTGCTGGAGCGGGCTGACACGCCATACGCCAGTTTGCGCACACTAATCTCGCAGCAGGTGCTGACCAACCTGTTCGTCGGCATCGCGCAGGGCGCGCTCGAAGAAGCGCGTGCATACGTCACACAGCACGGCAAGCCGTGGATCACTTCCGGCGTCGATAAAGCTACCGACGATCCCTACCTGATCCAGCGTTTCGGTGAAATGCGCCTGCAGACGGTGAGCGCGGAAGCGCTGGCAGCGCGTGCCGCCTACGCGCTCGAAGACGCGTGGCAGCAGGGTGTGGCTTTGGACGCCGAAACCCGTGCGCATGTGGCGCTCGCCACCTCGGAGGCGAAAATCGTCGCGCACCGGGCCGCGCTCGACGTCAGCGAAAAACTGTTCGACGCCTGCGGTGCGCGCGCCACACACGCGCCGCTCGCGCTCGACCGTTTCTGGCGCAATGCTCGCGTGCATACGCTGCACGATCCGCTCGACTATCGTGTGCGCGACGTCGGCCGTTACGCGTTGAGCGGGACATTGCCGGAGGTTTCTTTGTACACTTGAGGCGGTTCGCGGCGGCCTGCACAAGGCGCCACGGTTTATCCCCTTCAAGAGACCACCGGATTGCAGTTCAAATTACCGACCACCGCAACTGCGCCGTTTTGCCCGTCCGAGGTGCAAGGTACGGTCGCCATTACGCAAGGCGCGCCGTTCTGGAAAAAAATCCTGCAATTCGCGGGACCCGGCCTGCTGATTTCGATCGGCTACATGGACCCTGGCAACTGGGCCACCGATATCGAAGCGGGTTCGCGCTACGGCTACAGCCTGCTGTTCGTCGTGATGCTGTCGAGTCTTGCTGCAATGGCGCTGCAATGCCTGAGCATGCGCCTTGGCATCGCCACAGGGCGAGACCTCGCGGAATTATCGCGACTGCGTTATTCACCGGGCATCGCGCGCTTTCAGTGGTTGCTCGCTGAACTGTCGATCGTGGCCTGCGATCTGGCCGAAGTGCTCGGCGGCGCGCTGGCCTTCCATCTGCTCTTCAAATGCTCGTTGACCACCGGCGTGTTGCTGACCGCGTTCGACACGCTGATTGTGCTCGGCCTGAAGGGCAAGAATTTCCGCGATCTCGAAGCGATCATGCTCGGCTTGATCGTGACCATCGGCGTTGGTTACATCATCGAATTGGCGCTGGTGAAGCCACATTGGCCGTCAGTCGCGCAAGGGCTGATTCCTTCGTGGCAGGCGCTAAGCAGCCGCGAACCGATGTATCTGGCGATCGGCATTCTCGGTGCGACCGTGATGCCGCATAACCTCTATCTGCATTCCTCAATCGTGCAGACGCGCGCGGTCAAGCGCGATCCGGCCAGTATCAGGTCGGCGATCGGCATGTCGCGCATCGATACGATCGTCTCGCTGATCATTGCGCTGCTGATCAACATGGCGATCCTGATTCTTGCGGCGGCCGCCTTCCATGCGACCGGTCACAATCAGGTCACCGAAATCGAAGACGCTTACAAGTTGCTGGCGCCGATCGTCGGCACGGGTTTCGCGGCGGTGCTGTTCGCGATCACGCTGCTGGCGTCGGGGCAAAGCTCGACCTTCACCGGCACGGTGGCGGGGCAGGTCATCATGGAAGGCTTCCTGAAGCTGAAAATTCCGTGCTGGCAGCGGCGCTTCATTACACGGGCACTCGCCTTGATTCCGGCATTGATTGGCGTGCAGATGATGGGTAACGGCGCGGTCGGCAAACTGCTGGTCGCAAGCCAGGTCGTATTGAGCCTGCAACTGCCGTTCGCGCTTTATCCGCTGATCCGCATGACCGACGATCGCTCGTTGATGGGCGAATTCGCCAACAGGCTACCGACGCGGTTCCTCGCGTGGTCGCTGTTCGTGGTGATCAGTGCGGCGAATCTGTGGCTGGTGGTGCAGACGGTGGGACTGGTGGACTGATGCGGCAGCGGGAGGTAGCGGGGTAGCGTCGGGTGTTAGATGTGAGGTGTCCCGTGTCAGGGCGGGAGCTACACAAAAAAAAGTCCGCGGGATGGCGGACTTTTTCCAAGGTGCTTCGGTTCGAATCAGGCTGGACCGGCCCTCATCGATTCCACTTAACTCAGGCGGCTTGCGCAATCTGCGCTGCTTCGAGCGCTTCCTGACGAGCGGCGGCCGCCTTTTTGGTCTTGCCGGCGCGCGATGGCGGTTGGCAGGCGCCACACACCACGTTGTGTTGCAAATCGTGCCTGTGCGCGACGAACTTGCCCGTGCAACGACAGCACTTGGTCAGTTGCAGGATGTCGGCGTCGAAGAAACGCACCAGCGTCCAGGCGCGCGTCAGATCCAGCACCGGTTCGGCTTCGCTGTGCTGGCAATGTTCCAGATACAGCCGATACCCTTTGGTCAACGCATCCAGATGCGAGCAACGCGCTTCATTTTTCAGGAACAGGTACGTGTTGTAGAACAACGACGCGTGAATGTTCGCCAGCCACGTCATGTACCAGTCTGCCGAGAACGGCAGCATGCCCTTGGGCGGCGAGACACCTTTGACCTCACGGTACAGGCGGATCATGCGGTCGCGCGAAAGCGTCAACTCGCTTTCGAGCACCTGCATGCGCGCGCCGAGTTCGATCAGCGCGATGGCACGGAATACTTCTTGTGCGTCTTCCGTCAGGCTACGCTTGAGCATCGCGGTCACCTCAATTAAGCAAACTGCTCAGCAGGCTGGCCTGCAAGCAGGATCGCCGCGTGAGTCGGTGCAACTGTTGCGTGCTTCGTTGTTTGCGTCAACGCCGACAACATCGAGTGGTCGTTGAAGCGGAAGAAGCATAAAAGCTGATCGGAAGCGGCTAGCTTGACGATCTGCGCGAGCGACAGCCCGGCAAGCAAATCAGCCAGTTCCGACGACAGTCCCAGTCGGAACATGCCGACCGGTTTGTCCTCACGCAACATACGTTGCGCGAGCATGATGTAAGACAAGTTGATCTCGCGGATTGAATCCAGCGTCTCGCTGCTACGGTCCATTTTCTGTGTTTCCGAAGCCCCGAATTACTATGTCGGCATTTTTTGCCGTTATGTCTTTTGTGCCTCGCCGGAAACGATAACCTCCGGCTACATGTCACCACCTGATACAGATGGCGACCTTTTGATACATCGCGTTACATTTCGTAACAGCTTGGGACGAATTGTATGAAGGGTAAAACAAGAAATCAATCCCTTATCAAAAAAATATCTCAAAAAGATGCATCAAATATCGGTAACTCTTTCACGGTCCTGTAATAGATGATGCTGCGCGGGTTTTTGGCGCGCCGGGAATTCACTCCGATCCATGAAAACCCTTGTGTGGCGGGCTTCTTTATTATTTGTCTGAGCAAAGCTGCACATCCGGTCAAGAACCGGAAAATCAGGTCTGAATCGGAAAGGAAATAGAAAGCGAGGCCAATTAAAAGTAATAAATACCGTTCATTGACGCTGCTATGGGGACAAATCAGAAGCGTAACAAATTGATGCGGCCCCAGTTACAAATGAGGCCGCATTTGTAACCTCTAGCAACCGTTTGCGCGGATCCGTTCGACTTCGAGCCCGAACGCCGGGCGCAGACGGGTGCCGAGTACGTTGCCGGCGAAGGCGGCGACCAGCCACAGCCAGCCATGCAAGCTGCCTGACACGATGCCGCTGAAATAGGCGCCGATGTTACAGCCATAGGCCAGACGGGCTCCGTAGCCGAGCATCAGGCCGCCGACCACCGCCGCGACCAGTGAGCGGGCCGGCACCTTCCAGACCGGCGCGTAACGGCCGGCGAGCGCGGCGGCCGTCATGGCGCCGAGGATGATGCCGATGTCCATTACCGTGGTGACGTCATGTGTAACCGGGGCGGCCAGCGCGCCAGCGTTGGCATGAGCGGCCCAATACGGCCAATTGGCCACATCGATACCCAGCGCGGCAAATAGCTTGGCGCCCCACAATGCGAACGCCGACGTCACACCCCACGGCCGGCCGGACAGCGCTAGCGTCGCGAAATTGAGCAAGGCCAGAGCGATTGCGCCGACAAACAACGGCCACGGGCCGTGCAGCCATGGCGACGCGTGCGGCGCGCGCAGCGGCTCGTCAACCAGCCGCCCATGGCGGCGCCGCTCGACCAGAACGGTGAGCGCCGCGATCGCAGCGAAGATGATCAGGTTCAGCACGATCGCCCAGCCCGCACCGAATGTGGTCACCATCGAAAGCGGTTTAAGAGACGGCAGTGCGGTCCAGAACGGCATGTGCGCGGTGGCGACAACCGAACCGATGACAAACGCCACCAGCGTGACGATCATGCGCGTGCTGCCGCCGCCCACGGTGTACAGCGTGCCGGACGCGCAGCCGCCGCCCAACTGCATGCCGATGCCGAACATGAAGGCCCCGACCAGCACGGAGGTGCCTGCCGGCGCGACCAGGCCGACCACGGGCCGGCCGAACAGCGTGCCTGCGGCGAGCGCCGGAAAGAACAGCAACACACCGAGCGCCAGCATCAGCATTTGTGCGCGCAGACCGGCGCCGCGGCCATCGGCGATGAAGACCCGCCATGCGGAGGTAAAGCCGAATGCCGCGTGATAGAGCGACATGCCCAGCAGTGCGCCGACAATGTAGAGCGCCGCCTGACGGCCGCTGACGCTCTGCGCCAGATAGAGGGCGCCCAGCGCGATCAGGACGAGCGCGGCGCCTAGCGGTTTCGGATTGATGTCGAAACGGCGTGGTATGCGTGGAAGCGAAGTAGAGAGATCGGACATGGTGTTGGACTGGCGAACGGCAAATCGAAGATAGCCCGAGGGGCGGATGAGCCGTCTCGGGGTTGGTGCAGCGGAAAGGTGATTGAAAAAGATAGCACGGATCGCGTGCTGAAGCAGGGCGGCTGAAGGTGGTGCGGCGCTCGATAGCAGTTACATGAAGCGTTGCATCAGATCGGCGTCGTGAAACACCCCGCTGACGTTCAATGCACCGACCTCGCAGCCATATTTGCGAAAGCCAACCGACTCATAGAGTCTGCGCGCCGCTTCGTTCCGGCTACTCACCATCAACTGGATTTGCCGTAGGCCTTCTATTTGTGCCGCTCGCGTCAGCAACTCGTTAAGCAAGGCGCGCCCGACTCCGCGGCCCGCAGCTTCCGGCGCGACATACATGCCGATGACGGCGGCCTTGTGCTGTTCCTTGTCGCGCTGGCTGCGCAGCAATCCGACCACGCCGATCAACGGCGTATCGGCCGACGCGTAAGCGCCGAGCAAAAAATCGCCTTCGGCCGCGCGCGTGCCCTGCAACATCGCGTCATGTTGCGACGCGCCCTTGGCCACCGCTTCCTCGTAGCTTTGACCGAACGACTCCGGATGTGCCTTCAGTCCCCGCAGGCGAAGCTGAAAGTAGGCGTCGCGGTCGGCCGGCCCGAGTTGGCGGACCAGTAGGGCGTTGTTGATCAAATGCGTTTCTCCGTGTGGTTTGAATGGTGCTGCAAGCGCTAACAACTCAGTGTTCGATGCTGCCTGGGTTTCTGCAGTTCCGCGGCCCTGCAGTCTGCCCTCCTGCTATAACTTCACGGCGTCAGCCCCTTGGTTTTCGGTGCGCTGGCTTTCCGCAAACGCGTGCAATGCCGCCGCGGTTTGCTGATCGGCGGGAAAGAACGCCTCAATGGCAAGTTCCGCCAGTGTCACGTCCACCGGCGTGCCGAATACCGTGGTCGTGCTGAAGAACGACAGCTCGCCGATCGGTGTGCGCAGCCGCAGCGGCACGGCGACCTGATTGCCCGCGGTGTCGTCGTGGCCGGCCACCTCTGCACCGGGCGGGGCGGGATACGCGGCCAGCTCGTCGCGCAGTGCGCTCAACGTGTCGTCGCCGCTCACGTCGATTTGCCGCTGGAGCCGGGACAGCGCGTGCGCACGCCAGGCATGCCAATTGACGATCGACGCTGCAATGCCTTCTGGATGCAAGCTCAGTCGCATCGCATTGACCGGCGGTTTCAGAAGTTCCGGGCTTGCGCCTGCGAGCAGCGGCGCGAGCGCATTGTTTGCGGCAACGATGGTCCAGTGACGGTCGATCGCGAGTGCCGGATACGGCTCATGGCCTTTGAGCACCAACTCGACTGCCTCGCGCGCGGCGGCCAGTTGCGGGTCCGTCAAAGGACGTTCGCGGAACAGCGGCGCATAACCCGCAGCGACCAGCAGCGAATTGCGCGCACGCAGTGGCACATCGAGCCGCTCGGCGAGGTGCATGACCATTTCACGGCTGGGCACTGCGCGGCCTGATTCGACAAAGCTCAGATGCCGCGTTGAAATATCGGCTTCGGCGGCGAGCAGCAACTGGCTCATTCTTCGCCGCTGCCGCCATTCGCGCAGCAGATCGCCGACCGTGCGGCTTGCCGTCGGCACGTTCGACGGAATGGTTTGCGCCAGAGAGAGTGTGTTCATGCTGCAGATGATAGCCAAAGCGCTTTAGTGATCCATTACCTGACAGGTAATGGAATACCCGGGAATACCCAGGAATACGCGGCGATACCTGAGAAAACGTAGGCGCACCCACGAAGACAAAACACATTCAGGGCGTTGCCTCAAGCGACAACACGGCAAGCGTGAGTCAGGCGGGCGCCACACCTTCCGGTACTGCATTGAGCTTGACGCCCAGCGCGCGCAGCAGTTTGAACACCGTATCCATGCGCGGTTTGGAGCCGGGGGCGAGGGTTTTATAGAGGCTTTCGCGCCCGAGCCCGGCATCGGCCGCGACCTTTGCGATGCCGCGTGCTTTCGCGATGTCGGAGATCGCGGCGAGGAGGAGGTCGGCGTCACCTTCTTCCAGTGCTGCGTTGAGATATTCGGCGATCATCTCCTCGTTATCGAGGTAGTGCGATGCGTCGAACCGCGCGGTTTTTATTTTGCTCATGACAGTTCCTTTCTGATTGCTGCCCACATTGATTTGGCATGCTTGATGTCGGCCGACTGCGTGGATTTATCGCCACCACAGAGCAGCAGGTACACCACGCGCCCTTCGCGCGCGAAGTAGACCCGATAACCGGGACCGCAATCGATGCGCATCTCGGACACACCGTCTTCCAGCAGCTTTACGTCGCCGAAATGACCTCGTTCCGCACGCCGGACCCGCACCAGGATTTTTGCCCTTGCTCTTAAATCCGCAAGGCCGGCAAGCCAGTTGTCGAATGCCTCGGTGCGGTTGACCGTGTACACAGGCGGTGAACCGATTTGCTGATGATTGTATCCTTTTGGATACGTCCTTGCAAGTGAAAAACCCATATTGAAAAAGCGGCTCGCGTCCGCGCCCGTTCAGTCCGTCACATGCCGCGTGTCAACGTTGCGCGGCCCCCATTTTCGGCATGAGGTTAGCGGCTGACACGGCCTGTGACGATTCGGCCGAATGGCCAATCCTGCGGTCAATCAGGCGCGGATCTTCGCTTCGGTGCATCCGGATACTTACCTCCCACGTAATCGACGTGCTGCGTTCGAGCCGCCAATCTTCACTCCGAGCCCGCCGCATACAACCTGTCTGCGAGGCGTAGTGCTCAGTGATGCCAATCAAGGAGTCAGAGATGAATGCACACACCGATCTGATCGATCGTTATTTCGACGCATGGAATGAAACCGATGCCGCGCGCCGCCGCGATCTGATCGCCGCGACGTGGGCCACCGACGCCGACTATCGCGATCCACTACTGGCAGGCGCGGGCCATGACGGCATCGACGCGATGATCCGTGCGGTGCATGAACGCTTCCCGCATCACACGTTTCATCGCACGACGGAGGTCGACGGCTTCGCGAACCGGCTGCGTTTTTCGTGGGAACTGACCACGCCGGCCGGCGAGGCGATCGTCAAGGGTTCCGACTTCGGCGTGCTCGACACGCACGGTCGCCTGCAGGCGGTGACCGGCTTCCTCGATCAGGTGCCTGCCGCCACCTGACAACTCACGGTTTTTTCACGGAGACGATCATGCACGAGTCCGTTGCCGCCACGGCTTCCGGTACTGTCCTCACGTTCGCGCGCCTGTCGGGCGCCGTCGACGCGCTCTCCAGCGCGGTCGCCGGCTTCGCTCTGCTGGCCGGCACGCGCGCGTTCACCTTCACCGCGTTGCTGGCCTGGCGCGAGCCGGTGTTGGGCGGCGCGGGTCTCGTGCTGCTCGCGTTAGTCGGATGGCTGCGGTGGCAGTGCCGCCGGAATGTCGCTCATCGAATCGGGTGGGAAAACTGATTGACGACGAGCCGCCGGCAACGGACTGTGCGCCGTGGTCTTGCTACAATCGATCACGACGCGCTACGAGGACAAACTGTCCAAACCCGGGCGGCTCGCCGCCAGTCGGACCTCAAGGAGACACCGTGCTGAAGAATCTGGACCCGCTGCTGAATGCCGATGTGCTGCATGCGTTGCGCTCGATGGGACATGGCGACGAACTGGTGCTTTGCGACGCCAACTTCCCGGGCGCATCCGTTGCGCAGGAGACGGTGTTGGGCAAGCTGCTCCGCCTCGATGGCGTGAACGCGCCGCGTGCAATTCGCGCGATCCTGTCGGTGATGCCGCTGGATACATTCATCGAGCATCCGGCATCGCGGATGGAAGTGGTGGGGGAGCCGAACACGATTCCGGCGGTTCAGCGCGAAGCGCAGATCGAGATCAATGCGGCGGAGGGGCGCGAGGTGCCGTTTGCTTCGGTTGAACGTTTCGCGTTCTATGAGCGGGCGCGCAAAGCGTATTGCGTGATCGCCACCGGCGAAGAGCGCGGTTACGGCTGCTTCGTGTTGACAAAGGGTGTCTTGCTCGCGCCGGATGCACCGCAGCAATAGCACCTCACCACGGCGTCGAAACCCATGAGCTTCTCGATAGACAGTCTCGATCATCTCGTTCTGAATGTTGCCGACGTGGAAGCCAGCGCGGCCTGGTACGCTCGAATGCTCGGCATGCGGCGCAGCGAGTTCGAGTCACGTACCGGCACGCGCGTGGCAATGACCTATGGCAATCAGAAGATCAACTTGCGTCCGGCGGATGCGGACACGGTCGCGTGGTTCACCGGGCGCGAGCCGGTGCCGGGCAGCGCCGATCTATGCTTTGTTACCACCACGAGTCCCGCCGAGGTCAAGGCGCATTGGCTCGCTCAGGGTGTCGAGATAGAGGCCGGCCCGGTTGAGCGCGATGGCGCGCGCGGCAAGATGACGTCGGTGTATTGCCGCGATCCGGACGGCAATCTGATCGAGGTCGCGACGTATCCCCACGCTTGAGCACGGCGGCGATACCGGCCGTGCCGTGCAAAACCGGGCACTCGCCGAGCACCCGGACACCCTTTCCGTTCCCTTGAGACGGCGCGAATTGCGCCGCTCACACCGGCTCGCGCTGGGAAAAGGCGGGTAATGCACATATTCTCAGATGCAAAGCAGGGAACTGCGGCGGCTTGAGCGGGTCTGCTGCTTATTCATTTACAGGAGCTCCTCATGACGCGTCCCGTCGATTCCGGCGTCATCCTCATCGCGCGTATCGCCCTTGCCGTGCTGTTTTTGTGGGGCGGTGTGATGAAACTGCTGGGCTATGCGGGCTTTGTCGGCTATCTGCATTCGAAGGGTGTGCCGCTCGTACAGGTCGCCGCACCGATTGCAACGGCGGTCGAGGCACTCGGCGGTCTGCTGCTGATCGTCGGCTTCAGGATCCGCCCGCTCGCGCTCATCATGGCCGTCTACACCGTGGCAACCGCGGTGCTGGGCCACGATTTCTGGAACGTGACCGATCCCGCTTTGCAACGCGATATGGTGATCCACTTCTGGAAGAACATCGGTATCGCCGGCGGTTTCCTGCTGTTGTTCGTGACCGGAGCAGGCCGTATCAGTATCGATGGCGCGCGTTCGCCCCGCAGCGGGCTGCATCTCTGATCTCGCAGTTGAGGTAGTCTGTGCCGGTCGCTTTTGATTCTGGCTGTAATCAAGGGAGCAAATAATGATTCAAAGCTTTGAGCAAACCATTGGCGGTAAGGTCACGCAATTGTGCGCAAGTCTCGGCGAAGGGCCGACACCGCACCGCGTCATCATCAGTCTTGCCGATTCGGCGAAAACATTGGTGGTTCTGGATGCCTCCGGTCTTATCAGCACGATCAAGGCCGAAATCGAACAGCCGGAAAAGCTGATCGCCGACGCGATCGCCAAGGCGCAAAACGAAGGGCTGATTGAGCGCGCCATCGACACCGGCACGATTCAGGAAGCGCCGCTGTAAGCCGTGGCGGCAACGTGAGTTGTATCGTGTATCGCTGCTTGCTGGCAGCGTGGTAGCGTCAAAAAGGACCCCTGCGGAGCGGAAGCATCGCGGGGGTTTTTTTCGCACTCGTGGCGAAAAAGAGGTGAGGCGCTCGGTGCGTCTCACTGATTCACGAATTCACCAAATCCGTCAATTCATCGACCCGCCAATCCACCAATCCACCAATCCGCCGATTCACCGATCCGCGCCGACCAAAGTGCTAAGACGATCAGCGCGATTCAGTAACTTGTTTGGCACCCGTCCTATGTGGCTTCGAGCCCGACGCATGTGGCTCCGGATGGACAAGGCAGCCCATTACGCCACCGACTACCAGCAGACCGACCGAGATCGCCGTCGCGGCCTGCATTCCCGAAACGATCTGCGTGGCGGCAGCACCACTTGCCAACGCGCCGAAGGCGGCTACGCCCACCGCGCCACCTGCTTGCCGGGCAGTATTCAGCACAGCGGAAGCGGTGCCTGCGCGCTGCGCTTCGACGGAGGCCAGCACGGCGGTCGTCATCGCCGGGACCGCAAGGCCCATTCCCGAGGGAATCAGCAGGAACGGCAACAGCAAACCGACGAGCGGCGTGGACGCATCGACGAAATGCAGCAGACCATAGCCGAGTCCCGCCGTGATTGCGCCGGCGATCATCGGCACGCGTACGCCGAAGCGCCCGACCACCCAGCCACTCGCCACGTTCGAGAGCAGAAATCCGCCCGTCAGCGGCAGGAACGCGAGGCCGGCCTGCAGCGGGGTATAGCCGCGTACGCGCTGCAAATACAGGCTCAGTACGAACACCATGCCGTAGTACGTCAGATTCACGCAGATGCCGAACAGCACCGCCGCATTGAAAGTGCGCTTGCTGAATAGCGAGAGCGGCAGCATCGGTGCCGCGACGCGCGATTCCACGGTGATAAAGGCGCCCGTTGCGATTAGCGCGAGTACGAACCCGCCGGCTACCAGCGGATGGCTCAGCCCTAACGGTCGCAACTCGATGACAGCGGCGACGAAGGCGGTGAGCGCGACGATCGCAAGGGCCTGACCACTCAGATCGATACCGCGCGGGCTTACTGCAGTTGCAGTTCCGGCCGGGGCAGTAGCACCTGTCCCAGTCGTAGCAGCAGCCTTAGCCCGGGCTGCTTGTCGCGCGTCTTTCCGCGCGGATTCAGGCCGTGGTATCCAGAGCAAAGTTGCGAGGAAACCGGCTGCGCAAATCGGCAGATTGACGAGAAAGATGCTGCGCCAGCCGAACGCCGCAATCAGCAGACCGCCGACCACCGGTCCGGCCGCGATCGAAATCGCGCCCGCCGCGGTCCACAGCCCGACTGCGCGCGCCCGGAGCTTCGGATCGTGGCCATATGACTGGTTAAGCAGCGCCAGCGAGTTCGGCAGCATGGCGGCGGCGCCGATGCCCTGCACCGCGCGCGCCGCCACCAGCATGGTGGCATCGAGCGCCAATCCGCAGGCGAGCGACGCGAGCGCAAACAGCACGATGCCGGCCGCGTACATGCGCCGTGTGCCGAGCCGGTCGCCGAGCGCGCCCGCCGAAAGCATCAGCACGGCGAACGCGAGCGTGTACGCGTCGACGACCCATTGCAGCCCCGCGACATTCGCATGCAGGTCCGCACCGATCTTAGGCAGCGCGATGTTGACGATAGTCACGTCGAGTTGCGTGACGACGAAACCGACGCTGACAGTCGCGAGAATGCGGCCGAGGGCGGGCGAGGAGGGCGTATTGGGCGAGTTCATGAGATACATCGTAGGCCGATACAGCGCACGATGTTTCGGTCCGGCGTGAAGTATGGATGTCGCCGACACTGCCGGAAAGGCGAGGCGTGGAGCCGGTACAGACAACGGCGCACCGGGCGGCGCGCCGTAGCGAAATAGCTCGATTAGCGCGTTTGCGGCGCGTCTTTGATAAACAGCGTAGTCAATGCGCCGAGAATGCAGATTGCGCCGACATACAGGGGCGCCGCCATCGGGTTCGACTTCATCATCAGCGAAACGGCGATGGGCGTCAGGCCGCCGAATATCGCGTAGGCGACGTTATACGAGAACGAGATGCCCGAGAACCGTACGACCGGCGGAAACGCCTTGACCAGCACGAACGGAATCGCGCCGATCACACCGACGAAAAGGCCAGCCACGGCGTACAGCGGCACTAGCGCCGACGTATCGACGGCGAGCTGCTGGAACATCACGTAGTACGTCACCGCCAATGCCAGGCCGCCGATGAAAATCGTGCGTCCCGCGCCAATCCGGCCGGCGATCGAGCCTGCCATGACGCAACCGATGGTCAGGCACAGCGTTGCCACGCAGTTCGCCAGCAGTGCGGTGGCCGGCGCGATATGAAACTGCTTCTGCAGCAGTGTCGGTGTCATCAGAATGACCACGACAATCGCGGCCGACAGCATCCACGTGAGCAGCATCGACACGATCACGGCACGGCCGTGGTCGCGTAATACGGCCTTGAGCGGCACTTCCGCGGCGATGGCCTTGCGTTGCTTGAGTTCGGCGAACACCGGCGTCTCATGCAGCCAGCGGCGCAGATAAACCGAGAACATGCCGAACACGCCGCCCACCAGGAACGGGATGCGCCATGCGAAGGCGGAGATTTCCGCGGGCGCGAAGTTGCGATTCACCGCCGATGCGATCAGCGAGCCGAGCAGGATGCCCGCGGTGAGGCCGGCCGTCAGCGTGCCGCACGCATAGCCGACGTGCCGCTGCGGCACGTGCTCCGAGACGAACACCCACGCGCCCGGCACTTCTCCGCCGACCGCCGCGCCCTGCATCACACGGAACAGCAGCAGCAATACCGGGGCCATCACGCCAATGCTGGCGTAGGTGGGCAGCAGACCCATCATCAGCGTCGGCACCGACATCAGCAGCACGCTCAGCGTGAACATGCGCTTGCGGCCGAACAGGTCGCCAAAGTGCGCCATGATGATGCCGCCGAGCGGCCGCGCCAGATAGCCCGCCGCGAAGATGCCGAAAGTCTGCACCTGACGCAGCCAGTCCGGCATCGCGGCGGGGAAGAACAACTGGCCGATCGCCGGCGCAAAGAATACAAAGATGATGAAGTCGTAAAACTCCAATGCTCCGCCGAGCGCGGCGAGGCCGAGTGTCTTGTAATCGCTTCGCCCAAGAGGGCGTGGGGTGACAGCCTGCGCTCCACCCAGATTTGTCGCTTGCATTGCTTGTGTCTTGTCTTGAATTGGGAGCCACACGTAGCGCGTGGAAATACGGCGGTCGTCAGGCGAGAAGTGTGACAAGCGCTGGGTAGAGCACGGGACACCGGCGCGCCGGCCCGGGTAGGGCAAGCACGATGACGACTGGGGCCGGGCCGGGATTTTACAGGATGAAAGACTCTCGCTTCGGGAAGTACTTAATTAGATTGGAAAAAGTTCCTCCAGACGTGTCTTTTCGACGTCGTGCAGGACAGCAAGGGTTGCGCGTCGTGCGAGCCGCAGCGGTCGAGTGTAGGAATGGTGCGCACACCTGTCGGAGTGGGGCGATTGGTGCGCAAATTAGGAATGCTCCTATGGGATGGCCGGGGCGTCCCTCTGAGAATCGCGTCCAAGCTATCAGTTAAGAGTTATCCCAATGCGCATTGCCATCCTTCAGCGTGACCCCGTCATGCGTCAGTCGATCGAAAAGATTCTTATGAACGCCAGCCATACCTGTATGGCCTATGACGACGGTTTGACCATGTCGAAAGCGCTTGCCCGTTCCACGGTGGATCTGCTGGTACTGGACTGGCACGGCACACGCCTGTCTGGCGCCGAGGTCCTGCGATCGGTGCGCGCCGTCGGCGGCGACCGGCTGCCGGTCGTGTTCGCCTCGACGGAAACGTCAGAGGAGAGCGTGGTGCGCGCCTTTGCCAGCGGGGCAGACGATTATGTTTCGTTGCCGTTGCGGCCGGGCGAGTTCCGCGAGCGCATTGCGGCGTTGCTGCGCCGCGCCTATCCGGATCGTTTCAGCGCCGCGAGCTTCGATGTGGGCCCCTACCATTTCGACACGCATCGCCAGCTCGTCATGCTGCGTGGCCAGCCGGTACAACTGTCGGGTACGCAATACCGGTTGGCGTCGCTGTTCTTTTCCAACATCGGCCGCGTAATGTCGCGCGACCATATTTTCGCGATGGTGTGGGGCCGTGAATTCCGCGAATTCACCCGTACGATCGACAGCCACGTGTCGCGCCTGCGGCTGCTGCTCGAGATCGAGCCGCAGAACGACTTCCGGCTGCAACCCGTTTACAAGAGCGGCTATCGGCTGCTGCATCTTCGGCAAGGTGAAGTGGCTGCGGAGAAGCAGGCGGCCTGAGCGGGTCCGCCCGCGTAGGGAACTCAAACCTGCGGCAGCGCCGGCCGGGTTTCAAGCGACTGGCGGATCAACGCTTCCACCGATTTGCGTTCATCTCCGGCCAACGGCAGGCGCGGCGGCCGCACCGGCTCCGTGCCCAGCCCGACAATTGTTTCGGCCAGCTTGATGTTCTGCACCAGCTTCGAGGAGACGTCGAGCGCGAGGAGCGGCGCGAACCAGCGATAGATCGCCCGTGCCTCTTCAAGACGGCCCGCTCTCAGCAACTTGTAAATCACGACCGTCTCGCGCGGAAACGCGCACACGAGACCGGCCACCCAGCCATGTGCGCCCATCAATATCGCTTCCATTGCAAGGTTGTCGACCCCGCACAGGATCGCGAAGCGGTCACCGACCACGTTGATCAGATCGGTCACGCGGCGCACGTCGCCGCATGATTCCTTGATCGCGACGATCTTCTTTTCATCGGCGATTTCCGCGAACATCTCGGGCGTCATGTCGACGCCATAGGCCAGCGGATTGTTATAGATCATCAGCGGCAGCGCGCTCGCATCGGCGACGCTGCGAAAGTGGTGCAGCGTTTCGCGGCGGTCCGACAGGTAGCGCAGCCCGGGCAGCACCATAAAACCGGCCGCGCCACGCTGGCTGCCGGCTTCGGCCTGGCGGCACGCGTCGAGCGTGCTGTTCTCGGCGATGGTCAGCAAAACCGGCACGCGTCCGCGTGATGCCTCGACGGCGATGTCGAGCACTTGCAGCTTCTCGTCCAGTGAGAGCGTCGACGCTTCACCGAGCGATCCGCACACGATGATGCCGTCCACCCCCGCGTCGATCTGCGCCTCGATATTCTTACCAGTCCATTCACGGTCTATGCTGAAATCCGCGTGGAATTTGGTGGTAACTGCGGGTAATACGCCTTCCCAGATATGCGCCACGACTGCTCTCCTGATTGTGATGAGTCGAAGCGCAGTGTAAGCAGGGAAAATGCTGCCGTCTTGCGCGATTCGCGCGTGGCGGGTGACGATTTCAGCATAGTTGTCATGCCCGCAAGCCAGGCAAGATCGAGTGATCAGACTATTTCGCGACAGGGAACAAAGTACATGGAAGTTGCATGGAAAGGGCCTCGCGTGTGCTCTTGAATCTGGTGGCGGTGCACTGTTCCGGTATGGATTTCACCCGTTTTCAAAGATTGACGCGTGAATAAACGGGCGTAAACATTATGCTGAAATCGTCACAATCCACGCGTAAGCACACCAAGACTCCGACGCCTGGCTTTCCTACCATGTGCATCATGAAAACCCTAGACATTATCGACTCGCACACCGGCGGTGAACCGACCCGCCTGGTGGTGTCGGGCGGCCCGGCGCTTGGCGGCGGCACGCTGGCGCAGCGTCTCGACGTGTTTCGCACGCATTTCGACGACTGGCGCGCAGGCATCGTCACGGAACCGCGCGGCTCGGACGTGGTGGTCGGCGGGCTGCTGTGCGAGCCGGACGACCCCACGTGCGCGGCCGGCGTGATTTTCTTCAACAACGTCGGCTATCTCGGCATGTGCGGGCACGGCACGATTGGTCTCGTTGTCTCGCTCGCGCACATGGGGCGGATTGGGCCGGGGCGTCATCGGATAGAGACGCCGGTCGGCGTCGTCGAAGCCACGCTCAACGAGGACGGCAGTGTGGCTGTGCGAAACGTGCCGGCTTATCGCTACCGGCAAGGCGTGCAGGTGCACGTGCCGGGCTACGGTTTGTTGAGTGGCGATATCGCATGGGGCGGCAACTGGTTCTTTCTTGTCGCCGACCACGGGCGCACGCTGGAGGCAGCGCATATCGCCGAGCTGACCACGTTCAGCGCGGCAATCCGCGATGCGCTGATCGCGCAGCGCATCACCGGCGCGGACGGCGCCTTGATCGACCACATTGAACTCTTTGGACCCGGCTCGCGCGACGGTATCGACAGCCGCAGCTTCGTTCTTTGTCCGGGCAACGCGTATGACCGCTCGCCGTGCGGGACAGGCACGAGCGCGAAAATCGCCTGCCTCGCCGCTGACGGCAAGCTCACCGAAGGCGCCGTGTGGCAGCAGGAAAGCATCATCGGCAGCGTGTTCGCGGCGAGCTATCGTCACGCCGGCGACGGTGTCTCGGTGATTCCGACCATCACCGGTCACGCGCACATCATGGCCGAAGGGCGTTTGTGTTTCGACGAACGCGACCCGTTCGCGTGGGGCATCCGCACGGCATGACAGCGGACGCGCTGATCATCGGGGCCGGCATTGTCGGCGCGGCTTGCGCGGCGGAGCTGGCCGCGCTCGGCATGCGGGTCGAGGTACTCGACGCACAGGGCATCGGCGGCGGCGCGACGGCGGCGGGCATGGGCCACATCGTCGTGATGAACGACTCGCCCGCGGAATTCGCGTTGAGCCGTTATTCGCGCGACTTGTGGCTGGCGCTCGCGCCGCAACTGCGCACGCGCGACGCGTTCGCGCGTTGCGGCACGCTATGGATTGCCGCCGACGATGAGGAGTGGCAAGCCGCCCGCACCATGCACGCCGCGTTCGAAGCGCAGGGCGTCTCTGCACAACTGCTCAACACGGCTGCGCTGCGGGCGTGCGAGCCGGCGCTGGCGGCATCGATGGTGGGCGGCTTGCGGATCCAGCACGACAGCGTGGTGTATGCGCCCACCGTTGCCGAGTGGCTGCTGACGCAATCCTCAGGAGTCGAGAATATCCGCGTTCGGCTCGGTACACGCGTTACCGCAATCAGCGCGAACGGCGTGACGTTAGCCGATGGCGAGCGCGTCAGCGCCGCGCACGTGATCGTCGTCAATGGTCTGGGTGCTCAGCAACTGCTGCGCTCGCTGCCGTTGGAGCCGAAGAAAGGCCACCTGCTGATCACTGACCGTTACCCCGAACTCATTCGTCATCAACTGCTCGAACTTGGCTACATCAAGAGCGCGCATCACGCGGCCGGCACCTCGGTGGCATTCAATGCGCAGCCGCGACCGACAGGCCAGTTGTTGATTGGCTCGTCGCGCCAGTTCGATACAACCGATCCTGCCGTCGACATGCCGGTGCTTGCCCAGATGCTGCAGCGCGCGGCGCACTATCTGCCGGTGCTGCCGACGCTGAGTGGCATCCGCGCCTGGACCGGCTTTCGTTCGGCGTCGCCCGATGGTTTGCCGTTGATCGGTCCGGCCGGCGATTTTTCACCTGGCGTGTGGCTCGCAGTCGGACACGAAGGTCTTGGCGTGACGACTTCGCTCGCAACCGCAAAGTTGCTCGCCGCGCAAATTACCGGGAGTGCCGCACCGATTCCGGTCGAGCCATACTTGCCGGTCCGTTTTGCGCAAGGGGTGGGCCATGACTAACGCCAATGCAGCACGTCTTCACTTGACGATCGACGGTAGAAGCATCGCGGTCGAAGCGGGTACGACCGTGGCCGCGGCGCTCGTCATTGCGGGTGTGAGCGCCACGCGGACTTCGGTGAGCGGCCAGCCGCGCGCAGCACTGTGCGGGATGGGCGTGTGCCAGGAATGCCGCGTTACGATTGACGGCCGGGCTCACGCGTTGGCGTGTCAGACGCTTTGCCGCGAAGGGCAGATGGTTTGCACCACTGCCGGGACTAGCGCGGCCAACGTGTTCAAAGTATTCAATGGGACTAACGGGACTAACGGGATCAGCTCCACCGCCACCATTACCACCACAGGCCCGCGATGAATCAGCACTTCGATATCGTCGTAGTGGGCGCCGGTCCAGCCGGGCTGAACGCCGCGCAGGCAGCGGCGCGCGAGGGCGCTACGGTTGCGCTGCTCGACGACAATCCGCGCGCTGGCGGTCAAATCTGGCGGCAGGGTCCCGGTCATTCGCCGCAAGCACCGCTGCAAGGCCTGCTGGCTGCCCTGACGACGCGAACCAATATCACCCTTATGCCGTCGACTCGCGTGATTGCGCCGATGGGTCCAGGCGGTTTGCTGCTTGAGTCGGCTGAACATGGTGGCTTGTCTATCACGTACGATCAGTTGATCCTCGCGACCGGCGCGCGCGAGCGTCTATTGCCATTCACTGGCTGGACGTTGCCCGGCGTGACCGGTGCGGGCGCATTGCAAGCACTCGTCAAAGGCGGCATGCCGGTGCGCGGCGAACGGATCGTGATTGCAGGCAGCGGTCCTTTGCTGATCGCCGCGCTCGCTACCGCGCGTGCTGCCGGGGCGCAGGTGGTGGCGCTCGTCGAGCAGGCGTCGGCGTTCGAGGTCGCCCGATTCGGAATCTCTCTGCTAGGCGAGCCGGCGAAGTTGCGGCAAGCCGTTGCCATGACGCGCGGCTTCGCGGGCGTGCGGTACTGGACCGGCAGCATCGTCGCGCAAGCTGATGGCGATGGCTGTGTCGAGCGCGTGACGATCCGGCGCGGTCAACACGCGTCGACGCTCGACTGCGACCGCATCGCGTGCGGCTATGGACTCGTGCCGAACATCACGCTTGCGCAGGCGCTCGGATGTGCGATCACCGAAGCAGGCGAGATCGTCGTTGACGGTGAGCAGCGGACTTCGGTCGACGGCGTGCTGGCGGCAGGCGAATGCACGGGTGTCGGCGGCGCGGAACTGGCGTGTGTGGAAGGCGAGATCGCGGGCCGCTTCGCGAGCAGCGGCTCGGCAGGCCCCACCTCTGCCAGCACCACACTGGATTCGCAACGAGCGCGATGGCAGCGCTTCGGCCGGCGCGTCGAAGCGGCCTTTGCGTTGCAGGCCGCCGCGCGCACGCCACCCGACGATGCCACGCTGCTCTGCCGTTGCGAAGACGTCAGCATCGGCGAGGTGCGCGCCTATCCGGATTGGCGCGAGGCGAAGCTGCATACCCGCTGCGGGATGGGCGCATGCCAGGGACGAATCTGCGGCGCCGCGGCTGGCCTGTATTTCGGCTGGAACGCTGCGATGCCGCGCCCGCCGTTCAGTCCGGCACAAATCGGCACATTGATGGCGGCGAGCGGCGAGCAGCCGCCGGCTGAATGACACCGGTATCGATACGCCTGGTGGATACTGTCGGCGGCTACTCGGCCCTATAATCGACCGCAACCGCCCCGACCACGGAACCCGCACGATGAACACGCTGGCTCATCCGCTCGAACCGGACGACGCAACGCTATCCAGCATGCTGTCGCATTTCACGCTGCTCGAGCCCGTGTTCGACGCGATGCCGGACGTCGTGTTCTTCGTCAAGGACGTGCACGCCCGCTATGCGCTGGTCAATCGCACGCTGGCTTCGCGCTGCGGCTTCAAGGAAAAGACCGCGTTACTCGGCAAGACCGCCGAGGACGTCTTCCCGCGCCGATTCGGCCGCATCTATACCGCACAGGACGAAGCGATCATCAACGTCGGCAGCCAGATGATCGATCAGCTGGAGCTGCACCTGTATCCCGGCCGCCAGCCGGGTTGGTGCCTGACCTGCAAGCAGCCGTTGCGCGATCCGGCGGGCAAGGTGGTCGGTCTCGCGGGCATCTCCCGCGACCTGAAAGCGGACGAAAGCAGTCATCCCGCTTACAGCCGGTTGGCCGCGGTAGTGCAGTCCATCCAGGAAAACTACGTGCAGCCGCTCAATCTGAAACAGCTTGCTGCGATGGCGGATATGTCGGTGGCGCAACTGGAGCGCTATTTTCACAAAGTGTTTCATTTGACACCGCGCCAGGTGTTGCTGAAAACGCGACTGGACGCCGCCACCGCGCTGCTGGTTTCGCACGACAAGGTCACCGACGTCGCCGCACTCTGCGGCTACACGGACCACAGCGCCTTTACGCGCCAATTCAAGGCGACCGTCGGCGTCACGCCGACCGAGTACCGGATGCTGCTGCACGGAACCTCGCGAAGCTGAGCCGCCGCCCACATGGCTCGTCGCAAGCATCATTACTACGTCTACGTCGTCGCGCTGGACGACACCGTCTGGAACGAGGCACGCTTTCGCCGCGCGAATCCGGATTACCTGTTCGACAAGCCTTGCGTGTACGTGGGAATGACGGGGCTGGACCCGGATCAGCGATTCGACCGGCACAAAGCCGGCATTCAGGCAAATCGCTATGTACGCGATTACGGCCTGCGTCTCGTGCCCGAGTTGTATGAAGTGTTCAATCCAATGCCTTACCGCGGCGCACAGGATATGGAAGTGGAATTGGCGATTGGACTACGCGAAGCGGGGTACGGCGTGTGGCAGGCGTAACTAAAATGTAAAACGTGCCTTATTTCACGCCAAGGCCACGCAGCACTGCATTGCCTTCAGACGTCAGACGGATATGCGAGGCGCCTGCATCGCCGGAGACCGTTTCGATCAAGCCGGCTTCGTGAAGCTGGGGAATCTCGGGTTTCGCGGACGCGTCGATCGGCGCGTGCAGTAACAGCAGCAACGTCGCCAGTTCATGGTGGCTCAGCAGGCGGCGCAGAATCGTGGGCCGCTTCGCCGGTGCGGGCGTGTCGTTCGTGTTGTGATCGGGCTGGTTCATGGAGCGCACCTTGTGCGGGATAGTGTCGGATGGATCATGCGGATGAAGTCTTAAACGATTCTTAAGACACCATTGTGATGTAACACCGTGACACTATGATTGCGCCGGAACACGTTACCGACCGTTACATCTGGCCGATTGTTACCCTTGCTTACCTCATGGCGCGCAGGTTTTGCTGGCCGATTCAATCCACAGATTGCCCACGTGGCGCTTGCCCGCGTAGAAGCGGTAAGTCGTTGCGCCGTTGTCGCCGCGCACCTTGACGATATTCGAATCGCCGAAGTCGAGCATCTGGCCTTGCGGGATTGCCGTGGATTTGAACGCCGCGTTGTGGCTGGTCGCCACTTGAGTCAGGCAGGCGACCACATCGTTGACCGAGCGCTGCGTGGTGGTGTCCGTGACCGGCTCACCGGCATCGGGATTCTTCTGGAAGTACGCGCAAGCGCTGAGAAGCAGGGGAACTGACAGGACTACGGCAAACTTCTTCATATCTCTCCTGGCGTTTCATTCGGCCGACGGGTGCGCGCGGCGCTCGCATGAGGCAGAGTGCCACGCGGCACCGGAGCGCGGATCAACCGCCATTATATCGGTGCGGCGCACCCGCTTGAGCCGATGACGCATGGGCCGTGCCCGATTCGACTGGATTCGCCCACCGCCCACCGCCCACCGCGATCCCCCCTCATTGCCGGCCGATCGCCTATTTGCGGCGCTGGGCCTGCGCAGCGAGCCGCACAGCCGCATTGGCCGCGCCATAGCCGTCGTAGCCGCCGCGTCGTTCCACAATCTCCATAAAAAAGCGCTGATCCAGTTGTTCGGTGTAAGCGTGGAAGAACTCGCCGCCGCGTTCGTCCCGGTCGTACAGGATGTTGTATGCGCGCAGCGCCTCGAGCGTCTGGTCCGGCAGCGCATAGCGGGCGGCGAGGTCGTCATAGTAATTGCGCGGGATGCGCAGCACCGGCAAACCGTCGGCGACGAATTCGGGAATCGCGCTAAAGATGTCGCCAGTGCTGAACGCGACGTGGTTCAGGCCCGAGCCGTGGTAGGTGTGCAAGGATTCAGCCACTGCCGTGTGATGATCCACCGACGCGTTCAGCACGATGCGTACCGAGCCGTCACGACTGCGCAGCGCCCGGCTGCGCACCAGCCCGTACGGGTCGGGCACCAGCACGCCCGGCTCGGCCTGGAAGCCGAACGCGGTCCGCAGAAACAGAACCCATGTATCCAGCGAAGGCGCCGGCACCGAGAGGCAAACGTGATCGATGCGCGTGAGCGGCCCGACTTCGGTCGGACCGTTGATGTCGGTGAGCAGGAAATCGGCTTCGAACAGGGTGGGCTGGTCGGGCGTCTCGTCGACGAAATAGTTCAGGCTGCCGTCGGGTGCCTGCACGGCCGGCAGCACGCGTTCGTTCGGGCCGATCTGGCCGGAGAACGGCGCATAGCCGAACCCGGCGGCGCGCTCGAATGCCTGATTGGCGTCGTCCACGCGAAACGCCGACGCGCATAGCGACAGACCATGCTGCTGGAAGAAGGCGTTGGCGAATGAATCCGGTTCGGCATTCAGCACGATCGACGCCGCGCCATGCTGAAACAGCGTCACATCTTTCGAACGATGCTGGCCGGCCTGGCGAAAGCGCAGCTTGCCGAGCCAGTCGACCAGTTGCGCGCGGGTGGTGTGGTCGACCGCGAACTCGAGAAACTGGTAGCCAACGTGCGCGGGCGCAGCGGGCGATTGATAGAGCTCGCCGACCGGCTGCTGGGTGGATTCAAGCAGTGCGCGAGTCTGTTCTTCGAGGAACAGCAGCGAGCGATGACCGTCCGCCGCGGTGATGGTGGTCGGTGCCGCGCGAAAACCGTCGTTGAAAATTTCAAGCGAAAGCGGCCCTGCGTAGCCGGTTTTCACAATCTGCGCAGTGAAGCCTGCCAGATCGAAATCCCCCTGACCCGGGAAGCAGCGGTAGTGGCGGCTCCATTCGAGCACGTCCATGGCGAGTTTCGGCGCATCGGCGATCTGCACGAAGGCGATGCGCTCGCCCGGAATCTCGGCGATCGCGTCCACCGTATCGTTCAGCGACAGCGTGTGAAAGCTATCGAGCACGAGCCCGAGATTCGGATGATTCACTGCGTTGACGAGTTTCCACGCATGGCGGTAGGTCTTCACGTGCTTGCCCCACGCGAGCGCCTCATAGCCGGCGATCACGCCGGCCGCTTCGGCTGCGCGGGCCAGCGCACCCAACTGGTCGGTCATGAGCGAATCGTCGCCGATGGTGTCGGGCGAGACGTTGCTGCACACCAGAATCCGGTCCGTTCCCAGTTTGTGCATCACGTCGAACTTGCGCTTCGCCCGATCCAGATTGCGTTCGAGGCGCTCGGGGCTCACCCCGTCGAAATCGCGGAATGGCTGGAACAGCATGATCTTCAGACCGAGATCCTCGGCGATGCGCCGCACGTCGGCGGGCGAGCCGTCGAAATACAGCAGGTCGTTCTCGAAGATTTCGACGCCTTCAAAGCCCGCCGCCTGGATTGCGGTCAGCTTCTCGACGAGGGTCCCGCTGATCGACACGGTGGCAATCGAACGTTGCATGAACGGCTCCTGCGAAAACAATGAAACGGCTGTTGGAACTGCGTGAAGTGGCCGCTGTGCCACGTCCGCATGCTCTGCAGTTCGTCATGCTGCAATGCGAAAAATGGTCTATCTGGTTACCTGCAATGACAAACGCACAGGCCGAAAATACCCACACTAATCGAGTTTTTCGACATTCTATACAAACTAACTAGATGGTACAAATTCGTATAAACCCCGAATGACGATTGCATTCAATGCGCGCACACTGCAATCACGTTGTAGAGCCACGGCGCATGCTGTGGCCCGCTTTATGCCTCATTTTTGCAGGAGTGGTCGTCATGAGTTTTGCATCAGTGCTGGTCCTCAATGGACCGAATCTCAACCTGCTAGGCACGCGTGAGCCCGCTATCTATGGCTCGGAAACGCTCGACGACGTCGCGAAACTTTGCAGCGATGCGGGTGAACGGCTCGGTCTGTCGGTCGGTTTCTGCCAATCGAACGCCGAGCATCAAATCATCGACTGGCTGCATGCGGCGCGGGACAAGGTCGACGGCATCGTGATCAATCCGGCGGCTTATACGCATACCTCGGTGGCGATTGCCGACGCGCTCACCGCGATCGAAAAGCCCGTCATCGAAGTGCATATTTCGAATGTGCATCGCCGCGAAGCGTTCCGGCATCACTCGTATGTGTCGCCTGTGGCCGAGGCGATCATCGTCGGTTGTGGTACGCAAGGCTATGTGCTCGCTCTGGAGCGGATGGCGACCATCCTTAAGAATAGGGTGGCTAAATGAACATTCCAGCGAACACACAAACGAACACACAAACGAGTGCCAAATCATTTCTCGTCGGTCTGATCGGTTCGGGCATCGGAGGATCGCTCAGCCCCGCGATGCACGAGGAAGAGGGCAGCGAGCTCGGCCTGCACTATGTGTATCGGCGCATCGATCTGGACACGTTGAAGCTCGACATCACGGCGCTCCCCGATTTACTCATCGCCGCGGAACGCATGGGCTACAACGGACTGAACATCACGTATCCATGCAAGCAGGCGGTCATTCCGTTGCTCGACGAACTCTCCGACGACGCGCGCGCACTCGGCGCGGTCAACACGGTTCTGTTCAAGGACGGCAAACGTATCGGCCACAACACGGATTGGTCCGGTTTCGCCCGCGCGTTTCAACGCGGCTTGCCGGACGTTTCGCTGGAGCGCGTCGTGCAACTGGGCGCCGGCGGCGCTGGCGCGGCGGTCGCGCATGCCGCGCTGACGATGGGCACACAAACGCTCACGCTATTCGACGTGGACGCCGTGCGCGCCACATCGCTGGCCGCGGAATTGCAGGAGCGTTTCCCTGCATCGACCGTCAGCGCCGGCAACTCGCTGGCCGAATCGCTGGCCGTTGCTAACGGCCTGATTCACGCGACGCCCACCGGTATGGCGAAATTGCCGGGCTTGCCGTTGCCGGTCGAATTGCTGCACCGCGGTTTGTGGGTATCGGACATCGTCTATTTCCCGATCCGCACCGCGTTGCTGCAGGCCGCCGAAGCACTCGGCTGCCGCACATTAAGCGGCGGCGGCATGGCGGTGTATCAGGCGGTCGACGCGATGCGCATCTTCACGGGTCTCGAGCCTGACGCCGAGCGCGTTTACACACACTTCCAGGCCTTGTTGCAACGCCCCGAGTGAAGTCCCCCGTCCCGAAGGAAGCCCCCTTTGGGGGATCGGGGGATTAGGGGACGCTAAGCCGGTAGCACGCGAACCGCACACAACCGGTACACAAACCAGACCGAGGAGACAGAGACGACATGCCACAACCCATTCAATCCACGCCCGCCGACGCGACGCGTCAAACAAATGCCGCGGCGAGCACCGGGCGCCGTTCGAAAGCCCGCTATCAGATCCTCGGGCTACTGGCCGTCGGCACGATGATCAACTATCTGGACCGCACGGTGCTCGGCATCGCGGCGCCGCAGTTGACCCGGGAACTCGGTATCAACGCCGCGTTGATGGGGCTGCTGTTCTCTGTGTTCTCGTGGAGCTATGTAGCCTCGCAGATTCCGGGCGGTCTCTTTCTCGATCGCTTTGGCAGCAAGCTCACGTATTTCCTGTCGATGACGTTCTGGTCGCTGTGCACGCTGGCGCAAGGACTCGTGCATGGCATCGGCGCGTTGTTCGTGTTCCGGCTCGGCCTCGGCGTGTCGGAAGCGCCGTGCTTTCCGACCAATAGCCGCGTGGTGGCCACATGGTTTCCGCAGAGCGAACGCGCGATGGCGACCGGCACGTACACGGTCGGCGAATATATCGGTCTCGCGTTTTTTAGCCCGTTTCTGTTCATGTTGATGGGCGCGTTCGGCTGGCGCTCGCTGTTCTACGTGGTGGGCGGCGTGGGCCTCGTGTTTGGTGTGATCTGGTGGACGTTCTATCGTGAGCCGCACGATCATCCGTCCGTCAATCAGGCGGAGCTCGACTATATCGAAGCAGGCGGCGGTCTGACACAGCGGAAGAAAGACGCCGACCTTTCCGGCGCACCGGCTGCAGCGGCAAAGAGCGGTTTCGAATGGCGCACCATTGGACGCCTGCTCAAGCATCGTCAGCTCACGGGCATCTGCCTCGGCCAGTTCGCCGGTAACTCGACGCTGGTGTTCTTCCTCACCTGGTTCCCCACCTATCTCGCCACCGAACGCCATATGGCATGGCTGAAGATCGGTTTCTTCGCGATCATGCCGTTCATTGCCGCGTCGATCGGTGTGATGTTCGGCGGCCTCTTCTCCGACTGGCTGCTGCGTCGTGGCAAATCGCCGAATGTAGCGCGCAAGCTGCCGATCATCGCCGGCCTGCTGCTCGCGTCGACAATCATTCTCGCCAACTATGTCGAGAGCAACGTAGTGGTGATCGCGATTCTGTCGGTGGCGTTTTTCGCGCAGGGGATGGCGGCGCTGGGCTGGACGCTGGTGTCGGATATTGCGCCCGAAGGCCTGCTTGGCGTGACCGGCGGTATCTTCAACTTTGCCGCCAATCTGGCCGGCATTGTGACGCCGCTGGTGGTGGGTTTCATCGTCGCGGCAACCGGCTCGTTTGTCGGTGCGCTGGTGTTTATCGGCGCGGTCGCGTTGATCGGCGCGCTGTCGTACATTTTTATCGTCGGCGATATCAAGCGGATCGTGCTGGTGGATTGAGCCGCACGGCTTGATCGAATAGCTTGAGCAAAAAAAGCGGAACCTGGTCTTAGCCAGGTTCCGCTTTTTCGTATCCGCCTTGCTTCAGTCTTCCTTGCGTACGAAACGCAGTACGGCGTCGACGATCATCGCGCGATGACGCGCGCGCAGGCGCGGGTGCGACGGATCGCGGCCGAACGCCGTACCAAAGGTATGGCGATTGCCGATGCGGTGAAAGCACAGCGAGCTGATCATCAGATGCAGATCGATCGCATCGATATCGCTGCGGAACAGTCCCGCCGCGATGCCGCGCGAGAGCAGATCTTCGATCGTATGAATGACGGTGACGTTGCGGCCTTTGAAGGTCTTCACCTGCTCGACGTATTTCGCGCCGTGAATGTTCTCGATCGTCACGAGGCGTACGAAGTCGCGCTGACGGTCGTGATAATCGAACGTGAACTCGACCAGCGCGCGCATGCCCTCGATCGGATCGAGTTCGCTGACGTGCAGATCCTGTTCGAGCGCGCGAATGTCGCCGTACACTTTTTCCAGCACGGCCTGGTACAACCCCTCTTTGCTGCCGAAGTAGTAGTACAGCATGCGCTTGGTGGTGTTCGTGCGCTCTGCGATCGCGTCGACGCGCGCACCGGTCAGTCCCATCGCGGAGAACTCCTGCGTCGCGACGTCGAGAATGTTGCGCTTCGTCTGTTCGGGATCGTACTTGCGTCGGGCGTCGGTGCGCGGAGCGTTGGACGCGATGCCGTTGGTATCAGGCTCGGCGGCCTTGCTTCCCTTTTTCATTGTGTATTCGAGCGGCAGTGACGGCGCATTCTAGCATGGTAAAACCGGCCTCTGGAGCGGGTCCCGGGCATAAGCAGCGCCGTATCGCGCGGCGTATTGAATAGCATCACGGCGAAGGGAGTCAAGGTGTCGACCGGGTCGAGGGGTGCCGGGCGGCGAGGGCGTCGCGCGTCTGCATGGCGGTGTAGGTGAGTTGCGCGGCCGCGAGACCGAGCGCGCCGTAGGTGGGCGTCAGGCCGAAGGCCGCGAAAGCGTCGGGCACCGGCCGTTCGCCGGAGATGGCCGCTGCCAGCAATTCGCCCGAGACAGTGGTGGGCGCCATGCCGTGGCCGCCGAAGCCGACTGCGTACCAGACGCCGTCCGCGCTGCAACCAATTTGCGGCATCTTGTGCCGCGCGTAGCTCATCAGGCCGCCCCAGGCGTGTTCGATACGCACGTCGTGTAGCTGCGGATACACCTTCAGCAGATCACGCCGTAGCAGCCGCGCGATGACGTCAGGAGCGCGGTCGCGAACCGAGATGCGGCCGCCCCACAGGATGCGTGTGTCGGGCAGCGGGCGGTAATAGTCGAAGGCGAAGCGGGTGTCGTAGACGGCGGCGCGGGTGTCCATCGCGTCTTTCAGGCGTGCGCCGAGCGGTTCAGTGGCCATCACGTAGGTGGCGATCGGCAGGACCGCGCGCTCGACCCGTGCATAGACGTTGCGCGCATAGCCGCCGCTGGCCATCACAACGTGTCGTGCTTCGAGCGCGCCATGCGGCGTATGCACCACGAAACCGGCGCCATCGCGCCGGGCGCCGTCGCGCTCCAGGCGCACAACGGGCGACTTCTCGTGAATCTGCACGCCCGCGCTGGCCGCGGCGCTAGCGATACCGAGCACGTATTTCAGCGGATGAAAGTGGAACGCGTTGCGCTCGAACAGGCCGCCGTGATAACGGCTCGTCTTCAGTTGTGAGGCGAGTTCCGCGGCTGCCATGGGTTCCCACTCGACGCCGAATGAATCCCGCATCAGACGCCGCTGCATGTCGAGCCTTGCCGGTTTGTCGAACCAGTTGGCGAGGATCACACCGGCGTCGGTCACGTCACAATCGATGCGGTAGCGCTGGATACGCTTACGCATCAGATCGACCGCGTCGGTTGTCAGCGTATAGAGTTCGCGCGCGCGGGCCGGCCCGAGGGTTT
The DNA here is from genome assembly GCF_046026855.1 of Paraburkholderia sediminicola. Classification (GTDB taxonomy): domain Bacteria; phylum Pseudomonadota; class Gammaproteobacteria; order Burkholderiales; family Burkholderiaceae; genus Paraburkholderia; species Paraburkholderia sediminicola_A. Next base: position 102,338 of record NZ_JAQQET010000007.1, on the reverse strand, counting down.
TCAGCAGATCCGCGCAATCGAGGCTATAGCCGCCGAACACGAAGCCGCCGTTGCGGCCTGAGGCGCCGAAGCCGACCTGCTCGGCCTCGAGCACGGCTACGTCGGCGACGCCGCGTTCGGCGAGCCCCAAGGCCGTGGACAAACCCGCGAGGCCTGCGCCAATGATGCAGACGTTGACGCTCCGCCGGCCGGTTAGCGGCGCGTAAGCGGACGGTTGCCCGGCAGAGCGCGTGACGGTGGCTTCGTAAAAGTTTTGCATGGAGTCAGGGTAACGGGAATGTCGCGCCCACGTCCAGCCATCGCGCGATGACCGCGCCGGGGATGCGGATAAACAAAGGCCGGCATCCGCAGAAAGCGCATGCCGGCCTTGCCCGCTGATACCGAACTGGTTCAGGACACCGGCAGCAGCTTGCCGCTGAACACCACCGGACCGCTAGGCGCGTTGTGATCGGGCGAGCCGCCCGGTGCTTCGATCGAGACCGCCAGCGCCTCGTAGCTCTCCGGCTTCTGCACGCCGGCCGTCACCCTGCCGCTGGCGCTGTCAGGCAACATGCCGAGCGAGACCGGATGACCGTTCGCCGGAATGCCCCACAGCTCCATCGCCCGGCCCGCCGGCAAGTCGACCTTGCCGAGCGGATGCAGCGTCATGGTGGAGCGGGCTTCGTCCCAGGCGACCAGCATCACCGGATGCGCTTCCTTATTGTTCAGCACGGCCACATGCGAAACGGCCGTTTCCGGCTGCTGCGCGACGGTCGGCGCCGTGAAAGGCGTCACCCCGGACGGCAACAGCGAGCGCACCGCGACCACGACGGCGACCGCGGCCAGTCCCGTGACGCCGAGTGCCCAGCCACGCCAGAACGCGAGGTTTTCGAAGATGCTGCGGGACGGCCGCGCGGGCTTTTCGACCACGGTGCGCGGTCGTGCCGCTTCACGCGCTGCGGTGAGGCCGAGACGCCTCTCGATGGCATCCCACACGGCGGCCGGCGGCATGCGCGGCTCCGCGAGTTCGGCCAACGGCGAGATCCGCCGCTGCCATTCTTCGACCGCCTGACGAATGACCGTATCGTGGTCCGCGTAGCGCTCGAAGCGGCGCCGGGCGCCCCCGCGCAGGGTGCCGAGCACATACTCGGCGGCCAGCATATCGACCAGTTGAGGATAGCGATGGAGATTCATCACTCGCCTCCCAGGCAGGTTTTCAGTTTGGCCAGGCCACGCCGGATCCAGGATTTGATGGTGCCGAGCGGCACCGTTAGAACTTCGGCGATCTCGCTATGGCTTTGATCGCGCAGGTAGGCGAGCGCAACCGCCTGACGCTGCGCCGGTTCCAGTTGCTGCATGCAGCCGGCCAGCAAACGTGCCTGCAGGCTGACCGCGGTCAGCGCTTCGGGATCCGGATCGCCGGTTGCCACAAGATCGTCCAACGCATCGCTCCATTCTGTTTCCTGTGGATTGACCCGCCGCAGGTGATCGAGAGCACGGTTCCGGACGATCGCCGACATCCACGTCATGGGGGCGGACAGTGCCCGGCGGTAGTCGCCGGCAAAGCGCCAGATATTGACGAAGCTGTCCTGCAATACTTCTTCGGCCCACTCGTGCCTGCTCAATATACGGAGCGCGAGGCCAAACAGTTTCGGGGCCGCGAGATCATATAGCTCGCGCAGGGCCGCGGCGTCTTCTTTGGCAATGCGTTCGAGCAACCCGGCGAGGGTTTCCGGCGTCAGTTCTCGAGGATTGGCGGTCATGGAAAGTGATGTGGTGGGCTTGCGGGCCTATGTTACTCAGTTTCTTCCCGGTCTTATATGTGATTTTTCTCGCGTGGGCTGCATCCATCGAGCTTGTTGCTGCGTATATGGTGCGGGGCCTTGGCGCGTCCTGGCGTTGTGTCTTCGCAGAGCAGAGTTAAAAGTCGCGACGGGCGCGGCATTAAAGACGCATTAACGGGTGACTTGAACACGGGGTGCGTGTGCAGGGAGGCGTAGGGCCGTTGCACAAGCCTGATGAGTGGCGGGCAACGGAGCCACGCGACGCGGGATGGATAATGCGGCGCGGGCGTGTTCGACGGTGAAGGGCGGCGGGCTCATTCCAGATGAGGTTCGGGCCGTTGTCGATTGCTCGACAGCGGCCCGGATCGGAATGGGTTCGCCTGCCTGTTTGGGCCTGTTTGCCTTTTCTTTCGAGCGTTGCCGGTTGCTCCCGGCCGCGTTGGGTCGACTTTAGCCGCCCCAGCGCAACACCAGTGGATCGAGCCGCCGCGCGACTTTCAGCAAGCCTGCTCGCGTGGCCGCATGCATTGATGGCAACGGATGGCGCACCGCGTCCGATCGAATCACGCCGCCTTCTTTCATCAAAGCCTTGCACGACGCGAGGCCGCCCTGGCGGTTTTCATAGTTGATGAGCGGTAGCCACTGCTGATAATGCGCGGCGGCCGCTTCCGTGTCGCCCGCTGCATAGGTGTCGACGATCAACCGGATACCGTCCGCGTAACCGCCGCCGGTCATCGAACCGGTTGCGCCCGCATCGAGATCGGCCATCAGCGTGATCGCTTCTTCGCCATCCCACGGACCCACCACGGCATCGCCGCCCAGCTCGATCAGTTCGCGCAGCTTGTTCGCCGCTTGCGGCACTTCGATCTTGAAGTACGAAACGTTCTGCAGTTCACGCGCCATACGCGCGAGAAACGGCGCCGACAGCGCCGTGCCGCTGACCGGCGCGTCCTGGATCATGATCGGAATCCCGATTGCATCGGACACCGTGCGATAGAACTCATAGATGCCGCGCTCGCCGATGCGGATCGTCGCGCCGTGATACGGCGGCATGATCATCACCATCGCGGCGCCCGCCGCTTGCGCGCTGCGGCTGCGTTCAGCGCACAGGTGCGAGCTGAAATGCGTGGTCGTGACGATCACCGGCACGCGGCCGGCGACGTGTTCGAGTACCAGGTGCATCAGCGTGTTGCGCTCGTCGTCGGACAGCGCGAATTGCTCCGAGAAGTTCGCCAGAATGCACAGACCGTTCGAACCCGCGTCGATCATGAAATCGATGCAGCGTTTCTGGCCTTCCAGGTCGAGACGGCCGGTCTCGTCGAAGATGGTCGGCGCGACGGGGAACACGCCGCGCAATGCAGCAGGGTTAGGTGTCTGGGTCATGATGATGTGCGTTGTACCGAGGTGGTCAGGCGTGGGTTTTTGAATGTCTCCGCCGTTGACTATACGGCGGCGTGCGTGGCGGGTATATTGAATTGTTTCCATCTTGTGATCGCTTTTGCGACTCACCCAGCAGCAGCCCTGCAATCCATGAAAGACACCCTGAACGTTCTGCTGTCGAGACTGCGCATGAAGCAGCTGCAATTGCTGATCGCACTCGACGACCACACGTCGCTGCACAAGGCCGCCGGCGCGATGTCGATGACGCAATCGGCCGCCAGCAAGGCGCTACAGGAGCTGGAGTCGATGTTCGAGGCACCGCTCTTCGAACGCTCGAAGAGCGGCATGATTCCGAACCAGCTTGGCCACTGCGTGATCCGCTACGCGCGGCTCGTGGCGACGGACCTGACCGCGTTGTGCCAGGACGTCGCCGAGATACGTTCGGGGCGCGGCGGGCGTCTTGCGGTCGGCGCGATCATGGGCGCGATTCCAGAATGCGTCGTGCCGGCGCTGAACGATCTGCATGCCGGGCAGCCGGGTTTGTCGATTGAAGTGGTTGAAGACACGAGCGCGCGCATGCTGCTGCAACTCGACCAGGGCCGGCTCGATCTGGTGATCGGGCGTGCGGCGGTTGCCGCCGATCCGTCGAAATATCACTATCGTCCGCTGGGGGACGAGCCCTTATCCGTGGTGGTGGGTTATGGCCATCCGCCGTTGCCCAGGAAGGAAGTGAAACTGCGCGACCTGGCCGGCCATCGTTGGGTGATGTATCCGTCGCATATGCCGTTGCACGCGTTGCTTGAACGGGAGATGGATCTGGCGGGTCTCGAGATGCCGGACAATCCAATCTCGACCGCTTCCACCTTCGTGACGGTGGCGCTTCTGCAAAGCAGTCCCGATCTGGTTTCGCTCTTGCCAACCGCGATCGCGGAGTTGTTCGTGCGGCAGAAAATGTTGCGCTTCGTGCCGGTCAAACTGAAGTCGCCTTCGCAGACTTTCGGCGTTGTGACGCGCAAAGGCGGCGTGCTGTCGCCGCCGGCTGAGCAATTTATCGAGTTATTGCGTGGGCGGGCGGTGGGGCAGGCGGTGGCGCCGCTGGGCAATCCGGTGGTGAAAAAGGAAAAACCGCAAAAAACGCGAAAAACCGCCTGAAACAGCGATTCTTCGACTTGCTCAAGACGTCCAATATCTCACGCCAATCGGCGCTCCGCCATGCCCTGCGATTGCGGTGTTGCGGCGACGACACTGTCGGGTAAATCCGAACCGATTGCACACTCGCGTTCCGCGCTACACTTGATTGAAGGTGCGCCGGAATCAAGAGCATGGCGCACGCTCGGGGAGAGCAGCCATGAATCGGCCACTGATTCGGTTACCGCTTCGCACGACAGGCACGGCGCCCGTCAGGAAGTGGCTCAAATGGGGGCTGGCAGCGGCTTTTCTGCTTGCGCTGGCCTTGGCGGCCCGTTTTGTTCAGATCGAGATAGAAACCTCGCGATTGCAGGCGCGCTATCTCTCCGAACTCACGCGCGACGTGGGTTTCTCCGTCGCGGATGGTCCAAGTCATTCCATCCGATTCCCTCAGACAGACAAAGGCCCCTACGACAGCCGCCTCGGCTACGCGTTGCTGCCTTCGTTCCAGCAGCGGTTGCTTCAACGCGGGTTTGAAATCAGCGCGCAGTCACGTGATTCCGAGCGCATGCTATCGCTGGCGGATGATGGTCTATTCATTCCTTACGCCGAAAAAGATCAGGCGGGGCTGCAACTCTTCGATGGCACCGGCGCGCCGCTCTTTGGCGCCCAGTTTCCGGGGCGCATTTATAACAGTTTCGATTCGATCCCGCCGCTTGTCGTCAATTCGCTGCTGTTTATCGAAGACCGCTATCTGCTCGATCCGGATCAGCCGAACCGCAATCCGGCGGTCGACTGGGGACGCTTTAGCCGCGCACTAGTCGATCAGGGCGCGCGTGTATTCAACCGGCATCAGTCGACGCCGGGCGGCAGCACGCTCGCCACCCAGATCGAGAAGTTTCGCCACTCGGCGGGTGGACGCACTGCGACGCCACCGGAGAAATTGCGGCAAATCGCATCGGCTTCGGTACGCGCTTATCTGAACGGCCCGCAGACCATGCCGGCGCGCCAGCAGATCGTCGTCCACTATCTCAACTCGGTGCCGCTTGCCGCGCAACCGGGCATCGGCGAAATCAACGGGATGGGCGACGGTCTGGCCGCCTGGTACGGCCGCGATTTCAACGACGTCAACCGCATTCTCAAAGCGCCGTCGACTCAGGACAATCTCGCGGAGCAGGGCGTGGCGTTTCGCCAGGTGCTCTCGCTGATGATCGCGCAACGTGCGCCGTCGTATTTCCTGCATCACGGCTATGCCGAACTCGAACGTCTGACGGATAGCTATTTACGGCTGCTGGCGAACGGCGGTGTCATCACGATTGCACTGCGTGATGCAGCGCTGTCCGCGCAAGTCGATCTGCGCCACGCGCCGAACACTACGCAGAACGCAGACTCGTTCGTGTCACGCAAGGCTGTGACGTCGATGCGCTCGCATCTGCTGGCGGCGCTCGGCATTCCGAGTTTCTATGAACTCGACCGGCTCGACTTGCAGGCAAAGGGCACACTCAACAACGCCGTGCAGCAGGCCGTGAGTGAACGCCTCGCCGCCGCCGCGACGCGCGACGGCGCGAAAGCCTCGGGGCTCGTCGGTTTCGAAATGCTGCGCGCCTCCGACGATCCGTCGAGAATCGCTTATAGCTTCACGCTGTTCGAACGGCGTGATGGCGCAAACCTCGTGCGGGTGCAAACCGACAGCGTCAACCAGCCATTTGACATCAACTCCGGCGCACGGCTGAATCTCGGTTCGACCGCGAAAATGCGCACCGTGGTGACCTATTTGCAGATCGTCTCCGATCTGCATGCACGTTATGCCCCGCTGAGCACAGCGGAACTGAAGGCCTTGAAACCCGATCCGAACGATCAGCTCACGCGCTGGGCGCTCGATTATCTGGCGCATACCTCGGATCGCTCGCTGCAAGCCATGCTCGATGCGGCCGTGGAACGTAAATACTCGGCGAATCCAGGCGAAACGTTTTACACGGGCGGCGGCGCGCAGACCTTCAACAACTTCGATTCCGACGACAACAGCCGCATTCTCACCGTGCATCGTGCCTTCCAGCATTCGGTGAATCTGGTGTTCGTGCGTCTGATGCGCGATATCGTCCACTATGAGATGGTGCGGACCACCGGACCGTCGTCGCAATGGTTGGGCGACCCGGCGATCCGCAAGATGTATCTCACGCGTTTCGCCGATCAGGAAAGCCGCGTGTACATGAATCGTTTCTACACGAAGTACCACGGCAAAACGCCCGACCAGGCGTTGGCCCTGCTGCTGCTCGGTGTGCGTAAATCGCCGCCTAAAGTGGCGACCGTGTTGCGCAGCGTCGCGCCGGATGAATCGAATGCGTGGTTCAACGCGAAGATGCGTGCCGCGCTGAAGAACACACCGGCAGCCTCCGTGCTGGACGATGAAGATCTGGCGAACCTGTACGACAAATATGCGATCGACCGCTTCAATCTGAACGATCGCGGCTATATTTCGAGCGTGCATCCGCTGGAACTATGGACGCTTAACTATCTGCGCGCCCATCCCGATGCGACGCTCGATCAGGTGCAGAACGCGAGCCGCGACGTGCGTCTGTCGACTTATTCGTGGCTCTTCAAGACCCGCTATCACGCCACCCAGGATCGCCGTATCAAGCGGATGGTCGAACTGCGCGCGTACGATGTGATCGGCAAATCGTGGCAGGCGCTCGGCTATCCGTTTGCGACGCTCACGCCCTCGTATGCGGCGGCGATTGGGGCGTCCGGCGACCGGCCGGCTGCGCTTGCGCAGCTGATCGGCGTGATTGCCAACGGCGGCAACAAGGTACCGACCGAAAGCCTCACGCAACTCGACTTCGCTCAAGACACGCCATACGAAACGCATTTCCAGCGCGCGGCGGTGGCACCGCAGCAGCAGATGTCGCCGGAGATCGCCGGTGTTGTCAGAGTGCTGTTGCGTGATGTTGTATTAGGCGGTACGGCTAAGCGTCTCGCGCAGGGCATGACGTTCCCTAACGGTCAGACACTCGAGATTTACGGCAAGACCGGCACTGGCGACCAGCGCTTCAATGTGTGGGCCAAAGGCGCGCGCCTGATCGAATCGCGCAAGGTGAATCGCAGCGCAACGTTCGTGTTCGTGATGGGAGACCGCTTCTACGGTACGCTGACCGCCTACGTGCATGAACCGTATGCGGCCCGCTACGATTTCACCAGCGCGCTGTCGGTGCAATTGCTGAAGTCGCTCGCGCCGGTGTTGCAGCCGTTGCTGGAGAATCCGCCGGCCAAAACTGCTTCTGTCGCGAAGGTAGCAGCACAATAAGCGGCGGGTTAGCCATGGGCAATGACCGCATGAAGGCCGTGCGAGACCTGATGGGCGAAGGTGCATTCGCTACGGACCCGCGCGAAACAGCAAAACAGCGTCTCGACTTCTAATATCCCGCGTCCGTCGCCGGCTTAAGAAATAGCTCGTGCACGGGCGCGAAATGCGCGTACAACGGCAGAATCGCGCCGCCCATTGCCCGCGCATCGGCGCCGATGGTGCCTTCCAGCAGTTGCGGGCGCACCATGCCTTCCCATTCGAAGCGATCGAGCACGCGCTCGGTTCGGCGGATGATTTCGCGGACCAGTTGCCGGTCGAACTCGCCGTCGATCACCACCGCTTCCAGGTCGAGCAAGGCCGCCGCATTGGTCGACGCATTGGCGATCGCGGGGCAAGCGGTGTCGAGCCACTGTTCGGTCTGCCGCCACAGTTCAGGCGACAACGCACGATGGTCATGCGCGGCGGCAGCCGGCGCGCCGGCATCGCTCAACAACTGTTCCAGAACAAAGCCTGATGCGGCGTGCAGCAGTTGCCGCGCCGGCTTGCTCGCGTTGCCGTCTCTCAACGGAATTGAGCCGACCGCGCCCGCGTTGCCATGCGGCCCGCCATGCAAACGGCCATCGATCACGAGGCCGCCGCCGATAAACGTGCCGACAAACAGATACAGAAAATTGTGAATCCCGCGGCCCTGGCCCATCACGAGTTCTGCCGCGCAAGCAGCCGTGGTGTCTTTAGCGAACTCGACGGGCAAGCCCGTCATCGTTGCGATGCGACTGCGCAAGTCGATCTCGTGCCACGCTTCCAGCGCTTCCGGCGGCGCGCCGAGAAAGTCACGCCAGCCGCCGAGCCACAACGGTGCTGCGACGCCTACCCCCACCACTATGTCAGCCTTCGCGCCGAGCGTCTGATTCACGCGCGCCAGTCTGCTTTCGAGCGCGGGGAACAGCGTGCGCGGATCGGGATAGGCATACTCGAATACGTCGCGGCACACCACGTGGCCCGCGAAATCCATCGCCAGCACGTCAAGGCTGCGGCGACCGACCTTGATGCCGATGGTGTATGCGCCATCCGCACGTAACGCGATCGGCACCGAGGGTTGACCAATACGGCCACGCACGCGCGCCTGCTTCTCGAGCAGGCCGTCGTCGATCAGGCGGTCGACGATCATCGACACGGTCTGCATCGACAGACGGGTGAGACGGCCTACGTCGGCTTTCGGCAGCGGCCCATGCAAACGGATCGTCTGCAGGACGATCCGTTCGTTGAACTGCCGCATGCCGACCTGATTTGAGCCGACCGTGCGTTTGACGGGAGAGCGGGTGCCGGTGGTATCCATCGTCGCGTGCCCCTCAGCGGGATGCATGCATCATGCAATCGCCTTGACGTCCGCTTCCTTCGCGCCCGTCATGATCGCCACGGCCTCCGACATGTGGATGTCTTTGGTGTTCACCACCGCGGCACGCCGGCCGAGCCGCTGGATATGAATGCGATCGGCGACTTCGAACACGTGCGGCATGTTATGGCTGATCAGGATCACCGGCAGGCCGCGCTCGCGCACGCGGCGGATCAGTTCAAGCACCATGTTGCCTTCTTTCACGCCGAGTGCGGCGGTGGGTTCGTCGAGAATCACCACATGCCGGGCGAACGCTGCGCTGCGTGCGACAGCCACACCTTGACGCTGGCCGCCTGAGAGCGTTTCGACCGCCTGACGCATCGAGCGGATGCCGATCTGCAAATCCTTCATATGCGCGGTCGCTTCTTCGAGCATGCGGCGCTTGTCGATCATCTTGAAGATCGAACCACGCCAACCCGGCTTGACGAGCTCACGGGCGAGAAACAGGTTTTCGGCGATGCTCATGGCGGGTGCTACGGCGAGTTCCTGATACACGGTTTCGATGCCTTGCGCGCGAGCATCCAAAGGACTGCGGAATTTGACCGGCCTGCCGTCGAGCAGGATTTCGCCTTCATCCGGTACGGTGGCGCCCGAAAGCGCCTTGATCAACGACGACTTGCCCGCGCCGTTATCGCCGATTACGGCGAGAATCTCGCCAGGCAGCACTTCGAAATCGCAGCCGTCGAGCGCGGTGACGTTGCCGTAGCGTTTGACGAGTCCGCGCGCCTGCAGAACGGGCATCACGGCTGAAGCGGAAGTAGGTGTCGACATGACGGGTTCCTGTTAATTGCTCAGCCGCGACGATGGGAAAGTTTGTCCGCGGCGACCGCGAGAATCACGAGCATGCCGGTGATCAACACCTGGTAGACCGAAGAGACGCCGATCAGCGTCAAACCATTGCGAAACACGCCGACAATCAGCGCGCCAAGCAGCGTGCCGGTAATCGAGCCGCGTCCGCCGAACAGACTGGTGCCGCCGAGTACCACGGCGGTAATGCTGTCGAGGTTCTCGGTTTGTCCCGCCTGCGGATCGCCGACGCCGGTACGCGACACCGACAACAGCGCGGCGATGCCGTAGATCGCACCGGCCAGCGAATAGACGGTAAGCAGGATCTTTTGCGACGAGAGACCCATCAGGCGAGCCGCCTCGGGGTTATTGCCGAGTGCATACAGATGCCGGCCGGGCACGGTGTCGCGCAGAACGAACCATGTCACCACGTACATCAGCAGCGTGAGCACGGTGCCGTAGGTGACGTCGGCGGGGCCGAGTTTGAACGTGTTGCCGAGGAACATGATCGCGTCCGGCAGGTTCGAGACACTCTCCGCGTTCGAATAGATCTGCGTGAGCGCGAACGCAATGTTCAGCGTACCCAGCGTGACGATAAAAGCCGGTAACTTGATCCGCGTGATCAGCACGCCGTTGAGCGCACCGAACAGCGCGCTCGCGGCGATGCCGCACAGAATCGCGAGAACGGGCGGTACGCCCAGCGTGACCGCGAATTTGGTCATGATGATCGAGCCGAAGGCCATCACCATCCCGCACGACAGATCGATCCCGCCTGTCAGCACGATCAGCGTCTGGCCGATGGCGATGACGGCGACCACCATCGTCTGTTGCAGGATCAGCGAGAGGTTCTGGAACGACAGGAACCGGTTGCTCTGCGAAATGAAGAAGCCGCAGGCCAGAAGCAGGGCGATCAGCGGTCCGATTTCAGCGAGCGACGGCAAGCGTTCGCTGAAGGGGCGCGAGTGACTGGCGGGCGCGGAAGGAGTCGACATGATAGGTGTCCTGGATACATGAACGTGGCGTGCAGGCCATGCGGTAAGTGCGGCGGCCGGCGATCCGGGGGCCGGCCATCCGGCAACTGGCGGTCCATCGGCGGCCCAGCAAAGTGGGCCGCGGTTCGATGCGCGTTACTTGTTGCCCCAGCAGTTGTCGAGGCCGAACTTCGTATCCTTGCTGTCGACGCCGGACATCGGTTTGTCGGTGATCAGCGTCACGCCCGTGTCCTGATAGCCGGAGACCTTCTTGCCGGTCTTCGCGTACTCGACGCCCGCCGTCACGCCGAGCGCGGCCATCTTCAACGGATACTGCTGCGAGGTCGCGGCAATCGCGCCGGCCTTCACATTGCGTACGCCTTCGCAGCCGCCGTCGATGGAAACGATCATCACGCTCTTATCCTTGCCCGCCGCTTTGAGCGCGCGATACGCACCCGCTGCGGCCGGTTCGTTGATCGTGTAGACCACGTTGATATCCGGTGATTTCTGCAGGCAGTTTTCCATCGCCGTCTGGCCCTTCGCCTGGTCGCCACGAGTGTCCTGGCTGCAGACGATCGACGGATCGCCTTCCTTCACGCCGAAGCCTTCCAGGAAGCCGTTATGACGCAGCACGCCGACCGATACGCCGGGTGCAAGGTCGAGCGTGGCGATCTTCGCGGGCTTGCCGTTCATGGCGGCTTTCGCGTACTTGCCGATCAGCACGCCGGCTTTGAAGTTGTCGGTGGCGAAGAGGGCGTCAGTGGCGTCTTGCGGGTCGGTCGGCGTGTCGAGCGCGATCACCATCACACCGGCCGCGCGCGCTTTCTTGATGCTCGGCACGATCGCCTTGGTGTCGCTCGGCGTGATCAGAATGGCTTTGGCACCGGCCGTCATCATGTTTTCGATGGCGGTGACCTGGCTCGCGTTGTCGCCGTCGAACTTGCCGGCGGCGGTGAGCAGCTTGGCGCCGTCTTTCGAGGCGGCCGCTTCGGCGCCCTGTTTCATCTTCACGAAGAACGGGTTCGTGTCGGTCTTGGTGATGAGGCCGACGACAGGCTGGTCGGCCGCCTGGCTCGCGCTCGCACACCACACGGCCGATGCCGCTACGCACATGGACACGATTTTCCTGGTGACAGGGTGCCTGCGGGAATTCAGATTCATGGGACGCTCCTCCGGTTATTGGCAACGACGTTGTGGACTGCGGGCGGTTGCACACGCGAACGCTGCGCGCTTGCAACCTGATTAGGGGGGCCGGCGTGGAACCCAATGCCATTCCTGGGCAATCCGAAGCGGACCGCCTAAATCACTTGGATTGATTTAGTACAGCAGGCGTGCGGACGCTCGTCAAGAAAACGATTGAGGTGCACGTTGACATGCGGAACCGGCCGGGAGGGCGGAATGGCTTATGGGGCGGGGCTTGGCGAGTGTAATGCGGTGCGGGATCGAACCCGGAAACTTGGGGAAAGTCCTGGCTCGATTGAAGGTGAATTGAAATCTTAAGGTGTCGTTCTCGAACGTATTGGCTGGCGTCGTGAAGATTTTCAGTAGTGGCTGAAAACAACGATTCTCACAGCGATGACCGCAAACCTGATCAATGCCGTGAGAATCGCTGCGCGCGCGCCCGAGGGTGCTTACCGGCGCGGCACGAGCGTTTGACGCTTCGTTTCGAGTTGGGTGACGACACGTTGCAAGGTGCGTTCCGCCGGCCCCGGTGTCTGCACGAACTTGCAGCCGATGACGAAGCGCCGGTCGCCCTTCGGCGTAGTTAATTGCCGCGGCGCGACGATTTCCAGATCGAGCCGCAGCGTGCCGAAGCTGCCGAGTTGCAGCGTCACGTCGCGCAATACGGTGCCGCTTTCAAGCGAGCCGAAATGCTCATCGGCGGTTTTCAACGCCACGCCGCCCAATGAAAGGTCCTGCAGTTCCAACCGGAACGAACCGCCGTCTACATAGGGGCCGCTGGCGATGTACGGATCCAGCACGGGCGTTTGCACGCGGAAGAATTCGCGGCGTTGAACGTAGTACAGCAGCGAAGGGAAGGCTGCCTCGAAGGCCGGGCGTCCTTCGAACATGATTGGGTTCGCGTTGAGCGTCGTGAATTCCGTGCGAATGCCACCTGGCAAACTGCGGAAGATCAACTGGCGCGCAGCCGGAAGCGCGTAATTGTCGGCATTGACACTGCCGGCGTCGAAGATAAAGCGGGCATTGCGTGAGTCGACATCGAGCACTTGCGTAACGATCTGGCGGCCGTTGAATTCGACCGTCACGAAGTCCTGTCCGGCCATCAGCTTGCGCAGGCAAACTGCGATTTGCAGGGGGTGGCACTGCGCGAAAGTCGAGTCTGCGTCGGTGAACTGTTCGGCGACATCGGCGTCCAGAAGAGCGGCAATCATTTGAGTATCCATGCTTGTTATGGCCTTGGCCTGGCCGGTTTTGGGGAGCGCAAGCGGCATGTGAGTCGTGCCGGCGCTCGGCCTTTTCCTGCTTTATTGCAGGGACCGTGCCAACTGCATGGATGGACTGATCGGAGCGATATTTTTGTCGCGGAACCGCTTGATACGGGCGTTTGCGGGCGTTAGCCTGGAAGGCGGGGATGGGCGTATGCAGGGTTCGCTACGTAACGTCCTCGATACCGTTACGGCCACACGAGCGCACTCGGCCGCATCGTTCAACGCGTCTGACGCGCCGCTCCGGTCGATGCGCGCACAACCAGTTGCGGCGGCGAGGAAATCCGCATCGGCACGCTTGCGGCGGCCTCGCGACCCGCTTGCCCGTACGAGGATTCGATCAACTCGCGCAACAGCGATACCGCGAGTCCGGCGACTTCGACGGTCGGCACGGCGACCGTCGTCAACGCGGGCCGTGACTCGCGCGCCAGTTGAATATCGGTAATGCCGACCACGGATAGATCGCCCGGCACGTTCAAACCGAGATCGGCGGCCGCGTGCATTGCGCCGAGCGCCGGCAGATCGTTGGTCGCGAAGATCGCGGTGAGTGTTGGATCGGCTTCCAGCAGCGCGCGCGCCGCAGTGTAGCCACCTTGTATCGTATCGGGCGCATGCTTGACCGGGCTTTTGGGCGCGCCGGCCGCACGCACAGCCTCGGCAAACCCCTCATAGCGGGCCGCGTGAATGCCCGAGGCCTTGCTGCCGACAACCGCGCCGATCCGCCGATGCCCGAGCTCCAGCAGATGCGTGCCGGCCAATTCGCCAGCCAGACGAAAATCGACCGCGACGCACGGCAGCCCCGGCGATTCGTTAGGCCGCTCCCACATGCACAACACCACGGGCGTGCCGCGCGACTCGGTCGTATGAAGGTCCGCAAAATCGAGGTTCGCATTCGTCACCAGCACGCCCTCGGAGAGCGTCCCCGCGATCTGGTCGAGATACGCCCGCCCGATCAGCGGATCTTCATTTGTGTTGCAGATGATCACGAAGTGGCCGCTGCTGCGCGCCGCGTGCTCGACCGCGAGCGCGAACTCCGGATAGAACGGGTTGGCAATGCTCGACACCATCAACGCCAGCGTCGGCGCGCGACCCTCGGCGAGCGCGCGGGCGGCCAGATGCGGGCGGTAGCCGAGCGCCTCGATGGCGTCCAGCACTCGCTGCCGGGTGGCCGCGCCGACCCGCCCGCGATTGCGCAGTACGTTCGATACCGTAGCAGGGGTAACGCCGGCGTGACGCGCGACTTCGCTAAGTGTGGACATGGTCTGTCAATATTTGGGATGACTGTTCGATATTTGCATCGTAGCCAAAGGCGCGGCACCATTTGCCGCACAGACAAAACGATATCGGAGACAGGTAAGGCCCCACGATCGCATGCGATCGATTTTTTAGGCTTTACTGATTAAGCGCTTAATCTCCGACATCGAGCCGATTAAATCACGGAGTCGATGCGATGGCGAGCATTTCGTTGAAAGGCGTGCAGAAGGCGTATGGCGACGGCGCGCTGGTGATCCGCGACGTCGATCTGGAGATTGGGGAAAACGAGTTTTGCGTATTTCTCGGCCCGTCCGGCTGCGGCAAGTCCACCTTGCTGCGCATGATTGCGGGCCTCGAAGACGTGACCGACGGCGACCTGTCGATCGCCGGCCGCCTCGTCAACGACGTCCCGGCGGCGCAGCGCGGTGTGGCGATGGTGTTCCAGAGCTACGCGCTGTTTCCGCATATGACCGTGTTCGAGAACATGGCATTCGGCCTGAAGCTGGCTAAAACCCCGAAACACGAAATCGATCGCAAGGTGCGCGAAGCCGCGCGCATCCTGCAACTGGAGGCGTTGCTCGAGCGCCTGCCGAAAGCATTGTCCGGCGGCCAGCGTCAGCGTGTGGCGATTGGCCGGGCCATCGTGCGTGAACCTGGCGTGTTTCTGTTCGACGAACCCCTCTCCAATCTCGACGCGACGCTGCGCGGCCAGACCCGCGTCGAAATCGCGCGGCTGCATAAGCAGTTCGCCAAAGCCAGTGTCGTGTATGTCACTCACGATCAGATCGAAGCCATGACCCTTGCCGACAAGATCGTGCTGCTGCACGCCGGCAAGGACACCGAGCGCTACGGCAGCATCGCGCAGATCGGCGCGCCGCTCGAGTTGTACCACCGTCCCAGGAGCCGCTTCGTCGCCGGTTTCATCGGCTCGCCGCGCATGAACTTTTTGCCGGGGCGGGTGGCGTCGGTCGATCCGCAAGGCGTGGTTATCACGCTCGATCACACAGATGAAAACGTGCGCGTGCCGGTCAGCGGCGATGGGCTTCAGACGTCGCAAGCCGTCACGCTAGGCATACGACCTGAACACCTGGAATTCATCGATGCGGCCCCGTCTGAAAACGCGCAGGACGCCGTTCTGACTCGCACGGTGTCCCTCGTCGAACAGCTCGGCGAGCACAGCTATGTCCACCTCGATCATCCCGGCGCTGCCGCGCTGATCGCCAAGGCGCCGGGCGACACATGCCTCGCACCGGGTGACCGTGCGAGCTTGCGCGTCCCGAGCCGCGCCTGCCATTTGTTTACCGAAGACGGCTTTGCCGCCGCTTCGCTCGAATCCGTCGAACACTACGCATAAAGGACATTCGGATGCGCCTTGGAGTCTGTTATTACCCGGAACACTGGCCGGAGTCGATGTGGGAAGACGACGCTCGCCGGATGAAGGCACTCGGCATCGAGCAGGTGCGGATCGCCGAATTCGCATGGAGCCGGATGGAGCCGACGCTTGGCGAATACGACTGGGGCTGGCTGGATCGCGCGGTGGACGTACTCGGCGCGGCCGGTCTGCAGGTCGTCATGTGCACGCCGACGGCGACGCCGCCCAAGTGGCTGATCGACCGTCATCCGGACATTTTGCCGATCGGTGCCGACGGCCGCCCGCGCGCCTTCGGCTCACGCCGTCATTACGATTTCTCGTCGCCTTCGTATTTCGCCGCATCGCAGCGGATCTGCACGGCAGTCGCCGAGCGTTACGGCAAGCATCCGGCTGTCGCGTACTGGCAGACCGATAACGAATTCGGTTGCCATCACACAGTACTCAGTTATTCGCAGGCGGCGGTGGGGCGCTTTCGCGAGTGGCTCAAGGCACGCTATCAAACCGTCGAAGAACTGAACCGTGCGTGGGGCACGGTGTTCTGGAGCATGGAATATCGCAGTTTCGACGAGATCGACGCGCCGGTGGCGACCGTCACCGAAGCGCACCCGTCGCACCGGCTCGATTACCGGCGCTTCGCCTCAGATGAAGTGGCGCGCTACAACCGCATGCAGGTGGAGATCATCCGCGCCCATTCGCCAGGGCGGCCGGTCGCGCACAACTTCATGCAGCTCTTTACCGAGTTCGATCACTACAAGGTTGCGGCCGACCTCGATGTCGCGGCATGGGACAGCTATCCGCTGGGCGGCCTCGAAGAGCAGTGGTTTGCGCCGGACGTAAAGGCGCGCTGGTTGCGCAGCGGACATCCCGACTTCGCGTCGTTCAATCATGACGTGTACCGCGGCATGTCGAAGCTGCCGTTCTGGGTGATGGAGCAGCAACCGGGGCCGGTGAACTGGGCGCAGTGGAATCCGGCGCCGCTGCCTGGCATGGTGCGGCTGTGGAGTTGGGAGGCGTTCGCGCACGGCGCGGGCTGTGTGTCGTATTTCCGCTGGCGCCAGGCGCCGTTTGCGCAGGAACAGATGCACGCCGGCTTGAATACGCCCGACAACCGGCTCGACGTGGGCGGCAATGAAGCTGCGCAGGTCGCCGCCGAGATTCGCACGGTGCTTGCCGCGAACGCCGACGCCAATGCTTCGATTCGCTCAAAGGTCGCACTCGTCTACAACTACGAAGCGAAGTGGCTCTTCGAGATTCATCCTCAAGGCGCGGACTTTCACTATCCGCGTTTCGCGTTCGAGTATTACTCGGCGCTGCGTGCGCTCGGGCTCGACGTCGATATCGTGCCGGTCGATGCGCCGCTCGATGGCTATCGTCTGATCGTCGTGCCGCCGCTGCCGGTTGTGCCCGCCGATTTCGCCGCGCGGCTTGCAAGCTCGGGCGCGCAAGTCGTGCTCGGTCCGCGCACCGGTTCGAAGACTCAGGATTTGCAGATTCCGGCGAACCTGCCGCCGGGCGCTCTTGCCGCGGTGATGCCGCTGCGCGTGTGGCGTGTCGAATCGATGCGGCCGAATGTGACCGAAGCGGTGCGCCTTGCGGACAGCAAGGACGCGGCCGCGGAAGATGGCGTAGCGCGCCACTGGCGCGATTTCATCGATGCCGGCAGTCATGCGCCGGACTCGCTCGACGTGCGTGCCCATTTCGCTGACGGCCATCCCGCCTATGTGAAAAGCGGCGCGTTTCATTACCTCGCGGGCCTGTTCGATGATGCGCTCACCGTCCGCCTGTTCGCGCAGATCGCCGGGGAAGCGGGCGTCGACACGATATCGCTCGGCGACAGCGTGCGCATCAGCCGTCGCGGCGCGCTGACCTACGTGTTGAACTACGGCGATCAGACCCACACGCTTGCCAATGTAGCCGACGCTGCTTTCGTGATCGGCTCACGCGCGATCGAACCACAAGGTGTGGCCGTTTATCGATCGAACACATGATTTGAAGCGCTGAACGAAGGATTCCATGCAGTAACAACAACGACGCAAAATCAAGGAATAAAGGAGACAGCAATATGGCACTGAAACCTCGCAGGATTCTGCTGGCACTCGCGCTTGCCGCGGCGGCCGCGGGCACATCCGTTGTCAGCACGGCGCAGGCCGGCACGCTCGCGGTCAACATCGCGTTCAAGGGCGCGAGTCAACGCGCCGTCTGGCAGTCGATCATCGACGACTTCAAGAAAACGCATCCCGGTACCGACGTGAAGGTGTCGTTCATCGATGAAGAAGCGTACAAGGTGCAGTTGCCCGGTTGGCTCTCCACCGTCGCGCCCGATATCGTCAACTGGCATGACGGCGAGCGGATGGCGTATTACGCGCAGCGCGGCCTGTTCGACGATCTGAGCGGCGACTGGGCGAAGAACGGCTGGAACGATATGTATGCGTCGACGAAGGAAGCGTCGTCGTATAAGGGCAAGCAGTATGCCGCGCCGACCGTCTATTACTCGTGGGGCATGTTCTATCGCAAGGACCTGTTCCAGAAGGTCGGCATTGCCGGCGAGCCGAAAACGTGGGACCAGTTTCTCGACGACTGCAAGAAGCTGAAAGCAGCCGGCATTACGCCGATTGCCGTGGCAGGCCGTGATTCATGGACGCTGGCCGGCTGGTTCGATTACCTCGACCTGCGCCTGAACGGCAACGCCTTCCATCAGAAACTGATGGCGGGCGACATCGCGTACACCGATCCGCGCGTGAAGAAGGTCTACACAACGTGGAAGCAACTGATCGACGCCGGCTATTTCATCGACAACTCGCTCTCCTACGATCTGGATTCGGTGCAGCCGTTCCTGTTCCAGGGCAAGGCCGCGATGATGCTGATGGGCACCTTCATCTCCGCTGGCTTCCCGCCGAACGTGAAACCGGAAATGGGCTACTTCCAGTTCCCGATCATCGACGCGAACGTGCCGACCGCCGAAGATGGCCCGGTCGAATCGCTGCATATTCCGTCTAAGGCGAAGAACAAGGCGGATGCGCATGCGTTCCTCGCGTTCGTCGAGACGCCGGAAAATGGCGCGAAGCTGGCGGTTGGGCTCGGCTCGCTGTCGGCGAACAGCAAATCGCCTGAGCCTGAGGATCCCATCTCGAAGATCGGCTTCCAGATTCTCTCGAACACGAAGGGCGGTATTGCGCAGTTCTACGATCGCGACATGACGAAGGAAATGGCCGACGAAGGAATGAAGGGGATGCAGCAATTCGTCTCCGATCCTTCAAAGCTTGACGACGTGCTCGCGCAACTCGAGCAGACGCGCAAGCGGATCTACAAGAAGTGAGCAACGGCGGCCCGTTGATGGGCCGCCCGCTTAAGCGTCAACTCGCTATGTTCGTTCGGGAGAATGATCGTGTCGCACTCCGTCACCCGTCACACTGTTGGCGGCCCTGCCGACCCCGGCGGTTCTGGCTTTCCTGCACCGGGAGGACCGGCTTCGGGTGGAGCATTGCGCGGTGGGTCACTGCGTGTGGCACGCCGGCGCCGTCCATCGCCGACTGCGCGCCGGCAGCGGCGAGCCGCCTTTCTGTTTCTCGCACCGGCCTGCGTGATGGTGGCGATCTACGTCGTGTGGCCGATCATCTCGACCGTCCACCTGAGCTTTTTCAACTGGGACGGGATGACCGACCCGTCTTTCGTCGGTCTCGCAAATTACGTTGAGTTGTTCCATACGCAGACGTTTTACACCGCACTGAAGAACAACCTCATCTGGCTGCTGCTGTTTCTGCTTGCCCCGCCGATGGGGCTCGCCGTCGCCCTCTATCTGAACCAGGCGGTGGCCGGTATTCGCATCGTCAAATCATTGTTTTTCGCGCCATTCGTTTTATCGGGCGTGGTGGTCGGTTTGATCTTTTCATGGTTCTACGACCCGACCTTTGGGTTGCTCGCGGTGATTCTCGGGCACGGCGTGCCGGTGCTCGGGGACCCCCGCTACGCGACTCTCGGGATCGTGTTTGCGGCACTGTGGCCGCAAACTGCGTATTGCATGATCCTCTATTTGACTGGCCTGACCTCGCTGAACGCCGAACAGATCGAGGCTGCGCGGATGGAGGGCGCGCGTGGCTGGTCGATGTTGTGGCACGTGATCCTGCCGCAATTGCGGCCCACCACATTCATGGCGATCGTTGTCACGGTGATCGGCGCGTTGCGCAGCTTCGATCTGATTTCGGTGATGACTGGCGGCGGCCCGTTTGAAAGTTCCACCGTGCTCGCGTATTACATGTACGACCAGGCGATCAAGTATTACCGCGTCGGCTATTCCGCGGCGGTGGCGGTCGTGCTGTTCGGGATCATGCTCGTGTACATCGTTTATCACTTGCGCCGCATGCTGCGCACCGAGCAATAAGGAGCCGATCATGTTTCCAATCCCGATCGACAAATGGAAGCCGGCTGCGCGCCGTGTGTACAAACTGACGTTGCCGCTCGCGCTGCTGATCTGGCTGTTGCCAATGATCGCCGTTCTCGTGACCTCGGTGCGTTCGACGGAGGAGCTGAGCGAGGGCAATTATTGGGGCTGGCCAAAACATTTCGCGATGTTCGATAACTATCGCGAGGCATTGACGACCTCGCCGATGCTGCATTACTTCTGGAACAGCGTGCTGATTACGGTGCCCGCCGTGGTCGGCTCGATTGCACTCGCGGCGATGGCGGGATTCGCGCTGGCCATCTATCGGTTTCGCGGCAATTCGGCTTTGTTTGCGACCTTTGTCGCGGGCAATTTTGTCCCGGTGCAGGTGTTGATGATTCCGGTGCGGGATCTGTCGTTGCAGCTCGGCTTATTCAATACGGTGGGCGCGTTGATTCTGTTCCACGTGTCGTTTCAGACGGGATTTTGCGCGCTATTTTTGCGGAATTTCATTAAGCAACTGCCGTTTGAACTGGTCGAAGCGGCACGTATCGAAGGCGCCAATGAATGGACGGTGTTCTTCAGAATCGTATTGCCTCTGATTCGTCCCGCGCTTGCGGCTCTGGCGATTCTTGTGTTTACGTTCGTGTGGAATGACTACTTCTGGGCGCTGTGTCTGACGCAAGGCGACGATGCCGCGCCGATTACCGTAGGCGTCGCGGCTTTGAAGGGGCAGTGGACCACCGCCTGGAATCTGGTGTCCGCCGGGTCGATTCTTGCCGCGTTGCCTTCGGTCGCGATGTTCTTTGCGATGCAGAAGCATTTTGTGGCCGGGTTGACGTTTGGGGCGACGAAGGGATGAAACGAACGTTACGGAAAAACATTCGCTCTATGGTTGCCGATGCCTTGCTACGGCCTGGAAGCTCGGGTGACACTCGCTAGTTCACATTGAAATGCACCCGGATATCCTGCCGGCTTTCGACCGGATGTCCGGCCTGCATTGCCGGAAAGAATCGCCATTTACGCAGCGTTTCAAGGAGGATCTGGTTGAGCCGCGGGTTGGATGTCGGCTTGATGAGATCAACCTGGACCGAGCCGTCGACGTGAATTGCGAAACGGGCCGTCGCGACGGCTTGATACCCCTGCTCGCGCAGATCGTCGGGAAGTTCGGGCAACGGCTGGGAAATGGCATGTGCTGCGGCATCGCCGGATGATCTGGCGTTTGCGCTTTCTTCTGCAGGTGC
Organism: Paraburkholderia sediminicola; assembly: GCF_046026855.1. GTDB lineage: Bacteria > Pseudomonadota > Gammaproteobacteria > Burkholderiales > Burkholderiaceae > Paraburkholderia > Paraburkholderia sediminicola_A. The sequence goes on along the minus strand of NZ_JAQQET010000007.1, from coordinate 80,921 downwards.
AGCAGCGCGCGCAGGCGGCTCGGCTGGCTGCTTCTGTTCCTCCGTTGCGGGGGCCGATTGAGCCTGTGCAACGCTTTGCACCGATCGCATATCCGGTTTCGAGGGCACCGGTGGCGTCGCGCGTGCCTGGGTTGAGACGTGAGGGCGCGGATCGGCCGGTTGTCGTGGCTTTGCCGGAGTGATCGGCGCGGGCGCGGCGTGCGTAACCGGAGCCACAGAAGGAGCCGCAACCGGCGCCTTCGGAGGATCGAGCTCCACCAGCTGCATCTCGAGTGGCCTGGCAGGGGCATGTGCAGACGCCGATGGACCCAACCAATGCCCCAACTGAAACAGGAAGACGATCCATACGATGAGCGCGACCAGCACCGCTAGCGTAATCCGTATTTGCGGAGAATCGTCCACAGCGACCGCGAAGCGCATCCGGCTATTCACGATGCACTGCGATCAGAAACCGCTCAGCGCCGGCGCGGCGCGCGGCCAGCATCGCCTGAACCACCACGCCGTGACCCGCTGCGTCGTCAGCGGCGATCACAACATTGCCGTCGGGTTGCAGCAACCCCTTTACCGTCGGCTCGATCTGATCGAGCCGGACGGCCTGACGATTGACGAATACCTCATTGCTGCTGTCCACCGAGATCGTCAGTGGCTCATGGGCTGTCATCTGTTGCGCGCGGCCGGCCGGGAGCTTAACCTTGAGCGCGTCGAGCCGCTGCATTGCGAGCGACGCGAGCATGAAGGTCGCCAGCAGAAAGAACATTACGTCGATCATCGGAATGATTTCGATGCGACCGCGCTTCGCCGCGCGTGAGCGCCTGAACCTCACGGCTGCGCTCCCGCAGACGGGGCGGCAAGACGGATTTCGCCGAGCCGTGCATTCGCGAACGATTCGAGCTCATCCATGAGGCGTTCAAGCCGGCGGGAGAAATAGTTGAACGCAAAGAGCGCGAACAATGCGACCACCAGGCCGATCGCGGTTGCCACCAATGATTGCGCCACACCGCCGGTCACGCCCCCTGGATCGACGAGACCATCGCCGCCGAACAACTGGAACGAATGCATCATGCCGACGATGGTGCCCAGCAGACCCAGCAAAGGCGCTGCCGTGACGATGGTTTCCAGCACCCAGAAACCTTTGCTCATGTCACGTTCGATTTGCGAGGCGACCGATTGCGCCTTGGCCTCGCGTAGCCACAGCGGTACGGAAGGATCGGGCGCCCACGGCGCGCTCATACGCCTGAACGCGTTCTGACTGGAGGCATCCTTTAATCTGCCGGCCCAGTCAAGCGCCGAGCCGGGCGCAGCGATTTCGTCTGTGCCACGCAGCGCGCCCGGTAACCGGCCAAAGCGCAGAAACACATAGATGCGATCGAGGGCGATTGCGACCGCCAGAATGGCGAGTATCGTCAGCGGATAGATAACCCATCCGCCTACGCGTACCGCCGCTAGAACGCTTGCCCAATCTTGCATGACCTACCTCTTCGTAGCCTGACGGAATTAGAAATGCTTGGTGATACCCGCATAAACGGCGAAATGTGGGCCATATTGCGGTGCGCCGACGCCGATACCCGATCCGTCGCGCAACTCGTAGACGCGATTGAACGCGTTGATCACGAGCAGGCGTGCATCGAATTTTCCGATGAGCGGCTGGTTGAAGTGCTGTATCACGCCGAGGTTGACTTGCGCATAGAGCGGCAACCGGTCGGTGTTCGCAAAGCCGCTACGCAAACCGCTTCCCACCAGCCCATCGAAAGTGAAAGTTGTTCTGCCGAAATCGTAGGTTCCGCCGAATGAGGCGGTGATGCGCTGGTCGTGATCCAGATAGACCCAGTGATTGTTGATATAGGCGAGTTCAGCCGGGTCGAAATTGAACTGGGCCGAATCGATCTGTGTTCCCTGTGCACGGCTCCACGCGAGATTCACGTACGCAGATGCGTTGTCCTGTTTGTAATTGGCGGTGAACTCGACCCCATACACGCGTCCCTCCCTGTAGTTGAACGGGGTGAAGATGAGTGCGGAGCCGAACTGGCCTTCATCGAGCAGGTTCGTCGATTTCTTGTAGTAAGCGTCGAGCCCGACCGTCACATTCGACCCGAGACGCTGGGTCACACCGAGATCGAAATAATGGCTGCGTTCCGGTTGAACCTGGTCGTTCTGACTCGACGGACTCTGGTTGGTCGTGCCGTTGAAGCGGCTGATGGTCGAGCCGGACACCAACTCGAACGCGGGCGGCGTGAAATAGCGCGAGTAACCGGCGTGGAAGGTCGTGGTCGGCGTCAGCGTATAGACGAGGCCAACACGAGGGCTAAGCTGGCTTGCGCTGACGTACTCGTCCATCTTGTCGTAGCGAAGACCATAGTTCAGCGTGAGCTTGTCCGTGATTTTCCATTCGTCCTGCACGTAGGCGCTGTACAGATAACCGGTCTTGCTGCTGGAGTCCTGAATATTGAAGGGTTGATCGGATAGCTGATTGCCGTTGCTGTCTGTCGCGAATACGTTGACGCTGTCGTCGAACACCGCATGTTCCTGCTGGAAGAAGATGCCCGCGCGGATCGTATGCTTGTCGTTCAGTCGCCAGGTCGTGTCCACTTGCGCGCCATTGGCCGAGTTGCTGTGAAAATCCTGCGACGCCACGCCGTTAAAGAGCAGATCGCCGACCGGATCGGGATTGAATTGCGTGCGCGTGTAGCGCGTAAAGAGAGCGACCTGGTAGTCCAGTGCGCCGCCATTGGTGCCCTGAAGCGCCACTACGGCGAAGTTGTTCAACTCCGATTGCGTTTCGTTCAGTTGGCTCGAATTGAACGTGTTGTTGCCGTTGAGCGTGAAGTTGGTCGGCAGGCCGGGTGTGTTGGGAATCTCGAACTGATTGCTCGTCGTGCCGAACATCACGCTCACGCGCGTGAGCGGGTTGATGATGTACGACATGTAGCCGAACGCGTCGCCCTGGCGGGTGTGATCGTGAATCGCGTTGGCACTGGCGGTGGGATTCTCGATCCCGAGGTTGTTCATACCGACCGAGCCGCTGAAGTAGTAGCTGAACGGTCCCTGAGTGCCGAAGACATCCGCGCTGGTCTTGATGGTCTGATGGCTGCCGCCGAACACGTCGATGGAGCCACCGTTGCCTGCATCACCCGTCTTCGTGCGGATGTCCACCACGCCTGCGGTGCGATAGCCGTATTGCGCCGGTAACGCGCCAGTGAGCAGGTTCACCTGGTCGATGATTCGGGTGTCGAGTGCCTGACCGAAACCACTAATCGGCTCGGGAATGATGATGCCGTTGATGCGGTATTGCAGGTTCGCGTGGTCTCCGCGCACATGCAACTGGCCGTACGAGTCGCTTGCCACGCCGGGAGCCTGGAGCAGCACCTGGTTCAGCGGCGTATCTTGCCCCGCGGGTAGTGCATTGATATCGGCCTGGCTGAAGCGGTACACGCTACTGCCTGTCTCCGGCAACAGTCCGTTACGGGCTCGATCGAGGCGCCTGGCGTTCACCTGAACATCGAGTGTGTCGCTTTGAGTGAGTTTGACACTCACCGCGCTTTCCGCACCCGCCGTCGTGGTCGCTATGCTGTTGCCGCTCGCGAATCCCGGTGCCGTAACAACGATCGCATAAGTGCCCGGTGTCACATGGCCGATTGCAAAATGACCTTCTGCGTCCGTCTTCGCCTCATTGACTGCGGCGCCGCTCGCGTTCTGAACGCTGACGGTGGCGTTGCGGACGGGCTTGCCCGCGGCATCAGTGACCGCGCCCGTCACGGAGCCTTCGTCGGGCGCGGCATGGGCGTGAGCAGCGATTGCGAATAGCAGCAGGGCTGCGTGGGAGACGCGCGTGCGGTTTTTCATCTTGGTTTATTTGAGGTTGACCACTGGATGGATGCGGTTCCGTCTTGTTGACGTTCTTCTTGAGTGCGATCGGGATGACAGGGCGTGCGCTTACCGATCCCGATCAAGCGGGATCCTTGCCGTCGTTCTTTCGTTCGGAATGTTATATCATTACATTTAAAAACAAAAATGACAACCAGATGGACGGCGCTGCGAGCGAGTCGGGGGACGTGAGGAGGGTGGTTGACGCGGGAGTGGGGCCCGGATTCGGGCCGCCGTAGTGATTTGGCACGGGGTGCGTGCCGTGATCGTGCTTAGTCGTGCTTTGGCATCGCGAGCGAATGATGCACACCGACGCCCGCCATTACGCCGGCCGCCGACGCAAACGTCGCGTTGGTCATCTTGTTGGCAATGTCGCCTGCGGCATAAACGCCCTCGACCGTCGTCTGCTTCAAGTCATCGACCTTGATGACGGCGCCAAGCGGGCCGTCGTCGAATGCACACCCAAGTTGCTCCGCGAGAGTGCTGTTCATGTACGTTCTGGGTGCGACGAACAACGCGTCGATTTCGACAACGCGGCCATCGGCGAGCCTGAGCCCCTCGAGTTGCGGCGCTGGACCGAGTAGTTCCGTCACGGGTGAGCGCTCGATGCGAACATTGCGTGCGGCCAGTTGTGCAATCTGCTCCGCGTCGGGTTCGAAGATCCCCTGAGTGAAATACGTTGTGGGACCCCATTCGGGAATCAGAAGCGCCTGATGAACAGACAGCGCGTGATTGCCCAACACGCCGAGACGGCGATCCCGAACTTCATACCCGTGACAATAAGGGCAGTGCAATGCCGTCGTGCCCCAACGTTCCTGCAATCCAGGTATGGATGGCAACTCGTCGCGCACGCCCGTAGCGAGAATGAGCCGGGAAGCGAGTTCAGTTCGGCCGTCCGAAAGCGCGACAGAGAAAGCATTGTCGGTCCGTCGAGCGCCGACAGCCTTGCCTTTGACCCATTGAACCGTCGGATAGGCCGCAAGCTGTAAAGCGGCTTCGCGAATGATCTCCGCAGGCGGCTTGCCATCCTGGCCGAAGAATCCGTGAGCGTGCGAGGCAAATCGGTTGCGCGGAAATCCAGCGTCCACCACGAGAACTTTCCGTCTGGCGCGCGCCAGCTGCATGGCGGCCGACAAGCCAGCAAAGCTACCGCCCACGACAATCACATCATGCTGCGTATGCATTCCCTCTCTCCTGTATCACGCCGGCGCCCACGCTTATCGACCATTGCCAAACTGACGCCGGCAGTTTCATGAAACTTCACAAGTTGCATGATAGGGCGGTGTTATACTTCATGCAACTCTTAATGTTGCGTGAGTGGGCTTGCCCACAATGCTGCTTGAACACGAGGCGATAAATGAGAACGGATAGCCGCTTGTCGCGGATGCTGCATGTCCTGATTCACATGGATCGGCACGACGGTCCGCTAACGTCTGAAACGATCGCGCAGATGCTTCGCACCCATCCCGTTGTGGTGCGGCGAATGCTGGCAGGGCTAAGAGATCAGGGCTACGTACAGTCGGAAAAAGGGCACGGGGGCGGTTGGGTTGTGTCGATCAACCTGGATGAACTAACGTTATTGGACGTTTATCGGGCAGTCGGTGAGCCGCCGATTTTTTCCGAATTGCTGACGGACGATCACCCGGAGTGTCTCGTCGAGCAAGCCGTCAACGCCGGTCTGTCGGAAACGGTTCGAGAGGCTGAAGCTGCGCTGCTTGCACGCTTCGGCGAAATTTCAGTCGGGATGCTGGCGCGCGATTTTGACGAACGGTTTGCCCGCAGCCGCCCATGACCCGCATGTCACAAGGTCATCGGCGAGCGTGCAGGTGTTCACATCAATCTTCCTGTGGACTTAACGTTCAAAGCCGTTGGTCCTGATATAAGCGGACGCGTCGATCCGCTTACAACTGGGCATGCTTCGCCGCGTCCTCGATCACAGCAGCGACTTCTTTCGGACGCGATTCGTAGACCGAGTGGCTCGCGCCGGCGAGTACGGTCGTGTGACTATGGGCGCGCGCGTAGTACCAGCGTTCGAGGTCGGGATTGATGATTTTGTCATCGGCTGCGACGATGCCCCAGCTCGGCTTGCTGGTCCATGCGGCGACTGTCATCGGCGTCGAAAAGACTTTCGCGGCGGTCAGGATTTGCGCGTGCGATTCGAACTGGGCTTCCTTGAGCGGCAGATCGGCGGCGAAATCCGCCGGGAAATCCGCGGGGTTCAGGTACGTGTAGCCGTCGCCGGTTTTCGTGATGGCGCCCGGCTGCTTCGACGTGTAACTCGGCATGCCTTTGCCGAGCGTGCTTTCATCTTCGCCGACGGCCGGCGCGTGCGCGGCCACATACACCAACCCGACGACGTTCGGATGCACACCGGCCTCAGTGATGACCGAGCCGCCATAACTGTGGGCCACGAGGATCGTCGGGCCATTCTGCTGGTCGAGGACGCGTCTGGTTGCGGCGACGTCGTCTTCGAGCGAGGTCAGCGGCTCCTGCACGATCGTGACGTGGTAGCCGTCTTTGGTCAGCCGGTCATAGACCGGCTTCCAGCCTGATCCGTCCACCCACGCGCCGTGTACGAGCACGATATTGTGGACCGGGACATTCTGCGGCTGCGCGTCCTGTGCGGATGCCCGGGTGACCGCGCCGACCGATGCAAGGAGAATCATCGAAAGAGTAGTTGCAAGATTGCGTTTCATTCTGGATACCTAATTGATAATGATTGGATCTAACTATCGGTGTGATAGAAAACTACGTCTTGACCTGTTTGCCTACATGATCCATGTGCCGCTGGATCTGCACGGAAGTAGTTCCGCTTGCGCTCGTTGACTGTGTGCCTGTTGTCGTCTACGTAGAGGCAAACACATCGAGTGGCTGCTTATTCCATTTTTTTTTAACGTCGAGTTTTGCAGCACCTGGGAAGCGCGCGAACCCTTACGATTTCCCCGAATCGATCCGCGTATCCATGGCTGACAACCAGCAGGTTCGGGTTGCCTCGCAATGTCAGCGTAGGTTTTTTGCCGATGCCCGGCGAGGCTGCCGCAACATCGTGAGCGCCGGGGCCATGGCCCCCGCCCCGGCTTAACGGAAGATCTCGGCAATGAGGTTGGCCACCGTCCGGATACGCTCACTATCGCGCAGGGCGGGATGCAGCACCATCCATACGTCCTGGTCGAGCGCCTTGATGTGCTTCTCGATGCAAACGAGATCGCTCGTCGTGTCACCCGCGAGCTGGGCGAGCACGCCAAGCCCCGAGCCGCCCAGCACGCCGTCGAATACGCCCATGCCGTAGCTGCTTCGAAGCGAGGGTGCAGGGGCGCCCGGCAGGGTTTTCAGCCATTGCGTGGCTGGGTGATCGGGCTGCCGGTCGTCATAACCGACGAACGACAGCTTGTCCCATTCCTTCCTCGTGATCGCCGCCTTGTGGCGCAGATAGTAGTCGCGCGAACCGAACAGCCCGAAGCGGATCCTGCCGATTCGCCGGACATACAGATCGCCCTCGTCCGGGCATTCGGACCATAGTGCTATGTCTGCTTCGCGGCGGGCAAGGCTATACGGCCGTCGCGAGGTCAGCACCTCGATGGCGAGGCCGGGCAGCCGCTCCTGGAACGAGCCGAGCAACTTAAGCAAGATGTAAGACGGCCATTCCACGGCGTTGATCCGCACCGTGCCGTGAGCGCCTGCGCCGCCGGTCACGTCCGCGGCGCGTTCGATCTGGTGGGCGAGATCTTCCATCTGCTCGGCGCAGGCCAGCACGCGCGCGCCGAATGCCGTCACCGTACAGCCCGACGGCACCCGGTCGATGAGCGGCTCGCCCAGCCGCCGCTCAAGCTCGCTCAGGCGGCGCGACAGGGTCGGCGCGCTCAGATCGCATGCCACGGCGGCGGCTCGCATGGTCCCGCCGCGCGCGATTGCCACCAGAATCCGCAGGTCGTCCCAGTCCACGTGTTCCATTTTTGAAACGCTCGATTTTAAAATTAGGCATAGCATAACGTGGATCGCGAGGATAGCATTGGACTTGGCCATACTCGTCCCAGCATCTGGCAAAGAAACCCGAGGGTTTCCACGGTGGCCGGCGGCAGGTGTGGCATCCCAACCCATCACGCGACTCAACGGCTATCAGTACGTAGACCGAACGAGCGATACGGAGACATCAATGATTCGTCATTTCCAACCGGCGCGGCGTCGCGTCATCGTAGCCAGCGCAGCCTTCCTCGCAGCGTCGATCCTGCCGATGCCCGCAGCGTTCGCTCAGGCCGCTCACAAGCCGAAAGTCGCACTGGTGATGAAGTCGCTGGCGAACGAGTTTTTCCTGACCATGGAAACCGGCGCGAAAAACTATCAGAAACAGAATCCCACGAAGTTCGATCTCGTCACGAACGGCATCAAGGACGAAACGGATACGGCTAACCAGATTCGCATTGTCGAGCAGATGATCGTGTCCAAGGTCGACGCGCTCGTGATCGCACCGGCCGATTCCAAGGCGCTTGTGCCGGTTCTCAAGAAAGCGGTCGACGCCGGCATTATCGTGGTCAACATCGATAACCAGCTGGATCCGGGCGTGCTCAAGTCGAAAGACCTGAACATCCCGTTCGTCGGCCCGGATAACGCGAAGGGCGCGCTGAAGGTAGGCGACTACCTGGCCAAACATCTGAAGTCGGGCGACAACGTCGCCATTATTGAAGGCGTCTCGACCACCACCAACGCGCAGCAACGCACGGCCGGCTTCAAGCAGGCCATGGCGACAGGCGGCATGAAGGTCGTCTCGCTGCAATCGGGTGAGTGGGAAATCGACAAGGGCAACGCCGTAGCGAGCCAGATTCTCAATGCCAACCCGGACGTCAAGGCGCTGTTGTGCGGCAATGACAACATGGCAATCGGCGCGGTCTCGGCCGTGCGCGCGGCAGGCAAGGCCGGCAAGGTGCAGGTGGTAGGCTACGACGACATCGACGCGATCAAGCCGATGCTCGCCGACGGCCGCGTTCTCGCCACCGCCAATCAGTACGCCGCCAAACAGGCCGTGTTCGGTATTGATACGGCTTTGAAGGCCATCTCCGAACACAAGAAGCAGTCGGAATTGTCGGGCGTGGTCGAAACGCCTGTCGATCTGGTCACCAAGTAAGACTGGCACAACGTGTGGTCCGTGCTGGTTGCGGGCCACGTTGCCTGATCTTTGTCTGGCTTTATCCATGCGATGTCCACTCCCATTCTATCCGTTGCCGATGCCCCGCCCGTGCTGAGTGTTCACGAGATCGGCAAGACTTACGCCGGACCCGTGCTCGCCGATATCTCGCTGGAACTGTACGCGGGCGAGGTGCTCGCACTGACCGGCGAAAACGGCGCGGGCAAGAGCACCTTGTCCAAGATCATCGGCGGTCTCGTCACACCGACTACCGGTTCGATGACGCTCGGCGGCGCGGCTTATACGCCGGCCAGCCGCAAGGACGCCGAGGCGCTCGGCGTGCGCATGGTCATGCAGGAGCTGAACCTGCTGCCAACCCTCACGGTGGCGGAGAACCTGTTTCTGAACCGCTTGCCGCAGCGCGGCATGTTCGGCTGGATCGACCGCGCCAGGTTGCGCGAGGACGCCCGGCATGCCATGGCGCAAGTCGGGCTCGACGCGATCCACCCTGACACGCTGGTGGGCACGCTGGGCATCGGGCATCAGCAGATGGTCGAAATCGCGCGCAATCTGATCGGCGATTGCCGCGTGCTGATCCTCGACGAACCCACCGCGATGCTAACCGCCCGCGAGGTGGACCTGCTGTTCGAGCAGGTCGAACGGCTCAAGGCGCGTGGCGTGGCGCTGGTGTACATCTCGCACAGACTGGAAGAATTGAAGCGTATTGCGCGGCGCGCCGCGGTGCTGCGCGATGGGCGGCTGGTGCATGTCGACGAGATGGCGAATCTCTCTGCTGACCGTCTCGTGACGCTGATGGTTGGGCGCGATATCGGCGAGCGGATCGACCTCGGCGAGCGGCGCATCGGCGACGTGGCGCTCAAGGTGGCGGGCATGACCCGCGAACCGGTTGTGCGCGATGTATCTTTTGAAGTGAAGGCCGGCGAGATTTTCGGCATCAGCGGTTTGATCGGCGCGGGCCGCACGGAATTGATGCGACTCATCTACGGGGCCGATCGGGCGGATGCCGGTGCGGTGTCGATCGCGCATGGCGGCGGGCCGCTCGAACTCGTGAAGGTTTCATCGCCATCGGACGCGGTGAAGAACGGCATCGCGCTGATTACGGAGGACCGCAAAGGCGAGGGCCTCCTGCTGACGCAGCCTATTGCAGCCAATATTTCGCTCGGTCATCTGCGCGCGGTGTCGAAGAATGGCGTGGTGGACGGCCGTCGTGAGGCGGCGCTGGCGCGCAAACAGATCGATGCGATGAGCATCCGCAGCGCGGGGCCGTCGCAACCGGTGTCCGAACTCTCCGGCGGCAACCAGCAGAAGGTGGTGATCGGCCGCTGGCTCGCGCGCGATTGCACGGTGCTGCTGTTCGACGAACCCACACGCGGCATCGACGTCGGGGCGAAGTTCGATATCTATGCCTTGATGGGCGCGCTCGCGCGGGAAGGCCGCGCGTTGGTGGTGGTGTCGAGCGATCTGCGCGAGTTGATGTCGATTTGCGACCGGATCGGGGTGATGTCGGCAGGGCGGATGACGGGCATGTTCGAGCGTGGCAGCTGGACCCAGGACGCGCTGCTCGCAGCGGCGTTCGCGGGTTACACGAAACGCGACGCGCTGCTGCACGATCCGATCGAACCTGATGCGAAAGCCCCCGACGCCCCGGTGCCCGCCGCATCGGCGCCCGACACAAAATCTGTGGAGTATTGAAGTATGACCTCACCAACCAGCCTGCCCACGTTGCAGAACGAACCACCCAAAGACGCGAAGCCGATTGGCACGCGCCTGGGTTTCTCGAACTACCTCGGCCTGCTCGGCGCGCTCCTCGGGATGATCGTCCTGTTCTCGCTGCTGAGTTCGCACTTCCTGAGCTACGACACCTTCAGCACGATTGCGAACCAGATTCCCGATCTGGTCGTGATGTCGATCGGCATGACCTTTGTGCTCATCATCGCCGGCATCGATCTGTCGGTCGGCTCCGTGCTGGCGCTCGGCGCGGCGCTCACGAGCGTTGCAGCCTTGCAGTGGCACTGGCCGGCGTTGCCCGCCGCCTTGCTCGGCATGGCGGGCGCGGCCTTGACGGGCTGCGTGACCGGCGCGATTACCGTGGCCTGGCGGATTCCGTCATTCATCGTGTCGCTCGGCGTGCTCGAGGCGGCCCGCGGTCTCGCGTATCAGCTCACCAACTCTCGCACGGCCTACATTGGCGATGCGTTCGATTTCCTGTCCAACCCGATTGCGTTCGGCATTTCTCCCGCGTTCCTGATTGCCATCGTCGTGATGATCGCCGCGCAGTTGGTGCTGACCCGCACGGTGTTCGGCCGCTATCTGGTCGGCATCGGCACGAACGAGGAGGCGGTGCGCCTCGCGGGCGTCAACCCGCGGCCCTACAAGATTGCCGTATTCGCGATGATGGGCCTGTTAGCCGGCCTCGCGTCCCTGTTCCAGATTTCGCGGCTCGAGGCTGCCGATCCGAATGCCGGTTCGGGCATCGAATTGCAGGTGATCGCGGCCGTCGTGATCGGCGGGACGAGCTTGATGGGCGGCCGAGGCTCGGTGATCAGCACCTTCTTTGGCGTGTTGATCATCTCGGTGCTGGCCGCGGGTCTCGCCCAGATCGGCGCGACCGAGCCGACCAAACGCATTATCACGGGGGCCGTCATTGTCGTGGCCGTCGTGCTGGATACGTATAGAAGCCGGCGTCGCGCCGCATAAATTGACCATTAGTGACCACACGTGGATGGTCAGCAGGAGAATGAAAGTGTCGAAGGAAGCGAAACAGGGCCGCGTGCTCGTGGTGGGCAGCATCAATACCGACCTGGTCGCCCGTGCACCGCATTTGCCGCGGCCCGGCGAGACGATCGGCGGACATGAGTTCTCGCAGGTGGCCGGCGGCAAGGGTGGCAATCAGGCGGTGGCGGCTGCTCGCATCGGCGCGCGTGTAGCAATGATCGGACGCGTGGGGAAGGATGCGAACGGCGCCCAGCGGGTCCAGGATCTGGAAGCGGAGGGTATCGACTGCGCGGGTATCGAGGTCGATCCGGCGCAACCCACCGGTGTTGCGATGGTGACGGTATCGGACGACGGGCAGAACACAATCGTCGTGGTCGCCGGCAGTAACGGCGAACTCACGCCGGAGAGCGTCGCCCGCCACGAAGCGGCGATCAAGGCCAGCGACGTCGTGGTTTGCCAGCTGGAAACGCCTTGGGATTCCGTTCACGCAACACTCGCTCTTGCCCGGCGCCTGGGCAAGGTCACCGTGCTGAACCCGGCGCCGGCAACCGGCCCGCTGCCCGCGGAATGGCTGCCGCTAATCGATTACCTCGTGCCGAACGAGGTCGAGGCCGCGATCCTGGCCGGCTTGCCGGTCGAATCGCAAAGCGGCGCCAGACGGGCGGCACTGGAGCTGCAACGCGGCGGCGCCAGTAACGTGATCGTCACGCTCGGTGCGCAAGGGGCTTATCTGTTGCCGGAAGGCGGCGAAGGCATGCATTTTCCCGCACCGCAGGTGCGGGCCGTCGATACGACCGCGGCCGGCGACACGTTTATCGGTGTTTTTGCCGCACAACTCGCCGGCCGCCAGCCGCTGGAAGGCGCGATCAGCCTCGCACAACGCGCGGCTTCGATTTCCGTCACGCGTGCCGGCGCGCAGCCGTCGATCCCGACTCGCGCGGAAGTGGATAGCGCAGCCTGAAACGGATGCCTGTTGTGACATGAGGCAGTCCGGCCTGCAACTCTGGGTAGCTTGACGTTGAATGACCGGCACCATCTCCGGATGGTGTTCCTCTGGTTCAATCGCGATTCATACTGAAATAAATGGACTAAACATGAAATCACAATATATAGGTATCCTGACGATGTCGCTGCTCCTTGCCGCATGTGGGGGCAGCGTGACCACCACCGATCCGCTCGCCAATGCGCCGAAGATCATCATCGATTCAGACTTCAACACAATGGGCGACGACGGTCAGTTGTTCGCCATGACCACGCAGTTGATGGGGCAGGGCAAGGTCAACCTGCTGGGGTTGACCGTCGTGACCGGTAACGACTGGTTACTCCAGGAAGAATCGGATGCGCTGAAGGCCGTGGAGCGCATGGGCGTGCAGAACGTGGTGGGTGTCTACGGCGGGGCGGACTATCCATTGCAATACGATGTGGCGAGTATTCGCGCGCAGCAGGCCGCCAATCCGCAAGGTTATTTCGGCGCGTGGAGCCGCCCGGAACCGACCCAGCAGTCCCAGCTTGTTGCACCGCCGGACGGCTTCGCGGTGTCGACGAAACTGCAGGCACAAAACGCCGCGGATTTCATGATCCAGACCATCAAACGCTATCCGAATCAGGTCACCATTCTTGAGGTCGGGCCGCCTACCAATCTCGCCACGGCGATCATGAAAGCGCCGGAGATCGTGCCGCTGATCAAGCAGATCGTCTACATGGGTGGCGCGATGGCGGTACCGGGCAATGCGAATGCCGTGGGCGAACTGAACTGGTGGTTCGATCCGCTTGCCGTACGTACGGTGCTTCAAACCACGATTCCCCAGGCTGTCATTCCGCTCGATGTCACGAACACGGTGCCGCTCACCCAGACCGTGTACAACCAGATCGTCAACAACCCGAGCAAGCAGACCGCGGTGACCAGGGCGTACGGCATCGCCAATGCGGGCGCATTCGCCGACAACACCGATCTGTTCGACACCTTGACGATCGCTTACTTCATGGACCCGACCTATGCCACGCGGACGAAAAGCGCCTACCTGGATATCGATACCACGAGCGGCGAGGATCAGGGGCATGTGATGGTCTACCCCGATCAACCCGCGGCGGGCGCGTCACCTAGGAAGATCACCTACGTCACGCAGTTCGACAACAATCGCTTCTTCAGTCTCTACGTCGACCTGCTTACGCGTCCTGTGCCGATTACGTTGCCTTGATCGGCCTCGACCTGCAACTCGGCAACGGTGCTTCCGGGTTCTCCCGGGCCGCAGCACTGACCGCTTAAGCAGATTGATAAAAACTGGATGACGGCATGACCGGCGACCGATCCGACATGCCGGTCCCGCGACTCAAACGCAGACCCCAATTACGGGGCGCACGTTAAGTATTGCGTCCCTTTACTCGCTCGCTTCCCACGCCGCTTCTGTCGCAAGGCGCCGCAACGGTTTGCCGTCGACGCTTGCAGCGCCGCAGGTAATCCACCGAAACACAACCGTAGTCGAACTGTAGTGTCATGTGTCTAGGATGTCCTCATCGCCCATGTATCGACCTATGGAGGTGCCGGATGCTTAGTCATCACGAACTCGCGACACTCATGCTGCTTGACGACACGGACAAGCGGCTGGAAGATTTTGATCCGGATGTGCTGGCGTTACGCCGTTACGAGCTAGTGGAAATACGACAGCGCGATCCACATGGATCGACACTGCAACTCACCCGCCAGGGCCGTGAATTGCTGGAGCGTCTGCGCACAGGCGCAGGGGGATGAGTGAGGCGCGTAGCGAAGGCTCAAGAGTCTTTCGGCGAGCTGGATCAGAGCGCCGCAGGAATCAAAACCGGCCGATTCACGCGGCCTCTCACAGCAGTGCTGAGCTAAGCCGGACGCAAAGTACGTCGCGCGTATCCGGGGCGCTGTACAGCGCGCGAAGCGCGAAGCTCTTTTATCGGCCGCGCGCAAAACAATATCGTTTGGTACACCCCCACTGCGCTGCGTAGCGCGCTTCCAGCAACGCGCTCCGCCTCGCGCGAGGCGAAACGGGCGCATCGCGTACCTCGTACAAAGAAAATGCGCGCCGCGTGCCGCTTGCCCCACGTTCAAGCGAGTCATAAATCCCCCGTCAACCCCCGTAGTGCGTGCCAGCGCACATAGCAATGCAAGCGCCGGCCGCGTCGACCCCATCACACATTGGCCCAAACGGCGGCTCATCGTCTCAGGCTTGCGACAGTCCGGTCCAGGGCATGAAAAAGCTACTTCATCGAATTGCGAATCGGCATATTTGACCTGAGCATTCGTCAAACCATTGCCTGTCATCGAGACCAAGGGTTTTCCATCCTCCAGAAATCACGCGCGGTGCACGACAACTGGCCGCCGCGATGGCCATCCACGGCGTATCAGGCGCGAGTCATCGCGCGATGCGAATCCCCCTTCCGCGGGGTGTGCCGAATCACTCAACTCCGCCCGGCAAGGCTTTGAAGGCATATGGCATAACCCGTGCAATAAGCGAGTCACAAAGCGAAACAGGTTGCAGCCGGGAAGCAGCAAACGAGTAGAAGCAGCAGAAAAAATCCCGGCAGCAGCAACAGTCTTCGTAGAACGCGTCGGGGAGTTCAACGCGCTTTACGAGGTGCGGCGGGGCCAGCGAAAAACGGATGTCGATAAAGTACGGCGCGAATGATCGATACGGGGTATCGGCCACTTGCGACCGCGACGACGTGAAGCGATGATCCCGCCACTTTTTCCGTCTCTATGGACGGACCTGAACGCCGCGCCGGCAGACCTGTTTTCAGGCAGCTGTGGCGGCACAAATCGAAGTCAACTTTCACTCTTACGGGGGTTAGCATGAAGAACACGATCCAACAATTCCTGCGCGAAGAAGACGGTGTTGCAGCGATCGAATACGCCCTGCTGGCTGGGCTGATTGCGGTGGCAATCATTGGGACGGTGACGACAATGAGCACGAGTCTGAAAGGCGTGTTCACCACCATTTCGAACTCGCTGGCCGCCATCACCACGGCCGCGGCCTGACGCCGTACGCAATACCAGGCGCATACCGATCGCTCGCCCTGTCTCGACGGTCCTTCGAGACAGGGTAGCGACGGCCCAGCGCTAAATGACACGCAAGAAGGGCAATTCGATCCTCAAAGCGGGGCAGACAATGAACGGGGTTCCTTTTCCGGTTGGGCCGTGCGTGATAACGCTGGTGCTCTTCGCCGCACTGTGGGATATGCAAACGCGCCGGATTCCTAACTGGTTGGTGGCGACAGGATTGATCGTGGCGATACCCGTGCAATGGTTCACGCAGGGTGGTATCGACGGGATGCAGACTTGGCTGAGCGGCACGCTTGTGGGCGGTGCGATGTTTCTGCCGGGCTACGCGATGCGGCTGATGGGCGCGGGTGACGTGAAGCTGATGGCAGCGATCGGCGCTTTCTGCGGCGCTTACGGCGCATTCGAAATTAGCCTTGCGACTTGTGTGATAGGTGGAATCGGGTCGCTTGCAATCTTGCTCCGGCGCCAACAGATGCGCGTCGGACTGAGCAGGGTGGCGGCATTGCTGATGAGTTGCACGACGCCGGGATACGGCGCGAAGCAGCGGCAAGGCGATGTGGCAAGTAGTTCGACGGGGTCCATGCCGTACGGAGTGGCTATAGCAATAGGCAGCGCACTCGTGTTGTTCTACAGCGTGTGACGCTGACCAGCAGGGCAAAAAAATCGGGGGTTGAAAATGAAAAATGCGCGCGCTGTAACGATGCTGCTGATCGCGACGCTGGCCGGCCTTACTGCGGTCGTGTTCGCTTCACGCTGGATGGTCTCGCAGGCGTCGAATGCCACGACCAAGGTGGTGGTGGCCGCAACCGATATCAATCTCGGTCAGCGGATCGGGCCTGACTTCCTGAAACTCACTGACTGGCCGTCGAACAGCGTGCCGCCTGGCGCGTTCACCGATACCCAGAAACTCGACGGCCGGGTGCTCAAGGAAAGCCTGCTGCACGGCGAGCCGATTGTCGAAGCGAAGCTGACACCGGTTGGCACGCTCGGTGGCTTGTCGGCGGTGATCGGCGAAGGCAAGCGGGCCATCACGGTACGTGTGAACGACGTGATCGGCGTGGCGGGCTTCGCGTTGCCGGGTAACTACGTCGACATCATCGTCAATACGCAGAAAGATACGCGCGATTCCGGTGCCCAGCGTGACCAGAATATTTCGAAGATCGTACTCGAGAAGATTCTCGTGCTGGCCGTCGCGCAGGAAGTGGGCCGCGACGAAACCAAACCGAAAGTGGTCGATGCGGTGACGCTCGAAGTGTCGCCGGAACAGGCCGAGAAAATCGACCTGGCACGCAGCATCGGCACGCTCTCGCTGGTGTTGCGCAACCAGATCGACCCGCAGGCCATCGATACCGCCGGCGCGACCAAAGCATCGCTGTTGAAGATGCCGGTTGCCGTGGTCGCCGCGCCCGAGCCGAAACCGGTGAGCATCGTACGGAAAGTGGCGGCGCGTGCACCGGGTAATTGCGTGCGCGTACTCGACGGCGCCGACGCAAGACAAGAATGCTTTTGACAGGCCTTAGCCTGCAAGCCGTGACCGATGCGTGACTGACCTCCAGGTACAGCACGTAAAAAAGCGGCACATAACGGGGGTAGGACATGAACGCCAGAACCAATCAGCGCGCTTGCGCGCCGCAGGATCCGCTCGGCCCGCGCAAAGCGAACGCGCGCTCGCCACGCGGCCGGACCCGGATCGCCGAAGCTTGCACCTGCGTGGTGGTCGGACTGTATCTGTCGATGCTGCCGGCGGCGCAGGCGGCCGGCCAGAATATGGCGGGCAATGTGCCGGGCCTGCCGGACATGCCGCTTACCGTGGCGTCAAACGGAGCCGTGCATCTGACTATTGCCGCCACAGGCATGGGCGGCGGCACGTCGTCCGGCGGCGCGGCGCAAAGCAGCCGTGGGCCGAATTGCAGCGGCCCGGTCGCCGAACATAGCTCGGTCACGATCCCGGTCGGCAAGTCGGCGATGGTCGACGTGCGCGAGCCGGTGCGGACCCGCACCGTCGGCAATCCGTCGATCGTGCAGGCGATGCTAGTGTCGCCGCAAACCCTTTATCTGCTCGGGACGGACGTCGGCACTACCAATATGATCGTGCAGGGCCGCAGCGGCTCCTGCACGATTATCGACGTGAGCGTCGGCGCGGACCCGGGCGGTCTGCAACAGACGCTCGCCGCGCTAATGCCAGAGGAAACTGAAATTCAGGTCAAAGCAGCCGCCGATACGCTGGTGCTGACCGGCACGGTTTCCGATGCGGTTAAAGCCGAGCGCGTGATGGAACTGGCCCGCGCCTTCGTGGCCCGGCCGACCGCCGCATTGCAAAGCAGCGCACCCATGGGAAGTGGTCCGCTGCCCATCGGCGCCGCGCCTCGGGTAATGGGTGCGCCTGCGCCATCGCTCGGCGGGGCGGGCGGCGAACGCATCATCAACATGATGCGTGTCGCCGCGCCGCAGCAGGTCATGCTCGAAGTGAAAGTCGCCGAAGTCTCGAAGACATTGATCGATCAGCTTGGCGTCGCGGCCAACATCCAGGGCGGCATTGGCAGCTGGAGTTTCGGCTTGCTGGCCAATTATCTGTCCGGCGGATTGAGTGCGTTGACCGCCTCGAAAGCGAACAATCTGCCGCTCAACCTCGCGGTCGACGCGCAGAAAACCGATCAGCTCGTGAAGATCCTCGCCGAGCCGAATCTGATGGCGATCAGCGGCCAGGAAGCGAGCTTCCTCGCAGGCGGCAAGGTCTACATTCCGGTGCCGCAAAGCAACGGCTCGGGCGGCACGACGATCGTCCTGCAGGAAGAGCAATACGGTGTCGGCCTGACCTTCACGCCGACGGTGCTCGAAGGTGGCCGTATCAATCTCAAGGTGTCGCCGGAAGTGTCCGAGCTGTCGTCGACCGGCGTGGTGGTCAGCGCGGGCAACTCCAACACGACGTCGATCCTGCCGCTGATTACGACGCGACGCGCCTCGACCACGCTGCAGGTGTTCGACGGTCAGAGCTTCGCGATCGGCGGCCTTTTGAAGAGCAACGTGACCGGCTCGATCAAGGGGCTGCCCGGCGCGGCGGAACTGCCGGTGCTCGGTGCGCTGTTTCGCAGCACCAGCTACGAGCAGGACAAGACCGAGCTGGTGTTCGTCGTGACGCCGCGTCTCGCCAAGCCGCTGCCGCAGCACTATCCGCTGCCGACCGATGGTTTCAACGATGCCAGTGAAGGGAACGTGTATCTGACCGGCCATATGGAAGGCACGAAGCGCAGCGCGCCCGCAGCGGGAGCTTCGGCACCGGTGGCGCCTGGCGCGCCCATGGCACCGGCCGCGCCCGCGACACCCGCGGCGATTACGCAGACATCGGTGATCACTACGCCTGTCGTAACGCCGGCCTCGTCCACGCAACCCTTGCAACCCACGCAACCCGCGCCGGGTCCGAACGATCGCGCGGCAGCGCCGGTGGCGGCGACCGCTCCAACCCGACCATCGGCGGCAAGCGACGGCGGTGTACCGCAATTGCTCACAGTCGTAAAGCCCGATGTGGCCCGCGACGCCACGCTCGCCGGCCAGGTATCGGCGGCCGGCACCGACTCACACGCCGCGCGCTGATTCGCGGCACATTGGAGATCGACATGACATCCACCAGGACACTGATCCGCGCCGTTTTGAGCGCGGGCCTGAGCGCCGCGCTCGCCGGCTGCCTGACCTCGACGCCGCATTGGGACGCGACGTTCGGCGACTCGCTCAACCAGATCAAGGAAATGCAGACGCTCAATCCGCAAGCTTCGGCCAATACCGACCCGGTTGCGGGTATCGACGGCGTGGCGGCCGCCGCGGCGCAGAAGAGCTATGCCAAATCGTTCACGGCGCCGCCCGCGCCGACCAATAACTTCACGATCGGCATCGGTTCGTCGAGTAGCTACTGAAACAGCGCAGCCAGGCGGCTCGGGTTCGAGCCAGCGGAGACAGACCATGATCGACACCCTCCTGATTTCGTCCAGTACCGAGCGCGGGCCGCAGATCGCCGCGCGTCTCGAAGCAAGTGGTATTGCGTTCCGGTTGCGTACGCTGCACGGCAACGCGAAGCAGTTGCGCGTGCACGCCGCGGCGATCAAGAACGCCGATCTGCTGATCATCGACGATGCCGAGTTGACGCCACGCGAACTAAGCGGCGTCGAGGAGGCCCTGTCGCAGACGCCGAATCTGCATTGCATGCTGGTGACACCTGCGCCGTCGACCACGCTGTTGATGGCGGCCATGCGCGTTGGCGTGCGGCACGTGCTGTCCTGGCCGCTCGACGAAGCGGAACTTGCCGATGCGCTCGCGCATGTTTCGGCGAAGAAAAACGCGGGCATGCGCCGTGATGGCCGTGTAATTTCGTTCACATCGTGCAAAGGCGGCAGCGGGACGACGCTGATCGCCGTGAATCTCGCTTATACGCTTGCGGCGCAGCGTGACAAGCGCGTGCTGCTGGTCGATCTGAATCAGCAGTTCGCCGACGCAAGTTTGCTGGTGGCCGACAAACCGCCGCCCGCGACGCTCGCCGACCTCTGCGCGCAAATCGACCGGCTCGACGCCGCTTTCTTCGAAGCCTGCGTGATGCACGTTCATGCCAATCTCGATGTGCTGGCCGGCGCGGGTGACCCGGTCAAGTCGGGCGAGCTGCGCGCCGCGCATCTGGAGCGAATCCTGACGCTGGTACGCGAGCAATACGACGCGGTGTTGATCGACGTCGGCCAGAACATCAATCCGCTTGCCATTCATGCGCTCGATCACAGCGACTCGATCTGCATGGTGGTGCGGCAGAACATCCTGTATCTGCATGCCGGGCGCCGCATGCTCGACATCTTCAAGGAACTCGGCTATCCCGCGAGCAAGGTGAGGATGATCGTCAATCAGTACGACAAGAACGCGCGCATCGATCTGCCGACGCTAGAAGAAACACTCGGCGCGAAGGTCACGCATCACCTGCCGCGTGACGAGAAGCAGGCCACCGAGGCGCTCAACCACGGCGTGCCGCTCGTCACCTCGGCGAAGGGCGGGGCGCTCGCTCAAGGCATCGCGCAACTGGCTGAGGTGCTGTGGCCGCGGCCTGTCGTGGTGCGTAAGAACGTGCTCGGGCGCCTGTTCCGTGGCCGGCCGAATGCGCCGCCGCAACTGAAGACCGGACACTAAGCCTGGCTCGGCCTGACTGAGCCGGGTTGTCATCGAAAAAGAAAGCGGAGAGCACCATGTCATTGCGCGAACAGTTGATGATGCAAAACGGCACCATGCCGTTCGACGACGCCAGCGGCGGCACCGCGGCGGCAGCCGGCATCGCGGCCGAAAGCCTCGCGGCGCGGCGCGCATACCAGCAACTCAAGATGAACATTCATCAGGCGATCATCGACCGGGTCGAGCTCGACAAACTACAACGCCTGTCACCCGAGCAGATCAAACGCGAACTTGCGCAACTGGTGGAACGGATCGTCGACGAAGACAAGATTCCGATGAACGAACTCGAGCGCCGCCGTCTCGCGCAGGACGTCCACGACGAAATGGTCGGCCTCGGCCCGCTCGAACCTTTGCTCAACGATCCGACCATCTCCGACATTCTCGTCAACACGTCGCAGCACGTGTACGTGGAGCGGCATGGCCGTCTTGAACACACCGACGTGACGTTCTATGACGACGCTCATCTGATGAAGATCATCGAGCGCATCGTCTCGCGCGTGGGCCGCCGGATCGACGAATCCACGCCGATGGTCGATGCGCGCCTGCCCGACGGTTCGCGTGTCAACGCAATCATTCCCCCCTCGGCGATCGACGGTCCACTGGTCTCGATTCGCCGCTTCGCGGTGAATCCGCTGACGGTCACCGACATGGTGAACAACCAGAGCTTTACGCCGGCCATGGCGCAACTGCTCGAAGCGCTCATCAAGGCGAAGCTGAACGTGTTGATCTCGGGCGGCACGGGCAGCGGCAAGACCACGCTGCTCAATCTGCTGTCGGGTTTCATTCCCGGCGACGAACGGGTCGTGACGATCGAAGACGCGGCCGAATTGCAGATGCGTCAGGAGCACGTGCTGCGGCTTGAAACGCGGCCGCCGAACATTGAAGGCAAGGGTGAAATCTCGCAGCGCTCGCTGGTACGCAATGCATTGCGGATGCGCCCTGACCGCATCGTGCTCGGCGAAGTGCGCGGCGCTGAAGCGCTCGACATGCTGCACGCAATGAACACCGGCCACGAAGGCTCGATGGCTACGTTGCACGCCAACACGCCACGCGATGCGTTGACGCGGCTCGAGAACATGGTCGGCATGGCCGGTCTGACGATGCCGATCAAGGCGATCCGTCAGCAGATCGCCTCCGCGATCACGGTAGTGGTGCAGGCCTCGCGTCTGACCGACGGGCGCCGCAAGTTGATGAGCATTCAGGAAGTCACCGGCATGGAAGGCGATGTCATCAACATGCAGGAAATCTTCACGTTCAAGCGGACTGGTGTCGACGAACACGGAATGATCAAAGGGCATTTCTGCGCAACCGGTGTACGGCCGAAATTTTGCGACCGGCTGGCGGGCTTCGGCATTGCCTTGCCGGATCAGATGTTCGATCCGGCACGGCGCTTCGAGGTGTGAGCATGCGGTACGCAACAGCGTCAAGGAGACGGACATGAACACATCGCTTATCGGCTTTGCGGTACTTGCGTTTCTCGCGATCGTGCTGCTGATCGAAGCCGTCTATCTGTTCTGGAGCAGCCGTCATGGCACGGCCGTCAAGCGCATGGACGAGCGCCTCCGGGCGCTTTCGGCGGGCGGCAATATCAGCAAGGAGCAGTTGTCGATCCTCAAGCAGCGCCTTCTGAGCGAATCGCCGTTTGTCATGCGGTTATTGCTGCATGTGCCGCGTGTGCACGCGCTCGACCGCCAGTTGCTGCAGTCCGGGCTGCGCTGGTCGGTGGGGCGCTTTGTCACCTATACGCTGCTGTGCGCGCTCGCCGGCGCCGTGCCGGGTTTCCTGATGCAGACACCGGCTTTGCTGACGGCGGTTCTGGCAGGAGTGCTGGGCCTGCTGCCCGCCATGATCCTGCGCCGCAAGCGCGCGAAGCGCGTGCTGCAACTCGAACGCCAGTTGCCCGACGCAGCCGATCTGATCGCTCGTGCGCTGCGCGCCGGCCACTCGTTTCCCGCCGCGCTCGGCATGGTCGGCGAAGAACTGCCCGATCCGCTCGGCGGCGAATTCGCGCTGGTGTTCGACGAGGTCAACTACGGCGTGTCGATGAACGACGCGCTCCTGAATATGGTGAACCGCGTGCCGGTCGACGATCTGCGCTACTTCGTGATCGCCGTGCTGATCCAGCGGGAAGCGGGTGGCAATCTGGCAGAGATTCTCGGCAGTATCAGCAGCATCATTCGCGAGCGGCTGAAGCTGCTCGGCAAGGTGCGCGTGCTGTCGGCGGAAGGGCGCTTGTCGGCCTGGGTGTTGGGTGTGTTGCCGTTTGCGATTCTCGGCCTGCTGTCGATGCTCAATCCTGGCTACATCAACGTGTTCTGGCAAGACCCGGCGGGCGTGCACCTTGCCACTGTCGCGCTGACGATGATGCTGTTCGGCATCTTGTGGATGCGCAAAGTCGTGCGCATTCATATCTAGCCCACGGGTTCCATCGGTTCCATCTGTTTGAAAAAAAGAGGAGCGCGGGCCCCGCCCGCAGACCATGAAAACAGAACAGATCGTCATGCTGGGGGTGATGTTCCTGATCGTATTCGGCGCCGCGCTGAAAGCGATGATGCTGCTGAAGCCCGATCCGGTGCAACGGCGTATCGAGAAAGTCGGGCATTCCGGCGTCATGAATCACGCCGATGCGGAAGACGACGCCGGCGCACAGAAGAGCTGGGTCGAAACCGTCGCCAAGGTGTCCGAACATGTCGCCAGGCTTTCGCTTCCGAAAGACGACTGGGACAAGTCCGCGCTGCGCCTGCGCTTTGCGAACGCGGGCATTCGCACGCCGTCCGCGCCGGCCGTCTATTTCGCCGCCAAGACGCTGCTGGCGCTCGTTCTGCCGGCTGTCGCACTGATCTTTCTTGGCAACAGCTTCGATGCTGACAAGCGGATATGGCTGCTGCTGACGGAGTTGGCGGTGTCGGCGGCCGGTTTCTATTTGCCGAACCTGGTGCTCACGCGCCTGATCGGCAGTCGCCAGCGCAAGCTGTTCGAGGACCTGCCCGACGCACTCGATCTGATGACCGTCTGTGTGGAGGCGGGCCTCGGGCTCGACGCGGCGATGACGCGTGTCACCCAGGAAATCGGCGTCAAAAGCCACGCCTTGAAGGACGAGTTCGACATGGTGCTGCTGGAATTGCGTGCTGGGTCCGGACGCGACAAGGCACTGCGCAATCTGTCGCTGCGCACCGGCGTCGAAGATATCGACACACTCGCCGCGATGCTGATCCAGGCGGACCGCTTCGGCACCAGCGTCGGCGATTCGCTGCGCGTTTATACCGACAACCTGCGTACCAAACGGCGCTTGCGAGCTGAAGAGCAGGCCGCAAAGATCGCATTGAAACTGCTCTTTCCCTTGATGTTTTTCATTTTTCCGACGCTTCTGGTTGTGCTGATCGGCCCGTCAGCGATCCAGGTCGCGCGCCAGTTGTTCCCCACCATGACCGCCATGTCAGGTGGCTGAGCGATTGCGATCCCGGATAAGGAGGTCAAGTGAATACCACCCCGAAACCCCAGTTCCTGAAGTCCAGGCAACGGGACAAAGCACGCAGGCAGCGCGGCGTAGTCACGGTCGAATTCGCGCTGCTCGCGCCGCTGTTGCTTCTGCTGCTGTGCATCGCGATGGACATGGGCATCGCGCTATGGGTCAATCTGACGATGCAATATGCAGTGCGGGAAGGCGCGCGTTACTCGGTAACGGGACAAAGCAACCTCGATCCGAACGCGACCAATCAGCAGCGTTATCTGGCGATCGTGCAGGAGATCAGGAACAGCTCGATGGGTCTCTACTCGCTCGTCTCGCCGAGTTACGTGATCACCATCAACGGCGCAACCCAAACCTACAACACGCAAACGAGTTACAGCACCGGCATGTTCGGTAATCCGGGCGACATCGTCGTGCTGCAGATCAATTGCATCTGGCCGCTGCTGACGCCGCTGGTCAAGCCGTTCTTTGCCAATGGCAAGTTCAGCTTCAGCGTCGCGGCGACGATGCGTAACGAGGGCTTCTGACATGCGCACACGTTCCTTGCGAAGAAGCCGCCACGCAGCCAGAGGCATCGTCAGCGTGGAAATGGCGTTGTTGCTGCCGATGCTGGTTGCACTCGCGCTGCCGGTGTACGACATCGCGCGCAACATCCAGGCGCAGATGATTCTGATCAACGTGAGCCGCGAAGGCGCGAGCCTGTCGTCGCGCGCGTCGCTCACGTATCCGATGCAGACCATCATGTCGTCGCTGACCTCGACCACGCCGCCGCTGAACATGGACGCGCACGGGATGATCTACGTCACCGAGATTATGGGCAACAACAACTGCGATAGCAACGGCAACAACTGCACGGGCGTCGTAGTCGCCCAGTATCGCTGGAACGGTGGCAATTATTTTCCGGCGAGCCAGTTGTGGAGTTGCGGCAGCAGCGGCACACGCTGGGCGACCGACGGCACGGGCAGTTGCAGCGGCATTCCGGCGGCGGGGACCACGTCGCCGGTGGTGAACCTGCTGCAAGGCAAGCTCTCCGATGGTCAGATCGCCTATGCGGTCGAGACGTTTTATCTGCAGACACCGCTGATCGGCTCATTGAATCTGGGCAGCATCAAAACACCAGCGCTTTCGCCAAACCTCTACGCGATGACGGTGTTCTGATTCAGGCAGGAATGGATTCAAATAAAAAACGCAAGCCGGGGGATGTAATGAAAAAAATAGCGGTGCATAAGGGGCAGAAGGGCTCGGTCAGCATTATCGTGGCGGTGTCGCTGGTCGCGTTACTGGGCATTATCGGGCTCGTGGTGGACTCCGGCTTCGGCTACATGATCAAGGCGCGGCTCGATGCCGCCACCGACGGCGCGGTGATCGCGGCCGGCGAAGCAGTCACGCGCGGCAACAACCAGACGCAACAAACCGCGAACGCGCAGCAGGCGGCCACCGCTTTCTTCGCGGCAAATTATCCGACGGGTTTTCTCGGTTCGAGCGTAGCGGCGGGTACGCCGTCGATTGTGTTCAACGCGGGCACGGTCACGATCGGCATGACGGCACAGGCGAGCGTGCCGGTCACGTTCATGCAGACGCTTGGCTTCAAGGTGCTGAACGTGAGCGCCTCCTCACAGGCGATCCGCAGGACGCTGGATATGGCGTTCGTGATCGATAACACCGGTTCGCTCAACACGTCCGGCGTGCCGGCCGCGGTGCGCTCGAATGCGGTGGCGTTCCTGAACAATTTCGACGTGACGAACGATCGCGTGGCGCTAATGCACTTCGCGTACGGCACGGTGGTTGATGTGCCGTTCAACGGCAATGCACGTGGCTTCGACCGCGCGACGATGACCACGGATATCAACAACTACACCTTCAATGGCAGCACCAACTCGGCTGAAGCGATCTGGAATGCGCGCAACCAGTTGAATACGGTGATCACGCAGCCGTCCAGTTTGCGGGTGATCGTGTTTTTCTCGGACGGCGCGCCGAACAGCTTCTCGTCGTTCTTCACGACGAATCAGGGCGGCTGCAATAACAAGGCCGGGACGATAGCGAGCCCTGACAGTGCAGGCACGATGTCGGGGCTCTACAGCATGACCGCGCTGAATCAGGCGCTGGGGTCGCCGTGCTTTCAAAGTAACGTCACCAGGCTCGTCACCGCGATGCCGAAGTGGTACAACGCGCACAACGTCAACGAGCAGATTTTCCCAGTCTGGCCGGTGACCGCGCCGCGCGCCGTGCCGAACGGCAACATCACCTATGTGAACGTCAATCGCGCCTCGCGCAATCTGCTCGAAGCGATGGCGGCGCAGGCGCGCATCGAGGGCACCTATGTGTTCACGCTGGGCTATGGACCCGAACTCGTCGCGCCGGCCGGGCCGGACAACGAACTGGGCGAGGACGTTCTCAAGTGCATGGCTAACACGCCGGATTCGCTGGCCCGGTGCTACAACCCGAAACAGCCTGTCGGCGTGTTTTGCTACGCCGCGACGCCGGCTGATCTGAAGCCATGCTTCTCGCAACTGGCCTCGCAAATTCTCCGCATTTCCAGGTGAGCGCCATGACACCCACGACATCCTTGCAAGATCTGCCGCTCGCTCTCATCGCTATGGACGCTGCGGTTGCCTCCCCAGCATTCGCAGCCGATAGGGTCGCGTCCACCGGCTTGCGCCACGCGTTGGTGGAAATCGTGGCCCGGCTCGGCGCCGCGACGATGCTGAGTCTGTTCGCCTACGCCGCGATCATGCGGTGGTGCGCGGCGCCGTCGCGGATCACGTTGCTCCTGCTGGTGCTGGCCGCGTGCGTGACGGTCGGTTTGTCGCTGTTCTCACGTGCGCCGATGAAACGCGACTGGCGGCCGCTCGCGTTCATCTTTTCGATGGGCGGCACGTATTACTTTCTGGCCGTACGCCTTTCGCCCGGCGCGCAACTTGTGCCGGAGACAGTGGGTGCGTCGTTGCAGTTGCTGGGCATTTTCTGGCAACTGTTCGCGAAGGGGTCGCTCTCCCGCTCGTTCGGCATCTTGCCGGCCAATCGCGGTGTTGTATCGCGCGGCGCATATCGCTTTGTGCGACATCCGATGTATCTCGGTTACTTCATCGCCGACATCGGCTTTCTGCTGGTGAACTTCGGTCTGCAGAACCTGCTCGTGTATGGCTGCCAGTTTGCACTGCAGGTGGGCCGAATCGTGCGGGAAGAACAGCTTCTATCGGCGGACGAAGGGTATCGGACGTACAAGGGGCGCGTACGTTATCGCGTGATCCCAGGCGTGTTCTAGGCAACGCTCGCGCTGCGCACCGCTTTACCGCCCGCCAGGCAGACGATCATGGTGGCCACCACGAGCACGCATAGCGCCACACGTAAGCCGAGCAAACCCGCGCCGAGTCCGATCAACGGCGGACCGACCAGGAAACCGGCATAACCCGCCGTGGCCGCCATCGAAACACCGACAGCCGGTGTAACGGTCGAGCGGCCCGCCGCGCTGAAAATCACCGGGACGATATTCGCGAGGCCGACGCCGACCATCGCGAAACCCACGCAAGCCGTGAGCACGCTGGGCAGGCTCAGCACCAGCGCGAGTCCGGCCGCCGCGAGAAGGCCGCCGAAGCCGATCACCTTGCTCGAACCGAAGCGCCGTACGGACACATCGCCGACGATGCGGCACGCCGCCATCGAGAACGCGAACGCGGAATAGCCGACCGCCGCGACGCTGGCCGCTGCACTCAAGGTGGCGCGCAAATACACCGCGCTCCAGTCGGCCACGGCGCCTTCCACCATCATGCAAAGGAACGCGAGCAGGGCAAGTTTCATCACCTTGGCGTTGGGCAACGCAAGGCCACTGGAGGACGCGGCCGCGCGCGGACCGAGATCGCGCAACGCAAGCAGCGCGGCGGCGACCATGAGGATGGCGATGAACACGTCTGGCAACACAAGACCGCTGATTACGCCGACGCCGCCTTTCTGGATCATGGCGCCCGTCGCCGCGCCGAGCAGGCCGCCCGCACTCCACGCCGCGTGAAACGAGGACATGATTGGCGACTTCCACTGTGTTTCGATCGTGCTGGCGTGCCCGTTCATCGATACGTCGAGCGCGCCGTTCGCCGCGCCGAGGGCGAGGAGCATGATAAACAGTGTGGCCAGGTTCGGTGCAAACGCGGGTAGCGGCAGCGCCACGACAAACGCCGCGCCGAGCAGCGCCGTGGCCCGGCCACTGCCGAAGCGCGGCGCCAACTGTCCCGCCAGCGGCATGGCTACGATCGCGCCCAGCGCAAAGGCGAACAAAGCGATGCCCAGCGAGGTGTCGCTCAGCGACAGGCTTTCCTTGATGCGCGGCACCTCGACCGCCCAGGCGCCGATCCCGAATCCGTTGGCGAGAAACACACCGAGGGTGGCCACACGCTCCTTGAGCGGCCTCGTGGCCGGCAGCACGAACGGCTTGGCGAGTGTTTTCATGAGCGCGCCACCATCACGTTATCGCAGACCGCTTCGAGCAGGGCACGCCGCTCGGCCGTCACATCTGGTTCGACGAACAGATAGTCCACGGCGGATGCCGGTGCAACGGAAAACGGCGCGGTGGTCATCAGCTTTTCCGACGTCATGGCAATCGCCACCTGGCTGCTTGCTTTTACCATCGCCCGTTTGAGTTCGGCCTCTTCGACGTCGAACGCGGCGAGTCCTTCATCTGGATCGAACGCGCAGGCGCCCAGGAAGCAAAGATCGGCCTTGATCTGCTGGATCTGCAGCAAGGCGGTGGCGCCGGCGGAGCCGGCCGCGCTCTGGGCGATGCGCCCGCCGATCAGAATGATGTCGAAGCCCGGCCGGTTGAGAAGGCGTGCACACACCTCCGGCGAGTTCGTTACGACGGTGAGATCCGCATTGTCCGGGAGCGCCGCAGCGATGGCGACATTGGTCGACCCGGTGTCCAGCAACACGATCTGCTTCGGCCGGACGATGGACGCTGCGGCGGCGGCAAGATGAGCCTTGCGGTCCACCGCTTCGCTCATGCGGAGCTCCGCACTTTTGCCGGAAGGCGAGATCAGCAGGGCGCCGCCGTAAACGCGCTTGCAATAGCCCTGTTCGGCGAGCTCGCGCAGGTGACGGCGGACCGTGTGTTCGGAGGTCTGGAATTCAGCCGCGAGTTCGGACGCCAGGACGCGGCCCTGCGCCCGCAGCCGTTCCAGAATCAGCCGCTCCCGTTCTTCGGGCAGAAGCCCGTCCATTGCGTCCTGTCGCGTTCGTTGCATGACGTTACCTTGCCTGATTGCAAATCGATCATAATCGAGCAAAATATATCGTAAACGAGCGATCACTGCAAATGACCGGCTGACGGGGCATCCGAACGATTTTCACGGCCCTTCGGTCGTCATCCGGACCATCACGGGGCCATCGTGCCCGCGCTTTTTACCGTGCAAGCCGCGGTGACTTTTTCGCCGTCGCCGAACGAGAACGTCAGCGGGATCGTCGTGCCGATCTTGAGGGGCTGTTTCGGATGCTCCAGCATCACGTGATAGTTGCCCGGTGCGAAGGCGAGCGAGCCGTGCGCGGGCACGGCCACCTGATCGACCATTGCCATCGACGACGTGCTGCCCTGGCTTTGCGTCTGATGCAGCATGGCCATGCCGAACGCATCGGAGCCGACAGCGACGAGATTGACCGGTTGGTCGCCCGTGTTGCTGACCTTGAAATAGCCGCCCGATGGCAGATCGCCCGGCAACGCACGGATCCAGCAGTCCGATACGTGCGCGGTTGCCGCGGCGCCCGCGAACGCCTGCATGGATGAACCGCACAGCAACGCGGCGAGTAGAAGTTTGCGGGGTATCTTCATGATGTGCTCCTTGGTTTTGACTGCGGGAATGAGGCTTTAAGCAGGTTGCCGCGTGGTGCGGCCAAGAATCGTGCGGTCGGCGAGCCATACCGCGAGTAGCGTCGCGCCCATCAATGGGAAGACGATGCCGAGCAGAACGAGGCCGGTTTTCCAGCCACGCATCGGCGGTGCGGCACGTTCGCGCGATGGTGCGCCGAGCGAGCGCTGCGGCCGCCGCTTCCACCACATCACGAAGCCGGTCACGGCCATCCCCGCGAGCCCAAGCGAAATCAAGGCGCAGAGAATCTGATTGGCGAGGCCGAAATAGCGGCCCATATGCAACGATGTGCCGTACGACACAGCCTTGGATATCGCGCCGTAGTCGCCGTAACGGATGTCTTTCAGTACCGCGCCGCTGTATTGGTCGATGTACAGCGTACGTTCGTCTTTCGGATCGGCCGGGAAGTACGAGACGGTGTAGACCCCCGTAGCGGAGGTGGGCAACACGATGTCGTAGCCGCGCGGGACACCGAGCGATGCGACCAAAGCGACAATGCGTCCAAGCGGTAGCGTGTGGGCCGCGAGGGCATCAGCGGATTGCGGCACCGGCGCGTTGCCGACGGCCCATGGCGTGAGCGGCAACGGCAGGTCGTCCATTACCATGCCCGGCATCGAGTCCATGTTCGCCTGGTGCGCGTCGTGCTCGTCGTGTTCATTGGGTGATGCATGCGCCAACTGCGTTTTCGCAGGCGTCGCCGCAGTGCCCGCCTGCGCATCGGTGTGCACGCCTGGCAGTACGGAGCGCAATGGCAAGCCACCCCAGGATCCCGGCGGCGCGCCGAGATTGGCGGCGGTCGCGAGCGCCTTGAACTGCTTACCCCATGAACCTGTCCAGGGCAGACCGCTCAGCACGAATACGAGCGCGCCGAGCGCGAGCCAGATACCCATCACGGCGTGAAGGCTCTTCCAGAACGGGCGTCCCTGTAGCGAGAAACGGGGCACCAGCGCCGCGCGTGCAGTAGTTTTTTCGCGCGGCCACCAGAGCGCGACGCCGGTGCCGATCATCACCAGCGTCCAGCATGCGGCCAGCTCCATCAGCAATTCGCCTGGCTTGCCGAGCAGCAGCTTGCGGTGAAGCATGCGGTCCACCTGCATGAAGCGGCGCTCGACGCTCAGCGTGCCCAATACTTCGCCGCTGTACGGGTTCAGATAGACGCTCTGTTTTTCGCCGTCGGCGAGACGAAAAATGAACTCGGTACTGCGGTCCGGTGCGCGCGTGATGGGCGCGGTCACCGCACGCGCATTGGCCGGCATGGCCGTACGGGCTTTGGCAAGCAATGCATCTTCGGTCAGCCTGGGTGCAGCTTGCGGTTCGACGATCAGACGGTGCGGGTAAAGCAGCGGCTCGATTTGCGGCTGGAAGCAATACAGCGTGCCGGTGATCGCAAGCACGACCAGGAACGGCATCACAAAGAGACCCGCATAAAAATGCCAGCGCCAGAGCGTGCGGTAGCCGGCGCTCGCCGTGCTTGCCGCCGAGGTCGTGCGTTGAGCGGTGGTGGTGGACATGGAATCCTCCTGAAACAGATAGTGGGTCGATCGGTTTGCGCAGCGATGCACGCGCTGGTTTGCCGCTCGCGAGTGCATCGAGTGCATCGACTACAAGGCGAGTGAAAATGGCGCGTGCCAATCGCGTGTTCGCGTTCACATGCGCAGCTTCGCTTCGACGTAAAACGTGCGGCCCGGATAGGGGTGATAGACGAAGTAACGCGCGTCGAACAGGTTGTCCACGCCGATCCCGACTTCACTCAGCTTTGTCGGCTTGAACGTGAATTTCGCATCCGCAACCGTGTACGAACTGGTGCCGCCGAATACATTGGGATTCGTGTCGGTGTTGGTGAGCGTGTTGTATTCGCGGCCGGAATAACGCGCGGCCAGTGTGAGCGCCGAGCGTTCGTCGATGTGATACGTCGCGGCGAGATTGGCGCGCCACAACGGAATCCGATAGAAGTACTTGCCGACGGTCGCCGGGTTCTGTGCATTCGCGATGATCTTCGACTGCGTGTACGCCACGCTCGCCAGCAGATCGAGGCCCCGTATCAACACATCCTGTCCGGAGTAGCTGGTTTCGACGCCACGTGAGCGCACCTTGCCGATGTTCTGGAAGTTCGTCACATTCGGAATCACGGTCGTATCGGTCTGACTGAAGATCGTGTTCTTCACGTCGTCCTGAAACAGCGAGAAGCGGAACACGCCATTCCAGTGCGCCCATTCGGCGGTCAGCTCTTTCGAGAGATCGTCTTCGGGTTTCAGATTCGGATTGTTGTTGATGATCGACGAGCCGTTGATTTGCCCCTGGAACATCTCACCCACCGTCGGAAAGCGATAAGCGCGGCCAATGGAAGCGCGCAAGATCAGATCGTCGGTGACATCGAACGACAACGAGGCTTTCGGCGAGAAGTGATGCTGATTTGCGTCGCCGTACGGAATGGCTTTGCCGG
This sequence comes from Paraburkholderia sediminicola, assembly GCF_046026855.1. GTDB lineage: Bacteria > Pseudomonadota > Gammaproteobacteria > Burkholderiales > Burkholderiaceae > Paraburkholderia > Paraburkholderia sediminicola_A. Next base: position 48,218 of record NZ_JAQQET010000007.1, on the reverse strand, counting down.
GCAACGCTTGCGAGCCGCCGTAGGCCTGCCAGTCTTCATACCGTACGCCATAGACCAATTTCCAGCGGGGCAAGAAGTGCCATGCATCCTGCGCATACAGCGCCTGAGTCTGCGTTTTGCCGGCGAACGCATTGGCAAATGACGTGGCCGTTCCGTCCCGCCAGTTCAGCGTGTTGTAGCTCTCGTTATCGAGGAAGTAGTTGTCGTAGTGATAGCCGAAGCTCAGCGCGTGGTTCGTCCACCCCGCTTGCGGCGTGACGGGCGTGTAGGTGGTGCGCAGATCGAGCGTTTTCCAGCCGGTGCCGTCGCCGAAGATCACCGTGCCAGGGCCGTTGCCCGGCGCCCCTGAATTCGCGGTGCGCGCCACGCTATTGCCGATGTCGTAATACGAAGCGATCGCTTCGCCGTTCCAGCCGGTGGCGTTGCGGGTCTTCAGCGTGACGCCGTACAGCCAGTTCTCGCTGTGGCCGAGACTCGGGGCGAGCGCGGCCGCCGGAATCGTGTATTCGTAGCCGTCTATCGCGACCTTGCCGCTGTATACAGGGTTGCCGTTCGCGTCGCGCAGAAAACTCGATGTCGTGCTGTTATAGGTCTGGTGCCAGTAGCCGAGCGTAAAGGCGGCCTGCAGTGTCGGCGTGAAGTCGTACTGCATCTTCAGCTTGAACTGGTCCTGCACCGTATGTTCGATCCCTTCGCCGTTCACGCCGAGTACCGCGGTCGGCGTATTGGTCTGGTTGTTGTAGAAATACGCGCCGGTCACTGGCGTGTCGCCGGCTTTCGCGGGCGTGCTGGACTTGGCGAGCGTGGCGAATTGCAGCGGCTGGCTCGTGTTCTCCAGGTGATTCACGCCCAGCAAATAGGAGAATTTCCCGATCCGGTCGCCGATCGACGCGCTCGCTTCGCTGCCGTTGAAATTCTGATTCACACCGAACAGGCTGAAATGCTGGGTGAAGGCTTTGACGTCGGCGTCGGTTTCGAACTTCTTCGGCATGCGAGTGCTGATGAGCACCGTGGCGCCTAATGAATTGCCCGGATAGAGCGCGGAAAACGGCCCATAGATCACGTCGACCTGCTGGATCTCGTCGGGAAACACCATCGACCAGCGCGGCGGAAACGAATAACTATTGCCAAGCAGATTGCTGAGCAGCAGACCGTCCGCATAGACGAGGCCGCGCGCGCTCTGCGTGTTGCTCGTGCCGCGTACGGCGATGATCGAATTCAGATCGCCGATAAATCGCTTGCGCACGGCGAGGTTCGGCATGTACTTCAACACGTCTTCGGTGTTGACGATGTTCCAGTTGTCGAACTGTTCACGCGTTACGGTTTCAACGGAGGCCGGCAGGTTAGGGTCGACCGCGCGCGGGGTGGCGACGGCATTCGCGGTGACACTGACAGCGGGCAGCGTGGCGTCGGCGGGCGCGTTATCCGCGTAAGCCGGGGATGAGATGAATGCTGGCGCGAACGCCGGAACTAACACAGGCAGACAAACCGGAAAATACGACAGCGGCCGCCGACCGGATGGAATGCGCCTGGCGCTGCGGCGGGCGCAAAAGGGCAGCCTTCGCAGAGGGAAGTTGAACATGAACATTTCCTTGATGCATTGAACAGGCGATCGCGCGCCCCCTCAGCAGGTGCGACGAGATGCGCGATCAGGAACAACAGCGATCAGGAAACGGCAGGTGGGTCTCTTGGGCGTCCGGATGGGAACGCGCCGAGCGGCGTGAAGCGGGTGGAGAGGGCGGCCGGCGCGGTGCCGGTCAGCGCGAGCGCGGCCGACGGTTCGACGGCCGCGACGCTCGGCATGGCGACGTGATGTTCGAGCAGGTGGCAGTAACCGCATGCGCCGAAGGCGTCGTCGTGGCTTAGATGGACGGGCGCCGGGCTGGCGGGCGTGGACTGGCTCGCGAGGCTCTGATTAACCGGCTGTAGCGCCGAACAGAGCGCGGCGAAGGGCTCGTGCGCGCGGTTCGACACCAGCATCTGACTCACGACCGGCGCGAACACGACGAGCCACATGGCGATCAGGCCAAGCCATGCGGTCATGCGGTTGCGGGAGCGTAGAGTCATGATGGTCAAGGTAAAGACGCGGGCGATTCTAGCACTGCCGCGCGGTCTTTTCTCGTGTGATTCCGTTTATTGCATTGGACATAGCGGTGGATTAGACGCCCGAAACCCGCTCATTTCCGGGCGTTACCGCCTGTCCGTTTCCCTTAAGCTGCGTGGTACATGTTCGGCTTTCCATGCCGGCGTTCCGGCATGCCCGTGTCAATGCGCGGATACACGGCACGCCGGACAGGGCGTGAAACATGCGATTGACCCGGCCTGAACGCCGCCGACTCCAGCTATGACGACTCATGACACCCACGCAGACGCGCGCATCCTCGATAACCGACATTAATCAGCAAGCGGCGTCGCTCTGCTCGGCTGGGCAATTCGCCGAGGCCTGGTTGCTGGTGAAGCCGCTCCTCGAACCGCGCGCCGATGTATCGGAAGACGCGCGGGCGGATGCGTTGAACATCGCGGGGGCCTGTTCGTATGCGCTGGGCAAGTTGTCGGACGCGGAAACCTATTGGCGCCAATGCCTGCGCGCCAAACCCGGCTACGCTGAGGTGTACAGCAGTCTCGGCATGCTGCTCAAATCGCTCGGGCAACTGTCGGCGGCCAAAGCGGTCTACCGGCAACTGGTCGCGCTGCGGCCCGATCAGGCCGACGCGCACAATAATCTCGGCATCGTGCTCTACGGGATGGGATACAGGGACGAGGCGGAGGCGGCCTATCATCAGGCGGTCGCGATCCGTCCCGACTATGCCCAGGCGCACTACAACCGGGCCATCGTGTTGCACGAACTGCGCCGCCTGCACGAAGCAGAGGTGTCCTATCGCCAGGCGCTGATCGGGCTGCCCGAGCACGCCGAGGCGCACAACAATCTGGGCAACGTGCTCATGGAACTCGGGCGCGTTGCCGAGGCCGACGCCGCTTACCGGCAGGCGCTGACCATCAAGCCTCAGTATCCCGAGGCGCTCAATAACCTCGGCAGTGTGCTGAAGGCCGCGCATCGTCTGCCTGAAGCAGAACTGGCATGCCGGCTCGCGCTGGCCATTCGTCCGGATTACGCGGAGGCGCACCTCAACCTCGGCGCGGTGCTGGCGGACCTCAAGCGTTTGCCCGAGGCCGAAATGGCCTACCGGGACGCAATCTCGCATCGACCGGACTATGCGGAGGCGCATTACAACCTCGGGCTCGCGCTGTTCAATATGGAGCGTCTGCCGGAGGCCGAAGCGGCCTACCGGGAGGCGATTCGCTGCCGGCCCGACATCGTCCACGCGCACAACAACCTGGGTTGCGTGCTTCGTCTGCTCGACCGTTTGCCCGAAGCTATCGAGGCCTTCGCACAGGCGCTCGCGCTTCGTCCCGATCTGGCCGAGACGCACTACAACGTCGGGACTGCGCTGGCGCAACTCAGGCGGCTGCCCGAAGCCGAAGCCGCTTACCTTCGAGCGCTCGCACTACGTCCCGATTACGGCGACGCCAGATTCGGTCTGGCCGTGATGGTGCTCGGCATGGGCCGCTTTGAAGAGGGCTGGCGCTTGTACGAGTGCCGCTACGACCAGCCGGGTTTTGTGCATCACAAGACGCGCGCGATGTTGAGCTGTCCGCAGTGGCAAGGCGGCACGCTTGCCGGCAAGTCCCTGCTGGTCTGGCAGGAAGACGGGCTCGGCGATATGGTTCAGTTCAGCCGCTATTTCGCCTTGCTCAAGGCACAAGGGGCCACGCATATCGCTTTTGCGTGCGTGCCTGCTCTGCACCGTTTGATGGCCTCGGTGGACGGTGTCGACGCCGTGCTCGATCACGACACGGCAATGGTCCGCGTAGCCGCGTCCACCTACGACTGCTGGACGAGTCTGTTGAGCGCGCCGCTGCATTTGCGTACGACTGTCGAGACGATTCCGCGCGCGGTTCGACTCACGGTCGAGCCGTCACTCGGCGAAAAGTGGCAGCCGATGCTCAAGACCATGCCGCCCGGCCGCAAAATCGGGCTGGTCTGGAAGGGCAATGCGAAACATCATAACGACGCGAACCGGTCGATACCCACGCTCGCCACGCTCGCGCCGCTCTGGAGCGTGCCGGGCCTGAGCTTCGTGAGTCTGCAAAAAGGTCAGGGCGAGGATGAGGCGCAAAACCCGCCCGCCGGTCAGCCGCTGCTCGAGCTCGGCTCGGCGGTGAACGATTTCGCGGACAGCGCCGCGATCATCGAGCAGCTCGATCTGGTGATTTGCGTGGATACGTCCACGGCGCATCTGGCCGCGTCGCTAGGCAAACCGTGCTGGGTGATGTTGCCGGAGAACGATATCGACTGGCGCTGGATGCACGAGCGCAGCGATTCGCCCTGGTATCCGCACACGCTGCGGCTGTTTCGCCGGGCGACGGGTGAAGGCTGGTCCGTGAGCGTCGAGCGAGTGCGGCAGGCGTGTATGGAGCGATTCTCCGCCGACCATGCTGCCGAAATCTGCAGCGCTAGAAAATGATCTTGTAACCTTCGTGGCTGGCCACGAAGCCGAGTTTTTCATAGAAGCGGTGTGCGTCCGGACGACCCTTGTCGGTGGTGAGTTGCACGATTGCGCAGTCGCGTGATTGGCACGCCGCAATCGCCCATTCGAACATGTGCTGGCCGATACCCGTGCTGCGATATGCCGTGGCGATCCGAACGGCTTCGATCTGCCCGCGCCATGCACCTCGGCGAGCGATGCCGGGAATGAACGACAGTTGCAGTGTGCCGATCACGGTCTCTGCGTCGACGGCAACAACGAGCTGCTGATTCGAGTCCGCTTCGATGGCCTTGAACGCGGCAACATATCGTTCGTCCGGCGGGTTGCTGATCGTCTCGCGCTGGCTGCCGAGCTTATCGTCCGCTAGCAGGCCGATGATGGCGGGAAGATCGGCGAATGCCGCGGTCCGGAAAGTAATGTGTTCCATGGTGGAGTTGTGGGTCATGCCGCGATGAAGGAAGCAAAAGTATAGCGCCGTGCCCTAAGTCGAACAGGGTTCGGGTCGAACACTGATGTCTTCGGATTCCTCATTTAATCCGCTGTACACGCTTGCGGCCCGCTTGCGCTGAGGAGTGGAACTGACTCTCGGTCACCTCGATCGCGTGGCCGAGAAACTGCAGGAACATGCTCATTGCGACGGTCGTGGTCAGGTCCGAGCGTTGATAGAGGCAACTGAACGACTTCGCACCTGCATCGGCGAGCGGAGTCCACGCGAGCTTCTGCAGCGTCACGTCCTCCGCCACATTCTCCGCAATCAGGAAGCCGATACCGACATCGTCCGCCACGAGCCGGCGCACCATCGAAACCGAACTGGTCTCCACCAGCGGACGTGCCTTGCGCTGTTCCCGGTGGTCGATCTGATCCACCATTGCCCTCAGTTCCGTATCCGGTGTCATGAGGATGAGTGGGTAGTCGAGACAGTCCCGCAGCCGGGGCCGCTTGCCGAGTTTCGTCAGCGGATGTCCGGGCGCCGTGACGAGACCGAGATGCTGCGAGAAGGCGCGCACTTCCACCACGCCGGGCGGCGGCTTGCGGCGCAGTCCATAGCCGATGTCGGCTTCGCCGGTCTCCACCCACTTGAGGATGCTCTCGCCGTTGCCCGAGCGCACGCTATAAGTCACCCCCGGATAGCTTTTCATGGCCGCCTGAATAGCTTCGGGCACCAGCTGCTCGGCGGACGAAGGCGACACCGCCAGGTTGATATGCCCGCGACGCAGCGAGCGCAGATCTTCCACCTGAGTCATCGCGTTATCGAAATCGCGTTGCCCGCGCCGCACTGCAGCAATGATGATTTCGCCGGCCGTGGTGAGTTGCATGCCGCGCGGCAAACGGTCGAAAAGCGGCGAACCGACCTGCTCTTCCAGGTTGAGGATTTGCTGGTGCACCGCAGCCGCGGTGAGGTGCAGCGATTCGGCCGCTTTGCGGATCGAACCGCGTCTGACCACCTCGTCGAAACAACGGAATGTCTGCGATATTGGACGCATAAATCGAGCGTATGGTTTTTCCATACGGGCCGTTAAGAATAATCAGGTTTTATTGACAGGTCGGATAGCCTAGATTTCGCTTCATCATCTTAACGGAGCGAACCGTGACCACGACAGTCGATCAAATTACCCAGCGGCGCCGCGGCGTTGGTCTCATCGCTTACGATCCGAAGGCGTCGGCCGGCGGCTACACACTCATTGCTCCGCAAACGGCGGGCGGCCATGTCTATCTCGTCGACATGGGCGGCGCCGTGGTTCACGAGTGGAAAATGCCCGTGCGGGCCGGACGCCACGCGGTGATTCTTCCCAACGGCAATCTCGGCTACAACGGCAACCACGCTAAGTCGGAAAACCGTTACGCGCCGTGGTCGATGTGGCATGGCGGCGATTTCTCCGAAGTCACGCCCGCGGGCGAGGTGGTCTGGCATTACGAAGATCCGGCGCATCACCATGACGCGCAGTGGCTCGCCAACGGCAATCTGCTTTACGCCGCGTGCGCGCTGGTGCCGGCAGGATTTGCCGACCGCGTGCCGGGCGGTACGGCGCACGGCCCCGACGAAGTCATGTATGCCGACGTGATCCGCGAAGTGAATCGCGCCGGCGAGCTGGTGTGGGAATGGAAGGCGTGGGAACACCTTAACCCCAAGGACTTTCCGATCGCGTCCGGTTTCGGCCGGTATCACTGGCCGCTCGTGAACGGGCTTGGCGTGAATGCGAAAGGTGAGGTGCTGATGAGCTTGCGCACCACGTCGGGCATTATCGCTGTCGATCGCAAGACGGGCGGCGTCACGATGCACATTCCGCCAAGCGTGGTGTCGCACCAGCACGCGCCCGTCGCACTCGCCAACGGCAACATTCTCACGTTCGACAACGGCAATTTCCGCACCGGTGCGCACGTGGTTTTCTCGCGTGTGCTGGAGATCGATCCGTCGAACAACGAGGTGGTGTGGTCGTACGCCGACGACATGGTGAATGCGTTCTACAGCGCTTTCATGGGCAACGCACAGCGACTCGCCAACGGCAACACGCACATCACCGAGTCCGCGACGGGCCGCCTCTTCGAAGTGACGCCTGCGGGAGAAGTGGTGTGGGAGTACGTGATCCCCTGGTTCGGCGAATACCCGGACGAAGCGGCGCGCAAAACCGGCCCCGGCCAGTTGAACAGCGTCTTCCAGACCTTCCGCTACAGCCGCGAGCAATTGCCGTGGCTGCGCGCCTGAACGCCGCGTTTTCGAACCCTCGGGGGTAACGTGAATCCAGACCCAGCCACACATAGTGTCGATGCACGCTTGCCCGCGTGGCAACTCGTGCTGTTCGGCTTGCAGCATGTCCTGTCGATGGCGGCGTCGCCCGTTACCGCGGTTTTTCTGGTGTCGAGGATGTTGTCGCTTTCGTCAGACATGACCGTGCATCTGATTGGTGCGACCTTCTTTGCCTGTGGCGCAGGCACGCTGTTGCAATCGCTCGGGGTGGGGCCGATCGGTTCACGGCTGCCTTTCGTCATGGTGCCGGGCGGCGCGCCCGCCATGCTTTTCGCCGTCATTGCCACGCAGACGGATCTGCGCACCGCCGCGGGCGCGACGATCCTCACCAGCCTGTTCTACTGGCTCGTACTGCCGGTATTCGCGCGCTGTCTGCGGTTTTTCCCGCGTGTGGTGGTGGGAACGATGCTATTGCTGGTGTCGGTGAGTCTCATCAAGATCTATGCGGGCATCATCGTCGGCCAGCCGGGAACGCCGGGCTTTGCGCAGCCGCAGTCGCTTGGCCTCGCGCTACTCACGATCGTGGCCACCCTGGCCGTGGCGCGACTGTTCACGGGCACGGCGGGGCGCCTTGCCGTGCTGATCGGCCTCGCGATCGGCACGGGCGCAGGCTGGGCAATCGGGCTGATGCCGGCCGGCGGCATGTGGAGCGGCCCGCTCTTCACACTGCCGACGCTGCTGCCCTTCGGTATGCCGCGCTTCGACCTGCTTGCCGCGCTACCGATGCTGATCTTCAGCGTCATCTCGATGGCCGAAGCAACGGGGCAGACGGTTGCTGTCGGCGAGATCACCGGCAGGAAGATCGACATGCGCCGCGATGTGCCAAGGACCATTCGCGGCGATGCAGTGGCGTCGTTGCTCGGCTCGCTGCTGGGCACCTCGCTCATCATCACGAGCGCGGAGAATATCGGCGTCGTGCAGACCACCGGTGTGCGCTCGCGCTATGTGACCGCAACGGCCGGTGCGATGCTGATGGTCATCGCGCTGTTTGCACCGCTGGGCCGCTTCGCTTACGCGATCCCCGCACCGGTGGTGGGCGGCACAGCGCTGATCGTCTTCGCGATGATCGGCGTGATGGGTGTCAATCTGCTCGGCAAGGTCGATCTGCATGCACGCGGCAATCAGTACACGCTCGCCGCCGCGCTTGTTGTCGGGCTGATACCGGTTCTGGTTCCGAACGTGTACGCATCGTTCCCCGGCTATTCGCAGATCGTATTGGGCAACGGCATGGCGGCGGGGACGCTCACCGCCATCGTCGTCAATCTGTTTTTCGGCACTTGGCGCCTCAGGTCCGCGGAGAAGATCCAGACAACCTGATGTCCGGCTTTTATTGCATCTGATCGCGCTTCACCGGGCTTGAACCAACGCCCCTCCGCCGTCCTTCCTCGAACGCTTCAACCCATACGCCATGAAAACCAATTTCGCTTTCCGCGCGACGGTCGTCGCGTGCCTGGCTGCGCCCGTCGTTTCCACGACGGCCAACGCCCAGAGCAGTGTCACGTTGTATGGAAGTCTCGACGCGGGTGTCGGCTATGTGAGCAACCTGCATGGTGCTCACGCTTATATTGCGGAGCAGGGCACGCTGCAAGCCGACCGCTTCGGCTTCCAGGGTGTCGAAGATATTGGCGCAGGCAGATCGGTCGTGTTCCGGCTCGAGAGCGGCTTTGTCACGACGACCGGTGCGTCGGCCAGCACCAGTACCTTCTTTAATCGCCAGGCTTACGTCGGCATGTCCGATCCGATGTTCGGTACCGTGACGCTCGGCCGTCAGAGCGACTGGAATTTCGATTGGCTCGGCTCGGTATCGACGGGCCAACTGCTCGGGGACTTCTCCGCGTTTCATCCCGGCAATCTCGATGGTCTCGGCAGCACCTTGCCGGTGCAGTTGTCGAGCACGGTGAAATGGAAGAGTGTGAATTACAGTGGACTGAGTTTTGGCGCGCTCTACGGATTTCCTGGCGCATCGGCCAGCAACACCAATGGGCGGACCATCAGTTTCGGCGCTAACTACACGAACGGGCCGCTCAAGCTGGTGGCGGTGTACTCCGAATACCGCGACCGTTTGCTGCCGCTTGCCAATGGGCTCGGCCTGACTTCGTTCGAAGGGCAGGCGCTTGCGCCGGGCGCCAGCTTCAACGCGAAACAGGTACGCGACATGGGCATCGGCGGTTCGTATCGCTTTGAACGCGTGACGTTGCATGCGCTCGCAACGGATGTGCGGATTCAGTCGGACGGCGGCAGCGAGCACTTTCGCACCGTCGACGGCGGCGTAAACGTGCGTTTGACGCCTGCGGAGGAGATTGCGGCGGGCGCGTGGACCGCGACACTCGCCGGGCGTCGCTGGACGCAATTCACTGTGGCGAACGTGTATTCACTGTCGAAAGCGACGCAACTTTACGCGGACCTGATGTTCGAGACCGCGGGTGGCGGGGCAGTGGCGAACACGCTCGGGATCGGCGCGGCGTCAGGTGGAAGGCAGACGGTGTTTCTGAGCGGGATCCATCATTTGTTCTGAACTGGGCGACGGGCGACGTGATCGCAGTGCGCGTCGTACCGCGCTTTCCGGGCCTGAGGTGGAAGGCCCGTTGCTGGCCGCATGCCCAACCTGAGCGCCGCGGCCGGGCCGGTATTCAGGATTTCCTTACTCCATATTCCGGGCTTCCTGACTCTGCGGCGCATACTTCCGGTTCCGTAACGCGTGCAGAATAGTCAAAACCAGAACCATAGCGCTCGCGAGGATGATTGAACGACATTTGAAATGTGAACCTGAGCCATGAGCGATCCGAACACACCTGCCGGCGAAGGTCCGACGATCCTCATTGCGGATGACACGCCGGCGAACTTCGGGGTGGTCGTCGACAGCCTGATGGCGCGCGGCTTTCGGGTACTCGTTGCGCTCGACGGCGAGGAGGCGCTTGCGCGTGCGCTGTTTTCGCAGCCGGACCTGATCCTGCTCGACGTGAAGATGCCCGGTATCGACGGCTTCGAGACCTGCAGGCGGCTCAAGGCAGATGAGCGCACGCGTGATATCGCTGTGATTTTCATGACGTCGTTGACGGGCAGCGAAGACATGATCGAAGGTTTTTCGGCCGGCGGCGTCGATTACGTGACCAAGCCAGTTCGTGTCAATGAAATGATGGCCCGGATCGAGACCCACCTGGCCTTGCGCGTGATGCATCGGCAACTTGTCGCGCAGAACCAGCAGCTTCTGACCGAGGTGTCGGTACGCCAGCAGGCCGAGGCCGCCTTGTCGCGTGTGCGCGATGAACTCGAACAGCGCGTCGATAAGCGCACGAGACAACTGGCGGAGTCGAATGCCAGACTCTCCGCTCAGGTCGATGAGCGCCGCCGGGCCGAAGCAAAACTGCAGTCGAGCGAAGCGCGCTTTCGCACCATTGTCGAGACGAGTCCCATACCGTTATGCATTACGTCGATGCCCGAAGGAAATATCCTGTACGCGAACGAACCGCTGCGGGATCTGTTCGGTCTCGATGCACGCACGGGCATGCTGACCAACATCGTCGAATTCTATGTGGATCCCGGCGACCGTGACCGGCTGGTGTCTCATCTGTGCAAGGAGGGGAGCTTCAACAACAGCGAAGTCCATATGCGGCGAGCGGACGGCACTGAGTTCTGGGCCATGGCGACCGCGCGCGTGGCGACCTTCGGCGACGGCCCCGCGATCTACGTTGGTCTGAACGACATCACGGCGCGCAAGCGCATTGAGCAGGAGCTGTTCGAGTCGCGCAATCAATTGCGCGAATTGTCCGCGTATATGGAGGCGATTCGCGAGGAGGAACGCAAGCGCATCGCGATGGAAGTTCACGACGAACTGGGGCAACTGTTGACGGCTCTGAGGATGGACGTTTCGCTGCTGAAGATGCGTCTGGGCGCAGACCCCGACGCGATGCGCAAGGCGGACGACATGCGCGAACTCGTCGAGAAAACGATCTGGATGGTCCGCAATGTCGCGAACCATTTGCGGCCGGTGGCGCTGAACTTCGGGATCGTTTCGGCGCTGGAGTGGCTGGTCGAGGACTTCGTGCGGCGCAACAGCATTCCGTGCCAGTTGCACATCAATGGCGGCGAGCCGGTGTTGCCGGATGCCTACGCCACCGCCGTTTTCCGCATTGTTCAGGCTTCGCTGACCAACGTTGGGCGTCATGCGAATGCGGCGCGGGTCGACGTAACGCTGACCAGCACCACGGCGACGCTCGACCTCCATGTGAGCGACGACGGTTGCGGTTTTGATCCGGCAACCGCGCGCGCAGGTTATTCGTACGGGCTGCTTGGCATGCAGGAGCGCGCCCGCCTGATTGGTGGAGCAATGACGATCGATAGTGCGCAGGGCATGGGTACGGCCATTTCCATTCACATTCCGCTCGCAGGCGACAACCATCATGATTAACGTCCTGATCGCCGATGACCACGCGATCGTGCGCGGCGGTCTGAAACAGATCATCGCGACGACGAGCGACATCGTCGTCGCCGCCGAGGCCGCACAGGGTTCAGAAGTGCTCGAGCGGCTGCGCACGGAACAATTCGATCTTGTGTTGCTGGACATGACGATGCCCGGGATCAGCGGGGTCGATCTGATCCGGCGCCTGCGTGCCGAACAGCCGCGCCTGCCCGTGCTGGTGTTAAGCATCCACAACGAGGCGCAGGTCGTTTCGCGCGCGCTGCGAGCCGGCGCGACGGGCTATGTGACAAAGGACAGCGACCCCGACATTCTTCTCGCCGCGATCCGCAAGCTGGCTGGCGGCGGGCGGTTCATCGATCCGAAGCTGGTCGATGCCATGGTCTTCGAGACGCATTCCGGCGACGCACCGCCCCACGAAGTTCTGTCCGACCGTGAATTCCAGGTGTTGCGAATGCTGGCGGCCGGTAACAGCCTCAACGACGTCGCAGAATCGTGTTCGCTCAGCGCCAAGACCGTCAGCACCCATAAGATGCGTCTCATGCAGAAACTCGGCTTCAGCAATAACGCCGAGCTGATCCGATACGCGATCAGGCACGGTCTGGTGACGCAATGACGCTGCCGTTAAGGAAATCCTGAGGGTTGAACCAGTGTTTCCTGAATCAACAATCCGCCGCTACCGACTAAATAATCTTTGTCGCTACCTCACGATCATCTGATGGGAACCATGAGCACAGGGGGCACCCCGGAATGACCGCAGACAACACGGGTGGACTGTCGAGGCACGAGACAGAATTGCGCACGTGGATGAGCGGGTGGTACGACCACGCGGTCTCGCTCGGCTTCATTCGGCCGCCCTTCATACTCGATGACGCGACCGCAGTGAGGCTGGAAGGCTATTTCAACGTAGGACTGACACCTGCGGACGCTGTCAGCGCGATCTTCGGCGTGGCGCATTGAGCGATCAGTGGCCCCGATGTCGCGTGCTATGCTTGAATCGACAATGGATCGCCACGAAGCGGACCTGCATTCGTGTCGACGGCAAGGCAAGTGCCGTTCAGAATGCCGCACCGGTCGGCACAGGGCTGAGCCGGGCACGACCTCGATCGCTGATCATGGACTACCGTCATCTGCAACAGCGCAAGAGCCTGCATGGTCGCATTGTGCGGGAACTTGGCATGGATATCGTGAGCGGCAAGGTACAGCCGGGTCAGCGCTTGCCCGCCGAGACTGTCCTGTGTGAACGCTATGGCGTGAGTCGTTCGGTACTGCGCGAGGCCACCCGCGTGCTCGTGGCGAAAGGGCTGGTGGTGTCGAAACCGCGTGTCGGCAGTGTCGTGAAGCCTCGCGCCGAGTGGCACATGCTTGACCCGGATGTTCTGTACTGGACGATCAACAGCGTTCCGGAAGGCGATTTTTTCGGTTCGCTTCTGACCGTGCGCCGCGTGATCGAACCCGCGGCGGCCGCACTCGCCGCCACCGCAGCGACAAGCGACGATCTTGCGCGCATTGCGTCGGCTTATGACCAGATGGAGCATGCGGAAACCGCAAGCGCGCTACTGGATCCCGATCTCGAGTTTCACCGCGCAATCATGGCGGCCACCCATAACGACCTGCTGGCCTATATTGGCAATATGCTGTCTCTCGCTCTGTCGGAATCGATCAAGCTAACGAGTCGTCATCCCGACACGCATGCGCTTTCGCTGCCGCGTCACAAGGCGATTCTCACCGCGATCCAGAGCCGCGACCCGCTCGGCGCGCGACAGGCAAGCCTGGTTCAGCTCGACCATGCGCGCGCGGACGCCGAGAGCGTACTGGAAACCGTGACCCAGTATCCGGCGTAAGCCTTGTCCGAACGCGGCGGCTGAGTCTGCGCCGCTCAATGCGAATGGCGCGGTACGTCCGCTCCCCGGCAGCCCACCAGAAAATCGAAGTCACATCCCTGATCGGCCTGCAATACGTGCTCAACGTAAAGGTGCCGATAGCCGCTCGCGTCGGCAGGGTCGTTTTGCCGGCGGCTTCCAGCACGCCGCGTTTCACGTATTCTGCGAGCTTTCGAAAGTGCGCATTACACGGCGCCAATTCGGACCACGCGTCGCAAATCCCAATAATTGGTTTGCCGTGAAACCTCTCCTCCGTGAAGCTACTTTGATAGTAATACTATTAAAGCGACGCATCGTATGGATCGTGTCGATACCCAAGGGATGGTGTTCGCTGAATCAGGCCCATACCAGCATTACATTACGCCGCACTGCCGACTTTGATTACAGAAAGCTTTGCTGCACCGATGGAATTAATTAGTCCGACTAGTTAAGGGTATACATCGATTAGTAGGTAAAAGTGCCGTGATATAGCATTTTCTGCAGGGTCGTCATGTGTACGCGCGTGCACGCGGGTTTCGTGAAGGTGTGAAACCCGGCTCCGGTGCTTTTCCGGCCTGCGCCGTCATGCACAGTGAAGTGTTAATCAACTGAGAGACGGAGAGTGAGATGGCGCACGAGCAGGAAGACAAGGATGAAGTGCAGGGCATGCGCCGCGGTTTGCTGCAGGGCGCTGGCCTGAGCGCAGCGCTGGCGCTATTGGGCGGTGTGATCACGCCGGCGCAGGCGGCAGAAGCGGGTTCGTTTCCGGGGCACAAGCGTTGGAAGATCGTATTCGTCAACCATGTCACAACGAATCCATTCTTCGTTCCTACGCAATACGGCATTCAGGACGCGACCGCTTTGCTGGGGATGGACTATCAATGGACCGGTTCGGCCAATGCCGACATCGCCGAAATGGTGAATGCGGTGAACGCTGCGATTGCCGGGAAAGCGGACGCAATCGCTGTCCCGATTGTCGACCCCAAGGCGTTCGACAAACCGATCCAGGCCGCGCTCGACGCCGGTATTCCCGTGTTCGCCTATAACGCCGACGCGCCATCGGGTTCGACCAACCCGCGCCTCGCCTATATCGGCCAGGATCTGTACCTGTCCGGCTATCAGATGGGCGAGCGTATCGTGAGTCTCATCGATAGCGGCCTCGTCGCGCTCTTTATCGCTACGCCTGGCCAGCTCAACATACAGCCCCGGCTTGACGGTGCGGCGGCTGCAATCAAGAAGTCGGGCAAGAAGATCGATGTGCAAACCATCGCGACCGGCGCGACCGTCAACGAAGAGCTATCGAAGATCAAATCGTTCTTTCTCGGCCACCAGGATCTCAAGGGCATGTTCGCGGTCGACGCGGGTAGTACCCAGGGCGTGGCAGAGGTGATGAAGGAGTCCAATCTGCCTTCCAAAGGTGTTCATGGCGGCGGCTTCGATCTGCTGCCACGCACGGTCGATCTGATCCACGAAGGTTTCCTCGACTTCACGATCGACCAGCAGCCTTATGTTCAGGGCTTTTATACCGTGCTCGAAGCGTTCATCTTTCTCGCCTCCGGTGGGCTCGTTGGACCGGCCAATATCAACACGGGCCTGAAGTTCGTCACCAAGGGCACGGTCGATCCCTATCTGAGCACGTCGACGCGCTATGAAGGCAAGAGCACGAAAGCCCAGATCGTGCCACGCACGGGGGCGATCAAAGGGTGACGTCTCCCGTGACGCAGACCGAAAAACCCGCTAGACACCCGAGGCGCTGGTCAGGCGCGCTCGGGCGTTCCAGTGAGATGCGCATCTTTGCGGTTGCGCTGATCCTCAGCATCTACTTCGAGACAGTCAACCACGACTTCCTGCTGACCAGCGCGAGCCTGCAGAATCTCTCGCAGTTCATCGCGCCGGTGGCGATCATTGCGTTTGGCGAGATCATGCTGATGATTGTTGGCGAGATCGATCTTTCCGCCGGGATGGTCTTCGCGTTTGCGCCTTTCATCATGTATTTTGCGATCGAGGCAGGCTTACCGCCGTGGCTTGCGATGTTCGCCGGCGTTATCGCAGCGGGTCTGGTCGGGCTGATCAATGGCGCGGTCACGGTGTACCTGCGCATCCCATCCTTTGTGACCACGCTGGGTACGTTGTTCTTCGTCAATGGCCTCACGCTGACGATCTCTCGGGGTACCCCGGTTTCGCCGCCGGAGGATTCAGTTTTTTCGGCGTTCATGGGAGGGTGGGGCTACAGCGAGATCATCTGGACGCTCGCTATCGCCGCCGTCATGCATGTGCTGCTTCGTCACACCCGCTGGGGACTGCATACGATCGCGTCAGGAGCGAACCAGCTTGGCGCGAGCGAAGCAGGCATACAGGTCAGACGCCTGAAACTCGGCAACTTCATCATTGCCGCTTTGCTTGCCGGTTTTACCGGGATTCTCGAAGGTTTCCGTATAACGTCGATTGATCCGCAAGCGGGCGGCAACCAGATCATGTTTCTTGCGGTTGCCGCAGCCGTGATCGGCGGCACGCCCCTCGCCGGTGGATCGGGCACGATCATTGGTGGGCTGATCGGTGCGGCGGTGCTGGGCATTCTCAACGACGGCTTCACGCTGATCGGCATCAACGCCTTCACCTTCAACATGATTCTCGGCGCAGCCATTCTCGGCGCCATGATCTTCAACATCCACGTGGTTCGTCTCGCGCGCAAGGGAGAATTGTGATGTCAGAGGCGGTGGAGGCGCTGCGCGGCGAAGATATTGTCAAGCGTTTCGGCGCGGTCACCGCGCTTGATGGCGTGTCGCTCACGCTAAAACAGGGCGAGATTCTCGGTGTTCTTGGCGACAATGGCGCCGGCAAGTCGACACTGATCAAGATTCTGACGGGGTTTCATCAGCAGACAAGCGGCAAGCTTTTTGTAGGCGGCGAAGAAACGATGCTTCGTTCGGTGGATCACGCGCGTTCACTCGGCATTGAATGTGTCTACCAGGATCTCGCGCTTGCCAATTCGCTGAGTATTTATCACAACATGTTCCTGAACCGGGAGATCATCCGCCGAGGGCCGTTCCGACTCCTGAACAACCGCGCAATGCGTAATCGCGCCGCGGAGTGTCTTGAAGAAATCGGCGTACATGTCCCTTCAGTGGACCTGCCGGTCGAGCAGCTTTCCGGTGGTCAGCGGCAGGCTATTGCGGTCGCTCGCGCGGTCAATTCGAATGCACGAATACTCCTGCTCGACGAACCGCTCGCCGCAATGGGTGCCCGTGAGGCCGGACTGATCATCGACCTGATCCTGCGGCTCAAGGAGAAAGGCGGCCTGTCTATCGTGATGATCATGCACAACTACGCGCAGACGCTCGACATCGCGGATCGTGTGATGCTGATGCAGCGTGGGCGTGTGACTTACCAGAAAGAGGCAGCCAATACCTCGGTCGAGGAGCTGATGGATATCGTGCGACGCGAATATCGGGCAATGCGGACAGGCGCGCACTGACATTCGCCCGTTACCTCTGCGAGCATTCGGGTCAGGCGTGACCCACCCGCGTTGTTCTCACGCTGCGCCGGCGATCAGATGCAACGCCGGAAGCGACAGGTTCAGGCTTTCCTTCGATATGTGGGTATGTTCTTTCATCAACGCCTCCACGCGCGCGCCTTCTCCCTTTTTCAAGGCGTCGGTGATCGCATGATGCTGACGATGAGCGTAGGTGAGCATCATGAACTGGCGTTCCCGCGCGGACTCGTCGAAGGCGATCGTGGAGGGCGAGACGAAGGGGATTTTGTCGTTCAGGCTCAGCGCGGCGCTGACAGCCGTGTTCTGGGCCGCGTCGATGATCAGCGTGTGAAAACGCCCATTCATCTCCGCGTAGCGCACGTCGTCGTCTTTCTTCAGGTGACCTTTGTTGAAGATATCGTCGCCTTCGCGCAGGCAGTCGTCGAGAGAAGCCGCCAGCGCCAGGCCCACACCGCTTTCGGCCACTGAGCGGGCGGCGAGTCCTTCGAGTACGCCGCGCACGTCGATGGCGTTGAGCACGTCCCTCACGCTGAAGCGCCGCACCACATAGCCGCGACCCCCTGAGCGGTCGAGCAACCCCTCCGACGACAGGACGCTGAGCGCATACCGCAGCGGCGTGCGCGACACGCCGAGCCATTGCGCGAGCTGCGCTTCCACAAGGCGTTGCCCAGGCGAAAGCTCGCCCGCAAGGATCTTTTCGCGCAGCGTTTGGACAATTGCGTGCTGGGTGGTCTCGTTCATGGGTCTCTACTCATTCGATGCCATCAAGTATAGCGATACGCCAGACGTCTCACCACGCCTGACAAGCGGCTTGCGATTTTGTTTCATTGCCATCTGTTTTGTTTATGGCGGACAGGCAATTGCAAGAGCAGGCCAAACAGGTGCATGCCCGGCTTACCCCTTACTCAAGGCTATTACATCAGAGGTAATTGGCGAGCCGCTCCCTCACGCCTAATCTTCGGTCATCGCGCCACTCATCCCGAGCGGCGCTCACGATCGAGGACACACCATGCCCCCGTTTCACATCCATACGATTGAATCCGCACCCGAACAGTCCAGGCCGGTGCTTCGGCAACTCCAGCAAAACTTCGGCCTTATCCCCAACATTGCGGGAGCCATGGCTGAATCGCCGGTACTGATCGGCGGCTTCATCGGCATTTTCCAGAAAGTTCATACCGGTACATTTACGGAAGCGCAGATTCAGACGCTGTTGCTGACCAACGCCGTAACGAATGCCTGTTCATGGGCGGTTGCGTTTCACACCGCTCTCGCGCTGAAAGAGGGGCTTTCACCCGCCGATGTCAACGCCATTCGCGAAGGCCACGCGCCGGCCGATCGCAAGCATGCGGCGCTCTCGACCCTGACAAAAACGGCGATCGAGAAGCGTGGACACCTGGATGACAAGGACGTGAACCAGTTTCTCGAGGCCGGCTTCCGTCAGGACCAGGTGCTCGAGGTGCTCACGGTACTCGCCGCTTCGACGATTACGAACTACGCTGGCAACATTACGAGGCCTCCGGTGGAAGCGCCGTTCCAGGACTATGTCTGGAGCGCGTAGGTCTTGTCTGGAATAACCGCTCAGCAACAGGGAGTATGCTGACCTGCGCGGTTCGAACGACCGGTTGGCACCGGACATCGACGATGCTCCGGCGCCACCGGTCACCGAACCTTATCTGTATCAACCCGCGGATAACCGACCGATGAATCCTGCGAATCCCGAAAGGAAGGCACCGCCGAATGAACTCGGCGCATTGTTGCGTCACTGGCGAGACATGCGCGGCATCAGCCAGTTGGACCTGTCGTTCAACGCGGGGGTCTCGCAGCGGCACATCAGTTTTATCGAAAGCGGACGCAGCGTGCCGAGCCGGCAGATGCTGATGGATATTGCCCAGACGCTCGACATTCCTCTACGCGAACGCAACACGTTGCTGCTGGCAGCGGGCTATGCGCCGATGTATGCCGACAGCGCCTGGAACGCTCAGGAAATGCAGAGCGTCAGCAACGCGCTCGGGCGAATGTTGCGTCAACACGAGCCGTTTCCGGCGCTCGTCATGGACCGCTACTGGAACGTGCTGATGACCAACGAATCCGCGCCGCGCTTTTTCAATTGCTTCATCGATATGGCGGCGCGCACGGGGCCGCGCAACATGCTGCATCTGATTTTCGATCCGGACGGGATGCGCCCGTTCGTCGCCGATTGGCACGCGGTGTCGAATAGCCTGATCCAGCGTGTTTATCGGGAGTCGGTCGGCCGCGTGGTCGACGATCAGACGCATGAGTTGCTTGCCGCGCTGCGCGCTTATCCGGATGTGCAAACTGACTTGAAGTCTGCTCAGCGCACCTTGGGGGCTGGGTCCGCCTCGGCGGCGATGCCGGTGATCCCTATTGGCTTCGTCAAGGACGGCAAGGTCCTGAACTACTTTTCAATGATCGCCACCGTGGGCACGCCGCAAACTGTCGCTGCGCAGGAACTGCGCATCGAATGCATGTTTCCCGCCGACGACGAGACCGAAGCGCGTCATCTTGAGATGATCGACGCGGTCCAGCAACAGCACTGAGCGCCCGAGGCGAGCGAATCGCCGCGGGCGCTTTCCTGTCAGTCCACTAGCGGTCTGCGCAAGCGGTCAGACATGCCGGCGCGGCGTGCCGCACAACGGCGCCGGCCAACCGCCCCAGCGCCGCTCCGACTCATCAGAACCGGTGCCGCAAGCCGATGCTGACGATAGCCTGAGACTGCGCGTCCGACGAGTGGCCGTTGCCCTTGTCGCTGACCGACGCGGTCGCGGCGACCGGATTGCCGAGTGCATCCAGCGTGACGCCGGACGCGTGCTGATAGCCGCCCATCAGATAGACCGTGGAACGCTTGGACATGTTGTACTGCGCACCAAGCGTGACGTTGTGATACTGCGCGCGTTCATCCACACCTTCCACTTCGCCGCCGCGTGTGTAGCTATAACCCGCGAACAGTTGCACGGCTGGTCGGATGGTCCACTGCCCGAACACGCCTGCGACGTTGAATGTCGCATGCCCGTTGAACAACGAATCGGCGCCCGAGCGGTATTGCACGTTGCTATAGTTCACTCCGACAATGGCTGGGCCGAAATTGTATGTGGCGCCCGCGGCAATGATCTGCTGCGATTGCGCGCTCGCGTAGCCTTCATTGATCGACGAATTGAACAGGCCGTCGTCCGTGCCGTTCCATTTGCCGGCTGTCGCGTCTTTCGTCCCGCTCTTGCTGTTGTCCGAACGCTCGTAGCCGACGCCCACATGCAGCGGGCCGTTGCCGTATGCCGCGCCCACGCTCCATGTGTTCTGCTGTTTCAGGCTGCCCGGTTGACCGCCGAAGCCATACAGCGCACCGAACGTAAAGCCCGAGTAGTTCGCGCTCGTGTACTTGACCGCGTTATTGACGCGCGCGGTCTGATCGAGATCGTCGATGTCGCCAGGATGCGCGCCGTAGCCACCGACCATCGCGACCGGCGCAACGGGCGCGACGAAGTCGTTCAGCGACGTGTACTGACGGCCGAGCGTGACCGTGCCATATTGCTGGCTGCCGATACCGACGAAGGCCTGACGTCCGAATAGCCCGCCGTTCTGGCCGGTTTTGCCGTTTGTGATGTCGAAGCCGTCTTCAAGCTGGAACAGCGCGTTCCAGCCGCCGCCGAGCTGTTCCTGGCCCTTGATGCCAAAGCGGCTGCCGGAGAGGTTGCCGCTTGTCATCGCGACGTTCGAGTGTCCAGCGTAAGCGCCGGTGGAGCCGGTGCGCTCGTTGCTGCGATACGTGATACCGGCATCGACGATACCGTACAGCATGACGGAACTCTGCGCGGACGCAATGCCGGCGAAGGACAACAGCAGGGGTGCAGCAATCAAGTGCTTTTTCATCGTTTTATAGCTCGGTTGGATCGTCTATCTCAAGTCGCCTGAATGGCGATCTCTCTTTTTTCCGCGCGCACACAGTCCGCTCGTGAACAACGGAGCAGACTGCGTGAAGCAGGGGGGAAGCGGCTTGCGCGGACCTTGTTACTTGCTCTGATTGCGAACGCGTAGCAAGGGACAGCGCGGTTTAATAGCTGAGTTAATGACTGAGCGCGGCGCCAGGCGGCATCTCGGGCACACGCACTGTGACGGTCTTACGGAGCTTGGCGACATCCGCGGCGCTGACCGTTGAACCGGTGTTGCCCCAGCTGTTGCGCACGAAGTTCGTCACGTCGGCGACTTCCTGATCGTTCAGGCGCCAGCCGAAGGCCGGCATCGTAAACGAAGACGGCGCGGTTGCCGTGCCCTGGAGCGTGCTGCCGGACAGCAGAACGTGAATCAGCGAGGTCGCGTCCTTGCCTTGCACGATCGGATTGCCACCCAGTGCCGGGAAAACGCGTGTGTAGCCGCGGCCGTCACTGCGGTGGCAGGCGGTGCAGTTGTCGCGGTATACGGCGGCGCCGGGCGCTGTGGCGTCGCCGGTACGCAAGGCGCGAGCCGCCGTATCGTCGTACACGTACGGCGTTTCCTTCGGATCGGTCGAGGGTAGCGTTTTCAGGTAGCGTGCGATCGCGGTCAGATCGGCGTCGCTCATATGCTGCATGCTGTGCTGCACGACGTCCGTCATGCCGCCGAATGCCGCGGTATGCTGCGTGCGTCCCGTCTTCAGGAATTGCACGAGATCCGCTTCGCTCCAGGCGCCGATGCCGGTGCGCGGATTGCCGCGCAGGCTTGACGGAATCCAGCCGTCGATCGTCGCACCGCCCGCGAGAAACGCTGTGCCGTCGAGATCGCTCAGCGCGCGCTCCTGCATCGTGACTGCGCGCGGTGTGTGGCAGGCGCCGCAGTGGCCGAGGCCCTGAACGAGGTATGCACCGCGAGCAATCACCGGGTCGGCGTAGTGCTTCGCGTCGAAGGCTACGGGTTCAGGCGCGAACAGATAACGCCAGATGCCGAGCGGCCAGCGCATCGATAGCGGCCAGACGATATCGACCGCGCGGTTCGTCTGGTTCACCGGTGCGACGCCTTGCGTGAAGTACGCATACAGCGCGTGCATGTCGTCCTGACTCAAACGCGCATACGACGGGTACGGCATCGCCGGATACAGCGTATCGCCGTTCGGCCGCACGCCGGCGCGTACTGCGCGATCGAACTGCGCGAAGGTCCATGAACCGATGCCGGTGTTGCGGTCCGGCGTGATGTTGGTCGAATAGATTGCGCCGATCGGCGTGTCGAACTTCAGACCGCCCGCGAAGGGCTTGCCCGATTGCGCCGTGTGACATGCGATGCAGTCACCGGCACGGGCGAGATATTCGCCGTGCGTGATCAGGGCCGCGTCGGATTGAGATTGCGCCGCCGCGTGCGCACCGAGCGGCGCGGACAACGTCGCCACTGCGCAGAACGACGCTGCGCCCGCGCGCCTGAATGCCTGACCCAGGCGTTTCATATCGATCTTTTTCTTCATACGCTCACCAGCGGCCCGGGGTTCTTCAGATACTGCGTGCGAATCGCACGCGCCGACCAATAGGCGAGCGCGGCGACGAGACCGGTCGGGTTGTAGCCGATGCCTTGCGGAAACGCCGACGCGCCCATCACGAACACGTTGTGCACGTCCCAGCTTTGCAGATAACGGTTCAGCACGCTCGTCTTCGGATCCGTACCCATCACCGCGCCGCCGACGAGGTGAGTGGTCTGATAGCGGCGCGAATCGAAATGCGCGCCGAACTCGCGCGTATAGACGTTGATGTCCTTCGGTCCCATCTGCTGCGCGATCTTGTGCATCTGTCCAGTCACGTAGCGGGCCATCTTGATGTCGTTGTCCTTCCAGTCGAAGGTCATGCGCAGCAACGGCTGGCCGTATGAATCGCGATAGGTCGGATCGAGATCGAGGAAGACGTCGCGATACGACATGTTGGAGCCGTGCGCATCCATCGAAATCGTGTGGGCGTAGTGGTCCTTTACCGATTTCTTCCAGTCGACGCCCCAGTTCGGCGTGCCAGCCGGTGTCGCGATGCCGCTGATCGGCTTGGTGCCGGCCTGATTCACCCACAACGGTGAGCCGCCGACAAAACCGAGCGGACCGTGATCGAAGTTGTCGGCATTGAAGTCGTCCACAGCGACGCCGTTGCCGCCCGCGCCGATGAACGGATTGGTGAAGGTGTCCTTGTCGAAGAACGCGGTGATCGTCGAGAGGTTCTGATACGCGAAATTGCGGCCCACTACGCCTTCGCCCGAGATCGGGTCATACGGCTTGCCGATGCCCGACAGCAGAAGCAGGTGGACGTTGTGATACTGGAACGCCGCGACAATCACGAGATCGGCTGGCTGAAAGACTTCGTTGCCTGCCGGGTCGACGTAGGTCACACCCTTGGCGCGTTTTTTCGTGTCGTCGAGTTCGACGCGCAGCACGTGGCAACGCGAGCGCAGTTCGAAGTTAGGCAATGGCTTGAGCGCGGGCAGAATGTTCAGATTCGGCGATGCCTTCGAATACATGTAGCACGCGTAGCCACTGCAGAATCCGCAGAAATTGCACGGGCCCATCTGCACGCCGTACGGGTTCGTGTACGGACCCGACGTGTTCGCCGAAGGCAAGCGGTACGGGTTCAGTCCGAGTTCGCGCGCGGCCTTGCCGAAGCGCTCGGCCGAGTACGTGTTCAACTGCGCGGCGAGCGGGAAGTTGTCGGTGCGCGGTGCTTCGAACACGTTGCCGTCGCCGACCACCTTGCCGTTCACCTTATAGGCCTGGCCCGAGGTGCCGAACACTTTTTCGGCGAAGTCAAAATGCGGTTCGAGTTCGTCGTAGCTGACGCCGTAATCCTGGATCGTCATGCCTTCCGGAATGAAGCCCTTGCCGTAGCGTTCTTCGTAGTGGCTCTTCAGACGCAGCTCTTCCGGTGTGATCCGGAAATGCACGCCCGACCAGTGCAGCCCCGCACCGCCGACGCCTTCGCCCGGCAGGAACGCCGCGAGTTGCCGGTAAGGCAGCGCCGTTTCGCCGACGTTATGACGGATCGACACGGTGGTCTTGGAGAGATCGAGGAACAGCTTCTTACGGACGTTATAGGTCAGCTCGTCGATCGTGTTCGGATACGCGCCATCCGGATAGGTGTCGCGATACTCGCCGCGTTCGAGCGCGACCACTTTGAGGCCGGCCTCGGTGAGTTCCTTCGCGAGGATGGCACCGGTCCAGCCGAAGCCGATGATTACCGCGTCGACGTGCGGTTTGGTTTGCGTGGTCATCAGGTGCGTTTTCCCTGGATCGATACGGGGTCATACGGATAGGCCTGGCCGTTCTGATTGACGAAGTCCATGAAATCGGCTCGCGCGCCGGGGAAGCCGATCATCTTCCAGCCGCCCATGTCGCGATTGCCGCCGTGGATCGGGTCGCAGAAGTAGCCTTCGCGGGTGTTTTGCAACAACTGGCCGAAGAAGACGCCGGCCGGCACGTCCGCGAGATCGATCGATTCTTTCTCCAGTGCGGTGAGTACGGTGTCGCGCGTGGGCGCGTCGAGGGCGTCGAACGGATGCGCGTAGGTCTTCGTGCAGTAGGCGTTGACCGCGGCGATGCCCAGGCGGTACAGATCGCGCGGCACGAGCTTCAACTGATAGCCGAGTTCCGGCGCACCTTGGGCGAACGGCCCCTGCATGTACCAGAGCGCGCCGTGCGCGTACGGCGTGTCCATCTGGCGGTCGATGAATTCGGGCACACCGGCTTCGACCGCGCCCGGGCCTTCACTGTCGGCGGGGATCAGACGGTCCACGGCCGCATGGACGAAGGCCCATTCTTTCGCGTCGAAGAAATGCGGCTTGTAGTCGGCGCCGGAGGCGCCGTTTGAACCCGGCGCGGCGGTGGTTGCGGATTGCTTGACTTCACAGCCCGCGAGGGTCCCGGCGGGAACCAGCGCGACGGCCGTGCGCAGGAAGCCACGACGAGAAGTGAGAGGAGATTGAGCCATATTGTTCTATGTCACGAGATGGGAGGGCGCCGTGGCGCCGCCCCTGGGCAGTCGTCGGATTTCGGCGTCATGGTAAATGGAACCGGTTCCAAAGTCTTTTTGGATTTTTACAATAAGCTGTTTCATGAAGTGACGGAATATCGTTTTGTAAGAAATATCTCTTTCAAATCATAGGTGTTTTTTAGCCGATGTGGCCTGTTGGCAGGCCGGAGCGGCCCCGATGAAACTGACGCGAAAAAGCGACGTTTTGCGGAGGCATGACGATCAATGGCTGGTCGACCTCGCGCGATGGCGAGGCGAAGGCTAAAACGCCAAGGAATTCTCGTCAGGGGCCGATTGTCAGCGGGGCAGATGTGGCACCCGGTGTTTGGCCAGGCCAAGCCCAGCCAGGCTCAACCGGCTGGCCGAGCGGACGTGGTTTACCCGCGCTTACTGCGCGCCAGCGGTGGCGAGCGGTCGCCAGCAGGGGCCTGAG
This sequence comes from Paraburkholderia sediminicola, assembly GCF_046026855.1. Lineage (GTDB taxonomy): Bacteria > Pseudomonadota > Gammaproteobacteria > Burkholderiales > Burkholderiaceae > Paraburkholderia > Paraburkholderia sediminicola_A. The sequence goes on along the minus strand of NZ_JAQQET010000007.1, from coordinate 22,744 downwards.
ACGGCCATACGGGTCACGTGAATCCCACTATATCGTCCAGCCGTATTGCGCCGCCCCCGGCGCGGGAATACTTTTCGCCTGCTGCAAACGCGCGAAAACAGATGAACCCTACAAATTGCAAGCAAGTTCCGCACTGAAGGGCTCTTTTCGGCGCCAGTGCCACGCACCACTGGGGGCACACCTCACGACGACAATCAAGGAGACAAGCTGTGCTTCCCGCAACCATGCCGATTAACGTTGGCAATACCGCTTTCATGCTGCTCTGCGCGAGCCTCGTCATGCTGATGACGCCGGGTCTCGCGTTTTTCTACGGTGGCCTCGTCGAACGCAAGAACGTGCTGGCGATCATGATGCAGAGTTTCATCTCGCTCGCATGGACTACCGTGCTGTGGTTCGCGTTCGGCTACTCGATGTGCTTCGGCCCAAGCTGGCACGGCATCATCGGCGACCCGACCTACTATGCGTTCCTGCACGGCATTACGCTGCAAACCATGTACACGGGCAACGACGCGGGCATTCCGCTAGTGGTCCACGTCGCCTATCAGATGATGTTTGCGATCATCACGCCGGCGCTGATTACCGGTGCGTTCACCAACCGCGTGACGTTCAAAGCGTACTTCCTGTTTCTGACCGGCTGGCTGGTACTGGTGTATTTCCCGTTCGTGCACATGGTATGGAGTCCAGATGGACTGTTCGCGAAATGGGGCGTGCTCGATTACGCAGGCGGCATCGTGGTCCACAACACCGCCGGATTCGCCGCGCTGGCGTCGGTGTTGTATGTGGGGCGCCGTCAGACCGTCACGCACAAGCCGCACAACGTGCCGTTGATCGCGCTCGGCACGGGCCTGCTGTGGTTCGGCTGGTACGGCTTTAACGCCGGCTCCGAGCTGCGCGTCGACGCCGTCACGGCTTCGTCTTTCCTTAACACCGATGTCGCCGCTTCGTTCGCTGCCATTACGTGGCTGCTGATCGAATGGGCCAACGCACGGCAACCGAAATTCATCGGCTTGCTGACCGGGTCGGTCGCCGGCCTCGCGACCATCACGCCCGCGGCAGGCTATGTGTCGTTGAGCACAGCCGCGGTGATCGGAATTTCTGCTGGTGTGATCTGTTACTACGCGGTTGCGCTGAAAAACCGGCTTGGCCTCGACGACGCGCTCGACGTGTGGGGCGTGCATGGCGTGGGTGGCCTGGTTGGTACCGTTCTGCTTGGCGTGTTCGCGTCGAAGGCGTGGAATCCCAATGGCGCGGATGGCCTGCTGTTGGGCGGCGGCGCTTTCTTCGTCAAGCAATGCGTGGCGGTGCTCGTGTCCGGCGTCTGGGCGTTCACGTTCACGTGGGGCATGTTATGGCTGATCAACCGCGTGACACCTGTTAAGGTCGATGCAGCCGCCGAGCAGCAGGGGCTCGATACCGAGTTGCATGGCGAAGTGGCTTATCTGGACGCGTAAGCACAAGCACAAGGTGAGAAGAAAGCGGGACGTTTACGTCCCGCTTTTTTTTGTCCCTATTGGGACGCGACGTTAGCCCTCAACTGAATCAATCCGGAAGAGGGGGTGAAGCCAATGATCGCCTATATGCTAGCGTTGGGTCTGGTCCCAATGTGAAGCGCAACCTCCATGGAAAATCTCCTCAAGAAGCTCGATCTCACCTCGCTGCGCCTGTTCGTCGCCGTCTGCCAGGAGCAGAACATCGCGCGCGCGGCCGAGCGCGAGTTCATCGCGTCTTCCGCGGTGAGCCGGCGCATCGCCGAGATCGAAGCCATGATCGGCTTGCCGGTGATTCAACGCCAGTCACGCGGCATTACCGTGACGCCGGTCGGCGAGACCGTGCTGCGCTTTGCGCTGGCGATCATCGGCAACATCGAACAGATGAGCGCCGAGTTGTCGCGCTTTTCGTCGGGGGTGAAGGGGCGGGTACGGGTGGTGGCGAATCTCTCGTCGATCGTGCAGTTTCTGCCGGAAGACGTGGCGGCGTTCGGGCGCGTGTTTCCGGAAGTGTCGATCGAACTGGAAGAGGAGAACAGCGCGGACGTGCTGCGTATCGTCGGCGAGCATGGCGCGGACTTTGGCATCTGCAACCCGGTGGCGGGTAGCGAAGTCTTCGAACAGATGCCTTATCGGGAAGACCGCTTGGCGGTGCTGGTGCCGGGTGGCCATCGTCTTGCCAGCGTCTCGCGCGTGGCGTTCGAGGCGCTGCTCGACGACAGTTTCGTCGGCCTGCGCAGCGAGAGCGCGCTGACACAGCTTCTCGCGCAGCAGGCGGCCGGCGTGGGGCGGCAACTCGACGTAAAGATCCGCGTCAGCAGCCTCGATGCGTTATGCCGGATGGTCCACGCGGGCCTCGGGATAGCGATCGTGCCCGAGCAGGTGGCACTGCTCTATGTGAACGCGCTCGACGTGCGTTTGCTGTCCTTGAGCGATGCCTGGGCGGTGCGGCATCTCATCATGATCTTCAAGTCGCGTGATCAGTTAAGCGCTAGCGCCGCGGCGCTGGTGGGATTTCTTCGCAGCAAGCCCTAGCTCGCAGGGCGCCTCGTATCATTCTCCAAACGAGAGGTCTGCGTTGCCCGACCGGCACTTCGGCATCGCGGACACGCGCCGTATAGTGAGCGCAAGGAGAACGCATATGAGCGATACGATTCGTCTGGATGGCCGCGTGCTGTACCTGTCACAGGACCCTGCGGTAATCGAGGCGCAACTGGCCGGTGAAAATTTCACGCGTGCCGCGGCAGGTGTGCTGCGCGATAACGTCTCCACCGACGAAATCACGCCGGTCACCGTCATGCTGACTTATGACGAGCGCCTCGGCCAGTATCCGTACGTTGGCTTCAAGGCGGGCGAACGCCTGCCGATCGGCCGCAACGCAATCAGGGACGGCGGCTTTCAGGTGACGGTGGCGGGCAAGCGTTACGGCAAAGGTTCGTCGCGCGAATCGAGTCCGTTGGCGGAGTTGTCGGCGGGCATCCGTTTGATCGTCGCGGAGAGTTTCGAGCGCATCTATCAGCAGAATTGCGACAACATCGGCATTCTCACTACGACCGATTTCTCCGTGCTCGATCATCTGATCGCGGGAGAAGCGGTGCCGATCGACGAGTTTCTCAAAGGCCGCGATGCGCTTACGCAGCAGATTATTCGCAGCGGCGGATTGCTCGCGTACAGCAAGTTCGCGGACTGGCCCGCACCGCGTGTGCGAGATGCTGCCCATGGTGCAAACGGCGCCGAACCGAAGACGCTGGTCGAGAAGATTATCGAGCGCCATCTTCATCCTGGCATTGAAAGCGCGCAGCGCGGCGACGGCGTGTTCATCTCCGCCGACTGGCGCTTCAGCCATGACTACTTCACTGGCATGTGCGCGCATCTGATGCATCGCGCGTTCGGCAAGCCCGCGCCGCTGCATGCGCCGGATCACATCATCGCGTTCCAGGATCATCTGGTGCTCGCTTCGCAAAGCATTCCGCACGTACGCGACGGATTGCTGCCGGGCGTTGCCAATCTGATGGAAGGGCACACGTCGTTTTCGCGCGACTATCCGGTCCGCTCGCACGGCGCGCTCGACAACGCGCCGGGTTCCGAAGGCATCTGCCATGCGCTGATGGCCGAACAGTACGCGTTGCCGGGGCAGGTTGCGTGCGGCACCGATTCGCACACGCCGCATTCGGGCTCGCTCGGTTGCCTCGCATTCGGTGCGGGCGCAACGGAAATCGCCAATAGCTGGGTGACGGGCTACGTGCGCTGCAAAGTGCCGGAGACCTTGCGCATTGAAATCGACGGCGCGTTGCGCAACGGCGTCACAGCGAAGGACGTCGTGCTGCATCTGTTGCAGATGGATGCGATCCGCTCGGGTGGCGCGATCGGCCTCGTGTTCGAATACGGCGGCGCGGCAGTGCGCGCGATGTCGATCGACGAGCGCGCGACGCTGACCAACATGGTTGCTGAGTTGGGCGGCTTCACGGGCATTGTGGAACCGGACGAACGCACGGTGGCGTTTCTGAAGGAGCGGCGCGGCGTCGATTTCACCCTTGAAAACTGGATGAAAAGCGATTCCGGCGCCACTTATTACGACACGATCCGTATCGACGCCAGCGCTATCGAACCGATGCTCGCGCGTCCTGGCGATCCGGGCAACGGCGTACCGGCGCCGCAACTGGAGCAGGACGTCGCGATCGATATCGCGTATGGCGGCTCGTGTACGGCGGGCAAGCGCGAGGACTTCGACTTCTATCACGAGGTATTGCGTTGGGGCGTGGAGCAGGGCATGCGTGTGCCCGAGGGCACGCGTCTCTTCCTGCAATTCGGCACGATGGCGGTGCGTGCGTATTGCGAGAGCCAGGGCTATTTGCCGGTTTTCGAGCGCGCGGGCGTGACGCTCGTAATGCCCGGCTGCGGTTCGTGTGCGAATTGTGGCCCGGGGCAGTCGGCCGACGCGAACGAGGTGACGATCAGCGCGATCAACCGCAATTTCCCCGGCCGCTCAGGCCCGGGCAATGTGTGGCTCGCGAGCCCCTACACCGTTGCAGCAAGCGCGTTAGCTGGAAAAATTACCACCTTCGAACAACTGAAGCGCGCACGCAGCTAGAATGCTGGCCACACACCTTGTGGCCCGGCATCGTGGTGCGCGTAATACGCGAAAGTACGAAAGGCCGGCACAAGACTGGCCCCCGGCGAGCATCATCGTGCATCGCCTGCATGACCCGCATCACCAGGAGACAAACAATATGGCATCCCCCGATCACGCCGGGTCCGTCGCGCGCAGCGCCGACGGCGCGGCGTCTTCCTCAGTCGCGGCATCTGCCACGCTCGACGCCGGCAGTATTTCCGCGCGCCTCGACCGGCTGCCCGCCACGCGTTCCATCTGGAAGCTGGTGGTGCTGCTGAGCCTCGGCTTTTTCTTCGAACTTTACGACCTGCTGTACTCAGGCTATGTCGCACCCGGCCTCGTCAAAAGCGGCCTGCTGACCGCAACGACGCACGGCCTGTTCGGCTCGACCGGCGTCGCGAGTTTCATCGCGGCATTGTTCAGCGGCCTCTTCATCGGCACGATCGCATGCGGTTTTCTGGCGGATCGCTTCGGGCGCCGCGCCGTGTTCACGTATTCGCTGCTGTGGTACACGGCGGCCAACGTCGTGATGGCGTTTCAGGAAACGGCGACGGGTCTGAATTTCTGGCGCTTCGTGGCGGGGGTCGGCATCGGCGTCGAGCTGGTGACGATCGGCACGTATATCTCGGAGCTGGTGCCCAAACAGATTCGCGGCCGCGCTTTTGCGTGCGAGCAGGCCGTCGGTTTCACGGCGGTGCCGGTGGTGGCGTTTCTGTCCTATCTGCTGGTGCCGCGCACACCGTTCGGACTCGACGGCTGGCGCTGGGTAGTGCTGATCGGCGCACACGGTGCACTGTTTGTCTGGTGGATCCGGCGCGCGTTGCCGGAAAGCCCCCGCTGGCTCGCGCAGCAAGGGCGTCTCGCCGAAGCCGATCGCGTGATGAACGAACTCGAAGCGAAAGTGCGCAGCGAATACGGCCGTGAACTGCCGCCGCCCGCACCGCCGGTGCCGGTCGCGCCACGTGGCAGCTTCCGCGAGATGTGGGTCCCGCCGTACCGCAGCCGCACGCTGATGATGACGATCTTCAATATCTTCCAGACGGTGGGCTTCTACGGCTTTGCGAACTGGGTGCCGACGCTGCTGATCAAGCAGGGCATCACGATCACCACGAGCCTGATGTACTCGAGTGTGATCGCATTAGCCGCGCCGCTTGGTCCGGTCATTGGCCTCTTTATCGGCGACCGCTTCGAGCGCAAAACGGTGATCGTGGTGATGGCGGCCGTGAATATCGTGTGCGGCCTGTGGTTCAGCCAGGCGTCCGGCGCGGTCTTGCTGGTGAGCCTTGGCGTGTGTCTGACGCTCGCGGGCAATATCATTTCGTATAGCTACCATGCGTATCAGACCGAGCTTTTTCCGACCAGTATCCGGGCGCGGGCGGTGGGCTTCGTCTATTCGTGGAGCCGTTTTTCGGCGATCTTCACAGCGTTTCTGATTGCCGCCGTGTTGAAGCAGTTTGGCACCACGGGTGTTTTCGTCTTTATCGCTGGGGCGATGCTGATCGTCATGTTGGCAATCGGGTTGATGGGACCGCGTACGAAGGGTATCGAGCTCGAAAAAATATCTCAGTAGCTTGGAGAGACGAGTCTGTGTCGATATCGAAGGCGACGAGGTGACGCTGCTGGCTTCACTGCCTGACTCCTGCAGCGAGGAGAGGTTCCTCGTCGCCGTTCAATGCGCGGTCGCCGCTGCATCGGCGCCACCACCGCCCTTCGCCGGCCGCGTGATCCAGATCAGCGGAATGATCACGATGAAGATGATCGCCGAGATGTAGAAGACATCGTCGAGTCCCAGCATCGCAGCCTGGTTGCTCACCGTGGAATCGAACAGCGCGTGCGCGGACTGCGTGTTCAGATGCAGCAGCGACTGCGTCGAATCCATCCACCGGCTGAACAGCGGGTTGTTGGGACTGGCCTGCTCGGTGAGCCGGGTGTGATGCAGCACGGTGCGATTGTTCCACTCGTTGCTGGCGAGCGATGTGCCGACCGCACCGCAAAACACCCGCGCGAAATTCGACAACCCCGCGGCTGCGGGAATGCGATGCGCCGGTTGGCCCGACAGGATGATGGCTGTCAGCGGCACGAAGAAGAGCGCCATCGGGATGCCTTGTAGCAGCGTCGGCAGTACCAGATGCCATGTGTCGATCTCGGTCAGGTATCGCGAACGCATGAAAAAGACGATCGCGAATCCACTGAACGCGAGGGTTGCGATGATGCGCGCATCGAGGCGCGCCATGATACGGCCCATCGCGGGCGCGAGTATCACCGCGAAAATGCCCAGCGGTGCGGTGACGAGCCCTGCATCGACGGAGCGGTAACCCAGGTACTCCTGCATCCACTGCGGCAACAGCACAAGATTGCCGAAAAAAACTGCATACGCAATCGAGATCGCGATGGTTCCACCCAGGAAGTTGCGCTGCCCGAAAAGCCGGAGATCGACGATCGGATTCTCTTCGGTCAGCTCCCACATCAGGAAGAACGCAAAGCTGATCAGTGCGGTGATCGCAAGCACGACGATCGTGGTCGAGTGGAACCAGTCGAGATCCTTGCCCTTGTCGAGCATCACCTGTAGCGAGGCGACCCACGCGATCAGCAGAACGAGCCCAACAACATCGATCGGCAGCTTGCGGGTCTGCGTTTCGCGGGTGCGGTAGATCGTCCAGGTGACGCCGGCCGCAAAGATGCCGACCGGGATATTGATGTAAAAGATCCACGACCAGTTGTAGCTGTCGGTGATCCAGCCGCCGAGCAGCGGCCCGGCAATCGGACCGACGGTCGCGGTCATCGCCCACAGCGATAGCGCCGTCGCCGATTTCTCTTTCGGATACGAGCCGAGCAGGAGTGCTTGCGACAGCGGGATCAGCGGGCCGGCTACGACGCCCTGCAGCACTCGCGCGGCAAGCAGTATCGGTAAGGTCGGCGCCATTCCGCACAGCCACGACGCGAGCACGAACGCGAGGATGGCACCGACAAACAGCTTGACCTGGCCGATGCGCTGCGTGAGCCAGCCGGTCAGTGGAATCGACACTGCGTTGGCGGCGGCGAACATCGTGATGACCCACGTGCCTTCGTCGACGGACACGCCGAGGTCGCCTGAAATGTTCGGAATCGCGACGTTGGCAATCGACGAATCGAGCACAGTCATGAACGTGGCCAGTGCGACGGCAATCGTGGCAAGAACGAGTTGACGGCCTTGCAGTGGGGGAGGTGAAGCGGGTGCCTGAGCCATGGGAAGTCTCGTAAGGTGTCGGTGACGCTTACATCAGTTTCGAATCGACCTGTGTGATTGGTTTTGCGCCGGTCTTTGCCGCATGAGTGGCCACCTTTTGCGCGGCACTGTTCGTTCCAGCGTTTTCGGCGACAATGCGGGCGATCTCCGCGTCGGCCTGGTTACCGTAGTTCTCGAACACGCTGGTCTGGTAGACGGTGTTCCTGGCGTTGGCGAGTTCGCTGCCCGAGTCGTCCTTGACGTTCACGTCGACCTGCATCGACAAGCCAATACGCAGCGGGTGCTTTTCGAGTTCCTGCGGATCGATCTCGATGCGCACGGGCAGGCGCTGCACGACCTTGATCCAGTTGCCGGTCGCGTTCTGCGCGGGCAGCAGCGAGAACGCCGAGCCCGTACCCGCCGAGAAGCCGACCACCTTGCCGAGGAACACCACCGAAGAACCGTACGCATCCGCCGTCAGTTCGACTGGCTGGCCGATGCGAATGTGCTTCAGTTGCACTTCCTTGAAGTTCGCATCGATCCACACGCCATTCAGCGGCACGATGCCCATCAGCGGGTTGCCCGGCGACACGCGCTGGCCGACCTGCACCGAGCGTTGCGCGATGTAGCCGGTGACTGGCGCGGGTAGCGTGTTGCGCGCGTTCGCGAGATACGCGTCGCGCACTTTCGCGGCGGCGGCCTGCACGTCCGGATGGCCCGCAATGGTCGTATTGGCCGTCAGTGCGCGGTTCGCGGCGAGTTGCTGCTGCGCGGCGTCGAGCGCGGCTTCTGCGCTCTTCACGGCGTCGCGTGCGTGCGAGATGTCTTCCTGCGACACGGCGCCCGTGCCGGCAACCGTCAGCCGGCGGTGCAGGTCGTCCTGCGCGCGCGACAGGTCCGACTGACGGACCGCGACCTGGGCGAGATATTGATCGTCGTTGGCGAACAGGCCGCGTACCTGACGGACCGTCTGTCCCAGGTTCGCTTCCGATTGCTGAAGCGCGACGCGCGCATCGGCTGGGTCGAGTACGACGATCGGGGCGCCGGCCCTGACGGTTTGCGTGTCGTCCGCGTTCACGGCGATCACCGTGCCGGTAACCTGCGGCGTGATCTGCACGACGTTGCCGTTCACGTAGGCATCGTCCGTGTCTTCATGGAAGCGGGCGACGAGGAAGTAGTAAAGGCCGTACGCAATCGCGGCGAGCAGGATTGCGATGACGAGCAACGCCGTCATGTGTTTGCGCTTGCCGTTGCCGGCCGGTTGGGTTTCGGCGGCAGGTTGCTGCGGGGTGTTCATGGTTAGCTCCGTGCTCTTTCAATTTGTGTCGTTCATCGGGATGGACATTCGGGTTCAGCTGGATTCAGTTCGCCGACGCCTGATGGGCACTCGCAGCGGCGACCGGGGCATCGCCCGGCACCACGAGGCCGGCCTGCGTCGCATCGAAACCACCGCCGAGCGCCTTGATGAGGCCAATCTGCATATCGCGGCGGGTCATCCTGAGACTGGTCACCGTCTGTTCGGCGGCAAGGCGGTTCTGATCGGCGCTCAACACCTGCAGCTGTTCCGACAGGCCGGCCTTGTAACGGATCGCGGCCAGTTGGTACGCCTTCGTCGCAGCGTCGAGTGCGCGTTGCGCGTCGCCCATCTGCTGATCGATCGAACGGATCGACGACACCTGCGTTGCCGCATCGGACAGCGCGTTGATCAACGTCTGGTTGTAGTTCGCGACGTCGAGATCGAAGTCGGCATAGCGCCCCTTCAACTGCGAGCGCAATTCGCCGGCATCGAAGATCGGCAGATGTACTGCCGGGCCGAACTGTGCCTGCCGGCTCGCGGAAGTCAGAAAGCGGCCCCAGCCGAACGCATCGAAACCGAAACCAGCGGAGAGATTGACGTCCGGGAAGAACTCGGCCTTCGCCTCTTTCACGTCGTGCATTGCCGCCTCGACCTGCCAGCGCGCCGCAACAATATCGGGCCGGCGCGATACGAGATCGGCCGGCAGGTTGTCTGGCAGCGCGACGGTCGCACCGGGGCTCAGCACTGGTGCGGCGATCTGCAGGCCACGGTCGGGACCCTTGCCGAGCAGCGCGCCGAGCTGATAACGCGTGGTTGTGATCTGGCCGTCGAGATCGCTGAGGTTCGAGCGGGTTGTGGCGATGTTGCCGACAGCGGTCTGCTTCTCGACATCGGTGTCGAGCCCGGCGGTGACGCGGCCGTTGGTGATCCGGCCGATATCCTCGCGATTGCGGATTTCGCGTTGTGCGATATCGCGCAGCGCATATAGCTGCGCCAGCCTGTTATAGGTGCTGGCGACCGACGCGGCGAGGGTCACGCGGGCCTGCTGCACGTCGGCTTCGGCGGCTTTTTCCTGCGACACAGCCTGACCGAGACGCTGGCGATTTTTGCCCCACAGGTCGAGATCCCACGATGCACTGGCGAGCGCATTGTTCTCGCTATACCAGGTGCCTCCGTACGGAGGCGGGTACAGCGCGTTGCTCGAGAACAGCTCGCGGTTCCACGAATAGCTGGCGTCGACCTTCGGCGACAGGGCCGAGCGCGTGCTTTCGATATACGACGAGGCCTTCGCCAGGCGCGCCTGGGCCTGAGCGATCGATGGGTTGCCGTCCAGCGCTTCGGCGATCAGCTTCGGCAGTTGCGGATCGCCGAACTGGTTCGCCCAGTCGAATGCCGGCCATTGCCCGCTTTCGGCCGGCAGGCTCTGGGTCGACTCGTACTGCGCCGGCTTCGCGATCTGCCGGTCGCTCCTGATGCCGGCGTAATTCGCGCAGCCACCGAGGACGAGTGTCGTCATCGCGGTAGCTAGAACCATTCGTCGCGACAACCCGGCCACGCGCAGGGAAATGCCCCGCATCAGCCAATTCCGTGAACCGAAGTGCGATTTAATAATGGACTCAGCAACTGGTTTCTTACGATTTTCTATCAAAATTGGTTGCCGTGACATGATTTTTCTCGATGAAATCAGCGTGATTGACGAGCAGGCGACGCAGCATGTTTTTTAGAAATCCGACTTCCTCTGGCGTGAAGCCGGACAGCAGCCTGTCGAGCACCTCGTTGAAAATGACGGGCATCTGGGCAGCAATGTCCTGACCTTCCGGCGTCACAGCTAGCCAGACGACACGGCGGTCCGCCGTGCTGCGCTCACGGGTCAGCAGCTTGCGCTGCGCGAGGCGGTCAATCAGGCGTGTAACCGCGCTGGCGTCGATGCCGAATTCCCGGGCCAGTTCGACTGCGAGGACGCATCTGCCGCTGGCGACCATGTACAACGTGCGCCCCTGGGTGGCCGTAATGTCGAGCTCGGCCTGGGTGCGCTGCGTGACGAGATTCATCAGCGTCGAGGTCACCCGTGCGACCAGATAACCCACGTTTTCGCCCATTTCGTATCCCCCGCCGGCCGCGGACGAGAGATGAAAGGTTTCGGTCATGATTGAGGTGCCTAATCAATAATTGCCTAGGCATTATAATGATCCAGTCGCAAATTGTGAGATAGATTTGTTGCTGCAGCCGGAACACACCGTTGCGATCCGAGGCACCGTGATCCCGATTCGGACCTCTGGCATCGCGAATGTGAACTCCGATTCCTGGGCGTGAACGGCTCTCGACTCTCAGCGGTCCCGGTTTGCGCATTGCATGCCTTAGCTTTCCTGTTGCGTCGCCATCAAATAAACCTATTTCCGCACTAGGATGTGGGGCATTAGGATGTAAGCGATGCCATTGAACGGCTGCCTGTCGCGGCCAACTAGCCAGGTGTGATCAACGGAGGAGACGTATGTCGACCGAAGCAAAATGCCCTTTCAAGTTCACCGCCGGTGGCGGTACGTCGAACCGCGACTGGTGGCCTAATCAGCTACCCCTGAAAATCCTGCACCAGCATTCGTCGCTGTCGGACCCAATGGGCAAGGGCTTCAACTACGCCGAGCAGTTCAGGAGTCTCGACCTTGCAGCAGTAAAGAAGGATCTCGTTGCGCTGATGACCGACTCGCAGGACTGGTGGCCGGCTGACTTCGGCCACTACGGGCCTTTTTTCATTCGTATGGCATGGCATAGCGCCGGCACCTATCGCACCGGCGACGGCCGCGGCGGTGCGGGTTCCGGCCAGCAGCGTTTCGCGCCGCTCAACAGCTGGCCCGACAACGTCAGCCTCGACAAGGCACGCAGGTTGATCTGGCCGATCAAGCAGAAATATGGCCAGAAAATTTCATGGGCCGACCTCATCGTTCTCACGGGTAACGTCGCGCTGGAGTCGATGGGATTCAAGACCTTTGGTTTCGCCGGCGGCCGCGAAGATGTCTGGGACCCGGACGAAGACGTCTATTGGGGCGCCGAGACCACGTGGCTGGGCGGTGACAAGCGCTACTCGGGCGTGCGCGATCTGGAGAATCCTCTCGGTGCCGTTCAGATGGGGCTGATCTACGTCAACCCGGAAGGCCCGAACGGCAACCCGGACCCGATCGCAGCGGCCACCGATATTCGCGAGACGTTTGCGCGCATGGCGATGAACGATGAAGAGACGGTTGCGCTGATCGCCGGCGGCCATACATTTGGCAAAACGCACGGGGCCGGTCCTGCGTCTTATGTGGGACCCGAGCCGGAAGGGGCACCCATCGAGCAGCAAGGTCTCGGCTGGAAGAGCAGCTTCGGCACGGGTAGGGGCAGTGACGCGATCTCCAGCGGCCTCGAAGTGATCTGGACCAGCACGCCAACGAAGTGGGGCAATGAGTTCTTTAACAACCTGTTCGGCTATGAATGGGAGCTGACGAAGAGCCCGGCCGGCGCGCATCAATGGACGCCGAAGGGTGGTGCGGGGAGCGATACCGTGCCGGATCCGTACAACCCGGCGAAACGCCGTACGCCCTCCATGCTGACCACCGATCTCTCGTTGCGATTCGATCCCGCCTACGAAAAAATTTCAAGGCGCTTCCACGAGCATCCGGATCAGTTCGCCGACGCATTTGCCCGCGCGTGGTTCAAGCTGACGCATCGCGACATGGGCCCGCTCGCGCGCTATCTCGGCCCGGAAGTTCCGGCAGAAGAACTGCTCTGGCAAGACCCCATCCCCGCGCTCGATCATGTTTTGCTCGATGAGCAGGACATTGGCGCGCTGAAGGGCAGGATTCTGGCTTCAGGGCTGTCTGTGTCGCAACTGGTTTCGACCGCCTGGGCATCGGCATCCACGTTCCGTGGTTCCGACAAGCGGGGTGGCGCAAACGGTGCCCGCATTCGCCTCGCGCCGCAGAAAGATTGGGAAGTCAACCATCCAGCCCAACTGGCGAAGGTGCTGGAGACGCTCGAGGGTATCCAGAGGGAGTTCAACAGCGCGCAGTCCGGAGACAAGAAAGTCTCGCTTGCCGACCTGATCGTCCTGGCCGGTTGTGCAGGCGTCGAACAGGCGGCGAAAAACGCCGGTCACGCGGTGACGGTTCCGTTCGCGCCGGGACGCATGGACGCCTCGCAGGAACAAACCGATGTGGACGCTTTCGCCGTGCTCGAGCCGTACGCAGACGGTTTCCGCAACTACCAGAAGGGCACGTCTCCGGTATCGGCTGAGACACTGCTGGTCGACAAGGCGCAACTGCTGACGCTCACCGCGCCGGAGATGACCGTGCTCGCCGGTGGTTTGCGCGTCCTGAATGCCAACTACGGACAGACGCAACACGGTGTCTTTACGAGGCGGCCCGAGGCGCTGACCAACGACTTCTTCACGAGTTTGCTCGACATGGGCACGGAGTGGAAGCCGGTATCGGACGCCAACGATGTATTTGAAGGCCGTGATCGTGCAACAGGAGAGGTGAAGTGGACCGGCACGCGTGTCGATCTGGTCTTCGGTTCGAACGCTCAACTGCGGGCGCTCGTTGAAGTTTATGGAAGTTCGGATGCGCAGGAGAAGTTCGTCCGTGATTTCGTAGCGGCTTGGGACAAGGTGATGAACCTCGATCGCTTTGACCTTGGGTAGTCTTCGACGATAGACCTTAACGGTCTTTTTGCCGCAGCAGAAACGGCTGAACAAACGTTACGCGACGTTCAGAACAGCTGTTTCTGTCCCGACGTCAAGGTCGTAAAGTCGTCGCGCAAGAGTGGCAGGATCGCGTCAGCGACCGGTTGCAACTGCCGTGTCAGATAGTGCTCGTAGTCGATCGCCGAGCGCAGCGTTTCGAGCGGTTCCGGTCCGGCGGTCGTCATCACATAGCTGATCCAGCCGCCGTTCTGGTATTGCAACGGACGCCCCTGTTGCCGGTTGAACTCGTCGGCCACGCGTGCCGCGCGCACATGCGGCGGCACGTTGCGCTCGTAGTCACCGAGCGAGCGGCGTAACCGCTTGCGGTACACGAGCTGATCGTCCAGCTTTCCTGCCAGCGTATCGCGCACGTAGTCGCGCACGTAATCCTGATACGGCTGTTGCCTGAATATTCGTCCATAGAGTTCCTGCTGGAACTGCTGGGCGAGCGGCGTCCAATCGGTCCGTACTGTTTCGAGCCCTTTGTAGACGATCTCCTCGCTGCCGTCCGGCAAGATAGTCAGCCCGGCGTAGCGTTTTTTGCTGCCTTCCTCGGCGCCGCGAATCGTCGGCATGAAGAAACGCTTGTAGTGCCGCTCGAATTGCAATTCGAGTGCGCTATCGAGACCGAAACGCTCTTGCAGGTTCTGCCGCCACCACGCGTTGATATGCTCGACAAGCGCCCGACCGATGCGGCTCGCTTCTTCCTCGTCGTGTGCGTGTTTCAGCCATACGAAAGTCGAATCCGTGTCGCCGTAAATGACTTCGTAGCCTTGCGCTTCTATCAACTCGCGTGTGCTGTGCATGATTTCATGGCCGCGCATGGTGATCGACGAAGCGAGACGCGGGTCGAAGAACCGGCAGCCCGTGGATCCAAGCACGCCGTAAAAGGCGTTCATGATGATCTTCAACGCCTGCGAAAGCGGCTTGTTGTGCTCGCGTTTGGCGATTTCGCGTCCTTGCCATACCTGCCCGACGATTGACGGCAAACAATGGCGCGTGCGCGAGAATCGGGCGCCGAGAAAGCCCGATACCGATTGATCGTCGCCGGGGTTCAGTATGCCTTCCACGAGACCCAGCGGGTCGATCAGAAACGTCCGGATGATCGACGGGTACAGGCTCTTGTAGTCGAGCACCAGGACGGAATCGTAAAGACCGGGCCGTGAATCCATTACGAAGCCGCCAGGGCTCGCGGCGCCGGCTACGTCACCGAGATTTGGCGCGACATAGCCTTGCCGATGCATCCGCGGCATATACAGATGCGTGAACGCCGCGACCGATCCACCGTTTCGATCCGCAGGCAGGCCGGTAACGGTTGCGCGCTCCAACAGAAACGGCAGCAACTCGGTCTTCGCAAAGATACGCGTGACCAGTTCGCAATCTTTCAGGTTGTACTGCGCGAGCGCAGGTTTGTCCTCATCGAAGCGGCGCTGGATTTCATCCATGCGCTGGTACGGATTGTCGATCGACTTGCCTTCGCCCAACACTGTGCGCGATACATGTTCGAGGCTGAACGAAGGGAAACTCCACGTTGCGGAGCGCAATGCCTCGATACCGTCGATGATCCATCTTCCCGCGGCACCCGCGAAGAAGTGATTCTGTTTGTGGCCATGCTCGCGCCATTCCATCACCGCACCGCCGCGGCCGAGTCGCAGCGGCACGCGATATTGTTCGGCGTGCTGCTGGAGCACACGCAAATCGAACTGCACGAGATTCCAGCCGATGATCGCATCGGGGTCGTGCTGTTCCAGCCACGTGTTCAGTTTTTCGAGCAACTGTGCGCGGGTTTCGCAGTATTCGAGGTTGAAATCGACACCGCTGGCGTCGCCGTTCGGCGGCCCCAGCATATACACCTGACGCTGTCCGCAACCTTCGAGCGCGATGGAATAGAGCTCGGCGTGCGCGCTGGTTTCGATATCGAGCGACACCAGTTTCAATGGCGGCCGATAGTTCGTAGCCGGCTTCAACTCACTGTTCAGAAGCGGGCCGCCATGCTGCGTATCGCCGCCGAACCACACCGGCGCGGTGATGAACCGCTCCATCATGTAGCGCTCGGGCGGAAAAATGTCGGCCTCGTAGACATCGACGCCGCCTTGCTTCAGGCGTTTCTCGAAGCCCGTCAATTGCCGGTACTGCGGGCAGTAAAGCCCCATCACCGGCCGATGCTGGAAGTCGCACAGGTCGAGCGGGCGCAGATCGAGCGGCGCTTCCCGGCGCAGGATCGTTTCGGCGCGCTCGCGGTGTTCGGCCGGAATGAAAGCCACCGAAGGCTGAGGGCGCAGGCGGATGTGACGAGGCCCGCCCTCTGTTGCCAGCCAGAAATCCACTTCCGTGCCGGCGGGCGTATCCCGCCAATGTCGGGTCAAAATGAAACCCTGTTCAAGCTCAGTCAAACTTCCACCTCTAAACGGGCGTCATCGCCTGGCTCGATTTTACCGTTATGCGGTTGTTATCGTGGCGGTATAGGCGCGATCGCAACCGGGTTGGCGCGCAGCTGATACAGCAGCGATGCCGCCGCGGGACGGTAGGGTTGCAGAGAGGCGGGTCCTCGCGGATGGCGGGCTGGATGCAGCCGCGCCGCGTAGTCTGTATGATCGTTTTGCAGCGATTCCTTCGGCGCAGGCCATGCGCCGGTCAAGTCTACCAAGAACGGAGTAAACGATATGACTTTGAGCAAACTCGTTGTTGTGGTCGCGGTAGCTGCAACCAGCTTTGGTGCGCAGGCGCAAGTCGCCGGCACACAACCCCTGAGCGTCACGGTCGAGCAGTCAAATGCGCTGCTGAGCGGCTGGAGTGTGAAGAAGAGCATTCTCGGCAAGGCCGTGTATAACGACCAGAACGAAAAGATCGGTTCGATCCGCGATCTGGTGGTTGCTCCCGATGGCTCGTTGTCCGCAGCAATCGTCTCCGCCGGTGGATTCCTGGGCGTGGCGTCGCATGACGTAGCGGTGCCGGTCGCCGCACTGGATATTCGTTCTGGAAATTTCTATCTGGCTGGCGCGACCAAGGATGCCTTGAAGGCGACACCCGAGTTTCAGTACAACAAGGTTCAGGCGCCGCCGAAACCTAAAAAGCTGACCGGCCAGTAATGCACGGAGCCGGTGGATTGGGAGGCCGTGCTGCAACAGGCGGCTCTTGAATCACGCGGCAAAAGAAAACGGCGCTCGCGGCACGAATCGGTAGTTTGCCAAAACCGTTTCATGCTTGCGGCGCCGTTTTTGCCTTCAATGAGGTCCCTGTCAGCCCATCGTTCACGCTTCCAGAGCGAGCGTGGCAAACGTGCCCAGCCAGTGTTCACCCATATAGTCGCCGGCCACGTGCGGCAGGGCGCTCTGAAGATGACGCTCGGCCGAATCGAACAGCACGGTGCGGCGCAAGTCGCCGACGGGCAGCGCGCGCGCTAGCGACCGCTGACACCATGCGCGGCTCAGATTCAGACCATCCAGGTGGGCAATCTTGCCATCGGTACGATCGGTCACGGTGACGGGTTCGAACAGCGTGGCGGGCTTCTTCGCGCCGAGATCCGGCAGAAAGCGCCGGAACCATTCGACGAATTGCGCGGGCGGCAACACGCGCCGCATCAATTCCGCTTCCATCAGCGAAGGCGACAAGAACTCGTCGCCGGCGGGCTCCCATACCTGACAGGCAACATCGTTCAGAAACCAGCGCTCAGCCGTATTCACCAGTAGTGCTTCAAGTGATTCACGCGAAGTTTGCCGCGCGAAATCGAGCGTGAGCGCAAGCGCGAACGCCATGTTGAAGTGCGTGCCGACGCGCAACGGGTAGGTCGCCTTCGGCAGAAATTCCTCGAAGCGATCGACAAAGGCTTCGGTCAGCGGCGCAAAAATCCTGGACCAGCGCGCGGCTTCCGATAGCTTCAGCGAATGGAGTTGTGCGCTCAACGCGAGCAGCCATGCCCACCCATACGGGCGCTCGAAACCGCGGTTGTGCGGCAGATCGAGATACGCAAGCTCGCCGGCCACATTCGCTTCGGTGAAATGCTCGTCGACCACCGCGACGATGCGCGCCGCTTCAGGCAGATCGGGAAAGCGTTCGAGCAGATGCAGGATCAGCCAGTAGCCATGCACGCAGGAATGCCAATCGTAGCTGCCATAAAAAATCGGATGCAATGCACGCGGGCCCTGCACATCTTGCGGACCGGCGAGCGAGTGAGTCAGCTTGTTCGGATACTCACGCGTGAGATGGGCGAGCGCAAGATTGGCGAATCTGGAAGCGAATTCGGGGGTGAGTTGAACAGTCATCGGCGCCTCCTCAAAAGCGGAATACGAACAGATACAGCAGTATGGTATTGACGACCAGCAATAGTAAAGCAGTCGGCCACTGTGCCTTGATCACGCCGTTCTGGTCTTTCAGTTCCAGCAGCGCGGCCGGCACGATATTGAAGTTGGCGGCCATTGGGGTCATCAAAGTGCCGCAGAAACCGCACAGCATGCCGATTGCGCCAAGAATAGCCGGGTTGCCGTGGAATTGATGCACGATCAATGGCAAGCCAATGCCGGCTGTCATCACCGGAAAGGCGGCGAAGGCGTTACCCATGATCATCGTGAAGATTGCCATGCCGAATGTATAAGCCGCGACCACCGCGAAAGCGGAGTCGACTGGAATCCACGTTTTCACGAGATCCGACACCACGTGGCCCACGCCGGCAATCGCAAACAACGCGCCGAGAGCGGCCAGCATCTGCGGCAGAATGGCGGCCCAACCCACGGTGTCCATGGTGTGCCGTGCATCTTTTAACGCGTGCACTGGCGAGTCGCGCAACATGAAAAGTGCTGCGCCGAATGCGACTAGCGTACCCAGTACGAGCGAAATCAGCGTGACGTTCTTCGGTTCAACGAACGGTACGTATTTCAGTGTCAAGGTGCCGAGCAAGGTGATGATCGGAATCAGCAACGCCGGTATAAAAAGCGTGTTGCCGAAGCGTTGCGCGTTGGCTTCGCGGCGCGTGGCGGCCGCTTCACTATTGCTGTCTGCTTTGCCTTTGCCGAGCTTGCCGGAACCGGCGATCAAGGCGAGTGCGATGGCGAGGCAACCGGTCACGAAATGCGGCAATTCTCCGCCGAACATGAAGGTGATCGCATAGATGCCCCAGAACAGAAAGTTGACGACGCGGCGCGGATTCGAGCGGTCTTGCAGATTGAAGAGCGCGAACGCGGCAAACATCAAACCGGCCAGCACGTAGAGGGATTCGAGCTTGATCATCGTGCGATACCTCGTCCGTGTCCCTGTGCCCGTTCGATTCCCAACATATTCATCTTGTGCGACAGATTGCGGTCGAGCAGCATCAGGCGCACGACATGAATCATGAGTGCCGCCACCGCCGTGGGAATCGCCCACACTGAAATGTGCAGGGGTTCGACCATGATGCCGTTCTGTTCAAGGAAACCTTTGATCAACAGGATCGACTGGATCGCGATGAAAATGTCTTCGCCGAAGAACACGGCAATGTTGTCGACCGCCGACGCATTCGCGCGAATCTGCTGACGCACTGCATCGGGCAATTCGCCATAGCGGTTCGCGGCGGCCGCCTCAGCCATCGGCGCGATCAGCGGGCGCACCATCTGCGCATGACCACCGAGCGACGTCAGCCCAAGCGCGGCGGTGATCTGGCGAATCACGAAATACAGCATCAGCACGCGGCCCGTGGTGGCGGCGTGCAAACGTGAAATCAGGTGTTTGGCCTGTTCTTTCAGGCCGTTGCGTTCGAGCAGCGCGATCACGGGCAACGTCAGCCAGATCAGGCCCATGTAGCGGTTATCTGCGAACGCTTTGCCGAAAGCGCTGACGATCTCCACCGGTTGCAAGCCGCCGGCCACACCCGTGGCGATCCCTGCGATCGTCACCACGAGTAGCGCGTTGAAGCGCAATGCAAAGCCGAGTACGACGATCGGCACGCCAATCAAAACCCACATCCTGTTCTCCTGCGTCGCTGTTATGTCGTTTTTTTTGCCGTTGTGCGCGCCATTCCGGATGCCTGGCGCACGCCGGTTGCACACGGGTACGGGTAGCAAGTTGCGCCGGTTGCAACGGAGCGCGGGCGACGAAATCTAACACGATAATTTATCGATAAATAGTCGACATAATGCGTTTTTCGGGTAAACGCTAGGGTCGCGGGCAGATCTACCTGCAAGTTTGAAGGGGGAGTGAGCGGGACGAGGGCGGGGAAGGGAAGGTCCCGGCGAGTGGGCCGGGAGCGAGGGGAAACTAAAACACCGGCCTAGAACAACTCCAGAATCCGGTGATACATCATCCCGAGTTCAAGCGCCGGCCCACGCAAAGCGGGTCCGCCCGGAAAGCGTGCATGCCGCAACTGCGCGAACAGATCGAAGGCAGCCGTCTCACCGGCCATGGCCTTTGCAATGACGCGACCTGCAATCCCGGTCAACGCCACGCCGTGCCCGGAAAAGCCCTGCACGTAGAAGTAATTCGGATCGATTGAGCCAAAATCGGGCGCGCGATTACGCGTCACGTCGACGAAGCCGCCCCACGCATAGTCGATTCGCACATCGCCGAATTGCGGAAACACGTCGATCATGCGCTTGCGAATCTCTTCGCCGAGCTGCACGGGCGACGCGCCGGTCGAACTCGCCCGGCCGCCGAACAGCACGCGATGATCGGCCGACAAGCGGAAGTAATCAAGGAAGAAGTTGTTGTCGCAAATAGCCTCGCGTCCTTTAATCAACGCATCGGCACGTGCTTGACCGAGCGGCTCCGTGGCGACGATATACGATGCAATCGGCGCGATGCGCGCGGCCACCGGCGCGGGCAACACGTCGCCGATCGTCGCATTGCCACATGCCGCGACGAACCGGCAGCGCACTTCGCCGCTAGCGGTACGCACGACAGGTCGCGCGCCGCGCACGACTTCGATCACCGGCGAATGCGCGAACAGTTGAGCACCTTCGCGACGTGCTGCGTCGGCGAGGCCAAGGCAATATTTGAGCGGATGCAGATGGCCGGAAAACGGATCGTAGACACCCGCCAGATAGCGTTTCGAAGCGATGCGTGAACGCACTTCGTCGGTATCGAGCCACGCGAGCTTCGTATAACCCCAGCGTTGCGACGCCGATTCCATCCACGAACGCAGATCCGGCACACGCTTCGGTTTAGTCGCTACCGTCAGATAACCGGAGGTGAAATCGCAATCGATGCCGTAGCGTTCGATGCGCTCGCGCACCAGGGCTACGCCCTCTACCGACATGGCCCATGCGGCACGTGCACCGTCGAGCCCGAGTTGCCGTTCGATGACCTCGTCTTTCGCGAAACCCACCAGCGTTTGTCCACCGTTGCGGCCCGATGCGCCCCAACCCGGACGATGCGCATCGAGCACCACCACCGACAATCCACGTGCCCGGCATTCCAGCGCCACCGACAAACCGGAGAAGCCCGCCCCGATCACACAGACATCGGCCTCCAGCGTGCCGTCGAGCATCGGATCGTCTGTAAGCGGACGCGCGGCGCTCGCCTCGTAGTAGGAGTTGGCGATCAGCGCATCGGCGCGGCGGTCGAGAGTATTAAAACCAGGAGTCGGAGCATTCATCAAAGCAGGTCCTTCATTCGATACCAGGCCATCGCAAGTACGAGGGCAGGGGTGCGCAGTGTAGCGCCGCCAGGAAAATTGCGGTGACGAATCTTGCCGAACAGATCGAAGCGTGACGCCTGGCCGTCGATCGCCTCGGCGATCAGTTTGCCCGCGAGCCCGGTGGTGTTCACGCCGTGGCCGGAGAATCCCTGCGCGAAATACACTGTAGGCGACAGCCGGCCGAAATGCGGCGCGCGATTCATCGTGATGTCGACGAAACCGCCCCACGCATAGTCGATTTTGACATCGTCGAGCTGCGGGAAGGTCTTCAGCATATCGTGGCGCATCGCTTCACCGAGGTTGCGCGGCGCGAGTTTGGAATAGCTGACTTTGCCGCCCCACAACAGGCGGTTGTCGGGAGCGGGGCGGAAATAATCGAGTACAAAGCGGCTGTCGCACACGGCCGCTTTCGCCGGCATCAGTGCTTCGGCGCGATCGGGGTCGAGCGGTTCGGTGGCGATCACGTAGGTGCCGACCGGCATGATTTTGCTGGCGACATCCGGGGCGAGTTCGCCGAGATAGGTATTGCAGGCGAGCACGACGAATTGCGCATTCACCTTGCCGCGCGCGGTTTCGGCCACATGGCGGCCGTTTTCCTGGCGCAACGCGGTGACACAACTGTCTTCGAAAATCTGCACGCCGGCGGCGCGTGCCGCGCGCGCCAGACCGAGCGTGTAGTTCAACGGATGCAGATGGCCACTGTCCGCATCGAACAATCCGCCGAGGTAGCGCTGCGATTGAACATAGTCGCCGACGCCATCGGCATCGACATAACTGAAGCGGTCGTAGCCGAAGCGTTTTTGCGCCTCGTCGCGCCATTTTTGCAGCGCGTCCGTATCGCGTGGTTTGTTCGCCGCGGTCAGATAACCGATAGTCAGGTCGCAGTCGATCTGATGTTTCGCGACGCGCTCCTTGACGATATCCAGGGTTTCGAGCCCCATGTCCCAAACACGCTTCACGTCATCCGCGGGCATGAACTTCGCGAATGTATCGATATCGCAGGCAAAGCCGCCGATCAACTGGCCACCATTGCGGCCACTCGCGGCCCATCCGACTTTTGATGCTTCGAGCACCGCGACGGAATGGCCGCGTTCGGCGAGATTCAACGCAGTCGAGATACCGGTGAGTCCCGCACCGATCACACAGACGTCGACGTTAAGTGTTTCTTCGAGCGGCGGATGGCGGGTGGTGTCATTAGCGGTTGCTGCGTAATACGAGGTAATGTGAGGCTGGTTCGAGAATCGGAGCATAGGCAGAGCATGCAGAAGAGACCTTGGCGCGTGGCCCGCAATCAAGCCGGGCCACGCGATGAGGCGGTACGAA
>NZ_JAQQET010000006.1:0-298241 GCF_046026855.1 Paraburkholderia sediminicola | reverse complement strand
GGTGCTTGCCCCGCGCAGGGGCGACACTAATAAACCAATAAGATTTCAAGGAAAGGCCAAAGCCGCAGGCAACCAGACAATAAGCGCCGCACAGGCAAAAACCCCAACTAAACACTACAAGCAGAGCCCCCCAAAGCCGCAATCTCCCGCGCGGCCTTAGCCCCCTCAACCTGAAGCAAAGTCGGCAAAGAAACACCATTCTTGGCCGCCGTCACCTCGGCAAGAATGGAAACAGCGATCTCAGGCGGCGTCCGGCTGCCAATATAAATCCCAACCGGCCCATGCAGCCGGGCCAACTCGGTATCGTTCAGATCGAACTCCTTCAAGCGCTCACGCCGGGCCTGATTATTCCTTCTGGAACCCAAAGCGCCAACATAAAACGCCGGCGTCTTTAACGCCTCCATCAGCGCGAGATCGTCGAGCTTCGGATCGTGCGTCAGCGCAATCACCGCGCACCGTTCGTCGAGCTTCATTTCGATCACCGTATCGTCCGGCATCGTCCGCACGATCTTCGTGCTGGGAATGTTCCACTCCTCGGTGTACTCCTCGCGCGGATCGCACACGGTGACCTGATAATCGAGCCCGACGGCGATGTTGCACAGATAGCGCGACAACTGCCCCGCGCCGATCACCAGCATCCGGTAACGCGGGCCGTGAATCGTCAGCAGACGCTCACCGTCGAAATGCACGCCGTCCGTTGCCAGCGCCGCATCGAGCCGTACCGTGCCCGTCACCATGTCAAGCTCGCGTGCCACCAGACGGCCATCCTCCACCGCATTGCACAGATCGGCAATGCCGCTTTGCGGCGTCAAAGGCTCCAGCACCAACTGAATCGTGCCGCCGCACGGCAGGCCGAAGCGATGCGCTTCTTCCGCCGTGATGCCGTACTTCACCGCCTCCGGGCGTGTCTGTTCGATACCCTTTTGCCGCACCCGGTCGATCAGATCGTCCTCGATGCAGCCACCCGATACCGAGCCCACCACGAGTCCATCGTCACGCACCGCGAGCATTGCGCCCTCGGGACGCGGCGACGAGCCCCACGTCTTCACCACCGTCACCAGTAGCGCGCGATGTCCCTCTTCCAGCCAACGTGCGCTGGACTTCAGGACTTCGAGATCCACGCTGTCCATGATTTCTTCCTTTTCGTTCCGTCACCGCCAGACTCCGTGTCCGCGGCATCATTCGATTCTGTATTTTGCGCCGCCGTTCCGGCGGCTGCAGTGTCGCCGTCGTCCGGGGCCGTTGCGCCGTCAGCGTCGCCGCCGACCTGCGCGCCGAAGCGCTTGAAAAATTCGCCCGCAATTTTACGCGCCGCGCCGTCCACCAGCCGCGAGCCGATCTGCGCAAGCTTGCCGCCGACCTGTGCAGTCGCCGTGTACGTGAGCTTCGTCGCGGTGTCGCCTTCTGGTTCGAGCGTCACGCGCGTATTGCCCTTGCCGAAGCCTGCCGCGCCGCCCTGGCCTTCGAAAACGATGGTGTACGTGTTCGGCGCCTCGATGTCGGTCAGCAGCATACGCCCTTTGAAGCGTGCCTTCACCGGACCGACCGATGCGCTCAGCACCACCGCGTACGCGTTTTCGCCATCCGGGTCGATGCTCTCGCAGCCGGGAATGCACGCGCGCAGGATTTCGGTATCGTTCAGCGCATCCCATGCACGCTGCTGCGAAACCGGCAGCGTATGGGTTTCACTCAATTCCATGGCTTTGCTCCTGCGGTTGTCGTGGCGGATACGGCGAGACGAGGCGCGCGCGTGAGTTGCGCGAGATCGCGGCCGAACGCTGTCAGACTGTCCAGATTATGAACCGGGCGATGCGCGTCGACATACGGCAGGATCGCCTGCACGCCACGCGCTTTCGGTGAAAAACCGCTGAAACGCAGCAGCGGATTGAGCCACACGATACGGTGTGCGAAGCGGCGCAGGCGAGCCATCTCGGTGTCGAGCACGTCGATCGCTTCGTGATCGAGACCGTCGGTGACAAGCAACACCGTGGCTCTGCCGGTCAGCACGCGGCGTGCCCAGCGTCGGTTGAATTCGGCAAGCGCCGCGCCGATCCGTGTGCCGCCCGACCAGTCAACCACCTGATCGGTGAGCGCCGCGATCGCCACGTCGGGATCGCGCTCGCGCAGCGCACGCGTCGCGTTGGTCAGACGTGTGCCGAACAGGAACACCTGCAGTCGCTCACGCGATTGCAGAAGCGCGTGGCAGAAGTACAGCACCGCGCGTGAATAACTGCTCATCGAGCCGGATATGTCGAGCAGCAATACCAGCGGCGGTTTGCGCTCGACCGCCGCGCGAAATTTCCACACCGTCCAGTCGCCGCCCGCACGCACCGCTTGCCGCGCGCTCGCGCGCAAATCAGCATGCGTGCCATGCGAGGCAGCCCTCAGGCGGCGCGTCGGTTCGGTGGCGAGCGGCAAACGCTGGCCGCGGATCAGATGCCGCAACGTGCGCCATTCATCAGCGGAAAGCGTTTCGAAATCGCGATGACGCAGTCGCTCTTCCGCGCTGAAGGTGACGTGCGCGTGCAGTTCGTGCTGTTCGGTTTCCTGCGCCGCTTTGTTGTGCGGCGTGGGCGGTGTCCGCACGGCAAGCGCGTCGGCGAGACGGTTGTTGCGTTTGGGTGGCGGCAGTCCATCGCGGACTTTCGGCAGCAGCAGCGCGCGCAGCTTGCCTTCCCAATCCGGGTCGCGCCAGAACAGATCGAAGGCGGCGTTAAAGAGGTCGCGTTCGTCCGGCGCGGAGACCAATAGTGTAGCGAGCGCCGCGCATACATCGTCACGCCGGCCGAGATCGATCCAGTGCAGCGCGGCGAGCGCGTCGACGGCTTGCGCCGGTGACATCGGCAAGCCAGCGCCGCGCAGCACGCGCACAAAGTGCACGACGTTGCGAGCCAATGTGGGCGTAATGATCGGCGCGGCCGGCGTGTCGACGGAGGCGGTCATCGCCGCTATCCCGGTGTCGCGAGACATTGCGCGATCTGCACGGCATCGACGCGCGCGAGATCGTCCTGATACTTGAGCAGCACACCCAGCGTGTTGTGCACCGATTGCGGATCGAGTTCCGTCACCGACAGCGCTTCCAAAGCGCGGCACCAGTCGATCGTTTCGGCAATGCCGGGCGCCTTGAACAGATCCATGCCACGCAGCCGATGCACGAAATCAACTGCGCGCCGTTGCAATTCCACCGACGTCTGCGGCGCCCGCGCGGCGACGATCTCCAGCTCACGATCGCGTTCGGGATAGCCGATCCATTGATACAGGCAACGGCGTTTCAATGCGTCGTGTACTTCGCGCGTCCGGTTCGACGTCATCACGACGAGCGGCGGCTGCACCGCGCGCACCGTGCCGTACTCGGGAATCGAAACCTGGAAGTCCGAAAGCAGCTCCAGCAGGAAAGCTTCGAACGGTTCGTCGGCGCGATCGATTTCGTCGATCAACAGCACGCGCCGCACACCCGGATGATTTTCGTCGGGCATCAGCGCTTGCAGCAGCGGACGCTTCAGCAGGAATTCGCTGCGATACAGCGTGTCGTTGCCGGGACGCTCGCCGGCGGCCTCGGCCAGACGCAGCGCCATGATCTGGCGCGGGTAGTCCCATTCGTAGAGCGCGCTGGCGGTGTCGAGTCCTTCGTAGCATTGCAGCCGCAGCATCGAGGTGCCGAGCATGCCCGCCGCGGCTTTGGCGAGTTCGGTCTTGCCGACGCCCGGCTCGCCCTCGACGAACAACGGCCGCTCCATGCGCAGTGCGAGATACAACGCGGTCGCGAGTTCGCGGCTGGCGAAGTAGCTTTGGGTGGCGAGCTGCGCGAGTGTGTCGTCGATTGAAGCAGGCTGCATGGTGTTCCTGACTCTGCATGGTGAAGAGGAAAACGGCGCGCTCGGCCGTGTCACTCATACCGTCGGCGGAACGGAGCGGATGAGCGCGTGCGTCGCGCCATACCGCGGGCGTGATCGAACACGGCTGACGCGCTCCGCCGAGGCACGTCAGCCGCAAACTGCTAGGATCGCTAACCGTTTGCCTTCGTCACCGCTCGCCCGGCTAGCACCGGGATCAGATGTGCGCGATATTCGGCGCTCGCGTGCATGTCGGTGTTCAGGTCGGCGTCGGAGACGGTTACCACTCGCGCGGCCTCGGGCGTGAAATTCGCCGTCAGCGCGCTTTCCAGTTCCGGCACGCGAAATACGGCAGATGCCGCTCCTGTCACCGCAACACGCACGCCGCTCGCGAACTTCGCGACGAACACGCCGACCAGCGCAAAATGCGAAGCCGGGTTGCGGAATTTCTCGTAGGCCGCGCGTTCGGGCACTGGAAACTCGACGGCCACGATCAGCTCGTCGGGCGACAGCGCGGTCTCATACATGCCGACGAAGAAATCGCTCGACGAAATCCGTCGCCGATCGGTGACGATGGTCGCGTCGAGAGCCATCGCAGCAGCCGGATAGCAGGCGGCCGGATCGTTGTTCGCGAGCGAACCGCCGATGGTGCCGAGTGCGCGCACCTGGCGATCGCCGATGTGCCCGGCCAGATCCGCGAGCGCCGGCAGCACCCGTCGCAGCTCCGCATGATCCGCGACGTCCACATGGCATACGGCTGCGCCAATCGTCACCTTGCCGGCGTCGACGGTGATCGATTTAAGCGCAGGAATCCGCGTCACGTCGATCAGTTGCGACGGCTGCGCGAGCCGCAGACGCATGGTGGGCAATAGGCTTTGTCCGCCGGCAATGAACTTTGCGTCACTGTCGGCGGCGATGGCTGCGGCGGCCGCTTTCGGATCCGTCGCGCGTTGATACTCGAATGAATACATGTCGAATGCTCCGCTCAGGATCTTAGTGGGGTTGCGTGGCAGCATGGATTGCAGACCATACGCGATGCGGTGTCGCCGGCATCTGCAGGTCGGTCACGCCGAGCGGCGCGAGCGCGTCGAGGATTGCATTGATGACTGCCGGTGGCGAACCGATCGCGCCCGCCTCGCCACAGCCTTTCACGCCGAGCGGATTATGCGTGCACGGCGTGCCCTTCGCGGTTTCGACGGTGAAGTTCGGCAGATCGGACGCATGCGGCATCGCATAGTCCATATAGGAACCGGACAGCAACTGGCCGCTTTCGTTGTCGTACACGCAGCGCTCCAGCATCGCCTGCCCGATGCCCTGTGCGAGCCCGCCATGCACCTGGCCTTCGACAATCATTGGATTGATCACGTTGCCGAAATCGTCGACCGCGGTGAACTGCTGGATGCGGCAGACGCCCGTTTCCGGATCGACCTCGATTTCGCAGATGTACGAGCCCGCCGGATACGTGAAGTTGGTCGGATCGTAGAACGCGCTTTCTTCGAGGCCCGGTTCGAGCACGTCGAGCGGATAGTTGTGCGGCACGTAGGCGGCGAGCGATATGTCGGCGAATGCTTTGGTGCGATCGGTGCCCGCGACGCGAAACACGCCGTCCTTGAACTCGATGTCTTCGGCCGCGGCTTCCAGCAGATGTGCGGCGATTTTCTTTGCCTTGGTTTCAATCTTGTCGAGCGCCTTCATGATCGCCGAGCCGCCGACCGCGATCGAGCGCGAGCCGTATGTGCCCATGCCGAACGGAATGCGACCGGTGTCGCCGTGAACGATCTCCACGCTTTCCAGCGCAATGCCGAGCCGGTCCGCGACCACTTGCGCAAAGGTTGTCTCATGCCCCTGGCCGTGACTGTGGGAGCCGGTGAACACGGTGACCGAACCTGTCGGATGCACGCGAATCTGGCCGACTTCGAAGAGCCCGGCGCGTGCGCCCAATGCGCCGGCGATGTTCGACGGCGCCAAACCGCAGGCTTCGATGTAGCACGAGTAGCCGAGGCCGCGCAGCTTGCCGTTCTTTTCGGATTCCTGCTTGCGCGCGGCGAAGCCTTTCACGTCAGCGAGTTCGAGCGCACGGCTGAGCGTGGCTTCGTAGTCGCCGGTATCGTAGGTGAGACCGACCGGCGTGGCATACGGAAACGTGCGGATGAAGTTGCGCCGCCGGATTTCCGCTGGATCGAGTTTCATCTCGCGCGCGGCGGTTTCGACCAGACGCTCGACCACGTACGTCGCTTCCGGACGGCCTGCGCCGCGGTAGGCATCGACCGGGACGGTGTTGGTGAAGACCGCTTTCACCTCCGCGTAAATGGCGGGCGTTGCGTACTGGCCGGCGAGCAGCGTCGCGTACAGGATGGTTGGCACGCTCGAGGCGAAGGTCGACAGATACGCGCCCATGTTGGCGATCGTATGAATGCGCATCGCGAGGAACTTGCCGTCGGCGTCCATCGCCAGTTCGGCCTTGGTCACGTGATCGCGGCCGTGCGCGTCTGACACGAAGGCTTCCGAGCGCTCGGCGGTCCATTTGATCGGACGGCGAATCTTCTTCGATGCCCACGTCAGCGCGACATCTTCGGCATACAGGAAAATCTTCGACCCGAAGCCGCCGCCGACGTCCGGCGCGATCACGCGCAACTTCGATTCCGGCAGCGACAGCACGAAGGCTGCCATCAACAGGCGTTCCACGTGCGGATTCTGATTCGCGACGTAGACCGTATAGCTGTCGTCCTGCACTGAGTAGCTTGCGTTGACCGCGCGCGGTTCGATCGCGTTCGGGATCAGGCGGTTGTTGACGATGTCGAGCGTGGTGACGTGCGCGGCTTTGGCGAAGGCGGCGTCGGTCGCGGCTTTGTCGCCGTGGCCCCAGTTGTAGCAGACGTTGTCCGGCACCTCGTCGTGAACCGCGGCCTAGCCCGGATCGGCCGCGTGTGCGGTGTCGACCACGGCCGGCAGCACGTCGTAGTCGACCTCGATCAGTTCGGTGGCGTCTTTCGCGGCCTTGATCGAGTCGGCGATGACGAGCGCGACCTGATCGCCGACATGGCGTGCTTTCGTGTGCGCGATGATCGGATGTGGCGGCTCGTTCATCGGCTTGCCGTCGGTGCTGTGAATCAGCCAGCCGCACGGCAGTCCGCCGACGCTATCCGCGGCCATGTCCGCGCCGGTGAAAATCGCGACGACGCCGGGCGACTGTTTGGCGGCAGTGGTGTCGATGCTGTTGATTTTTGCGTGTGCGTGCGGCGAGCGCAGGAATACCGCGTAGGTTTGCTGCGGCAGGACGATGTCGTCGGTGTACTGACCGTTGCCGGTGAGGAAACGATAGTCTTCCTTACGTTCGACGGAAGTACCGATGAGGTGGGTGTCGGGTGCGTTCATCGTCGTCTCCTCAGGCGGTGGCTTGGGCGGTGGCCGGCGCGCTGGCCTGGGCCGTGCCGGATGACTTCATGCCTTCGGCGCCTTCTAGCACTGCTTTGACGATGTTGTGATATCCCGTACAGCGGCACAGATTGCCATCGAGCTGGGCGCGCACGTCGTCACCGGTGAGATTGGGCTGACGCTCGACGAGCGAAATCGCGCTCATCACCATGCCGGGTGTACAGAAACCGCACTGCAGACCGTGGCAGTGTTTGAAGGCCGCTTGCATCGGATGCAGGGCGCCGTCTTTGGCAAGCCCTTCGATGGTGATGATGTGCACGCCTTCGGCCTGGACCGCGAGAATGTTGCAGGATTTGATTGCGCGGCCGTTCAGATGGACCGTGCAGGCGCCGCACTGAGCGGTATCGCAGCCGATGTGCGTTCCCGTTAGGCGAAGTTGATCGCGAAGGAACTGGACAAGCAGGGTGCCAGGGTCGATTGAGGCGCTGATGGGCGCGCCGTTCACCGTCAGACTGATGCTGATCGCCATGAAGTTGTCTCCTTATGGGGTGAGACCGGACCTTTGTTTTTTCCTGCCTTCAGCTGCCTATTCGTGGGGTCCGATGAGGGTGCTGCGGTTTTGCGGGTTTTTATGGGTCTGCCGAAAAGTAAAGCACAAATTGCGTGGCCGCGCTATTGGGTTGTGTGCCCTTTGGGGGTTTTTGCCTGCTCGGCGCTTATTGTCTGATTGCCTACGGCGTTGGCCTTTCCTTGAATTCTTATTGGTTTATTAGTGTCGCCCCTGTGCGGGGCAGGCACTTACTTCTCTTTGCCGCTGCAAAGAGAAGTAAGCAAGAGAACGCGGCTCACACCGCTAATTCTTAAGCGGGTCCCCTGGCTTGGAGGGGGCAGTGGCGCATCTGGAATCTGTGTTCTCGCACATTCAGCCTCGGTGACAAGGCCGTCATGCTTCCGGCGGCGCTGCGCGCGCCGACGCGTACTTCCTGGAACCATCTGAGTGTTTTCGCGCGCGCCATATTCGACGCCGTGGCTTGCCGTTGCATCCCGGCATTCCTGTAATGCGTCAGCGCTTCATTCGAAGTGCGCATTCACACCTGCATGCGCTACCGCGACTTGTCGGCCGCTCGGGGCACCGACCGGTATTTCCGAACGAGATATATTTTTTGCACCTCGCAGAGGCAAAGCCGATGGCCTCCGCCACGCCCAAACGAAGGCTCTGGTTTTCCAGGCAACTCCGTGCTCGTCGAGACAAAGCCGATGGTCTCCGCCATGCCCAAACGAAGCGCGGGGTTTCCCGTGCAACTCCGTGCTCGTTGAGGTAAAGCCGATGGGCTCCATCGCGCCCAAACGAAGCGCGGGGTTTCCCATGCAACTCCGTGCGCGCCGAGGCGGAGCCGATGGCTCCCATCGCGCCGCAACGAAGCCTCTTGTTTCCCTGGAGGCCCCGTCCGCGACGCACGCAGTGCGGAGTGGGAGCTGATGAGTGCTTTGTCACTATGGTTGAAGGTGCGAGGGCACGGATTCCAGATGCACCACTACCGTGGCTGCGCGGCGGACCCGCTTAAGAATTAGCGGTGTGAGCCGCTTTCTCTTGCTTACTTCTCTTTGCGGCGGCAAAGAGAAGTAAGTGCCTGCCCCGCACAGGGGCGACGCTCATAAACCAATAACAATTCAAGGAAAGGCCAAAAAGCAAGATCAAGGAAAACCCAAACCCAAACCTAAACCCAAACCTAAACCTAAACCTTCACTTCGCCAACTTGGAATGCCGCCGCGAATACCCAAAATAAATCACCATCCCAATAAGCAACCAGACCACAAACGCCACCCAGGTCACAGCCTTAAGATTGATCATCAAAAACAGACAGGACGCGACAGCCAATACCGGCACCACCGGCACACCAGGACACCGAAACGCCCGCGGCAGATCAGGATGCGTCTTCCGCAAAACAAGAACCGCAATCGACACCATCGAAAACGCAGCCAATGTGCCGATATTGATCAGTTCAGCCAGCACATTCAACGGCACCAGCGCGCCAATCAACCCGAAGGAAATCCCCACCAACCACGTCGTAAAGAACGGCGTAGCAAACTTCGGATGCACACGAGAAAGCCGGGCAGGCAACAAGCCATCCCGTGACATCGCGAAGATCACGCGCGTCTGGCCATAAGCCATCACCAGAATCACCGTCAGCATGCCCAGCACGGCGCCGAGGTCGATAAAGCCCGCAACCCACTTTTGACCGGCTACCTGCAACGCGTAAGACACCGGATGCGAGATATTCGCGAACTGCGCCGACGGCACGATACCGGTGACCACGGCGGCCACAGCAACGTACAGCACCGCGCATACGCCCAGCGACGCAATGATGCCAATCGGCAGATCGCGCTTCGGATCCTTCACTTCTTCCGCAGCGGACGACACCGAATCGAAACCGATGAACGCAAAGAACATCACCGCCGCCGCGCCAAATACGCCGTTCCAGCCGTTCGGCATGAACGGATGCCAGTTCGCCGGCGTCACGTGGAAAACGCCCACGCCGATCACCAGCAGCACCACGGTCACCTTGATCGCCACCATGACGTTGTTGATTCGCGCGGATTCACGCACGCCGAGCGACAACAGTGCTGTGATCGCCATCATCACAAGGAAGGCGGGCAGGTTGAACCATGTCTCGTGTCCCGGCAAGGCGCCTGGCGCGGCCGTGAGCACAACGGGCAGGCTCACGCCGAAACCCGACAGCAGCGATTGCAGATACCCCGACCAGCCGACCGACACCGCTGACGTTGCCAGTCCGTATTCGAGCATCAAGTCCCAGCCGATGATCCACGCGGCCAGTTCGCCAAGCGTTGCGTACGAATACGTGTAGATGGATCCCGCGACCGGAATCGTCGACGCGAACTCGGCATAGGCGAGCGCAGCGAATCCGCAGGCAATCGCCGCGATCAGGAAGGAGACCATCAGCGCCGGGCCGGCCTGAACGGCGCCCGTGCCGGTCAGTACGAAAATGCCGGTGCCGATAATGGCGCCGACACCGAGGAAAGTCAGATCGAGCGCGCCGAGCGCTTTCTTCAGGCCGGCGTTCTGAGCGCTCGCGGCGATCATGTGCTCAACGCTCTTCTTGCGAAACAGGGACATTGGCGGTGGGTCTCCAGTTGTGCACGCATCTTGCGCGCCGAATGTCGGGGAAACCCGCGATTTTAACGGATGCGTGCCTCTGCACTATTTTGGGAAGGTGTTACAGACAATCGCCCGCTATTCAGCGATCGCAGGAAGAGAATCTCAGCCTGCCATCGCCGGATTCAGATCGACGAGGCGGTTGCTCATCACATAGAAGGTCAGCTCGGCGTTATTGCGCAGCTTCATTTTCTCGAGCAGTCGCGTGCGGTACACGCTGACCGTTTTCACCGATAAGGATAGCGTCATGGCGATATCCGTCAGCCGCTTGCCGGACGCGAGCATGCATAGCGTCTGGTATTCGCGGTCCGAGAGCTTTTCGTGCGGCAATTGTTCGCCGTCGAAGGAGACATAGTCCGCCAGCGCTTCGGCCATGGCCGGGCTGACGTATTTGCGGCCCGCCGCGACCTGCTGGATCGCACCGATCATCTGCGCGGCGTCGACCGTCTTCGACAGATAGCCGGCGGCGCCGGCCTTCAGCGCGCGCACGGCGTACTGGTCCTCGCGGTACATCGAGAACATCAGCACGGCTACGCGCGGCGCTTTGCGCTTCAGGCGCTTGAGCACTTCGACGCCATTCATGTCAGGCAGCGAAATGTCGAGCAGCACCACGTCGTAGCTGTGTTGGGCGACGGCCTCGAGCGCCTCGGCGCCGCTTTGCGCCTCGGTGACTTCGCGCGCCACGCCGCGATCGAGTAGCAACTGACGGACGCCTTGGCGAACCACCGCGTGGTCGTCGGTGAGCAGGATGCGCAGACTCATGATGGCGTGTTCACGATTGCAGCGCGCGCCGCTCGGCGCCCGGCGCGCTCGCCAGCATCGCGTCCCATGCGAAGCGTGCACACACGAGCGTGCCGCGTGGCGCGTTGCCACTGTCGTGGCCCTGTGAGGCGACCCGCCGGGCGCTGACCCGCAGTGTGCCGTCGAAGGCGGCGCAGCGCGCCTGCATGCCACTCAGGCCGAAGTGGCCACGACGGTTGCGGGCGTTGCGCGTCACGCCGATGCCGTCGTCGCTGATGATCAGCGTCAGGTGACGGCGGCCGGTTTCGATCCGCACGTCGGCGGATTCGGCGCGCGCGTGCTTGGCAATATTGTTCAGTGCTTCCTGGGCGACCCGGAACACGGCCAGCGCCGCGTCGGTGGGCAGGCGCGTGAGCCGCACGTCGGCGGCGCAAACGAAACTCGTGCGCAGGTTCGTGCGTGCGGCGAAGTCGCCGGTCCATTGGGCCAGCGCGCCGACAATGCCTGCCTCGAACGATGGCGCATGCAGTTCCGCGACGGCCTGGCGGCTGGCGGCGCACACGGCGTCGAGCGAACGATTCGCAACGGCGAGCGCGGCGGCACACTGCCGCGGCGCATCGGCGGGTAGCCAGGTTTCGACGCCGGCAAGGGCGAAGCGCGTCGCGGTCAGCTCGGCGCCCACGCCGTCGTGCAACTCGCGCGCCACATGGCGGCACGCCGCTTCCTGCGCCTGAACGAGCTCGGCAGAGAGTTCGCGCACGCGGGCGCGCAGCTGTGCGAGTTCGCGCTCTGCGGCGGATTGCGGTGCGGCGTGTGCAAGCGAAAGCGGAATGTGGGTGCTAAACGGGACGACAGTCGACGTATCCATGACTTTCCCTCTCAGGAAGCAGTGTGGACGGCGAAGCGGATGCGCATCGGCGGCGCGAAGACAAAAGAACGCATGCGAGTCTCTGGCCCCCAGTGATATCGGTTACGCGCTGTACGCGACGGACAAATTGCTACGGCGCGGCGTAACGAAATTTACATTCAGTAACATCCAGGTCGTACCGCGGCTGACATGTAAACTGATCGATCTTGCGCCGCGATGATATCTCAAAAAAAGAAAAAATGCAGGCGCACCAAGGGTTAGCGCCTACATTTCACGCAATGGTTGATGTTTTTTAATGGCGGTGCTGTAGGAAGAATGCCGACATCAAATGTTAAGCCGATGGCACCGATTTGTAACTGAGAAGCAAAAAAAGGAGCCCGAAGGCTCCTTTTTGCTAGGTACACGGTGCTAGCCGTTAAACCTGAGTGCGCTTAGCCCACGAAGGCCTTTTCGACCACGTAGTGACCCGGCGCGTTGTTGCTGCCTTCCTGGAAGCCCAGGTCGTCGAGCAGCTTGCGCGTGTCGCGCAGCATGTGCGGGCTGCCGCACAGCATCACGCGGTCGTCTTCAAGCGAGAAGCCCGGCACGCCGAGGTCGGCGAACAGCTTTTCGGTTTCGATCAGTTCGGTGATGCGGCCGCGGTTCTGGAACGCTTCGCGCGTCACCGTCGGGTAGTACAGCAGCTTTTCCTGCACCAGCTCGCCCAGATGTTCGTGCGCCGGGAGGTGATCGGTGATGTATTCCTTGTACGCCAGCTCGTCGACGAAACGGCAGGTGTGCGTCAGGACCACGCGCTCGTAGCGGTCGTAAATGTCCGGATCTTTGATGATCGACATGAACGGCGCGAGGCCCGTGCCGGTGGACAGCAGCCACAGCGTCTTGCCCGGCAGCAGGTTGTCGGCCATCAGCGTGCCGACCGGCTTCTTGCCGATCAGGACTTCGTCGCCGACCTTCAGGTGCTGCAAGCGCGACGTGAGCGGGCCGTCCTGCACCTTGATGCTCAGGAATTCGAGGTGCTCTTCGTAGTTCGCGCTCGCCAGGCTGTAGGCGCGGATCAGCGGCTTGCCTTCGACCTCGAGGCCCACCATCGTGAACTGACCGTTTTCGAAACGGAACGACGAATCGCGCGTGCAGGTGAAGCTGAAAAGCGTATCGGTCCAGTGATGGACGCTCAGGACTGTTTGTGAATTCAGGTTGCTCATGGCTTCTTGGATAGTGCGAAAACAAAGGCGGCCAGTCGTTTTAGCCGGCCGGCACGGCAAGGGCGATGCTGCGCTAACCCGAGGTCGGGAATCACGCGCAATCCGCTATTTTACCGCGCCCGCTGCCTGAAGGCTGCGGCGCGGCGGTTGAGCGTGGTGAAGCGGGTTACCGGACCTGGAAGCGCCGGCGCCGACAGTCGTTACGATCGGCACCGCGAAGTACGTTGGCATGGCTGCAGCCGCGCTTCAGCAAGGGTACGGCGATGGGCGAAAACCGCGCAGGGCGGCTGCCATCGGCTGTCCGGCATGCGCCGGATAGGCGCGCCGCGCGGGCAACATTTTCAGGATGATACCGAAACCCGCCGTGCGCCGCAGCATTGACCCTGCTGATAAAACTGGCAAAAGCAGCGCGATCGGCACGAAAGACGAGGCAAGCGCGGTAGTGGGGAGGGATGTGCTGCCGCCTTTATCAGCGTTTGTTTGCCGCACTCGGTTGGTACACAAAAAGCGATTGGCAGACCCTTGGACCGCCGGAATCCACGGCTGTGTCGGGGAGGTGCCCATCACATCGCAATGACTACGGGTGACGCCGGGAGCGAAGGCTATCACGCTGTCCGCCGGAATTCCCTGCTACGCAAAGCGGGTCGCGCGTTGCGTTTTGAGAACACCGGCGCAATCAGCGAAGCGCGCGATTGGCCGGATCGTCGGTATGCCGCGCAGCGGTCGGCTGGTCCTCTTGCAGTCGCATTGCGGATTACGCCGCAGCAGCGACACGCTTCTTGCCGCGCTGCTTCAACACTCTCGCCTGCAACACGATCACCAGCAGCAGGAACACCCCGCGAATCACCGACTGCCAGTATGCCGAGAGGCTGATGAACCCCAGGCCGTTTTCAAAGTTCAGCAGGTTGAACACCAGGCCGAGCAGTAGCACGCCGGCAATCGTCATCGCGATCGAGCCTTCGCCGCCAGTGAGCAAGGTACCGCCAAGCACTACTGCCGAAATCGCGAACAGTTCCCAGCCGACGCCTTCGTTCGGCTGACCGGCGCCGAACTGCGCCGCGAGGATCACGCCCGCCATGCCGGCGAGCAGGCCGCTCACTGCGTAAGCCATCACCAGGGTGCGGTCGACATTCAGGCCCATCAGCCGCGCTGCTTCCTCGCTGCCGCCGATTGCCAGCGAATGCCGCCCGAAGCGCGTGCTGCGCAGCGCGAGCCAGCCGGCCACAGCGGCGACCACTGCCACGATCCCGGGGATCGGCAGGCCGAACAGATCGCCTTGACCGAAGTTGCCGAAGTTCGAGTCGGCGGCAATCGATACCGCGTCGTTCTTGCCGAGCAGCAGGGCGACGCCGTGTGCACCGAGACTGGTGGCGAGCGTCACGATGAAGGGCAGGATTTTCAGCCGCGTGATGATCAGACCGTTGAGCACGCCGACTGCCGTGCCCGCCGCGCAGCCGGCGACGACGGCGACCCAGCCGCCATACACGCTGGTCAACGCGGCGACGACGCTTGCCAGGGCAGCCACCGTGCCGACCGACAAGTCGATGCCGCCGGTGATGATCACGAAGGCCATGCCGATCGAAATCAGCGCGAACATCGAGTTGTAGCGCCAGAACGAGGTGATGTTGTAGGCCGAGCCGAAATGGTCGTAGCGCACGAGGCCCAGCACGATGAGCGCGGCGAGAGCAAGGAGGATAGGAAGGTTCTTTTTCATCGCATCGAGTCCGAAGTGTCCTGGAGGCGCTACCGTGAGCGCCGCTGCACATAAACCGCCGCGACGATGATGCCGGCCTTCACCACCAGCGCCGCCGCGTCGGGAATGCCGTGCGCGAGCAGCGTATAGCGCAGCAACTGGATGATCAGCGCGCCGATCAGCGTGCCGCCGATATACGCCTTGCCGCCGGTCAGCGCCGTGCCGCCCACCGCCACCGCGGCGATCGCATCGAGTTCGACGCCGAGCCCCACCACATTCGCATCCGACGAAGAATTCACCGAGATCGAGATCAGCCCCGCCAGCCCCGCGAGGGCGGCGCACAACGTGTAGGCGATCAGCTTCACCGTGGCGGTCGGCACGCCGCACAGATAGGCGGCCTTCTCGTTGCCGCCGGTGATCAGCAGATACTGGCCGAATAGTGTCTTACGTACGATCCACGCGAACAGCACGACCAGTGCGAGCATCAGCAGCACCTGGAACGGCACGCCGGCGACCTTGCCCAAAGCGATCCACTGGAAGGCGGGTGTGTTGAACGCCTGCAGGCTGCCATCGGTGACGACCTGGGCGATGCCGCGCCCGGCGATAAACAGCACCAGCGTCGCGACAATCGGCTGGACGGATAGCCTCGTCACCAGCAAGCCGTTGAAGACGCCGCACGCGGCCGCCGCCAGCACCGGCAACACGAACGCGAGCGCAATGCCGCCCGGCCCCGGAATGTTCAGGAACAGCATCGGTGCGAGCGCGCCCGAGATTGCCATCGACGCGCCCACTGAAAGATCGATGCCGCCCGTTGCCACCACCAGCGTCATGCCGATGCCGACGATCACGATCGTCACCACCTGCGTCATGTTGACGTTGAAGGTTTGCAGCGACCAGAAGTGCGGGGTGAAGATCAGGTTGAAGAGCACCATCGCGAGCAACACGATGACTTCGCGTTGCATGGCGAGATGACGCCATTTCTTCACCGTCGATGCGGCCGTGGCGCGTGGCGCGGCTGTGGCCGGCATCGACGGTGCGGTTTCGTTATGCAACGACTCTGTGTGCAACTTAAGCGCCATGACGGTCGCCCTCCAACGCGTCTTCGATATGTGCGGTCTGGGCGGCTTCGACCAGTTGCGACTGGCCTTCGCTGCCGTAGGCAATGGCGTCCATGATTGCGGTCTCGCTCATGTCGGCGCCGTTCAGTTCGGCGACGGTGCGGCCGTCGCGGATCACCACCGCGCGGTCGGCCACGGCGGTCAGCTCTTCGAGTTCGGACGCGGACATCAGCACAGCGAGGCCCGCATCGCGCAGTTCGCGCACGATTTTTGCCACGTCGGCTTTGGCGCCGACGTCGATGCCACGCGTCGGTTCGTCGAGCAGCATTAACGAAGGCTCCGCGGCGAGCCAGCGGGCGAGCAGGACCTTCTGCTGATTGCCGCCGGATAACTCGCGAATCGGCTGATCGGCCGAACGCAGCTTGATGCCGAGCGAGGCAATGAAACGGTCGACGATCGCCTGCTGTTTCTTCACGTCGACCACGCCGTTTTTCGCCAGCGTGCGCAAGCAGACGAGTGTGAGGTTGTCGCGCACCGAGAGTTCGGGGACGATGCCTTCGGCCTTGCGGTCCTCGGTGAGGTAGGCGAGGCCACGCGCGATGGCGTCCTGGGGCGACTTCAACGCTACCGTCTCACCGCCAATCGACAATGAGCCTTGTTCGACAGGATCGGCGCCGAACATCAGGCGCATGGTTTCAGTCCGGCCCGAGCCGAGCAGGCCCGCGAGACCGACCGCTTCGCCCGCATGCACTTCGAGCGACACGTCGCTGACTTTCGGATGCGCGCTCAGGTGTGACGTGGCAATCGCCACCTTGCCGCGACGCGCGAGATTCGCTTCGCGCGCCGTGGCGTCGTCCTGCACGACGGCGGCAAGCGTGCGGCCGAGCATCGTCGTGACGAGTTGCAGTTTGTCCATCTCCGCCATCGTGCTTTGCGCGACTGTCTGGCCGTCGCGCATCACGGTGACGCGGTCGCATAGCGCATACAGTTCGTCGAGCCGGTGCGAGACGAAGATGACCGCACGACCGTCGTCGCGCAGTTTGCGCACGACGGTGAAGAGCAGTTCCACTTCGCGTTCATCGAGCGACGAGGTGGATTCGTCCATGATGACCATCTTTGCGTCCGACGAGACGGCGCGGGCCAGTGCCACCATCTGCTGGATCGCGGTCGAATAGCGGCTGACAGGCTTCTTCACATCGATCTGCAAACCGAACGATTCGAGCAGGGCGGCGGCGCGTTGCTGCACCGCGCGCCAGTCGATCAGGCCGAAGCGGCGTGGCTCGCGGCCGAGGAAAATGTTCTCCGCCACCGAGCGGAACGGCACCAGGTTGATTTCCTGATAGATCGTGCTGATGCCGGCTTCGCGCGCCTGCTTCGGCGTGCGGAAATCGACTTCGCGGCCTTCGAAGCGCACAGTGCCCGAGCCGCGCCGGTAGGCGCCGGTCAGGATCTTGATCATGGTCGATTTGCCGGCTCCGTTCTGGCCGATCAGCGCATGCACTTCGCCGGCTGCCACGCTCAGATTGGCGCTGCGTAAAGCGGGTACGCCGCCGAAACTGATGCCGATGTCCTGCATCTCAAGCAGCGGCGAACGGGTAAGGGGGGAGTGTGGCGTCTCTTTGCCGGATTCCGTCACGGGTGTCCTCCTGATGCTGTGCTGCTTCATGTGCTGCGTGCGCTGCATGCTTTGCACGTGCGAGCCACTGTGGCCATTCGTTCGGGCTTGATGCAGGCGCGCGTCGAACCATGGTACGCCGCATAAAAGCGAAGCGACGGTCCGTGCTGCCACGAACGCGTCGCTCCGAACCCTTCCCGTCTCCCGCCCCCCGAGGAGACGGATTCGGGGCGGGGACGTCCTGCGGGCACTGCCTTCGAAGAGGCTTTCTTCGAAGTACGGAGCGCCTGGACACTCCGCTGAAGCACTGCCCTCAAGCTACAAAACCGTCTGTACGACGGCGACGGTCGATCAATAGCCGTACTGCATGTTCTGCTGCACGTTGCTCTTGTCGTAGAAGCGGTCGGACACCTTGACCCACGTCGGGATCTTTTCGCCCTTCGCATAACGCTGGGCGACGTCGCAGGCGAGCGGGCCGAAGAACGGGCTCGACTGCACGCTCGCGCCGAGTTCGCCGGCGGCGATCGCGTCCATGCCGCCCTTGGTGCCGTCGATCGTGACGATCTGGATGTCCTTGCCCGGCTGCTTGCCGGCCGCCTTGATGGCGGCGATCGCGCCGAGCGCCATTTCGTCGTTATGCGCGTAGACGGCGGTCACTTCCGGGTGCGCCTGCAACAGCGTTTCCATCACCTGGCGGCCCTTGTCGCGCGCGAAGTCGCCGCTTTGCGAGGCGATGATCGTCATGCCCGGGTTCTTCGCGATGATTTCGTCGAAACCCTTCTTGCGGTCGTTCGCAGCGGACGCGCCCGTGGTGCCTTCGAGTTCGATGATCTTTGCCTTGCCGCCGGTCGCCTTGACGAGCCAGTCAGCCGCGCGATGACCCTGATCGATGAAGTCGGAACCGATGAAGGTGATGTAGTCGCGGCCCGCCTTGGCCACCGACTGATCGACGTCGCGGTCGACCAGGATCACGGGAATGCCGGCCTTTTTAGCCTGCAGCACGATCGGCGCAAGCGGTTTTTCTTCGCGCGGCGGGAACACCAGCAGATCGACATGCTGCGCGATCATGTTCTGGATGTCCGACACCTGCTTGGAGTTCGAACTGTTGGCGTCGGTCATGACCAACTGCCAGCCGCACTTCGCGGCGATGTCCTTGAAGCTCTTGGTTTCCGCGAGACGCCACGGATTGTTGCTTTCGGTCTGCGCGAAGCCGACCTTCAGCGGGGTCTTGTGGGGCAACTTCGGCAGCGCGTCGTCGGCGTGCGCCGTGGCGACGCCGAAACCGATGGCCAGAGCCAGCAGCGAACCTGCCAGCGGACGAATCTGCTGCTTGCGCACGTGCTTGTGCGACTGCGTGTTGAGCGACGCCATTGTCTTCCTCCAGTACCGGGTGAGGTGTATTTACTTTTTAGTGTTTCTCCTGCCGGCCGAGTTGTTCACTCTGTCCGGACGTGCCGATTATTCCATCGAGAATTATTATCGGTCAATCACTAATAATATTAATTATTGGTTTTTCTGCCTCGGTAATTACCCTGACCGAGCTGCGTTCCACGAGCGGCCCGTCGAGTTTCAC
The DNA here is from genome assembly GCF_046026855.1 of Paraburkholderia sediminicola. Taxonomy (GTDB): domain Bacteria; phylum Pseudomonadota; class Gammaproteobacteria; order Burkholderiales; family Burkholderiaceae; genus Paraburkholderia; species Paraburkholderia sediminicola_A. Next base: position 279,108 of record NZ_JAQQET010000006.1, on the reverse strand, counting down.
TAACCGATGCCGCACCGGCGCGCCGGCCGCGCGGTTGTGCTCGTCCTGCAGCAAGGTTTCGATCGCCCAGCGTCCCAGTTCGTAGTTCGGCAGCACCACCGTCGACAGTGGCGGATGGGTGTGGCGGGCAATTTCCTGGTCGTCGTAGCCGAGCACGGAAATGTCTTCGGGCACGCGCAGGCCGAGTTGCTTCAGCGCCTCGATCGCGCCGAGCGCGGTCAGGTCGTTGGCGCAGAAAATGGCGGTCGGCGGATGCGCCTCGCGCATCAGGGAAAGCGTCATTTCGAAGCCGACCCCTGAGCTCCAGTCGCCGTCGCGCACGAGCTCCGGCGCGTACGGCAGGTCGGCGGTGGCGAGCGCAGTGCGATAGCCTTTGAGGCGGTCTTTCGAGGCGTCCTGCCAGGGCTCGCCGTTGATATAGCCGATCCGCCGATGCCCCGACTGCAGCAGATAGTCGGTCGCCAGGTGGCCGCCCGCGACCTCGGCGGGCACCACGGACGAAAACCCGCCTTCGCTCGTGTAGCAGTTCAGCAGCACGGTGGGCACCTGCGAGAGCGCCGCCGGCACGGTGACCTTGCGGGTGTACACGGTCGCGTAGATCACGCCGAACACGTGCGGGTTCGACAGCGTCGCATCGAGTACCTGCTTTTCGATATCGGCGTTGCCGTGCGTCGAGTAGACGGCGAGCATCTTGCCGCTTGCATAGGCCGCATCGCGCGCGCCGTCGACGTTGACGACAGGGTGCGGACTGGTGGAAATCTCGTCGGCCAGATAGACGATCAGGTTGCGTTCGTCGTTCGAAGCCGACACCGGCTCGCGCAGCGAAAGCCGGTAGCCGAGGTCGTGCGCGGCCTTTAGCACCTTGTTGCGGGTGGTCTCGGAGAATTTCGCGCCGGTCGCGTTGTTCAGGACGAGCGAGACAGTGGATTGCGACACGCCGGTGAGCTTGGCGATGTCGGTCATGGTCGGACGGCGTTGAGTCGATTTTTTCATTGTGCGAGCCGCTCTGCAGCGGCGCAAAAGCAGGGGCATGCCGGTGGCATTTGTGGTGCTGACGGTACCACTAATAATATGCGCACGGCAACGCGCGCTAACCCGCCATTTGGGAGTTTTGGTAAGGCAGTAGCTGGCTTGTTCTGACAAATTTATTACTAATAATATTGACCGATATGCTTTGGCGTGCGATTCTCGGTCGCGCGGACCATGACGGTTCGCCGGCCGCGCGCGATGCGCGGCATGTCATAGGAGACATTGATGCGCGTTCGTGCCGCCATCCGCCTGAGGCCCCGCCTTTTCTGACCATGCGCGACGTTTCCTTGAATTCGATCCGGCCGTTCGCAAGCGGGCTCACGTGGCTCGACGATCCCGCGATCGCCCCCACGCTTGTCACGCTGACGGCTGGTGCCATGCGCGTCGTGATCGCGCCTGAAGTCGGCGGCGCGCTGGCGGCTTACTACGAGTCGACCCCTGAAGGCCCGCTGCACTGGCTGCGTCCGGCCACGCAAGCGGCGTTCGATGAACGCGATCCGTTGCGCATGGCGAGCTTTCCGCTCTTTCCCTACTGCAACCGGATTCGCGACGCGCGCTTCCCGTTCGACGGCGGCACGGTCGATCTGAGCGGCAATGACCTGCGTTTTGCGCACGCGCTGCATGGCAACGCGTGGCGGCATCCGTGGCAGGTGGGGGCGCGCACGGAAAGCTCGGTGGAATTGCACTTTGACCACGAACCGGATGCGAGGCAGCCCGGCGACTGGCCGTTCCGTTATCGCGCGCTGCAGCGCATCGAGTTGATCGGCGGCGCGCTGCGCATCACGTTGTCCGCACAGAATCTGGGTGACCGGCCGATGCCCTTTGGCATGGGGCATCACCCGTACTATCCGCGCACTGCGCAGACTCGCATTTACGCCGACGTGCAGGGCATGTGGCATGCCGACGCCGACGTGCTGCCCACGCATCTTGGCCCGCATCCCGCAGTCGAGGCGCTGCGCCACGGCATGTCGCCGGACGCGTTCGAGCTCGACAACAACTTCGCCAACTGGTCGCGTGAGGCGACGATTGCGTGGCCCGACGAGCACCGTCAGCTGACGATGAGCGCCGATGCGCCCTTCGATCACATGGTGGTATTCGCGCCGGCCAACGATGCGCAGTTGTGCGTGGAACCGGTGACCAACACCACCGATTGCTTCAACGTGGTTGGCATGCAGGAACAGGTGGGCGGCTGTGTGTTGCAGCCGGGCGAGGAGATCGCAGCGAGCCTGAACTGGACGCCGCGAAAAGGCTAATTCACTCGACCCGCAACCGCGCCATATATGGCAAGTGATCCGAGAGCCACGCGGTTTCCTGCGTCGGCTGGATCCATTCGACCGGTTTCATGCCGCGCACGAACATCTTGTCGAGCGCGAGCGCCGGCGAGAAGGCCGGAAACGTGCGGCCCGATTCGCCGAGCAGTGTGGCCACTTCCTGCAAGCCGTGTTCGGCGAAGAGCGGCACCGAGTCGTTGCGCCAGTCGTTGAAATCGCCGGCTAGCACCAGCGGACCTTCAGGCGCTTCCTTGGCGATCCAATGCGCGATCCAGTTCATCTGCCGCAAGCGCGCCGAGCGCGTGAGCGCGAGATGCGCGCACAGCAGCGTGACCGAATGACCGCCGAAGGTCGCCCGCGCCACCAGCAGCCCGCGCTTTTCGAAACGATGCGCGGAGATATCCCAGCGCCCGCCGAGATCGAGCGGATGCGGCGACAAAATCGCATTGCCATGCCGCCACGACGGCTTGAACACGTTCGGCCCAAGCGCGATTTCGAGTTCGGCCGCGCGTGCGATTTCGGTAGCCTGACAATGCCAGACATCGCTCAACGGATCGACGAGTGGCGCGCCGAAACTACTCGCCAATATCGGCGCAGGCATGCGCCGCGCCATGGCTTCCTGCAAAAAATACGCGTCCGCATGGGTCGACTGAACCCAGCGCTGCATCGCCTGCCAGGCCTGGAAGCCGAGCGGTGTGCGGCCCTTATGCAGATTCCAGCTCACCGCAATGAAATCCTTGGGCGCTATGCTCTCGCGGATCAATTCTTCTGGGTTTCGCATGCCGCGTTGTCCACGTGTTCTGTTGAGGCTTCGGTTATTCGCTTCAATTGACTTTGATTCGCGCGGGTTTGCGCGTTTGCGCTAATTCGGGCTGTTCGCAAGGCTCGCACGCACGCGGTAGACGAGGTTCGGATTCTTGTCGACGATCGTCCAGCTAGCCCACTGTCCCGCCGGCACCTTCAGGCCCGGATGGCTCGCGCTCACCTGACGTGGTTGCGGCGGCAGCTTGCAGCCGGTGTCGGTTTGTTGCGGGGTGTCGTCCTCGAACGTTTCCTGGGCTTCGATCGACAGCGTGACCGCATTCGCATCCGCCTGCAGCGGCGAGACCGTCAGCGTGCGCGCGAGATCGATGCTGCCGCCGGGCTGGTCTTTACAGCCGACGTTGTGCTGCACCACCTTGTGGTGCGTGTCCGTGCGGGCCTGGCCGACGGTGGTGGTGCCGTCGAACGCGTCGATCTGCTGGCCGTCGCGCATGACCTGCAACTGCCATTGCACGACCTGCTGCGCCGGCTGTTGTTGCGCGTTCGCTAGCAGCGAAGTGCCGAACAGTACGGCGACGATACTGGTTTTCCACATGGAAGGAGTCTCCGGTCACTGCGTCCGGCAGAGTAATCAGAAGGCCATCTTACGCCTGATGGGCTGAACGCTTTTCTGACACTTGAAACGGGGCCGGGTTCAGCAACACACCATTTCGCGGGCCGGGGGAATCCTCGAGGGGGCTTCCTCCGGGGCGTCGCCGGAAACAAGCCGTTGTTAGCAGCAGAGCCGCATGACTGCTGGCTTGCACGCGAATATGTCCTCGTTACACTGGACCTGAAACGGCGCCCACCAGGTGCCGCAGCAGCAAGACCAGCCAGACGGGGTGAGCGATGACAACAGCAATGGTCAAACAGGAAATAGCCGTGGCATCTTTCAGCCGGGTATACGACCTCGATCAGGTCGAAACCGCGCTGAACGATCTCGGCGAAGGCGCGAACGAGGCGCTGCGCGCCACGTACGAAAAGATGCTGAAAACCGGCAATCTGCGCTTCTGCGTGAAGCCGAACCGCATGCCGTCGATCGACGATCTGATCGACGCCCTGCCCAATTTTTCAGCGCCGCTCGACGACATCCGCAAGCAGGTCGCTTTGTGTATCGAGACCGAAGACCGGCTCGAACTGATGCCGATCCTGCTGCTGGGCGATCCTGGCATCGGCAAGACGCACTTTGCCAAGCAGCTGGCGCGCCTGCTCGGCACCGCCTATCAATACGTGGCGATGAGTTCGCTGACAGCGGGATGGATTCTGTCGGGTGCCTCTTCGCAATGGAAGAACGCGAAGCCCGGCAAGGTGTTCGATGCGCTCGTGAACGGCAGCTACGCGAACCCCGTGATCGCTGTCGATGAAATCGACAAGGCCACCGGCGATTCGCAATACGATCCGCTCGGCGCGCTTTACGCGCTGCTCGAGCACGACACGGCGCAGACTTTCATCGACGAATTCGCCGAAATTCCGATCAATGCCGGCCACGTGATATGGATCGCGACAGCGAACGACGAGCGCTCGATCCCGGAGCCGATTCTGAACCGGATGAACGTGTACGAGATTCCGCCGCCGGACCATAACGGCGCACGCCGTATCGCCCAATCGATCTACGACGCGATTCGCTCGGCGCATAACTGGGGTCTGCGCTTTCCCGAAACGCTCGGCGACGCTGCGCTCGACGCGCTTAAGCTGGCGTCGCCACGTGAAATGCGGCGTGCGATTCTGAATGGCTTCGGCGCTGCGCGGATCGACGGGCGCGATCGGATCGAAGCCGGCGATATTCGCCTGGATTACGGAAATCGCCGGAAACCGATCGGTTTTTGAGGTTTTTTGCCCTGTTTTTGCCACAAAGCCGCCTTCGAGCGGCTTTTTTATGGCCCGAAATCGGGTATCTATACCGAGAATGCAATGAATGCCTCGGCAATTATTGCCAATTATGAGATGCGATTGCCTGTTACGACACGGCACCCCGCGACCTCTCGCCGGCATGAAGAGTCGAGCGCGGCGACCTTCGACGGCGTACACTGAACTCGTCCGGCCCATACGTTTAAGACCTGATCAAGACCGAATGCCCGCAGTCGTTCGACCGCGGGCATTTCTGTCTGTGCAGTGTCGTGCAATTTTGCAAAGCGGTTGCGTAAGGCCCGGCGCGTTCGACAGCGAGCGGTGTGCGGTCCTCGATAGCCGCATCCGGTCTTCATCTATATCGGGTGAATGAGGCAGCGCGCGGCGAAGTCAGCCGCGTCAAGGGACATGGATCAAATCGAATGTGTAGTGATCGGCGCGGGCGTGGTCGGTCTCGCAGTGGCACGCGCACTGGCGGCGCGCGGGCGCGAAGTGATCGTGCTGGAAGCGGCCGAAGCGATTGGCGTGGGCACCAGTTCGCGCAATAGCGAAGTGATTCACGCGGGGATCTACTATCCACGCGGCTCGCTGAAAGCGGCGCTCTGTGTGCGCGGCCGCGAAATGCTCTACGACTACTGCGTCGAGCACAACGTGCCGCATTCACGCTGCGGCAAACTGCTGGTCGCCACCTCGCGCAACCAGGTTCCCCAGCTCGAAAGCATCATGGCGAAGGGCCGTGAAAACGGCGTGCTCGACCTGATGCGGATCAACGGCGACCAGGCGCAAGCGCTCGAACCCGCGCTCGAATGTGTCGAGGCCGTGTTCTCGCCGCAGACCGGCATTGTCGATAGTCACCAGTTGATGCTGGCGATTCAGGGCGACGCCGAGCGCGACGGCGCGGTGTGTGCGTTCCATGCGCCGGTCGAGGCAATCGAGGCGAGCAATGCCCGCTTCATCATCAAGGTGGGCGGCAGCGCGCCGACCACGATCAGCGCGGCCTGCGTGATCAACAGCGCCGGTTTGCACGCGAACGCGCTGGCGCGCACGATTCGCGGCCTCGACGCGCGCCATGTGCCGCCGCTTTATCTCGCACGCGGCAACTACTTCAGCATCTCGGGGCGCGCGCCGTTCAGCCGGCTGATCTATCCGATGCCGAACGAAGCCGGTCTCGGCGTGCATCTGACGATCGATCTCGGTGGCCAGGCGCGATTCGGTCCCGACGTCGAATGGGTCGATGCGATCAGCTACGACGTCGATCCGCGCCGTGCGGATTCCTTCTATTCGGCGATTCGCGCGTACTGGCCCGCGCTTCCCGACGATGCCTTGCAACCCGCTTATGCCGGGATTCGTCCGAAGCTTTCCGGCCCAGGCGAGCCCGCCGCCGACTTCGTGATCCAGGGTCCGGCCGCGCATGGCGTGCGCGGGCTCGTCAATCTGTTCGGTATTGAATCTCCCGGACTCACGGCCTCGCTCGCGATCGCTCAGCGTGTCTGCGAACTGAGTGGGCGCGCTTAATTGTCGCACCCTCGAACTCTCAGCCAGCTGCTCACAGCACGCGATGACGCGGCATTTCACACTCGAAACGCGCGTGCGAGGTCGTAGCAATTCGGTTATCTCTATCATTTGGGCCGTCACGCGCGACGGCTTCATTGCTATCCTTGGGGACCGCTGTCATCAGAACGGCGATCAGTTCAATATAAATGGAGTGAGTCCCCCATGAAATCTTCCCGTCGTACGTTTTTGATCACCAGCATTGGTGTCGCATCGACCTTCGCCCTGTCGCGCCAGGCTTTCGCCGACGCACCGAAGGTCGCCGAGACCGACCCGACCGCGCAAGCGCTCGGCTACAAGGCTGACGCAAGCAAAGTCGACAAGGCCAAGTACGCAAAGTACGCAGCGGGCCAGGACTGCGGCAACTGCAGCTTCTACCAAGGCAAGCCGACTGACGCTTACGCGGGTTGCCCGATGTTCGCGGGCAAGCAGGTCGCGAGCAAGGGTTGGTGCAGCGCATATAACAAGAAGGCCTGATTACGCTTCAGCCGCGCACACATTCAGTGTCGCGGCAAATGCGCCGCAACATCGCGGCGCCGGACTGCGGTCCGATCATCGAGGCGTCTGCTGCCCTGCGCAACAGACGCCTTTTTGTTGCTTGAAAACAGCTTGCGCGCTCTTTACACTCCAATCCGATTGCCTCGGCTGGTGCGGTTTTTTCTCGCTCGCGCTAAAGCACGCCGAAGCATATCTACGCTGAGACGCCTTACCACGCGATACTTTTCGCAGGCTGGAGATTCGAATGGCACCAGCGTCAAGGAGCCTCAATACACGCGCCGTCGTGGCGGCTGTGATTGGCAATGCACTCGAATGGTACGACTTCACCGTGTTCGGTTTTCTCACGGTGGTGATCGCACAATTGTTCTTTCCGGCAGGCAACGACTATTCGTCGATGCTGCTGACCACCGCAACCTTCGGTGTCGCGTTCGTTATGCGGCCGATCGGCGGCATCGTACTTGGGCTTTACGCGGATCGCGCGGGACGCAAGGCGGCGCTGTTGCTCGTCATCGGGCTGATGACGCTCGGTATTCTGCTGCTGGCGATTGCCCCGCCGTATTCGGCGATCGGCATTGGCGCGCCTTTGATGATCGTGCTCGGGCGTTTGCTGCAAGGTTTTTCCGCCGGCGGTGAATTCGGCAGTTCTACGGCTTTGCTGATCGAAGCGGCGCCATTCTCGAAGCGCGGTTTCTACGGCAGTTGGCAGATGGCGAGCCAGGCGGCGGCGCTTCTGCTCGGCGCAGTGGTTGGCGGGCTGATCACGCGAGGCCTCTCGCCCGAGGCGTTGAAGTCGTGGGGCTGGCGCGTACCGTTCATTTTGGGCTTGATCATCGGGCCGATCGGTTTTTACATTCGCCGGCATCTCTCCGATTCCGAAGCCTTTCTGCTTGCGCAAAAAACGGCGCGGCGCGCGACGCTCGGCGAAGTGTTCACGAGCCATAGCCGTGAAGTGTTGTGCGGACTCGGCGCGGTGGTCGCGCTCACCGTGACGATCTACGTGCTGATCAGCTATCTGCCGACCTTCGCGGTCAAGCAACTGAAGCTACCCTATGCGCAATCCTTTTATGCGGTGATCGTCGGCAATCTGCTGTTGACCGTGCTTGCGCCGCTGACGGGTGCATGGTCGGACAGGATCGGACGCAAGGGGCTTTCGCTGTGGTCGCTGGTACTGACGCTCGTGATCATCTACCCGCTGTTCGCGTGGCTTGCGGCGGAGCCGAGCGTGTCGAAACTGATTCTCGTGCAGGCGCTTCTGTCGATCACGCTGTCCGGCTATTACGGACCGTTCGGCGCATTGATTGCCGAACTGTTCCCGGCGAACGTGCGCTCGATTGGTTTATCGCTCGCGTACAACGTCGCGGTGATGCTGTTCGGTGGCTTCGGGCCTTTCGTCGTGACATGGCTCATTAACACCACGGGTTCGCCGCTCGCGCCGACTTACTACGTGATGGGCGGACTGGCGTTATCGATCGTTGCCGTGGCGTGTATCCCCGGCAAGCGCCATGCGGATCTCGATGCACAGCGCAAGCCGGCTTGAGCGCCTAGCTGCGTGCCTGTATCAACGGCGGCCGTTTATCGAACCAGGGCCGCGCCGCTTCGAGTTGCGCGGCCAGTCGCAACAACGTTGCTTCACCACCTTCGCGCGTGGCGAATTGCACACCGATAGGCAGTCCACGTGCGTTCCAGTAGAGCGGCACCGACATCGCAGGCTGTCCGCTCAGATTGAACAATTCCGTGCATCCCGCCCATGCGAATGCCTTGTTCGACGCTTCGGCCAGCAGCTTCTTCATCAGGGCTTCGAGCGGCATCGCCGTGACGGCGCGCATCTGCATGCGCTCGGCGGACGTCGGCTGCATTTCGCCGATCTTGATCGGTGAGCCGGCGAGCGTCGCGCACAGAAGTACGTCGTAGCGGTTCAGCAAATCGGCGAGGCGCTCGGTGATGCGGCGCTGTTCTTCCAGTGCGCTGGGCAAGCCGCGCTCGCCGAGTTTGCGGCCGACATGCGCCATGGCCCACGTCGAGATTTCGAATTCGTCGCGCAGCGGTTTGCGGCCGGTGATGCGATCGGCGTTCAGCACCATTTCTTCCGCGGTCACCGACCAGAGCATCAGGAACGCATGGCGGACTGCCGCGAAATCGATGTTCAGCGACACCGGTTCGATGTTGTGGCCGAGCGAACTCGCGAGTTGCGCGGCGTCTTCGAGCGCGGCGCGCGAGTCGGCGGAGAGCGAGGGCGCCAGCATCGAATCGGTGACGTAGGCAATATTCAACGGCTTGCATGGCTCGCGGCTTGCGCCAAGGAAAGTGCCCGGTGCGCCGAGTGGTCTGTCCGCGTTGCCGGCCAGCAGATCGAGCAGCAACGCGCTGTCGCGCACGCTGCGCGATACCGCGTGATCGATGCCGAGTTCACCAACCGCTGCGGTTGGCGTGGCGCGCGGCACACGTCCGCGGGACGGTTTGAGGCCGAATAGTCCGCAACATGAAGCGGGAATGCGGATCGAGCCGCCGCCATCCGATGCATGCGCGAGTGGCACGATGCCCGCGGCGACCGCCGCCGCTGCACCGCCGCTGGAGCCGCCTGGCGTATGGTCGAGATTCCACGGATTGCGGCACGCGCCGAACAGTTCGGGCTCCGTATAAGGCATCTGACCGAGTTCCGAGGTGCTGGTCTTGGCGAAGATATTGAGGCCGGCCGCTTTTGCGAGCGCGACGACCGGTGCATCCTCGGTAGGAATGAAGTGACGATAGTGACGGCTGCCCATCGCCATGCGTAGCCCGGCGACCGCTGCGCCCAGATCCTTGATCAGATAGGGCACACCTGCGAGTGCTGCCTGCGCGCTTCGATCATCCGTATTGCTTGCGCCATTCGCTCTGTTCGCATCATCGCGCGAGGCGCGCTGACGCGCTGCATCGTAGTCCTTCAGGACGATCGCATTGATCGCGGGATTGACGGCCTCGGTGCGAGAGATCGCGATGTCCAGCAACTCGCGCGCGCTTGCTTTGCGGCTTCGAACCAGTTCGGCAAGGCCGATGGCGTCATGAGCGAGATAGTCTGATTGCACGACGGAGGGGCCCTCACTATCGAGTGTTGGATCTGCCGGTTGCCTATGCGCATGATGAACGGCTGTGCCGGACGTCCCGTCGTCCCCAGTTCGTCGATACGCATGGAAGAAGACGACGCGCCGATGGCACGTCGTCTTTGAGAGAGTAACCCAGTACAGGCGCGCGTTGCAGGCGTCGATTAAAGTCGCGAGTTGCTGACGCAAGCCGCAAGCACCGGGTACAGGTACGGGTTACAGCCGCAAGTTACAGCCGTGAGTTACAGCCGTGAGTTACAGCCGCGAGTTACAGCCGTTCACCGAGGAAGGTCAGCGTGCGGCCATGCGCGAGCGCCGAAGCCGGCTGGTTATACGATGCGCGGTCCGAGCAGTTGAAGCCGTGATCGGCGTTCGGATAGATGTTGAATTCCGCATCGGTGCGACCCGCGAAGCGCTCCTGAATCTGGCCGACTGCCGACAGCGGAATATGCGCGTCGAGTTCGCCGTAATGGAATTGCATCGGCACTTTGATCCTGGCGGCCTGATCGAGCTTGTTCTGGATGCCACCGCCGTAATAAGCGACCGCGCCGTCGAGCGTACCTTGGGCGGCTGCCAGATACGCGAGTTGACCGCCGAAGCAGAAGCCGATCGCCGCAACCTTGCCGGTCACTTCCGGCATGGCGCGCAGCGCTGCCGCGGCTGCGCCGATATCGGCCACCGCCTGGTCGACATTGGTCTTTTGCATCAACTCGATGCCTTTCTCGCGATCCGCACCGTCATACGTCAATTCGACGCGCGGCTGCACGCGCCAGAACACGTCTGGTGCAAGCGCGATGTAGCCGTCTTGCGCGTACTGATCCGCGACTGAACGGATATGGCTGTTCACGCCGAAGATTTCCTGAATGATGATGACGGCCGGTCCCTTGCCGCTTTTGGGCAGCGCCAGATAGCCGCCGAAACTGTCGTTGCCGGCGGGAATGTCGATCCAGCGGGAAGTCGTGCTCATGTTGCTCTCCATTTACCCGTGCGTTGATGCGCGGGGTCGGTCTGAATGAATGCCAGAGGCTTGAATACCTGACGCGGCCGATCAGTTTGCCATCAAAAGAAACGCCGTGCAGCGAGGCCACGCGTGGCCTGACGACGCCCATAGCACAGCGACCATCTCGTAAGACGATTGAAACATTCTCGATAATTCATTTCCCCGTCGTGGTGTGGCTCGGTAGAGTCAGGCGTATCTGCTTGCCCGTGCCGCGAGCGCGTTGTTGGAAAAGGAAACGAACATGAACGAAGGCAATTTTGTGACGCCGTTTGCGGCGCGTTTCGAGTTGCGCGTGCCGGTTGTGCAGGCGCCGATGGCCGGCGGCGCGACCACGCCCGCGATGGTCGCCGCGGTATCGAATGCCGGCGGCCTGGGTTTTCTGGCGGCAGCAGCGCTGTCGCCCGAGAAGATCGCGAGCGAAGTCGCCGCGATTCGCGCGCTGACGGATCGTCCGTTCGGCGTGAATCTATTTGTACTGGACCCGGCCGCACCGGACGAAGCCACTGTGCGCCACGCGCTCGAAGCAATCGATCCGCTGCGCGCGGACCTCGGTTTGCCGTCGGGCCAGCCGCTCGAACGCTACGCGCCGGATTTTCGCGCGCAACTGGACATGCTGATCGAATTGCGCGTGCCGGTGGCGAGCTTCACGTTCGGGCTGCTTTCCGCCGGGGACGTCGCTCGTCTGCATGCAAACGGCCTATATGTAATTGGCACCGCGACGCATGTTGCCGAGGGTGTCGCCTGGCGTGACGCGGGCGCCGATGCAATCGCCGCGCAAGGCGCGGAGGCTGGCGCGCATCGCGGCACCTTCATCGGCGCATTCGAGGAGGCCCTGGTCGGCACCATGGCGCTCGTGCCGCAACTCGTCGATGCGACCGGTCTGCCGGTCCTGGCCGCCGGCGGCATCATGGACGGACGCGGCATCGTCGCCGCGCTCGCGCTCGGCGCGCAAGCCGCGGTGATGGGCACCGCGTTCCTCACCTGTCTGGAGAGTGCGATACCGCAGGCATGGAAAACCCGCGTACGTTCGATGTCCGACACGTCGACCTCCGTGACGCGCGCAATCACCGGTCGCCATGCGCGCGGCATACGCAATCCGTTGATGCAGCGATTGAGCGAGTCGGCGGATAAGGTCGCGCCGTATCCAGTGCAAAACGCCTTAACGCAGGAACTACGGCAAACCGCGAGCCGCGCGGGTAACGGCGACTACCTGTCGCTCTGGTCTGGCCAGGGCGCGCCGCTTGGCCGCAAGCGCCGGGAAGGCCTTGGTGCTGCCGAACTGGTCGGGCAACTCGAGCAGGAATGGCATGCGGCAGTAGCACGGATCGCCGCGCTCAAACGTTGATTCAGCGTGGCCCAGGCGCGCGTCGCAGTGTTTTACGACGCGCCTCGTTTTTAAGCGCAATGCCTATTCGAACTATTAACGGTTTAACGCGCTAAAAGCTTTAGGCTTTGCCGTTAGACGAAACTCTCACCTGGCGGAAACCCGCATGGGTTGGTGCTTTCCAGCCTGTCTGTCCGGCCGTAATAGGTCTCTGCAGGATAAACGCTATTAGTGTTCATCCCACTTCCTCAAAAAAGTCCCACAATTTAATTTGATGGCCTACACTTGCGCGCAAGTACGGTTTGCCGCCTGCCACAAACAGGTTGGTGAACGTGCTGGCCAAGTGCATGAACGATGCAACCGGCGTAGTCGTCCACGGGACTGAGCGACACGTGTAGGGACGCGGGGGGCACAGGGCGATTACGTTGTTTTTGGGACCGAAACTGGAGACTTACATGAACATCAAGATTCAAAAGCTGTTGCCGATCAGCGCCGCGGCGATGCTGTTCGCTACGCTGGCAACTTCGGCTGTGGCCGATACGGTCGTCAAGATCGGTCACGTTGCGCCGCTGACTGGCGGTATTGCTCACCTGGGTAAAGACAACGAAAACGGCGCGCGCCTGGCAGTTGAAGAAATCAATGCCAAGGGCCTGACGATCGGTGGCCAGAAGATCACGCTGCAACTCGACGCACAAGACGACGCAGCTGACCCGCGTACGGCTACGCAAGTCGCGCAGAAGCTGGTCGACGATAAGGTCGTCGCAGTGGTTGGCCACTTGAACTCGGGCACTTCGATTCCGGCTTCGAAGATCTATAGCGATGCTGGCATCGTGCAGATCTCGCCGTCGGCAACGAACCCGGCCTACACGCAACAAGGTTTCAAGACGACGTACCGCGTCGTGGCGACCGATGCGCAACAAGGTCCGGCACTGGCTAACTACGCATCCAAGACCATGAAGATGAAGAGCGTCGCGATCGTCGACGACTCGACCGCTTATGGCCAGGGTCTTGCCAACGAATTCGAGAAGACCGCCAAGTCGCTCGGCATGAACGTGATGTCGCATGACGCGACGAACGACAAGGCTGTCGATTTCCGCGCAATTCTGACGAAGATCAAGGGCGAAAACCCGGACGCGATCATGTACGGCGGCATGGACGCCACCGGCGGCCCGTTCGCCAAGCAAGCCAAGCAGCTCGGCCTGCGCGCGAAGGTGCTGGCAGGCGACGGCGTGTGTACCGACAAGCTGTCGGACCTGGCCGGCGACGCAACCGACAACATCGTCTGCTCGGAAGCCGGTATGGCGCTCGAGAAGATGGCTGGCGGCGCAGCGTTCCTTGCCAAGTATCAGAAGCGTTTCGGTCAGCCGATCCAGATCTACGCTCCGTTCACGTATGACGCTGTGTACATCATCGTCGACGCAATGAAGCGTGCGAACTCGACCGATCCGGCGAAGATCCTGGCAGCAATGCCGAGCACCGACTACAAGGGTGTGATCGGTGAAACCACGTTCGACTCGAAGGGCGACCTTCAACACGGCGTGATCTCGCTGTATGACTACAAGGGCGGCAAGAAGACGCTGCTCGACGTAGTGAAGATGTAAAGGCCGCATGATCGAAGACAGCTTTGTTTGTCTTCGGTCAGGTAGTTAAAAGGCACGTGCGCCGTATGGCTCGCGTGCCTTTTCTTTTGGACATCTGTGAGTGACGCTGGTGGGTTTGCGAACATCGTTTGGGAGAATGCCGTGACCACTGTGATCCGTTCGATCGATAACGGCTGGCGCCGCTGGATTGCCGAGAATCTGCTGCTCGACGTACCGCCGCCCGCAGTGCATGGTGCGCTGGTCGGACATGGTTTCGACCCGGCCGAAGCTGCGCGTGAAATCGAGGCAGCGCTCGCGAGTCCTTACTTTGAGGGTGCAACGCGTCTGCGCAATCGTTTGCACAAGCGCGAATGGATATTGTCCGTGTACGGCACGCTCAATCGTATGCGTGCGGGGGGCGATGTGATCGAAAGGCGCGAGCGTTTATCGCGCGACGAGTTCTTTGAGCAGTACTACTTTCAGAACCGGCCGGTCATTATCACCGGTGCTTTCGATTTCTGGCCTGCGCGCACACAGTGGAGTTTCGACTACTTTCGCGAGCGTTGCGGCGATTGCGAAGTCGAAGTGCAGTTCGGCCGCGAGTCGGATACGAATTATGAAATCAATCAGCCGAAGCTCAAGCGCATGATGCGCTTTGCCGATTATGTCGATCTCGTCGAGCGCAGCGGCTCGACTAACGATTTCTACATGACCGCCAATAACACCTCGCACAATCGCGCAGCACTCGCGGCGTTATGGTCCGATGTGCCGGCTATCGGCGAATATCTCGATGCCGGATCGCCCGATACCGGCTTTTTCTGGATGGGACCGGCGGGAACGAAGACGCCGTTTCACCATGATCTGACCAATAACTTCATGGCGCAGGTGATCGGACGCAAACAGATCAAGCTGGTGCCGTTGTCCGACACGCCGCATATGGCCAACTATCTCCATTGCTATTCGCAGGTGGACGGCGGCGCGATCGACCACGAGCGTTTTCCGTCGATGCGCAATGCGCATCTGGTGGAATGCACACTTGAACCCGGCGAATTGCTGTTTCTGCCGATCGGCTGGTGGCATTACGTGGAAGGACTCGAGGCATCGGTGACGATGACGTTCACCAATTTTCTGCAGCGTAACGACTTCTCGAGTAATTACGTTACGTATCACGAACTGTGATGCGCTGGTGAATGTGGCAGCGTTTTGAATATCTTTGCCGCGGCCGCTTTCACGCGTGCCTTCCGGGTCCTTGCGGCAGTCGCTCCGGCTTGCGCATGTCATATCCCCACCCGTTGCAGCGATAAAAAAACGGCGAACCGGTTGACCCGGTTCGCCGCCCCCCTTTGACGCTTGTTTTTTGTCGCGCCGTTATGTGCTGTCGTTATTCGTATTCGTCACTTCTTCGTCGTCAGACCGCCCAGACCGCCGAGCAAGCCGCCGCCCGTGGTGCCGCCAGCCGTGCCCGCCGTACCGGTCAATGCGCCGGTGACGGTGCTCAGTAGACCGGTGATCGGCGCAAGCGGGTTGGTGGTCCCGCCGCTGCTGCCCGAACCCGCAGCCGACCCGAGGGCGCCTGTCAGCGACGACACTGCAGCCGTCACCGGTGCCAGCGGATTGCTGCTGCCGGTCGCGCCGCTCAATGCGCCGGTGACCGAGGTCACAATGCTTGTCAACGGTGCAAGCGGGCTGGCCGTGCCGCCGGAGGTGCCGCCTAGGCTGCCGAGGCTTCCGGTCACGGTGCTTAGGACGCTGGTCAGCGGTGCCAGCGGGCTGCCCGAGCCGCCGGAGATGCCACCGAGACTGCCGGTCACCGTGCTGAGGATGCTGGTCAAGGGTGCCAGCGGACTGCTCGAGCCGCTGCCGCCTGTCAGACCGCCGCTCAAGGTGCCCGGCAAAGCGGTAAGAATGCTGGTCAACGGCGCCAGCGGATTGCCCGTACTGCCGCTGCTGCCGCCCGGATTCAGGATGCCGGTGAGGCCGCCAAGCGGGTTGCTGCTGCTCGAACCGCCCGCGGTCAGCAGGCCGCCTGCCGAGGTGACGGTGTCGCCGAGCTTGGTTACGACATTGCCGAGGTTCTGGCCGATCGGGTTGTTTGTCGCGCTGCTGACCTGGCTACCCGCGCTGTCGAGGCCATGACCGATGGTCGACAGCAAGCCATTCAGCGGTGAGCCGAGACCGGTCGTATCGCCGACGGTCTGAGTCGTTTGCGCGAGCGTGCTGGTGATCGGCGTGATCACGGTGCTGACGGTTTGCGTGACTTGCTGGATCGGGCCGTTCGTCAGTTGTGAGGTCAGTTGCGTGCCAAGGCCGCTGACCGCAACGCCGACCGTCGAGACCACGCTGCCGAGGGGCGTGGTCAGCGGACTGAGCGGTGCGGTGGGACCGCTGCCGAGACTCGTCACGAGTTGGCCGGCGCTGTTGACGGCCTGACCTGCGTCATAAACCAAACCGCCGCTGCTTGCCAGTGTCGTGCCGAGTGGATCCTTGGAATTGCCGAGCTGGCCGAGGCCATTCGCCGTGCCTGTGCCGATCGCGGTGACGCCGGCACCGAGATTCGAAACGACGTTGCCGAGCGCGGTGGTGGTGGCCGGATTCGCACCGGGAATCGGCGTAAGGCCGATCTGGCTGCCGACCGCGGAAACGGTTTGGCCGGTCGCGGTGATTACATTGCCGGTGTTCTGGACGACGACGCCGATCGGATTGGCGCTGGTTGGTGTCGGCGTGGGAGTCGGCGTCGGAGTCGGAGTCGGGGTTGGCGTTGGCGTCGGAGTCGGGGTTGGCGTCGGTGTGGGAGTCGGCGTCGGCGTGGGTGTCGGCGTTGGCGTTGGCGTTGGCGTTGGAGTCGGAGTCGGAGTCGGAGTCGGTGTGGGAGTCGGCGTCGGTGTCGGTGTCGGTGTGGGAGTCGGTGTAGGAGTCGGTGTAGGCGTTCCGTTGCCCGAACCAGAACCCGAGCCGGAACCCGAACCGCTCCCAGCGCCCGGCCTGACCAACGTGCTTCCACATCCCGTCAGTAAGATCATCGACGACACGCACATGGCGATCGCCGATAGTTTGAAATTGCGATTCATGGTCTGCTCCCCCGTAATTTGGAAATTGCTGGGGAGCTAACTGCAAGGCCTATGCCATTTATGTGCGCAGCGCAGGAGAGGTGGATAAACCCTTATTAATCAAATGTTTGGGCGCGATATTGTAAAATGGCGAGCATGTTGATGCCGCCGATGTGGTGGGGAACACATCAGCGTGCAGGCATCGCGTAACGTAACGTAAGTTTGGGGTCTTTCATATTGCGCAACGTCCGCCGATGCAGCAACAGCGCGCGTCTACGTTAAATCTTCAAACGCCGCAGTACCTTCGGGCCTGCGATTGCGATCAGCGCAGAACACACCGCCACCACGGACAAGCCGATCGGCAAACTGGTCACCTGCGTCACCGCGCCAATGATCACCGGCCCGAGCAGCAGCCCGAAGTAAGCCAGCCCGGCGACGTGCGCGAGTCCTTCGGCGGCGTGAATGCCTTTGACGCTCGCCGCGGCTGCGAACAGCACGGGCATCATGTTCGCGAGTCCGAGACCCATCAGCGTGAAGCCGATGAGGGCGGCGACCGGGTTCGGCAGCAGCAGCGCGCCGACCATCCCCGCGCAGGCGAGCGACGCGCTCGCCATCACCAGTTGGGGTGCGCCGAAGCGGGCTCGCACGGTGTCACCGGCGAAACGCGCCGCTGCCATGCCGCCCGAAAACGCCGCGTAGGCCGCGCTCGCGAGGGCCGGCGTCGACAGCACGACGTCGCGCATGTAAACAGTGGCCCAGTCGTACATTGCGCCTTCGGCGATCAGTGCAACCAGCGCCATTGCGCCGAGCGCCCACAACGCGGGTGAGCGCCAGCGATTGGCGCGCGGCGTGCCGGCGTCGGGATGGTCGGCGTGCGACACGTGCGGCAGCACCGAAGGGCAGGCCGCGAGCAGCACCAGCGCGCTGACCGCCGCGGCCAGCGCGAGATGCACCGCCGGCGCCATGCCGCGCGATAACAAGGCGCCGCCTGCCGCCGCGCCGAACATGCCGCCGACGCTGAACATGCCGTGCAGCGACGACATGATCGGCCTGCCGAGTGCTTTCTCGACAGCGCTGGCTTCCGCGTTCATCGCGACGTCGAGTGTGGCCATGCCGGCGCCGAAGACGGCCAGCACGATCAGCAACATCCAGTAAGCCGGCACGATCAGGATCAGGGCTGCACACGCGGTCATCACCAGGCCGCCGGTCAGGCAGGCGCGGCGCGTGCCGACTCGCGCGATCCACGATGCAGTCGCCGCCATTGCGCCGATCGAGCCGCCGGCTACGGCCAGCAGCGCGAACGAGAGCATCGCCGCGTTCAGATGGAAGCGGTCGCGCACAGTCGGCACATGCACCCCCCACGACGCGTACATCATGCCGGCAATGAAGAACACCGCCATCGTGGCGATCCGCGCGCGCTGCCGTGCGTTGTCGGAGAGATCGCGATGAGCCGCGGGGAGGGTGGCGAATTCGGAGGAGCGGTCGGACACTGAAATCTCGTGAAGGAGGACGCGTAAGAAAGCGCGTTGAAAGCGAATTTCCGATTCTAACGAAGCACGCTGTCTTATGCTTGGAGCAGATTGATCCAACACTTGAGGAACGCGCACTTGAACATTCCTGCTCACGCTCCGCTCCATCTGCTGCATCTGGCCGCCATCGGTACGCTAGCTACCCACGCGCGTCAGCCGGAAGGCTTTCCTTATCCGTCGGTGTTGCCGTTCGCCCCGGACCCGCAGCATCGTCCGACGATCCTCGTGAGCCGGCTCGCCGAGCATACGCACAACCTGCATGCGGACCCGCGCGCCGGCTTTCTGGTCGTTGACGCACCAGAGGGAGACGTGCTGAGCGGGCAGCGCGTCACCTTGCTCGGCAGGTTCGAACCGGTCGACGCGACCCCCGAGGTCGTGCAGCGCTATCTCCGCTATCACGCAGACGCGGAACGGTACCTGGCTCTCGGTGATTTCACGTTCTGGGCGATGAGACTCGAGCGGCTGCGCTATATCGGCGGCTTCGGCGCGATGGGCTGGCTCGACGGCACCGAACTCGATCCACTGCCGCCCCTCGGCTTTGATGAAGAAGATGCGCTGATCAGGCACTTCGCCGGTCATTCCGCGGTTGCCGGAGGATTTCAACTGCTCGGCGTCGATCGATATGGCGCCGATCTGAAGCTTGACGGTACGCGTACCCGTTTTGCCTTTGCCGACGTCAAACTCAATACCGAAACCTTGCATGCGGCGCTCGAGGATTGCATCCAGCGCCACGTTAATTAAGCTCTGATTGCGATTTCGGGAAAACACTCATTCCGCAATAACAGTGCGAAGCGTGCGTCCCAATATGTTCTGACGTTTCATGTTAAAGCTTTCATGCCATGAAATGTTGATGCAAATTTCTCATCTTAAATTTCATTTTTTGATAATTAATCCAATAATTACTGATGTGCGGGCCTGTTTTTCAGCAAAGTACGAAAATTATCTATTTGAAAGGGTCTGCGTAACATCACGGTCGAATGAAATTTTTTGAAACGGATTTGGATTAATTTTACGAAGGTGGTTTTGTAGCCTTTCTATTTTGTGTTAATCTCGCCATCAAATTCCGAGGCATGAACACCTTCAAAGGGCAAGCTGGCTTAAGACCGGCAGTCATTTTATCCAAACCACAAGGGAACCTATGTCGTCCTACAAAGAACTACTCGCGCAGCGCGAGAAGCTTGAAAAGCAGATCGAAGAAGCAAAGTCGCGCGAATACGCAGAAGTGTTGAATGAGATCAAGCAAAAAATGGCCGATTACGGCATTTCGCTGACCGAACTTGGCGGTGGCCGTGGTGCCAAGGCTGCTAAAGCTGGCCGTCCGCGCGCAGGCGTTGCGCCGAAATATCGTGACCCGGATAGCGGTAGCACGTGGTCGGGCCGTGGCAAGCCGCCGCGCTGGATCGCAGGTCTGGATCGCGAGAAGTTTCTGATCCAGAAGTAATACTCATCGGCCAATCAGTGGCGCTTATAGCGCCCGTTGTTGCCAGAAAGAACCGCGTACCGTCAAGGACGCGGTTTTTTATTTTTCTGAAAATTGTTGTGACTCTTTGTTACACGTACTCCATGAAACTGGAACGCGAATGCTTTTCGTTTAGATAAGCAGCTGATTTAAAAGGATTTTTTAAGGTATCTTCAGCGCATATCGAGATACGCCGGGTAGAATACAGGCATTGAACTTTTTGCTTCGTTTCAGATATGCCTTCCACCGCCGCCGTCCAGTCCGCTGAGAAACATCGCGTCGCGCGCAAAAGTACCTTTGTCAGTATTGCGCTCAATACGGTGCTGATGACGCTGCAAATCGTCATCGGGGTGTTTGCGCATTCACAGGCGTTGGTCGCCGACGGTATCCATTCGCTAGCCGATCTGATTTCCGATTTTGTCGTGCTAATCGCGAATCGGCATAGTGGTGCCAAGCCCGACGCGGATCACAATTACGGACACAGCCGCTATGAAACGGTTGCGTCATTGTTTCTGGGTGCGCTGCTGATTGTGGTCGGCGTGGGTATGTTGTGGCGCGCCGGGACACGCCTCGCCGATTTGCAAAGCATCCCCGCCGTGCATATGAGCGCGCTCGCGGTCGCGGTGCTGGTGCTGATTTCCAAAGAGAGCCTGTTTCGCTACATGTTGCGCGAAGCGCAGCGCGTGCGTTCAGCGATGTTGATTGCGAACGCATGGCACGCACGCTCGGACGCCGCTTCGTCGTTGGTGGTCGCGCTCGGCATTGTCGGTAGCCTGGCGGGCGTGCGCCTGCTCGATCCCATCGCCGCGGCGATTGTCGGTTTCATGGTCGCGCGCATGGGGTGGATGTTTGGCTGGGACGCGCTGCAAGATCTTTCTGACCGCGCGCTCGACCAAGTCGCTTCCGCCGACATGCGCGCGCTGTTGCTAGCCACACCCGGTGTGCGCGACGTGCACGAAATGCGCACCCGCAAGATGGGTGACTTCGCTCTGGTCGATGCGCACATTCTGGTCGACCCGCTGATCTCGGTATCGGAAGGGCACTACATCGCCGAATCGGCGCGCCTGCGCGTACTGGCAGACAACCGCGTGCTCGACGCGCTGATTCATGTCGACCCGGAGAATGACGCGGTTGCGCGTCCGCCCGTCAATCTGCCGAACCGGGATCGGGTCGTCGCCGAAGTCAACGCCGCGTTCGCCGCGGGCGGCGTGAAGGCCGCAGCGGTCAATATTCACTACTTGAGCACGGGGCTCGATGTTGAAGTGGTGGTGCCGGCGGCGGGTCCACGCACTGCCGAAAGCGATGAGCCCTATCTTGCCCGTGTCGATCTGGACGCGCTCAAGCGCAGCCTGGGTGTCCGCAAGCTCGACGTGCTGCAAGGGGTGGATGCGCCACCGGCCGAAAGCGGCGTCCCGACAGAGGCGGGGTCAGGGGAGGCCATCGCCCGCGCCAAAGCTGCGGAACCGCATAGCGCCAACTGACTGACGGTCAATCGAGCTGAGCCCGCCCGGAACACGCGAGCCGCGGCTTCACAGTCTCACAGCGGCAATTGCGTATCGAATTTGATTTCGCGCAGCACAACGCTCGTGCGCACCTGTGCGACGGCGGGAATCTTGAAGATGCGTTCGTGCAGAAAGCTGTCGTACGCCTTGATGTCAGGCGCGACGATCTTGAGGATGTAGTCGGATTCGCCGGTCGTGCTGTAGCACTCGGTGACCTCCGGGCAGGTGGCGATTTCCCGCTCGAACTGTTCGACCCCGCCCTCGGTGTGGCGCGTGAGATGGATATGCGCGAGGGCGCAGACGTGCAGGCCCAGCTTTTCGCGATCCAGCAATGCCGTGTAGCGCTGGATCACTCCCGATTGCTCCATATCCTTGATACGGCGCCAGCATGGGGTGCTCGACAGGCCGACCTGGTCGGAAATCTCTTGCACGGATCGGCGTGCGTCGAGCTGTAGCAGGCGCAGGATTTTTTGAGAGAAGGTATCGAGTGTCAACTGCGCCTCCGTTGGCGTCGCCGTATCAACGCATAGTAGAGGGCGCGAAAACGAAACGCAACGTAAAACGGCCTCGGCGAGGGAGATTACCTAATTTGCCGGTTTCTCAGCGGCGTTTTGCCCTGAGTCGTCCCCATCTTTATTGGCCGCCAGCGTGGCCGCCTGAACGGCGCGCAGATCCTTGAGCATGTTGCAGAAAAGCGCGCCCTGTTCGATCGCGTCGTCTAGCGCGACGTGCGTGTGCGGATGATCGTCGAACCAGTGCCTGGGGAAGCGTGGTTTGATGTTCTTGCGGTATGGCAGGCCGGTCAGTGCGAAGGCCAGTGTCTTGATGTCGAGCGCCGACCACGAAAACGGGCAGCGGCCGACAAACCGCATCATGTACCAGAACATATAGGTGAAGTCGAAACCGGCCGGCATTGCCACGAACACTGGCTTGCCCGGCAACGCCTCGACCCATTCTACGTAGGCCGTCAGCGCGGCCTGCGGATCCTGCAAATCCTTGCGGCAGGCTTCCCATGCTTCCGGCTGCGTTTTCCACCATGCCTCCTGCACCGGATGCGGCCTGGCGCCGTCGAGCAAGTCGAGATTCGCCGAGAAGGTGGCGATCAATTGCTTGTCTTCCGTGTACGCGGCGGAAGCGAAACTGAGCATCGAATGCGGACCGGGAATCGGGCCGTCCGCTTCGACATCGGTGCTCACGTAGATTTCGCTGCTCATGCCTGGACTCCGTCGGCTACATACGGATTGGTGCGGCGCTCGGCGCCGAATGTGGAGGTGGGACCGTGACCCGGAACGAAGGTGACGTCGTCGCCGAGCGGCCAGAGTTTTTCGCGGATCGCACGTACCAGGTCGGCGTGATTGCCGCGCGGAAAATCCGTGCGGCCGATTGAGCCCGCGAATAGCACGTCGCCGACCAGCGCGAGACGATGCGCGCGGCTGAAGAACACCACGTGGCCCGGTGTATGGCCGGGGCAGTGATAGACCTCGAGGATTTCGTTGCCGAATTGCACGGTTTCGCCGTCTTGCAGCCAACGGTCCGGCTCAAACGCCGCAGCAGCAGGAAAGCCGAAGCGCGTGCTTTGATCCGGCAGCTTGTCGAGCCAGAAGCTTTCGTCGGAATGCGGGCCTTCGATTGGTACGCCGTAATGCGTGGCGAGCGTCTTCGCGCCGGCACAGTGATCGATGTGACCATGCGTGAGGAATACTTTTTCGACTGTCACGTTCTGGCGCGCGATTTCACCCTGGATGACATCCAGGTCGCCGCCCGGATCGACAACGGCCGCGTGCCCGGTTGCCTCGCAAACGAGCAGCGAGCTATTCTGCTGGAACGGCGTGACGGGGATCAAGGTGACTTTCATGGATGACGGTGCCGCTGGAAAAACGTTGATTGTACCGGCGTCTCGCCGACGCTCGTCGAGGGCGCTGAGGCCCCGCTGCAGCGGGCTTTCGGCTGCTCATTTTTGCAGCAGGAGTGAAGATTCATCAAGGTTTTCAGTCAGTTGCCATCTCAAAATTTTCTTTTGGGTATAATGGCTTCCATGCACAAGGAATTGTGTATGCCACAAGGCGATGCGTCCCCATCAAAAATGGGCACGCGGATCGCCACTCAAGTATGGGCTGTCGCAGTTGTGGGCGGCCATCAGGTATCGATGCATTCGATGCACACGTCTTACCCAGCCAGGCGCCGCGCGCCTGCAACGGACTTAAATGCCGTGACGCTGGGTGGGGCCTACGCCGCTGTTCCTGCGCGCTGAGTTCCGCGCGCAAGAACGTGTTTGCCACGTTCGATGGCGGCATGTGGGGTCTGGTCAGGCTGCCGGGGACAGGTTGCGCCAGACGTGAAAATTAACCGTGCGGTAGCGGCTGGGTAGCCGCATCCGGGCTTTGACGTACTGCGCTTTTCTGCGCGGCGCGTTGTCGTCCATTGCCGCCGGAGTCGCAGGCAACACGCTCAACTTTTCGCGTGATGCGGCTCGACAATTTGATTGCATGTCTTATGAAAACTCGGTTATCCCGTAGTCTGGGGACTCTTTTTGCCTTTTTTGTGCTGGCCGGCTGTGCCACGCCTCCGGGCGCGAGCAGCACGTCCGAAAGCGGCGTGCCGCTGAGCACGAAGAGCGCTCAGGCAGGCTCGTTCGGCCCGCAATCCTTCGGTGGCGCGCCGGCCTCGGACGCAGCCGCCAAGGGCTCATCGCTGGCCGATGCCAGGCCGCTGACGGACGATGGTTCGGGTATTTCGGACTTTCATCAGACCGGCCGCGCTTCGTGGTACGGCCGTGGTTTCCATGGCCGCCGTACGGCCAATGGCGAACGTTTCGACATGCACGCGTTAACCGCGGCACACCGTACATTGCCGCTCGGCTCGTATGTGCGCGTGACCAATCCGGCCACTTCGCGCTCGGTCGTCGTACGCATCAACGATCGCGGCCCGTATGCACGCGGCCGGATCATCGACCTGTCGATGGCGGCGGCCTCCGCGCTCGACATGCGTCATGCCGGTACTGCGCGAGTACAGATCGAAGGTTTGACGCAGCAGGAAGCACGCGCTGCGCGTAATGAAATGCTGGCGTCGAATTCCGGTTCGAGCGCAGAGAACGCAGAGAAGTAATCTAGTGGCCACGGGCGCGCCGCAAGCGCGTTCGTGACGCCGGGTAGCGCAGCGGCATCTCATGCCGTGTTTGCCAAAAGACAAAGGGCCGCATCGCGCGGCCCTTTGTCTTTTCCCCGTCCGCTTTATTCCCCGTCTTTCTTCAGCGCCAAAGCGCGCGTGTAGAGCGCATTGCGTGATGCGCCTGTGATGGTCGCCGCGACTTTGGCCGCGCTGCTCACCGTCAACTCTTCCAGCAGGATGCCCAGCAACGCGTCGTGATCGTGTTCGCCTGCGGCTTCCGGTTGCGCGCCTTCCACCACGAGTACGAACTCACCGCGTTGCCGGTTCGGATCGGCGGCGAGCCACGTTGGCCCTTCGGCCAGGGTGCCGCGGTGCAGCGCTTCATGTAACTTCGTCAATTCCCGTGCGATCAGCAGCTTGCGCTCGCCGCCGAATGCGTCGGCCAACGCCTGCACTGTTTCGATGATCCGGTGCGGGGCTTCGTAGAACACCATCGCGTGCGGGTGGCTCGCCAGCAACTGCAGGGCCGCAGAGCGTGCTTTTGCCTTCGGCGGCAGAAAGCCGAGG
The DNA here is from genome assembly GCF_046026855.1 of Paraburkholderia sediminicola. GTDB lineage: Bacteria > Pseudomonadota > Gammaproteobacteria > Burkholderiales > Burkholderiaceae > Paraburkholderia > Paraburkholderia sediminicola_A. The sequence goes on along the minus strand of NZ_JAQQET010000006.1, from coordinate 253,917 downwards.
AACGAGAACGTCGCGACCCAGTCTCCGGCTGCGCTCAATGCGGTGGCGAGCGCGCTTGCGCCGGGCAGCGGGATGACCGGGAAACCGGCTTCGCGCACGGCATCGACGAGTTTCGCGCCGGGATCCGAAATGCCGGGTGTGCCCGCATCGGACACGTAGGCCACGCGTTCGCCCGCTTGCAGATGTTCGATCAGGCGCAGCGCCGCGGCCCGCTCGTTGTGCTGATGAACCGCGACGAGCGGTTTTGAGATGCCGTAGCGCGCGAGCAATTGGCCCGTGTTGCGGGTGTCTTCGGCGGCGATGCGATCCACCAGTCCGAGCACATGCAACGCGCGCAGCGTGACGTCGGCGATGTTGCCGATCGGCGTGGCCACCACATACAGCGCGGCAGCAGGGTACTGCTGCCCTTGCGCGAGTTCGGAGAGAGGAGTCATGAGGCAGAAGACGCAGACAGACAGAACAAGGCCGCCATTGTGCCACGCAGCGGCACGCGAACCGGGCGGGGAGCAGGCGCGGCTCGTGGCGAACTCGGCACCGGGCAGTGCGCCGGTTAACGCCCACAACTTTTCGAGACCAACCGGGTCCAAACTCGTCGGTGCGGCTTTCGAGGCGCGTGCGATGGAGTTTTTGCAGCGCCAGCGTTTGCGTTTCGTCGCACGCAATGTGCTGTGCCGGGGCGGTGAGATCGATCTGGTGATGCGCGACCGTGACGGCGCGCTGGTGTTCGTCGAAGTGCGGGCGCGCGCGCAGCAGCATTACGGCGGCGCGGCAGCGAGCATTGGCTGGCAAAAGAAGCAGCGGATCGTGCGTGCCGCGCGGCATTACCTGGCAACCCGCAGCAGGCGTTCGCATGATGAGCCCGCGTGCCGTTTCGACGTGATTGCGTTCGAAGCGGGCCGGCTCGTGTGGCTGCGCGACGCGTTTCGCGCCGACGAAGTCTGACGTAGTGCGCGGAGAACAGGCATGAGTGCGATAAACTTGCGCTCGCGTACGGGCCTCATGGGCGACGCCGGCATACAGAAAGCAGCGAGGAAGTAGCGCATTTCGCGATGATTTTGCGCATACCCACTGTTGTGTTGCCGGCATGGTTCATCCGAGCGGTACGACTTCGCAATACGACTTCACAACACGGCCGCGCATTGCGATCCATTCGCGGTAGAAAAAAGAGACTCGATGTCAGTCGAACGCATTCAACAACACTTCCGCGACAGCGCGGCAGTCAAACTCGAAGCCCTCGAAACACTGTCGATGCCGATCGCCGCTGCGATCGACACGATGTTCGCAGCGCTTGCCAACGGCAGCCGCATTCTTGCGTGCGGCAATGGCGGCTCGGCGGCCGACTCGCAGCATTTCGCCGCCGAACTGATCGGCCGCTTTGAGCGTGAGCGCCCAGGATTGCCGGCGATCGCGCTGTCCACCGACACGTCGGTGCTCACCGCCATCGCCAACGACTACTCATTCGAGCAGATTTTTTCGAAGCAGGTGTGGGCCCTCGGCCAACCGGGCGATGTGTTGCTGGCTATCACCACGTCCGGTAATTCCGCCAATGTGCTGGCCGCGATCGAGGCCGCACACGAACGCGAGATGATCGTGGTCGCGCTGACCGGTAAGGGCGGCGGCCGTATGCAGGAAGTACTGGGCGATACCGATATCCACATTTGTGTGCCGTCCGATCGCACCGCGCGTATTCAGGAAGTGCATTTGCTGACCATCCATTGTCTGTGCGACGGCATTGATGCCATGTTGCTGGGCGAAGACTGAGATTGATTCTGAAGGAGAGCTAGTTGATGAGCGTATTCCGCGTCAAGAAGACACTGGTGAGAACCGTGCTGGTGGTCGGGTTCGCGGCGGGACTGTCCGCGACATTGCAGGGTTGCTTTCTGGCCGTTGCCGGCGCGGCGGGCGGCGGCGCGCTGATGGCGACCGACCGGCGCACGCTCGGCGCGCAGACCGAGGATCGCGAGTTGCAGGTGAAGGCACTGTCGCAGATCAGCCAGAACTTGCCCGACAGCGCGCACGTCAACGTGGCGGTGTTCAACCGCCGCGTGCTGCTGACCGGCGAAGTGGCGGGGGACGCGTCGAAGCAACGCGCGGAGACCATCGTGCGCGGCTTGAACAACGTCAACACGATCGTCAACGAACTGGCGATCATGCCGGCGAGCTCGTTCTCGTCGCGCACCAATGATACGTACCTGGAAACGCGCGTGAAGACCGCGCTGATCGCCGAGAAGAACATTTCGGCGAACAATTTCAAGGTCGTGGCCGAGCGCGGCTCGGTGTATCTGATGGGCCTTGTCACGATGGACGAAGGCAATCGCGGCGCCGACGTCGCGAGCCGCGTGCCAGGTGTGACCCAGGTCGTGAAGGTGTTCCAGTACATCCAGCCGCAGGAAGCGGCGGCGGCTGCCGCTGCAGCGGCGACCGCACCGATGGCCGCTTCGCAGCCGGACGCGAGCGCGCCGACCGTCGGTGCGATTCCCGATTCATCGGTGAGTTCGCGTCCGCTCGATCAGCAGGCGCCTGCGCCGGTCAGCAATTCGAATGCGGTGCATCCGGGTAATCCGGCCGCGACAACGCCATGAATCAGGGCGTCGCGTTCGTTGTCGCGACGTTGACGGTTAGCGCGCTGGCGGGTGCTTTTGCATCTTCAGCGCGTGCGGCCGACGCGCCGCGTGGTCAGCTCGTTGCCAACTCGAATGCCTGCATGGGATGTCACGCTGTGGACCGTAAACTGGTCGGCCCGTCGTTCCAGCAGATCGCTGCAAAGTACCAGGGCGATGCGCAAGCGCCGGCGAAATTGGCACGCAAGGTGAAGGAGGGCGGCTCCGGCGTGTGGGGCATGATTCCGATGCCGGCGCATCAATCGATGAGCGATGCTGACATTCGCACGGTGGTGGATTGGGTGCTGGCTGGGGCACCGTCGAAGTGATGTTTTGCCTCCGGGTTTAGCCGCCCTAAGGGGCTTGGCAAAACGGAAAATGCCTGTGCTAGAATTATTTGCACGTTGGGGGGGTAGCTCAGCTGGGAGAGCGTCGCGTTCGCAATGCGAAGGTCGGGAGTTCGATCCTCCTCCTCTCCACCAAGAATATCAAAGGGTTACAGGCGATTTGCCTGTAACCCTTTTGTGTTTTTGGCGCCCGTGTAACCGCTGTGTAACCGGATTCGGTCAGCGAAGATCCATCTGGATCACCGGGATACGGTAGGCTACGGCCTTTGCCACTACTGCAACTGCCCAGGATGAGCGCCGACGTTCAGAAAAAACGCAGTCTGTCAGCCCACAAACGAGTGAAGTTTCTTGAGCGGGTTGAATGGTACATAAATAAGCGCCCATACTGGACGCCAGCAGAAGGGGTTCTGTTGGTCACGGGCGTCATCCCACCTTCCGACAAATGCACGGAGATCCCCGGCGAGGGAAGCGATGTACGCCAGCTTGATGACCCCGATATGCCCGCGACCCTGCGTCAATTGCAGTTCGCGAGTCGATTGCTGGACGAATATCGCGATGATGCGCGCGGCGGGCTCATGCCTCTTGATGAGATCGTATCGGATGAATTCCTGAGGTGGTGCAATGCTACTGGCGAAGCCTCTTGGAATGTTCCCAAGCTGCTGGAGTTTATGCGGCATATTTACCCTCCCGGCTCTAACCAGCACCCTTTCGCGGTCTCCGTAGACGACGAGTTGGCTGCTTTAAGATTATTAGCCGCGGCAGTGGAGGAGCAAAAAGCTCAATCTGCTTCACAGGCAGAGGTCGCAGTGCAACCGGCGTCTATCCATGGTCGGCGTGTCTCTCTCTTGGGGAAAAAAAGACTACACGATCTGGATCATTTAATTGCGGCAGCCATTACGGCGGCGGCCTCTGATGCCACCAAGGAAGTATGGCTACAGCTCAAGGGAATGGCGCTGGATGAAGCCCCTCCATTCACTGGTCGCATCGAGCAGTACCAGACCAAGAAGGCGACCGTATCTGCCCTTATCTATAAAGCGAATACCGTACAGAAAGACGGAACCATGATGGGCCGTCTGACCGAAGATGCGCTTGGCGCCCGGTTGCGTAGGCTGCGCGAAAAGCAAAAGGGCTAAAACTCACGAAGGATTCCGTCGGTAGCCGTCGATAAGCGACGGTTACCGTCGCTCTGGTTCAGCATCTGTTTCTCGAATCGGATCATGGCGTTACGTTGATCGCGTTTGATCAACGTGGCGCACAGGCCCGCATTCCGGCCGATGAGGAACAGAGATGTCCAATACTCAAAATCGTTCAGTCGAACACACCGCGTATCCGTGGCAAACCAAGACGTTTGCCGCGCACAACCATATCGAAGAGCAAACCGCCCGCAAGCGCTACTGCCAGACGGGTAGCTACTTCGGTGTCGTGCCGCAGAAGCATGCGAATGGCCGTCTTCGCTGGCCTGCCGTGATCGTTACCAAGCGCGATGGTGTAGTGGCTGCCTATGACGCATTTGTCAACACCAGCAATAGCGAGGTGGCGCAATGATCGGCATTGCCACCGACAAAGTCTACATGGTAGTCCTCCTCGATGGACAGGGGGCCGCGTGATGTCCGGCAATTCTGTTCCGCTACATGCGCTATCGAGGAAGCAACGTGGTTTGGTCGAGGCTGTGGCTCGCACCGCTACGTTCGCTACGATGTTCGCAGGCGTTCTTGATACACATACCGCGAACGCTGTTGCTCCATGCGCCAAGGCCAAATGGAACGGTCGGCAAATCGGGCTTGCGGCCTACATTGGAATCGGCGGTGCCTCCGGTGTTGGAAAGTCTCCAGCAGCGGAGCCGGCCATGAATCACCGCCGCGCCCTCATTGCTGCGCACGATACGGAGACGCTCGCTGCATGGCAGGAACACAAAGGCCGCATGACGGCGTGGCACGCCGAGTATGCGGGCACCCAGAGGGCAATTGGCAAGCTAGCGAGCAAGGGGCTTCCCCCTAACGATGCTTTTGCCAGTCGGTTGGTCGAGCTTGAACAAAGTCGCCCTAAAGCCCCGCCGTCACCGCCTCGCACCCTTGAGCGGTTTACGTTTGTTGCCGTGAAAGAGCAGACAGATCAGAACCGCGCGTTTTTGATCGCACCGGATGAGGGGAGTGCCTTCTTGCCTGAGTTGGGGAAGGATCTGATCGGTTTGCTGTGCTCGAATTGGAGTGGCATCCCGATCAGTTTCTCGCGTCGCGGCACGGGCATAACGATGGTCGATCCGAAGATTACGATGGTCGTGCCAATTCAGCCAGACCGACTGTTAGCCTTTTTGCGCACACCTCAGGGAAGGCATGCACTCGAAATCGGCCTGTTTGCCCGTTTTCTCTGGTATTTCGCGGATCGATCAATAGTTGAGCCTGCACCTACGGACCTGCCTGATGTCCTCGCGCTTGCCGAAATGCAGGCGTTTCTCGGACGCTGTGAACACTACTTCCTCGAGCAGATACGTTTGCAACAAGTGGGCTGGGAGGGGCAAAAGATCCTGACGTTCTCGCCCCGAGCCGGCCGCGCACTTGAGAGCGCCGATCGTCGTATCGGAAGTATCCGGTTGGAGGGAGCGAGTTCGAGTGAGATGGCCAGCCTCAACAAGCTCCATGAGCAGATTATCCGCCACGCGGCGAGGCACCACGAGTTTGAGGGCGAAGAGGGCCCCATTACGGCGGAACGGGTCGAATGTGCGGAAGAAATTGCCCTGTGGAGCTATGAAAATTTCTCGCGGCTGATCAACTCGGAGGTACAAGCTCTCTCGAGGACCGATGAGGATGCAGATCGACTGCACGAGCTCCTATTCCGTGACCTGAGTGTGCGTGACAAGATCCCGGAGGATGTTCTGCGTGAGCGGGCTTTCAATATCGGCATGGCGACTCAAGGGCAGTTCAAGAAGGCATTGGCGAAGCTCTGCGCCCAAGAGGAAGTGTGCGCCAAGGACGGCATGGTTCATCTGAATCGACGCGACAGCGTAGGGCATCTTCTCGGGCGAGGAGGCGTGCGCTGACTCTCCTTCTGCTATGACGAAGTCGGCATGTTTGGGGATATCCTCAAACAGCCTGAAAACACAATGAAAGCAAGGAGTTTGTCGATGTATCGTCGGCGAGTCCTCTGCTTCATTGCGTCGGAATAATTCTGGTATATGAACAGGGTTAATAACTAACTCTACATATCTATAAAACAGTTAGGATAATTAAATATGAATGACTATCATCCCTATGATGAGGATGATGATCGACAGGATCATCATCCAGTAATCAATCGTTCAGATGAGTATGACGATGACATGAGGTCGACCATGGCGACTGTATCAGCAGTCGTCAATCAGGTGCGAAGTACAGATGGGCAGTCCTATCGGCTAAATGCAGCAGACCTGCATTCCCTGATCGACTTCATGGAGACGTTGCTCCGTGGTAGCTCGCTACCCTACAGGCACAGGAGAGATGGGAGCGTAGCCTTGTTGAAGATGGCAGACGACATCAAGAGACTGCCAGCGTATGCTCGCATTCATGACCCGTCTCTATCGTATTCACCAGATCTGGAGTTCTTTTTTGAATGGTACCGTCAGCACGAGATCAGCAACTACGCACATGTGGATTGGACGGATGAGGATGGTCATGGTGTCGACCCGCGGCATTCGGAGATGGCGATTGACTTCGTAGCGACGATGCTTGTAGAGACGCGGAGGGTCAAGCTCAAGAAGCGCATTAGCGATTGGAAAAGTAACGGCAAGCACAATCTCGCGTACCTTCGCCGTTACCTGGACAACCTGTTCGAGAGGTATGCAAGGCTGCTGTTCGTTGACATGGTGCTCGAATACCGCAAGACCGCATGTGCCGATGTTACCGAAGCGATAGAGCGTCGTGATGCCATGCAAGGTCGTGCTGAACGTGAACATGAAGCCTTCATGAACGGCACCGAGCACCACGAAGAGAACCCTCGATGGATCAGCCTCGTCGAGCTCAAAGTTGACTGGGAGCGTCTGTACGGGAACATGAAAGGCAAGCGCTCGATATTCAAGCACCTCGTCGGCCATGTGGGCCGCATTGAGTATTCACGAGACGGCGGGCATCACCTGCACATATGCTTCATATTTGATGGCTCGGAGGTGCATGACCATGTGGGGTATTCGCTCAAGATCGCGAAGTACTGGAAGGACGTTATTACGGAAGGACGTGGGTACGCGTTCAGCTGCAACCTGAAGGCTGCTCGAGGAGGGTATCGCAACGTTGGTGTTGGCATGATCGATCACTACGATACAGAGAAGCGCAAGCATCTGTGGACGGCGTTGAGCTATTTTGCGAAAGCTACGCAGCTGGTTCGCATCAAGCATGCAGGCAAGTTAAAGATGTTCCTGCACGGCAAGATTAAGGAGCTAACGGGACCAAAACGTGGTCGCCCCCGTACCCGAGGCGTTGAATCTGCACCGGGCGATTCTTCCAAGATTTGAAATAAATGCGCGAAAAAAATGACGCAGTCCGCGCGCGCCATCTCCCGAACAATCCGCAAGGTACGTGTGCACTTGGAGGATTGTTTGGGATACGCACCAGACGGGCAGAATTTTGCGAGTTTGTTACGGAAATCGCAATTTCGCAAGTTGAGCGAAAACGATTCGTATATCCAGTTTGAATGTAGATGGAAGTCCCTATGCAACCGAATATGAACCGAGCGTCCAGCGCAACAAAAGCCACTGCGCAATACGACCTGCAAGCTGATATCGAAGAGCTACGCAAGCTGCTGTCAGACCGCAAGGCAGACCCTCGAAAGCAGCGTTTTCGCAACATGTACGACACCATTCAGGAGTTGATTGCAGGAGGCGTATCGAATGCGGCGATCATCAAGAAGCTGAAAGACATAGGCTTGGGTGTCGCGCCGGTCACGTTCAAGAACTGGCTCGCCGAAATACAGAGAGAACGCGATAGCGAAGCAGCAGGTAAGCAGCAGGGAGACGGAGCATCGCGAGTCCGAGGGGCCATGCAACGTGCTGTAGCTGAACGCGTCGCGACTTGACGGAAAGCCTTGAGCGCTTTCGGTGAGATCGGTTTGGGGGTTGGAATCGGAAGCGAACTGTCCTCGCATGAAAGCCTCCTACATGGCTGGAAGCCCCGCTGGTCATAGGGTTCAGGGGGGGCGGCGCAGTCTATTGATGTAGGCTTGGCCAGCTAAAGCGGCGGATATGCCGAACGGCCTGATCCGCGGTTCCGCTCCAAAATCCCTCCTCAGAGGGAACTACACGGCAAGCGCTAATCCGGTACCGAGAGATTGCGGCGGGGGCAAGAAGCTGCTTGTTGTGTGGTTCTTCAACCGGAAGCGCAGAACCGTTATGATCAGACGTGCCGCAGGGGGCACGACCAGAAAGACATCGAAATCGAGAGAGACCACCACGCCGGAATTTGCCACAGCGTCCGGCCTCAGTTCCAACGCAGCGCGAATGCCAGGGTTTGCAGGCAATGTGCACGCACAGAGGAGAGAGAACTTGCCGAGAACATCGCCAGCGACCCATGTGGTACGGGCTCCGACCATCCCAACGCTTCCCGCAAAAGGTATGGTGCGGGCCTTGGTGGTCGGTATTGAGGAGTATCAATCCCGAGAGAAAGATACCCTGACTAAGGTGGACTATGCACGGGAAGATGCCAAGGCTTTTCTGGAAGCCCTTCAGGCAATCTACGGCGAGAGACTGGATTTCGAGCTGATCGTCGACAACAACGCCACGCAGTCAACAATTAAATACCGGTTGCTCAATTTCATCCAGTCTCTGGAAGCGGACGATTTGTTCGTCTTCTACTATGCGGGGCACGGGTTTCATGGGGAGGGCGGAAACCGGATCACGGCATGGGACACGCATCCTTTTCACATCGAGGAGACGACATTGTTGCTGCGGGAGGTACTACTCGACCCGCTTCAACGCTCTACGTGCCGGCGGGCTCTGGCCTTTGTGGATGCGTGTGCGTCGGGTTTCAAGCCGACGGTACAGTCGCGAACGGTGATTACTGATTTCAGCAAGGAGGAACTCCGAGAATATCTGGCCGCGACGGAGTACTTTGCGATGTATCTGTCGTGCTCGCCCGGCCAGAAGTCCTACCCGAGCGATCGATTACAGCACGGTATCTGGACTTATTTCCTGCTGCGCGCGCTCCGTGGCGAAGCAGAAGAGGCCATTGGCTCGGACCGTTATCTGACGGATCAGTCGCTGAAAGACTACCTGCGCACTGCGGTAAAGCAGTATCTGACCGGAGAGACGAGGCGTAGCGGCACGCAGACGCCGTGGGCGGTGATCAATGCGAGCGGCAGCTTTGCCATCCGCGAAGTTCCGGTGCGACGTGTTTTGGTTGACGACGCCGGCGATCTGAGCGGCGTGCGCATTACGCCACAGGAGGAGTTCTTCGAGAGCGCGGATGAGGGCGAGATCCGATCCCTGCCGGGGTTCGCCAAGCGTGTTCACTTTGTGCCGGAGACGCACAGCGTCGCTGCGGATGCCTTCGTCGGGCAGCGCCTTAAGGAGACGATTCAGGAAGAAATACAGGATCTGTACGAACTGGTGAAGGAGATTTTTGGGCTACGATCGAGAGAGGTTCCGCATGAGAGTGATGCGGGTTCCGGGAGCGTCGATACAGAGTTCTTTCGCTACACCGTCGATTCGCGGCAACACCCGAGAGATCCGTCGATGTACCGGATTGTCAGAAGACTCGAATTGCGGGACGCGGCCGATAGCGCCCGGATCGAGCAGATCGACGAAGTTTTCTCGGACAAGTTTGACAAGCTGGTCGTGAGAACTTCGCGCGACTTCGTCGATTTTGCCGAACTTATCGATAAGCTGGAGGAGCTGGAGGCAATCTATGGTGGCAAGGTCCACGACGACTCGGCAAGCGAGCGGGTGACGTATGCAGCGCCGGATGGGACCGTGATCGTCTTCTCCGTGGCGGTGGGACGAATTTCGATTTCGAAGCGTGGCGCCCGTTCGGTGCGAGCGTTGCTGGATACCGGGCGGCGATATCGGTTTGGACTTGATGGACCATCCACGCTGCTGCTCTCCTAGCATTGCCACCCAGAGCCGCTACCATGGGAGCTGCGCGGTGCAGCGCCGCTCCTCTCCATGCACCGCCGGCCAGACCCACTTCGTGGTTCACCGAGGTCGAGAAGGAAGCGATTGACGGACGGCAGGCGAATTGGAGCCAGTCGATCGCTATTCCGAACCGTTAACTGTCGTTCCCTGGTCGGCCTTTTTTTGGGAGGGGATGCGCCCAAGCGCAAGCGGTTTCGACATCAGGCAAAACGGCGTTGCGCCCACGCCATCGAATGCCCAGCTCTTACACCCGCGCAGGCTGTTCAGCCCGGTCGCTCGCTCAGGTCGACGACGCATTCGGTGAGCCGCTGGGCGAAGACATAGTTCTTTGCCCCGGCGAAAAGCGACCTGTTCAATTCTCTGACTTCGGCCAGATCAAGGTTGACTGGCCCAGCTCCCATGACCAAGTAGATTTTCGGGCTGACCGGGACACACGCCAAGCGGCCTTGGTCCTGGCTGTAGTAGGTATCAGAGACTAGGAATTGCCCTTCGGCTGCGCGGACTATTCTCCAATTTGCGCGACGGCGAACGGTTTGCGCGACCCCCGTTCGAATCCGCATACCGCGCACCAACCGATCCATCTGCGCCACTGGGTCAAGGAATATCGACTGTCCCTCCAGAAAGTCGATTCGACGTTTCGGGAGGGTGGTGGGATCGATCGAGTCGAACAGTGATTCTTTGGCTGTCTCCAAGTGGGGTGCCCTGCTCCTTTCGGAAATCAGCATCCAGAACTTTGACACGAGGTCGTTCTCGTCGTGCGTCAGTGCGTCCTTGCCCGCCACAATGCGGCCCGCCAAATCTTGGAAGGCATCTTCATAGACCTTCATTTCCTTTTCAGTTCCCTCGTCCCACAGGCGGCGGACGAAGAACTCCTCCCACTTCACTCCTTGACGAAAAGTTTTTTTCAGTTTGAGGTGAAAGACCTCAACGAATTGGTTCTCTTCCCTGAAGAATCGCGCAATGGAAGCGATGGGTAGAACGTGCTGCCTTTCAACCGCCTTGAAATTTTCCTCGTGAACGCGACTGTAAATTTTAGTGTGATCCGCAGGGCTCCAACCACCCGACCCCCACCGAACGATCTGCCTTCCCGCAAAGGTATATACCGGAAGCCCTTTGAAGTCTGAAGCGACCTGCGCCACCGAGATGTCCACATCTTGAGGAACGAGCGCAGCTGAATTAACGGCACCCTCTGTAGGCATAGACATCTCCACTTCCTGCCATGTTGTCGCTGGCTCAGCGATGAAGACGCCGATCACCTTGAAGTCGCGCAACACCCATTCGTTGTAGTGATCTCCACGCTCGCTGAGGCTACGACTGAGATCTGAGATCGTGATGTCAACTTCGCTCGCAACCACTCGCACGCCGTCGACCACCGATGAGCCCGCATCTTGAGGCGCCACGGCAACAAGCGAATTGGATCCGGTGAGCCCAATAACCAAGCCGACGCTTCCCGTGGTGTGCCGTAGTGGTGGATGGAAGCTGTCGCCAGGCTTAACTACCGAGCACGAGACTCCGCCGTTTGCGCGTCCTTGCCAGACGTTCTCAAGATCAGCCGGATAGCGGGCCAACCCTGGTCCGACGCCCTTGGGCGACCCCGAACAGTGAACGATGAGTGCCTGGTGGGCTTCGAGAAACGCGCGAACCTCGTCCAGGCTTGGCTTTAAAGGAGCAGACATAGTTGGAATCGTGTCAATCTGTACGCGCTAACGGTGCACTAGTTCGTCGGCCCGACGCTAAGCAAATTCCGGACGCCTATCGCCGCAGTTCAACGCCGCGTTCCTGTGGGTCGATACCAGCCTGGAACGGACACATCATAACTCTGAAGCAATGTCGGGATTGGCTGGTGATGGACCGACGACAGCTCGGGCGGCAAAAAAAATGCCGCCCCATACTGGTTCGGTACTTTGTTCTGGCTCGGCCAGGTTCACTCTTCTACCAGGCTGGTATTGACGATCCGTACTGGTACTGATCAGTATGTTGATGGCTACTGGCCGGGGACGATGTTGTCTGGGATGTTGAGTACGGCATGAACATGATCGTCGCCCAGGTGGTTCAGCAGATCCCACATGGTTTGCTTCCACCCTCGGTCCTGACGCACGATGCTGCCATCCTCTTTGGTCAATTCGACACCGGACCAGGCTGGCACGACCTCGGTATCCCGGACGAACCATTGGAACACTTCGCTCGCTTTCGTGACGCTTCCATATGTCCCGGTGATTTGCGCGAGAGCATCCTTCTCCGCCTGCTCGAAACGGGTGCGCTCCTGCTGCACGCCGGTCTGGTTGCTCTGGGCATCATCCAGTTCCCGTTGTGCCCGCCCGGCGGCGGACTGGGCCACTTCCATCGCGCTTGCGTTGTTGACGATGCCCTGTTTCAGCGCTGTGGCTTGAGATCTGCGAATAGGCTGCGAAGTGAGCAGTCGTTGCCAGATGGAGGAAAACGCAGCAGGCCGGAATGACCGGCCCCTGTGCCTTATGAATAGCCCGCGACCCTTCTAGGGGGCGCGGCATGGGCAACGTATGGTTACTGCGACAGTCCGATGGTCACGTACTTGGTGTTCGTGTCGAACGTGAGCGAATCGTCGTTCGCGCCGGGTGTGGTCGTGCTGTTCACGGTGACGTAGGCATACTTCGTGACGCCGTTGGCCGTGTACTTATATACCTTGGCGTGCTGTACCGAGTGGTTGGCCGGATCGGGCGCACCCGTAGCAGTGAGTGCCTGCACAATGCTGACCGGAGCGTCGGGTTGACCGGGAGTGTCATTGCCCGTGAACGTCGCATTACCATTAGCATCGAACGTCGTCGTACCCGACTGCGTACAATCTTCATACTCGCGAAAAACCAGACCGTTGAGTTCGGCGAGGTTCGTCACTTCGGCCATGTCGCTCGACACGTATACATACTGACCCGGTTGAGCGGCGATGACGCTACCAACTCCATTGGCGGTACACAGCTCGCCGACACGGTTGCCCAGCAAACTTATCGCGGCACTAAACTTTCCGGCATCCGTGAACGAGGTTACGTTGCCGGAGGCGTCAATGTTCGCCTTCGCCGTGTACTGGCCGCGATTCGGATCGGAGATGGCGATGGCGAACGAGCCGTCAAGATTGACGGACGAGCCGATCTGGATGCTGGTCAAGCCCGGAGTAGTGAATGCCGTTGCTGCATAAGCCGTCTGGGTTAGGGCCGAGCCATTGGCGGTTTTCACGGCGGCATCCGATTGCGACAGGCCCGAGGCCGTCAGCGCCGCGCCATAGGTTTCTAGCAGGCCGTCGCCTGCGTCACCCTTCTGAGCCTTGAAGCTGGTGGTGAGCGGGTTGAACCCGTCCGGCAGCGACAGCTTGCCCGGTAGGGTTGACAGGGCGGTCGTCAGTTTTGCCAGCGCGCCGTTCAGGTTGTCGGTCGTGATTGCGCTGCCTAGGTCGCTGTCTTTCGCGTTGTTGAACCACGCATCCGGATCCTGCTTGCCGAGCACGCCAACAATGATGTCAGTCAGCGGCGTGATATTGGTCGTGCCGGGAGCTGCCGCGACGGAATGCAGCGCGGACGCCAGAGCTGCCCCATTAGCTTGTCCTCCTGATATCCGTGCCGCGCATGGGTAATCTGTGGCCTTGAGCGAGACGCTCCAGTTACCGTCCGTGCCTGTCGCGGTCGATGCAGTTGCACCCGATGCGCACTTAAGCTCGACCGAACCATTAACGATCGGCGAACCGATTGCTGCCGTACCCGTTGTATTGACTGACGCGGCGCTGTTACCGGAATTGCCGCCGCCACCGCCGCACGCCGTCAAAAAAACGCTGATTGCTGCCGCCAGTCCAAGAGTTGCCAACCCCTTCATGTTGCCTGTTTTCACTTTTTCACTTCCTTCCAATAACGCTCCCTGCGGGAGCAATGCTTTAAGACACCTGGTTGAAAATGCGCGCCCCGTAAGCAACAGAGCGCAATGGGTCATTGCTTGCGCAAGCCTGAATGCCGCTCCTCGGCCTCCAATTGCTCCCAGCAAGCGAGAAAGACCTGTCCACCGATGAGGCCGGTATTGCGTAACGTCATGAGACGTTGCCTCCTAACGTGCAGCGGCTGCGAGGCATCCCCTATTGCCTGCCACACCGCGTCGATGAGGGCACGCCAGGCTGTCCGTCGCCGATACAGATACACGCTGGCCGCAAATGGCCCCGCGCAGGCGGATGCGACGATCCAGCCGATGCGCGACATACCGACGCGATTGACTTTCAGTCGCCGCATGTCCAAGGAAATGCCCACTGCCGTTGCGGCGGCCGCTGCGAACCAAAGAACTGCCAACATGATTTCTCCCGAAATATAACGTATACGAATGTAGAATATTCTGAATGCGGATCTAGAATTTGGCGATGGCCCATCCCATTCACGATCCCCGTTACCAGCAGATCGCGACGCTTCTCACGGAGCGGCGTAAAGCGCGTGGGCTGCTTCAACAAGACATAGCGGAGCGGCTCGGTCGCCCGCAAGGTTTCGTATCGAAGGTGGAAAGCGGTAGCCGGCGTCTGGACGTGATCGAGCTGCTCGATTTCCTTCGCGCGCTTGGGGCTGACCCTCATGAATTCATCGATCGCCTGCTCGATCAGCCGCTGTCGTCTCTGCCGCGCTAAGGCTTGCCGTCAGTATTCGTGCGGCAGTAACAGCGTCGTCGCGGACCGATCGGCCTCAGTGATGATCCAGATCTTGGTTCCCATTACCTGATAGCTCGATAGCAGCCGTTTGCCGGACAGCATTGCGAGTTCGTTTGCTGCCAGGTCCTCGACGGACAGATCGCCCCAGTTGCCGTGAATATGTCGCGCAAGTAGCCGTACCGGATGTATGCCGACGGCGTTGAGGGCGACTTCGGCAGCAGGCGTGATGGCGGGGCGGCCCATCGGGAAGCGCGGGCCATTCGTGTAGTGGGTCATGCGTGGCTCTCCTGCATGTAGCTCGCGGAAGGCCAGACCGGATTGCGACGACTCCCCGGCCGCTCCCGGCGCGCGACACTATCGGGCACGACGTCATCGAGATGTTCGATGGTCGTGCTCGATCGATCCCATTCGGTGATAACCAGAATTCGACTCTGGTCGGGCAGACGGTAACTCGAGATCAGGCGTAGGCCTGCCAGAATTGACAGGTCGTTCTGTTTGCGGTCCTCGTCGGATACCGTACCCCAGTCGCCCGCGACATGCCGGAGCAGGACGCTGACGACCGGAATGCCGCTCGCACGCAGCGCTGTGAGAGCGTCCGACGCGACGAGCAGGCGTCCAGGACGGAAAAGCGGGCGAAGCTTCGTAGGCTGGTTCATGGATGTTTCTCCAGAAAGAGGACGAGCGCGGGCCTCCGGCTGAACCCGGATACGAACTCGTAAAAGTGAAAGGAAATGCCGGACGCAGGACGCGTCCGGGTTACGGCATGGCCTGAAGGAGCTGGCGGCGAAGGGTGGTAGCCTTGGCCTGTGAACACCGCAGATGCCGGCGTATATCGGCGACGGTCGGACGCGCGAGACCCGCTTCGATATCCCTCGCGAGTTTCGTGACTTCGGTTTCGGGTTCCGTGACCGTGGCCAGTGAATCAGAAGGATCGACTAAGACGCCATCTGACGCATCGGGATCATTCGTGACCGTTGCGAGCAGCTCATGGGGCCCCAGTGCAATCCACCAGAGCAGGCAGGCGAGGCATTCGAGCACGAGGGCAAATGCGAGTCCTGCAAGCAGTTCGAGCTGCGGGGCCGTCATGCCCGTGACTCTTGCCAGTCCGGTCGTTACCGGGTCGGTCATGGCCGAGTCACGTTGCCCCACAACCCGATCGGCTTCGACCTGCGCCCGTCGCACTTCCGCTGCCTCGGCGTCCAGCGCGTCGAGGTGGGCAGTCAGCGTCGCACGTCGACCGTCCATTAACGGGCAGTCACGAACGCACCTGCGCGACCGAAGGGTTGCCAGTCGGCTGACGACGTTCGCACGCTCGTCCATCACGATCGTCAGGCTGCGGTGCGGCAAGATTGGTGCAGCAACAACTGACGCGACCCGCAATCCGCCCGCGTGCTGCTGCGCAAGCAGGAAAAAGGTCGCGTGCCCATAGCAGGCCGTCGCCATGCAGGCGAGCCAGAGCACGGTACCCGCGCAGCGCACGGGCACCGGAGTCGGGCGGCATAGAGCCGGAAGCAGGTGCGCGCCAGCAACCAGCACGACCCCGATAGCTACCCACACCAGCCGCTCGGTGATCCATCCGCCGCGCTGCCAGCCGGCCACTATCGACATGCCTACGGCGGTACTGGTTGCCACCACAGCCAGAACAAGCGCGGGACGGCGGGTCATGCAGCCTTCCCACCGAGCAGTGCTGCACGTTTATCCAGCCGGTCTTTGAGGCTGTGCGCGGATGGCGTATTGGAGTTGTCGTGACCGTGATCGTGACTGCGATCGTCACCGCACTCTGCTGGATAGAACTCTTCGGCGACTGCGGCGCTTTCTTCGATACTGTCTTCGAATGCGCCATTGCTGAAGCCGATTCGCGCAGCCGTATCAAGTGCCGCCTGGTCGAAGCCCGATGCGCGGCGACGCGCATCGAGTTCGCGCGCCGCCACGATGGTCTCTTCAAGCGTACTACCGCTGCGCACGTTGAGGTCCACGTAATAGATCGCCGAGCGGTAGCTTTGCGTCGTTGATTTTCCTCGCAGCTTCAGCTCGAGTGGCAAACATGAGAGCAGATTGCCCGACACAGCGCTGAAGTAGCGTAGACGCGCAGCAAGCGTCCTGATTGAGTTGAAGGAAGTCGTTCTAAAGATGAAGCTCCCGAGTTCATCTTCGTCGCCGATCCCGACGTTCAGCCGCCCGAATGGCTTGCAATTTCCCGCTTGGCCAAACGCGCAGGCATCCGGTGTCGGACAGCCCATCGTGGTAATGCCGCCCTCCGTGACTCGCTTGCAAGTCTCACCATTCCCGACACAGACAGGCCGTCCGGTATCGCGGTCGAACAGCGAATACTCAGCCCGAAGGTTGAGGTTCGGGTCGTTAAAAAGGAAGCGCACCGGGATCGCGCGCAGTTTGCCGGTCGTCGCCTTGCGCAACGATTCGTTCAGCGGGTGCAGCATCCATTCTCCGCGCTGCTGTACTTGAGTCGTTAAGGTAAATTGGTCGTCCTTCTCCGGGCGACGTTTGCCGTTCTTCTCGACGACACGACCTATAGAGATCCTTCCTATCGTTGGAGGAGTAATAGCAAGTCCTTTCAGCATGGCGATGCTCCTGTAGTTGACAGAGGGAAAGAAAATCAGACGGAAACGAGAAACCGGCGTGAACCGGGTTTGGTGAGCGCGTACTGCGCCGAAAACTCAGGGTGATCGGCAAGCAGGCGTTTGAGATCGATGCCAGAGCTGTCCCGGCTGCGTTTGAACGACACCGAACCCGTCTCGAACATGGCGCGATCAGCCTCGGCCATGGCCTGCTGAATCTGCTGCTTGAGCTGCGATTCGATTGCTTGACGCGCTTCGATATCGGACCGCACAGCGACAAGATCGGCGAACGCTGCCGACAGGCGACGGTCATCCGAGAAATCGACAGTGCCTCCGGTTCCCGGATAGAGGCACCGTAGCGCGCGATCCGCCGATTCCGAACCGTCCGCTGGCGGTGGTGTATCTGTCTCGACGTAGCGCCAGAACGCGGCTTCCAGTTCGACCAAACGGGCAATCAGCTCGTCGTCGCGTTCGATGCGATGCACTTCGAGCGCCTGGCCGCACAGCAGCACGGCCACATCGGCAGCGCGCTTGCCCGTCACGGCAAGCTGGTGCTGAATTTGAAGCGTTACGTATTCAGGCACGCCATCGCGCCAGAGCCGTGCTCCGAACTCGCCAGCCGTCTTGCATTCAAGAATCTGGACGGTAGGCACACCGACGATCTCGCGGTCAATGTTGGCAAGCATCCAGGGGATCGTCGGATGCTGGAGCACCGCGTTGACGCGTCGCACCCGGTTCCCTGTTTGTTTCGTGTACGACGCGGCAACGATCGGTTCGAGCAGGGTGCCCCAATAGACTGGCTCAGTCGTATCGTCGGCATCTGGCTGGCGCAGGTCCGCGTCGCGTCCGGTCTTTACAAGCCACAATTCGAGAGCGCTTTGATACGGGCTGAGGCCCACCGCAGCGGCAGCATCTGAACCGCCGATTCCGTTTTTTCTCACCTCAAGCCAGACCTCGCGCGGCATGTTCTTCGTATCCACGAGCCGCAACGCAGCACGACTACTACGATGCCCAGCGGGTTCAGGCAAAGACATATCAACCTCCACAAATGAAGACGCCCGGTGGGTGTCACCCCGACCGAGCGTCGATGCCGTAATGAAAGAGCCTCATGCAACAAGCTTCATGGCCTCGTCCCAGGCTTTCTGCTTGAGGGTAGCTCCTGTTCCGAATAAGGCGGCGTCCTTGCGGTGATCTTCGCTGCGAGCACGTCGATGGTGATCGCAATACTCCGTCACCGCATTCAGAAGTCCGAAGGCTGTGCCGGACGCGGATGCAAGCGTGGCTCCCATCCCCCTGCCCGCATACAGTGACTGCACGGCCTTGATGGCGGAATCGTTGGTAGCCTGCACCGGCTGACCCGAGCCGACCGGATACGTCAGCACGCGACGCAAAAAGGCTTCCGCAGCGGTATCGTTGACCTTGCATTCAGACAGGGCCTTCATCCTCGTTATAAATCCGTCCCAACTGGAAATGGCGATACCCAATTGGCGCTTGACCGACTGTGCGTCGAACTGGCTACGGTGCGGTACCTTCACGGCCCCGGCCGAATCGCCGAGCGCGATTTGCAAGGTGTTGTTACACACGACTCGAATACTTGTAAATTGAGCTGTCGTTGCAAGGCTGCCGTCGCATGAGGTTGAGAGCAACAGATAGCCGTTCACAGTGTCCTTGCCCTTAAGCGACACGGACTGGCCGGTACGGGCGAGCGCCCAAAGTTTTTTGCCATCCTTGAGCACACCCGCAGTCTCCAGCGAGAATCCGCCGACTTCCGTCAAATCCCTGTAGAACTCCAGGATATCGCGAGGCTGCACAACGTTGTATCTGGACGAGACGACGGACAAGGGCGCTTTCGTGTCGGAGCGGTAGAGGACCTTCTGCTCGGGAAAGGCGTGGATGGAACCCAAGCTGGAACCCACACTGCCGGAGACAAAGCGGACTTCGGTTTCCTCGATGCGCCAGTTCATACCGGCCTGCTGCGCCCACACTTCGAGCGGCTGATTGGCGGTAAGCTGATTGCCCAGACCGTGCCAGGGCGTTTCGTTGACATAGGCCATGGATTGCACGAGATGCATGATTGATGTTCCTGATGAAATGGATGGAAGAGACAGAAAGCAAAAATGCCTACAGCCCCGAGAGGGCTGTAGGCATTGAGCGGGAAGACGAAAGCGAAGAGTCAAGCGGCGTCACGCTGTGCGTGCCTTGCTAAAGGCGTGGCCGCACTCAAGGCACTCGTAGTTGTCGAGAACATGATTGTCGATCTGCTCGCCGACAGCGGAGCCTGCCGCGCAGCCAGCAGCGCCACCGAACAGCGCGCCCATCAAGGCTCCGGCCAGACCGCCGACGAGAGAGCCTACGGGGCCGGCAACGATACCAAGGGCCGCGCCGGCTTCTGCACCGCCTAGTGCGGCAGCGGCGCTAGCAGCGGCACCCGCCGCAGCACCGATGGCTCCGCCGGTTTTGCGAGCGTGGTCGCGCGTGGTGATACGCGGGGATCTGCAGCGCGGACAGGATAGAGAAGAATTCATAATCAGCCTCAGGAAGGAACAGGGCAGCCTAGAGCTGCACAGGCACACGGGGGTGTACTCGATGAGGTGATATGTGAGTGAAAAAAACTGGAATGGAATCTTATTGGACGCGCTTGCAAAGACACACTGACCGTGTCTCGGTCGGTCGCACGTGACCGACGTGGAGACGCAGAGATTGCCGAAAATTGGCATTCCTTGAAGAATAACTGTATTAGTGCAGAATGCATTGATTATGCAATTTGCATAGGCGCCACTTATGTGGCGAGGGGCTGCCAAAAACGGCAGACGCCGCGCATTTTTTCTTGTAATCTTCCTTTTGGTAACTTCAGTGTAACAATCACGAATAACTGCAATAAAAGGAGCGAGAAGGCCATGGCATCTAACGCGTGTTTGATCGTCTCGATTACGAGAAAGCACAAGTATCACACCGATATTGTCGCGCAGTTGCAAGCACAAGACTTTGCTGTTAATGAACTTGTATTGCCACAGGAAAACTCTGGTGTTTGCAGTCTCGAAAAAGAACTGGGCGACTTGGTGACGGGCATCAACTTGGTCATTGTCTACGTTTCGGCCGATGCGGAAATCAACGTCTGCGTCGCCGCTGTCGCTCGAGAAGCGGAGGCGCGTGGTATCCGCTTGGTTTCGATTTGGCTCGATGACGTGACAGTGACTTCAGTTCCCACACCAATCGATAATTTTAGTGATGCGATAACACCGTATTTCGACACGCTGACCGACGTTTTTTCTGGGGCCGACAATCCGTGGCTGCTTCCAGATGGAAGTGAACCTTCTAAGCGAAAGATTAAAAAGCACACGTGCGGTTGAAATGAATTTATTTTCTTATGTCGTGGCGCGTGATTTTGGTTTTGCGCCGAATCCTTTTAACCAGGTTTGTACCTTGGCAACATGCAAACCGAAGATTCGCTGCAAAGCCCAGATCGACGATGTCATCGTAGGGTCTGCTCCCAGCCCGAACCAATACAAGCTGGTTTTCTACATGCGGGTGGACGAAATTCTTAAATATAACGCCTACTGGAGCGATCCGCGCTTTCAAGGGAAAAAGCCAAACTTGTTTGGAAGTAAAAAGGCGGCGTTCGGGGACAACATATATCACACGGACGCTGTAGGTAATTGGCTGCAACTTGATTCTCATCATACGAATGAAGACGGATCAAGTTGCAGTGAGAATATCTCAACAGACACAAGCTGTGAGAACGTACTGCTTTCGCGGCAATTTGCATATTGGGGAGGCGAAGGACCTACACTTCCGCCACAACTGTACGGCTTGATAAAACGCGGACCAGGGCATAAAAGCGCTTGCTTCTCGGATGAATTCAAGGCACAGGCAGTCGGTTGGCTATCCGCGTCTGGAAATGGGTTTCTTGGACGCCCGGGAAGCTGGTGAATTCATACTGCGGGGGTTACAGTGATTCTTGATGAATATTTGGAGAGGATACGGCCACTTGATCGGTTGAAGAATGATCATGCTGTCCGGTTAGGTCTATTTGGCGAGGTGGGGAGTGTCCTGACGACTGCGAAAAAGAAGAGCAGGGAAGGCATGACCTACGACTATGAAAGTGCAATCATAGAGGAACTTGGGGACACTGCTTGGTACTTCTTCCGGCTCGTCGACAGGTTAGGATTTTCAGTCGGCGATGTATTGAGTGCGCAATTTGAGCCTGAGCGTGAATTTACATACGTTGCAACGGATATTTCAGCGAACCCGGTCTCTCGTGCGCCTAGATTGTCCGATAAGGGCTTTGAAGTGGTTGTGCAAGCGTTAGGTGATGCGGCGGCCAAACTATTGAAACATGACCGTGGCAAAGATGATGATAAGGCATTGTTGCAAAATTTTATTGCTTGCTATTTGGATATGGTAAATGAGACTGGTCTAAGTCTCGTTTCTATCCTTAATCGAAATCTTGAAAAAACTGAAGGTAGATTCCACGTCCCAGACTATTCCGCGCTTCCTGTTTTTGATGAAAAATTTGGATTGGATGAGAGGCTGCCAGATAGCTTCGCTATTTCCGTAATAGAAAGGGCAGACAAGAAAACATATATAAAATGGAATGGAGTTTTCATTGGTGATCCATTGACTGATAACATAGAGGGCGAAGATGGATACCGTTTTCACGATGTGTTTCACATGGCATACGCCGCTATCCTTCATTGGTCACCCACATTCCGATCACTAATCCGCCATAAGAGAAAAAGCGACCCGAAGTACGATGAAGAGCAAGATGGCGGTCGAGCGATCGTAATTGAAGAAGGGCTTTCTGCGTGGATATTTTCAATCGCTAAAAAACAGAACTATTTTGCCGATCTCGATCGTTTGCCATTTGATCTGCTAAAGGATGTTCAGCAATTTATTTCGGGGTATGAAGTGGAGAGGTGTCCTCTGTCGCTTTGGGAGAAGGCGATACTGGATGGGTATCGCGTGTTTCGAGAATTGGCGATACATAAGACTGGTGTCATCATTGGCGATCGAATATCAAGAACTATCAAATACGAACGAGGTTGATAATGAATGTTTTTGGATTTGCTGAGGATTTTTTATAAATAAAATCGCTTTCCAAAGAATTTAATATTGCACATCTCAATGCTGAAAAGTTTGTTGAGGCGGGGCGATTGCGCAGCGCAAAAGTATTCTTCTGGTGCTTGTGAAAAGGGCTGCAGCGGGACGGACAGATTCGATCTAAATTGGCATGGATCTCGGCTGCAGATGTGATCGTCGAATGGGATTTGCACTTACCGATGAAGTTAATGTTGCCACTCATGCGAGACGCCTCCTAGTCCCGCTCAACTAATTATCGAAGCGCGGCTACAGTTAAGGCGATTCACTTCTGCATGACATGACGGTCGGGGACGGTGTGGTCCGGCCAGCGAACGAGCGTACCCTCGCTTACGAGTTTTGCGGTCGCCTTTTACCTCAGTGCCGCCTTCAATTCCCAGCGCCACTCGACGTAAAATCGTCTGCTATTCGGTGGCTTATTGCCGTCGGCGTTTCGGAACAGTGAAGAACATTCGAGGATGTGAATGCGAGAGGAAGAGGAGCCGCTGACCGGGATTGACCGGTGGCTGGATAAGCTGTCGTGGATGAGAGTTGCTCGGCATGATCAACTGCTCCGGTCGACTACAGAACGCTACGCAATCGAAGCTAAAGAAAGAGCTCGCATCGCCGAAGAAGACGGCTACGCGAAGGGAAAAGATGGCGGAGATCGGGCGGGTTTCGACCGCGGCCTCGAGCAAGGTCGTCAGGAAGGTCGGCTGCTGGAGCGTGCAGAGCAGGTAGACGCCGCGCGACGGCGCGAGCAGGCGGAGGCTCACCGCAAGCAGCAAGAGGCTGCCGAACGTGCGCGCTGGCTCGTTGCTGACAAGCCAATCGGTATCGACGAGCGCATGGCAAAAGAGATACGCCGCGACGTCGTTGTTTGTACCGGCCAAAATGCCAGAGATCGGCAATGGGACATGATCTTGTCGAACGACCCGGCGACTTACGTTGTCGCTGGTGCTGGGTCAGGCAAGTCGACCTCCCTTGTTCTGCGCGTGATTGCACTCAATTTGTACCGTGGTATAGATCGCGGGCGCATTTCCGTTTTTACCTTCACCAAGGAAAGCCGGCTCGACTTCATCTCGAAGTTGCGAAAGCGGATGGCGCAGTGGGGGCAAGAGCTGCCGCTGGACGAGGCGCGAAGTGTCGTCAGGACGTTCCACTCGATGGTCCTGCGCATGGCCCGCGCTTCGATCGATTCGTCGTTGCAGGTTCTCGAACTGCTTGATAAGGAAAAGGCCGGCCCGATTCGCGACATTGACGTTGACAATTTGCTGGCAGTCGGCACAGACCATCTTTCCGACGATGAGGCTTCAGAGCCTGTATCTGCGAACGGCGCAGCGGCTGTAGGGGCTGCTTCCGACGATGATGACCGGCGTCCGCCGCAGCGTGAGCGAGATCGGTTTTTGCGCGAGGCTTACGAGCGCGCCTTCACAAGGGATCCGGGATTCGCCCCGATCATTGCGGCGATATACAGACGAAGCCTGTATCAGGCACGGCGCTCGAGGGATGAGATCAAAGATTCGTTGTTCAAGTACATACAGGAGCATGACAGAGCACTTAGCTCCGCCGTCGAAAAAGTATGGAGCGAACGAATTGCGCCTACCGGATGGCCCGCAACCGGAATCTCGCGCGTTGAAGCACCTGTTCAGCTATCAGGAGCAAAAAAAGACCTTTTTCGTGTTCATGGTTACATACGAGAGCTCGATGCATTTGTGATCTTGGGTGGCGCTAAGCATTTTGATGGGATGGCGGTTAATGACGAGCAGATAGGGAAGCTCATCAACTCGAAGCGCAAGCTGCTTGCCGCATATAGCGATAGACCACTGATCTGGATCGATACCGTCGATGATCTGGCGGAACTGAATACTCTCCTTACGTGGCAGAGAGACTACCTAGAGAAGCGTGCAACCGTCCCGATGTTCAAGTGGATTGCTCCTGGTGACCGCAAGCGTAAGCCAGTGCTCGACACCTTTTACGAGCTGGCACAGTTCGTCGAAAATCTTGGGTTGCCCGTCGCACGGACACTGGTGTTGGCTGTTGAGGACGCACATCCGGCGCAGCTTACCGAGGCCGAGAGGCTCCTGGCGCAAGCAGCATCGCGATTCTGGCCGTTCTTCGAAGATTTACTCAAAGAGCGGGGCGTGCATACTTTCAATCAGTTATTCGCGCATTTCTCGGAAGACCACCCGGAGCACTTCGAGTCGGTGCTGACGCCGGTGCTGGGCCCCATGCAACACTTGCTGATCGACGAATTCCAAGACATTTCGCCGCAAATCGTCAAATGGGTGCATGGCTGCCAGCGCGAGCTTGTCCGGCGGGGCTTGGGTGGGTCGCTCACGTGCGTCGGCGACGACTGGCAGTCCATTTACGGTTGGCGCGGCAGTTCTCCTGATTTTTTCGTGCGTTTCAAGCATCATTTTCCCGCTGTTTCGCACGGTTACGTGAAGCTCGAGGAGAATTTCCGAAGTAGCGATCACATATTGCGGTGCGCAGAGTCGGTGCTGGTCGACGTCCCCGGCGTGGTTTGGAAGACATGCGAGGCAATGAGTGAGGAGTGGGCGGATGAACCGACGCCGGTGCTCGTTCATGTGGCAAAGGACAAGTTGCCCTACGAGTCGATCCTCAAGCTGCTTGCTTCCGAGGTCAAGCGGATCGGCGCGACGCCAGAGCATCCTGTGTTTGTCCTCGCGCGGAAGGCGTGGGCGTACGAGGAGCTTAAGAGCAAATCAAAGCGCACCACGTGGGGGAAAGCCGTTAAATTCATGACGTTCCACGGTGCAAAAGGACTGGAGGCGCGTTGCGTCGTATTGCTGGGCGACTGCGCGTATGAGAGCGTTAATCCGTTGAAGAACTTTTTGTATGGGCAGGCCGGTCTCGGAAGCTACGATGCGGCACAGCAAGCGGAAGCGCGACGCCTTGCGTACGTGGGTATGACGCGCGCGATGGAGCGTTGCTACTGGTTTGCCGTTCAAGAGCCGGGGGGCGCGGTAGCAAGCTTGCCACTGGGAAGACCCTTCGTAGCGAAATGTGATGCCGAGGGTAAGCCCACGAGTCAAGCTGGGCCAGCCGCCATTGCCCGGCGCGTTGGGTAGGCGCGGATTACAAAATCCGCAAATCTCGTGCTTTTCCGATCAGAGGCGAGCGACTGAGGATCAATTCGGCGATGAACTGCGGAAGCAAAGCACGCGAAAATTTCGCCAGCACGTCTTCGATAACTTGCGAGAAGACCTTCACGACGAGGTCGTTAGGTCGGGTTTCACGCTGGGCACGCAGTCTTCAGTTGGCGCCAGGCTTTGATTCAGGGAGGAGTTGATGGGACAGAAGCGGCACGGGACTTCACAATCGGTGGAACTGTTTGAGGAGCTGTATCACTACGTCGCTGCCCCTACGGAGATGGTTGGTCAGGTTCTGGCTGGGCATCTCGCCATCGAATTTCTAATGCGAAGGCTTCTGAGCCAATATGATCCGAAGCTCGCCGCGCACGTAGATGACCTATCACACGCTCGGCTTGTCGCGCTCTGCCATGACGTGGGAGTTCTGTCTCCTGAGCGCGCGCATGTACTCGCCCTGGTTAATGCGCTCCGGAATCGGTACGCACACGCTATCCGTTACGATCCCGAGGTTTCTGAAATCACGACCTTGTTCTCCGCCGCGGCGGTTGCGTTCACGGATTACTCCGAGGGAATAAAGAACGGGCTTGTGGAACTGAGATCGGGAGGCCCTTTGTGTTTGCTGAACAGATGGCTGTTAGCCGAACTGTTCTTGGCGATCGTCTATGATCTTCATCAAGAGTTCGTCGCCCGGGGTGGGGACGAGGAGCGACCTTAAGCGATTTGGGGCGCATTAGACTTTCGCGGGGAGGCCAACGGACATGACAGTTTCAGAACTTATCGAGCAGTGGAGGTTCAGAAGCCACCGAGTACAACTGGCGCACTATGAGTGCGCCAGAAGGTGCGAGAGGCTTCACCTATGGCTTGGGTTGCCAGCGATCGCGCTCAGCACGCTCGTCGGAACAGCGGTCTTCTCTTCGTTGGAGAAGTCTGCAAATATCACGCTTCAAATCTTGGTGGGGCTGCTCAGCGTTTTGGCTGCCGTCTTGACGGGGCTACAGACATTTCTGAGGTATGGAGAGCTAGCGGACAAGCATCGGATTGCTGGCGCCCGATTTGCCAACCTCAAGCATCGTATCGAGTTGTTGATGACTCAGCCGGATGGGCCCGAGGTTGCGTCTCAGTTAGTGATCATCGAAGAGGCTTGGGCTAGGCTCCGCGAGGAGAGCCCATCGCTGTCTTCGACCGTCTGGAGGCGGATCGAGCGGGAGGTCAAGTTTGGGCAGCCGCTTTATGGGGATGCAACGCAGACGACGTAGCTCGGCAGCCCATCCCTCTTGTTTGACGGGTGAGTCGGACCTGTTGCCTGGTGCGGCGGCGAGGCTGCCTATAGCCCGGCGCCATTTGCGAGTATCATGTGCGAAATTTTTTCGAATTCCCATGACCGTTTACGTCGATCACTCTCGACTATCGTGGCGCGGAAGCAGTTGGTGCCACCTCGTCGCTGACTCGGTAGCCGAGTTGCATGCATTCGCCGCAGAGTTGGGGCTTCGCAAAGAGTGGTTCCAGGACCGGACGATGTATCCTCACTACGATGTGACCCTGAGCGTTCAGCGTCGGGCTCTCGCTTTGGGCGCTCAAGTGGGTGACAAGAGAACAATTGTAGCTTGCGCCAAGCGGCTCCGAGTCGAACTCAGCCGTGATATCCACATCGGGCCGCCAGCTAGGAAGCCTCGGCGCGCGGCTACTTGTGCAGGGGACATCCCAGTTAACACCCCCTCTCAGCAATCGCTATTTGACACTTGAACCCTGAAATGCGTTGAGCCTATGACGACCTCGAAGCGTGCCCCGCGTAATGCGCGTAGCCGTTCCGCAACGGTGCCTGCTGGGGCTCCTTCGTCCCCTGCGCTTTCTATTCTCGACTACTACTGGCAGGCGTCCCGCACCGATCGGTTCAAGACCAGTGAGCGCGGCGACCACTACCGCGAGCTCGGATTTGGCTTTTTTGGTGAGGTCGGTGGGCTTTTGTCTGCGCTGAAGAAGGGCAAGCGGGATCAGCTTACACCGCCCCAAGCGCAGGTTGTCGGCGAAGAACTGGGCGACGCGCTTTGGTACCTCGTGAACATGGCGGTCTTGTCTGGGTTGGATGTGGAGGACCTTGCTAAGGCAGGACTGCAGTTCCTGCGTCAGCACTTCGACGAGCAGCCAAAAGCGCCGCCGGCTGGGCTAACCTTTAAGTCCTTGGATGGCATTGCCGCGCAGCATCACTTGCAACTGTCTCGTCAGCGAGATGCTCCGCTCAGAATGCTGGCCAAGGACAGCGGCGAAATTGTCGTCCATGATCTACATACCGTGTTGGCGGGCAAAGGGTTTGACCATGGCCAGGCGTTTGGACGTCTGCTCGGGGAGCTAGCGCTCGTGAGCGCAACTCACGGCCTCCGGCTTGAACTCGTCGCCCAAGAAAATTTGAAAAAAATTGTTGATCGCTGGCCGGGAGACAACCCACGCCACGTAAGTCTTCGGACATATGGCGAGACTCATGAGCAACTTCCCATGACAATGGAAGTGGTGTTCACCCAGCGAAAAGTCGGCGGCCGAATCGTGGTTGTTCAACAGATGAAGGGGGTGAATATTGGAGACCCCCTTACGGACAACAGCCACCGGCCAGATGGATATCGGTTTCACGACGTTTTCCACCTGGCCTATGCGGTGCATTTGGGATGGTCACCGGTGATCAGGGCACTGCTAAAGCTCAAACGAAAATCTGACCCGCGGATTGATGAAAACGAAGATGGGGCTCGTGCCATCATCATTGAAGAAGGCATCGCCACTTGGATCTTCAATCATTCGGCGCGTCAGTCACCGAAGCACTATGCTGCTGTTGAGACAGGACGCCTTGACTATGCTCTGCTGAAGACGGTGCGCGGGATGGTCTCGGGGTTCGAAGTCGCCGAGCTTCCCTTGTGGCAATGGGAGCGAGCCATCTTGGATGGCTTCCGTGCTTTCCGTCTCTTATTTGAAAACAAGGGTGGGACCGTGATCGCCGATCTGCGGCGGCGCTCGCTAACTTACAAGCCGCCTGCGGCCTCGAAACTATGACCCCCACAACATTCGTTCGCGCTCTGGCGGCGGTTCGCCTCCCCAACGTATTCAATCCCTATGCCGACACCTGCGAGGTCTATGATCAAGGCGATGCGCCGGCAGTGCGCCGCCGCAATCTTCGTACGCTCCTCACGGCTGCAGAGCGCCTAGGCATCGACACCATCTGGATGGGGCGAGACCTGGGCTACCGAGGGGGGCGTCGAACGGGTTTGGCCCTCACTGATGAACGACACCTCCCAGCGATGAGCCAGATCTATCCAGGGACCGAGTCGTTGCGGACGACCGTGGGGCCAGAGGTCGCCGAGCGGACCGCAGCCGAGATCTGGGCAGTCCTCTCCCTGCTGGATAAACCTCCGCTGCTGTGGAATGTTTTTCCTCTGCATCCTCATGAGGCTGGTGCCCCCTTTACCAACCGAAAGTTCACCAGCAGGGAGCTGCGTGAAGTGGACGAACTCAACGCGTCTTTGATCCGCTGGCTTGGCATCCGCCGCATCGTGTCCATTGGGCAGGATGCCGCTTCCTATGCTGCGAAGTTCCGCGTTGAGGTTCAAAGTGTTCGGCATCCAAGCTATGGCGGTGTGACGGAGTTCCGTGATGGCATTAGCCGCCTCCATGGGATCGATGTTCGCAAACGCACGTCTTCGATAAATCAAGCGGTCCTGTTTTAAGCGGCCCCAGCCGCAGCCTTCACTGCCGCTAGGACCTGCTTGGCGGCGGGAATGGACTTGCGCCAGCTCTCAAGATCTAGGGCTGCTTGGGTCGAGATGCAGGTAAGCGGCCCCACCTTCAGCTTACTTTCTTTGGCCACGAACTGAAGCAACTGCGATAAGCCAATCAAATTGCCGAGACCCCGCTGGCAGTAGTAGTGATACCGATAGATGGCGGTCAGATCGACCTGATCCCGATTGGTTAGCTTGAAACTCAGGTGGCTCAGGCAGGGCATGTTGCGTACCAGCTTGCCATCCAATTTCACGTCGAAGGTGGGAACTTCGCAGCCGAACGCATCAGCGGGATCAAGGTCTTCCGATGGTTCGACCACGCCAAGCTCATAAACGGCTTGGTACGGATGGCCTCCCGTTGTAGCTCTTGTCAGCTTGTCGATGACTTGCTCAATGGGCACGACCCACTTCGTTGGATCTTTCGCGCGGCGCCTCATAATCCGAAGCGCATACGTGCCCCAGGTATTGTCCTTCTGCGCCTTGGCCATTTTTTCCACGAAAGCATCGTAGAGCGCCGGGCGTCCATGGCGTTGATACATTGATTGCGGAAAAATGGTCGCCGCAACTGTATTGATGCTCAAGTCGGGTTGACGGGCGTCTTGCGAGCGCTGCCTTAACGCTGCATCCACAACTGCAATGACGGTGCGGTCTGCGGCAGTGATCCGCGTAGGATCTTCAATTTCCAGCACAAGGTTTCGGCCTTCACGATCGTTGCCTTCGAGATAATTTAGGGCGTCGATCCACACCGGAACGATGCGGTCACCAGGGAGAAGCTTCGCCATCGCTATACCTTGAATGCCGTTACGACGTGAGACTGCACATAGGAATGGGGAAGCCAGGCGCAGCCTTGGTCGCCCCAAGTTTCCCCCCAAGTGTTCCGGATGCGGAAGTGGGGCTCGCCAGTGTGACTATGTTTCCCGAGGCCCGTTGCGACCACGGCGTGGTGCATATTGATACTCAGGAGCATGTGCGAGAAATCGATCTTTCCCTGTATCGGTTTCAGAAAAGTGTCTGTGAGTTTGAGAATCAAGCCCACGGGTTTTCCTTGCTGAAGCTCGGCTTCGATGATCTGCGGCGCCGTGGAAATTAACTGAACAGTCGCCGTATAAAGCATCGCTGATTCCGGCAGGTTCGGCACGTCCGGTGGCGTCTCCAGTGGCTCATGTGCGAGGTACGGACAGTCCACATCGGCGGGCTGTCCATGCCGGACGAGCGCCTCAGACAAATGCGCCATGTGCAGGCCTGCTCCAGCGGTCCATGTCACGGATTTACGCGCGGCGACACGGTAGATGTACTCAGCGCTCAATGCTGAGTTGGAGCCACTCAGATTGCGGTTGAGTTCTGAAGCCACGAAAGCAAGGCAGGTAGGGCGATCTCCTTGAACCCGCGTAGGTCCCCACGTCGCCGCGAGATCAATACTAGAAATCACGGTCATTACGTTTTCGCCCCGTCGACCAAGCGTTGACGCGTAGAAGCACTGAGCCCCATCTCCACTGCCTCTAATTGGGTGCGGAGTGAGAAAGCTGCACTGCCAGCGGCCGACTGTCGGCGAGCTCCACTCCAAGGCTGAACTTCGTCGAACTCAACCGTCACCGGCGCCGTGGCTCCATCTTGTGGAAACTCCAGCGAGTAGTTGATGGGCGCACTGTTTCCAACAGAGACGTCTTGACCTGTATCCGTAGCGGGTTGTGTCCGGCTATCGATGAGAAGAGGCTTGAGCGTGTAGCCCTCGCTTTGTGCTTCCGTGACAGACCATAGATAGCCGCCGGCCGTATGGCTGGGAAGTTCCATCACGATGTGGTCGCCTGGGCGAGGCTCAAGTATCGAGTCTTTATCGTGGGGGCCAATCCGCCATACATCCTGGCTAGCCTCGAAAGTTGTGCCTGGGGGGGCAAGTGATCGTTTGAGTCTGGCCGGCGCGATGCGTGCCAGTGATTTGGCGCTTTCTGCATCGAGCTTTCCGAGCCGGAACAGCGACCACACCGTCGCGGAGTAGCTGAGGCCAAGGCGGAGGGACAACTGATAAAGCGTCGCAGGGTCGTGAACCGACACCCAACTCCATTGTTGTGCCTTCAGCACCTTCACAACCAACGAGAGCGGTGCCATCAACGAATACGCGAACTGATCTGCCTCAAGCTCGACCTCGTTTGCTCCGGACCGGTAGTCAAGTTGATCGTCCGTGTTGCTCCCATGCCCCAGGAAGTAGTGCCCTAGTTCATGGGCGCATGTCATGTGAAACATGCCTGCTGGCCTCAGTTGGTTCAGCAAGATGCCGACGCTATCCTCGCGAAGGAACGCTCCGAGCAACTTATCGAGAGGACGTACCATCACGTCGATGCCCTGATCTTCCGCAATCGCGACTGGATCAACCCGGGTATATCCGTCGGCCAAGCGAGCACGCGTGTGCGGATTCGCCAGCACTTCGGCGGCGAGACGAGCAACCTTGAGAGCGACCCCGCGGGCGATCATTTTGGCTTCCTTGTCGTGGCCTTCTTGCCCGTCCCACTAGCGCGAAGGAACTCGGCGAACCGAGCGACTTCGTCCAAGTCCTTTTTCGACAGATCCTTGAAGGTCCGTGCGTAGAACGCAACTTTTCCCTCCACCTCTTCGTTCTCCCCCGACAAAAAGTAATTCACGGGTCGACCGTAGAGCTTTGCCAACTGATCAAGTTCGATGGCCTCCACCTTGCGATTGCCGGATTCAATGTTTGTGACGGCAGGACGAGAGATACCAAGCGCTGTCGCAACATCGTCTTGTGAAAGCCCTAGATACTCTCTAGCGTCTTTCAGCCGTGCTGCCATCGCTTCCCGTTGCTTGGCAGGGTCTGGGGCGGGAGTCATTTGGTTTGCTCCACCACGTACTCCAGCACTCGTCTGGTGAGGTCTTCGATGAACTGTTCCTTGCTGTCGTATCCGCCTCGCCGTATCACGCGCCCTTCTGGAAGCTCCGTGCCGACAATTTCTTCCAGTTCGATCAGTGCGTCTACTGCGGTGAGCGAGTCGAGTGGATCAATCAGACCATCAACAGTCTCTGATGCTCCGTCCACGGCCAGCGAGTGGGTGTCCCAGAACTCCCGCAGACACGTCTCGATGGTTGACTTAAGTTGATCTGCATTCATACGAGTCCTTGTTTGAAAATCAAACGATGGATGGTACGAAAATCGTACGCCACATCGAGCGGATCGTCAAGTCAAGGGTTGTTTGGCTCGTTTTGCTGTCGGACCACAACTTCTGAAACAGCGACCAAAAATTTAGATGGCCAGCTTCGGCGTCTTATGCAGCTCGACCCAGTATCCATTGAGTGCGTCGTCTGGCACGACGAACGACTGATTGTACGGCGTACTCGCGCGAGGATTGCCCGTCACACCGCCGCTGCAAGGGCCGAGGTGGGAGGCTGCCATCTGACCAGTCGGTGCTCAGGTGGCAGGCTCGGAGCGGCCAACGCGCACATGACAACGGGACCTCGCGGCCCCGTTGTCGCCCAAGAGTGCGAGGGGGACGCCGTCCGATTTATTCTTCGGCAAACACGCAAGCACTCGACCGCCGTGCGAGGTCGTGTCATGGCGCTCGCAGCCACAATGATGAAGGGAGGGAGCTTCCCGAATGCCCCGTATTTGGGTATACGGGGCGGGAAATTTCAGGAAGCCGTTTCCGTGTCCCGAACGTTCAAAAACGGTAAGAGTCGGGAAAAATCGCGATCGGTTTTTCACATTATTTTGCAACGAGTTGCAAGGCAGAAAGGCAAGGCAGAAAGAGGGCAAACCGGCGAACGCTATGCCCCACCGCGCTTACCCAAAAAGAAGTGTCGTAACGACTCCGCCGGCCAGGCGGTCGAGCATTCAGCGCTTGGCCCAAGGCCAGGATTCGGCTCGCGCACTCGTGAGCTACAATGGCTGCGGCGCCGCACCGGTCCGTCTGAACCAGGAACGTTTGGTCCTTCATGCTTGGCCTCGTAACCCCGTGCGGACCAGTTTCTCGCACTTTGCGCGCCGCGGTTTTGCAATCACATACGCAATGGAAAAATCTACCCGAACCCCTCCGCCGATGACACGCTCGGATGAAGTGCCGTCGACGGACGATAACGCCGGACATGATTCCGCGGGTGAGGTCCTGCACGGCGATGCCTTTGATTTGTTCGAGCGACTTACTCCGGACTCCATTGATTTAGTGCTGACCAGCCCTCCCTATTGGGGGCACCGAGACTATGGTCTCGACCATAACTGGGACCTCTTCAACGACATTCCATCCGTGAAGAAAATTGGCCCTCAGACTCCGGGTTATGACTGGTACCGCAGCGCGGGGGGAATCTTGGGGCTGGAGCCATATCCTGAATGGTACGTTTCGCATCTCGCGGAGATATTGACGCGAGCTCGTAAATCCCTCAAGCCTTCGGGCAGCCTGTGGATTAACTTGGGCGACACTTATTTCGCGCGCTGGTCAAGTATTCGCGATAGCGGTCGTCAAGGCCTAGGCAGTGACACGCGAAATCGCCGGAAGACGCCGCTTGGTGACGTTCGGCAAGAGAAACAGTTGCTACTCATACCCGCGCGCTTCGCCATCGCGATGCAGGAAAAGGGATGGATTCTGCGGAACGATCTCATCTGGCACAAACCGAATGCTGTCCCGCGGCCGGAAGGTGACCGCCTCCGAAACGCGCATGAGCATTTCTTCCATTTCGTAAAAAAGCCCTCTGCTGGACGGGCTAAATATTATTACGAAGTGGCTCAGGCGGAGGAGCGGAGCAGCGACGTGGTCAGCGTTAACGTCGCACCGGGTGAAGGTGGGCACAGCGCGACCTTTCCGCATGACTTGATTGCGCCGCGGATTCTGTCTTCCTCGCCTCCCGGCGGTATGGTTCTTGATCCGTTTTGTGGCACTGGTCGAGCGCTCGAAGTCGCGAGAGAACTCGGGCGGCGCGCAATCGGATTCGACGCGCAGAAAAAATTCATCGAACTGACAAAAACAAAACTCGGGGGTTTGCGCCCCGGCGGGAAAAAGAATGGCAACGGTAAAGCGCGGAAACTTCGTAAGTGAATGGTTCGGGCAACGCATTTATCCGGAAGTGCGGTTGAATGTCTCTGAGATAGGCGGCGCCAGCGCCGGAAAATGTCCATTCCTCAGTGACATACTCAGGGCGCGAACGCCGTGCGTAAAAAGTGAGAATTCCTCTGGCGTATGCGCAATCAGCAGCGTTAGCAATGGCCCGCGTCAGGATTGGCTGGTTTGCCCATATCGAGTCATAGATTCGGATATCGTTCGCAAGAGCTGTCGGCGCATCTTTGGCTTGGACCGCGACGTATTACCGTTGCCTGTATCGATCCTTCAGCGGGAAGGGGAGCTGGATGCTTTCAAGGCTTCTGTTCGTAGTCATGGCGCCGGCTATCTCTTTTTCCAAGACAAACTTGGCGGCGAGATTTCCATTACTGGCACGTCTCACTCGCCAGAAATGGCGTTTGACGTGACCCTCGTAGAAATCGTACCGACTTCTGGCGATGGATTCGCCGTATCTCGCTATGGGATTCTCGAAATACAGACGATGGATTTCCATGGCACCTATAAGAATGCTGTCGGTAACCTTCGCGATGCGTTGCGCCTACACCCCAAAAATTTCCCCACAGAGTTACAAAATAACCCCAACTGGGCTGGAGAGAAAGTTGAAGGGCCGAACATCGCGAACGTATTTAAGCGCACCTTCTACCAGGTGATGGTTAAGTTCAAGTTGAGTGGGCAAGGCTCCGCGGCTGCTGGCACGGTACTGGCGCTTCCAAAATCCGTGTGGGATAGTTGGCAGCCCTTCTTGGGTGCACCGGCGCTAGAAGACGAGACGACGGATGTTAAGCGTTTTCGAATTGATGACGGCGGCATCGAAGAAGAGCCTCTGAACGCATTCATATGCGTATTCGACCTAGACGCTTCGTCTGAATCGTCAGTTTCGCCGTTGCAAATTGAGTACTTCGTTCGCGTATCTCCCGAGCGTCTTGCGCATCATGCCTTCACTCAAGTGCCAAATCATATCCTGCATGCAATCCAGAGCAAGGATTCGGTGCTGACGACCATTCGCTCTCGTTTGAGCGACTGGTGGCCCGATTTCCAGCCCTTGTCACCGGGCGCGCGCTCGTCTCGCCGTCGCCCTAAAGACGCTGCCGGGAACTGAATCTTTTCACAGAAGACGAACTCCGCGACATGCTTCGCGCTTGTTGATTCGTCATTTTCTCCGATACTGCTTGGGCGCTTATATGCTGAATTGGGCGTATTTTCCTCGGTCGGACAAACCGACGCTTCTTGCGATGGCGGTTGTTCGAGCGTTCCAAGAGGGGCACTCCTCCATATCATCTAGCGAGCACTTTCTGTCGAGCAATGCAGTGCTTTCTCATCTCGCGCCATTGCTTACCCAGCTCGGCTTCGCAGTGGAAGCGGGGAAGAAGCATGCGCAAAAAATCCGTGTTCCTGTGCTGTATGGAAACAACGGTCACGTCGCCAAGGCCTTCGAGGCAGACGCATACCACAGCGATGGAAAGTTCGTCGTAGAAGTGGAAGCCGGCCGCGCGGTCATCAACAACCAGTTTCTTAAAGACCTGTTTCAAGCTTGTATGATGGACGACGTCGATTATCTTGCTATCGCCGTCCGAAACGTCTACGCGGCAGCAGGCGTCAATAACCCGGATTTTGACCGCGTTGTTACCTTCTTTGATACGCTTTTTGCCAGTAACCGGATGCGACTGCCCCTGAAAGGCATTCTAGTCGTCGGATACTAGCTCTCATCTCGGCATGATTGGGGACCCCTATTCGCGCGCATGAGGAGGAAGAATATCTCCCGACTATCCGATAAAACGGTGAGAATCGAGAAGAAACGGGAGTGCGAAAATCGCATATTTTGCAACCGGTTTCACGCCACTCTAAGCCTAGACGTTTTGCAAACCAGCGCGGGCAAGGCATCGCTGCGTGGTTTCGGAGATGCGACAGTCCCGCGTCGCTGGATAGATGTTAATAATCTATGCGAATCGGTGAGAATTTGCCGCGCTCCAGCTATGCAACGCGCATGGCAGGCGATATCGGAATAGAAGAATCTGCGGGAATCGGGGAGAATTGGCCGTCCAAGCGCACGCAATTGCAACCGGTTTAAATGAGATTGCTGCGTCCTCTCGCGGGGTCCCGCGCGTTGATGCATCTCGCCGATTGATTTGTCGTCGATACTCATGTTCATGTCGCGACTCCATCGGGCGCGGGAAATCTGCTAAGCCGAAGCCGGTTGCTTCGCCTCGTCGGGCAATCGTGAGCCACAATGCTTGCATTTGGTCGCCTCAGGATTTATCTCTTCGCGGCAATGAGGACAGGTCTTCGTTCGCGATTCTTTTAGCGCAGCGCGCTGTATCATTTTTGCCAGCGTGAAGATGTTCAAGGCGCCAGCGAAGACTAGCAGCACGCTGTACACAAAGAGAAAAAATCCGAGGCCCCAACTGACTTGTAAGGCCCAATGGTTGATTTCCGCCCATGGATCGCTGTCTGGAGCAGGCCACATCCACACGCCGGCAAGGACGATAGCAAAAACAACAGCCAACGTCTGCACGATTATCTGATGAGCAAAAATGGCGGAGATTTTTAGATACAGTGGAACGCCCGTGCGGCTATTTGGGCGATGGAGCTGCCTTCGAAAAACGTCTCCGCCAAGGCCGAGCACCAACGTGAACGCTGCGATGGTGAAGCCCAAAATGCACGGGAGCACTGTAGTAACGAGATTCCACCAACCGTCCTTCATCCAAAATGGGTAGCAAAGCCCCGTGACGACTGCGGCCAAGTAGGGGAACGGGGACTTCAGCAGCGCTTTTATGCCGCCATACGCCTTCCAATAGCCGGGAAGGGCTGGTGCTACAGGCTTTGATGCCGGTTGCGTCATGTACTACGGTCTCCGGCGGTCCAGCTGATTACCGAATTCCACCGCTTCCGCAGAAAAGGCGTCGCTCGCAAGCATTTCGCGGCTGTCGTAACGGGGCTTGCTTACGAGCGGCTTGTCTTCCGTGGACAGCGTCACTTTCTTGCCGTTTTCGTAACCGGTGGCCGTCAATGAACCATTTGAGGCGGTCCAGCCCGCGAGCTTCCTCAACCACGCCCATAGGGAAATGGGCCTCTCATGGGTACGCTGGAGCGAAATCTGGATTTCTTCGATTCCAGCCGCCGAAAGCTCCGCGATTGCTTCCTCTTCGTCCTCGGCGGTAATTAGGTCATTCGGCCGAGCGAAACGCATGTCGAGGTGTGCCAAGTCTTCCAGCTTCAGGATTCGGCTGACCATTTGATGGCTTTGCTCGACGGTGACGCGGGCCCGTGGCTCACCGGCGGGCAGCTTAGGATGATTGAAAAAGTGTTCAAAGACAGCCGCCATCGAGCGGTGCGATATCGAACGGCTCTCAGCCTTGCTTTCGAAAACGAGCCGGTGGTTCTTCGGGTAAAACGCGAATCGAAATATTCCAAGGTTCGGCTTCAGGTCGGCGGGCACGCGCACGTCGATAATGTCTTGCTTTTCTGCTTGCTTCCCGTCGGAAAGCTTTAGCCATTGGCTGGCGACGGACGGGTCGAATTTTAGAAAGCGTGCCACTTCGCCCTGAAAACCTTCGGTAAGGTTGGTTTTGTCAATTGGGTGGACGCTTGTAATCAGAAAGCCGTCGTTCGCGCGTCCGAAGAATTGGCCGGCCGCAAAGTCCTTTCGCGTCAAAGCGATACATTTCTGGAAACGGTCGACGTAGATTTTCGAAGAGTGAGGTTGCAGCACGATGTTCAGTGCGCCGAGGTGCAACGTCCGTAGGTAATTGGCCATCTCTCGCTGTCTTTTTCGTTGTTGGGCAGATGCGGACCGCCGGTTTTGCCGCATCCAATTCTTCGTGGCGCAGAAATACTAACTGCAGGCGGGAAAATCAGCAAAGATTAAGAACAGGCGGGCTGCTGAGAGGCGCAGTCGTGCAACAGGTTGCAGCCTGCATCTCGCGAAATGGAGGGCTGTGGTTACAGGGCGGTTACACGCTTTGAGAAAAGAAAAAGGGTTACAAGCGTATTGCCTGTAACCCTTTGAATTCTTTGGTGGGGCGTGAGTGACTCGAACACTCGACCTACGGATTAAGATCCGACGTATTTCGCCTCGGCGACAGCGGCCATGACGCCGGCGGCATGTGGAAACGTTCCATGTGCTCGCAGGTAGTGGAACGAATTAGTGGATAAGTTCGGGCAGAGAATCAAAGTTGGGGCAACTTTTGGGGCATCTCTGCCTTGTAAATTCGAGGGGATATTCGTTTTGCGGTCAGGAGTTCGATCCTCGCATCTGACGGAACACATACCTTGGCGCGAATGGACGACAACGGTTGCTGGCGAGGCAACACCGATTCCGCTTGTCCGTTTCTATCACTTTTCTGCAGGAGCCGGTTGTGGGCGAGCGGGCGGACGCCCCGCGTGAGCTTTAGGTCTCAACCTTGATTTTCGCCTGCTCAAGCATCCAGCCTTCAATCTTGTCATGCCACATGCGCAGCAAGTCGAGGGGACGCCGACGATAGTGTTTTTCGGCAATTGCCGACGGCTTATGCCCTTGGATTTGCGCGACAACGCCGACGGGGACCTCTACCCACTCCGACAGCGTGCCGAATGATCGGCGCAGGCCATGGAGAGAAATATGGGGCAAACCCGTTGGTTCCAACGCGCGATTGTGCGCGTGACGCGGCTCCGCTATTTTTCCGTCCGATGCCGTTTTGCTGGTGAACACCCACTCAGATGGTTCCCACTGCTCGCCTCTTTCAGCGAGGCGAGTGGTTTGCCGTTTATTCGGAGGCATCTCGTTTAGGCGCTGAAGATGTCGCAATAGACTCGCAAGATAAGGGGTGAGCGGAATGGTCCGGCCGCCAGTGCCTTCAACTTTGTCGTTCATGGTCAAGCTGCGCCAGCGGAAGTCCACGTCCTCCCAACGTAGCGCGGCCAGTTCTTCCCGACGGGCACCTGTGATTAGGAGTCCTTGGAGGTATGCGCTAATTACCGGGTTAGCGATGCCACGTACTGCGCTAAACCAAACAGACAGCTGTTCGCGCTGAAGGCAGTCATCCTTTGCGGCGCTACGAGGGAGAATGCCCTTGACCTTTGGCGAAGTATAGGCCTCGTGCGGGATGATGCCTGCATACGTCTCGTGAGTGTCGCACCATCGAATGAACGCCTTGAAAAGACCGAATGCATGACCGGCATTCGTTGGCCCCCGGGGTATTTCGGCCTCGAGCCACTGGGACACGGATGTTGCCGTTATTTCATTCAACCTGCGCGACATAAGAGGTGCCAACGGACCACGCACTTTTTCTTTGCCGCCACGTTTTGCAATGCCTCCACCGGGCGACGAGAGGTTGATGTGGTCGAGGATGTATCTCTCTGACCTAGGCTTCTTCGTCTTCGGTGAAATCTTCGTTCGCAGATGCTCGAGATACTGTTCCCACGCTTCGCCGACCGTCACATCCTGACGGCGCTTTGCAGCCTGTCGGGCCTCGTGTGCTGCCTTCTGCTCAGCCTCTTGTTCTCGCGGATCGATACCGCCATCGATGAGCGTCTGGAGGCTACGCGCTCGTTCCTGCGCGACATCAATCGTCCAACTTCTCGGATCACCGATCGTCATCCGCACCGTCGAACCATGGATCTTCCCTTGGAAAATGTAAGCTTTTGCACCGCCAGCTGTGGCACGCAAACCTAGCCCCGGAGTCTTGCTGTCCCAAAGAAACGACTGTGATTTACCTTCGGCGCAGCGATGGGCTTCTACCCGCGCCGCAGTGAAATTGACCTTTGCCACCCAGCCTCCTGTTTGTGAGTCGGCAATCCCGTGTAACCGCTGTGTAACCGGATTATGCGGTAGCGAAGGTATTTGGATCAACGTGAATGATTAGTTGGCTGGAAAATATTCTTTAAAATACAATCGGTTGCGTGTGTTTGGATATGTCGATCTATCCTGAT
Organism: Paraburkholderia sediminicola; assembly: GCF_046026855.1. Taxonomy (GTDB): domain Bacteria; phylum Pseudomonadota; class Gammaproteobacteria; order Burkholderiales; family Burkholderiaceae; genus Paraburkholderia; species Paraburkholderia sediminicola_A. Next base: position 213,745 of record NZ_JAQQET010000006.1, on the reverse strand, counting down.
GAATGTCGACTTGTTCGTATTCGCAATGCGAAGGTCGGGAGTTCGATCCTCCTCCTCCCACCAGGATCACATCCAAGGTTGTCCAAGAAAGTCCGGAAACCCCGCAGCTAAAAAGGCTCGCGGGGTTTTTGTTTCCTACTCCCGAAACTCCACTGCATCCCAGCGCCTCAACTGCGAGACGTCGCGCAGCGGCGGCGCGCCGAAGAGCCGGCTATATTCGCGGCTGAACTGCGAAGGGCTGTCATAGCCGACCCGGGTCGCCACCGACCCGACATCTCCGCTGTGCCGGAGCAGCAATCTCCGCGCTTCGTGCAGCCGCAATTGTTTCTGATACTGCAGCGGAGTCAGCGTCGTGACGTTCTTGAAGTGATGATGGAGCGACGACACGCTCATGTTCACCGCCTGTGCCAGCGTCTCCACCCGCAAAAGCTCGGTGTAGTGATTCTGGATCCACTCGATCGCCCGTGCGATCCGGTACGTCTGGCTCCCGTTCACCGCGACGTGCCGCAGCCGTTTCCCCTGCTCGCTCGTCATCAGCCGGTAGAGCAGTTCTTTCTCGATGAGCGGCGCGAGCACGGGTATGTCACCTGGAGTATCGAGCAATCGTACGAGTCGCAGCGCCGCGTCGAAAACCGGTGTCGACAATGAGCCCACGGCGATGCCTTCGCCTGCCGACACGGCATCCGGTTCTGGCAGGCGCAGTTGCGTCGCCAGTTCGACGATGCGCTGTGGATCGAGCGTGAGCTTCACACACAGATAAGGCGCGTCGGGGGACGCCCGCGTCACCTGCGACATCATCGGCAGATCGACGGACGTCACGAGGCAATGCAGATGATCGTAGTCGTACGCCTGCCCGGCGACCATGACCCGCTTGGCGCCCTGCGCCGCGAACACGAATGCGGAGTGCGTCACGCCGCAGCCGAGATCGGCGGGCTGTGAGTGCCGGTAGAACGTCAGCGAGGGGATTACGGTCTGATATGCACCGTCCGCCGGCGCGAAGCGGCTGATAAGCGCGGCGAGTTCACGGCGCGCGGTTTCGCGCGCCGCCGAAGGGTCGAGCCGGGAGGAATGCTGTTTCATGTGCATTGAAATCCGTTGACGGAATCGAGCATACCAACAGCTGCCTGGCAATCGCAGCTAGCCTGCCCGATTTGCAGCATTGTTCAATATTCTTGCAGGATTGTGTAAAGCGTAATGGCAGCCGGTCGGTCAAACTGCCGCGTACACCCGGCGCCAAGTCCGGGCTTTCCCCTCGGAGAGGTTTCATGTCTACATCGCTTGTTCTCAACGGCAAGAACGTTACGCTCGATGCCGATCCCACCACGCCGCTGCTTTGGGCGATCCGCGAGAACGCAGGCCTGCACGGCACGAAGTTCGGCTGCGGCATGGCGCAATGCGGCGCCTGCACGGTTCATCTGGAAGGCGAAGCCACCCGCTCATGCGTGCTGCCGCTCGCGGCCGTCGCGGGCAAGCGCATCACGACCATCGAAGGCATTGAAAGCCGGCCCGCGAAAGCCATCCAGGCCGCATGGGTCAGGCTGCAGGTGCCGCAGTGCGGGTACTGTCAGTCCGGACAGATCATGTCCGCGACAGCCTTGCTCGAACATAACGCCACGCCTACCGACGCCGACATCGACGCCGCGATGGACGGCAATCTCTGCCGCTGTGCGACCTACACCCGCATCCGCGCGGCCATCCACGAAGCCGCTGCGACCCTTAAGGCCTGACTATGACGACCGATCTCGATCTCACGGATGCGGTACGCCCGTCGCGCCGGACCTTCCTGAAAGCAGCCGGCGCCGTCGCGGCAGTCGGTCTCACCATCGGCTTCGAATGGGCGGGCATGGGCCGCCGCGCACTCGCGGCCACCATTCCCGACGCCGCGTTCGCCCCCAATGCGTTCCTGCGCGTCGCGCCGGACAACAGCGTCACGGTCATCGCGAAGCACGTCGAGATGGGCCAGGGCGCGTACACCGGCATCGCGACGATCGTCGCGGAAGAACTGGATGCGAACTGGCAGGACGTGCGTGTTGAAAGCGCGCCCGCCGATGCGAAGCGCTACGCGAATCTCGCGTTCGGTACGATCCAGGGCACGGGCGGCAGTTCGGCGATGGCCAACTCGTGGATGCAATTGCGCGACGCCGGCGCGAAAGCACGCGCGATGCTGGTCTCCGCCGCCGCTGCGCAGTGGCAGGTGCCCGCGTCCGAGCTGACGACGCGTGACGGCAGCATTCATCACGCGGCCACGAACCGCACCGCGACCTATGGCTCGCTCGCGTCGGCTGCGGCCCGCCTGCCAGTGCCGGACAAGGTCACGCTCAAGTCGCCGAAGGATTTTCGTTTGATCGGCCATCCACTGCCGCGCGTCGACGTGCCGTCGAAAACCAATGGCACCGCCCAGTTCACGCTCGACGTGACGTTTCCCGGCATGCTGGTCGCGCTGCTGCAGCGTCCACCGCTTTTCGGCGCGACGGTCAGGTCGTTCGATGCGTCCGCCGCGAAAGCGGTGCCGGGCGTTGTCTCGATCGTGCAGGTGCCGGGCGGCGTTGCGGTGGTCGCGAAGGGTTTCTGGGCGGCGAAGCAGGGCCGCGACGCGCTGAAGATCGAATGGGACGATTCGACGGCCGAAAAGCGCAGCTCGGACGCGATCATGGCCGAGTACCGACAACTCGCCGAGCAGCCCGGCGTGTCTGCCCGTAAGGACGGCAATGCGGCACAGGCGCTTGCGGGCGCGGCGAAGAAGATTTCCGCTACCTACTCGTTTCCATATCTCGCTCATGCGCCGATGGAGCCGCTCGACGCGGTCGTCAAGCTCACTGCTGACAGCTGCGAGATCTGGGCTGGCGATCAGTTCCAGACGGTCGACCAGGGCAACGCCGCGCGCACGGCCGGGCTCGATCCGCAGCAGGTGAAGATTCACACGCTGTATGCGGGCGGCAGCTTCGGGCGTCGCGCGAACACCCAGTCGGACTATATCGTCGAGGCCGTGTCGATCGCGAAGGCGCTGGGTGCGAACGGCACGCCGGTCAAGCTGCAGTGGACCCGCGAGGACGACATCCACGGCGGCCTCTACCGGCCGATGTATTTCCACAAGCTCGACGCGGGCCTGACTGCCGACGGCAAGCTCGTCGGCTGGCGGCATCGCATCGTCGGTCAGTCGATTCTTGCCGGCACGCCGTTCGCGAGCGTGATGGTCAAGAACGGAATCGACGGGACGTCCGTCGAGGGGGCCGCCAACGTGGCCTACGCGATTCCGAACATCTCGGTCGAACTGACGACCACGCAGACCGGCGTGCCCGTGTTGTGGTGGCGGGTGGTCGGCAGCTCGCACACGGCATTCGCGGTCGAGGCGTTCATCGACGAAGCCGCACACGCCGCGGGCAAGGACCCGTTCGTCTTCCGTCGCGATCTGCTCGCGCACGAACCGCGCATGCGGGGCGTGCTCGAACTCGCTGCGGAGAAAGCGGGCTGGGACCCGGCCAAACCGTTACCGAAAGGTCGCGGGCGCGGCATCGCGGTGGCCGAGGCGTTCAAGACGTTCGTTGCGCAGGTCGCGGAAGTCTCTGTCGATAAGGACGGGAACGTGAAAGTGGAGCGCGTCGTCTGTGCGGTGGATTGCGGCACACCGATCAATCCTGACGTCATCGCCGCACAGATGGAGGGCGGTATTGGCTTTGGTCTGGGTGCGGCGTTGCACAGCGCGATCACGCTGAAGGACGGCAAGGTCGAGCAGAACAACTTCGACGGCTACCAGGTGCTGCGGTTCGCCGAGATGCCCAAGGTCGAGGTGTATATCGTGCAGTCGGGCGAAGCGCCGACGGGTGTCGGTGAGCCGGGTGTCGCACCGGTCGGGCCGGCGGTAGCGAACGCGATCTTCGCGGCCACCGGCAGGCGGGTTCAATCGTTGCCGTTTCCTGCCGCTTCGGAAAAGACCGCCTGACGGACTGACCGAAGGCGACGCTGACTTTGCTCACGCGTCGCCCGTGAGGTGAGCGACGCGTCATCGGAAAACTCCGATCAGAACTTATCCCACCCGTCATCCGCGCCCGCAGCCGCAAGCGCCGCAACCGGCGTAACTGCCGGCGCCCGCGCAACGCGCTTCGGGGTAACTGCAACAGCAGCCGCCGCCTCGCGCCGCGGTGCTTCACGCCAGGCAGGAACAGCCGCTACTGCAGACGCAGTATCCTTCAACTGAAAAAACGCCACGGCTTCGTTCAGCTGTTGCCCCTGATCTTCCATCGACCGCGAAGCAGCCGCGGCCTCCTCCACCAAAGCAGCATTCTGTTGCGTGACGTTGTCCATCTGGGTAATCGCAAGATTGACCTGTTCGATCCCGCGGCTCTGTTCAGTCGATGCCGCCGCGATCTCCGACATGATGTCGGTCACTCGAGCTACAGCCTGAGTCACTTCGGCCATCGTCTTGCCCGCCTCGCCGGCAAGCGCCGAGCCGTCGCGGATCCTGTCCACGGAGTTGGCGATCAGATCCTTGATCTCCTTTGCCGCGCTCGAAGACCGTTGAGCCAGGCTTCTGACTTCGCTCGCAACCACCGCGAAACCCCGCCCTTGTTCGCCCGCCCGCGCGGCTTCAACTGCCGCGTTCAACGCCAGGATGTTCGTCTGGAACGCAATGCCTTCAATGATGCCCGTGATGTCCGCGATCTTGGCCGAACTGTCGCTGATGTCATGCATCGTGTTCATCACCTGACCCACGACCTCGCTGCCCTTTTGCGCCACCGACGATGCATTCGCAGCCAGCGCGCTGCCTTGCTGCGCGTTGTCGGCGTTCTGCTTAACGGTGGAGGTGAGTTCCTCCATGCTGGAAGCGGTTTCCTGCAGCGAAGCAGCCTGCTGTTCAGTGCGCTGACTCAGGTCCATATTGCCCGCTGCGATCTGGCGCGCCGCGCCGGCGATGCTGGTGCTGCTGTCGCGCACCCGTCCAACGATCGCCGTCAATCGCTCGTTCATTTCGCGCAGGGCGGTCAGCAACTTGCTGGTTTCGTCGCGGCCATCGACGGTGATGCGCGTGCGCAGATCGCCTTCCGATACGGTACGCGCGACGTCGATCGCAAAACGCAGCGGCCCGGTCACCGCGCGCGTGATCACCACGCACGCGCTGACGGCGAGCGCCAACGCGATGAGGCAGATCGCGATCAGCAGATTGCGCTGGTTCTCGTAATGCGCCGCGTATTCGTTGATAAGTTGTTCCTGACGAGTGTGCGTGTAGTCGGCATACGCGTCGGTCGCACGAATCAGCGCGGCGAGCAGCGGCCGGCAATGATCGTCCATTTCGACGATCGCCTCGTCACGCTTGTTGGTGAGCGCGAGATTGACGATGTTGGTGGCGACCGGACCATAAGCCGACTCGACCCGATTGATCTCGGCCACAAGACTGCGTGCTTTCTCGGTCGTATCAGTCGCGTTAGCGATCATGTCGTTGAGCTTTTTCAGGTCGGCTTGCACGTCTTCGTGTGCGCGCGTCACATCGGCTTTTTCTATTTCGAGGTCCTGGGGCTTGGTCACGAGCACAAGGTTGCGCGCCGCGATCGCCCTGCGGTCGACAGCGGTTCGAACCTGCACTGCCATGTCGGCGCGTGCGTTGATTCCGCGTACGAAGTTGGAAAACCCATCTGTCGAATCGCTCAGCGCCTTCAGGGAAAGGCCGGAAACCGCGACGACAATGAGAGACAGCATGCCGAAGCCGCCGATGAGTTTGGTCTTGATGGTGAGGTTTTTGAGTGCCACGATTTTTTCTTCTCCAATAACGAAACGTTAAAGCGTTCGCAATGGACTCTCAGGTCCGGGTATGGGAGCGTCTATCTGGCTGCCGATCATCCCGGCAGCCCCGCGCGGTTTACCCTTCGAGCCTTCCATCAAACGCATGGCTAAAAACGCGTCGAATGTCGGGCAACAAATGGGTATCCCATTTACCAGTTATCGGATCGGGTCCCCCTGTACTTAAGGAATCGCGGGTATTTCTCTACCAAGCTTGCACACGATGCGCGAAGAAAACGTCACTTCCCAGGAATTCGAATATATTTGGGCGCAGCATGAAAACATTTAATTGCAGTTTCATTTCATCTTCCGGTGCCTGCCGCCTGAACAAATGGCCTTTTGGTGTGCCCCGAGCAGCACAAATAAAATGGCTTGAACAAGTCGGCATTCCTGGATATGATTGAGCAATCACTCATTTATTATGTGCTGTCGAAGCGAACCGCGTATGGCCCGTCCGAAAAGTGAAGACAAACGCAACGCCATCCTTGCAGCTGCCACCGAGGTCGTTGCCGAGCAGGGCTTGGGCGCGCCGACCGCACGCATCGCAAAACTCGCGGGTGTGGCTGAAGGAACGCTGTTCACCTACTTCGACAATAAGGACGAGTTGCTGAACCAGCTCTACCTGGACATCAAGGCGGAGCTGCGCGAAGTAATGATGACGACGTACCCGAAGCAAGCCAGCGTGCGCGATCGCGCCCAATACGTGTGGGACAAGTTCGTCGACTGGGGCGTGGCGCAGCCGCAAAAACGCCGGGCGATGGCGCAGCTGTCCGTGTCGGAGCGTCTGACCGACTGCACGCGCGCGACCGGCATGGAGTCTTTCGCAGACATCAACACGATGATTCAGGAAAGCGTGGCGAGCGGCGCGTTACGTGATCATCCGCCGGCTTTCCTATCGGCGATCATGGCGGCGCTGGCGGAAACCACCATGGATTTCATCGCTCGCGAACCGGGCGACGCCGACCGTTATCGCAAGGCCGGCTTTGAAGCGTTCTGGCACGCGATTGCCCAGAACTAAATTTTTTGTCCAATTAATGAGCGCCTACTTGCTCATTTAAATTAAGGAGCACACGATGTCAAAGGTCTGGTTGGTTACGGGAAGTGCCCGCGGGCTTGGGCGTGAAATTGTCGAAGCAGCATTGCGCGCCGGTGAGCGCGTCGTGGCGACAGCACGCAATCCGCGTCAGTTGGAAGATCTGCTGACACGCTATGGCGAGCAGGTCCGGGCGGTTGCGCTGGATGTCACGGATCAGGCTGCGGCACGCAATGCGGTACAGGCTGCGGTCGATGCATTCGGTCGGCTCGATGTGGTTGTGAACAATGCGGGTTTTGGTCACCTGGCGCCGTTCGAGCAAGCCACCGAGGACGATTTCCGCGCGCAGATCGACACCAACTTCTATGGTGTGGTTAACGTCACGCGTGCGGCGCTCCCGGTGCTGCGGAAGCAGCGATCCGGCCACGTGATCCAGATTTCGTCGGTGGGCGGTCGTGTCGGGATTGCGGGATTGAGCGCCTATCAGGCGGCGAAGTGGGCGGTCGGCGGTTTCACGGAGGTGATCAGCCAGGAGCTCGCGCCGTTCGGCGTTCACGTGACTGCGCTCGAGCCAGGTGGCATGAAAACAGACTGGGGCACTGAGGCGAGCGGCGCGATGCCGGAGTTGTTGCCGGATTATGTGCCCTCGGTGGGCGTGATAGTGGATATGCTGTCCCAACACATCGGTCACGAAACCAGCGATCCGGCGAAGGTTGCCCAAGTCGTCCTGAAACTGGCGTATCACGATTCGTTGCCGGCCCATCTCCTGCTGGGGAGTGACGCATTGCATTACGCGGGTGAAGGCGACAAGGCGCGTGCTGCAAGCGCCGAAGCGTGGCGAGCGATCAGTACAGCGACCGATTTTTCCGCGCCTACGCCGTTGCCGGCGTTTCCTGCCGCACCGGCGAAAGCCTGAGTACTGATCAGGCAACGCGGCTAAAGGCAACCGAAGGACGAGCGATATGGCAAATTGGGGCGTTGCGGACATTCCGCGTTAGGCCGGCCACGATCATGGAGCATGCATCATGAAAGTTTTGATATTTGGAGCGACTGGCATGGTCGGCCAGGGCGTATTGCGTGAATGCCTGCGCGCGCCCGATGTCGAGGCGGTTCAGACCGTGGGCCGCACTCGCACTGGCCAGCTCGATCCGCGCCTCGTCGAACTGGTTCAGCCGGACCTGATGGACTACCGGGCAGTGGAAGCGTCGCTGAAGGGTTTCGACGCGTGCTTTTTCTGTTTGGGCGTCTCATCCGCAGGCATGCAGGAGGCCGACTATGCGCGCCTCACTTATGACCTGACGCTGGCGGCGGCGCAGACGCTTGCCCGTCTCAATCCGCAAATGACCTTCGTCTACGTGTCCGGTGCGAGTACCGACAGTACCGAACGTGGCCGCAGCATGTGGGCGCGGGTCAAGGGCAAGACCGAGAACGCGCTGCAGCGGCTGCCGTTCAAGGCGGTCTACCTGTTTCGTCCCGGTGTGATCGAACCGCTGAATGGTGCCAGTTCGAAGACCCGCTCGTACCGCTTGTTCTACACCGCGGCCAAACCTCTCCTGTCGACGCTGCGCGCGCTTTTCCCCAACTACATTCTGAGCACCGAAGACATCGGCCTGGCGATGCTGGAGGTCGCGCGTCATGGCGCCGCCAAAGCAGTGCTCGAAATCGCCGATATCCGCGGGCTCAGCCGAGCCGCTTCCCAGCCGGCGCTCGATCTGCACGCCCATTGAGCGCCGAGGCCGGCGTGACGGCCGCACTCTCGGGCACGCTTGTGGGCGCGTCCTCGGTGCCCCGTGCCGCCCTTGAAACAGGCCGCCGGCGCCGCGCCAGTGCTAGCGGCTACGATATGAGGCATGCCATCGTCGAAACTTTCGCGCAGGCCGCCCAAAAACGGGTCTTTTCCCTCGTTTGACGCACCTCAGCGTCTGGTAGGCTACCGGTTCACGGGACGCGCCTTCCAGACGCGGCCACTTTCTTCACGCGCGTGGGTCAGCGCATGCTCGAATGAAAAGCTCATGGTGACGCGCCGACCGAACATCGTGATTGCCATCAGTATCGTGCTGGCCAGCGCGATCCTCGCGATTGCGGTGTGGGTATTGGCGCAGATGCGTGATGACGCGCTAAGGCGCGCACAGGACTCCGTTTTCAACGTCTCGTTGCTGGTCGAACGCGACGTGTCGCGCAATCTCGAGATCTACGACCTGTCGCTACGGGCGGTAATCGACGGCCTGAAACAACCTGGTGTGCTGGAATTGCCACCGGCGATTCGTCAGATGGTGCTGTTCGATGGCTCGGCCAGTGCAAAAGACCTGGGTTCGCTTCTCGTCGTCGATGTAGCCGGTAACGTCCTGTTCGATTCGCAATCAACGCCTCCACGCCCAGTCAATCTCGCCGATCGCGATTACTTCAAGGTTCAGCGCGACTCCCCCAATGTCGGCCTGTACGTCAGCCATCCGTTCACGCCCAAGATAACCGGCAAGGACGTGAGTATTGCGTTGAGCCGCCGTATCTCGCGTCCGGACGGCAGCTTCGGCGGCGTGGTGGTCGGCACGATGCGACTCACTTACTTCAGGCATCTGTTCGCCGGTATGAATCTCGGCGCGGGTGGTTCGATGGCGCTGATGCTGAGCGACGGCACGATGCTGATGCGGCGTCCCTACGATGCGAAGATCATTGGTCTCAATCTGACCGGCACGTCGAACTATTCGCGCTTTACTGACCAGCCGAGCGGGGATTTCTTCGGCACGGCGGCGATCGATGGTGTCGAGCGCTGGTACGCGTTCCGCCATATCGACATGTATCCGCTGATTCTCGATGTCGCGCTCTCGACGCACGATATCTATATCGAATGGCGGCGTCGCGCGTGGATCATCGGCACGCTGATCGCGGCGCTCGACCTGGCGATCATCGCGCTCGCGGTCCTCTTCTCGCAACAACTGCGGCAGCGCCGCGCGGCCGAAGAAGAATTGCACGTGCTGGCGTGCACTGACGGGCTGACCGGCCTGAACAATCGCCGTACTTTCGAGGAACATGCGGAGGAGGAGTGGCGCCGCGCGCAACGCAACGGGTGGCCGCTGTCGATGCTGCTGATCGACGTCGACACGTTCAAGGGCTTCAACGATCTCTACGGCCATTCGGCCGGCGACGATGCGCTCATCGCCGTGGCGCGCTGCATCGGGCAGAGCGTGCGGCGCCCAGGCGATACCGCAGCGCGCTACGGCGGCGAAGAGTTCGCCGTGCTACTGCCGGATACCGACGAAGCCGGGGCGCTGAACATCGCCGAGAAAATCCGCACCGAGGTTCAGGCGCTCGAGCTTCGCCATGTCGCGAGCTCGCACCATGTGCTGACGGTCAGTATCGGCATTGCGTGCACGAAGACCCAGGTATTCGCAACGAGCCGGGCACTTGTCAACGCAGCGGACGAGGCGCTCTACGAGGCCAAGGACGCCGGCCGCAATCGCGTGCTGTGTTATCCGGTGGCGGCGCGGACGCATCGGCAGAGCGTCGTGGTGTCGCCGGCGCGATGAGAGCTGCGAAGGGGTTGAGTCCTTCCTGAAATTTAACCCGGGTAATATGTTGCGTCCAATTTACACCCGGGTATAATTCGACAAATTCACCTTTCTGGAGTTTGTCATGACCACCCATCCTGCTACCTGCACTGCCTTCGAGGGATACCGCCGCATTGCCTCGGGCGCTTTGTCCGAGGTGGCGCTCGCTGTACGAGAGGTGCTGGCGCGCGGAGAACAGGCGCCTGTGCTGATTTTTGACGACATCACGAGCCGTCCGGTCGAGTTTGATTTGCGCGGCTCACCTGAAGAGATTCTCGTGCGGCTGGCAAGCCAGGCACCCGGCGAGCAACCCGAATCAACCGCGAGCGCCGAAGAAGACGATGCGCCGCGTGGCCGCGGCCGTCCCCGGCTCGGTGTGGTGGCAAGAGAGGTCACGTTGCTGCCGCGCCATTGGGATTGGCTCAACGGGCAATCGGGCGGCGCTTCGGTTGCGCTGCGCAAACTGGTCGAGGCGGCGCGGCTTGCGGGCGAGGACAAGGGCCGCAAGCGCGCAGCGCAAGAAGCGGTGTATCGCTTCATGACCGCGCTCGCCGGCAATCTGCCTGACTATGAAGACGCAACGCGCACGCTCTACGCCGACGATCGGGAACGGTTTGAGGATATCGTCGCGGCATGGCCAGAGGACGTGCGCTATCACACGCTGTGTCTTGCCGAAGGCGCATTCGGCACGCATCCGTAATTCGGCTGCGCACCGGCGAGTGCGCAGTCCAACGAAACGTATGGACAAAAAAAAGCCGCTCACACCGGGGGAGCGTGAGCGGAAAGTCGGAGAGTTACAACAACAGCGCGTGCGCTTACTCATGGAGATGAGCGCAGCAAACAAAGTTTAAGAGTTCGACTCGCCCCTATATATCAGACAAATCCCAATCACTGCGCTGACGCGCAAAGCAGGTTGACTGAGCGATCCGGCGCCGTTTGCCAGGCATTGCTTACATCATCCTGTCCCGGTTATTCCCGCCATTTTTTGCTTCAGTCTCTGATATCGCCGCCGTAAAAGAGAGGGCAGCGTCGCCACGTATCCTAAAAAAACGCGAAATGTTTCGCCATGGCCCAGCGGCGCGAGCGTCCCCTCAGTACTTATGAAGGATGGTGAGATGAAGTGGTTCGACCGCATGACCGTATTCAGGAAGTTGCTGTTGGCGTTTGCCGTTGTGATCGGGTTCTGCGTCGTGATCGGCGGGACTTCGCTGAAGACGTTGTCGTCGATGCATGACATTACCGACGCCATCTGCGACCAGCACATGAACGGCCTCTACTGGATGGAAGAGGCGAACCGCCACAAGATCGATTCCGATCTTGCCGCCGCGAACCTCGGCTATGCCGCCGACGACGCCGGCCGTCAAAAATTGAAGGACAGCATTGTCGCCTCGCTCAAGGAGATGCATGGCGCCTACGACCAGTATCGCGCGACCATCGCGACCAGCAAGGGTCAGGAGATGTTCGACGAAGTGCTTCGCAAGTCGGCCGTGTGGGAGGGCATCGTGCATCAGCAGATCGGACTCGAACCGATTCCGGCTGGCGTCGACAACAACGAACTCGTGCGCCGCGCGATTGCGTCGAGCGAGGCGTTGCGTGATCGCATCACGGCACTGATCGACTATCGCCGTCAACAAGCCAACGAAGCCCAGCAGGAGGCGAGCGCTCAGTATCGGCACATGCGCGTCGTGATGCTTGCGTTGGTGTTGGGCGCGATCGCGGCGGGCACGCTGCTCGCGACGATGATTGCGCGACGCCTCGCCCGCCAGCTCGGCGGCGAACCAGACTACGCGATGCACATCGCCAACCGTATCGCCGATGGCGACCTGAGCGTGCGCGTCGATACCCGTGCGGGCGACACCGACAGCATGCTGTTCGCACTGCACAACATGCGTGAGCGGTTGGCGGGTATCGTGTCGGGCATTAGCGAGTCGAGCGAATCGATCCTGATGGCCTCGGGCGAGATCGCGCAGGGCAACACCGACCTGTCGCAACGCACTGAAGAGCAGGCCGCCGCGTTGCAGCAAACCGCGTCGAGCATGCAGGAATTGACTTCGACGGTGAAGATGAATGCCGAAAATGCGCAGCAGGCGGGCGGTGTCGCGCATGGCGCGTCGGAAGTGGCCGCGCGCGGCAGCAGCCTGGTCGGCGACGTGGTCGAAACGATGCGCGAACTGGCGGCCGGCTCGAAGCGCATGACCGACATCATCGCGGTGATCGAAGGGATCGCGTTCCAGACCAACATTCTCGCGCTGAACGCAGCGGTGGAAGCGGCGCGTGCCGGTGAACAGGGTCGCGGCTTTGCGGTGGTGGCGGGGGAAGTGCGTTCACTGGCCCAACGCAGCGCGGTCTCGGCCAAGGAGATCAAGGAGCTGATCGAGAGCTCGACGGCGCGCGTGGGCAGCGGTGCCGAACTGGCCGAGCGGGCCGGTCAGACGATGGCGGAAGTGACGCATGCGGTGAAACGTGTGACCGACATCATGGGTGAGATTTCGTCGGCGTCGCAGGAGCAGAGCACCGGCATCGAGGAAGTGAACCGTGCCGTCGCGCAGATGGACGACGTGACCCAGCAGAACGCGGCGCTGGTCGAGCAGGCTGCGGCGGCGGCGGCGTCGATGGCGGACCAGGCAAGGCAGTTGCAAGCGGCGGTCACCGTGTTCTCGCTGGGGGTGCGGCAGGGCTAATGGAGTGGGCGCTGATGAGGGTGCGGCCGACAGCGCAGGTCATCGTTTGGGCGTGACTGCTTGCGCCGGTGATGGATGAGGGACCTACGGCTCGCGCCGGTGATCGTCGGGGGCATGGCCGCTCGCGCCGGTGATAGATCAGGGCGGTGACGGGTTACCTCTGTGACATTCAAGGGCGACGCGTGCGTAGCGCGCTTTGCGCGGCTTTTGCTGCCCTTGCCAGGCCTGATCGCTCTCCGTACACTCGCGCGTAATTCCCAGACGGCGCCGATTCGCTGCGCCGTCCACTAAAACGCCGACAGAGGAGAACCCCCGCCATGGCCGATTCCTATTTCCCACGCTGGCGCGCCCAGCCGGACGCTGCCGAGGGCCGCATTGTCGGCAGCGACGAGCGCCTCGCGTGGCCGCAGATGTTTGCGATGGGCATTCAGCACGTCGTTGCGATGTTCGGTTCGACCGTGCTTGCGCCGTTGCTGATGGGCTTCGATCCGAACCTGTGCATCTTCATGTCGGGGATCGGCACGCTGTTGTTCTTCGTGCTGGTGGGCGGACGTGTGCCGAGCTATCTCGGCTCGAGTTTTGCATTCATCGGTCTGGTGATCGCGGTGACGGGGTATGGCGGCCACGGTCCGAACATGAACATTCCGGTTGCGTTGGGCGGGATCATCGCGTGCGGGGTGGTGTACGCGGTCATTGGCCTGATCGTGTCGGCGGTTGGCACCCGATGGATTGAAACGCTGATGCCACCCGTGGTGACGGGTGCAATCGTCTGCGTGATCGGGCTGAATCTTGCGCCGATTGCGGTGCATGGCGTGAGCGGCAGCAACTTCGATTCGTGGATGGCACTCGTGACGGTGCTGTGCGTCGGCGCGGTCGCGGTGTTTGCGCGCGGCATGCTGCAGCGTCTGCTGATTCTGGTTGGCTTGCTGATGGCGTACGTGATTTACGCGATCGTCACGAATGGTCTCGGCATGGGTAAGCCGATCGATTTCGTGATTGTGGCGAACGCTGCGTGGTTCGGTATGCCGCACTTCACCGCGCCGGTTTTCAACCTGCAGGCGATGACCTTGCTTGCCCCGATCGCGGTGATTCTTGTTGCTGAGAATCTTGGGCACATCAAGGCCGTGAGCGCGATGACCGGTCAGAATCTCGACCGCTATGTCGGCCGCGCATTTCTCGGCGATGGACTCGCGACGATTCTGTCTGGCTTTGCCGGCGGCACTGGGGTGACAACTTACGCCGAGAACATTGGCGTGATGGCGGTGACCAAGATTTATTCGACCCTGGTGTTTGTTATTGCCGCGCTTATTGCTCTTGTGCTTGGCTTCTCGCCAAAGTTCGGTGCCGTGATTCAGACCATTCCGGGACCGGTGCTGGGTGGCGTGTCGATCGTGGTGTTCGGCCTGATCGCCGTGACCGGCGCGCGCATCTGGGTCGTGAATAAGGTCGATTTCTCCGACAACCGGAATCTGATCGTTGCGGCGGTGACGCTCGTGCTGGGCGCTGGGGACTTTTCGTTGAAGCTCGGTGGATTTGGGCTTGGCGGGATCGGTACTGCTACCTTCGGAGCGATTATTCTTTATGCTCTCCTGAGGAGGAAGCCGGCGCAGGGGCCGGTGGCTTAAGGGGTGGTTTTTTGCCGTTGGCGGGTTTTGTTTGTTTGCCTGCGCGCGCTTGTTCGTCGGAATGCCTATGGCGGTGGTCTTTTCTTGATCTGTTTGCCTGCTCGGCGCGTATTGTCCGATTGTTTGTGGCGTTGGCCTTTCCTTGTTTTGTTAGTGGTTTATTAGCGTTCGCCCCTGTGCGGGGCAGGCACTTACTTCTCTTTGCCGCCGCAAAGAGAAGTAAGCAAGAGAAAGCGGCTCACACCGCTAATTCTTAAGCGGGTCCCTCGCACAGTTGCGGTAGTGGTGCATCTGGAATCTGTGTTCTTGCACATTCGGCGTGAGTGACAAGGCCGTCATACTTCAGGCGGCGCTGCGCGCGCCGACGCGTACTTCATAGAACCATCGGTTCGTTTTCGCGCGCGAGCTTTACTCGATGCCGCGGCCCACCGCATCATCTTCAGCGTTTCTGCAATGTGCCAGCGCTTCGCTTGTATTCGCCGGGATTCGATTCGTCAGCTACCGTCTGTCGAGTTAGGTACGGCCTCTGCACTCCGTTCGAAATGCGAATTGACGCCTGCATCCACTCGCAACATTTCGGCCGCGCGGGCACCGAGTCGCACAGCCGAAGTAGACAAATTTTGGCACGTTGCCGAAAGCCGATGGCTTCCACCGCCTCCAAACGAAGCCCGGATTTCTGACGGCCCCTTCCGGCGAGCACGTAGTGCGAGGCGGGAAGCATGACTGCCTTGTCACTAAAGCCGAATGCGCAAAAGTACAGATTCCAGATGCACCACTACCGCAACTGCGCGAGAGACCCGCTTAAGAATTAGCGGTGTGAGCCGCTTTCTCTTGCTTACTTCTCTTTGCGGCGGCAAAGAGAAGTAAGTGCCTGCCCCGCACAGGGGCGACGCTAATAAACCAATAAGAATTCAAGGAAAGGCCAACGCCATAGGCAACCAGACAAGACGCGCCGAGCAAACAAACAGATCAAGGAAAGGCCAACGCCATAGGCCAACAGCCAAACAAGCGCCGAGCAGGCAAACAATTCAAGAAAATCCCACCGCCGCAGGCAAACAAACAAAACCCGCCAAAGGCAAATCCATAACCCAAACCTTCACTTCTTCCGAACAGTAAGCGCCGTCTCCGACAAATCCACCTCCCGCATGAGCTTATTCAAAGTCTCATCATTGATCGCCTGACTATTGCGCAGCGCAAGCAGCGCCTTCCGCTCGGCCCTCATCGCCGCCAACTTCATCCGGAATTCCAGTGCATCGGCACGGCGCGCCAACTCCCGCGGCTCCTGTTCGTCTCCAAGCGTGGCAAGCCGGCGCCGATAAACATCCATCACCCTCGCGGTGACATCCACGGCATAAGCCGATGCCGACTCATCGAGATCCGCACATTCGACATCGTGCAACTCATCGACGGCACGAATCGCCGCTTGCGCCGCTGCCGTGCGCGCCAGCGCTTCCTCCGCGGCATGCGGATCCTTGCTACGCCGCCAGCCCCGCAACAACAACGGCAACGCCACCACCGCCACCAGCAGCGATAGCAGAATCACCCCCGAGGCAATGAAAATCGCCAGGTCCCGCCCCGGCAGCGGCGCACCTCCCGGCAACACCTCAGGCAGCGACAACACACCCGCCAGCGTTACCGCGCCACGCACGCCGGCCACCGTCGTCACCGTGACCGTGCGCAACCCCGGCACGGCGTTCACCACGCCATGCTTCGCCGCGCCGCGGCTCGCGAACCAGCGCAACAGCCAGACCCACACGAAGCGCAGCGCGTAAAGCGCCGCCGCCACAGCGGCGATGTAGCCGATCAGCAGCCACACCTGTGCGTTGCTGGTTTCGTGCGCGTCGAGCAACGCCCGGCCAAGAATGTGCGGAAACTGCAATCCCAGGAGAATGAACACCATGCCATTGAAGACGAACTCGATCATCGTCCACGTGCTGTTCGCGCGCACTCGCGACGAAACCGGTCCAACATTCACAATGCTCGCGTAATTCATCATCATGCCGGCCGAGACCGCAGCCAGAATGCCCGACAACTCGAAGCGCTCGGCGATCAGATAAGCGGCGAATGGAATCAGCAGGGTCATCACCACACCCGGTGCCGGATCACCTTCTTCGTTAAGACTCAGAAAGCGCGCCGACACAAAACTGAACACCCAGCTCACCGCTGCGCCCGTAGCGAGGCCGCCCACCGCGATGATGACGAAGCTGATCGACGCATCGCGCAGCGAGAACACACCCGTCAGCGCCGCGGCAATCGCGAACTTCAACGCGACAAGGCCCGACGCATCATTCATCAATGCCTCGCCTTCAAGGATGTGCATCAGCCGTCCAGGAATCTTGCCCTTGCCGGCGATGCCGGACAGCGCCACCGCATCCGTCGGTGACAACACCGCAGCAAGCGCGAATGCGACCGGCAGCGAGATCGACGGCACGAGTGCATGCACGAAGTAGCCGACCGCCAGCACCGTCATGAAAACCAGGCCGAGCGCAAGCATCAGAACGGAGCGGCGCGCCATGAACAATTCGCGCTTGGGAATGCGCCATCCATCCGCGAACAACAGCGGCGGAATGAACAGCATCATGAAAATTTCCGGATCGAAGGTGACGTGCAACCCGAGCCTGGGCCATGCGAGCAACGCGCCGATCGCGATCTGGACGAGTGGCAGTGGCAAGGCGATCGGCAGCATCCGGGTAACGACGCCGGAAGCGGCGACAGCGAGCAAAAGAATCAGTACGGTAAAGACAATATCCATCGGTCTATTTCTGAAGATATAACGGCGCTTCCTCTACGACAGCCGGCGATGCCGCCGCATATCGGTCACGAGGCGCGCATGAGGCACAAGGCCGAAGTTTAGCCCGACGATGCCTCGCGTCATGGTCAACCCCGCAAGACTCCAGTGAACGCACGGCAACGCTCCGCAGGAGCGGCAGCCAAGCGTCCCGGTAAGGATTTGCACCTAAACGGTGCGCGTCACGCCCGCGGGCGGCGCATCTTCTCTTTCGCCGGTGCAATCTTTCATGCAAATTTCATTCGAATGTGCGCCAGCGTGCGCATGGAGCTTGCTTAAGGAATATCGATGACGCACATTTTGAGAAACGGTGCCGAGGTTGTTCGCTTCCGCGTTCGGACCGGACCGGCTCTCGCGTGAGAGGATTGCATGACGATTGCGCAACAGGAAAGGACGGCCAGCGCGCCGCATGGCTTCGACGTCGAGGTGACGTCGGGGCTCGAACGTTTTTCTGCGCAGCATGGCGAGCTGACGCTGACCAGCGTATTTCAACCGATTTTCAGCCTGTCGCATATGCGGGCGGTCGGCTACGAGGGGCTGCTGCGCGCCCACGATGCGCTCGACCGGCCCGTGTCGCCGCTCGACGTCTTCGGCGAGGCGGCGCGTCTGGGTGACGTGTTGCAAGTCGACCGGCTCGCCCAGACGCTGCATCTGGAGAATTTCAAGGTGCTCGGCGCCGAGCGCGAATGGCTGTTCCTGAACGTCCACCCCGGCGCGCTGACCGATCCGTATCTCGCCGCCGCCTTGCTGGCCACGCTGAAGCGCCTCGATCTGCCACCGCGGCGCATCGTGCTCGAGGTGCTCGAACAGCGCGCGGAAGATCTCGAACGTCTCGCCGACGCGGTGCGCCAGTTCCGTGAGCGCGGTTTCCTGATCGCACTCGACGACTTCGGCGCGGGCCACTCGAATGTCGAACGGATCTGGCAATTGAATCCCGATATCGTGAAGCTCGACCGCATCATGCTGTCGCACGCTGCGCATCGTGCGGATATGGCGACGATCCTGCCGGGGTTGGTCGCGCTGCTGCATGAAGCGGGCAAGCTGGTGCTGATTGAGGGCGTCGAAACGGAGCATGAAGCGCAGATGGCGCTAGCCTGCGACGCGGACTTCGTACAGGGTTTTTTCTTCGGCCGACCGAATCCCGGCGCGGCGGACGCCGCACACGCCGCGACTTGCATCAGCGAAGTGACTGACCGCTATCGCGATCAGGCCGAAGCGCGCGAGCGCCGCAATGCGAGCCGTCTCATACCGTACCTGCGGGCGTTCGAGCGCGCGGCGGAACGGCTCGCCGCCGGCGAACCGCTTGAGGAAGTGTGCTGGAATTTCCTCGCGCTCGACCATGCCGCGCGCTGTTTCCTGCTCGATGCGAAGGGCAGGCAGGCGGGCCGCAACGTCGTGTTGCGCGCCGATCGCGCGGCGCATGAAACGCGCTTTTTGCCGCTTGCCGATGCGCAAGGGGCGAACTGGTTGCGTCGTCCGTATTTTCGCGCGGCGATCAATGCGCCGGAGCGTGTGCATGTGACGCGTCCGTATCTGTCGATCAACGAGGCGTTGCCGTGCGTGACGCTGTCGGTGGCGACGCGTGTCGGTGAGCAGACGTGCGTGCTGTGCGGCGATATTGATTGGATCGAGGAGTAGCGGTTCCGATGGCTGATTGGGAGGGAGGGGCGGCTCTGGTGGTTCAGATTGGGAGGGCGAGGTAATGCTTCCGGTGGTTCACATTGAGTGGGTGAGCAGTAGTTCTGGTGGTTCGGATTAAGAGGCGGACCGGCGGTTCTGAGATCATGTCGTTTTCAACGATACTCAGCCGCGCTTATGTCCGTCTTACTTGAAGTCATCGCCACGACCGTTGCCGACGCCCGGCTCGCCGCGCAAGCGGGTGCGAACCGCCTTGAACTCGTCACCGCGATGGGCGAGGGCGGTCTGACGCCGAGCCTTGGGTTGATCGAAGCGGTGGTTGCGGCGGTGGAAAATCCCGCGGCCGGCGTACCGGTCAACGTGATCGTCCGTCCGCATAGCCGCTCGTTCGTGTACGACGCCGACGACTATGCCGTGATGCTGCGCGACGTGCGTGCAATCAAAGCGGCCGGCGCGAACGGCGTGGTGATCGGCATGCTGACGGCGGACGGTGAGATCGATCGCGAAGGCCTCGCGCGCGCAATCGATGCGGCCGATGGTCTGGCGATCACCTTCCATCGTGCGTTCGACGAAACACGTGATCTGCAAAAGGCGCTCGATGTGCTGCTCGGTTTCGATGCGGTGACGAACGTGTTGACCTCGGGCGGTAAGCCGTCGGTATTGCAGGCCGAGTCGATCATGCATGCTCTGGTGCGGCAAGCGTCCGGCTCACATTGCACGGTACTGGCGGGTGCGGGATTGACGATCGATGCAGTGGGCGGCTTCGTGAGCGCGACGCATGTTCAAGCGGTTCACTTCGGCTCGGGCGTACGCGTTGGCGGCAACGGCCTCGCGCCCGTCGATGCGGCAAAAGTCGCGCAGGTGCGAGCGCTGCTGGACGCAAACCATAGCTGATTCCGCAGGCGAAAAATCAACGCTACTGAACGCAACGCGTAGCCAAGCCATCAGGCGAAAAAATGCCGCTTCGAGGTTCAACCCGAAGCGGCATTTTTCATCGACAGGCGAAGAAATTACTTCGCGACGACCACCGGAATCCCGCGCAACTGCCCGGCACCCTTCACCTCTTCCAACGACTTCTTCACTGAAGCGCTCGTCGCCGCTTCGATCTGCAAGCGTGCAACGAGATCGCGTTCACCGCGCTTCACACCTGCCAGATTCGCCAGCTTCACGTGACCATAGCCGCGTACCCGAGCGTGCAGATCGGCGAGCTTCGCGACGTCTTCCAGATTGTCCGCGTTGAGCTTCGGGAACGCGCGTTGCAGCGTGGTTTCGTAGTCGTCGGCGAGTTCGCGTTCCATTTTTCGTTCAAGCGTGCGGCCGAACGGATCGAGCATCGTGCCACGCAGACGGCTGAATTTCGCCATCACGCCGAGCACCGGCCACATCCATTGACCGAAGGTCTTCTTGGTCGGATTCACGCCCGGTTGCCCACGCGTGAGCGTCGGCGGCGCGAGGTTGAACTTGATGCCGAAGTCCTTGCCTGCGACACCTTCGAATTGCGCCTCCAGTGCTTCACGGAATGCGCTATCCGTATGCAGGCGCGCCACTTCGTATTCATCCTTCACCGCGAGCAGACGATAGAACGTCGTCGCCACTGCACGTGTGATGCGCTCGCTCTTTGCATCGATCGCGGTTTCGGCACGACGCGCGGCGTCGACCAGCGCGCGATAACGCTTCACGTAGCTCGAACCACCGTAGGTTTGCAGACGGCCCTCGCGATGTGCGATCAGTTCGTCGAGCGTATCGACGCGCACCGCCGGCTTCGCCAGATGCCGTGCTTGCCACAGCGATTCCAGGGCGGCAGGGTCTTCCGCAGCAACACGCCCAATCGAAAATGCCAGTTGATTCATCTGTACCGCGACGTTGTTCAACTCGATCGCGCGCATCATCGCGCCAAACGACACCGGCACCAGACCGAGTTGCCAGGCATAACCGAGCATCAGAATGTTCGCGCCGATGGTATCGCCGAGAAAACGCGTGGCGAGCGCCTGGGCATCGCACGTCGACATGCGGTCTTCACCTGCGGCATGACGCATCTTGTCGATCAACGCATCGGCATGCAGCGTCGCGTCCGGGTTCTGCACGAAGGTCGCGTTCGGAATCGCATGCGTGTTGACGACGATGCGCGTGCGGCCGTGGCGCACCGTTTGCAAGGCATCGGCGCTCGCGCCTACTACCATATCGCAGGCGAGCAGCACGTCGGCCTGTTGCGTGTCGATACGCACCTGATTGAGCCACTCGTCGCGCGCGGCGAAGCGCACGAACGACAACACCGAGCCGCCCTTTTGCGCGAAGCCCATGAAGTCGAGCACCGACGCGCTCTTGCCTTCCAGGTGCGCCGCCATGCTGATCAATGCGCCGACCGTCACGACGCCCGTGCCGCCAACGCCCGTCACCAGAATGTCGTACGGCGCGGCATCGAGATGCGTCGCGGGAATCGGCAACGCTTCGACGCGTGCGGCGAGCGCTACCGGATCGAACGCGGCGCCTGCGGCTTTCTTCAGCTTGCCGCCTTCCACCGTGACGAAGCTCGGGCAGAAGCCGTTCACGCAGGAATAGTCTTTATTGCACGACGATTGATCGATGCGGCGCTTGCGCCCCAACGCGGTCTCAACCGGTTCGACCGATAGACAGTTCGATTGCACACCACAATCGCCGCAGCCTTCGCAAACTTCCTCGTTGATGAAGAGACGCTTGTCCGGGTCGGGAAACTCGCCTTTTTTCCTGCGACGCCGTTTTTCCGCTGCACAGGTCTGGTCGTAGATCAGGACGGTCACGCCGTCGGTGTCGCGCAATTCCCGCTGCACGGTGTCCATTTCGCTGCGATGGTGGAACGTCGTGCCCTTCGGGAAGAGGTCGTGGTGACCGTCGTATTTCTCCGGCTCATCGCTGACCACGACAAAGCGCGACACGCCTTCAGCTTCCACCTGACGTGCGATCTGCGGCACCGAGATGCTGCCGTCGACCGGTTGGCCGCCCGTCATCGCGACTGCATCGTTGTAGAGAATCTTGTACGTGATGGTGGTTTTCGCGGCCACCGCCTGACGGATCGCGAGAATGCCGGAGTGAAAGTAGGTACCGTCGCCGAGATTCTGGAATACGTGGCGCGTTTTCGTGAACATCGAATGCGAGGCCCAGTCGACGCCTTCACCGCCCATCTGAATCAGGCCGGTGGTGTCGCGCTCCATCCACGACGCCATAAAGTGGCAGCCGATCCCTGCATGCGCGATCGAACCTTCAGGCACCTTGGTCGACGTGTTGTGCGGGCAGCCCGAGCAGAAATACGGCGTACGTTTCACGCTATCTGCAGCATTCGAGAGGATCTGCGGCGCAACCAGGTCGACCACACGCTCGCGGCGATCCAACGCCGGCTTGTGCTTCGCGAGCCAGTTCGCGAACACCGGCAGAATACGCGACGGGCGCAATTCACCGAGCGAGGACAGCAGCATCGTGCCGTCTTCAGCATTCTTGCCGACCAAGATCGGGCGCGTGCCTTGCGTGCGGTTGTACAGGTAGTCTTTGATCTGCTGTTCGATGACCGGGCCTTTCTCTTCGATCACCAGTACTTCAGACAGGCCGGAGACGAACGCGTCGATGCGCGTCATTTCCAGCGGGAAAGACAGGCCGACCTTATAGATCCGCACACCGGCCGCTTCCAGATCTGCGACTGTCAGATCGAGCCGCCGCAGCGTTTCCATCAAGTCCAGATGAGCCTTGCCGCACGTGACGATACCCACATTCGCATGCGGACTCGGCGCAATCCATTTATCGATGCTGTTGCTGCGTGCGAAGTGACGCACCGCATCGAGCTTCGCGTGCATCCGCGATTCGATCGTCAGGCTCGGCAGATCGGGCCAGCGGTTATGGAGGCCGCCGGTGGGCGTTTCGAAACCCTGTGGAATCGTCCATTCGGTTTGCAGCGCATCGAGGTCGACCGTCGAGCCGGATTCGACCGTTTCCGAAATCGCCTTGTAGCCGACCCACGCGCCCGAGAAACGCGACAGCGCCCAGCCATACAGGCCGAACTCAAGCATGTCGGCAATGTTCGACGGATTGACCACCGGCATATGCCATGCCATCAACGCGAAATCGCTCTGATGCGGCATCGACGACGACACGCAGCCGTGATCGTCGCCCGCCACCACCAGCACCCCACCGTGCGGCGACGAGCCGTACGCGTTGCCGTGCTTCAGCGCGTCGCCCGCACGATCCACGCCGGGGCCCTTGCCGTACCACATCGCGAATACGCCTTCGACGGTGCGCTCCGGGTCCGATTCCACCCGCTGCGTACCGAGCACGGCGGTGCCGCCGAGTTCTTCGTTGATTGCCGGCAAAAAGCGAATATCACTCGCCGCGAGCAGTTTCTTGGCTTTCCACAACTGCTGGTCGACCATCCCGAGCGGCGAGCCGCGGTAACCGCTGACGAAGCCGGCCGTGTTCATGCCGTGCGCCTTATCCAGCGTGCGCTGCATCAGCACGAGGCGCACCAGCGCCTGGGTGCCAGTCAGGAAGATCCGGCCCCGCGTGGCGGTGAGGTTGTCTGAAAGCTTGTATTCAGCGAGAGCGGGCGTGCCGTCGATGGGCAGGCGAGCGGTCATGGGTGAGTCTCCATTGTTTTGCATCCGCGCGCCGTGGGTGGGGACCACAAGAGGTGACGCGGCGAAAGAGACTCTATTTTTTAGCGCCAATTGGAGTGAATTTTTTCTACTTGGCGAGGCGTTCAACGAAACAGCGCGACGGGTCGCGCGTTTTAATGAAGTTTTGAGGTGGATCTGCCACGCGACTGGCGGGTTCGGGTATGCCCTGGTGCGTGGCGCGAGGGTGAAATCAGCCTTGGCGCGGGCCTGGCCTTTTGGCGACCGGCGGGCGAATACCATTCAACGCGGGTGGCCTACCGTTGAGTGCGCTACGGCGCGGGCGCTTTTGCCATCGGTGTGGCGACCGGCGTTGAGTCGAGCGGTACGACCTCGTCGAAATGCGAGTAATCGATGTGACTCACACCGTCTTCCTCGCGCATGACGTCAACGAAGCGGTGTTGCCAGCGGATCTGCTCACAAGCCCACATATGGCGCGCTTGCATGGTCTGCGAAGTCGATTCGTCGACCCCTTCGAGCGTGAGCCACAGCGACGCATCACGACCTATGAGCGTTTCAGCGGTTTCGCCGAACAGCGGGCTATTTTCGTCGATGACGTGCATCATCACCCAGCCCAGTTTAAACACGGGATGCTGGTCGCGCACCAGCGTCAGATCGTAGAGCTTGCGCAGCGTATAACCGTCGGTGGTCTCCAGCCGCATGATGCGCAGCTTCGCACGCGCTTCGGCGATCACATTCTGACGTGCGTTGGCGGCGCGCACCATCAGCGTCATGCGGCCCTCGAGCGGCCGCACGACCGCGTAGCGGGCAAACATGATCTTTGCGTGAGGCCGTGAAAAGCGTGCGAAGATCAGCCCCGTCGCCAACGCGATACTGGACATGCCGACAAAGATCTCCAGCGTCGCGATCCAGTGGGCGTAGACCGTTTGCGGATGCATATCGCCATAGCCGACCGTCGCGAGTGTTTCGACGCTGAAGAAAAATGCGCCGCCGAAACCCGATGGAAACTGATTGGCGATCGGTGCCCGGCCAAGCATGTAGAGCGATGCAAATACGGTGTTGAGCAGCAGGAACAAAACCCCGAGCGAGACAAAGAACGTCGGCCAGCGGACGACGAGCGCGCGGTGATAGAGATCCTGCCAGAGCGGCGTCGGCATGCCGTGTGCAATGACTACGCGATCGTCCAGGCGCAATTCCCGGCTGCCGCGCGCACGACGTTTCTGCGCACGCGCCTCGTCGTCGGCGACGCTGGAAAAGCGGTCTGATGGTTCAGTAGCCATCGCGTGCTCGTGGAGATGAAAACGCGCAAAGCGTAGCACGCCGGTTAGCGCGCGGAATGTGATTTCCGGCGCGCCGCAGCGGCGTTGGACGTGGCGCTGCTAAGGCGTGCTGCAGGGGCGTAGAAGTGACGCTTTCAAGGTGTGGGTTGCGGCGCGTCGAACGAGCGCGCGGGGGATACAGCGATTCCGTCCGCTCGACGATGCACCCGCCCCCATCAATGGGCTCGCCGAGAGGCTACGGAAAGGCCCGCGGTTTCGGAATACCGGCACCGTGTTCGATGTCGTCGACGGCTTGCAGGTGTGCTGCGACGACTGCTTCAGCTTCGTCCGCGTAGCCGTTGTCGCCGCCAACCGTGGTCCACGACTTGACGGCTTTCTCACGATGCCGGATCTCGTATTCCGCGTCCCAGCGTGCGCCGTTGAGTTCGAGAGGGCGGACGTGAATCGAGTACACGCCGTAGAGGAAGAGCTGTTCAGCCATGATCGCCTCCAGCCGGTTGATTCAGGAATGGCGCAGTGCGATGGCGCGCGCGCCGGGTTGCCTAAAGTTCGATTTCCCCGAGGATGCGGTGCGCGAGGGCCTTGGCTTCCTCGAGCGCTTCCTCGGGTGTAGACGAGGTGGCTTCAACTTCGTAGACCGTGGTTTCCTGGTCGGCGCTTGCGCCGCCTTCGTCGCGGGAAAGGGTAACGATGCCCTGCCACGTGTCGCTTCGTACTTCTCTTGCCGAGGCGGTGGCCGTGTAGATGCCCTTGGTGTAGGTGATGTCATCCATGGCGACGCTCCTTCTTCCAACGGGTTGGAATTTTTCATCCTAGCACGATGATCGAGGTTCGGTTTTCTGCCTGCGCGGCGCTAGAAGTCTGCAACCGACGTCTACAACAATACGCGCCGCACAAGGCAAAAAAACTACAGCAACGCTACAACCTCATCCAGCGAAGGCGCATGCGCTCCGGCGTGGCGGCAAGCCGCCGCGCCGGCAGCCAAAGAAAAGGCAAGATGCTCCGGCCACGCTCGTTGCGGCGCGGTCATCAAGCTGAACAGCAGACCGCCAATAGACGCATCTCCGGCACCAACGGTATCGACAACCTCAACTCTGGGCGGCTGAGCCTCCACAACCATGGCGCCGTCGATCAACATGGACGTTTCCGGCCCGCGCGTCACCAGCACGGTGGCAGCAGGATTCATAGCCCGCAACTGAGCCAGTGCGGCGGCCTCGTCGTCTGTTTTGAAGAGCATCCGCAAATCCTCATCCGACACCTTGATCAGATCCGCCAGCGCAGCCATCTTTCGCAACGTGGGTTCGTACCCGTGTTCCATCAGGTTCCGGTAATTCGGATCGAAACTGATCTTCACACCACGCGAGCGTAACTCGGCGGCCAACGCAGCAAGCGTATCGCCAAGAGGCTGACGCACCAGGCTGATGCAACCGAAATGCGCCCACTTCACCTGCCCGATCCAGCCCGCCGGCAAGCGCGCCGGATCGAACGCCAGATCGGCGCCGTTCTCACCCATGAAAAAGTACGCAGGCGGATGCGTTTGATGAACGATCGCCAGCAAGGGCGGACGTTCCACGCGTTGCATGAAGCGCATGTCGAGGCCTGCTGCGACGCTTGCGCTCCACAGTTCATCGGAGAAATTGTCGACGCCCAGCGATCCGGCACACGCCGTCGGCAAGCCGAGCTGCGCGACGCAGCGCGCAACGTTCCAGCCGGCGCCGCCTGGGCGCGAGAGCCATTGCGAGGTGCCGGTCCGGACGAGATCGGTCAGGATGTCGCCGGCTGAAACGAAGAAGGGGAATTCGTTATTCGCGCTCATTTTGCTTACTCCGCGGATTCGGGCGCAGCGGCCGCGCCGTCAGGCAGTGCGTGCGCCAGTACCTCATAGCACGCGCCCATCGTGTGATAGTCGGTCTTGCCGGCGGGACTCTTTTCGTCGCTGTACTTACGGTTGTCGCACGTGAGAATGCGGTACCACGCGCCGTACTTGTGATCGACGAAATGCGTCCAGCTATAGCGCCAGATCTCGTCGTACCAATCCCAGAAGCGTTCGTTGCCGGTGCGCTTGCCGAGCAGCGCCGCGGTCGCGAACGTCTCCGCCTGGACCCAGAAATACTTGTCGTGGTCGCACACGGTGCCGTCCGGGCCGAAGCCGTAGTAGAGGCCACCGTGGTCTTCGTCCCAGGCGTGGGTCATTGCGGCGTCGAATAGCTCGATGGCGCGCGGCAGCAGCCACGGCAACGGACGATAGCGCTCCAGAATCAGCAGCAGCTTGGCCCATTCGGTCTGGTGCCCAGGCTGGAAGCCCCACGGACGGAAGATGTTCGAGCTGTCTTCCTCGTTGTAATGCCAGTCGACCGACCAGTCCGCATGAAAGTGCTCCCACACGAGGCCTTGCGACAGCTTCGCCTGGCGCAGCGTGATGTTCGACGCTACCCGTTCCGCGCGATCGAGATAAACCAGGTGACCGGTTGCCTCGTGGGCGGTCAGCAACGCCTCGGTGGTGTGCATGTTCGCGTTCTGGCCACGGTACGAGCTGACGCGCCAGTCGGGTGTCGCTTCGTCGGCGTAGAGGCCGGCGGCGGCGTCCCAGAAGCGATGTTCCATTAACTCGAAGGTCGCGCCGATCATCGGTTTGGCTTCCTCGATGCCGGCCATCGCCGCATGCGAATACGCGAGCAGGACGAACGCGAGGCCGTAGCAGTGGCGCGTCGCGTCGAGCGTGCGTTTGCGGCCGTCGTGCCACTCGAGCTCCCAGTCGTAGCCTTCGTGCTCAGCGTCCCAATGCGCTTCGCGCAGGAAGCGCAAGCCGTGGCGTGCGTACTCGAGATGCTGCGGGTCGCCGAACTGGCGGTACGCCATCGCGTAGTTGAAGATGTAGCGGCACGTGCTTACCAGATGCCGCGTGGTCTTGTCGTAGACCGAACCGTCGTCGCGAAAGAAATGGAAGAAGCCGCCGCTCGGATCGAGCACGTTCGGCGCGTAAAAATGCAGCGTGTCCCGTACGTGAGAGAGTAGAAAGTCGCGGGTGCGAAAGCTCTCGACGGGCGGCGCCGCGGCGACGTTGTTGGCGGGGTGAAGCAGATCGGATTGCGTCATGGCGTTTTTACCAAAGTACTGGCACGGGCAATGAGATGGACGGGCAAGCGGACTTCGAGTTCTGCGGGTGAGTCTTCAAGCAGCAATTCGACGCCGCGCCGGCCGAGCGCTTCCTTGTCGACCGAAATGGTCGACAGCGGCGGCGTGGCATGAGCGGCGGCGGGAATGTCGTCGAAGCCGATGATCGCGATGTCCTCGGGTACGCGGATGCCGCGCGCGAGACACGCGCGCAGCGCGGCAAGCGCGGCGGCGTCGTTGTAGGCAAATACGGCGTCGGGCCGCGGGCCGGGCGCGTCGAGCAACTGGTGCATTGCGCGCGCGGCGCCGCTGGCGGGATCGAGGCCGGCGTCGATGGGGACTTCAAGCGATGGGTCGAACAGCAACCCCGCTTCGAAAAACGCGCGCCGGTAACCGAGCGCGCGCTGGGCGATGCTGAAGTGCGCGAGCGAGCCGCCGATGAACGCGACGCGCTTGCGCTGCTGTTCGAACAGGTGCCGCATGGCGAGCGTGGCGCCCGCGATGTTGTCGAGATTCACCGAGCGCAGGCCGGGCGCCCACAGGTCGATCAGCACGAGCGGGCGTTGCATCGCCACCAGCGTAGTCAGCGTTTCAGGCTCGACGAAACCGGCGATCGCCACCGCATCCGGTGCATGCAGGCGCATCTGCTGGATCACGTCTTCGGTCGGACCGGCGGTCAGCACGGAAGGGACGATGCCGCGTTCGCGGCACGCGTCTTCCACACCGTGCAGCACGTGTGAAAAGAACGGACTGACGGCGAAGTTGTTGTGCTGACGGTGCAACAGAAAGGTGAGACGGCGGATACGCGGACGCAATTGTGCGGCGTCATAGCCCAGCTGCCGCGCCGCTTCGACGACGCGTTCGCGGGTGGCTTCGGAAAGGCCGGGCTGATTCTTCAATGCGCGTGAGACGGTGCCGATCGACACGCTGGCTGCACGGGCGACGTCGCGGATGGTTGTGGCCATCGAATGAAGCGGCCGCAAGAGGGGCGGCCGCACGGTGTTTGGATTCGGGCGATTGTATAGTAAAACGTGGTTGAGTCAGCCTTGAGAGCACGTGATCAACACCCGGAAATACCCGTAGATATTGACACTGGTGTGTTTTATGTTGTTTAGTAAAATATGCTAAACAACGCGTTGGCGTTGGCGTTGGCGTTGGCGTTGGCGTTGTTGGCGCGCCCACGCGCTTAGTCGAAGGGCATCGCCGCCACGTCCGCCTGTCCCCGCAGCAACGCCACGCTCTCATCCGCATCGATCAGCACGAATCCGCTCGTCTCGTGTTTTGCGCGCCGCTTCGCCAGCGCCGCGACGGACGCAATTTCCTCGCTGCTGTAAAGCGACGGGCCGCCGTCCGACTCGACGCGCACGCAGCCGATCGCCATCGTCACGAAGCCGAAGAAGGTCGGATTGCCGCGCCGGTCTTCACCGTGGATGCCGCCGGCCAGCCGGTCTGCCGGTGCGTAGAAGCGCTGCGCGCCTTCGTTGAACAGGTAGATCGCGCGCAGTACGCGGTCCTGCCAGTCATCGCTCTGGAACAGGATCAGGAAGTCGTCGCCGCCGACGTGACCCAAAAAATCGCGGGTCGGGTCGCAGACGTCGGCGAGCACGGCGGCGGCGAATTTCAGGACTTCATCGCCTTGCCAATAGCCGTACTGATCGTTGAAGGGTTTGAAGTGGTTCAGATCGACATAGCAGGCGCAGAAACCCGCGTCGTTCCCCAACAGGCGGCCGATGTGCGAACTGATCGGAATGTTGCCGGGCAGGAAGGTCAGCGGGTTCGCGTAGCGCGCCGCTTCAATGCGCACCTCGGTGACCGCGCGCACCAGCTTCTCGCCGGTGCCGAGACCGGCGTATTTGCCGTCGTTGTCGGTGATGACAAAGCCGTCGGCGAGATAACGCTGGTCGTCGCTCGCGAGCAGCTTGGCCATCTGTTCGACGGTCATCGATTGCTCGATGATCACCGGCGATGCGTTCGCAAACAGCAGGCATGGCCGCTTGCCGAATAGCTCGCGATGGTAAGGCAGCGCGTAGCGGTCCATGAAACTGCGGCGATTGATCAGCGCGATCGGTTCATCGTGCTCGACCACCGCCACCGCGTGCAGATCGGGCAGGCGGTTGAACAGTTCGAAGACGTCGTTGTTGGTCGCGTGGCGCGGCAGCGCCGGCGCATGCACCATCATTTTCGCCGACGCCATGCCGCCCGACGGCGACGCGCTGCTCACCGTGCGCGTGTTCTCCGGGAACACGGCGATGTGGCCGGCGCGTAGTGCGTCGCGGGCGTCGTCGGTGACGTTGCGGGCCGGCTGAGCGTGGGGGCGGCCGAAGAAATAGCCCTGCCCGCAGCCGATCCCCATGTCGCGCACCACGATCAGATCCGCTTCGTCTTCGATGCCTTCGGCCACCAGCCTTGCGCCGCTTGCGCTGGCGAAGTGCTGCATGGCGCGCACGGCTTCGAACTTGAGCGAATCGCTGGAGATGCCGTGAATAAAGAAGCGGTCGATCTTCACGACATCCGGTTGCAGGCGCACCCAAAGATTCATGCTCGCGTTCGCGGTGCCGTAGTCGTCGAGCGCGAATTGCGCGCCCGCCATGCGCAGCGACGAAATTACCGGCAGGAAGCTGGCGACATCCAGAATCGTGCTTTGCTCGGTCAGCTCGATCACGATTCGTTGCGGATCGACGCCGCGATGACGCAGTAGCGCGAGCGTGTCGTCGAGCGCGCCGGCCAACTGGCGGATCGCGCCCGCGCTGAAATTGAGAAATAGCTTGCCGTCGAAATCGAGTCTCGCGAATGCCTCGATGCAGGTGCGCGCGGCGGCCTGTTCGAGCTCGAGCGCGCAGCCCTCGGCGAGTGCCTGCGAAAACAGGGCGAACGGCGCTTCGAGCGGTGTGCCGGCCGGCCCACGGATCAACCCTTCGTAACCGAGGACCGCGCCGTCGTCGAAATCGATGATTGGCTGGAATACGGCGGACAAGTCACGCCGGGCGATCAACTCATCGATACGCGGCGTAGCGGACCGGGAGGGCGAACGAGGTTGCATGGCAGTTAGGCGTAGCGATCGACCTCCGTCTTATCGACCCATCCTGCCTGGGATTAAGTGAATTTTTGGTGAAGCGACGCACCGGGGTGGTGCGTCGTGGTCTTGGGTTCGCCGCCGGCTGGCTTTGCCACGTCCAGGACTTTGCCTATGCCATCTGGCCGAGGCGACAGCGGCGGCGTTTGAGCGTGAAATAACAAAAAGCCGCACGAGGCGGCTTTTTTCAAATGACGCTCAGGGAGGGCGCTTATGAATGTCCTGTTTGCATTGCGCGCGTATTCAATGACGCGCGACAGCGGCGGCGGGCCGCTCGCGCGAGGCGACGTGGGTTTCGCCACTGGTGTCGCGGGCACCCCAGCGTTGGGCGAGCGCGGCGCACACCATCAACTGGATCTGATGGAACAGCATCAGCGGCAAGACCACGGCGCCCACCGCGTGCGTGGCGAAAATCACCTTGGCCATCGGCACGCCGGCGGCGAGGCTTTTCTTCGAACCGCAGAAGATGATCGTGATCTGATCGGCGCGGCTAAAGCCGAGCCGTTTGCTGACGAAGATCGTCACGGCCAGCGCGAGTGCGAGCAGCACAACGCAGATCAACAGCAGGCCGGCGAGGGCGGACAGCGGGATCTGGTGCCACAGGCCCTCATTGACGGCCTCGCTGAACGCGCCGTACACCACCAGCAGGATCGAGCCTTGGTCGACGAACTTCAGCACGCCGCGATTACGCTCGATCCACTTGCCGATCAGCGGCCGCAGCAATTGCCCGGCCACGAACGGCACCAGCAGTTGCAAAACGATGTTGCCCACCGTATGCCACGGCGAGGCGCCGCCGCTCGCAGCCTGATTGGTGACGACGAGGCTGACGAGTGCGGGGGTGATGAAGATACCCAGCAGGCTCGAAGCCGACGCGCTGCACACCGCGGCGGGCACGTTGCCTTTAGCAATGGACGTGAACGCGATCGACGATTGAACCGTCGACGGCAGCGTGCAGAGGAAGAGGACCCCCGCGTAGAGCGCCGGCGTGACAAGTGGCGAAAGGAGCGGCTTAAGCGCGAGGCCGAGCAGCGGAAACAGCGCGAACGTGCTGAGCAGCACTACCAGATGCAGACGCCAGTGCGTCGCGCCCGCAACAATCGCTTCGCGTGAGAGTTTGGCGCCGTGCAGGAAAAACAGCAGGCCGACCGCTACGTTCGTCACCCAGTTGAATCCGACGGCGGCTTGCCCGTGAACCGGCAGGAGGCTGGCAAGGATCACGGTGCTCACGAGGCACAAGGTGAAATTGTCGGGAAGCAGTTTCGGGCGAGCCATGGCGGAATCTCGATTCGGTGATGCGGAAAGCAGGGCGTGCGCGAATGGGGCCGCCCTAGGCTATGGGAAACGACTATTGTTGTTGAAAACCGATTGAATATACAAATTCATTTGCCGAATCGATTAATGAGCTTCACGCATTAACTTGTTGCATCGACTGCCTTCAACTGACGCCCACGGCCAGTTCCAGTATTGGCGACCGCCTCTGTTTGGTCCACTGCCGTTTTGACAATCTGGCGAAAAATTCGCCTGAAATTCATCATACGCAAGCACGTTTAGCGGGTCTCGATATAGCCGCGGAACCAAGCTGTTTCAAGGCTTTCGCGCAAGGGGCCTGTCGCGGAAAAACGTCGCAGTAACAAGGTGTTACAACAGCGGTCGAGGCCTAACACTTTTTGGCTCGACACCCTTTGCCCGCACCCATAAATTACTGCTCAAAGGCCATCGGGATGCCCCGCGCCGCGACAG
Organism: Paraburkholderia sediminicola; assembly: GCF_046026855.1. Lineage (GTDB taxonomy): Bacteria > Pseudomonadota > Gammaproteobacteria > Burkholderiales > Burkholderiaceae > Paraburkholderia > Paraburkholderia sediminicola_A. Next base: position 180,861 of record NZ_JAQQET010000006.1, on the reverse strand, counting down.
ATACGCAGCGCTCGTGCCGGTCCCAGAACAAGTCCATCGCAGCTCGAACGGTGGGCTTCAGGCAGGTCTTCGGGCATGTGAGTCACTTGGTGGACGGGTTGTCGAGAACGAAGCACTGGGCGTTGGGCGCGGTTATCGCTGCGCTGTGTTCGTTCGCCTACGCGAAAGTGCCGGGCATGCCGCACGGCGGCGGTGGTGGGGGCGGTTACTCGCATGCCGCTGGGGGCCACGCAATGCGCGGTGATGCGCGCAACGGCGGCAATTACTATGGCGCCGCCAATGTAAGGCCGGCTCGCAACAACCTGGCCGGCAGCAACGCGCGTTTGCCGCACGGCGGCGCGAACTTCGCCTACGGCAACGGCTTTGCTGGCTACAACCCAGGTATGCGCCGGGTTGCCGGCGCAGGCGGATATCCTGACGAGGGCCGCGGCGGGATGCAGTACGCTGGCGCTATCACCCCTGTCAGCGCCGAAGCGCGCGCAGTGCCGCGGCCGCCACCCAACGCACCGGTTCGCGCCGGCTCGATTCGCGCCGATGTCGCCCGCTACAACGAAGAGCGCGGCTCCTCGCGTGCCATGCAGCGCCAGACGGACGATCCGCGTCAGCCGGAAGGTTTGCCGTACCGTAACTAAACACCCCCTCCTCGTCTCACCGAAACCCCCTCCCACGCTTCGCCGAATCCGCTTTTCCGGCATTCAAGCCGGCTTGCTGCGGCGTCTCACGTCGTTGCCATCCCAAAGCCTCTGTCAATGTGACGTTTCGACGCCACACTTTTTTGAAAACATTCGGCAACAAACCGTCTCCCGTCGTCAAATTTGGTCGTATTTGCCGCGACGCGTCATCCGCATGTCATCTGAAGCGTTATCACCCGGTCAGGCGCAATGTCAGTAACGCTTTGCGCCTGACTGCGAGGTCTACGGCAATGCGGTGAGTACTGACGCGGCCGGTGCTTTATCAGGCCGATAAGTGACAAAACTAATCAGACCGCTATACCCGCAATAACCCACGATATTTTTGTCCATAAAAATGGTCCGCAAAGATGGTCCCGCCCAGATTGGCTCGATGATCGAACGGACAACAACAATTCGCGCGAGCTCCCCCTTTCGCACAGCCACACCTTTTTGACAAAGACAGGAGAACCCATGAAAACAAGCATCAGCAGTGTGCTGAAGACCACCCTCAAGGCAACCGCGTGTGCCGCCCTGCTGGCCGCCAGTGCATCGTCTGCTTTTGCGCAATCGAGCGTGCAACTCTACGGTCAGGTCGACGAATGGGTCGGCGCGCAGAAATTCCCGGGCGGCAAGACGGCCGTCCAGGTGTCCGGCGGCGGCATGTCGACGTCGTACTGGGGTTTGAAGGGGGCAGAGGATCTGGGCAACGGCTACAAGGCGATCTTCGCGCTGGAAGGCTTCTTCCTCGCGCAGAACGGCCAGTACGGCCGCTTCACGGGCGACACGATGTTCTCGCGTAACGCGTACGTCGGTATCGAATCGCCGTACGGCACGGTGACGGCAGGCCGTTTGACCACGCCGCTGTTCGTGTCGACGATTCTGTTCAACCCGTTCGTCGACTCGTACGTGTTCTCGCCGATGATCGCTCATACGTATCTCGGTCTCGGCACGTTCCCGACCTACTCGACCGATCAGGGTGTGACCGGCGATTCGGGCTGGAGCAACGCGGTGTCGTACGCATCGCCGAACTTCAACGGCCTGTCCGCGACGGCGATGTACGCGCTCGGCAACACGGCGGGTGAGAACGGCTCGAAGAAGTGGAGCGGCCAGGTGCTGTATTTCCACGGCCCGTTTGCGGCGACCGCGGTGTACCAGTACGTGAACTTCAACAGCGTGCCGGGCGACCTGGGCAGCTTCGATACCTCGGGCGTTCCGGGGCTGAAGAGCCAGAGCGTGGCGCAAGCCGGCGTGTCGTACGACATGAAATTCGTGAAGTTCTATGGCCAGTACATGTACACGTATAACCAGCAGACCATTTCGAGCTGGCACGTGAATACGGGGCAGGGCGGCGTGACGATTCCGGCCGGCCCGGGCTCGGTGATGGCGTCGTACGCCTATTCGCGCGACGGCGGCGGCCTCAACCAGACCCGTCAAACGGCTTCGGTCGGCTACGACTATCCGCTGTCCAAGCGCACGGATATCTATGCGGCTTACATGTACGACAAAATCAGCAGCCAGTCGAGCGGCGACACGTACGGCGTAGGCCTGCGCGCGAAGTTCTAGGCGTTTGGGTTTGAGGCGAGCGGCGCCCGCGAGCAGGTGCCGCGTGACGCCAACTCTGTCGAAACCGGCAACTCCTGCAAAGCCCACTTTCTTCGGAAGGTGGGCTTTGTCGCTTCTGGCGCTGCCTTCTCCCCGATTTGCCGACCAGTTTTTGATAAACCCGGCAAAATGACGTCGATTAATTCCTGAAGCGAGTGATTGACATGGATACCCTCGTCAGCATGAAAGTATTCCGCCATGTGGTCGAAGTCGGCAGTTTTGTCGGCGCGGCGGAACGGATGGAGATGTCCGCAGCCATGGCGAGCAAGCACGTGATGCACCTCGAACAACAGCTCGGCGCGCGTTTGCTGAACCGCACCACGCGGCGTGTCGCGCCGACCGAGGCGGGGCGCGAATACTACGAACGCCTGAGCCAGGTGCTCACCGAACTCGAAGAAGCCGAGCAGGTGGTCGGCGCGGCGAGCGTCGTGCCGCAAGGGCGCTTGCGGGTGTCGTCGCTGTCGGCATTCGGCTTGAGCCACGTGATGGCCGCGGTGGCCGATTACGCCGCGCAGTATCCGCAGGTCACCGTCGACATGACCCTGTCGGATCGCGTGGTCGAACTGATCGACGAAGGTTTCGACGTCGCAATCCGGGCCTCGCCAAGCGGGCTGAAGTCGTCTTCGCTGATCGCGCGGCAGATTGCGACCGCCCATCTGGTGCTGTGCGCGTCGCCGGCCTATCTGCGCCGGCATGGCACGCCGAAGACCGTTGCCGATCTGGCGCGCCACAACTATCTGCAGTACGCGGGTGTGTCCGCGCTCGAAATCGCGTCCGCATCCGCGACCGGCGATGCCGCGCCGCGCGTGCGTCTGTCCGGCAATCTGATCGTCAATCACCTGGAGGCGCAGCGTGTGATCGTGCTGCAAGGCGCGGGCATCGCGATGCTCGGCACCGAAGTGATCGGCGACGATCTGGCCGCGGGGCGCCTTGTGCCGCTACTAGTGGACGACGTGCCGCCGCGCGAGTTACCGATCCATGTGGTCTACGCGAGCCGCCGGCATCTGTCGGCCAAGGTGCGCTCGTTTGTCGACTTCCTGGCCGACCGGTTTGCGAACGAATCGCTCTGGCCTTCGCTCGAACAGATCAAGGCGCTGGCGGTGCGATAGGCGGGCTGAGACGCGCAGCCGGGCAGAAGGGGCAAGCAGTGCAGGGCTCAGTCACCCAATGTAGCAAGCGGTGCGCTCCGAGCGGCCGACGCGCCGAGTTGCGCAGCCAGGCCGGTCGAAGCGCTCCCACCCGTTTAGCTATACTGGTTGCCAGCACCCATACGCGTAACGATCTGGGGGAGACATGACCGATCTGTCCACGCCGCAGCGCGCTGGCGGCCACAAGCTGCCAGCGGGCCGGCGCCTGCGCTTTGTCACCGCCGCCGCCTTGTTCGACGGCCATGACGCGTCGATCAACATCATGCGGCGCATTCTGCAAGCGAGCGGCGTAGAGGTGATCCACCTCGGCCACAACCGCTCGGTCGATGAAGTCGCCACCGCCGCACTGCAAGAAGACGCCGATGGCGTTGCCGTGTCGAGCTACCAGGGCGGCCACAACGAATACTTCCGCTATCTCGTCGATCTGCTGCGTGCGCGTGGCGGCGAGCGCATCAAGGTGTTCGGCGGCGGTGGCGGCGTGATCGTCCCTGAAGAAATTGCCGAGCTCGAACGTTACGGCGTCGAGAAGATCTATTCGCCGCATGACGGCCAGCGACTCGGCCTGCAAGGCATGATCGACGACATGATTGCGCGCTGCGCTGAAGTTGCGCGTGCTGCTGCCGCCGTACGGGAGAGTCCGGTCGGCGAGTGGGTGGCCGATTTGTCGGCGAATGGGTTGCCGCGTTTTGAGGCGCGCGCAGAGCCGCACGTCGAAGCACGTGTCGGCGATCACGCTAACGCGCGCGATCGTTCCGGTAAGGCGAGGCAAGCGGCCGGGGCAGGCTATGTCAATCAGACCACCAACACCGCCAGTACCTCCGAACAGCCAGACCCAGCCGCTTTCACTTTCCGCCGCCTTGCGCAACTGATCAGCGCGTACGAAGCGGGCCGCGTCAAATCGGCCGAGCAGGAAATACTATCGACCCTCGCAGAAGCGATCGAGGTTCCGGTCCTCGGCATCACCGGCACCGGCGGCGCGGGTAAATCCTCACTCACCGACGAGCTGATCCGCCGCTTTCGCCTCGACTATGGCGACGCCCTCACCATCGTCGTGCTGGCTATCGACCCGTCGCGCCGCAAATCCGGTGGCGCGTTGCTCGGCGACCGCATTCGCATGAACGCAATCGGTAATTGGGGCGGCGGCGCGCGCGTCTACATGCGTTCGATGGCAACACGCGACGCATCGAGTGAAATCACCGACTCATTGTCTGACGTGCTCACGCTGTGCAAGGCCGCGGGCTTCGATCTGATCGTTGTCGAGACGTCCGGGATCGGGCAGGGCGATGCGGCGATCGTGCCGTTCGTCGACGAATCGCTGTATGTGATGACGCCCGAATTCGGGGCTGCGAGCCAGTTGGAAAAGATCGATATGCTCGACTTTGCCAGCTTCGTCGCGATCAACAAGTTCGACCGTAAAGGTGCGTCGGACGCGTTGCGCGACGTGGCCAAGCAGGTGCAGCGCAATCGAGGCGACTTCGCGAAGGCGCCCGATGCGATGCCGGTGTTCGGCACGATCGCCTCACGCTTTAACGACGACGGCGTGACCGCGCTTTATCAGCGCGTTGTCGAGGCGCTGCGCACGCACGGTCTGCGTTCAGGCGGGGGCCGTCTACCGGTGCTCGACGATCTGCGCTTTTCGAGCGGTCGCAACGCCATCGTGCCGCCGGCGCGCGTGCGCTATCTGGCGGACGTTGCGCAGACCGTTCACGCGTACCGCGAGCGTGCCGACGCGCAAGCACGCGTGGCCCGTGAGCGCTGGCAACTCACCGAAACGCGGCGGATGCTCGGCGAAGCGAACGCGAACGCAGGTGCGAGCGCAGGCCTAAAAACAGGTGACGGAGACGCAAGCGCGGTTGCAAAGGCAGCAGGTCAAGGTGCTGCAGGCGTTGTTGCAGCAGCCGATACAGAGTCAGCGAAACACGCACCAACCCAACTTGACACCCTCATCGCCCAACGCACCGCCGCCCTCGGCGAGCGCGAGCGCAAGCTGCTCGAAGCGTGGCCGCAAACCGTGGCCGCCTATTCCGGCGACGAACATATCGTCTGCATTCGCGATCGCGAAATCCGCACGGCACTCACCGTCACGACACTATCCGGTTCCGAGGTCCGCAAAGTCGCGCTACCGAAATTCGTCGACCACGGCGAAATCCTGCGCTGGCTGATGCTCGACAATCTTCCCGGCTACTTTCCGTTCACCGCCGGTGTGTTCCCATTCCGTCGCGAAAACGAAGACCCGACACGGATGTTTGCCGGCGAAGGCGATCCGTTCCGCACCAACCGCCGTTTCAAATTGCTCTCTGAAGGCATGCCGGCCAAACGTCTTTCGACGGCGTTCGACTCGGTCACTCTCTACGGTGAAGAGCCGCACGAGCGGCCGGACATCTACGGCAAGGTGGGGAACTCGGGCGTCTCCGTCGCAACGCTCGACGACATGAAAACGCTCTACGACGGCTTCGATCTATGCGCGCCTGAAACGTCGGTATCGATGACGATCAACGGCCCGGCGCCGACGATTCTCGCAATGTTCTTCAACGTCGCGATCGATCAGCAGATCGCGCGCATGACGCAGCAGCAAAGCCGTCCGCTCACAGAAGACGAACTCGCCGCCGCTCGCCGTACCGCGCTGGAAAATGTGCGCGGCACGGTACAAGCCGACATCCTGAAGGAAGACCAGGGTCAGAACACGTGCATCTTTTCGACCGAGTTCAGCCTGAAAGTCATGGGCGATATTCAGGCGTATTTTGTCGATCACGGCGTGCGCAATTTCTATTCGGTGTCGATCTCCGGCTATCACATCGCCGAGGCCGGCGCGAATCCGATCTCGCAACTGGCCTACACGCTCGCGAACGGCTTCACGTATGTCGAGGCCTATCTCGCGCGCGGCATGTCGATCGACGACTTCGCGCCGAATCTGTCGTTCTTCTTTTCGAACGGCATGGACCCGGAGTACACGGTGCTCGGCCGTGTCGCGCGACGCATCTGGGCGATTGCAATGCGCGAACGCTACGACGCGAACGAACGCAGCCAGAAACTCAAGTACCACGTGCAAACGTCGGGCCGCAGCCTGCATGCGCAGGAAATCGACTTCAACGATATCCGTACCACGCTGCAGGCGCTGATCGCGATCTACGACAACTGCAATTCGTTGCACACCAACGCATTCGACGAAGCGATCACCACGCCCACTGAAGATTCAGTGCGCCGAGCGGTGGCGATCCAGTTGATCATCAATCGCGAATGGGGCCTCGCGAAGAATCAGAATCCGAATCAGGGCAGCTTCGTGATCGAGGAACTGACCGATCTGGTGGAAGAAGCGGTGCTGGCGGAATTCGATCGACTCACTGAGCGCGGCGGCGTGCTCGGCGCGATGGAAACCGGCTACCAGCGCGGGCGCATTCAGGACGAGTCGATGCTGTATGAGCATCGCAAGCATGACGGCTCGTATCCGATCGTCGGCGTGAACACGTTTTTGAGCACGCATCCGCACGAAGCGCCGCAGCCGATCGCGCTGGCCCGTTCCACCGACGAAGAAAAGCAAAGCCAGTTGAAGCGTCTACGCGATTTTCAGGCGCGGCACCGGGATGACACCCCCGCGGCGCTTGAGCGCTTGAAGCGCGCAGTGATCGACGATGACAACGTGTTCGCGGTGCTGATGGACGTCGTGCGTGTCTGCTCGCTTGGGCAAATCACGCACGCGTTGTTTGAAGTAGGCGGACAGTACCGCCGCAATATGTAGGCCGTTGCTTGCTGCGCTGCGGCGTTGCTTCAGGCGGAGCCGCAGCATGCCGTTACCCGATCATGGGCAAGGCCTTACCGCGTGATCCCCAGACGCGCTTTCGCGTCGTTATATTCCTTTGACAGGCGCTCGACCAGCTCGCCAACACTCGGCACATCATCCATCAAGCCGACGCCCTGGCCTGCGCCCCAGATGTCTTTCCACGCCTTTGCTTTGTCGCTGCCGAAGTTCATCGCCGTCTTGTCCGATTCCGGCAGCGCTTCGGGGTCCAGCCCCGCGTTCAGGATGCTTTCGCGGATGTAGTTGCCGTGCACGCCGGTGAACAGGTTCGTGTAGATGATGTCTGACGCCGTGGAATTGACGATCGCCTGCTTGTAGCTGTCGACCGCATGCGCTTCTTTGGTCGCGATGAAACGCGTACCCATGTAGGCGAGGTCCGCGCCCATCGCCTGCGCGGCGAGAATCGAACCGCCGTTGGCGATCGAGCCGGACAGCACGATCGGGCCGTCGAACATGCGCCGCACTTCGCCAACCAGCGCGAACGGCGAAATCGTGCCCGCATGGCCGCCGGCGCCCGACGCCACCAGGATCAGCCCATCGACGCCCGCTTCCAGCGCCTTCTGCGCATGCCGAAGGTTAATCACGTCGTGCAGCACGATGCCGCCGTAGCTATGCACCGCGTCGACGATTTCACGCGCCGGTGCGCGCAGGCTGGTAATGAAAATCGGCACCTTGTGTTCGACGCACACCCGCACGTCGTGCTCGAGCCGCGTATTCGACTGATGGACGATCTGGTTGACGGCGATTGGTCCGATGATCGCGTCGGGGTTGGCCGCCTTGTGCTCGGCGAGCTGTGCCTGAATCTGCGTGAGCCATTCGTCGAGCAGTTCGGCCGGGCGAGCGTTCAGCGCGGGGAACGAGCCGACGATGCCAGCCTTACATTGAGCCAACACGAGTTCGGGATAGCTGACGATGAACATCGGCGAAGCGACGACGGGCAGTGCGAGTTTTTGCAGGACGGCGGGCAATGCCATGGTGCGAGTCTCCTGATGAGCGGACCGGTGCGCTGTAGAGCGCCCGGCGATTGTGAGTTTAGCGGCACATGGCCGGGGGTGCGTCGAGGCTGACCGGCATCATGCCGCCGCCGCGATCTCACCACGCATCTGCCAAGGTCGCCCAAAAATTTAAGAACGATCGTTCGATTATAGGCGAAGCTGCCGCGTCATGTCCGTTTAGAACAGTTGGAAGGAGTGTTCAGGTTCTACGCTTGCGTGGGCTATCCCACCCCGCGTCGACACATTGCGCTTCTACAATGCTTTGACTCCCAAACGACAAGAGACCCGCTATGGCCTTCGAGGATTTCACGCCCTTTCGTGTCGCCGTGGGCGACGTCGATATTTTCGGAGTGAAGGGCGGGGCAGGGCCGCCCCTTCTGTTGCTGCACGGCCATCCGCAGTCGCATCTGATCTGGCAACGGTGCGCGGCGCAACTGGCCGAGCACTTCACCGTCATCGCGACCGACTTGCGCGGCTACGGCGCCTCGGGCAAACCGCCGAGCGACGCTGACCACACACCGTATTCCAAACGCGCGATGGCGGCCGATCAGGTCGCTGTGATGCGCCATTTCGGCTTCGAACGTTTCCTGGTGTGCGCACATGATCGCGGCGCCCGGGTCGCCCACCGGATGGCGCTCGATCATGCCGACGCCGTCGAGCGTCTGATGCTGCTCGACATTGCGCCGACGCTCGCGATGTACGAAGCCACCGACCGCGCCTTCGCGACGTATTACTTCCACTGGTTCTTCCTGATCCAGCCCGAACCGCTGCCGGAGACGCTGATCGGCGCGAACCCGGCCGCTTATGTTGACGCAGTGATGGGCAGCCGTCACGCGGGCCTGGCACCATTCTCGCCCGAAGCGCTTGACGCCTATCGCAGCGCGCTGGCGCAACCCGGCGCGGTGCATGCGATGTGCGAGGACTACCGGGCGTCGGCGAGCATCGACCTCGAACACGACCGTGCCGACATCGAGCGCGGCCACAAGATCGGCTGTCCGCTGCGCGTGCTGTGGGGCGACAAGGGTGTGATCGAGAAGTGCTTCGACGCGCTGGCGGAATGGCGTCACGTAGCGCGGGACGTGAGCGGGCGGTCATTGCCGTGCGGGCACTACATCCCCGAAGAGGCGTCGGACGAACTGGTCGCGGAAATGCTGTCGTTTTTCGAAGCGGTCGAACAGTAGCATACGCAATGCGGCGGCCGGCTCGCCCATGCGCGACTCGGCCGCCGTTTCATTCACCGCGCGATGCGGCCACAGTTTTGCTCGAGCGTGAGGCGAAGGCGACGCGGCCGCGTGTATCGCTCAGCCTAGCGGCGGCAAGCGGCGCGCGACCGGCGTCGACTTGACGATTGCGGTGCTGGTCTCCGCGCGCTCGGTGACCTTCGACAGAATCTCGTCGAGTTGCTCGATCGAATGCAGAACCAGGCGGCAGATGAAGCAATCGTCGCCGGTCACCTTGTCGCATTCGACAAACTCCGGAATTCGCCGGATCACGTCTTCCACCAGATGCAACTGCCCAGGCAAGGGCTTCACGCGCACGATTGCCTGTAACGTGAAGCCGAGCGCGCGCGGATCGATCTGCACGGTGAAGCCCTCGATCACACCTTGCGCTTCGAGCCTTCGGACGCGTTCCGCCGTACTCGGTGCCGAAAGGCCAACCAGACGGGCCAGTTCGCTGACCGGCTGACGGGCGTCGAGCGCGAGCGCGGCGAGCAGCGCGCGGTCGGTTTCATCGAGTGTCGCAGGTGTGGCGGGGGCAAGGCGTTTGGTCATGATGGCCTTCGATTATTAGGTTCCTTTGCAGGAAGTCTTAAGTTTAGCCATGTATTCGGGCGATTGGATTAATTACACTGCTTCTCATGCAGGAATCAATTCGAGGATCGAATCATGGCGTCAAACGAAATTCGCCGCGGCGCGGCGGAAATGACCATGGCCATGCTGATGTCCGGCACCATCGGCTGGCTGGTGGTGTCGTCGCAGCAGGGCCCGTTCAACGTGGTGTTCTTTCGCTGCATCTTCGGCGGGGCGACGCTGGCGCTCGTATGCGCCGTGCTCGGCCTGTTCAGGCGCAAGCTCTTTTCCTGGAAGATGCTCGGCCTCGCGCTACTCGGCGGCGCGGCTATCGTCATCAACTGGGTGTTGCTGTTCGCAGCCTATTCGCGCGCTTCGATTTCGATGGCAACCGCCGTCTACAACACACAACCTTTCATGCTGGTCGCGCTCGGCGCGCTGGTGTTTCGCGAGCGCGTCAGCGCGTCGACGGTGGCCTGGCTCGTGGTCGCGTTTATTGGCCTCGTGTTCGTGGTGAAGGTCGAGCCGGCGGTATTGGCGGTGCCGGGGCAGTATCTGGTCGGTGTCGCCTATGCCGTGGGTGCCGCGGCGATGTATGCGGTCTCATCGATCATCACAAAGCGCCTGAAGGGCACGCCGCCGCATCTGATTGCGCTGATCCAGGTGTCGCTCGGCGTCGTGATGCTGGCGCCGTTCGCGCGCTTCGATGCGCTGCCGACTAGCGGCGCGCAGTGGCTCGAGCTGATCGTGCTCGGGATCGTCAACACCGGGCTCATGTACGTGCTGCTCTACGGTGCGATCCAGAAGCTGCCGACCTCGATGACCGGCGCGTTGTCGTTCATCTATCCGGTGGTGGCGATCATTGTTGACCGGGTTGCGTTCGGGCAGAAGCTCGCGTGGATTCAGGTGCTCGGTGCGGTGCTGATTCTGGTCGCGGCCGCCGGCGTCAATCTCGGCTGGCGGATTGTGCCCCAGAAACGTTTATCTTCGACCTGATGCAAGGGGCGGTGCCGATGGATCGGCCGCCGATAATATGGATTCCGGAGCAACCGCAGCGCTGCTTTGTTCATATAGACGGACCAATGACGCCGAACTTGCGCAACTACGGGGCTTCGTAACGTGGTCTGTATGCGGGTTTACAAGGCGGCGTCAAGCTTCTGTAGGGAAATCACTGATGCGGTCAAAAAACCGGCGCGCGTATGATTCACATCGACGCTGATCACGTCCGACAGAATTTCCGCCGCTCGCCTTGATAGTCGAGCGGCTTTCTTTTTGTGGTGACGGTTTTAGTGTTTTCGTGTGTCGTACGCCGCTTGCCACCGCCCCGTGCATGTCACGCCGGGCGCGCTACGACGCGCTCGCCATCGATTTCCAATGGCCCGTTTTTCGCCGCCAGCTCCTCGACGATCGTGTGCACCAAGGTGGGCCATTCACCACGCGGCTTGAGCATTGCGGCGGCGGCGCGCATCACGGCGGCATCGTCGAGCATCTGCAGCAAAGTGTCGAAGCGCATCGCGCGGACTTCGAGCAGCTTGAACACGATCAACACCTTCAACGCATTCTTCGCATTACGCGCCGGATCGGTGCGCAGCCACGCGACGCGCGAAAACGCTCGTTCAAGCGCCTGCTCGACGTTCGTGAAGGGCGCGCCATGGCCGGGGATCACGAGCCGCACGTCGAGCTTCACAATGGCTTCGAGCACCGCCTGTTCTTCGGCGAAACCGCTTTCACCTTCCAGCTCAGGAAAAATCACGCCAAAGCCGTTTTCCCACAGAGCGTCCGCGCTAATCAGAATGCGCTCGTCCGGACAATACAGCATCAACGAATGCGGATCGTGGCCCGGTGCGCCGAGCACTTGCCAATCGAGCGCACCGAGCCGCAGTTGCGCGCCGGGCGCGATCGTCCCGGTGAAGGTGAAGCGCTCGCAATGCTGGCCGGTGGCGCGAAACGTCAGACGGGCTTCGTCCCACTCGCGCACCGCGTCGGCTTCGGAGGCGGGAATTGCGGTACGGCATGGCCAGGTCGACTGCAATAGCGCATTGCCGCCGCAGTGATCCGAATGCAGATGTGTGTTGACGATCAGATCGAGTGGCCGCGCGCCGAGCGTTTGCTTGACCAGCGCGAGGGTTTGCGGCGCGTGCGTCGCGTAACCGGTATCGACGAGTGCGGCACACGTGTCGTCGACCAGCAGCACGTTGTTCGACGACAGCCAGCCGCGTTCGAAGACCCGGATCGATTCAGGTAGCGTGATCATGGTGTGCTTGTGTCCGCGCTTGAATGTGCCGGCGTGTCCGGTTTCGGCATCACCAGGATCGTCGACGTGCCGATCAACATGGTGTCGCCGCGCTGATTCACCACGGTCCCTTCGAGATGCGTCAGATCGCCGTTCAGACTCGGCTTCCAGTAAGCGTCGCGCACTTGCCAGGTGATCGTCAGCGTATCGTTCGCGTGGACGGCTTTTTTCAGCTTGATATCGAACTCGAGTCCGAGCGGTTGCGCGTAGGTCGAAAAATGCGTCGCCAGCAGCGCCATGAAATACGCGCTGGGTTGCGTGCCAGACGCGATCAAACCGCCGAAGCGGCTTTGCGCGGCGTATGCATCGTCGTGATGCAACGGGTTGAAGTCGTTGACGAGCGTGGCGAACGATTTCACCGATTCGGCCGAAAGTTCCAGCGTTGAACTGAACGTCTCGCCGATCGTCACGATACGCGGGGCTGCGTTCATCGTTGCACCCCAGGCGGGTTTGCCGGATTGGCCTGCTTTGCCATGAACTCTGCGTGACGTTCCTCGATCGCGTCCCAGATCGTGCGCTTCGCGTCGTCGTCGAACGAGGACCAGCCGGCGATTTCGTCGATCGTGCGCAAGCAGCCTTCGCACCAACCGGTCGAAGCGTCCATCTTGCACACACTGATGCAGGGTGATGGCACGGCAGCCTCGTCGTCTTCGTTATCGATACCCGCTGTCATGGCTTCACACCGTCTCGCGCAACGCCACGTCGATCACCGGCGCACCCGTCAACGCGATCAATTCCTGCGCCGTCAGATTGAACACCGCATGCGGATGACCTGCTGCGGCCCACAGGCTGTCGAGTTCCAGCAGATCGGCATCGATCAGCGTGACCGGTTCCGTGGCGTGGCCGATCGGGCACACACCGCCGATCGCATAACCGGTTTTCTCGCGGACGAACTTCGCATCCGCACGGCCAATCTCGCCGACTTGCGCCGCGACCTTTTTTTCGTCGACGCGATTTGCGCCGCTCGCGATCACCAGTACCGGTGCGTCGTCTTCGCGGCGGCGAAACAGGATCGACTTGGCGATCTGTGCAACCGAGCAACTGAGACCGGCTGCGGCTTCCGCGGAGGTCTTGCCGGTTTCCGGCAGCATCACGATCCGTCCCGCGTGGCCGCGCTCGCGCAACAACAGTGCGACGCGGCGTGCGGAGTCAGGCAACGCGGCGAGATCGTCGGAATCGGGGGAAGCGTGGTCCGTCATTGTTTTTCAGGTCCTCAAAGATTGGCGAGATGAGTAGCGGCAATCAAACGCAGTTGGCCTGTTCGCTGCGCGCTTTGGCAAGCAAGGCCTTGCCGGCCCGGGAGACGTTAGGCCGGCCGATCGACGTCGAAATGAAATCGCCGATCGCGACAACTTGCGCGAGGTCGATACCGGTTTCGATGCCGAGGCCGTTCATCAGGTACAGCACGTCTTCGGTCGCGACGTTGCCGGTCGCGCCCTTCGCATACGGGCAGCCGCCGAGTCCCGCGACTGAAGCGTGATAAATCTCGATCCCCTCCTGCAACGCGGCGTAGATGTTCGCTAGCGCCTGACCGTAGGTGTCGTGGAAGTGACCCGACAGTCGTTCACGCGGGAATACCTTGGTGACCGCTTCGAACACTTCACGTGTGCGTTTCGGCGTGCCGACGCCGATCGTATCCGCGATATCGATCTCATCGCAGCCGAGGGCCGCGAAACGTTCGACCACATCGACCACAGACGCCACCGGCACTTCGCCTTGATACGGACACCCGAGCGCACACGACACGCTGCCGCGAATCCGCAGGCCGTGTTCCTTGGCCGCTTGCGCGACCGGCGCGAATCGATCGATGCTTTCCGCGATGCTGCAATTGATGTTCTTCTGCGAGAACGCTTCGCTGGCGGCGCCGAAGATCACGATCTCGTCCGCGCGCGCGGCGAGTGCGCCTTCGAAACCGCGCAGATTCGGCGTCAGCACCGAGTAGATCGTGCCGGGGCGACGCTCGATGCCGGCCATGACGTCGGCGCCGTCGGCCATCTGCGGCACCCATTTCGGCGATACGAACGACGCGGCTTCGACGTTGCGGATACCCGCTGCGGACAAGCGGTTGATCAACTCGATCTTGATCGCGGTGGGGACAAATTCTTTCTCGTTCTGCAGTCCGTCACGCGGACCGACTTCGACGATTTTGACGTGTTGGGGCAATGCCATGATGTGTCTCCTGTGTCGACCGGAGTTTGCGCTTTAGCGCGCTACTCCGGTCCCATGCAAAGCTGTCGACCGGAGTTTGCGCTTTAGCGCGCTACTCCGGTCCCATGCAATAAGCCCGCGCGTGGCGGCGCTCCTTCAAGTTGCTCAGTTGGCTTCGGTGGTAGTGTTCAAAACCCGTGCTCGATAGATGTGTTCAGTCTCCGCGCTCAGTATCCACGCTCGATATCGACCACGCCGGTCACCGTTTCGCCGTGCATCAGCGCCGCCATTTTCCGTGCGACCTGCGCGACGCTTTCTTCGCGCAATGTGAGCGCGGACACGTGCGGCGTAATCGTGATGCGCGGCTCCTGCCAGAACAGATGATCGGCTGGCAACGGTTCTTCGCGGAACACGTCCAGCGTCGCGGCGGCGAGCTGGCCGCTTGCGAGCGCTTCGAGCAGATCCTGTTCGACCAGATGGCCGCCGCGTGCGACGTTGATCAGATACGCACCCTTCGCGAGCTTCGAAAAGGTGTGTTTGTTCAGCACGTCGCCCGTATCAGGCGTATGCGGCAGCAAATTCACCAGCACTTTCACGCCGTCGAGGAAAGCATCGAGCTGCGCAACGCCTGCGAAAGTCGTGATGCCGTCGATTTGCCGCGCGCTGCGGCTATACCCGCGCACCGGCATGCCGAACGCCGCGACCGCTTGTGCGACATGCGCACCGAGCACGCCGAGACCGAGCACGCCGATAGTGAAGGTCTCGCGCGGATGCGGATCGAGCACTTCCCAGCGGCGCTCGCCTTGCAGCGTCTGGTATTCGTCGAAACGGCGCAGGTAGCGCAGCACCGCATGCGTCACATATTCGGCCATTTGCGGCGCCATGCCGGTGTCTTCGAGCCTGATCAACTGGGCGTTGCGCGGCAGCGTGCCGGGTTGCTTGTGTTCGAGCGCGAGGATCGCATCGACGCCTGCGCCGAGATTGAAGATCGCGCGCAGATCGTCGCGGCCGGCCAGCATCTCACGTGGCGGCCGCCAAACGACCGCGAAGTCGGCCGGTTCGGTGTCGCCCGTCTGCCATTCGCGCAGATCGGCTTCCGGTAGCGCACGGGCGAAATCGTGAAGCCACGCGGCGGCGTCGGCATGCGGCATGTAGAAGAGGATTTTCATACGGTCCGGAAGGCGCGTGCGTTGTCGAGTCTGATGGCGGGAAAGGCCCGAAAGTACGGCGGCAATGCCCGTGGCGCTTCAGACGACGCTTGCGGCATGGGGCCTCCTCCTTTTATGGATAGGCTTCATTCTACTTTTTCGACGCGAATCGCGTGCGTTTGCGCACGGGCGTGCTGTTTTGGCCTGAGCCTCTGGCCCGCCCACGTTCCCTGGCCTGGCTCGCATCGAGCCGCGGACCACGGCTACGACCACGGCGGGGCAGGGCGAAGCGATCTGGCCGCGCATTCACCCCATAACCAAAGCACAAAAACTTGGTTCACCCTTGCGGCGCCTGGCGGGACAATCATTTTCCGGATTCCGGCAGCGAGGGACAGACATGCTTTCATGCACCAAATCGACATGGCCGCCGCGGCTCGTCACCGTTCCCGGCCTGCACGGCAGCGAGGGCGCGCACTGGCAAACATGGCTTGAGCGGCAATTCGCGCGCTCCCTGCGCGTCGAACAGGCTGACTGGGACGCCCCGGACATCGCCCTCTGGGCGAAGTCGCTGCGCGATCTGATTGCGCGCGAACGGGGGCCGTTCGTGCTGGCCGCTCACAGCTTCGGTTGCCTTGCGACCGCGTATGCGCTGCAGCAGGCCTCGTATGCGAACGATGTGGTCGGCGTGCTGTTCGTCGCGCCTGCGAGCCCGGAGAAATTCGCCTTCGCCGGACCATTCGACGCACGGCGTCTCGGCGTGCCGTCGATTCTGATCGGCAGCGAAACCGACCCGTGGATGCCGCTCGCGGGTTCGCGCGATCTCGCACAGCGTTTCGGCAGCGCATTCGTCAATCTCGGCGACGCGGGACACATCAATACCGCGGCGGGATTCGGACCGTGGCCGCGTGCCAAGTATTTTGTCGACACGCTGGTGCATTGCGCGGCGCCGCTGCGCTTTCGCGAGGAGACATTCGAAGTCGCACAGCACGCGTTCGTTTGAGTGGGTGTGAGTGCTGCGTCCGGCGTTTGGGTGTCGATTGCGGATGAGGTGATTGCGTAGTCAGATGCACAACTGAGCGCCCAATTGAGCGCGAGTGAACAAGTAAGCGATCCGTTAGAATCCCGCTTCACGCTGCACGTTTGTGCGGCCACAGATTTTTATCATCGAAAGGCGGGGACAAGATGGCAGGCAAGACGGGGACATCGCGCTGGTTCGCAGCCGGCGTGACGGCAATGACGCTCGCGCTCGGCGGCATCTCGACGGCGCACGCGGACACGTCGCTGCTCAACGTGTCGTACGACGTGACGCGCGAGTTGTACAAGGACATCAACGCCGGCTTCATCACGGCATACAAGCAGAAGAGCGGCGAGACTGTGTCGATTCGCCAGTCGCATGGTGCGTCGAGCGCTCAGGCGCTGTCGGTATTGCAAGGACTGCAGGCCGACGTCGTGACGATGAACCAGCCGAACGACATCGACCTGCTTGCCGAAAAGGGCCAACTGGTGCCCGCCAACTGGCGCACGCGTTTGCCGGACGACAGCGCCCCGTACACCACGACGATGGTGTTCCTCGTGCGCAAGGGTAATCCGAAGCACATCAAGGACTGGGACGATCTTGCCAAACCTGGCGTGCAAGTGGTGATCGCGAATCCGAAGACGTCGGGTAACGGCCGCTACGCGTATCTGGCGGCATGGGGTTATCGCAAGCAACACGGCGGCACCGATGCACAGGCGCTCGACTTCGAAAAGGCGATTTTCAAAAATGTGCCGGTGCTCGACACGGGCGGCCGCGGCGCGACGACCACGTTTACGCAGCGCGGGATTGGCGACGTGCTGGTGACGTTCGAAAACGAAGTGTCGTTGATCGACACGGGTGTGGGCGCGGGCAATTTCGAAGCGGTGTATCCGTCGGTGAGCCTGCTGGCTGCGCCGCCGGTGTCGATCGTCGACAAGGTGGTCGACAAGCGTGGCACGCGCAAGGAAGCGCAGGCGTATCTCGACTATCTCTGGTCGCCGGCTGCGCAGGAAATCATTGCTGAGCATCATCTGCGTCCGCGTGACAAGAACGTACTCGTGAAGCATGCGACGGAGTTCAAGCCGATCAGGACGTTCACCGTTGAAGAGATGTTCGGCAGCTGGCAGAAAGCGCAGCAAGCGCATTTCTCTGATGGCGGGACGTTCGATCAGATCATTGTGGATAGGAAGTAAATCTCCGCCTCAGAAGTAGAAAGGCCGCCTCGTTTCCGAACGGCCCTCCAGATCGCTGGACGAATGTCCAACTTCGAGGGGGCAGTTCTTTGCGAGGCGGCCTTTTTTATTGCGCATGCTTATCATGCGCCGGGTGCATGTGGTTCTTCAGTTCGGCGCAGCGTGCGCGTTCTGATCATGCGCGCAGCTATGCTCGCAACTGCTCTGATCCAGCGGCATTTGCTGCGCCGCTTCCGCGCGAATGCCGAGGCGTTCGAGCAGCTTGCGGTCCGCTTCGGCTTGCGGGTTGCTGGTGGTCAGCAACTGGTCGCCGTAGAAAATCGAGTTCGCGCCAGCCAGAAAACACAAGGCCTGCAACGCTTCGTCCATCTGCTCGCGGCCTGCTGACAGACGCACCATCGCGCGCGGCATTGTGATGCGTGCAATCGCAATGGTACGTACAAATTCGAACGGATCGATTGCTTCGGTGCCGCTCAGCGGCGTGCCTTCTACTTGCACCAGGTTGTTGATGGGCACCGATTCCGGATACGGCTCCATGTTCGCCAGTTGCGCGATCAGGCCGGCGCGCTCACGGCGCGATTCGCCCAAACCGACAATTCCGCCGCAGCACACGTTGATGCCCGCATCGCGCACGCGCTCCAGCGTGTCGAGACGGTCCTGATACGTGCGCGTCGAAATGATCTGGCCGTAGAACTCCGGCGACGTGTCGAGGTTGTGGTTGTAGTAGTCGAGACCCGCTTCGCGCAGACCTTGCGCCTGATGCGTTTCGAGCATGCCGAGCGTCACGCAGGTCTCGAGCCCCATCGCTTTCACACCGCGGATCATGTCCTTGATCGGCTCGAGGTGGCGGTCCTTGGGATTGCGCCAGGCCGCGCCCATGCAGAAGCGCGTCGCGCCGTTTTCCTTGGCGACCTTGGCGGCGGCCAGGACTTCATCGACCGGCATCAGCTTGTCGGCCTGCAGGCCCGTGTCGTGATGCACCGACTGCGGACAGTACGCGCAATCTTCTTCGCAACCGCCTGTCTTGATGGACAGCAGCGTCGACAGTTGCACTGTGTTGGCGTCGAAATGTTCGCGGTGGGTTTGCTGCGCGCGGAACATCAGGTCGTTGAACGGCAGTTCGTACAACGCGACGATGTCGGCGACGCGCCACTTGGCAACCGGCTTGGCGCCCGCTGCGGCGTTGTTGTTGGCGGCGGCCGTGTCGGCTTGCGCCGGAGCGATGTTCAATTGCGTCATGTCGTCAATCCTCATGGATGGATGTGATGGTTTTTCAGCGCTGCGCTTGACGCAGCGTCTGCAGGAGCCGGTTGATGTCGAGTTGATCCGCCGCGAGCTCGGGCGAAGCCGGGTTCAAATGCGGCACGATGCCGAGCAGAGGCGCGTCGTGTTCGCGCGCAAGATGCTCGCGAATTGATGCGATGTTTTCATCGGGGAACGTCATGTCGGGATCGATGCGATTTGCCACCCAGCCGGCAAGCGTCAGCCCACGCGCGGCGATCGCTTCAGCGGTGAGCAACGCATGGCTGATGCAGCCAAGGCGCATGCCGACCACCAGAACGACCGGCAGGTTCAGCGCGACGGCGAGGTCGGCGGTGTCTTGCGTTGCGGTCAGCGGCACGCGAAAACCACCGACGCCTTCGACTACGACCACATCCGCTTTCGCCAGCGCTTGCGCATGGCAATCGACGATGTGGTCGAGATCGAACGTGACGTTTTCCAGTGCGGCGGCAATATGTGGGGCGGCGGGTTCCTTCAACAGATACGGTGTGCGAATCGCAGGCGGCAGCAGGACGCTCGACGCTGCGTCGAGTTGATCCGCGTCTTCGTTATGCAAGACGCCGTCGACTTCGAATGCGCCCGCGGCGATCGGCTTCATCGCGGCGGCTTGCAGGCCTTCGCGAACGAAGCCGCGCAGAAGCGCTGCGGAGACGAATGTCTTGCCGATTTCCGTATCGGTGCCGGTGACGAATAGGGACAGCGCGCTTTGACTCGAGCCAATCATGCTGCCTTCGCCCCGAGTTGTTGCAAGCCCGCTTCGAGCCGATCGAGATCCGCTTGCGAATGCGCGGCGGAAAGCGAAATGCGCAGTCGCGACGTCCCTGCTGGCACGGTCGGCGGACGGATCGCCGGCACCCAGAGACCGGCGCGATCGAGCGTAGCCGCGATATCGAGCGTGGCATCGTTCGCGCCGATGATCAGCGGTTGCACGGCAGTGTGCGAATCCACCGGCAGCCACGGCGTGGCGTTTAGCATCGCGCGCGTGCGTTCGATCAGTCGCTGGAGATGGGCGCGCCGCGCGTCACCTTCTTCGCCGCCGATGATGCGCAGACTCGCCGACACCGCATGCGCCGCAGCGGGAACCGAAGCGGTCGTGAAGATGTACGGACGCGCGCGCTGCACGAGCCATTCGATCACGGTCTCGTGAGCGGTGACAAAAGCGCCTGAAACACCTGCGGCCTTGCCAAGCGTGCCGATCGAAATCAGATTCGGCGAGCGCAGTGCGGCCTGGGCGATTGCGCCGCGGCCTTGCGGACCGAGCACACCGAAGCCGTGTGCATCGTCGACGATCAACCACGCGCCGTGCTGTTCCGCGAGTTCGAGCAGGCGTGGCAAGGGCGCGATATCGCCATCCATGCTGAATACCGTATCGGAGACGATCACTTTGACTTCGGCGTCCGACGCGTCGAGCATCGCGCTCAATGCTTCCATATCGCAGTGCGGATAGATCTGCACATCCGCACGAGACAGGCGCGCACCGTCGATCAGGGATGCGTGATTCAGCGCATCGGAGAAGAGTGTCGTGCCACGGCCCGCGAGCGCGGTGAGCGTCGCGAGATTCGCCATATAGCCGGTGCTGAAATAGAGCGCGCGCGGCGTATCCACGAATCCACCGACGAATTCGGCGAGATCGTCTTCCAGTTGCGCATGCGCGCGCGAGTGGCCGCCGAGCAGATGCGAGCCGCCACTGCCCGCGCCATAGCGCTGCGCGCCCTCCGCGATCGCCGCAATCAGTTGCGGATGCGCGGCGAGGCCGAGATAGTCGTTACTGGCGAAGCCGATGATTTCGCGGCCGTCGACCGTCATGTGCGCGGCGCACGGCGTGTCGGCGATGCGGCGACGGCGGCGCAGGCCGCGTTCATCGATTTCCTTCAGGCCTTGTGTGAGCGTGTCGAGCAATTGCATTAGCGGGTCTCCGCAAGCGTCGCTTCAAAGGTCTCGCGTGTGCGCGAGGCGAGCAGCGCGATTTCTTCGTCGTCGAGGATATAAGGGGGCATCAGATACACCGTGGTCGAAATCGGGCGCAGCAGCAGTTCGCGCTGCAACGCGTTTTCGAAGAAGCGGCGCGAAAATGTTTTGGCTTGCTGAGCGTCGTCGATGATTGCGTCGAATGCGAAGATCGTGCCGCACTGGCGCAGATTGCGCACGTGCTTGTGTTCGGCCAGCGGCGCGAGCGCCGACTTCAGCTTCGCGGATTTCTGCGCGTTGACGGCGAGCACGTTGTCGCTTGCAAAGAGATCGAGCGTGGCGAGCGCCGCGCGGCACGCGAGCGGATTGCCCGTGTACGAATGCGAGTGCAGGAAGCCGCGCGCGGTATCGTCGTGATAGAAGGCTTCGAAAATTTCATCGCGCGACAGCACGATCGACAGCGGCAGATACCCACCGCTGATGCCTTTCGACAGACACAGGAAGTCTGGCCAGATGCCGGCTTGTTCGCATGCGAAGAAGGTACCCGTGCGTCCACAACCCACGGCGATTTCATCGGCGATCAGATGCACGCCGTACTGATCGCAGAGCGCGCGCAAGCCGGCGATATACGACGCATCGTGCATCGCCATACCGGCTGCGCATTGCACGAGCGGCTCGACGATCAACGCGGAGATTTTCGTGGCGCGTGCTTCGAACAACGAGCGAACCTGATCGAGTGCGCGGCGCGCAACGTCGGCGGCGGTTTCACCGGCTTGTGCGAGGCGCGCATCGGGCGATGCAACGACGTGCGCATGGCGGATCAGCGGATCGTAGGCGTCTTTGAAGAGCGCGACATCGGTGACGCCGAGCGCGCCGATGGTTTCGCCGTGATAGCTGTTGGCGATGCAGACGAATTCCTGCTTGTCGGCGAAGCCGCGATTGCGCCACGAGTGGAAGCTCATCTTCAGCGCGATTTCGACCGCCGACGCGCCATCGGACGCGAAGAACGCGTGACCGAGCGTGTTGTCGGTGAGCGCGCCGAGGCGCTCCGCGAGTTCGATGGCCGGTTCATGCGTGCAGCCGGCGAGCATGGCGTGTTCGAGCGTGTCGAGCTGGTCTTTCAGTGCTGCATTGATGCTTGGGTTGGCGTGGCCGAACAGGTTGACCCACCAGGAGCTGATCGCGTCCAGATAACGGTTGTTCGCGCGGTCGTAGAGCCACGCGCCCTGGCCTCGCGCGATGGGGATTAGCGGTAGGCGCTCGTGGTGCTTCATCTGGGTGCAGGGGTGCCAGACGGCACGCAGGCTGCGGGTGATCCAGTCTTCAGGGGATGCTGAGTTTTCCAAAAAGGTACTCCAGAGTGCTTTTTTGCCTGCTGCTCGGCTGGCTTTTTTAGGGCCGTTTCAGTCGCGCTGCTGTTTTTCTTTGCGCTGCGCGCGGCCTTGGGAAGGCGTGCGGGGTCGAGATTAGCGGTTTATTTCATGCTGCGCACCTGGGGCGGGAGATGGGTTTTTGCCTGCGGTGCTGGGGTTTGGGGCTGTTCGCTGCAGGTGGTTTCAGATTCGTTCTGAAGGTCGCTAATCGACGGAGTTAACGACGGCAAAGTAGTTGGACGTTGTGGGCGGGAATTTGAGGCTAAGGTGGGGATTTGCCTCCGGCGGTGGGGTTTTTGGTTTCGCTGTGGGTTTTGTCTGGTTGCCTACGGCGGTGGGATTTCTTTGATTTGTTTGCCTGCTCGGCGCGGTTTTCTGTGCGCTTTTGGCGTTGGTCTTGCGTTGATCTGGATTGTTTGGTCTTTGGCCTTTCCTTGAATTGTTATTGGTTTATTAGTGTCGCCCCTGTGCGGGGCGGGCACTTACTTCTCTTTGCCGCCGCAAAGAGAAGTAAGCAAGAGAAAGCGGCTCACACCGCTAATTCTTAAGCGGGTCCCCCGCACAGCCACGGTAGTGGCGCATCTGGAATCCGTGCCCTCGCACATTCGGCGTGAGTGACAAAGGGCTCTTCCGCTCCCACTCCGCACTGCGTGCGTCGCGGATGGGTCTGCCAGGGAAACCCGGGGCTTCGGTTGCGCGTGGTGGGGCCGTCGGCTTGGCCTCGGCGCGGGCGGAGAAGGGCTTCGTTGAGGGGCGGTGGGGGCCATCGGCTTCGCCTCGGCGACGACGGAATTGCATGGGAAGCCAAGGGCTTCGTTGAGGGGCGGTGGGGCCGTCGGCTTCGCCTTGGCGATGACGGAGTTGCATGGGAAGCCAAGGGCTTCGTTGAGGGGCGGTGGGGGCCGTCGGCTTTGCCTTGGCGACGACGGAATTGCGTGGGAAGCCAAGAGGCTTCGTGGAGGGGCGGTGGGAGCCATCGACGCCGCCTCGGCGTAGCGCCGAATGGAGCGCGAGCGCGAAACGCAGCCATCGGTTTTATGAAGTGCGCGTCGGCGCGCGCAGCGCCGCCGGAAGTATGACGCCCTTGTCACTGGCGTCGAATGTGCGAGGGCGCAGATTCCAGATGCACCACTATCGTGGCTGCGCGGGGGACCCGCTTAAGAATTAGCGGTTTGAGCCGCTTTCTCTTGCTTACTTCTCTTTGCGGCGGCAAAGAGAAGTAAGTGCCTGCCCCGCACAGGGGCGACACTAATAAACCAACAACAATTCAAGGAAAGGCCAACGCCATAGGCGTTCAGACGAACAAGCGCCGAGCAGGCAAACAGACAAAGGAAAGGCCAACGCCACAGGCGTTCAGACGAACAAGCGCCGAGCAGGCAAACAGATCAAGGAAAGGCCAACAGACAAACAAGCGCCGATCAGGCAAAACCCCAAACCTTAATACCGACTAGCAATAGCCGGCCGCCCACTATCAGACCCAGACGAAGAAGACTCCGCCGTCTGCGAAGACTGAGCCCCCCATACAACGGAGTTATCCACCGCATACAACCGGCAAGGCGCCGAACTCTGCTTCTGGCAATTCGCAATAGCGACCGACATCGGATTGTCGCCGCCTTCCGCCCACGACCAGGCTCCCGAATCCGACACAGCAAAAGCCCGGCTAGGATACTGATGCAGGAAATTACGATATCCACTACGGCCCGCTTCATCGACAAACGGCACAGAGTCGACTGCATCGACCGCAGCAAACCCACTCGCCTTCGGCGTTGAAGGATCTTCGACCCGATATTGCACGCCGGTAGGCATCCCCACTCGAGCAAGAAACGCTTCGACCGCCGGCCACCACACATGCACGCCATCGCGATCGCCCACAAGCCGATGTGCGTCATTCTTGTAGTTGCCGAAATCCACCATCTTGGCGCTCGCACCGTGTGCGGTATACGCGGCATACATGCCGGCCACCAGCGGCGCCGTCCATACTGAATCGTTATCGCCATACAACCACAGCGACGGCACCTTCGTTTTCTCGCCATACGCGCCGAATGCGTGCGTCAGGTTGCCCTGCCAGTCGGCACATGCGTCCTGGCGCAAACCGCCAGAGAAATTGATCAAGGCCCGCACGCCCGGCGCAGCCTCGGGACCATAAGCTATCGTCGCAAGGCCGCCGTGCGAGGTACCGGCCACCACAATGTGCATCGCGTCCACGTACGGCTGCTTCGACATGAAATCGATCGTCGCGGCGACGTCGCCGGCCTGGCCGATACCGTTGCGTTCGACGTCGCAACCATCCTGCTGATAAGTGCCGTCCGAACGGCCGAAGCCCTGACGGTTCGGCGCCACCACCACGTAGCCGCGGCGCACGAATTCGCGCGCGAACGGCAACGGGTCGCTGCGTTCCTGCGTGCGCGGATCGCCGGGGATCTTGCCGTGGTTGAAAACGATCATCGGAAACGGGCCTGCGCCGTCCGGTTTGTAGATCGTCGTTTCGAGCGTGACCGTGCCGTCAGCGTTGACCGGCACGCGGATGATCTGTTCGTTGAGGCCGGCGGTGGGCAGATAAACATCGTCGTCGAGCGCGATGCGCGGCACGTGTGCGCGGGTGAGCGGCCCCGTCTGGGTGTCGGCGAGGGGGTCGGCATGCGCGAGTGCGACAGCGCAGATCGCCGTTGCACACATCACCGCACACTTCGTCAGAACCTTGCTGAACACCATTGACGCACCTGCCTCAAAAACCTGCCCTGAACACCGTGACGCTTTGTCGGTCGAATGCCATCACTAACAATTGCCTTTCATCGGCGTTTTCGACAAACAAAAACACACTCGCGTACGTAGTGCGCCAAGCGCACGCACGCTAATCGAGATCGCACGGGATAAACCCAAACGGCCGACGCGACCCCACGCGCCGATGATGAGCGCCACACACGCTGCCCAGAACCGCCGTCGAACCCTTGTTGACGGGCTCCCGGCTGGGCGTCTGCGCATTTTGCGGAATCGGTATGGACCTGTTCTCGCAACGTGACGTCACAAACCTACGGCCTCATCCTGGCACGACAATTTTGTTTTGTGCAATCAAGGAGAACCCGCGACGAAAAAATTGCCGCATGTAGATCAGGGCACTTTCGCCTACCGGGAGGCCCGCAAAGCGCCCAGCTCGCGGTGCTTGGCTGCACGAAGCAATTCGTCGCATCACGTGCGCTGTGGTGCCGAGCCAACACGAAAAAAAAGCCCTCGTTTGAGGGCCATATGTGATCACGCTGGGAGCTGCGTAGCTGAGTTGTGTAAGGCTTTGGAAGGTGCGGCTTATTCGCTCACGTCGCCGTCGACATAGCGCCAGCAACCATCTTCACCACGTACGAAGCGGCTCAGTTCGTGCAGCCGGTGGGCGCGGCCGCCTACCTTGTATCGTGCGACGAATTCGACTGTCGCATGGTCGGCGTTGGTTTCAGCGAAGGCCTTGATCTGCAGTCCGAGCCAACGCGGCGCGTCAGGAGCGGCAGGGTCGGCGTCGAGATCCGTGGGGCAGGTGTGCGGTGCCCAGGTCGCGCGCAAATAATCCGTTGCGCCCACAACATATGCGCTGTAACGCGAGCGCATCAGTTCGAGCGCGCGCGGCGCGGTTTCTCCGCCATCGATATAGCGGCCACAGCATTGCGCGAAGCGCGGCGGTTTGGCGCCGCCGCGCTGATCGGGTGCAGCGCCGCCGCAGGGGCAGTCGGACGGTCGTTGCGTTGACAACAATGGTCTATTCATCAGATTTTCAGACAAGACCGCGCGCGATCAAAATTTTCTGGATGTCGCTGGTGCCTTCATAGATCTGGCACACGCGCACATCGCGGTAGATGCGTTCGACGGGGAAGTCGCTCAGATAGCCGTAGCCGCCATGAATCTGCAAGGCCGCCGAGCAGATGCGCTCCGCGGCTTCGGAAGCGAACAGCTTGGCCATCGCGGCTTCGGTCAGGCACGGTTGCCCGGCATCTTTTAGCGACGCGGCGTGCCAGATCAACTGGCGCGCGGCTTCGAGCTGGGTCGCCATATCGGCGAGGCGGAACTGTACGGCCTGGTGCGAAAACAGCGGCTGGCCGAAGCTCTCCCGCTCTTTCGCATAGCTCAAGGCCGCCTCGAACGCGGCGCGCGCCATGCCGACGCTTTGCGCCGCGATACCGATGCGCCCGCCTTCTAGCCCTGACAGCGCAATCCGATAGCCTTCGCCTTCCGCGCCGATCAGATTCGCAGCCGGCACGCGGCAATCTTCGAAAATAATCTGTGCCGTGTCCGACGAATGCTGGCCGAGCTTTTCTTCGACTCGCGCAACGACATAGCCTTTCGTATCGGTCGGCACGATAAACGCGCTGATGCCACGCTTACCCGCCGCCTTGTCGGTCACGGCCATGGCGATTGCGACGTTGCCGTTCTTGCCACTCGTGATGAATTGTTTGACACCGTTCAACACGTACGTGTCGCCATCGCGTGTTGCGGTAGTGAGCAGCGCGGATGCGTCCGAGCCCGCTTGCGGTTCGGTCAGACAAAACGCGCCCAGCATCTCGCCGCGCGCGAGCGGCGTGAGCCAGTCGCGTTTCTGCGCGTCGTTGCCATAGGTCAGCAGAATGCTGCACACCGGGCAGTTGTTGACGGAAATTGCGGTCGAGGTGCCGCCGTCGCCCGCAGCGATTTCTTCGAGGATTAGCGCGAGCGCCAGTGCGTCCATGCCGGCGCCGCCGTACGCCTCGGGCACCAGCACGCCATACGCGCCGAGTTCGGCGAGCTGGCGATGCACGTCCTTCGGAAAGATGCGCTCACGGTCCCATTGCGCTGCGTGCGGGGTGACCGCGTCGCGGACGAACGTGCGCACCGCATCGCGGATCATCTGGTGATCCTGATCAAGCACCATGGCTCGGTCTCCTCGTTAGTCTCCTCATGTGTCTCCTCACCAGTCGAGCGCCGTGCCGTCGTATTGATAGAAGCGGCCGTTGAACGTTTCGGGTGCCGCCGCTGCCTGCGCAAGCACGTCACGCATGCCGGTGACGCTACGCGCCGGATCGATCGCCGCCTGCGCGCCACCCATGTCGGTGCGCACCCAGCCGGGGTGCAGCGAAATACACGTTGCGCGGGTTGTTTCGAGCGAGGCGATCTTCAGCGCGTCGTTCAGCGCCGCCTTACTCGCCCGATACAGCCAGCCGGTCGTGCCGCTTGCGTCGCCGATGCTGCCCATCTTGCTTGAAATCACCGCAAACACACCGCCGGCCTCTTCGACGAGCGGCAGCAGGATCGGGATCAGCTGCATCGGGCCGCGCACGTTGGTATGCATGACCTGGTCGAAATCATCGGCGGTGATCGTCTCGAGGCCTTCGGTGCGCGGGCCGTACACGCCCGACACCAGCACCGCCGCGTCGAGCCGTTCGCCGTCGAGCTTCCAGCCGAGCGCAGCGATTTCCTCGGGCGCGGTGACGTCGAGTGAAAAGGTCTCCGCGCCGAGCGCCTTCAACGCGTCGAGTGCGGCGCCGTCGCGCGCGGTGGCGAGCACACGCCAGCCGCTCTTTTTGTACTGCCGCACGAATTCCTGGCCGATGCCGCGCGATGCACCGACGATCAACACTGTCTTCATCGAATCACCTCAAGCCCTTAAACACCTGGAAACAGCGTGTTAAACCAGTTCAATGCCCATCGCGGTCGCTTCGCCGCCGCCGATACACAGCGTCGCAACGCCACGCTTCAGACCGCGCTTTTTCAACGCGCCGATCAACGTGACGAGAATCCGTGCGCCCGACGCACCGATCGGATGACCGAGTGCACAGGCACCGCCGTTCACGTTGACCTTGTTGTGCGGCAGATGATGCTCCTTCATCGCGGCCATCGTGACCACCGCGAACGCTTCGTTGACCTCATACAGATCCACTTCGTCGGCGCGCCAGCCATTCTTCTCGAACAACTTGCGGATCGCACCGACCGGCGCGGTGGTGAACTTCGCCGGTTCCTGTGCGAAGGTGGAGTGGCCGACCACGCGAGCAAGCGGCTCGACACCGAGACGCTTTGCGGTCGATTCGCGCATCATCACGAGCGCCGCGGCGCCGTCGGAAATCGATGACGAGTTCGCCGCCGTTACCGTGCCGGTTTTACTGAACGCGGGCTTGAGTGTCGGGATCTTGTCGAGGTTCGCTTTGAACGGCTGCTCGTCGTGATCGATGGTCACGTCGTCCTTGCGGCTTTCCACCTTCACCGGCGCGATTTCCCATGCAAACGAGCCGTCTTCATTCGCGCGCTTTGCCCGATTCAGGGACTCGATGGCGAACGCATCCTGCGCTTCGCGCGTGAAGTCGAACGACGCCGCGCATTCCTCCGCGAAGGTGCCCATCAGGCGGCCTTTTTCGTAGGCGTCTTCTAGACCGTCGTAGAACATGTGGTCGATCACCTGGCCGTGGCCCATGCGCATGCCGTTACGCGCCTTCGGCAAAAGGTACGGCGCGTTGGTCATGCTCTCCATGCCGCCGGCGACGATCACATCGACCGAACCCGCGGCCAGCATGTCGTGCGCGAACATCGCCGCGCGCATGCCGGAGCCGCACATCTTGTTGACGGTCGTGCTGCCGGTGCTCAGCGGCAAGCCGGCGCCGAGCGCGGCCTGACGCGCGGGCGCCTGGCCGAGGCCGGCGGGCAGCACGCAACCCATTACCACTTCGTCGATCTGCTCAGGCTTCAGACCGGCGCGTTGCACAGCGGCTTCGATTGCGACCGAGCCCAACTGCGGCGCGGTTAGCGTTGCGAAATCGCCCTGAAATGCCGCCATCGGCGTGCGGGCTACACCTACGATCACGATCGGATCAGACTTTGTCTCGCTCATGTTTGTCTCACTCATGTTTAAGCTCCTTGATCACACCTTCGACGATGGCCGGCACATCACCGAGCTGGGCCGCATCGGCGGCGACCATGTCGTTGTCCGCTTCGTGCGCGCGGCCGGCTGATACCGCCGCTACGCAGCTCCTGTAGGTTGCATCGAGTGACGCTGGGTCGTTGATTGTCATGCCGAGGTTGCGCACCTTGCCGTCATGCACGCCATACACCCAGCCATGAACCGTGAGTTCCTGGCCGCGTGCCCACGCGTCGTTGATGATGGTGGTCCGGCATACGTTCATGACCTGTTCGATCGCATTCAGTTCGACCAGACGCCGATGGCGCGCCTCGCCAAGCGGCCACTCTTCAATCAACGCGGCGTGCTTGGTGCGCACGTCCTGCACGTGATGCAGCCAGTTATCCGCCAGACCCACGCGACGGCCGTGCAGTGCCGCACCGACGCCCGAGCAACCATAGTGACCTACCACCATGATGTGCTTGACCTTGAGCAGATCGACGGCGAACTGGATCACCGACAGGCAGTTCAGATCCGTATGCACCACCACGTTGGCGATATTTCTGTGCACGAATACTTCGCCTGGCGGCAGGCCGATGATCTGGTTGGCCGGCACGCGCGAATCGGAACAGCCGATCCACAGATACTCGGGTGTCTGCTGGTGCGCGAGACGCGAGAAGTACTCCGGATCTTCGGACAGCTTGCGGGCCACCCACGCGTCGTTGTTATCGAACAGATGGGCCAGCGGATTGGCAGCGGGAGAAGCGTTCATGGTCATGGTGAGTCTGGGCGGTTGCTCGACCGATTGACCGGTCGATGTCGTTACATAAGGTTCGGACGATGCATTCAACGATGCGGGCGGCGCATGATGCGCATGAGGTTCAAGCCGCGCGCACGGTGCGCTCGTCTGCCTGGTTCTCCGGGATGCCGGACGCCACATCGGCGAATCGTTCCGGATAGCGGATGCAGAAGCGCACGCTGCTGTCGTACGGGAAAAAGTCGGGCAGTTCGCCTTTCAATAGATGATCCTTGTGCCGTTGCCACAGCGCTGGATCGAAGAAGTCCGCGTGATGCTGCATGAAGGACCGGCGCACGCGTGGGTCGCCGAGCAAAAATGTGCCGTATGTCTCCGGGAAAATGTCGTGCGGGCCGACCGAGTACCACGGCTCCCCCGACATTTCGTCTTCCTCGTTACGGGGCGCCGGCACGGCGCGCACGTTGCATTCCGTCAGATATTCGATTTCATCGTAGTCGTAGAACACGACGCGGCCGTGACGCGTCACGCCGAAGTTCTTGTACAGCATGTCGCCGGGGAAGATGTTCGCCTGCATCAATTCCTTGATCGCGTTGCCGTATTCCTTGATGCCGTGATCGACGTCGTCGTCGCTGCCGTTTTGCAGGAACAGATTGAGCGGCACCATCCGGCGTTCGATATACATGTGGCGAATCACCAGGTTGTCGCCGTCGTATTCGATCAACGACGGCACTTCCTTTTCGAGTTCCCGCACCAGCGCTTCGTCGAGCCGCGAAACCGGCAGCGCGACGCTCGAATATTCGAGCGTGTCGGCCATGCGGCCCAAACGGTCATGCCGTTTGACGAGCTGATACTTTCCCTTGATCTGCTCGCGGGTGGTTTCCTTCGGCGGTGGAAAATAATCTTTGATCAGCTTGAATACATACGGAAACGACGGCAACGTGAACACCAGCATCACGAGTCCCTTGATGCCGGGCGCGATGATGAAGTGATCGCTGGAATGCTTCAGATGGTGCAGCAGATCGCGATAGAACAGATTCTTGCCCTGCTTCTGCAAGCCCACTGAGGTATAGATTTCCGCCTTCGGTTTGCCCTGCATGATCGTGCCGAGAAATTCGACGTAAGCGGACGGCACTTCCATGTCCACCAGGAAATACGAATGCGAAAAGCTGAAGATGATCTGCAACTGATCGCGCTTGAGCAGCACCGTATCGAGCGCCAGCACGCCCGGCTTCACATGGCGCAGCGGCACTGCGAACGGCAATAGCAAGTCGCCGTTGATGATTCGTCCGACGATATACGCCGACTTGTTCCGATAAAACAGCGAAGACAGCACGTGAATCTGGAAGTTGGGCGCTTCGTCGAACACGCCGAACGCATCGTGGATCGTCTGCATGACACACGCGACGTCGCGCTTCAGATCCTCAAACGGCGGCTCCAGCTGGAAGTTGGTGACGATGCGCTCGAGCGTCGCGGCAAGACCATCCTTGCCGGGGTAATACGCACGATAGGTCGGCTTCGCGGCGGGTTCGTCGTTCTCAATGTATTCGGTCGAGATCGCCGGGCGCACAAAAATGAAGTCGTTGTTGAAATACGAACGGTGCAGGATCTTGCAGCACACGGAGTTGAAGAACGTCTCCGCGCACTCGGGCTGGCGGTGCGTAGTCAGGAGGCCGATGTAGTGCAGCTTGATCTGCTGCCACACTTCGTCGTCGATATTCTCGGCGTCGTATTCGTCTTCGAGCAGTTCGACGCATTCCTCGACGCGATCGTCATAGGAGGTAATGCGCTCGCGCGCCAGCGTTTGCAGGCCGTGCCAGTCGGCAGCTTCGAAGAGCGTTTTGGCATGGATCGCGGCGTCGCGGAAGATCCGGTAGTGCCGATCGAATCCTTCGAGCATCGTCTGGGCGACGTCAAAGCCGATCTGCGACGACAACAGTTTGGGGAAGTGATTCATGTCGACCGTGCATTCGTCCCATGTCGTGAAGACACCCGCGATTGTATCGTCCGGGTGGGCCCGCGACGCATCGCGCCGCTCGACTCGTGCCTTGGCGCCTCCTGGAAGTTGCCAGGCGTTAGCCGACTTTCAGACTATCTCCGCTCAATGCCTCAGTTTGGCATGTCTTAAGCGGCACAACTTTCTGCAAAAATATTTGTGCGATCACCGCTTAGGCGGACTTGGTCTCGCGTGCGCCGTTCTCCAGCAGCGTGCGCGCCTGGGTTTCGTATTGCGCGAGGTCTTCGAGCGTCGCGTTCAGGTCTTCCAGTTGACGTTCGAGCACTTCCCGATGGCGCGCCACCGTGGCAAGGAAAGCGTGCAATTGCGGCACGGTGTCGGTCGGCGACTCGTAGACGTCGAGCAGATCACGGATTTCCGACAGCGTGAAGCCAAGCCGCTTGCCGCGCAGCGTGAGTTTCAGGCGGGTTCGATCGCGGCCCGAATAGACGCGCCGTAAGCCACTTGAACCTTCGCGGCTGGGCGAGAGTAAACCCTGATCTTCGTAGAAGCGGATCGCCCGCGGCGTGACGTCGAATTCCCGCGCGAGCTCGGTGATCGTGTATTGCGTGTTCATCGGGGCATCCCGTGGCCGGGCAGAAAATCGGATTGAACGATAGAATCGACGTTTACGTTATCGTCAACTTGATCGAAACGCAACTACGGCGCAATACGGCACCGGTATGTCACGACCGGGCCGCAACCACGCCGTGCGGCATCGCATACCTCGCCATGCCGGACGGCCGACGGAGGAAGACACCCACAATGAATGCACTCGAACATCAACTCGACTATCCCTTCAACGACACCCTGCCCGAAGCGGGCCACGCGATGGAAGTCGCGCCCGGCGTGTTCTGGCTGCGTATGCCGCTGCCGTTCGCACTCGACCACATCAATCTGTGGCTGCTACGCGATGAAATCGACAGTCAGCAGGGGTGGACGGTAGTCGACTGCGGCATTACGTCGGACACGATCAAGGAGAACTGGGAGAAAGTGTTCGACTCCGTGCTCGACGGCCTGCCGGTGCTGCGCGTGATCGTCACGCATTGCCATCCGGATCACATCGGCCTCGCGCACTGGATTTGCACCGGCGGCGACAAGAAGCGCTGGGACGTGCGCTTGTGGATGACGCTCGGCGAATATATGCAGGCACGGGTGATGGCGGCGGGCGACGGCTCCAATGCGGGTGGCGAGGGCGCGGCGCGGCACTTCGCGCGTCATGGCCTGAACGATCAGGTGTCGCTTGAAAAGCTGCGTAATCGCACGAGCTACTACGCGAGTCTTGTGCCGGCGATTCCCGGTCAGTATCGCCGCCTGCGCGAAGCCGATGGCGTGAAGATCGGCGGCAGGACGTGGCGGGTGGTGACCGGTTTCGGCCATTCGCCGGAACACTGCGCGTTGCATTGTGAAGAGACGGGCACGCTGATCTCCGGCGACATGGTGCTGCCGCGTATTTCGACCAACGTCTCGGTGTTCGACATGGAGCCGGAAGGCACGCCGCTCGCGCTGTATCTGGAATCGCTCGGCCGCTACGAGACGATGCCCGAAGACACGCTCGTCCTGCCGTCGCATGGCAAGCCGTTTCGCGGCGCGCGTACGCGCATCAAGCAATTGCGTGAGCATCATGATGCGCGTCTGGCGGAAGTGCGCGAGGCCTGTGCGGAGAAGCCGCAAAGCGCCGCGGATATCGTGCCGCTCATGTTCAAGCGCCAACTCGACATCCATCAGATGACATTCGCGATGGGCGAGGCGTTGGCGCACTTGCATCTGCTCTGGTTGGCCGGTGAGTTGAAGCGCACGCAGGATGCGGATGGGGTGATCCGGTTCTCGGCCTGAACGGGTCGATAGGTTGATACGTCGATAAAAAAGCCCGATTGCTTTTCGCAACCGGGCTTTTTTTGAGCGGCGTGGCAAAAGCTTACTGCACCGCCACCGTTCCAAAGTTCTGCCGTCCGAACGGACTCACGTGATAGCCGCTCACGTTCGTACGCGTGATGGCCGCTGCGGTCGGGTAACCCAGAGGAATCCACAGCGCCTGATCGTGAATGATCTGTTGCGCCTGCTCATACGCCTTCGCGCGTTTGGCCTGATCGGGCGTCGCTTTGCCGTCGGCGATCAGCTTGTCCAGATCCTGATCGCAGAAGCGCGCGAAATTGATCCCCGACTTCACGGCATTGCAGCTGAAGAGCGGCGACAGATAGTTGTCCGGATCGCCATTGTCGCCGGCCCAGCCCATGAACAGCGTGTCATGCTGGCCTTGTTTGGCCTGCTTGATCAGCTCGCCCCATTCGATCACCTTCACCTCCGCCTTCACGCCGATCTTGGCAAAGTCGGCTTGCAGCAGTTCGGCGCCGGCCTTCGGGTTCGGATTCAGCACACTGCCGTTCGGACGCACCCAGATCGTCGTTTCGAAGCCGCTCGGATAACCCGCTTCCGCGAGCAGCTTCTTCGCCTTCACCGGATCGTACGGCCACGGCTTCACAGCCTTGTCGTAGCTCCACGTGTTCGGCGGATACGGGTTGACGGCCGGTGTCGCGGTGTTGTCGAAGATCGCCTTCAAATAGGTGGTGCGGTCGAACGCCATGTTCAGTGCGGCGCGCACCTTCTGGTTATCGAGCGGTTTCTTCTGCGTGTTCAGTGCGACGAACGCGGTCATGAACGCGGGTGTCTGCACGATGGCGAGCGACTTGTCACCCTTCGCTTCGGCGAGGTCCTGCGGCTTCGGCGATAGCGCGATCTGGCATTCGCCGGCCTTCACCTTTTGCGCGCGCACCGTGGCGTCCGGCGTGATCGCGTAGATCAGGCGGTCGATCTTCGGCTTCGCGCCCCAGTACGCCGGGTTCACGTCGTAGCGGATCACCGCGTCTTTGGTGTAGCTCTTCAATTCGAACGGACCGGTGCCGATCGGCTTCGAATTCAGGTCGACCTGTTTGCCGGCCTTGAGCAACTGGTCGGCGTATTCAGCCGAATAGATCGAGGCGAAACCCATGGTCAGGATCGACACGAAGGTCGAGTCCGGTGCGTTCAGTTCGAACTTGACGGTGTTGTCGTCGACTTTGCTGATCGACTTGATGAGCTTCGGCAAGCCCATCGATTGCGCGTGCGGGAAGCCGCTCGCGCCCGCCACCTTGTGCCACGGATTGCTGTCGTTGAGCATGCGGTCGAACGTGAAGACGACGTCGTCGGCATTCAGCGCACGGGTGGGCTTGAAGTAGTCGGTGGTCTGGAACTGCACGTTCGGACGCAGATGGAACGTGTAGGTGAGGCCGTCGGCGCTCACGTCCCACTTGTCGGCCAGCGAGGGCACGACTTTCTTCGCGGCCTCGTCGTACGAGACCAGCGAATTGAAGATCACGTCGGCCGACGCATTGGTCGTGACGAGCGAATTGAACTGCACGACATCGAAGCCGTCGGGGCTCGACTCGGTACAGACGGTCAGCGGTTTGGCGAGCACGAGCGCGGGCGCCGTGAGCAGTACGGCGGCTGCGAGCAGTTTGAAGCGCATAGGATCTCCCATAACAAGCGCAGTCAGGCAGTGCGTCTGGTTGTGTGGTTGTATTCCGTTGACGAGGGACGGGGAACTGGCCGTCCGATATCCGGGGGCAGCGTGACCGTCGTCTTTATTGTGATACGTTTCCGGCACTGGCGCATGGTCTGGATGTTGCGTTATACGCACGTCCTTGCACGTCCTCGCCTTCGCGAAAGCTTATCGAAGGGTGGTTGCGGCGACAACAATTTAATCCGCATATCCATATGGAGCCCATTCGTTGGAAAGCAGCGGCTCGGTTTGATGGCAGCGCTGAGCGGTGTGGAGCAACGGCTCAACTCAGTGCGGGCGCCAGGTGCCTGCGCTCACGACGCAGCCGCGCGCTGCAGCAGATATCCGATGCCTTCGATGGCGCGCACGCCGTACCACGACACCAACTCTCCGTCGATCAACTCAACGCTTTTGCCCGCGAGACGCGGATCGCGTTTCAGTGCGTCGCAGTGGACCTGCGTGAAGCGATACGGCTCGCTTGAGAGCAATATGCGATCGACGCCGGCAAGCCACGGTGCGTGGTCGAAGTCGAGCGTGGGGTAGCGTGCCGCGCCTGCCGCTCCACCTTCTACGTCAGGCAGCGTTTGCCAGTTCACGAGCCTCAGCATCGCGGCGATATAGGTATCGCGTGCGACCGTTATCCATGGTTCGCGCCAGATCAGGTACAGCACGTTTTGCGTAGGAAACACGCGTGTGGCGGCCTCGTGCAGACGCGCTTCGAGCGCCTCGCTTAGACGCTGCGCTTCCTGTACGCGGTCGAATCTCGCGCCCAGCAGCGAGTACAGCGAGAGATTGTCCTGCGGCGTCTGCGGATGGGTGACGACGATATGCGGTACGAACGCGCGCAATTGCTCGACGGTATCGCGTTCGTTTTCGTCGATATTGACGATCAGATGGGTAGGCCGCAACGCACGAATCGCGTCAACATTGACGGCCTTGGTGCCGCCGACCTTGCGTACGTGCCGCACCTTGTCGTGTGGATGCACGCAAAAACCGGTGCGCCCGACGATCTGCCTGTCGAGCCCCAGAGCGAACAGCAATTCGGTGATGCTCGGCACCAGCGAGACGATGCGGGTATGGGCGCCCCGCGTAGCGACGCCCGCCATTTCGTGCGCGACGCCGGCTGCATCGACCGCGCGTGGCTGCATGATTTATTCGGCGACGGCGCGGGGCTTGCGCGGCGCGCGTTCGAAGGCGCGGTCGTAGAGCCAGCGCGGCAGCACATGCAGCAACATCGCCGCGATACGCATCTGCCACGGGAACACGGCGAAGGCCGTCTGCCGCTCGACCGCCCCGGCGACCTTCACCGCGAAGCGATCGGCGTCCATCAGGAACGGCATGCTGTACGGGTTGTGCTCGGTCATCGGCGTGCGGATATAGCCGGGCGCGATGGTGACCACGCCGACGCCCAGCGGCCGCATCTCGACGCGCAACGCTTCCAGATATTTGAGCGCGGCTGACTTCGACGCACTGTACGCGCCCGACCCCGGCAAGCCACGTACGCCGGCGACGCTGGCGATGCCGACCAGCGTACCTTTCTTCGCGGCGACCATCGCGGCGGCGAACGGCTCAAAGGTGGCGACCATACCGAAGTAGTTGATGTCCATCACTTCGCGGAACGTGCGCAGATCGCCGTGCCCGGTGACCGCGCCGCGGCTGATGCCGGCATTGGCGATTACGACGTCCGGCAAACCGTGCTGCGCGATGAATTGCGCGGCGGCTTCGGCGAGCGCCTCGGCGTCGCGGACGTCGACGGAATAGATGGAGATGGAATTCTGCGGATGGGACTGCTGGAAGGCGGCGAGGGCGTCGCCGCGGCGGGCAACGAGGCCGAGAATCGCGCCGCGCCGCGCATATTCGGCGGCGAGCGCGAGGCCGATGCCACTTGAGGCGCCGGTAATGAAAACCTTCAGGGTTGAACTCATTCCGGCGCCTCGGCTTTACATCTTTTTGGCGCGGACCTGGGCGACCAGGTAGTCCAGCACCTGGATCGTGCCAGGCAGGCTGTTGGTCGCAGCCGGACCCGTTTCATACTTGCCCTGCACGGCCAGCGTCGGCACACCGTCGATCTTGTAGTCGTCGAGCAGCTTCTTGTCTTTTTGCAACGCGCTTTGCGTCGAGAACGAGTTGTACGCATCCATGTACTTCTTCGGATCGACGCCGTTCTTCGCGAGGAATTTGGTCTGGTCTTCCGGCGTCAGCAGGTAGTCCTTGTTGACGTGGATTTCATTGAAAACCTTCGGCGTAAGCTGCGTAGCGAGGCCGAGTGCGTCGAGCGCGTGATACATCTTCGAATGCGGAATGAAGTCGTCGCGGAACGCGACCGGCACGCGCTTGAACACCACGTCCGGACCTTGCTTCTTCACCCATGCCTCGAGGTACGGGTTGAATTCATTGCAGTGCGGGCAGCCGTACCAGAAGAATTCCGTGACTTCGATTTTGCCGGCCGGCACGTCCGTAGGTTGCGGCGTGGGTAGCACGGTGTAGTCCTTGCCGGACACCGGCGCAGCCGGCGATGCATGCGCCGTGGCGGCAACCAGGCCCAGCGAGAGGAACAGAATGCTCAGCAGTTTTTTCATGTTTTGTTGACCCAAGGTAGGCGGTAAAGCGGTGGCGCCACGCAAATGCCCGTCACCGTTTTCAATGTCGGCGTTAGACGCTCTAGTCGTCCGTTGTGCTTGTGACACGCGCCGCACGCCGATAGTTCGGCGGCGGCGCGCTCCGGCAAATCACCGTTTGTTTATTGTTTCGTAAAGCGGATTACGGCTGTATCCACGCCCGCGTCGGACAGACGCTGACGGCTCGAATTCATGTCCTCGAACTTCGAGAACGGTCCGATACGCACACGGTAGTAGGTCACACCGCCCGCATCGCGCTGCGTGACCTTCGATTCGAAGCCCTGGAAGGCGAGACGCGCACGCTGCTGCTCGGCGTCGGCCGAGGTCTTGTAGGCGCCCACTTGCAGGAAATAGCCCGTGTTCGCGTCACCCGGCGCCACGCCCGAACCGGGCTTGGCGTTAGCAGCCGTGCTGGACGACGTGCTCTTCGGCGCCGAGCTTGCCGCGGTGGTGGCCGGTGCGCTGGCGCCTTGCGGCTTCTTCGCCGGTGCGGTGGCCGTGCCGTTGCCGTTATCCTGCGCGGGCTTCGGTGCGACTGCCGTACCGTTCGGATTGCCGTTCGACGGTGGCACTTCGACGATCTGCGGTTCTTCCAGCATGCCCGACTGGGTCTGCGAGTTGGTCTGGCCCGGTGCGGTGTTCGGCGGCGCCGGTTGCGCGGCTTGCGGCACGGGCTGGCCCGGCGTCTTGCCTTGCAGCGGACGGTTCGGGTCGTACTGCTGCGCCTGGCTCGCGCCGGTGTCAGGCACCGCGGGCGGCGCGACCTTCGAGACGAACGGCGTGGGCGCACGGGTGATATACAGCGCCACCACTACCGCGATCGCGAGACCGACGATCAGGCCCAGCACGATGCCGAGAAAAGTCCCCCCGGTTTGTTTCGATTGCGATTGCTTTGTTGTGCGGCGTGGTTTTGCCATCGTATAAATCACCTGCAAAAAGAATCCTGGAACGACCGTCGATTATAACGACGGCCGCGTGCATGTTGCGCCGGAGGACTTACATCTTGACGGGAGCGGAGACGCCGATCGTCGCGAGACCGTTGGCCAACACTTGACGCGTGGCCGCAAGCAGCGCGACGCGCGCATTGCGCTCGACTGCGTCGTCGACCAGCACGCGTTCGGCTCTGTCATTGTAGAACGAGTGGAATTCCCCGGCGAGGTCGCGCAGATAGAACGCGACCGCGTGCGGCGCGAGTTCGTCGGCGGCGTGCTCCAGCATGTCCGGGAACTCGGCGAGCTTGTTCAGCAAGGCCATGGCGCGTTCGCTGGTGAGCGGCGACACGTCCATTTGCGCCAGCGTGCTCTCGTCCGTGCTGTAGCGGGCCTTGCATTCGGTGATGACCGAGCAGATCCGCGCATGCGCATACTGCACGTAATGCACCGGGTTTTCGTCGTTCTGCTTCAACGCGAGATCGATGTCGAACACGAATTCCGTATCCGCCTTGCGCGAAATCAGGAAGAAGCGCACGGCGTCGCGGCCGCGGCGAATCGTCTCTTCGTCGATCAGATCGACGGCGGCTTCTGAGCCCGGCGTCGCGCCGCCCGACCATTCGATCAGGTCGCGCACCGTCACATAGCTGCCCGCGCGCTTGGAGATCTTCACCTCTTCGCCGTTGCGCATCACCGTGACCATCTTGTGAAGGATGTAGTCGGGATAGCCCTTCGGAATGCCGATGCCGAGACCCTGCAGGCCGGCGCGAACCCGCGCGATCGTGCCGTGGTGGTCCGAACCCTGGACGTTGATGACCTTGGTGAAGCCGCGTTCCCACTTGGCGACGTGATAGGCGACGTCGGGCACGAAGTAGGTGTAGGTGCCGTCGGTCTTGCGCATCACGCGGTCTTTGTCGTCGCCGTCGTCGGTGGTGCGCAGCCACAGCGCGCCCTCCTGTTCATAGGTCTTGCCGGCGGCGATCAGCGCCGCGACGGTCTTCTCGACCCGGCCTTCCTTGTACAGCGACGACTCGAGGTAGTACTGGTCGAACTTCACGCCGAAGGCCTGCAAGTCCATGTCCTGCTCGCGGCGCAGATAGGCGACCGCGAAACGGCGGATCGCGTCGAGGTCTTCGACGTCGCCTGCGCCCGTGACGGGTTCGCCGTCGCTCGCGGCCACGGTGGCGCCGTTCAGATAGTCTTTCGCGATGTCGGCAATGTACTCGCCGTTGTACGCCGAAGCCGGCCAGCCTTCGTCGCCGGGAGCGAGA
This sequence comes from Paraburkholderia sediminicola, assembly GCF_046026855.1. GTDB lineage: Bacteria > Pseudomonadota > Gammaproteobacteria > Burkholderiales > Burkholderiaceae > Paraburkholderia > Paraburkholderia sediminicola_A. Next base: position 140,553 of record NZ_JAQQET010000006.1, on the reverse strand, counting down.
CCGCGGGCGCGTGCCTGCGTCGATACGGCGAGCGTGTGGATCTGCACACCGGCGTCGTTGTAATAGAACTCGCGGTGCACGTCATAGCCTTGCGAGGCCAGCACGTTAGAGAGCGCGTCGCCGAGCGCGGCCTGGCGGCCGTGGCCGACATGCAGCGGGCCGGTCGGGTTGGCCGAGACGAATTCGATCAGCACATGCTTGCCGGCGTCGCGCTGCGAACGGCCGAAGGCGTCCTTTTCAGCGAATACGGCGGCGATTACCGCCTGCTTGGCGGCGGCAGCAAGGCGTAGGTTGATGAAGCCGGGGCCGGCCACTTCGGCGGCATCCACGAGGCCCTTGGCTCGCGGCTGCGCGAGCAGCGCGTCGACGATCTGTTGCGCCAGCTGGCGCGGGTTGGCGCGCAAGGGCTTGGCGAGTTGCATCGCCACATTGCACGCGACGTCGCCGTGCGCGGCGACTTTGGGGCGTTCCAGCGTGATCGTTGGCGAAACGAAAGTGGCTTCGCTCGCGCCCTGGGACGCTTGCGCAACTTGCTTCACCGTGTCGGCGAGCAGTGTTTCGAGGGTTTGTTTATGTGCAGGCAGCATGCTTGTTGCGAGTCCAGTGAGGCAATCCGGTGATGCGGAAGAGGCGCCGGCTGCGCGGCGGGCGCAGCCGATTCGTCAGAAGCGTGGAAAGCGGCGATGCACCCGCCAGATGCGCCGGGCACATCGGGGCGCCATCAGGCACGTTGTCTGCAACGCGGTTAGTGCGGTGCGCGGCGACATGCCGGGACGCCTGCTGCTGCGGCCTGGCGCGGCAGCAAGCGGGTTACGGCCAACCGGCCCAGCCACGCCACCTGCGTTATGCCGCGCGCGGCGCATTGCGGCGCGCTTTTCCGTCCAGACGGATTTTAGCAGGTGCTAATATGTTCAATGAGATGCCCACCAAGGGCCGTGGCCGCCGTGCCTGATCGGCGTGTCAACGTAACGCGCGCCGAGGGCCGGTTTCGAGCTGCTTGCGCGTCAATCCAACATAACGAAAAAGGGAACAGTCATGCTGATTACTTTCAAATGTCGCGCCAGCCCGGACGTGATGATGCTGGAGAATCTTGCCCAGTACCTCGTCGGCATCGTCGGGAAGCGCCTTGGTGAGCGTGGTGTTATCACCCACGACGAAACCGGCCCTGCGATCGCGAAACTCGAATCGGCCATTAGTACCGACAAGCAGGAGCGTGCCGAGCACGACGGCCATTTCCACGAAGGCGAAGACGGCCACGAGCATCATGAGATTCCGCCGGGACTCGCCCAGCGCGCGTATCCGTTCCTCGACATGCTGCGCGCCGCGCAGAAGGAAAACGCGGATATCGTCTGGGGTCTCTGATTCCGGAGCGGTCTACCGGCTGTGGCGTTCGCAGCGCCTGGCGGTGAAGACTGCGACGCGCCAATGAAAAGAGCCCGCATGAGCGGGCTCTTTGTCTTTCACGGCCTTAACGGCCCGTCCGCCGAACCTGCTTACTGGCTGGCGGCGTCCGCCGGGGCGGCCATCGGTGCCGACGCACCCTTCTTCATTTTTTGCTTCTTGGGCTTCTTGACGTGCTTTTGCGTAGGCGGCGAATACGAACTCACCGAACTCGCAGCGCCGGGGGCTGCAGGCTGAGCCAGCGCCACCGAGGTGCTGGCAGCGAGCGAAACAGCAGCCAATAACAGCGTCAGCTTCTTCATACGATTCTCTCCGTTGACGATTGCAATTAGATAAGCCGACGCGTTTTGGCCGCGTCTGGCGGGTTGATGCCATTTCAGTTTACAAAGCCGAAAATTGCACTGCCGCAAATATTCAGCCTATCGTGCCCGATATAGTGGCTTTCCCGCCCCGAAAGGCTTACAGCAAAGGCGCCAAGGCCCGTTCAGCGTCTGTTTTCGACAACGACATGCGTTTTGCGTAGTCTTCCAGCTGGTCCTGGCCGATCTTGCCAACCGAGAAATAGGTGCTGTCCGGGTGCGCCAGATAGAAACCGGAGACGCTGGCCGCCGGCAGCATGGCCAGCGATTCGGTCACGCTCATGCCGATTTCAGTGGCTTGCAGCACGTCGAACATGTCGCGCTTCACGAGGTGATCCGGGCAGGCTGGGTAACCCGGCGCCGGGCGGATGCCGTGGTACTTTTCGGCGATCAGGTCGTCGTTCGAGAGGGTTTCGGCGTTCGCGTAGCCCCAGAGATCGCGGCGCACGCGGGCATGCATCGCTTCGGCAAAGGCTTCGGCAAAGCGATCGGCGAGCGCCTTGAGCATGATCGCGCTGTAGTCGTCGAGATCCTTTTCGAACTGCTTTTCCTTCACGTCCACGCCCAGACCCGCCGTGACCGCGAACATGCCGATATAGTCAGCCACGCCCGAATCCTTCGGCGCGATGAAGTCGGCGAGCGAGCGGTTCGGCCGCATCACGCCGTTCACCACCGGCCGCACGCTTTGCTGGCGCAGGTTGCGCCATGTCAGCGCGACTTCGCTACGCGATTCGTCGGTGTAGATTTCGATGTCGTCGTCGTTCACCGTGTTGGCCGGCAGCAGCGCGATCACGCCGTTGGCCTGCAGCCAGCGGCCCTGAATCAGGCGCGCGAGCATCGACTTGCCGTCCGAGAACACGCGGCGGGCCGATTCGCCGACGATCTCGTCGTTCAGGATCGCCGGGTACGGGCCCGCCAGGTCCCATGTCTGGAAGAACGGAGCCCAGTCGATGTAGCTCGCCAGCTCGTTCAGATCGAAGTTCTTGAATACGCGGCGGCCGATAAACTTCGGCTTGACCGGGTGGTAGGCCGCCCAATCGACCTTCGTCTTGTTCGCACGGGCTTCGGCGAGCGTGACCATCGGCAGGGCTTTCTTGTTGGCGTGCTGATCGCGGATGCGGTCGTAGTCGGCCTTCAGTTCGTCAACGTACCTGGCCGCGCCTTCATCGGACAGCAGGCTCGAGGCCACCGAGACCGAGCGCGATGCGTCCGGCACGTACACCACCGGGCCTTCGTAATGCGGCGCGATCTTCACGGCAGTGTGCACGCGCGAGGTGGTCGCGCCACCGATCAGCAGCGGGATCTTCTTTATGCGGAAGTAGTCGTCGCGCTGCATTTCCGACGCGACATAGGCCATCTCTTCGAGGCTCGGCGTAATCAGTCCGGACAAGCCGATGATGTCCGCGCCCTCGACTTTTGCCCTGGCGAGAATGTCGTTGCACGACACCATCACGCCCATGTTGACCACTTCGAAGTTATTGCACTGAAGCACCACCGAAACGATGTTCTTGCCGATGTCGTGCACGTCGCCCTTGACCGTGGCGATGACGATCTTGCCCTTGGCGCGCACATCGGCGCCGGCTTCGGCCATCAGCTTCTTTTCTTCTTCGATGTACGGGATCAGATGCGCGACCGCCTGCTTCATCACCCGTGCCGATTTGACGACTTGCGGCAGGAACATCTTGCCCTGACCGAACAGGTCGCCGACGATATTCATGCCGTCCATCAGCGGGCCTTCGATCACGTTGATCGGACGGCCGCCGGCCGCGGTGATCTTCGCGCGCACTTCTTCAGTATCTTCGACGATGAAGTTGGTGATGCCCAGCACCAGCGCGTGCGCGAGACGCTTCTCGACGGGCTGGTTACGCCATTCGAGGTTTTCTTCCTTCTTCGCGGCGCCGGTCTTGAACTTGTCGGCGATTTCGAGCAGGCGATCGGTGCCGTCTTCACGACGGTTCAACACGACGTCTTCGACACGCTCGCGCAACTCCGGATCAAGATCGGCATACACGCCGAGCTGCCCCGCGTTGACGATGCCCATGTCCATCCCCGCCTGAATCGCGTGATAGAGGAACACGGTGTGGATTGCCTCGCGCACCGGGTCGTTACCGCGGAACGAGAACGATACGTTCGACACGCCGCCGCTGATCTTCGCGTATGGCAGGTGTTCCTTGATCCAGCGCGTCGCGTTGATGAAGTCGACCGCGTAGTTGTTGTGCTCTTCGATCCCGGTCGCAATCGCGAAGATGTTCGGGTCGAAGATGATGTCTTCCGGCGGGAAGCCGACTTCGTTCACGAGGAAATCGTAGGAGCGCTTGCAGATCTGCGTCTTGCGTTCGAACGTATCGGCCTGGCCTTTCTCGTCGAAGGCCATCACGACCGCGGCTGCACCGTAACGGCGGATCAGGTTCGCGTGATGGCGGAACGCTTCTTCGCCTTCCTTCAGCGAGATCGAATTGACGATCGCCTTGCCTTGCACGCACTTCAGGCCCGCTTCGATCACGTCCCACTTCGACGAGTCGATCATGATCGGTACGCGCGCGATGTCAGGCTCCGACGCGATCAGATTCATGAAGCGGACCATCGCCGCTTTTGAATCGAGCATGGCCTCGTCCATGTTGACGTCGATGATCTGGGCGCCGTTTTCGACCTGCTGCCGCGCGACCGCGACCGCGTCGTCGAACTGGTCGTTCAGGATCATTCGCGCGAACGCCTTCGAGCCGGTCACGTTGGTGCGTTCACCGACGTTGATGAAGAGCGTCCCGGACGTGACGTTGAACGGCTCGAGGCCGGAAAGGCGCATGGTGTGATCGGTCATGGCGTAGGTGCGGTTCGGTTACGTACGGTTGCGTGCGTCGGGTTCGATAGCGAGAGGGCGGCCGCGGTGGAGTAGGACCAGGCCGCCGGACTCAGGCTGCGTCGCGGTATTGAGTCGGCCATTGGCGCGGCTTCACTTCGGCCAGCGCCCTGGCAATCGCCGCAATATGCTCCGGCGTGGTGCCACAGCACCCGCCGGCGATATTCACGAGGCCTGCCTGCGCGAACTCCTTCAGCAATCCCGACGTATCCGCCGGCAATTCGTCGAAGCCCGTATCGCTCATCGGATTCGGCAAACCGGCGTTCGGATAGCACGACACATAGGTGTCGCACAGCTTCGCCAGTTCGGCGATGTACGGGCGCATCAGCGCCGCGCCCAACGCGCAGTTCAAACCGAAGGTGAGCGGTTTGGCGTGGCGCAGTGAGTTCCAGAAAGCTTCGACGGTCTGTCCCGAGAGAATCCGGCCCGATGCATCCGTGACGGTGCCCGAGATCATGATCGGCAGACGCTCGCCGGTGTTTTCGAACAGCTCGTCTAGCGCGAATAGCGCAGCCTTTGCGTTGAGCGTGTCGAAGATCGTTTCGACGAGAAACAGATCGCAGCCGCCGTCGAGCAATGCCTTCGCCTGCTCGTAGTACGCGGTACGCAGTTCGTCGAACGTTACGTTGCGTGCGCCCGGATCGTTCACGTCAGGGGAAATACTGGCCGTCTTCGGCGTCGGTCCGATCGCGCCGGCGACGAAGCGCGGCTTGTCGGGCGTCGAGTACTTGTCGCAGGCGGCGCGCGCCAGCTTCGCCGATTCGAGATTCATCTCGATCGCGAGGTCTTCCATCCCGTAGTCGGACTGCGCAACCGTGGTGGCGCCGAACGTATTGGTTTCGATGATATCCGCGCCCGCCGCAAGATACTGCTCGTGAATCTCGCCGATGATCTGCGGTTGCGTGATCGACAGCAACTCGTTGTTGCCCTTGATGTCGCGCCCGTAGTCTTTGAAGCGCTCGCCACGATAGCGGGCTTCGTCGAGCTTGTAGCGCTGGATCATCGTGCCCATTGCGCCGTCCAGAATCAGGATGCGCGACTTGAGCAGCGCGGGCAGCGCCGTGCCGCGCGTGTAGGCGGCGTCGGGACGGACTGGCGTGGCGGTTTGAGCAGGCTGGTTCATGGCGGACGTGGGCTTGCGCCGGCTTTTTCGGGAAACCTGTCATTGTAGCCGCTGTGGAGCGGTGCCGCCGGGCGTGGACCGAGCGGACGGGGTGTGTATGCCTAGGGAACAGCCGCTATGGGCGCGCCGCAAAGAAAACGGCCCAGTGAGGCAAAAGCCTGCTGGGCCGTTATATCGATGCTGACCGTCTTGTCAGGGCCGCCGGCTGAGCCGGTCGGCGCGGTCGATGTATGTCGCCAAACCGTGACGCTAAACCCTTCGCTTAGTGAAGAATCACCGGTTGATGCATCAGGCTGTCAAATTGCCCAAGGAATTCGTCTACTTCATCCAACGACGGTTCCTCTTCGATCAGCTTTTGCACGTGCTCGCGGAAACTCGCCGCCATTGCACCGTCTATGTAAATTTCGCGCTGCATGTTTTTGTCGACGATCTCGTAGCCACCCGACTTCATGGCCAGCGGACCTTCTTGCGGCGGAAATTCGACGACACAATAATTGGGGCTGTTGTAGATCATTTGCATGGCGACACTCCTTATTTCCGTTGGCTCCTGGCCATTCCTGCGCCATAGGTGGAGCTAGTGGTGTGGAATTCAAGGGGTGGGTCCGGATTGACGCTTGTAATGTTCCGAACCTACCGGTTAGACCGGCTTTCCAAGAAACGTTTCAAGCAGTGCAGCAAAACGGTGAGATTGCCCGATGGTCGCAAGACGAGCGGCATCGCGCATTTCGGACTGTGCGCCTTCGATGGCGTCTGTTATTGCCTGCGTAGCAGCAGGTGGCGTGCCCGTGTCGTGGCGGCCCCCATGGCCAACGTCGGGCGACGTATTGTTGCCAGCTTACCGCGTAGATCGAAAACGCGCAGGGCTTCGCATGCCATGGCGTAGCCTTCTGGCAACGTATGGATTGGCACCTCCCGGATCTGCTCGAGCGCTTCGGGGTGCGTTGCCTGAAAAGCGGGCGTCGGCCAGCGGCTCAATGCCGCACCTGTGTTGCCGTCCCGCGGGTCCGCCGTGTCGTGGAAGTTTCGCGGATCTGGTCGAGTCCCTATTCAGGTTCAGGGCTTTTCGGGCAGGTTGTCGGGGGCGGTTGAATCGACTGGTGAAGAGGGGGCGGCTTCGGGCATCACTGCCGGTGCGCTGGAAGGTGGCTGGCTTGTCGAATTGTCAGGCGAAGTATTGCCGTTACTGCCGGCGTCCCCGGTGCTGTTAAGCGGACTGCCTGCATTCTCCGGATTGAGCTTGCCGCGCCACACCAGTTCAAATTGCGTGCCGTTCGGCTCGGTCTGCATGATTCGCGCGGGCAACCAGCCGAGCGACGGCGCGAGCCATACGTCGATGCGGCGCAGATCGCCATCGTGCCGAGGCAAGCGCTTGAAGTGGCGCGTCTCGAGGTAACCCTGCGCGGTGCGAATGGTCTCGTCGCCGATCGTCTCGACTGGCCAGTTCTCGCCACTGTCGTTATCGACCACGAAGAATTGCCGCGTCACGCCTGGCTTATAAGTGGCAGGGTCGCCGCGCACGAGGGCGGCGAGTTGCATCACCATGCTGAAACGGTCTTGCGCGCCATCGGGCAGCGGCAGCGTGGTCGGGGTGCGCGTGAAGGCGATCTTTTTGTCGGTGCGATTGAAGATTGCCACGTCGTCTGGACGGCGGCCGCGCTTTTCGATGTATTGATCCGGTGCGAGGCCGAATGCGTCGATGTGGCCATGGCTCGAATACACGAACGTGCCGACGAACGGCAGTGGTACGGAGACGACCATCTCGTAGCTCTGTGCGTTACTGGCCCAGTGAATTGTGCCGGGCTGGTTACGCACGCCGTTGTAGAACGTGTCGTACTGAAGTTCCCCGGAAGGTGGAACGGAGAATTTCACGCCTGCTGAAGCTTGAGGCGCGCTGGCGGTGGCGGGCGCACTGGCCATGCCGGTGGCGGATGCACTCGCATTGGCATTGACATTGGGGGTGTTCGCGGCGCTCGGTGCACTCGCTGCTGCATCCGATGCGGCCGTGACCGCGGGTGCCTGCTTTGCCGGTTGCGTCGCAGTCAGCACGTGTTCGCGCGGCTTGCTCGCGGCTATCTTGTGCGCCGGCGCTGTTGCTTGCGGTGTGTCGGCCGCGGGTTTGCGCTCGACACGTTCGGGTGTCAGCAGTGCAACCTGTACGGGGACATGCTCATTGTCAGATGGATTCAGCGTCGCGCGGTTGCGCTCGACCCATTGCGCCGCAATCCAGTGCAGGATGGCCACTACCAGCAGAACCGCAATCCATCGCCATACCCGCAAACCGGCGCGCGGCCTGACGGGCGGCGTGCGATCAGTGCGGCTTGCGGCGGAAGGTGAGGACATTGGCGAATGAATTCGAACGGGCGGACGGTAAGGGAATAGGTGGGGCAGCACGCCCAAAGTCCCGGCTTGGCGGCAACGGTGAAAGGCGCCAAGCCTGGAGCTGAATGGACAGCGAACGGGTTCGACTACACACCGGTGAACGATGTTCCTGGACTCAACTCATTGGCGCATCAGCGTGGCGCCGCACTATACCCGAGCTCGTACGAGAGCTTTTGCGCACATTCACGCAGCGCCGTATCGATCTCGCCGCCCCAGCGGATATCGAATGCGCCTTCATGACCGAGCGCGATCAGGCCCAGCGCCAGATCGCCGGTCGAGTCGAACACCGGCATGCAGAACGCGTGGATGGTTGGCAGCAACATGCCTTCCACACGCGCCGCTTCGTGCTGCCGTACCTCCGCTAGCACCCGCTCGACCTCATCCCGCGTGCGCGGGCCGCCCATGTGCGACGAGCGGCGCGAATCGGCCAGTTCGCGCTCCAGCATCGCGGCGGTCCTGCTCGACGGCAGATAGGCGGCAAACAGCAGGCCGGTGGCGGAACTGAGCAGCGGCATCACGTCACCGAGCTTAAGCGACGCCTTGGCCGGGTGGCTCGACTCCATCCAGTGAACCATCGTCGGACCCTGATTACCCCATACCGCGATGCCCACCGTTAGATCGAGCCGGTCGCGCAGTTCGGCAAGCGCAATGCGCGCGAGCTTCACGCCGTCGACGCGGGCAAGCCGCGCGAGACCCAATTGCAACGCGAAGCCGCCCAGTTCGTAACGGCCCGACAGCGGATCCTGTGCCACGACGCCGAGGCGCAGGAAACTCACCAGATAGCGGTGCGCTTTCGCCGGACTCATGCCCGCACGCTGCGCCAGATCGCGCAGCATCATCGCGCGCGGTTCGTGAGTCAGCACCTCAAGCAGTCTGAACCCGACTTCGATCGACTGGATGCCTGAGCGTAGCTTTTCCTCGCCGGTCTCGACGTTTTCGTCGTCTGACTCGGGCGATTCGAGCGGCTCAGCTGAGTCGGAGTCGGTACGGATCGCGCCGGAGCGGGCAATTGGAGGCATGAGCGAGGCGCATGGAGCGCGTTTTAAAGAAAGTGATAAAGGAGGCGGGTTGGACCCCACAGCCGTGCCGCCACGTTGCGCAAACTGCCGCCGGGCAACGGCACTTGGGCCGAGCCGATTCACCATCGTAGAATAGATTCCTTCTATCGTCACTAACGGTTCACTCCTCTATGAAACTTGCCACGCTGAAGGACGGCACGCGCGACGGTCAGCTGATCGTTGTGTCCCGCGACCTGCACACCGCGGCCGTCGCCGACGCGATCGCGCCCACCATGCAGCGCGTGCTCGACGACTGGGCCTTCTATGCGCCGCAACTGCAGGATCTGTATGACTCGCTCAACCAGGGCCGCGCGCGCAATACCTTCCCGTTCGACGCCAGGGAGTGCATGGCGCCGCTGCCGCGCGCGTTCCAGTGGGCCGACGGTTCGTCGTATGTGAATCATGTGGAGCTGGTGCGCCGCGCGCGTGGCGCGGAAATGCCACCGGAATTCTGGACCGATCCGCTGATGTACCAGGGCGGCAGCGACGACTTCATCGGCCCGAAAGACGATGTGCTGTGCGCATCCGAGGAATTCGGCATCGACTTCGAAGCGGAAGTCGCTGTGATCACCACCGACGTACCAATGGGCGCCAGCCCCGACCAGGCGCTGAGAAGCGTGCGTCTGGTGACGCTCGTCAACGATGTCTCGCTGCGCAATCTGATCCCCGCCGAACTTGCGAAGGGCTTTGGCTTTTTCCAGAGCAAGCCGGCCACCTCGTTCGCGCCGGTGGCGGTGACGCCCGACGAACTCGGCGAGAGCTGGCGCGAAGGGCGTGTGCACCGGCCGATGATCGTTCACTGGAATAACAAGAAGGTAGGCCAGCCGGATGCCGGCACCGACATGGTGTTCCACTTCGGCCAATTGATCTCGCACGCGGCTAAAACGCGTAACCTGCGCGCCGGCGCGATTGTCGGCTCGGGCACGGTATCGAACAAGGATGCGAAGCGCGGCTATTGCTGTATCGCTGAAAAGCGCTGCCTCGAGACTATCGAGCACGGTGCGCCGCAAACCGAGTTTATGAAGTTCGGCGATACCGTGAAGATCGAGATGTTCGACGAAGCAGGCAAGTCGATTTTCGGCGCGATCGATCAGGGCATCGCGCCGCTGGATTGAGGCACCGGTTTTGTGCGGGACGCGGCACCAAGGCTGAGTCCGTACGCGTTTCGTCGTCTGCGAAAGGGTTTCGCCCGATACCGGCACCACGACGCGCCGCTACACTGACTGGCGCGGCGCCGGCCTCGGGGTAGCGGCTGTCCGCTGATCGTGAAGCCAACGCGAAATCAACGCAAACCCGAACGCGCACCGGCACGTGAGCAGAGCACAAGCAGCACATCGGCGGTACATCAAAACGAAAAAACGACGTGAGGAGACAGCATGCCGCGATTTGAATCTTTTGAACGAGTCACCCAGCGCGCTCGCGCATCGAGCGTACGCGCAGCACCAGCGCGGCGTGGGCTCGCCCGTCTTGCCGCCGCGCTGTGTGCCGCGCTACCGGCGGTCGCCCTCGCACAGGTGAAGATTGGTCTCGTGCTGTCGCTAACCGGGCCGGCCGCGTCGCTCGGCATTCCGGCACGCGACACCGCCACGCTGCTGCCCAGGCAGATCGGGGGGCAGAGCGTCGAATATATCGTGCTCGACGACGCGTCCGACACCACGCAGGCCGTGCAGGACACCAAGAAGCTGATCTCCGAAAATCACGTCGACGCGATCATCGGCTCGTCGATCACGCCGAATTCGCTCTCGATGATCGACGTGGTTGCCGATGGCGAAACACCGATGATCTCGCTGGCCTCGTCGGCGAAAATCATCGAACCTGTGGATGCGAAACGCCACTGGGTCTTCAAGACCCCGCAGACCGACGCGATGATGGCCTCGGCGATTGCCGAGCACGCCAGTGCACACGGCGTCAAAACGATCGCGTTCATCGGCCAGGCCGACGCGCTTGGCGAAACCTTCTACACCGAAGTCGCGAAGTTCGCGCAACTGCATCACATCAACATGGTGGCGAGCGAGCGCTTCAATCGGACCGATCCGAGCGTGACCGGGCAGGTCCTGAAGATTCTCGCGACCCACCCGGATGCGGTGGTGGTCGGCGCGGCCGGCACGCCCGCCGCGCTGCCGCCGAAGACGCTCAGAGAGCGCGGCTACAAAGGGCTGATCTATCACAATCATGGGGTCGGCAATAACGACTTCCTGCGCGTGTGCGGCGCCGACTGCAACGGCACGTTCCTGCCCGCGAGCCCGGTGCTGGTCGCCGCGCAATTGCCGGCGGACCATCCGGCCAAACGTCTCGCGCTCGACTACATCGCGCGCTTCGAGGCATTGCGCGGACCGGGCAGCGTGTCGGCGTTCGGTTCGTACACGTGGGACGCCGGCATGCTGCTGAGCAACGCGATACCGATCGCGCTTAAAGCGGCCGCGCCCGGCACGCCGGAATTTCGCCGTGCGTTGCGCGACGCGCTGGAAGCGACGCGTGGTCTCGCGGACACCAACGGCGTGGTCAACATGAGCGCGACAGATCACCTCGGACTCGATCAACGGGCGCGTGTGATGGTCGAAATCAAGAATGCGAAGTGGGTTTATCAGCCGCATTGAGTTTGCGCTGACGTAGCGCCGAAGGTGCCGAACGTGCCCTTAAGGCGACGGTTTCAACAGATACACCGATAGACGGATTGCTCACCATGTCTCAGGCACCCCATAGTAACGACGCGTTTTATGCGCACTACCAGTCGCTGCAATTGCACCGCCACCCGCACGGTGTGCTCGAAGTCGTGATGAGCGGCGAGGGCGCGAACAAAAGCGGGCTTGCCACCGCTAACGCGCGGATGCACTTCGAACTCGCCGAAATCTGGCGCGATATCGATCGGGACCCCGAAACGCGTGTCGCGATCATTCGCGGCGAGGGCAAGGGCTTTTCGGCCGGCGGCGACCTGCAACTGGTGGAAGACATGGCGACTGATTTCGACGTCCGCGCACGCGTGTGGCGCGAGGCGCGGGATCTGGTCTACAACGTGATCAATTGCAGCAAACCGATTGTTTCGGCGATGCATGGCCCGGCCGTTGGCGCGGGGCTCGTGGCCGGACTGCTCGCCGATATCTCGATCGCGACGAAGTCGGCACGGATTATCGACGGTCATACGCGTCTGGGTGTCGCCGCCGGCGATCACGCGGCTATCGTCTGGCCGCTCCTGTGCGGGATGGCGAAGGCCAAGTATTACCTGCTGCTGTGCGAGCCGGTGAGCGGCGAAGAGGCCGAGCGGATCGGCCTCGTGTCGCTTGCCGTCGACGAAAACGATCTGCTGCCCAAAGCATTCGAAGTCGCGCAGAAACTAGCCAACGGCTCGCAAACGGCAATTCGTTGGACCAAGTACGCGCTGAACAACTGGCTGCGCTCGGCGGGGCCGGCGTTCGATACGTCGCTGGCACTGGAGTTCATGGGTTTCGCCGGTCCGGATGTGCGCGAAGGCGTGAACTCGCTGCGCGAGCGCCGCGCGCCGGATTTTGGCGGCGCGGACCCGTGGAGCGGGCAGCCGCAGCAGACGCCGGGCGGCGGCGCTGCGGGCGGTGAGCGCTCCTGAAACCGGAGGCGGGCGCGTATTGGGCAAAGCCCCGCCGGCCGGCCCTTGAGGTGCTGCGTGGGTGGGGTAGACAGCAGCCCAAACTAAGCGCGGTTCGCAGCGCCACGCGCGGTATGATCGAATCAGACGCGCGCGGGATGGCGCTATTTCCTTCCCCTTATGCAGCGAGGCGACAAGCATGACCGATACACCTGGCACCACGCCGCCCTTTCCCGGCTTTCCCGGTTTTCCGCCCGCTGAAATGCTCGAACGCATGTGGGGCATGATGCGCCTCTCGCCGTTCAACTCGGCGTTTTCCGGCGCACAGCCTGGCAGCAGCCTCGGGCCGTCGCTGTCGATGATGTCCGACATGATGGCGCCGCTGACCAACGTCGAAGAACTCGACAAACGCATCACCGACATGCGAGCGGTCGAGCAGTGGCTCAAGCTGAATCTGAATATGCTGCAGTCCGCCATTCAGGCGCTCGAAGTGCAGCGCGCAACGCTTGCGACGCTGCGTGCGTTCGGCGCCTTCGCGCAGTCGTCGATGGCGCAGCCGGCTTCCGGCGCTGCTGCGCCGAGCCCCGCGCCGACCGGCTGGCCGCATCCGGAGACTTCGTCGGCTTCGAGCAATGCGAGCTCATCGGCTACAGCCGAGCCGGCAACCGGCGAAGGCGGGGCCGCCGCGACGCCGCCGTTCGACGCCTCTGCCTGGTGGAATCTGCTGCAATCACAGTTCAACCAGATCGCCCAGTTTGCGACGACGCAGCCAGGTACGGCAGACGGTTCGGCCACGGGTTCGCCGGAGGGTGCGACAAGCAGCGCCTCGGCGTCGGCGGGGAAAACGGCTGACGCGCCGGACGCGAGCGCAGCGGACGCAGGGGCCGCGACCAAACGGCCAGCAGCGAAACGGGCAGCGACGTCAACTTCAACGTCCGCGAAACGCGCCGGTAGTTCGAGCGCCGCGCCGCGAGCGCCGAAAAAGTCTCTTTAGCGGCAAGAACGACACCGGGCGGCGCGATCCATGCGACGAGGGCGCAGAGCCAGACGGGCGGGCGAGGCAAACCAGGTGAATTTGCCACCTGTCATGGTTTTGACCCCGATCGTCGGCCACACTCCGCGAATCTGCTGATTTATTGAGAGTGGTCAATCAGGCGCCGGATTTGCGTCTGCCAAGGCACGGGAACCGTAAATTCAGCGTGCTATCATTGTGTAAGCTTCATTTGGCTTTTGGGCGTGCGCTGAAAACAACCAATCCGGCCGCCCTTGCTCCATTCGCCGCCGGTACCACCGGCGCAGGGCTGGACGGTGCGGATTCATCGCAGACTGGCTCGACCTCAGGCATAGGGTATCCCTCACCCACGGTTGGCCGCGTAGCGCGTAACTTCTGGTTAGCAGCGCCGCGCAATCGCCTGGACTTCTTTGCTGCCCGGTGCATCTAGGCGGCGGATTACCGCGTAAAATTGAATGCTTGGCCGATAAACGAGGCACCAAACGGTGCGTTTCGTTCGTCATAAGCAAAAGTGCTACACGTAGTAGTTACAGACACAGACAGTATGCGCAGAACAGGGGTGGGACTATGAACACCATGCTTTATCCGGAACTTTATAAATCGCTCGAATCCGTTCGATGGGACATGGAGAAAGACATTCCCTGGGACAAGTTCGATGCATCGCTATTGACCGACGAGCAGGCCGCGACGATCAAGATGAATGCGATCACCGAATGGTCGGCGTTGCCCGCCACGGAAATGTTCCTGCGTGACAACCATCACGACAGCGATTTCTCCGCATTCATGAGCGTGTGGTTCTTCGAAGAACAGAAGCATTCGCTGGTGCTGATGGAATATCTGCGGCGCTTCAAGCCGGAAATGTGCCCGACCGAAGAAGAACTGCACGCGGTGCGCTTCGAATTCGACCCGGCGCCGCCGCTCGAAACGCTGATGCTGCACTTCTGCGGCGAAATCCGTCTGAATCACTGGTATCGCCGTGCTGCCGAATGGCACACCGAGCCGGTCATCAAGGCCATCTACGAAACCATTTCGCGCGACGAAGCGCGTCATGGCGGCGCGTATCTGCGCTACATGAAGAAAGCGATGGTGCAAACCGGCGACATCGCGCGTGCTGCGTTCGCCAAGATCGGTGTCCTGATGGCATCGGCACGCCGTACGGAAAAGCCGCTGCATCCGACCAACCTGCACGTGAATCAGGCGCTGTTCCCGCGTGACACGATTCAATCGCGTCTGCCGGATCCGGAATGGCTCGAACGCTGGCTCGACGAGCAGATCCGTTTCGACGACGGCTGGGAAAAGAAAGTGGTCGAACGGATTCTGCACAACCTGTCGATACTGTTTGAGCGCACGTTCAATACGGCGCAGGAATTGAACCGCTATCGCAAGGAAGTCGTCGCGCGCTTGCAGGCCGCTCAGAAGTCGGCTGAACAGCCGGCATGATGGGTTCTGGTTCGCGTTGAGTCACTGGCTTAAATTCGTGGATCCAGGTTCGCGAGGTTGAGTCCGATCAGGCGTTAGCATCGCGAACCGGTGTAAGGTTTTTAAGAACGGCCCGGCAGGCGTGAGCTTGCTGGGCCGTTTTGCTTCATGCCGTTCGCCGTGTATCGTGGCGGCACTTCTTTTTTCTTTGCGACTCCGTTATGGCTGCCACTTTTGAACGCAAGATGTTGACGCGCGATGCACTGGTGAAGCTTCGTGCTTCGATGTCCGCGCCGGTTGTATTTACCAACGGGGTGTTCGACATCCTGCATCGCGGGCATGTGACTTATCTTGCCGATGCCAAAGCGCTCGGCGCTTGCCTGATTGTCGGCGTCAATAGCGATGCTTCAGTGCGCATGCTAGGCAAAGGGGATGACCGGCCGATCAATAACGAATCTGATCGGATGGCTTTGCTGGCGGCTCTGGAGAGCGTGGATTATGTGGTTTGCTTTGGCGAGAAAACGCCCGTGGAGCTGATCTCGGCGTTGCGGCCAGATGTACTCGTCAAAGGTGGTGACTACGACATGGATGCTTTGCCTGAATCGGCCATTGTGCGGGCCTGGGGCGGTAAGGCTTTGGCGATTCCCTTCGAGCACGACCGTTCGACCACCGCACTGCTGAAGAAGGTTCGAGCGCAAGGGTAATGTTTTTGCGTGCGCGGCACTTTCTTCTATTCATCTACGCCAAGCGGGATGCTGGCGCCTGGCGGTACCTCTAGCACCCTCCGCCGCTTTTACTGCGGCAGCGCCGATGCCGCTATCGGCGCTGCTGGCGCCGGGCCGCCTACGACCGCCTGATCAGCGGCTTCGGCGGCTGTGACGGGTTGCACCTTCAACCACTCCGCATGGAACTGGCGGTTCAGATGATTCGGCTCGCGGCCGCCGGCTGTGGGCGTCGGGCCGAATACGCCACGCATCGCAACGAATGCCAGCATGTTGGCAAGAAATAATATGGCGATCAGCCAGCGCAGCATCGTTAGTATTCCCCGTCCATAAGTTCAACCGTCGTTATCCGTATGGCACGACTCAGGCGTCGCGTTCCGTTACGCGTTCGGCAGCAATCAGCGCAAGCCCGGACAGCACCAGCGAATCGTGGCGAGTATGCGGCACTTTTAACGCACTTGTCACTTCGTCCACCGCGCCGCCGCTCACCACCAGGCGCACCGGCACCTGCCATTCGTCCTGCAAGTCACGCCACATGCGCTCGATCAGACCGGCTTGCGCCAACGTGCACCCGGCTGACAGCGAGTGCGGCGTATCGGTCGCGAAGAAGGGGCCCGGCCGTTGTCGATCAGACGTGGCGCCTGCGTCGAGCAAGCCGCGCGCCGCGTTGGCGTCGAGCGTTGGCAGTTGCGCGGTGTGCTCGCCTAGCGAGCGCATCATCAAGGTCCAGCCCGGCGCAATCAGGCCGCCGACAAAGCAGCCGTCCGCACGCAGCGCTTCAAGCGTGGTCGCCGTGCCGAACGTCGCAATGAGCAGATTCTCGCCGGGAAACGCCGCGTGCGCCCCCACCAGGCCAGCCCAACGATCGCTGCCGAGCGCATGCGGTGTCGTGTAGCTATTGGTCACACCGCATTGCTGCGCGCAGGCGCGGATCGTCGTGAGCGGCAGTTGCGGCCAGTGAGCGTCGAGCAGTGCGGCAATCCGCGCCGCGACCCGTTCACCGGCGACGTTCGATAACCATGCGCCGCCCGGCGCCGGCAAATTCGACCAGTCGGGTTGGTCAGCGCCGCCGTGCGCGAGCGCACCGGCCGCAATTTGCGTACCGTCGGGCTGCACCAGCGCCCATTTGATGCGGCTATTGCCCGCGTCGATCAGCAGATAAGGCGCGCCGCTCGTCATGCAGCACCGTCGGCCAGACGCAGCGAAACGTCACCGGTCGCGACGATCAGACGGCCCGCCGCCGTATTGAGCAGCAGTTGCCCGCGTTCGTCGACACCCGCCGCCAGGCCGCGCGCGAGCTCTTTGCCTTGCTCCAGCAGCACGACTTCACGGCCTGCGTAGGCATGCACGGCGTTCCAGCGCGCCTGGAACGGCGCGAAGCCTTCAGCGCCAAAGCGCTGCAAAGCGGGTTCGAGCGCGTTCAGTTCCGCCGCCAGTGTGTCGGTGAGGTTCGCATTCGGCAGCGTGCGTTGCAGTGCGGTCGGCACGGTGCCGCGCGCTTGCGCCGGCACGTCCGCGTTCAGCGCGCCGACCTTGGCGGCGAGCTCGTCTGCACCCTTCACATTGGTGCCGATGCCGATCACCACGGCGCTCGCGTCATCCGTGCTCCACGCGGTTTCGATCAGGATGCCGGCCAGTTTGTCGCCTTCGAGCAGAACGTCGTTGGGCCACTTCAGCGCGATCTGTCCAGGCCCTGCGACCGGCAACGAGCGCAGCCCGTCGACCAGCGCCACACCCACCGCGAGACTCAAACCCGCCAGCCCTTCGAGGGGACGCGGCAATACGCATGCCACCGAAAACAGCAGCGCATTGCCCGGCTCCGCATACCACGGACGGCCACGGCGGCCGCGGCCCGCGGTTTGCAGATACGCGACCCGCACGATCGGCCGCGGCAGCGCATTGGCTTTACGCGGCAATGCTTTTACGCGTGTCATCAGGTCGGCGTTGGTCGAGCCGGTTTCCTCGACAATCTCGATCGGCCAGTCATGCGCGTGCTGACCGAACAGCGCGACGGCGCGCTCGCGGTCGATGCGCCAGTCGGAAGCCGCAGCGGCTTGGGGTGGGGTCTTGGAAGCGTTCATGTCTCATATTGTAGCGACAGCGAACGCTGCGAGCCCGCAAGCACGGTTCATCCGGCGCGTGTTCGCTACAATGGCCCCTAATCCGATAACCAGATTGCAGCGATCCTTGAACTACGACACTCCGCCCGGCCTTGAAGTCGCGGCAGGCAGCCAAGGCAAGATCGTCCGGCTTTCGGGCCAGTGGACGGCGCTCGCGCTCGCGCGCGACAAGGCCACTGGCCACGTGATCCCGCTGTTGCGCTCGCTGGTCGGTGCTGAAGGCATCCGCCAGTGGGATCTGTCGCGTATCGACCGGATGGACCACGTTGGCGGTCAGGCATTGTGGCGCGTGTGGGGCCACAAGATGCCCCCCGACACCACGCTCACCGATACGCAACGCGACATTTTCGAGCGCATCGCGTTGCTCGACACGGTGCGTGAAAAGGCCGAGCCGGTGACAAGGTTCGATCCGTTCACACGGCTGGGCCTTGCAATCTTCTCGTTCTTCGAACACATGTACGGCGGATTCGGCATGCTCGGGCAGGTCGTGCTCGATCTCCTCGCGATCCTGCGCAAACCGAAAATCACGCCGTGGACCGAAATCTCAGCAAACATTTATAACGCCGGCACCAAGGCGTTGCCGATCACTGCGCTGGTCGCTTTCCTGATCGGTATCGTGCTGAGCTATCTGTCGGCGCAACAACTGCGGCTTTTTGGCGCGAATCAGTACATCGTCAATATTCTTGGGTTATCGGTGATTCGCGAACTGGGGCCCGTGCTTTCGGCGATTCTGGTGGCGGGCCGCTCGGGCTCGGCGATCACTGCACAGATCGGCGTGATGCGCGTCACTGAAGAACTCGACGCCATGCGCGTGATGGGTATCCCGCACGGGCTGCGGTTGATCCTGCCGCGCGTGATCGCGCTGGGCGTGGCCATGCCGCTCCTCGTAATGTGGACCAATATCATCGCGTTGACCGGCGGCGCGCTCGCCGCGAAGATCGTGCTCGGCATCGACATGAGTTATTTCGCGCGCGCATTGCCCGGCGTCGTGCCGGTCGCGAATCTGTGGATCGGTCTCGGAAAGGGCGTTGCGTTCGGCATGCTGATCGCGATCGTCGGCTGTCACTTCGGTTTCCGTATCAAGGCCAATTCGCAAAGCCTCGGCGAAGGCACGACGACCTCGGTGGTGACTTCGATCACCATCGTGATTCTCGCGGACGCGGTGTTCGCGATCCTCTTTCAGAACGTGGGGCTCGGATGATCGCGCCACTCACTCAGGCCGTACGCGGCCAACCTGTGCCCGAGATTGCCGAGCCGGTGATCGAGGTCATCGACATCACCAAGCGCTACGGTCGCAACATCGTGCATCAGCATCTGAATTTCGACGTGCGACGTGGCGAGATCGTCTCGATCGTCGGCGGGTCGGGCTCGGGCAAGACCACGCTGGTGCGGCAAATTCTCGGATTGGAGCGGCCGTCGTCGGGAACCATCAAGCTGTTTGGTGAGGACATTGCCACCATTTCGCCTGAAACCGCGCTGCTCATGCGCAGCCGCTCCGGAATGCTGTTTCAGCGCGGCGCGCTGTTCTCGTCACTTTCGGTGTTCGACAACATCGCACAGCCGTTGCGCGAACTCGGCAAGGTGCCGGAAGACCTGCTGCGCGACATCGTGATGCTTAAGCTCGAGATGGTCGGTCTGCCGTGCAAGCACGCGTCGAAGATGCCGTCGGCGCTCTCGGGCGGGATGATCAAGCGCGTGGGTATTGCGCGCGCCATCGCACTCGAGCCCGAGTTGCTATTTCTCGACGAACCGACCGCCGGCCTCGATCCGCAGGCGTCCGACGAATTCGTCGAGCTGATCTCCGCACTGCATCGCGCGCTCGGGTTGACGGTGGTGATGGTCACGCACGATCTCGACACGATGATCGCGCTGTCCACCCGCGTCGCCGTGCTGGCGGATCGCAAGGTGCTGGTCGCCGCGCCGGTCGAAGAGGCGGCGGGCGTCGATCATCCTTTTATCCGCGAATATTTCCTCGGCCTGCGCGGGCGTCGCGCGCTGCAGGCGCTGCCGCCGGAACGCCGCGCGAAATTGCCGCGCGCGGCGCTCGAATCGGCATCGTCCGAATTGCCGCTGTGAACCAGGGAACCTGACAATGGAAAACAAATCACATGCCTTCTGGGCAGGGCTCTTCACGGTGGCCCTGCTGGCTGCAATCGCAGTGGCGGCTTTTTTGTTCAACGTCGACCGTTCCGTGCGGGTGCCGTACGATCTGATTGCGCGCACCAACGTGACGGGGCTTTATACCGACGCGGCGGTGCGCTATCGCGGGCTCGACGTCGGCAAGGTGCAGTCGATCAAATTCGATCGGGATCATCCGGGTCAAATTCTGATCCGCATCCTCGTCGACACGCACGCGCCGATTACGCACTCCACGTTCGGCAGCCTGGGTTTCCAGGGCGTGACGGGTATCGCGTTCATCCAGCTGGATGACAATGGGCGCGATCCGACGCCGCTCGCCTCGTCGCCGAAAGCGGTGGCGCAATTGCCGATGCGTCCCGGCTTGCTCGATCAGTTGCAGCAGCGCGGCGACATTTTGCTGCGCAAACTCGAAAGAGTCACCGACGACGTCGACAATCTGTTGTCGCCGGCAATGGTCAACCAGTTGCAAGGCACGGCGGCGAGCATTCAGAAGGCCGCCGACGGCGTCTCCACGCTGACCCAGCAGATGGCACCGGCAGCCGGCAAGCTGCCCGCTACGATCAACGAACTGGATCGCACGCTTGCGTCGACCAATCAGTTGATCACCAGTCTGAACCGCCCGGACGGGCCGTTCGAGACCAACCTGAACAAAGTCGGGACGGCGGCTCAGCAAGCGGGTGACGCGCTGGTGTCGATGGATAGCTCGATCCAGGAGTTGTCGGCACGCGTCGGGTACGACACGCTGCCGCGTGTCAATTCGCTCGCCGAAGACGTGCGCTCCGCGGCCCGTTCGGTGGACCGCGCTGCCGACACGTTCAGCACCAATCCGCGCAGCGTGCTGTTCGGTGCGCCGAGCGCGGCGCCGGGCCCTGGCGAGGCTGGTTTCTCGTGGCCTGCCGGCCGTGCTGCTGCGCCCGCTGCTAAATGAATTGAAGGTTTGAAGAAAGGAAGATTGTCATGTCACGCTTGACTCATCGATTGCTGTCCTCGAGCGCCGCGCTTGCGATGCTGCTCGCGTTCGGCGTGCTGGCTGCGGGATGCGCAGGAAACCCCGCGGCGATTTCGGACATCCGCTACGACCTCGGGCCGCCGAATCCGGCGGCCTCGGCCGGTACGCTGCCGGCGGTGAAGGTGCTCGATGTCAGCGCGCCCGACACGCTCGAATCCGACAAACTGATTTACCGGCTCAGCTACGCCGACGCGCAGCAGACGGCGTCGTACGCGAATAGTCACTGGACCATGGCGCCGTCGCAGTTGCTGACGCAGCGGCTGCGCAGCGCGCTCAGTTCGCGCGGCACCGTGCTGACAGGCGCGGACGGCGTACGCGCTCCGGTGCTGAAGGTCGATCTGAGCGAGTTCGAACAGGTTTTCGATAGCCAGTCGGAAAGCCACGCTGCGGTCACCGCGCGCGCCACGCTGACGCAAAACGGCAAGGTGATCGGCCAGCGCACGTTCATCGCACGCGCGCCGTCCAGTTCCGCGGACGCCGCCGGCGGTGCGCAGGCGCTCGCCGCCGCCAGCGACGACCTCGTCTCGCAGATCAGCGCGTGGCTCGGCGTGCAGGCGCTGGTCGCCGCGCAATGAGCGGGCTGCAGCGCACGCAACGGAGCGCTGCATGAGCGTTAAACCCTGGCAGCGCCGTCCTTCGGCGCTCGCCCGGCAGGCACTGGCGCTATATGCGGCGCTGATCGTCTACGGTTCGTGGTATCCGTTTTCCGGCTGGCGTTCGCTCGGCCTCGCTCCGTTTGCCTACCTGTCCGATCCCATGCCGCAGTACCTGACGGCGTTCGACGTCGTCACTAACGTGCTCGGCTATATGCCGTTCGGCGCGCTGGTGGTGCTCGCTGTGTATCCGCGCTGGCGGGGCACGCTGGCTGTCGCGTTAGCGTTCCTGCTCGGTGGCTTGCTGTCAGGCGTGATGGAAGCGGTGCAAACCTATCTGCCGACGCGCGTTGCCTCGAACCTCGACCTCGCTGCCAATGCGCTCGGCGCGCTGCTCGGCGCGGCGATCATGTCGCCCGCCACCGGCGCGTTGCTTGATCGCGGTTTGCTGCGGCGTTTGCGGCTTCTCTGGTTCGAGCGCGACACTGCGGCGCTCGTGTGTCTTGTCGCCTTGTGGCCGTTCGCAACGATGTACCCGGCGCCACGCCTGTTCGGTCTCGGCAACTGGCCACGTGAGCTGTGGCTACGGTTCGATTCGACGACGCAAGACGCTTTGCTCGCATGGGCGCCGTCTGGCTGGCACGTCGGCGCCTGGCCGGCCCTGGTTGCCGCCTGGCTGCCGGATGATGCCTGGGAAGCCGTCATCACCACGCTCAATCTGTTCGCCGCACTCGCGCTGGCTTCGCTGCCGGTGCGCCGCCATGCGCCGCTCGTGCGCCTGTTGATCGTGTTTATCGTCACGACCTTGTGTGTCAAGGCGGGCGCGACGTTTCTGCAATCGCAATCCGGACTTGCGTTCGACTGGGCGACGCCCGGCGCGCTGGCGGGCCTCGTGTGCGGCACCGTCGCGGCACTGCTGGCGCTGCGGTTGCGGCGCAGGTCGCGCGCGGCGCTTGCGGCCTGTGCGCTCACGGTCGCGCTGGTATTCGTCAATCTGCTGCCGGTGAATCCGTATTTCGATGCCGTGCTGGCCGACTGGCGCCAGGGCAGGTATCTGCACTTCAACGGTCTCGCCCACTGGATCGCGTGGATCTGGCCGTATGCGGCGCTGGTGTGGCTCGCCTATCTCGTCGAACAGGTGTGGCTCAAACGGCGTGTGAAGCACGTATGACGCGAGGGCGACGCCGGCCTGCAAGCCGCCGTTTATCCGCCGCTCAGCGACCGCCAGCCCTGCTCGTTATAATCGTCCGCACAACAGGCACGCCGCAGCTTCCAGCGCCATTCCCCACTCTTACAGCCTCGTCTCCGGACATCATGGACTCCTTCTACAAGCACCACGTCTTCTTCTGTCTCAATCAACGCGATCCCGGCGCGGAGCGCCCGAGCTGCGCGAATTGCAACGCGCAGGCGATGCAGGAACACGCGAAGAAACGCGTGAAGCAACTCGGCCTTGCCGGCCCCGGCCAGGTGCGTATCAACAAGGCTGGTTGTCTGGATCGTTGCGAACTCGGCCCGACGCTGGTCGTGTATCCGGAAGGTGTCTGGTACACGTACGTCGACGAGAGCGACATCGATGAAATTGTCGATTCGCATCTCGTGAACGGCAAGATCGTCGAGCGTCTGAAAATCGATCAATAAGCCTCGCCATGAATGTACATACAAAGAAATATCTGATCGACGGCCCGGTCGGCAAGATCGAAGTGGCGCTGGATCTGCCGGACGAAATGCGCGAGAACGGCGCCGCGCCGCGTGGCATCGCGCTGGTCGCGCACCCGCATCCGCTGTTCGGCGGCACGATGGATAACAAGGTCGCGCAGACGCTCGCGCGTACGCTTGTGCAGTTGAACTACGTGACCTACCGCTCGAATTTCCGGGGTGTCGGCGAAACGCAAGGCGAGCATGACGGTGGCATCGGCGAGCGCGATGATCTGCGCGCTGTGCTCGATCACATGCGCGCGCAAGCAGGACAGGGCGATCTGCCTCTCGTGCTCGCGGGTTTTTCGTTCGGCACTTTTGTGTTGTCGCATGTGGCCGCAAAGCTACGCGAAGAAGGCCAGGCGATCGAGCGAATCGTATTCGTCGGCACTGCGGCGAGCCGTTGGGAAGTCGCACCCGTCCCGGAAAACACGCTCGTGATTCACGGCGAAACCGACGATACCGTGCCTATTCAGTCGGTTTTCGACTGGGCACGGCCGCAGGAATTACCGGTTGTCGTGATTCCGGGGGCAGAACATTTTCTGCATCGCAAACTGCACATTCTGAAGCGGATCATCGTCGACGCGTGGCGTTAGTGGGCACACGCGGGGGACATGCGGGGCACATGCGGGACGCCCCGCGCGTGTTTTCCGGGGTACAGGTACGTGCAAACGCAAATTAATCGCCGCCCTTTGGTCAGAGATACCGGGATAGCGCGCGTATAATGAGCGCTCTTTTTTGGGCGCAGCACATCGCCCACCCGGCAGTTCGCGCGACGCGTAGCTTCTCTGCGCGCGCAGCGGTGCTGGATGAGAGGCGTGCTGCGCGAACCGATCGCGTGGCCGGAAGTCCAATGGGCGCCGCGCCGTTTTTTACGGCCTGACGCTCGCCGACCGGCTCCTCCAAACTATGCGCCCTGCGCGCGATGTATTTTTCCGCACGAATCGACCCTATGCGTTTCTCCACCTCCGGCCGCACGTCATTCCCGTCAGTTTCTTCTTTCGTTCCCCATACGCTTAGCCGCGCCGTGACCCTCGGCATCGTGTTGCCGGCAACGCTCGTTGCCAGCACGGCGTTCGCGCAAGTGCCGCCGCCCGCGGTGAATGCACGCTCGTGGGTGCTCGTCGATGCGACCAGCAATCAGGTGCTCGCGTCGGGCAATGCCGACGAACGCGTCGAACCGGCCTCGCTGACCAAGCTGATGACCGCATACCTCGTCTTCGAAGCACTGCAGACGAAGAAGATCACGATGGACCAGACGGTGATGCCGAGCGAAGCGGTGCGCCGCGTGAAAACCGACGAATCGCGCATGTTTATCGAAGCGAACAAGCCGGTGACCGTGCACGATCTGGTGTACGGCATGATCGTCCAGTCGGGCAACGACGCGGCGATCGCGCTGGCCGAACTGGTGGGCGGCAGCGAAGCGCAGTTCGTCAACATGATGAACACCGAAGCGCAGCGCCTCGGCATGAAGCACACGCATTTCGCCGACGTGAACGGCATGCCCGATCCGCAGCACTACACCACGGCGGGCGACCTCGCGGTGCTGTCGGCCCGTCTGATTCGTGACTTCCCCGACTACTACAACATCTTCTCGGTCAAGGAATTCACATACAACAAGATCAAGCAGCCGAACCGCAATCGTCTGCTGTGGATCGATCCGACCGTGGATGGCCTGAAGACCGGTCACACGCAAGCCGCGGGTTATTGCCTGATCGCGAGCGCAAAGCGTTCGCTGCCGGGCACGACCGACGGGTCGCGCCGCCTCGTTTCAGTGATGATGGGCGAGACCAAGGAACACGACCGCGTGCAGGACAGCCTGAAGATGCTGAACTACGGCTACACCGCGTATGACACGGTGCGCCTGTACAAGGCGAATCAGGTGGTGGGCACGCCGCGCGTCTACAAGGGTGCGCAGGACACCGTGCAGATCGGTGTGAAGACCGATCAGTACATCACCGTGCCGAAGGGCATGGGCGACAAGGCGAAGCCGCAGATCGAACAGATCGATCCGCTGATTGCGCCAATCGCGAACGGTCAGCAGGTCGGCACGGCGAAGCTCGTGGCCGACGGCAAGGTGCTGGCGCAATTCCCGATCGTCGCGTTGCAAGCCGTGCCGCAAGCCGGCGTGGTCGGCCGCGTGTGGGATTCGCTGATGCTGATGTTCAACAAGAAGAAATAAGAGTCCGATTGCGATGACTACTGCTTCCGATGTTTCGCTCGACCCGATTGTTTATCTGAACGGCGAGCTGGTGGCCTTGTCCGAAGCGCGCGTGCCGGTTCTCGACCGCGGCTTTATTTTCGGCGACGGGATTTACGAAGTCGCGCCGTTGTACGCCCACGCGGACGGCCGTAGCGCGTTTCGCTTCGGGCATCATCTGGCGCGCCTCTGGCGTTCGCTGGACAAGATCGGCATCGTCAATCCGTTCGACGCTGCCGGCTGGCGCGAACTGATCGAGCGCGTGGTCGAGGCGAATGAAGCGGACGCCGGCCTGCGCGCCGATCAGGACGCGATTGCCTACGTTCAGATCACACGGGGCGTCGCGAAGCGCGGTCACGCGTTCCCGGCCGGCATCCAGCCGACCGTGTTCGTGATGGTCACGCCGCTGAACCTGCCGGACGCCGCGCAGCGCGCGCAGGGCGTGCGCTGCGTCACTGCTGAAGACCGTCGCTGGCTCAATTGCGACATCAAATCGGTGTCGTTGCTCGGCAATGTTCTGATGGCCCAGTACGCAGCCGAAAACGATGCGTTCGAGACGATCCAGTTTCGCGACGGCATGCTGACCGAAGGTTCGTCGTCGAATATCTGGATGGCGAAAGACAACGTGTTGTATGCGCCGCCGCGCAGTCACAAGATTCTCGAAGGAATTCGCTACGGTCTGATCGAGGAGTTGACGAGCGAGTGCGGCATTCGCTTCGAAGCGCGCGAGATCGCCGAAGCAGAGTTGCGTGCGGCGGACGAGATTCTGGTCAGTTCCGCCACCAAGGAAGTGCTGCCGGTTACGCAACTCGACGGCCAGCCGGTGGGCGACGGCAAGCCGGGCGCGGTGTTTGCGGCGTTGTACGCGGCCTATCAGCGTGCCAAGGCCAAGGAAGCGCAAGACGCGCAGCAAGGAGTGGAAAGTGGATCCCGCGAAAGAATCATTGCTTGAGTTTCCGTGCGATTTTCCCATCAAGATCATGGGCAAGTCGCACCCCGAATTCGCCGAGACGATCGTCACGGTGGTTCGGCAGTTCGATAACGAAGTCGATCCCGCTCGTGTGGAAACGCGGCCGTCCAGCGGCGGCAATTACACCGGTTTGACGGTTACGGTGCGTGCCACCAGCCAGGCGCAGCTCGACGATATCTACCGCGCGCTCACCGGCCATCCAATGGTGAAAGTGGTCCTTTAAAGCCTGGCTTTGTGTCTCTGGTTTACGGCGTGACGCGCAATGCGTCCGCCGCCAGATCGGCGCTTGCCGCAGGCCCCGCCTCGCAAGCCCGCTCGAAAAGCTGCTTGAACCGTCCCACTTCTGCGAATACCCAATCGCGGAACGCCTTGACTCGCGCGGTTTCGAGCATCTGCGGCGGACAGATGAAGTAGTACTGCCATGGGCTCGGTCCATCCACATCGAATAGCCGCACAAGGCGGCCTGCTGCGATCTCGTGCATTGCCAGCGAACGGCGCGTAAGCGCAATCCCCTGGCCGTCGATGGCCGCCTGCAGCAGATTCGACGAATCCTGATACAGCACGCCGCGCTTCGGTTCTTGCCAATCGGTGAGGCCGGCGGCGTCGAACCACGGGCGCCAGAGCTCGTCATCCGAACGCAGCAGCGGGACCTTGGCCAGATCGGCCGGCGTTTGCGGCAGCTTGCCGCCGTTGAAATTCGGCGCACAGGCCGGAAAGAAGATCTCCTCCAGCAGCAACTCGGCATGCAGCCCCGAATATTTTCCGTAGCCGAAGCGGATCGCCACGTCGACGTCGTCGCGCGCGAAGTCCGTGAGCGCGTTGGTGGACAGCAGTTCGAGGTCCCACTGCGGATGCGCCTCGATAAAGCTGCCGATGCGCGGCGTTACCCAGCGCGCCGCAAACGAGGACAGCATGGAAACGACAAGGCGCCGCTCGCGGTCGCCGGCGCGGATTTCGAGGGTGGCGTCAGCAAGCGCCATCAGCGCGGTGCGCACGCGCGTGGCATAGCGGCGGCCCGTGTCCGTGAGCCGTACACGCTTGCCGTCGCGGGCAAATAGCGTGACGCCCAGTTCGGCCTCCAGCGCGCGAATCTGGTGACTGACGGCGCCGTGCGTGACGAATAGTTCGTCCGCGGCACGCGAGAAGCTCTCGTGGCGGGCGGCGGCTTCGAACGCCTTGACGGCGTTCAGCGGAGGTAATTGCCGGAGGTCCATCGCAATATTTCTCACATAGAGGTGAAAATAGATCGTTTTGCGTAAACCCTTGCTACGCCTAGGATTGTAGTCACGAAACGAATTTTGGCGAGGGCATCATGCGAGAAATTTCCTCTAGTATCGCTTTTGAAATCCGCAGCGGCGAAACCATTCCCATGAAGGTAGCACGCAGCACCAAGCTGGTCGTGCACGGCGGCGCGGTGTGGGTCACGCGCAGCGACGATACGGAAGACTACTGGCTGCAACCCGGTCATACGCTGCGGCTGCGGCGTGGCGAACGGTTGTGGTTGAGCGCCGAAGGCAGTGCGCAGGCGAAGGTGGCGTTTTCGGTGCCGACGCGCTGCGATGAACGTGCGCTGAACTGGTTCGCGCGGGTCGGCGAACGGCTGGCGGCCCGCATGCGTGGCGGTTGGCGCACGATTTGAGCGCGGGAGGGCGCTGTTCCCTAAAGCTGGCAGTTCCGGCGGGAATTTCCAGATTTCGGTAAACTGTCGGGATCATGTGCGCCACCCCGGTTTCTCCGTCTCCCTTGCCCGCCACGGCGCCGCTTACGCTGCGCTGGCTCGGCAACGAACCTTACGAAGCCAGTTTCGAAGCGATGCGCGCGTTCACCGACGAGCGCACCGCCGATACACCCGACGAAATCTGGCTGGTCGAACACCCCCCCGTATTCACGCTCGGCCAGGCCGGCGACCCGGCGCATCTATTGGCCGCCGACAGCGGTATTCCGCTTGTCAAGGTCGACCGGGGCGGACAGATCACGTATCACGGACCCGGACAGGTGGTTGCCTACCTGCTGCTGGACCTGCGCCGACGCAAGCTGATGGTGCGCGAGATGGTCACGCGGATCGAGCAGGCCGTGATCGATACCCTCGCGGCGTATAATCTCGGCGGAGAACGCAAGGCGGGCGCCCCTGGTATCTACGTGACGCCCGGGCCGGACGCCGGGCTGCATGCCGGTGCCAAGATTGCCGCGCTGGGTCTGAAAATCCGCAATGGCTGCAGCTATCACGGCGTGAGCCTGAATGTGAACATGGACTTGCGGCCGTTTCTGGCCATCAATCCATGCGGCTACGCGGGGCTCGAGACAGTCGATATGGCAACGCTGGGTGTTGCCGCAGGCTGGGACGACGTGGCCCGTACCTTTGCAGCACGCCTCACCGCAAACCTCGACGGCAGTCCCGCGGCCGTCGCCCAACCGCAGGCCGGTGCTCTCACCGCCTGACTGGACCGAACGAATGACTGACGTTACCGCGAACCTCGCAGCTTCTCCTGTTCCTGATGCCGTGCCGGCTACCGTTGCAGCCTATGACGCCACCGCGAAGCAGAAAGCGCAAGCCAAAACCGCTCGTATTCCCATCAAGATCATCCCGATCGAAAAGCTGAAGAAGCCAGACTGGATTCGCGTCAAGGCGGCCACCGGCAATTCGCGCTTCTACGAAATCAAGCAGATCCTGCGTGAGCACAACCTGCACACGGTGTGTGAAGAAGCGAGTTGCCCGAACATTGGCGAATGCTTCGGCAAGGGCACCGCGACGTTCATGATCATGGGCGACAAGTGCACGCGCCGCTGTCCGTTCTGCGACGTCGGCCACGGCCGCCCCGATCCGCTCGATGTGGATGAACCGGGCAACCTGGCTCGCACCATCGCCGCGCTGAAGCTGAAGTATGTGGTGATCACGAGCGTCGACCGTGACGATTTGCGCGACGGTGGCGCGGCTCACTTCGTGGAATGTATCCGTGAGACGCGCGAGCTGTCGCCGGAAACACGCATTGAAATTCTGACGCCGGACTTCCGTGGCCGTCTGGATCGCGCGCTCGGCATTCTGAACGCCGCACCGCCTGATGTGATGAACCACAACCTCGAAACGGTGCCGCGTCTGTACAAGGAAGCGCGCCCCGGTTCGGACTATGCGCATTCGCTGAAGCTGCTGAAGGACTTCAAGGCGCTGCATCCGAATGTTGCGACCAAGTCAGGCCTGATGGTCGGCCTTGGCGAAACCGAAGAAGAGATCCTGCAAGTGATGCGCGATCTGCGCGAGCACGACGTTGACATGCTGACGATTGGCCAGTATCTGCAACCGTCGGAACACCATCTGCCGGTGCGCTCGTATGTGCATCCGGACACGTTCAAGATGTACGAGGAAGAAGCGTACAAGATGGGCTTCACGCACGCAGCGGTAGGCGCGATGGTTCGCTCGAGCTACCACGCCGATTTGCAGGCGCATGGAGCGGGGGTGGTCTGAACGGTTCAGTGTGTTGTCAGTTTGAAAATGCAAAGCCCGCACGTGTTGCGGGCTTTGTTTTTTTGGGGTGTGGGAGTGGGCGGTTCAGCCGCGCTGCCCGGAAATCTGCTGGCGTTGCCTGGCCGTAACAACGCGCGAGCAGCTGCAAGTCGTGGACATCACGCCGCCGAACGGCCAGCTTGCGCCAAGGCATCCCTCGCCGTCATCATTCGCTAGAACCCGCCCACTGCCCGCCGCAACAGTCACACCGATCCAGCTCAACGTGAAAAGCAATGCTCGAACAGCGTAATTAGCAATCGCGGATTAATTGGAACCGTCCCCGGACAAACTCCCTATAGTCGAAAGCCTCCCAGACAACACACACTAAAGGGGCTTCCCGATGAACCGCTTGCTTCGTCCGCTCGCCGCGTTTGCTACGCTGCTCGCGCTGTCCGCGCCATTTTCTTCCGCTGCACACGCCGACACCAAAGAGGTCGTGATCGCGTATCAGGACATGGTCGTGCCGTGGCGCTATGCGCAGGCAACCGGCGAAGTGGAAAAAGCCACTGGCTATAAGGTCACCTATCGCAAGCTCGGCAGCGGCGCTGACGTGATTCGCGCGCTGGCTTCCGGCTCGGTGCAACTCGGCGAAGCAGGGTCGAGCCCGATCGCAGCGGGGCTGTCGCAGGGCGTCGATATTTCGCTGTTCTGGATTCTGGACAATATCAACGACGCCGAAGCGCTGGTCGCGCGAGACGGTTCGAATGTCACCAGTGTCGCCGGTCTGAAGGGCAAGAAAATTGGCGTGCCGTTCGTGTCCACTTCACACTTTCACACACTGGTCGCACTGCAGAACGCCGGCGTGAATCCGTCCGATGTGAAGATCGTGAATCTTCGTCCGCCTGAAGTCGCGGCAGCGTGGGCGCGCGGCGACATCGACGCGACTTACATCTGGGATCCTGTTCTGGCGAAGGTGAAGAAAAACGGCAAGGTGCTGATCACGTCGGGTCAGGTTGCACAGCAAACCGGGAAGGCGACGTTCGACGGCTTTGTCGTCGACCGCAAGTTCGCTAGCCAGAACGCGGAGTTCGTGGCGCGTTTCGTGAAGGTGCTGGCCGCGACTGACGCAAGCTACCGCGATCACACGTCGGCATGGACCGCGACGTCGCCGCAGGTTGAAGCGGTTGCGAAGGAATCCGGCGCCACCGCACAGGAAGTGCCGGCGAGCCTCGCGCTGTATGCGTTCCCGACACCGGCCCAGCAGGCCTCGAATGCATGGCTTGGCGGCGGTGCGCAATCGGGCGCGGCTAAATCGCTGGCCGCGACCGCCACGTTCCTGAAGACGCAAGGCACGATTCAGAACGTGCTGGCCGATTACTCGACCGGCGTCGATCCGCAGTTCGTGCAGCGTGCGGCGCATTAACTTTTGAGCATGGTTATCCATCAGCACCATGAGGCACGGCGATGAGCGGTCTTGAGATCCGGCGGCTGCACGTCGCCTACGAAGGCGCACGCGGTGCGGCGCCGCACATCGCGCTCGCTGACGTCGATCTGCGCATCGAACCGGGTGAGTTCGTCGTCGCGCTGGGTGCATCGGGCTGTGGCAAGACAACCTTGCTGAACTGCATCGCTGGCTTCATTCAACCGACCGAAGGCGAAGTGCGTCTGAACGGTGAGCCCGTGCTTGGGCCCGGTGCGGACCGTGGCGTCGTGTTCCAGAAGTACGCGCTGATGCCGTGGCTCGATGTGCTCGGTAACGTCGCGCTCGGCTTGCGGTTTCAACGTGTGCCGAAGGCGGAGCGCGAGCGCATCGCACTGAAGATGCTGGCGCTGGTTGGGCTTGAGACGCATGCGCGTTCGCGGGTCTATGCGCTATCGGGCGGCATGCAGCAGCGCGTGGGCATTGCGCGCGCGTTGGCAAGCGATCCGCAAGTGTTGCTGATGGACGAGCCGATGGGCGCGCTTGACGCGATGACGCGCGAATCGATGCAGGAACTCGTGCTGGACGTCTGGGGCCGTACACGCAAGACGGTGTTCTTCATTACGCACAGCGTGGAGGAAGCACTGTTTCTGGCGACCCGCCTCGTCGTGATGACGCCAGGCCCGGGCCGTATCGCCGAGAGCTATGAGCTGCCCTTCGCGCGGCGCTTTCTCGAGACTCGCGATGCACGCGAGGTCAAGTCGTCGCCAGAGTTCATCGAATGGCGTGAGCGGTTGGTGCGCCGTCTGCACGAACGGACTGAACAAAATCAGGAAGAGGTGCTGTCGTGACAGCTTCGCGCGAATCTTTGGGCAATGTGCCTCTGACCCAGGCAAGCGAGCCGCCGCGACGTAACGCGCGCCCGGTGCGCGGCTGGCGCTTACCGGGCGAAGGTCCGACTGCGGCGCTGAGCGCGGTCTCGGTAACGACGCTTGCGGCGCTGTGGTGGTTCGCTACGCATTTGCACTGGCTGCCGCCGCTATTTCTGCCAACGCCCGAGGCCGTTTGGGCGGCGTTTCTGGACGCGTGGCACGGACGCATTCAAGGCGGCCTGCCGCTCTCCGAGCATCTCGCATGGAGTGCGCTGCGCGTGTTCGGCGCGTTTGCGCTAGCCGCGGTCACGGCGGTGCCGGTCGGAATCTTGATGGGTGTGAGCCGGGTTGTACGCGGCTTGCTCGATCCGCCGCTGGAGTTCTACAGGCCGTTGCCGCCGCTTGCGTATTTGCCGCTGGTGGTGATCTGGTTCGGTATCGACGAGACGGCGAAGATCGTCGTGATCTACCTCGCCTGTTTCGCGCCGATTGCAATGGCGGCACGTGCCGGCGTGCGCAGTGCAACCATCGAGCAGATTCATGCGGCGTATTCGCTGGGCGGCCGTTTCACACAGATCGTGCGCTTTGTGGTCCTGCCGGCGGCGTTGCCTGAGATCCTGACCGGCTTGCGGATTGCGATCGGCTTTGGCTGGACCACCCTGGTGGCCGCCGAGATGGTCGCAGCCACCGCCGGTCTCGGTCAGATGGTGCTCAATGCGTCGAGCTTTCTGCGTACCGACGTGGTGGTGATGGGCATCGTGCTGATCGGACTGATCGCGTGGTTGTTCGATCTCGGCATGCGTGCGCTGGAGCGGCGGCTGGTGCCGTGGAAGGGGCGTGTGTAGTTGGTGCGGTCCAGGCGGCACCAGTCGTAAGTGACAGGAAGCGCCTCTGATATCAGCGGCAAGTGGAAGCCGCCTTCCGCCCGACGCTCAGGCAGGCCGCAGCCAGCTTTCAGCGAAATAATTCAATCACCGGCCAGCCGCGTTCCGTGGCAATGGCGCGCAGACGCGGGTCGGGATTGGTCGCGACCGGATGCGTAACACGCTCAAGCAAAGGCACGTCGTTGATCGAATCGCTATAGAACCAGCTCTGCGGAAAATCCTGCAGACGATGACCGAGCGAAGCCAGCCAATCCTCGGTGCGTGTGATCTTGCCTTCGCGGAAAGTCGGCACGCCGACGGCGTTTCCAGTAAAGCGCGCCAAAGGATCGCCGCCTTCGGTGCCGAGGTCGATGCCCAGCAGATGTTCGAAGCCAAGCGCCTTGCCGATCGGCTTCGTGATGAACACATTGGTGGCAGTGACAATGCAGCACAGGTCGCCTGCTTCGATATGACGTTGCACGAGTTCGCGCGCGGCCGGCAGGATTGCCGGCGCAATCACATCCTCCATGAATTGCGCATGCCACGCGTCGAGCTGCTCGCGCGAATGGCGAGCCAGCGGCGCCAATGTGTAGTTCAGATAGGCGGCCATGTCGAGC
Source organism: Paraburkholderia sediminicola (assembly GCF_046026855.1). Taxonomy (GTDB): domain Bacteria; phylum Pseudomonadota; class Gammaproteobacteria; order Burkholderiales; family Burkholderiaceae; genus Paraburkholderia; species Paraburkholderia sediminicola_A. Next base: position 106,727 of record NZ_JAQQET010000006.1, on the reverse strand, counting down.
GTGCCGGCCACATACTGCCGGTAGTAATCGTCGATTTCTTCCGCATGCTGCGCGGCGCCTTCTATACCCAACCCGGCAATGAAGTGAGCCCACGCCTGATCGCTGTCGAGCGGCAGCAGCGTATGGTCCAGGTCGAACAGCGCAAGGTTGCGGCTCATCCAGAGTCCTCGTGATGTCGTGATGTCGTGATGAAGTGGGCAAACCAGGTGATCGAGCGAGTCGCGTCGCGGGCGATGATCCGGCACATAGCAACATAGCCATTCACAGTTTGGCACGAGCGTATATTTAAAAGCACAAAATTACAATAAGGCAAAAATGTGCAACACTACTGTCATAAACAGCCCGGGTGCCGGTTCGTGCGGCATGCGGTTCGGGTCATGGCAGCAGGAACGGATGCGCAGTGCCTTATGTTGATTCTCCTTAACCTTCTGGCTGGTGTGGCGCTCCTCGTGTGGGGATCGCACATCGTACGTACCGGCATCCTGCGTGTGCTCGGCGCCGACCTGCGCAGCGTCCTTGGGCGCAGCACCAGTAGTCGCTGGCGGGCCTTCTTCGCAGGCGTTGGCGTTACGAGCCTCGTGCAGAGCAGCAATGCAACGGCGGTGATCGTCACGTCGTTCGCTGCGCAGGGTCTCCTGCCGCTCACCAGCGGCCTCGCGATCATGCTTGGCGCCGATGTCGGCACCGCGCTGATGGCACGGTTGCTCACGCTCGATTTGTCATGGCTGTCGCCGATCCTGATTCTGTTCGGCGTGCCGCTCTTTCTGTCGCGCAAGCAAACGCGCCTCGGTCAGCTTGGCCGCACGCTGATCGGACTGGGCTTGATCCTGCTGGCGCTGCACCTGATCGTCGAAGCCGCTCAGCCAATGACGCAAGGCGCCGGCGTGCGTGTGATGTTCGGCGCGCTGACCGGCGATACGATGCTCGACGCGCTGGTCGGCGCGGCATTTGCGGTGCTGTCCTATTCGAGCCTCGCGGCGGTCCTGCTGACGGCGACGCTCGCCTCGTCCGGCGTGATTTCGCTGAAGGTGGCGCTGTGTCTCGTGATCGGCGCGAACCTCGGCAGCGGCTTGCTGGCGCTGATGGGCACGCTTGCGCAGAACACGGCGGCGCGGCGTCTCGCCATGGGCAGCCTGGCATTCAAGCTGGCTGGCGCGTTGCTGATCCTGCCGTTCGCGCCGCTGCTTGCACGCGGGCTGCCGGTGCTGATCGCGAATCCTCGCGAAGCGGTGGTCGGCTTTCATGTGATCTACAACACGCTGCGTTGCTGCGCATGCCTTTCGCTGATCGACCCGGTGGCGCGCATCTGCACACGGGTGTTGCCGGACCGGCCGCTGCCCAACGGCGAATTGCGGCCGTTGCATCTGGATGCCGCCGCGCTTTCCACGCCTACGCTCGCACTCGCGCACGCCGCCCGCGAGGTGCTGCGCATTGGCGACATCGTGCGCACCATGCTCGATAACGTCGCGGACCTGATTCATGACAACAGCCTCGAGAAGGCGCGCGAAACGGTCCGTATGGACGACGACGTGGACGAACTGTATGCGGCGGTCAAAACCTATCTGACGCTGATCTCGCGCGAGCAGCTCGACGAGGCCGATAGCCGCCGCTGGACCGACATCATCTCGTTGACGATCAACCTGGAGCACGCGGGCGACATCATCGAACGAATCGTCCGCGATATCGAGGAAAAGAAGATCGCGCACCGGCTGTCGTTTTCGGAGGAGGGGCTCGGTGAACTGGACGATCTGCAGGCACGGCTCGTCAGCAACCTGCAGCTCGGCCTGTCGGTGTTTCTGAATAACGATCTGCGTTGCGCCGAGCAACTGCTGGCGGAAAAAGAGCGCTTTCGTGATCTCGAGCGGGCGTATTCATACAAACACCTGGACCGGCTCGCCGGGCAAACCTTGCGCAGCATCGAGACCAGCGCGTTGCATCTGGATCTGATCAGCGACATGAAGCGGCTCAATTCGCTGTTCTGTTCGACGGCCTATCCGGTACTCGACGCAGCCGGCGCGCTGCACGACACGCGTTTGCGCAAGCGCGTGCTCGACACAATACATGTGAAGGAATGAGGCGTTCGCGCACGGCCCCGAACATGCCGGCGCCCTAAGCCAGAACGATCTCTTCCAGCTTCTTTTTGAGCGATGCAAAGTCGGCGGCTTCGGCCGCCTTTTTGTTGGTGACGAGCACATCGATCCGATCGACCGGACAGTACGAGATCCGGCTGCGCTGACCGATCTTGCTGTAGTCGGCGAGGATCACCACGCGGTCTGCGTTAGCGACCATGGCGCGCGCCACTTCGGTTTCAGCGTGATCGTAATTGGTCGCGCCATGCCGGTGGTCGATGCCGACAGGCGAGAGCAAGGCCATGTCCGCACGATAACGCTGGATGTCGAGCACGGTGGTGGCGCCGGTAGTCGCCATTGCGCGGTCGCTGATCGAGCCGCCCAGCAGGATCACTTCGTTGGCCGCCTCCGTTTGGTCAACGGCGCCGCGCATTTTCAGCGCGACGTCGATGGAGTTGGTGACGATCGTCAGGTTCGCCAGTTTCGCCAGCTCTTCAGCGAGTGCCGCCGTGGTAGTGCCCGCGTCGATGAAAAGTGTCTGACCGCTCGCAATCAAACCAATGGCCGCCTTGGCAATCGCCGTTTTGGATTTGACGCGCATGTGGGCGCGTTCGGCGATGGGTGCCTCGTCGGCGGGTTTGATCGCGCCGCCATGCACGCGCCGCAATTCACCGAGCGCTTCCAGGTCGAGCAGATCGCGCCGCACGGTTTCGCGCGACACCCCGAGGTCCGCCATGATCCGTTCGGTCGACACGCGTTGAAGCGTCGACAGCAACGCGCGAATTCTCTGATGACGGTCTTCCTGCCACATGCATTTTTCCTTGGATGCGAACGCGCGTTCACAGGGCTTGTTTTTAATGATGCCATCGTGGGCACGGATGTGTGTCCGGACGATGTCAAGCGTACTACCTTAGCCGAATTGTGTTGTATTTTTTTGGCAGCTTGCAAGTTTGTGTATTTCATCTTAGCCTTCGCAGATCAAAGCGTGGCGCCTATTTCGAACATCAAATGTTCGAAAAGGAATTGAAATGTCTCATTTCGAGCATTTCGCGGCGTTTTTTGGCAATTTGATTGACCCATATCGTTGCCATAATGGATCCGGGGATTTGCCGCCTGATCAATTTGCTGCTGTATGCGCCGCTGCCTGGAAGTCACACGGTTCGGCATCCTGACAATAGGATTGCAGGGCCGTTGCGACCCGGATGGCGCACGGCATTGGCCGTGTGGCCAGCTACCGCAGCGCTGCCCATTGGCGCGATACTACGCGCGGGGCTCACGCGTAAAGGCTGCAAGGCGCAGTTGTGGCATGGAGGCAGTGGCAGCCGGGAACGTGTCGAGAGCATACTAGTCCGCTCTATCTGGAAGGTAACGAGACGTGGGAAACGGGATTGATCGCACCTTATCCGCAGACTGGCCGTATCCGAGGCTGATTGCGCATCGCTGTGGCGGCACGCTGGCGCCGGAAAACACGCTGGCCGGTTTCGACGCTTGCGTGCGCTACGGCTACCGCATGGTTGAATTCGACGCCAAGCTCTCCGCCGACAACCAGCTCTTTCTGTTGCACGACGACACGCTGGAACGCACGACCAACGGCCATGGCGCCGCTGCTGAACACACGTGGGAACAACTGGCCGCGCTCGACGCCGGCGCGTGGTTTGGGCCGCAGTTCGCCGGCACGCACCTGCCGACGCTCGCCGAGGCCGCTGGGCGTTGCGCGCGGGATGGCATTGCCGCCAACGTCGAAATCAAACCGTGCCCGGGTCGCGACGAGATCACCGGGCGCCTGGTCGCAAGCGGCGCACTGACTTTGTGGCAAGGGCAAACGCCGCCGCTCCTATCATCGTTTTCGTTCGAGGCGCTCGCCGCAGCGCGCGACGCGGCGCCCTCCCTGTCGCGCGGCATGCTGTTCGAAGAGGTCCCGGCTGACTGGTTGCGCATCGTGCGGGAACTGGATTGCGTGTCGTTGCACGCGAGCCACCGGCATCTGACCGAGCCGCTGGTCGCCGAAATCAAGGCAGCCGGGCTGCGCGTGCTGGCCTACACGGTGAATGACCCGGCGCGTGCGCAGTTGCTTGCGCAATGGGGCGTCGACATGATTTGTACAGATCGCATCGATAGACTGGAGCACGACATGTTTTCGGCGCGGGCGAAACCAGACTGAGCATGGCGCGGGCGCGAGCTTGCACAGGCGTGCGCCCATAGAGCTAGAAATTAGAAATTTTCCAAACGTAGCAATTTCGGCAGAGGATGGGGAAGACTATGAAGCGCACCGCGTTAGCTCGTTTACTTTCGATGTCGGCCGCTGCGGGTGTTGCCGCAGCCGGCGTGAGCAGCGCTTCGGCCGCGCCGCTCGATGCACTGGTTGCCGCCGCCAAGCAGGAAGGTCAACTCACCGTGATCGCGTTGCCGCACGACTGGTGCAACTACGGCCAACTGGTGGCCGGCTTTCAGAAGAAGTACGGCATCAAGATCAACGAGCTGAATCCGGATGCGGGTTCGGGCGACGAAGTCGAAGCCATCAAGGCGAACAAAGGCAACAAGGGTCCGCAAGCGCCTGACGTGATCGATGTGGGTCTGTCGTTCGGTCCGACCGCGAAAGCCGAAGGTTTGCTGCAGCCGTACAAGGTCGCTTCGTGGAACTCGATTCCGAAAGAGTCGAAAGATGCCGACGGCTATTGGTATGGCGATTACTACGGCGTGCTGTCGTTTGAAGTGAACGCCGACATGATCGACAAGGCGCCGTCCGACTGGAGCGATCTGCTCAAGCCAGACTATAAGAATGCCGTTTCGCTGGCAGGCGACCCGCGCACGGCCAATCAGGCAATCCAGGCTGTGTTCGCCGCGGGCCTGTCGCAAAGCAAGGGCGACGTGAGCAAGGCCGACAAGGCCGGACTTAAGTATTTCGCCGACCTGAACAAGAACGGCAACTTCGTACCGGTGATCGGCAAGGCCGCATCGCTCGCGCAAGGCACCACGCCGATCGTCGTGCGTTGGGACTACAACGCGCTGGCTGACCGTGACACGCTGAAGGGTAATCCGAAGGTGCAGGTGGTGATTCCGAAGACGGGCGTTGTCGCCGGTGTGTACGTTCAGGCGATCAGCGCCTACGCACCCCATCCGAATGCCGCCAAGCTGTGGATGGAATACCTGTACTCGGATGAAGGCCAGATCGGCTGGCTGACCGGCTATTGCCATCCGATGCGCTACACCGAACTGGTGGCGGCGAAAAAAGTGCCACAGGCTCTTCTCGACAAGCTGCCACCGCCGTCGTCATACAAGAATGTGGTGTTCCCGACGCTGTCCCAACAGGACGCCTACAAGGACACCATCACGAAGCACTGGGACGAAGCGGTCGGCGCGAACGTCAAGTAATCGTCTCGACGCAAGCGGTTGCGGCGGCAGCGGAGCAGCGATCAATCGCATGCTGCACACGCTGCCGTTGCTAACCGCAATATGCAGATTCAAAGCTGACGCGCCGCTCGACGAGAGCGGCGCGTCAGGCGTTAGCCAGAAAGCCCCAAGGGTGAGCTATGAGCGCTTCATCGGATGCTGGAGCGGTGCCGCCGGAATTGCTGGTTCCGCCTGTGCCCACGCCAACGCCTCGCGTCGACGGTCCGCGCCGCGCGTCGCAGTTCCTCGCCTGGATCGGTGTGGTGCCGTTTTTTACCTTCGCGCTATTGTTTCTGATTTTGCCAACCGGCTTTCTGATGGTCGGCGCATTTCAGGATTCGCAAGGTCACTTTACGCTCGGCAACTTTCGCGACCTGCTCCAGCCCACGGTGATGGACGCCTACTGGATCAGCTTCAAGGTAAGCGCCGCTTCCGCGATCGGCGGCGCATTGATCGGCTCGCTGCTCGCATGGGCAGCGGTGCAAGGCAAATTGCCCGGCTGGATTCGTCCTACCTTGATGACGTTCTCCGGGGTCGCTTCCAATTTTGCCGGCGTGCCGCTCGCGTTCGCCTTCATCTGTACGCTGGGACGCGTCGGTCTGGTGACCGTATTGCTGAAGAAGTACCTCGGCCTCAATCTATACTCGACGGGCTTCAGCGTTCTGAGTTTCTCCGGCTTGACGCTGACTTACCTGTATTTCCAGATTCCTTTGATGGTGCTGATCGTCACGCCCGCGCTCGACGGCCTGAAGCGCGAATGGCGTGAGGCCTGCGACTGCCTCGGCGGCACGGCCTTCCAATACTGGCGCCACGTTGCGTTGCCGGTGTTGTGGCCGAGCGTGCTTGGCGCGACGCTGTTGCTGTTCGCCAACTCTTTCGGCGCGGTCGCCACGGCTTATGCGTTGACCGGCAGTTCGCTGAACATCGTCACGATCCTGCTGTACGCGCAGATTCGCGGCGACGTGATGCACAACCAGAATCTCGGCTACGCACTCGCGCTCGGCATGGTGCTTGTAACCGGGCTGTCGAACGGCGGCTACATCTGGTTGCGTTCACGCGCCGAAAGGGGCCGTCGATGAAAAGCCAGTCGCGTGTGGGCGCGTGGACCGCGATGATCGTCGGGTCGCTGTACTTTCTGATTCCGTTGCTCGCCACCTTCGAATTCAGCCTGCGCATGAAGCGCGGGGTCTACAGCTTCGAAGCGTATAGCGTCGTGCTGAGCGATCCGCGTTTTCAGGCTTCATTTGGTTATTCGATCCTGATGGCGGTGCTGACGATTATCGTCGGTGTGCTGCTCGTGGTGCCGACCGCGTACTACGTGCAGTTGCGCCTGCCGAAGCTGCGGCCGGTCGTCGAATTCATCACGCTGTTGCCGTTGGTGGTGCCTGCGATCGTGATCGTGTTCGGCTATCTGCGTATCTATAACAGCAGCTCGATTCTGCCGCTCACCGGCAACGAACGCGCGACCGACCTGTTACTGGTGTTCGGCTACGTGACGCTCTCGCTGCCGTACATGTATCGCGCGGTCGACGCCGGTTTGCGCGCGGTTGACGTGCGCTCGCTGACCGAAGCCGCCGAATGTCTCGGGGCGAACTGGCCGACGATTCTGTTCAAGGTGATCTTCCCGAATATCCGCTCGGGCATTCTGTCTGGCGCGTTTCTCACCTTTGCGGTGGTGATCGGCGAGTTCACGCTGGCGAGTCTGCTCGACCGGCCCGCATTCGGCCCGTATCTGCAATTGATCGGTGCGAACCGCGCGTACGAACCGTCGGCGCTTGCGATCATCGCGTTCGTGATTACGTGGGCGTCGATGGGTTTGATTCAGGTATTCGGCTCGGCCCGCGCGCTTAGCGGCCAGAAAATTTGACGGACTCATTTGACCGACTAAGGTAGCGAATCATGGCATTCCTTGAGATCGAAAATCTGCACAAGTCCTTCGGGGCGAACACGGCGTTGCATCACTTCGACATGAAGATCGAACGTGGCGAATTCATCACGTTCCTTGGGCCGTCGGGTTGTGGCAAGACCACGGTGCTGCGAATGATCGCCGGCTTCGAAACGCCGACGCGCGGCATCATCCGGCTGGACAACAAGGACGTGACGCACCTTCGGACCCGGCAACGCAAGGTCGGCATGGTGTTTCAGTCGTACGCGCTGTTTCCGAACATGACGGTGGCCGACAACATCGGCTTCGGGCTGAAGATCACGCATCGTCCGCAGGCGGAGATCAGCAAGCGCGTCGAAGAGATGTTGCAACTGATCAAGCTGCCGCATCTGGGTGAGCGTTACCCGTGGCAATTGTCGGGTGGTCAGCAGCAACGCGTGGCGTTAGCGCGCGCATTGGCCGGCAAGCCGCAGGTGCTGTTGCTTGACGAGCCGCTTTCGGCGCTCGACGCGAAGATCCGCATTTCGCTGCGCCAGGATATTCGCGCGTTGCAGCGTGAACTGGGTATCACGTCGATTTTCGTGACGCACGATCAGGAAGAGGCGCTGTCGATCTCCGACCGCATCGTGGTGATGAACGAGGGGCGTGTCGAACAGGTCGGCACGCCTTCGGAGATCTACAACTATCCGCGCACGCGTTTTGTCGCATCGTTTGTCGGCACGTTGAACATCCTGGCGGGGCATGTGATCGACCCGAAAACCGGCAAGATGGCCGTCGACGGTCAGGAGTTGACCACCACGCAGGAACTTCCGGCAGACGACGCGGGCAAGAAACGCATGCTCGCGCTGCGGCCTGAAGCCATTGTGCTGGAGCCGGCCGCACCGGGCCGCAACACGCTGAACGCAACGGTCGAAGAAGTGAATTTCCTCGGCGCGGTGGTGCGCATCAGAACGCGCGTGAAGGATGCAGTCATTTCACTCGATGTGTTCAACGACCCGAATCGCGGCTTGCCCGAACGGGGACAGCCGGTGTCGCTCGGTTTCTCACACGAGAACTTGTTGGTACTCGAAGAGGGCGGGGCATAGAAACCGAACAGCAGTGCCAGGCGTGGGCGAAAGCCGCGCGTACGGCTGGGTGGTTTCTGCTGACGCGTGCGAAAGCCCTGCACGCAGGCTGAGCAGTTTCGGCTGAACCAGGCGAAAGCCGCAGCCCCAAAGGCTCTCCGGGTTTTCCCGAACTCAGCGCCTCGAGGGATTCCGGATTCCCCGACACCTCTTGTCCGGATTTCCGGAATCCCGGACGGGGTATGCAGTGACATCCAAAAAAATCTATAAAAATCAAAGCGATTCGCCGTGCATCAAGCTGGCATCGACCTTGCAATTTAGATCACGCGGCCGCAACGGTCCGACAACTAAAGCAAGGAGACAACGATGGCTGATTTCCCTTCCCGGTATTTCTGAATTCGTCGTCTTGTCGCGGCCTAATGCCGTGCACAGGCGTGACGAGTATTCGTTCGCATGATGCGCAGCGTGGCAGGCCTTGAGCTCACCCACATCGCAGGAAATATCGTGAAGAAACCTATCCACAAAGTGCTGTACGTCCAGGTGATCGTGGCGATCATCATCGGCATCGCGCTCGGCCATTATTCGCCGGACTTCGCCGTCGACATGAAGCCGCTCGGCGACGGCTTCATCAAGCTGATCAAGATGGTGATCGGGCCGATCATCTTCTGTACGGTGGTGACGGGTATCGCCGGCATGGAAGACATGAAGAAGGTCGGGCGCGTCGGCGGTAAGGCGCTGCTGTACTTCGAAATCGTCTCGACGTTCGCACTGGTGCTTGGCCTGATCGCGACGCATGTGCTGAAGCCGGGAGTCGGCTTCAATATCGATCCGGCCACGCTCGACGGCAAGGCTGTCGCTTCGTATGCCGCGAAGGCGCACGGCCAGACCACGGTCGACTTCCTGATGCACATCATTCCCGACACGCTCGTGTCGGCCTTCGCTCAGGGTGAAATCCTGCAGATCCTGCTGATTGCGCTGCTGTTCGGTGCAGTGCTGGCCACGGCCGGTGAGAAGGGCAAGGTCGTCACGAACTTCATCGACGGACTCTCGCATGTGTTGTTCGGCATTGTGCGCATCATCACGAAGCTGGCGCCGATCGGCGCGTTCGGCGCGATGGCGTTCACGATCGGCAAGTACGGCATCGGCTCGCTGCTGCCGATGCTCAAGCTGATCGGCACGTTCTATCTGACTTCGATCGTGTTCGTGGTAGTCGTGCTCGGCATCATCGCGCGTGCGGTGGGCTTCAACATTCTGCGTTTTGTCGCGTACATCAAGGAAGAGATGCTGATCGTGCTGGGCACGAGTTCGTCGGAAGCCGCGCTGCCGCAACTGATGCTGAAGCTCGAAAAGCTCGGCTGCTCGCGCTCGGTGGTGGGCCTCGTGGTGCCGACCGGTTACTCGTTCAACCTCGACGGCACCAACATTTATATGACGATGGCCGTGCTGTTCATCGCTCAGGCGACGAACACCGACCTCACATGGATGCAGCAGCTCACGCTGCTGGCGGTCACGATGCTGACGTCGAAAGGCGCGAGCGGTGTGACGGGTGCAGGCTTCATCACGCTGGCCGCAACGCTCGCCGTGGTGCCGACCATTCCGTTGTCGGGCATGGTGCTGATTCTCGGTATCGACCGTTTCATGAGCGAATGCCGCGCGCTGACGAACATCGTCGGCAACGGCGTGGCGACGGTCGTGGTGTCGGCATGGGAAAAGGAACTGGACCGCAACAAGCTGAACGCCGCGTTGCGGGGAGACGTGGCGGTCAAAGAGCCGGCTGGGGTTTAAGCCGGACCTGCCACACGACTCCGATTACGGCCGCGGAGGTCTACGTATGAAAACGGCGGCCGCGCGCCGTGATCCCGCGCCGTCGGCCGACGAAGCTCGCGCCGACGGCGCGTCGCCTTATGCCACAATGTCCGATCCTCTCCGATCGGGAATTGCCAACGTGACGCGCCGCCTGCTGATTCTCTTCGCGCTCGTTGCCGGGCTCGTGGCGGCGTGCGGGCTCACGTACAGCATCGCGTGGCAGCGCGGCATCGACAATTTGCGGCACAACGCCGCGGTGCGAGTCGATCGCACCGCCAGCGCGCTGAAAAGTACGCTCGAGCGTTATGAATCGCTGCCTTATCTGCTGGCCGAACATCCCATTGTGCAAGACGTGCTGGTCAATCCCAGCCCGGGCAACGTCGAGCGCGCTAATCTCTATCTCGAGGACCTCAACCGCCATGCGCGGGCAACGGTCACCTACATCATTCCCCTCGACGGCTATTGCGTCGCCGCGAGCAATTGGCACGGGCCGGGCAGTTTCATCGGCGCGGGTTATCAATTCCGGCCGTATTTTCTCGATGCGGTGAAGGGTGGCGTGGGCCGCTTCTTCGGCATCGGCACGATTTCGCAGGCGCCGGGTTACTACATCTCGCAGCCGGTGCGGCGTGACGGCAAGATCGTCGGCGTGGCGGTTGTTAAACTCGATCTCGAATGGTTTCAGGGCGCGGATGCGTCCGAGCCCCTGGTTGTCACCGACGATCACGGCGTGATCTTTCTGTCGTCGGTGCCGGCGTGGAAATATCACACGATCCGGCCGTTGTCGGGACCGGTCGCCGATTCGATCTATCAGGCGCGCCAGTACGCGCAGCAGCCGATCGCGCCGCTGCCGGTGACGATCGAGCGCACGCTCGAAGGCAATGCGCAGATCGTGCGTATCGGCGGTGGCCGTTATGCACCGCGCTATCTGGCGTCGCGGCGCGGCATGGGCGAGCCGGACTGGCATCTGATCACCATGTCGCCTGTCGATCCGGTCGACGCCGACGCGCGCAATACAACCATCGTTACCGGTCTCGGATACGTGTCGCTAGTGTTGTTCGCGTTCTACTGGAGAATGCGCCGCGCCCGGGTGCGCGAAGTGATGCGCAGTCGGGCGTTACTGCAAAAAGCCTACGCGGAGCTGAACCAGCGGGTGGCGGAGCGCACGGCCGATCTGTCCCAGGCGAATGAACAATTGCAGAAGGAAGTCGCCGAGCGTACGCGCGCCGAACAGGAACTGCGCGCAGCGCACGATGAACTGATCCAGGCCAGCAAGCTCGCTGCGCTGGGTCAGATGGCGGCTGGCATCACGCATGAATTGAATCAGCCGCTCGCTGCGCTGCGCGGTTTCTCCGACAACACGCGCGTGCTGCTCGATCGCGGCGACCAGGCCTCAGCGCGCGAAAATCTTGAAGCGATCGCGGCGCTCACCGAGCGCATGGGCAAGATCACCAATCAGTTGAAGCTGTTCGTCGGGCGCGCGCGGCCGCGCAGCGCGCGTGCGCCGATCATGCGAGCGTTGCGCAACGTCATCGCGCTGCTGCAAAAGCGCCTGCAAGGCGTTGAGGTCGAGTTCGCTTTGCTCGATGTCGATGTCGATGTCGATGTCGATGTCGATGCCGATGCCGATGCCGGCGCGCGCACGCCTCTGAATCTGGCCGACGATCATCCCGATCTGATTGCCCATTGCGACGATCTGCGCCTCGAACAGGTGCTGATCAATCTGCTCGGCAATGCGCTCGACGCAACGGAGGGGATGACACCGCCGCGCATTTCGATCGACATCGAAGCCACTGAGTCGAGCTTGTCGTTCGCCGTGCGCGACAATGGCCCAGGCATTCCCGACGACGTGCTGCCACGCCTGTTCGAACCGTTCTTCACGACGAAGGAAATGGGTCACGGGTTAGGGCTTGGCCTTGCGATTTCATCGTCGATTGCGCGCGACTGCGGCGGCACACTGGTGGCGCGCAACGCACCGGGCGGCGGTGCATTATTCGTGTTGACGCTGCGCCGCGCGCGCGTGCAGACGAGCCACACATCGGACCCGCTCACCACGGGCTCCTGAATCAAGACGAGAACCCCATGCTGAATCACGGCTTGCAAGTGCTGTATATCGAAGACGATGAACTGGTGCGGCGCGCTAGCGTGCAGAGTTTGCAACTGGCGGGCTTCGACGTGATCGGCCATGCCTCGGCGGAATCCGCGGCGAAGATGATCAGCGCGGATTTCTCCGGAGTGATCGTCAGCGATATTCGCTTGCCTGGCGCGAGCGGACTCGAGCTGCTCGCGCAGTGCCACGAGCGCGCGCCCGACGTGCCGGTGATCCTGGTCACCGGTCACGGCGATATTTCGATGGCAGTGCAGGCAATGCGTGACGGTGCGTACGATTTCATCGAAAAGCCGTTCGCATCCGAGCGTCTGATCGAAACCGTGCGACGCGCACTGGAGCGGCGCAAGCTGGTGCTGGAGAACCTCGCGCTGCGCCGCGAGCTGGCCGGGCAGAACACGGTGGCGCCGCGCATCATCGGCCATAGTCCGGCGATCGAACAGGTGCGCCGTCTGATCGCGAATATCGCGCCGACCGACGCGTCGGTGCTGATCAACGGCGACACCGGCGCGGGCAAGGAGTTGATCGCGCGTAGTCTGCATGAACTGTCGCCGCGGCGTGACAAACCGTTTATCGCGGTGAATTGCGGCGCGTTACCGGAGCCGATGTTCGAATCGGAAATGTTCGGCTACGAACCCGGTGCATTCACCGGTGCGGCAAAACGGCGGATCGGCAAGCTCGAATATGCCTCGGGCGGCACACTGTTCCTCGACGAAATCGAGAGCATGCCGCTCGCGTTGCAGGTCAAGCTGCTGCGCGTGTTGCAGGACGGCGTGCTGGAACGGCTCGGCTCGAATCAGCCGATTCGCGTGAATTGCCGCGTGGTGGCTGCCGCGAAGGGCGACATGGTGGAGCATGTCGCGGACGGCTCGTTCCGTCGCGATTTGCTGTATCGGCTGAACGTGGTGACGATCGCGTTGCCGCCGTTGAGCGAGCGTCGCGAGGACATCGTGCCGTTGTTCGAACACTTCCTGCTGGATGCAGCGGTGCGTTACCAACGCCCCGCGCCGATTCTCACGGACCGGCAGCGCGCGAGCCTGATGCAGCGCGAATGGCCGGGGAATGTGCGCGAACTGCGCAATGCCGCCGACCGCTTCGTGCTCGGCGTGGCCGACGATCCGGTCATGTCTTTCTCCGATGATGGCGCAGCGACCCAGCCGTTGAAGGAACGTGTCGAGCAGTTCGAGCGGGCGGTGATCGCGGAGGCGTTGGCGCAGGCCGGCGGTGTAGTCGCGGTCGCGGCAGACAAGCTGCAGCTTGGAAAGGCGACGCTCTACGAGAAGATCAAGCGATATGGCCTTGCGGCCAAAGGAGAGGGGGAACGGTGAGAATTTGAAGCGCCGGCGGCGAGATGCGACGCCGGCGTGTTCGAGTCAGAGCGCTTTACTTCAGGCGTTACGTAGCAATCGGGCGGCAATCAGGCCGCGTTCAGCGCTTTTTCCAGCAACTGGTCGAGTTCCGCGAATTGGGGCTCGCCGACGTAGCGCTTCAGAATCCTGCCGTCCTTGTCGACCAGAAAGGTGGTCGGCGTGAGCTGGACATTGCCGAACTGCTTGGCGGCCGAGCCGTCGTCCATCGCAACCTTGAACGGTAACTGGCGCGTTTGCGTGTAGTTGGCCACGTACATTGGCGCGTCGTAGTTCATCGCAACGGCGACGAACTCGAGCCCTTTGCCCTTGAAGCGGTTATAGGTCTGGACCATCTGCGGCATTTCTTTCATGCAGGTGTCGCAACTGGTCGCCCAGAAATTGACCAGATAGACCTTGCCTTTCAGGTCGGCGGTCGAGACTTTCTGGCCCGACAGCAACGTAAAGGTCGCATCGGGCACGCGCTGCTGACCGGCGAACGCGAAATAGCCGGCAATCGCAATCGCGATGGCCACCACGGCAATAATGATGGTGCGAATCGGATTCGCGCGCCGTGCGGCGGTGGACGGGGTGGAACTCATGAACGGAACCTCGAGAGTCGCGCAGAAGGCGCGGAACAGTGCTTCGGCTTGGGCTTTAAACCCGGTACTGCTTGGCGTCGCTATTGTAGCCCCATTCCGGTCGCGCGGCAGAGGGCGGCCCAGGAGGGGATAATGGAGCTTTACGTTCCTGTCAGCCCGATCTTCTGTCCCCATGCTCCGAACCGCTTTTCGTTTCCTCACCCGCATCTCGACAATCCCGTTTGACTGCCCCGTTAGCCAATTCTCAAGTTTCTCCTTGACCGGCGGCCGTCCGGCCGGCGCCGCTTCTGGCTTGCAGCGTGCGCATGCCGTACTCGGCACGGTGGCTTGCGCGCTGGTGTTGGGCGGCGCATTGGCTGCGTGTTCGCCGACCTTTGACTGGCGCACCATCATGAATAACGACAACGGCTACACCGTCGACCTGCCGGCCAAGCCCGGCAACGATCAGCGCGCGGTCCAGATCGACGGCACGCCGATGCAGATGGCGATGCAGACAGCCGAAGCCGGAGATGCCGTGTTCGCGGTCGGCACAGTCATGCTGCCGAACGACAACGAAGCGACACAGCGCGCCGCCCTCGAATTCTTGCGCACGGGCCTCGCCCGCAATGTCGGCGCCCCGCCGGACGCGCACGCGGTGCAAATCCCGCTCGCCGCCGGCGGTCAGGTGCTGGGTCTGGAAATGAAGCTGACCGGCGAGGCCGGTTCGCAGCACGAAACGCGAACCGTCTATGCGCGGCTGGTTGCGCGCGGCCGGCATGTGTATCAGGCGGCGATCATCGCTTCCAAGCCGCTGCAACAGGAGCAGATCGACCAGTTTTTTACGTCGTTCCAACTGTATTGAGAGCAGTAGTTTAGGGCGATTCAGTGCACGCGAGATCACGGTGCACAGTGAAAGTTCCTTCGCAGGATCGCGCGCTAATTCCCGGTTTACGTTGAAGTTTTTCGGTTACTCACAAAGCCTGTGGATAACTCTGTTGAGAACTTCGCATTTTTTGCCTCAGATGCCCATCCCGTGGGCATTCTGTCAGATTGAGCCAACTTAGGGTCGTCGAAAAAACTCAATCAAATCAATGCCTTTTTGACCTACGCTTCCGTGCGCCTTTCAGATGTTTCAAAATTTATCTGGAACGCGCATATGTGCATAAGTCAAGTCTTGACAGTAGATTTTTCGCCTTATACCGACCCAAAAGCCCGGCGATATTGAACGGCTTCACCGATCTGCGCGGCGCTCGGCATGGCGGTGCCGGCGAGGTCAGCGATGGTCCGCGCCACCTTCAGAACCCTGTAATAAGCACGCGCCGACCAGCCGAAGCGTTCGCCAGCCTGGCGCAGCAATGCTTCACCGGCTGCGTCGGGACGGCAGACCTCGTCCACTTCTCGTCCGCCCAGTTCCCGGTTGGTTTTGCCCTGCCTTGCCAGTTGCCGCTCACGAGCGGCATTCACCCGCTGTGCGATCGTCGCGCTGGCCTCACCGGTGGCGGTGGAGCGTGCCGATAACTCCGCCGGCGTGAGCGCCGGAATCTCGATCTGGATATCGATCCGGTCGAGCAGCGGCCCGGACAGCTTGCGCAGATAGCGCGCCGCGATCTCCGGCGTGCAGCGGCAGCGGCCGTTGGGGTCGCCCCGCCATCCGCATGGGCAAGGGTTCATCGCGGCGATCAACTGGCAGGCTGCTGGAAAATCCGCTTGCAAGGCGGCGCGCGAGATTGTGATGCGACCGGCTTCGAGGGGTTCGCGCAGGGTTTCCAGCACATGGCGGTCGAATTCCGGCAGCTCGTCCAGAAACAGCACGCCCAGATGCGCCAGGGTGATCTCGCCGGGTTGCGGCGGATTGCGCCCGCCGACCAGTGCGGGTGCGCTCGACGAATGATGGGGTGCGCGAAACGGCCGTTGCCGCCATTGCGAGGGCGTAAAGCCGGTCCGGCTGGCGGACAGCAATGCTGCCGAACTGAGTGCTTCGTCGTCGGTCATGGGCGGGAGCAGGCCTGGCAGGCGAGCAGCGAGCATCGATTTGCCCGCGCCAGGTGGCCCGACCAGCAAGACATGGTGTCCGCCGGCCGCGGCCACTTCAAGTGCGCGGCGTGCGCCGCGCTGGCCGATCACGTCGCTCATGTCGGGAGTCGCGGCCGCCGTGGTCTCGCTGAGGTCGGGTGCTGCGACTGGGTAGAGCCGGGCGTCGGGCGCGCCGGCCAGATGCGCGCACAGCGATGGCAAGTCGGTGGCGCCGTAGACATCGACACCGGGCACGAGCGCCGCCTCGGCCGCACTTGCCGCAGGCAGGTAGAGCTGCGGGGTGGACTGAGCGGACGTCTCGGACATCGTGGGTTCACCCGAAGTAATACGAGTAGACGCACTGGCAGGAGCAGAAACGCCGCCCAGGCTGCCGTGAGACGCGCCGCTGCGAGCCGTCCCGCAGGCCATCGCGAAAGCGCCGCGCATTGGTCGCAGCGCCCCGGTCAGTGACAGTTCGCCGGCGAACTCACGATGCAGGAGCGACTCGGCCGGAATCTGCCCGCTCGCCGCCAGAATGCCTAAGGCGATCGGCAGATCGAAGCGGCCGGATTCCTTTGGCAAATCGGCGGGCGCGAGGTTGACAGTGATGCGCCGCACAGGGAAATCGAAGCTGCAGTTTTGCAGCGCCGCGCGCACGCGCTCGCGGCTTTCGCGCACTTCCAGATCTGGAAGGCCGACGATCGAAAAAGAGGGTAATCCGTTCGCGAGGTGAACCTCGACGGTTACTTCGGGCGCGCGGCCAGAGGCCGGCGCGCGACTGCGCACCACGGCAAGCGACATGTTTTCTCCCGTCGGACGGCGCGCCGAGGGCGCGCTCGAGTCCCCTAAAACGCTGATGACGTCACGGCTCGCTTGCCAGTGATGTGCAGCACTACGCAGCTAAGGCGCTGCGAGCAAAGCCTCAGGACGATTGTGTTGTGACCGGCAGCTTCTGTTCGAGCTCGGCGACGCGGCGCTCCAGCTCTTCGAGGCGCGCGCGAGTGCGCACCAGCACCTGGGTCTGCGTATCGAATTCCTCACGCGTGACCAGGTCGAGCTTGGAAAAGCCTTGCGACAGCATGGCTTTCACGTTGCGTTCAACATCTTTGGCCGGCGAGTTCTTGAACAGCTCGCTCATGCGGGCCTGAAAATCGTTAAAGACATCGTTCGGTTGTTTCATTGCGTTTCCTTTGGTGCACAAAAAATGTGCATGTTTCGTTGCGTCTGTGCTTTGTTACGTTGAATGGGCCGTCTTGGTGCATGACCGATTGAGTGCCGCTGCAACATGAGCCCGTTTGGTGCGCGCTCAAACGTTAAAAGCCTTCGAACACTCTAGCAACGATCCATGCGCCGCGCCAGCATGCCCCGCCAACGTTGGCCATCCGGCCAGGGCCGCTTGCGCCCCTTTTGCAGCATGCCGGGAGGCGAAGTCTGACACAACATGGCACGCGAGTTGCTGTTACTGCCCCGCGCGCACTGCCAGGTGCTTTTTACCGGCAGCGGAACGAGACCACGCGAACGGGTTACAGGTACGCAAACAGGGTTACGCAACGGGTTACGCAACTTAGCGAGGGATTTCATGAAACTCATTACCGCAATCATCAAGCCGTTCAAGCTCGATGAGGCACGCGAAGCCTTGTCGGCCATCGGCGTCTCAGGCATCACGGTGACCGAAGTCAAGGGTTTCGGCCGCCAGAAGGGCCACACGGAACTGTATCGGGGCGCTGAGTACGTCGTCGATTTCCTGCCGAAGGTGAAGATCGAGGCCGCTGTCTCGGACGACATCGTCGACCAGGCGATTGAGGCGCTCGAGCGCGCGGCACGCACCGGCAAGATCGGCGACGGCAAGATTTTTGTCACCGCGATCGAGCAAGTGATTCGGATTCGCACCGGGGAGACCGGCGCGGACGCTCTGTAATACCAAAAGATAGCGACACAGATAGCGACAAGAGGAAATGAAGATGCGCAAATTATTGATGTCCTTGCTGATGGCCGGTTCGCTGCTCGCGGGCGGTATCGGCGCCGCCCTCGCGGACGACGCTTCCGCCCCCGCAGCCGCCTCGGCAGCGGCTTCCGATACGACGGCAAGTGCGCCGGCGCCGGACGCTTCGGCGGCCCCTGCTGCCGCCGCGGCTTCGGCACCGGCCGCTGACGCGTCCGCCGCACCGGCTGCCAGCGCTGCCGCAGCCGCGCCGGCAGCATCGGACGCCGCACCGGCAGCTCCGACCGCGCCGTTCTCGGTCGATTCGTCGAAGATCAATTCGGGCGACACCGCCTGGATGCTGACCTCCACCGCGCTCGTGCTGTTCATGACGATCCCGGGTCTGGCATTGTTCTACGGCGGCATGGTCCGCAAGAAGAGCGTGCTCGCGATCCTGATGCAAAGCTTCGCGATCACCTGCCTTGTGTCGATCGTCTGGGTCGTGGTGGGCTACAGTCTCGCCTTCACGCCGGGCAACTCGTTCATCGGCGGCTTCTCGCGCTTCTTCATGTCGGGCATGAACTACATCAAGGGCGACAAGGCTACGACGCTGACCGTCAGCCACCTCGCACCGACGATCCCGGAAACGGTCTATGTCGTCTATCAGATGACCTTCGCGATCATCACCCCGGCACTGATCACGGGCGCGTTTGCCGACCGTATGAAGTTCTCGGCAATGCTGGTGTTCATGACGCTGTGGTCGATCATCGTCTACTCGCCGATCGCGCACATGGTCTGGGAACCGACCGGCTGGCTGGCTAGCGCGGGCATCCTCGACTTCGCGGGCGGCACGGTGGTGCACATCAACGCCGGTATCGCGGCGCTGGTCTGTGCTCTGGTGCTGGGCAAGCGTGTTGGCTACGGCAAGGAAGCGATGGCGCCGCACAACCTGACGCTCACGCTGATCGGTGGCGCCATGCTGTGGGTAGGCTGGTTCGGCTTCAACGCGGGTTCGGCAGTGGCGGCAGACGGCCGTGCCGGTTTCGCGATGTTCGCAACGCAAGTGGCAACCGCAGCAGCAGCACTCGCATGGATGTTCGCCGAATGGGCAACCAAGGGTAAGCCGTCGGTACTCGGTATCGTGTCGGGTGCCGTGGCAGGTCTGGTGGCGATTACGCCGGCTTCGGGCTTCGTCGGTATGACGGGCTCGCTCGTGATCGGCATCGCGGCAGGCGTGATCTGCTTCTGGTCGGCAACGTGGCTCAAGCACAAGCTCGGTTACGACGATTCGCTCGACGCGTTCGGCGTGCACTGCATCGGCGGTATCGTGGGTGCGATCCTGACCGGCGTGTTCGCGGTCAAGGACATCGGCGGCGCGGACGGCAGCGTCATTCTGCAAGCCAAGGGCGTGCTGACGACGCTGGTCTACAGCGGCGTGGTGAGCTACATCCTGCTGAAGGGCATCGATATGGTGATGGGCATCCGCGTGACGGAAGAACAGGAACGCGAAGGCCTGGACGTGAGCCTGCACGGCGAACACGTCGAATAAGGACTTTTTGTACGCAAAGTCGAGCTCCAAGGCTTGACGGATCAGAATCAAGCGCAGCGACTTTGGCCCGCCTTTATGGCGGGCTTTTTTCTTGCTGCCTATCTTGTTAACAGTCGTTTTTCCTGCCTATCATGGCGATAGCGAGAATGCATTCGCATCGGCTTGCGAATGGAGAAACCGTCCCCAAATGGACAAAGCATTTGCACTACAATCTTTTTTCTCCAGTCTGCGAGTGATCAATGGTTCCGCACCTAGTTACGGCGTTAAACGGCCCGCTGCTTGATCTCGAGCGGAAGATCCTCGACGCTACGCCCGCCATCGAACGCTGGTTCCGGCTCGAATGGCAGGAGCACACGCCGCCGTTCTACTGTTCAGTCGACCTGCGTAACGCGGGCTTCAAGCTCGCGCCGGTCGATACCAATCTGTTTCCCGGCGCATTCAACAACCTGCCGCAAGAAGTGTTGCCGCTCGCCGTGCAGGCCGCGATGGCGTCGATCGAGAAGATCTGCCCGGACGCGAAGAATCTGCTGGTGATTCCGGAGCGCCATACGCGCAATGCGTTTTATCTCGAGAATGTCGCCCGTTTGGCCGCGATCATGCGTCAGGCGGGCTTGAACGTGCGTTTCGGCACGCTCGACGAAAGCATCGTCGGGCCGGTCACGATCGCGCTGTCCGACGGGCAGAAGCTGGTGCTCGAACCGCTCGAACGTTCGCCGCGACGCCTCGGCCTGAAGAATTTCGACCCGTGCTCCATTCTGCTGAACAATGATCTGTCTGGCGGCATTCCGCCCATACTGGAAAATCTGCACGAGCAGTATCTGTTGCCGCCGCTGCATGCCGGCTGGGCCGTTCGCCGCAAATCGACGCACTTCTCGTGCTATGACGACGTCGCCAAGAAGTTCGCGAAGATGGTCGAGATCGATCCGTGGATGATCAATCCGTACTTCGCGCATGTCGAAGGGGTCGATTTCCAGGAGCGCACCGGCGAAGAAGCGCTGACGGATGCGATCGACGGCGTGCTGAAGAAGATCGCCAAGAAGTATCGCGAGTACGGCATCTCGGAGAAACCGTATGTTGTCATCAAGTCGGATGCGGGCACGTATGGCATGGGCGTGATGACCGTGCACGACGCGTCGGAGGTGGCCGCGCTGACCAAGCGCGAGCGCGCCAAGATGGCCGCCACCAAAGACGGCCTCGAAGTGCATGACGTAATCGTGCAGGAAGGCGTGTACACCTTCGAGCGGATTGGCGAGGAAGTCGCCGAACCGGTGGTGTACATGATCGACCGTTACGTGGTGGGCGGTTTCTACCGCGTGCACGGCAGCCGCGAGCGCGATCAGAATCTGAATGCGCCCGGCATGCACTTCGTGCCGCTCGGTTTCGAGCATACGGCGCTGCCGGATGCGCACGCCAAGCCCGGCGCGGCGGTGCCGAACCGCTTCTATATGTACGGCGTGGTGGCTCGGCTTGGCTTGCTGGCCGCATCGGTCGAACTGGAAAAGACCGATCCGGAAGCGATTCAGGTTTAAGCCTCGCGAGGTGGTCGATGGCGGCATGCGTGCCGCCATCGCCATTTTCAGCGACTATATTACGATCAATGCCAAGCCCGCTGGGCGCACCGGAATCCCCATGGACATTCTTTTCATCGCCGATCCGCTTACGCAGTTCAAGATCTACAAAGATTCGACCTACGCGATGATGGCCGAAGCCGCGCGCCGCGGTCACACGCTTTACACGTGCGAGCCGAAACATCTGGCGTGGACGGGTGGCGATGTCGAGGCGAACGTACAGCGCTTTGCTATCGTCGGCGACGTGACGGACCTGCATCGCGACACCTGGTACGCCGCTGAAGCGGCCGCGCCGAAATCGCTGAAGCACTTCAGCGCGGTGGTGATGCGCAAAGACCCGCCGTTCGACATGGAATACGTGACGTCGACGTGGCTGCTGGAAATGGCCGAGCGCGGTGGCGCGCGCATCTTCAACAAGCCGCAGGCCATTCGCGATCATTCGGAAAAGCTGGCGATCGGCGAGTTCGCGCAGTTTGTCACGCCGACTCTGGTGACGCGCGACGCCACCCGTTTGCGCGCCTTCCACGAAGAACACGGCGACGTGATTCTGAAGCCGCTCGACGGCATGGGCGGCATGGGCGTGTTCCGCGTGAAGGCCGATGGCATGAATCTCGGCTCGATCATCGAGATGCTGAGCCACGATGGCGCGCGCTCGGTCATGGCGCAAAAATTCATCCCCGAGATCAAGGACGGCGACAAGCGCATCCTGCTGATCGGCGGCGAACCGGTGCCGTTTTCGCTCGCGCGGATTCCTCAGGGCAATGAAGTGCGCGGCAATCTGGCTGCCGGCGGCCTCGGCGTGGCGCGCCCGCTCACCGAGCATGACCGCAAGATCGCCGACACACTCGCGCCGGTGCTTGCTGCGCGCGGCCTGCTGCTGGTCGGGCTGGATGCGATCGGCGACTGGCTCACCGAGGTGAACGTGACGAGCCCGACGTGTTTTCGCGAGATCATGGATCAGACCGGCTTCGACGTCGCAGCGATGTTTATCGACGCGCTGGAGCGCACGGCAGCGTGAGGCGCAGCCCTTGAATGGGTGCCATGACCCCCAAACTGTGTAGTAAATCCGCATCAAGCGAAACACCGGCTTTGGCGCGAAAATGGGCCTGATACAATGCCCGCTCTCCCGTGCTAAGCCGAATCGATGACGTCTGCCGGACGCCACAGGCATGGATTGCGGACTGTAAGCGAGCCGTTTTCCGCTGGTGCCGCTGCGATATCGGGCACTGCGGGCCGCTCGTCAAATGATGCGTTCCGGTCCTCACGATCCACGGCCGGTCGAGGGCGCTTACGAACCGGGTTTTGTCCCGGTCCACGGTTCGGGGCCGTTCTTTTGCAGTAAGGCTGACATGGCAGGCATTCTGATCATTGCGCACGCTCCGTTCGCCACCGCGTTGCGCGATTGTATTTCGCACATCTACGGTGGCTTGCCGGCTCGTATCGGCGTGATCGACGTATCGCCGGATTGCGATCCCGCACAACAGGTCGCGTTCGCGCATTCGGAAATCGAGCGGCTCAAGGAAGAAAACGGCGCACTCGTGCTCACCGACATGTTCGGCGCCACGCCGGCGAATATCGCCGGTCGGCTCGCTTCGTTGCCGAACGTCCGCGTGCTGTGCGGCGTCAATTTGCCGATGCTGGTGCGCGCGGTCTGTTATCGAGCGACACCGCTCGATACCCTGGTCGACAAGGCGCTTGCCGGGGCCACTAAGGGCGTGCATGCAATCGGGCCTGCCACGCCGGCGCCGGTTGCGCCTCCCGCTGGGTCCGGCGACTGTTTGCCGGCTTTGCCGCCCGCTGCAGCTTCCGCAGACTGTTTGCCTGCCTTGCCGCCCGAGGCCGACCTGACTCAGAAGGCCGGTTCGAGCGGATTGTAAGCAGATAGCACAGCTTTAAACGGTTGCGATCGGGTTGCATGCAACCCGTTTGCCACTGGTTTGCAGTTTCACCTTTCACCACAACACTTACCCGCGCTTCGGACCATCACATGCTGCAACAGGAAACGACTATTGTGAACAAGCTGGGGCTGCACGCGCGCGCGTCGGCCAAGTTGACGCAACTCGCGGGCAACTACCAGGCGGAAATCTGGATGAGCCGCAATGGCCGCCGTATCAATGCCAAAAGCATCATGGGTGTGATGATGCTGGCCGCGGGTATAGGCAGCACGGTGCTGATCGAAACGGAAGGCACTGACGAAAAAGACGCGATGGACGCATTGTTGAAACTGATAGCCGATAAATTCGGCGAAGGTCAGTGAAGTCGCGCATCCCCCTTGCCTGGAGCAAAATGCCGCGGCCGTCCGCGGCATTTTTTTTTAGCGCGTGACAATCGGCGCACGAGCCGCTAGTTCACGCGACGCGTGAAGGATTCGCGTTGCCGGAATGCAAGCTCGACGAAGGCGCATTGTTGTGGTCGCTTACGATATTTCGTGCTGCGGTGCACACAGGCCTGGCGTACTTGAAAAGGGCGCGGAATTTATAATGACGAAGAGAGTCTGAGAGCATTGCAGCGGTTTGCCGCGGCATCACACAACTAGAGGAGGTGCGCGTGTCCTTCACGCTGCATGGAATTCCCGTGTCACGCGGTATTGCCATCGGGCGGGCTTATCTGATCGCCCCGGCTGCACTTGACGTAGACCACTATCTGATCGAACCCGCCCAGATCGAGGGCGAGGTCGAGCGTTTTCGCACGGCCCAGCAACTGGTGCATCAGGAGCTGGACGCGTTGCGCGCCGATCTCGCGGCAGATGCGCCCAGCGAAATGGGCGCGTTTATCAACGTTCATTCAATGATCCTGAACGATGCAATGCTCGTGCAGGAAACCATCGACCTGATCCGCACGCGCCGCTACAACGTCGAGTGGGCGCTGACCGAACAACTTGAGCGCCTGTCGCGCCATTTCGACGATATCGAAGACGAATACCTGCGCGAGCGCAAAGCCGACATCGAGCAGGTGGTGGAGCGCGTGCTGAAGGCGCTTGCCGGTGCATCGGTGGCGCTGGTGGACGGTGTGCACGGTACCTGCGAGGAGATGATCGTGGTCGCGCACGACATCGCGCCGGCCGACATGATGCAGTTCAAAACGCAAACGTTTCAGGGTTTCGTCACCGATCTCGGCGGGCGTACTTCGCATACGGCGATCGTCGCGCGCAGCCTCGGCATTCCGGCTGCGGTCGGCGTGCAGCATGCGAGCCAGCTGATCCGTCAGGACGACCTGATCATTGTCGACGGTGATCATGGCATTGTGATTGTCGATCCCGCACCGATCGTGCTGGAGGAGTATTCATACCGCCAAAGCGAAAAGGCGTTGGAGCAGCGCAAGCTGCAGCGGCTCAAGTTCTCGCCGACGCAAACACTCTGCGGCACGCGCATCGAACTCTGCGCGAACATCGAACTGCCGGAAGATGCGCGCGCCGCGGTCGATTCGGGCGCAACCGGTGTGGGCCTGTTCCGCACCGAGTTCCTGTTCATGAATCACAAACACCATTTGCCGGAAGAGGAGGAGCAGTTTGCCGCCTATCGCCGCGCGGTCGAGTTGATGAACGGCTTGCCGGTGACGATCCGTACGATCGACGTCGGCGCCGACAAGCCGCTCGATTCGATGGGTGGGGGCGACGGCTACGAAACCGCCGCGAACCCCGCCTTGGGGCTGAGAGCGATTCGCTGGAGCCTCTCGGAGCCGCAAATGTTCCTGACGCAACTGCGCGCTATTCTTCGCGCGTCGGCGTTCGGTACGGTGAAGATTCTGATTCCGATGCTCGCGCACGCGCAGGAAATCGATCAGACGCTCGATCTGATTCGCGAAGCCAAGCGTCAGCTGGACGATGCCGGCATCGCCTACGACACGAACGTGCAGGTCGGCGCGATGATCGAGATTCCGGCCGCCGCGATTGCGTTGCCGCTGTTTCTCAAGCGGCTGGATTTCCTGTCGATCGGCACCAATGATCTGATCCAGTACACGCTGGCGATCGATCGCGCGGATAACGCGGTCGCGCATCTGTACGACCCGCTGCATCCTGCAGTGCTGCATCTGATCGCCTTCACGCTGCGCGAGGCGAAGCGGGCGGGTGTGCCGGTGTCGGTGTGCGGCGAGATGGCGGGCGATCCGGCGTTGACGCGACTGTTGCTCGGCATGGGCCTCACCGAGTTCTCGATGCACCCGAGCCAGTTGCTGGTGGTCAAGCAGGAAGTCCTGCGCTCACATCTGAAGACACTGGAGAAGCCGGTGGCCGACGTGCTGGCTTCATTCGAACCGGAAGAAGTGCAGGCGGCGCTCAAACGCGTGGTGCTGGCCTGAAACTGAAAGTCAGGATCGGGTTCAAATAGAAAACGCCGCACATGTGCGGCGTTTTCTATTCAGCGTCTTGCATGGGCTCAGGCCTGATGCCGTTGCCCGCATACGGGGCAATCCGGCTGGCGTGCAATGCGCATCGTGTTCCATTCCATTCGCAGCGAATCGAGCATCGTGAGGCGGCCCACCAGCGGCGTGCCGATTTCGCCGATTACTTTCAGCGCTTCAGCCGCTTGCATCGAACCGATGATGCCAACCGTGGGTGCGAACACGCCCATGGTCGAGCACGCGACTTCCTCGAACGGTTGATCTTCCGGGAACACGCACGCGTAACAGGGCGACGCTGCATCGCGAAAATCAAAGGTGCTGATCTGGCCGTCAAAGCGCAGTGCCGCGCCCGACACCAGCGGCACGCCATGTTTCACGCACGCCCGATTGATCGCGTGGCGCGTGGCAAAGTTATCCGTGCAATCGAGCACGACGGTGGCGCGCGGCACCTCGCGATCGAGCCATGCGTCGTCGACGCGTTTAGCAACCGCGTCCACCGCCACCTCGGGATTGATTTGGGCGATTGCGTCGCGCCCGGACTCCACCTTCTTGCGCCCGACCGACGCGCTCACGTGCAGAATCTGCCGCTGCAGATTGGTCAGGTCGACCGTGTCGGCATCGACCAGCGTCAAGCGGCCGACGCCTGCCGCCGCCAGATACATCGCTGCAGGCGAACCTAGTCCACCGGCGCCGACGATGATCGCGTGCGCGTCGATAAAGCGTTGCTGCGCCTCGATGCCGATTTCGTCGACGAGGATGTGGCGGGAATAGCGGAGGAGTTGATCGTCATTCATGGCGGGGCGCATGGAGTGTCGCGCAATGAGATGCAGGACCGGTGGCCTGCCGTGCGCGGTTTCGTTATTTTAATCGCGCGGGGAGTGGATGTTCGTGCTGGTGCTGGGTATTACAGCGAGTGCTGCTACGTGTCTTCGCAGCATGTTCGGCTGCGAAGACACGTCAGGTTTGCTGCTTAGTTGCTTTGCGTAGCCGGCGCCGAGGCCGGAACCGGGCCCGATGCACCCGGCACCGGTTGCGTCGGCTTCACCGCGACCGGCGCGGACGCCGACGTTGCCGGCTTGTTCTGCGCCAGACGGCGCTCGGTCAGCGACTTCGATTCCTGAACCGGCTTGCCTTCCAGCTTGTTCAGAGCCTGTTGCAGCATGTAGTCGTCGGCCGAACCGAACTCGACCGGCTTGCGCTCACGATCCTTCTGACGCTGTTCCGGCGTCTTCTTGTCGTTCTGCTCTTCAAGCTGGCGCAGTTGGTCCATGCGCTCCTGTTCGCGCTGGTCCGCTTCCTTCTTCTCGTTCGGGTCTTGCGTGTTCGCAAGGTGGTTCGAGTAGTCGACTTCGCGGGTAACCAGTGCGTCGTCCGGATCGCCTTCCGCGTATTGATCGACCGCGATGTCAGGACGGATGCCCTTGTTCTGGATCGAACGGCCGCTCGGCGTGTAGTAGTAAGCCGTGGTCAGGCGCAGCGCTGTGTCCGCAGTCATCGGCCGGACGGTTTGCACGGAGCCCTTGCCGAAAGTGGTCTTGCCGACGATCAGCGCACGATGCTGATCCTGCAGCGCGCCCGCGACGATTTCCGAAGCCGACGCCGAGTAGGCGTTGGTCAGCACGACCATCGGCACGGTCTTGAAGATCGGTGCTTCGTCCTTCAGCGGATCGCTGTCGAAGGATTGCAGGCGGTAGTTGTCGTACGTATCGCGATAGACCTGCTTCGAATCCGGAATCTGGCCGTTGGTCGACACCACCACCGAGTTCGCCGGCAGGAACGCGCCGGCAACGCCGACCGCGCTTTGCAGCAGACCGCCGCCGTTATTGCGCAGGTCGAGCACGAGACCCTTCAGATTCGGCTGCTGACGTGCGATGTCTTGCAGCTTGGCGGCCAGATCAGGCGTGGTGCGTTCCTGGAAGCTGGTGACGCGGATATACGCGTAGCCCGGAGCAAGGATCTTCATCTTGACCGACTGGACCTTGATGATCGCGCGCGTCACCGTGAGCGGGAACGTACGGTCGTCGGTCTTGCGGAAGATGGTCAGCGTGACCTTGGTGCCCGGATCGCCGCGCATCTGCTTGACGGCCTGGTCGAGCGTCATGCCGCGCACCGGTTTGTCGTTGATGCGGGTGATCAGGTCGCCCGGACGGATGCCGGCGCGGAATGCAGGTGTATCTTCAATCGGCGAGATCACCTTGATCAGGCCGTCTTCAGACGAAATTTCGATGCCGAGACCCGCGAAGCGACCCTTGGTCTGCTCCTGCAGTTCTTCGTAATCGGTTTTGTCGAGATACGACGAGTGCGGGTCGAGGCTCGACACCATGCCCTTGATCGCCGCGGTGAGGAGTTTCTTGTCGTCGACCGGTTCGACGTACTCATGCTTGATTTGCCCGAAGACTTCGGCAAAGAGCCTGAGCTGGTCCAGCGGCAGCGGCGCAACGGCGCTCGAGGCGGCGCTGGCGGGTTGCTGGGCCGAGGCGGAGAGTTGCAGGGTGGCGAATACGCCAGTAGCAAGGCCCGCGGCAATCAGGCCGATATTTTTCAGGTTCTTTCGCATAGAGTCTGTTGCGGTCGGAAGCGCGTGGCAGCGTCGATAGAGATGGGGACGGACAAGTATAACTGCACACCCGCCCTGTCAGGGCGCAGCACAGGCAATCGTGATTCGACAGCACGGGCCGGGCCTGGTTCGTGAGATCGGCGTTGGGGTGGTGAAGTAATGTGCGGTAACAGTAGGATGGCGGCCAGAAGGCGCGCCCGGGGGATGCGGGCCGCGCCGGCCGGTATGTCTTGCCGGTCGGCGCGGCCCGTTTGCCGCGACCCTGCTGCATTTTTGCCGCAGGGCGCGGGTGCAGGAGGGGTTTAGCCCGCCTTGCCTTGCTTGGCCACAGCGGCTTGCGCCTTTGCAATCGCGTCCTGGTCGCCCAGATAGTAGTGCTTGATCGGCTTCAGGTTTTCGTCGAGTTCATAGACGAGCGGCACGCCGTTCGGGATATTCAGGCCGACGATGTCGTCGTCCGAAATATTGTCGAGGTACTTCACCATGGCGCGGATCGAGTTGCCGTGCGCGGCGATCACGACCTTGCGGCCCGACTTGATGGCCGGCGCAATCGACTCGTTCCACAACGGCAGAACGCGCGCAACGGTATCCTTCAGGCACTCGGTGAGCGGCAATTGTTCGCGCGGCACCTTGGCGTAGCGCGGATCGTTATAGGGCGCGCGTTCGTCCGACGGATCGAGCGCCGGCGGCGGCGTGTCGTAGCTGCGGCGCCAGACCAGCACCTGTTCGTCACCGAATTTGGCGGCGGTTTCCGCCTTGTTCAGACCCGACAGCGCGCCGTAATGGCGTTCGTTCAGACGCCAGGAATGCACCACCGGCAGATACATCAGATCCATCTGATCCTGCACGTGCCACAAGGTGCGGATCGCGCGCTTGAGCACCGACGTGTAGGCGATGTCGAACGTGTAGCCCGATTCCTTCAGCAGCACGCCCGCTTGCTGCGCTTCACGATTGCCCTGCTCGGTCAGGTCGACGTCGACCCAGCCCGTGAAGCGGTTTTCCTTGTTCCATGTCGATTCGCCGTGGCGGATGAGAACGAGTTTGTACATGAGATTGCCGGTCGGTAGTAAGGAAGCGGTAAAGCGTTGCGAGGGTCCTCTAGAGGAGCGTCGCCATCGCGTCAGACGGTTATTTTATAATGGGTGGATTGCCCTTTTCGATTTCTCTCTTTTTCGGCGGATTTTCCGTGAAGTTTTTCACTGATTACACAAACCTTGTACTGATCGCAGTCGTCCTCATCTCCGGTGGGCTGCTGCTGTGGCCAACGATCAGCCGGCGTGGCCGCGGGGGCCTGTCGGCCGCCGAGGCGACCCAACTGATCAACCGGCGCAATGCGGCGGTCATCGATCTGCGTTCGTCCGCCGATTTTGCCAAGGGCCATCTGCCCGCGGCGCGGAACCTTGAATTTGCTGAATTGCAGGCGAAAGTCGCGCAACTCGTGAAGAACAAGAACAACCCGGTGCTGCTGGTATGTCAGACCGGCCTGCAGTCGAACAAGGCTGCGCGTATCGTGCAAGATGCCGGATACGCGGAAGTCCATGTTCTCGAAGGCGGTGTCGACGCCTGGCAGAAAGCCGGTATGCCGGTTGTGAAACAAGGAGCAGCCAAGTGAACAAAGTCATCATGTACAGCACCCAGGTGTGCCCGTATTGCCAGATGGCCGAACGTCTTTTAAAGTCGCGCGGCGTCGAGCACGTTGAAAAGGTACTGATCGACAAAGACCCGGCCCGTCGTGAAGAAATGATGACCCGGACCGGTCGCCGCACGGTGCCGCAGGTGTTCATCGGCGAGACGCATGTCGGTGGGTACGATGACCTGTCCGCGCTCGATCGCGCGGGCGGTTTGATGCCTCTGCTCGAAGCTGCCTGAACGAAGTTGCCTGACTTATGCGCCGGCCGGCGCGTGAGTGAGGCAGGTGAAATACAAGCCGGCGTTTCGTCTCTTTCAGGGCGGGGCGATGCGCCGCAACGATCTGGCGCCCGTGAAACCATGGGCCGCCGCCATGCATACCTATCAGGGAATCATTCAATCATGTCCGACGAGAATAACCAGCCGTTCTTCAACATCCAGCGCATCTACCTGAAGGACATGTCGCTCGAGCAACCGAATTCGCCGGGCATCTTCCTCGAGCAGGAAATGCCGTCGGTCGAAGTCGAGGTCGACGTGAAGGCCGAGCGCCTCGCCGACACCGTGTTCGAAATCCTGGTCACGGGCACGGTCACGGCCAAGGTGTCGGACAAAGTTGCGTTCCTGATCGAAGCCAAGCAAGCCGGCATTTTCGACATCCGCAACATTCCGGCTGAACAGATCGATCCGCTGGTCGGCATTGCCTGCCCGACGATCCTGTTCCCGTACCTGCGCTCGAACATCGCCGATGCGATCACCCGCGCAGGCTTCCCGCCGATCCACCTCGCCGAGATCAACTTCCAGGCGCTGTACGAGCAACGTCTCGCGCAAATGGGCGGCCAGGAAGGCGCGGCGCAAAACGGCGTCACGCATTAACGCGTCCGTTCGGTGCCGGCTATGAAGGTTGCTGTCCTCGGCGCCGGTGCATGGGGCACAGCCCTCGCCGGCCATCTGGCCGCGCGGCACGACGCGGTACTGTGGGCGCGCGAACCCGCGCTCATTGCCGATCTCTCCGGATCGCACGAAAACGCCCGCTATCTGGCGGGCGTTGCTTTGCCGCCGTCCCTTCGCTACGAAGCCGATCTGAACGCAGCGCTCGACCATGCGCTCGCCGACAACGCGTTATGCGTCGTGGCGACGCCCGTCGCCGGTCTGCGCGGTCTGTTCCGGGCGATGCGCGACGCGGGCAAGGTGCCGGCGCATGTGGTGTGGTTGTGCAAAGGTTTCGAAGCGGACTCGCAGTTGTTGCCGCATCAGGTGGTCGCGGCTGAATTGCCGGGGCATGGCAGTAACGGCGTGCTGTCGGGTCCGAGTTTCGCTCGTGAAGTCGGGCAGGGCTTGCCGGTCGCGTTGACGATCGCCAGCACTTCACAGACATGCCGGGAGCGTACGGTTGCCGCGTTCCATCATGGCGCCATGCGCATCTATACCGGCGACGACATCGTCGGCGTGGAAGTGGGTGGCGCGGTGAAGAACGTGCTGGCGATTGCCACGGGTATTGCCGATGGCCTTGGCCTCGGTTTGAATGCGCGCGCTGCGCTGATTACGCGTGGCCTCGCTGAAATGTCGCGCCTCGGCGTGACGCTTGGCGGACGGGCCGAGACGTTCACCGGTTTGACCGGGCTTGGCGATCTGATCCTGACCGCCACGGGCGATCTGTCGCGCAATCGCACGGTCGGCGTGCAGCTCGCCGCGGGCCGTACGCTCGACGATATCCTCGGCGGCCTTGGTCACGTGGCCGAAGGCGTGCGTTGTGCGCAAGCTGTGTTGGCGATCGCTCGCGCTCATGCGATCGAAATGCCGATCACGCAGGCGGTCTGTGCTGTGCTGTTCGACGGTGTGGCGCCCCGCGACGCCGTCAGCGCGCTGCTGCGGCGCGATTCGAAAGCAGAATAAGTCTTGTCTTTCAGCCGTTTAGCGCGAAAAGCGCTGAACGGCTGCCCACCATCGCTGTCCACGTTTTATCGACGCTTCGGACCACAGCGAGGTTCCTCCCATGCTCAGTTTCAACAATTGCACGTTAGAAGCGCGCGTGGTCGACATCACGACGCTCGCCGTAGACGCGATCGTCAACGCCGCGAATACTTCGTTGTTGGGCGGGGGCGGCGTGGATGGCGCGATTCACCGCGCGGCCGGCAAGGAGCTGGTGCGTGAATGCGAGGCGCTCGGCGGCTGCGCGACCGGCGACGCAAAGGTCACCGGCGGCTACCACCTGCCGGCCAAACATGTGATTCACTCGGTCGGCCCGGTGTGGCGGGGTGGCGCGCATGGCGAAGCCGACCTTCTCGCATCTTGCTATCAGCGTTCACTCGAGGTGGCGCATCAGGCGCATTGCACGAGCGTTGCATTTCCCGCGATTAGTTGCGGGATCTACCATTTCCCCGCTGACGAGGCCGTGCAGATTGCCGTCGGCACCGTGCTCGAAACCCTGCCGCGTACGCCGAACATCGAGCGTGTGGTGTTCGCCTGTTTCGACGACGCCATGCTCGCGCGCTACGAAGCCGAATTGGAACGCCGTCAGGCGCCGCCGTCGAAGCCGGTCTGACGCCACGCTTCGAAGACGACCACGGCGACCGTATTCGACAGATTCAAGCTGCGGTTGCCCGGTCGCATCGGCAGGCGCACGCGTTGTTCATTGGCGAACTGATCGAGCACTGCGTCAGGCAGGCCGCGCGTTTCGGCGCCGAACACGAACCAGTCGCCGGATTGAAACGCATGCTCGTGAAACCGGCCCGAGCCACGGGTGGTGAAGGCGAACATCCGCGCCGGATCGGGCACTTCCTTGGCGACGAACGCTGCCCAATCGGCATGCACGTTCATCTGCGCATACTCGTGATAGTCGAGACCGGCGCGGCGCAACTTGGTGTCGTCGAGCGGAAAACCGAGTGGTTCGATCAGATGCAGCCGTGCGCCGGTGTTGGCGCACAGGCGGATGACGTTGCCGGTATTCGGCGGGATTTCCGGTTCGACGAGAACGACATTGAACATGATGGCTTCAGGTAGAGACTAGTTTTTCGGCGTACGCAGCGCGACGAAGTTGGTGACGCGCCGCGCACCGGCAGCTTTGAGCGTGCGCGCCAGCGCTTCGAGTGTCGCGCCGGTCGTCATCACATCGTCGACGATGCCGACATGCAGACCTTGCACCGGTTTGACGACTTCGAATGCGCGGCCCACGTTCAGCCGGCGCGCGTCCAGGTCGAGCCGTGATTGCGGCGCGGTGTGGATCACGCGATGCAGCAAGGTGGCGTCGCTGCGCACATTCAGCGTGCGGGCCAATGGCCTGGCAATCTGCCAGGCCTGGTTGTAGCCGCGCTCGGTAAGACGTTTGTTGGCCAGCGGTACCGGCGCGAGCACATCGGGCCGCTCAGACGCTTCTTGCCAGGTGTCTTCAGCGAGACGCGCAAGGCGCTGCGCAAACTCGCGCGCCAGCATCAGCCGCGCGCGGAATTTCAGGCCGAGCGCCAGGGCGTCGAGCGGCTGGCGGTAATCGGCCAAAGCAAAGGTCGCCTCGAAGGGCGGCGGCTCGCCGATGCAATCCGCGCAGCGATATTGCGCACGACCCGCCCAGCGCGTTCCGGACAAAGGAACCGCGCACGCCGTGCAACGCAACATGCCTTCGTTCCAATATGTCTCGTCGCAACCGGCACACAGCGTTTTATGCGACAAATTGCCGCACAGTGCGCACAGGTTCGGCAGCGCCGCGTGCAACACATGTGGCCATGCCGAATACACGCCGCGCTTGAAGTGTGCAAAACGTGCGTTCGAGCCGCCGGGAGACGAGGAATTTTTTCGGAATGGCATGATTGGACCGCCCGCGAAGGCCTTTCAGACTGAATGGACGGGAGCGAACGAGTATACTTCGTGCTCTACGCCAGTACGACACTCATGCCCCCAACTTCGTCTCAATCTGGCCGTCCGGCCTATGATTCCCGGCGCCTCCGGCAGATTTTCGACCGCCGTGCGGCGACCTTCGACACCGTCGCGTTCCTGCCGCGCGAAATCGCGCAGCGTATGCGCGAGCGTCTCGACTACATCAAGGTCACGCCCGCAAGCGTGCTCGACGCCGGTTGCGGCGCGGGCGAAGACGTCCCCGCCTTGCGCGAACGCTTTCCCGAGGCGCCGGTGTTCGGCACCGATCTGTCGCATGGGATGCTCGGTCGCGCGCTGCGTCACGATTCCGGCGACACGAGCTGGCGGCGCTTTCTGCCGGCCACACTTGGCAAGGCGCTCGGCGCCCGCGGTCCGCGTTTTGCGCAGGCCGACTTCTCGGTGCTGCCGTTCGCGGCCGGCGCCTTCGAATTCATCTGGTCCAATCTTGCTCTCCACTGGCACTCGCGGCCCGACCTCGTGTTTCCTGAGTGGCAACGCGTGCTGAAGGTGAGCGGCCTGCTGATGTTCAGCACGCTCGGCCCCGATTCGCTGAAGGAATTGCGCGGCGCCTACGCCGAGGTCGAGGCCGCGCATGGCGTCCCCTCGCGCAAGCATGTGATCGACTTTGTCGACATGCATGACCTTGGGGATATGCTGGTCGAGAGCGGTTTCGAGATTCCTGTGATGGATCAGGAAACACTCACTATTACGTATAAGTCGCCCGAGTCGCTGCTCGCAGACGTGCGCCGCTGGGGCGCGTATCCGTTCGAGCGCGAGGCCACTTCGAATGCGGTCGCGCGTAGGCTGCACAAGGCTTTGCTGGCGGCGCTCGAAGCCCGTCGGCGCGCCGACGGCACGATCGCGCTGACCTTCGAAGTGATTTATGGTCACGCGTGGAAAGCCGTGCCGCGCACCACCGCTGAAGGTCATGGGATCGTGCGGATCGAGGATATCGGACGAGGTTCGTCGAGGAGTCGATGAGGAATCAACGAAGCGGTAAAGAGGGCATCTGTTATGTCTGAAATTACCGCTTCAGAAGACGCGCGAAAGCTGCGTCGAAACGGCGCGGAGGCTTGTCGCACCTGGCTTGTGAGCCGATTGAGGCTTGCTTGTGGATGCTATGGATCGCGCCTATAATGCGTCAGTTTGTCGCCCGGAGTTCCCACATTTGGGGCGGCAGGCCCGAGGCGCAGGGCTGCAATATGATGAAGTGACTGAAGTGACGCGGCGGTGATTGAGTGGCCTTCAGCGGTCGCGAGCAATGGCCGCAAGCGGCGATTGGTGGCGGTCTGCAGGGGGCAGCGATGGAAGCATCAGATCTGCTGGCGGATTCAGAACCAGTTCTCAAAGACTGGACGATGAAACGCAACTGTTCGATATCGCCGCGGCAGTTTGTAGGTTTCTACGTGTCGCTTGCGTTGTTCTCGTTGGCAATTGCTTTCATGCTGGTACTGGTCGGCGCCTGGCTGGTGTTGCCGTTCACCGGTATCGAATTGCTGGCGGTGGGCATCGCGTTTGCCATATATGCGCGTCATGCTGTCGATTACGAGCGTGTCCGGCTGTTTCAGAACCGGCTCGTGATCGAGCAGGTCAGCGCCGAGCGGCTCACGCAGTTCGAATTCAATCCGCGCTGGGTGCGGATTGAACCGGGTGCAACGCCGCGTGACCAGATCAAACTGGTCTCGCGCGGCCAGGCGATCATGATCGGGCAACATCTCGCGCAGTATCGGCGCGCGCAGTTCGCAGGCGAATTGCGTATGTGGCTCACGCGTTGTTAGACGTGTTGGGACGCGCGGCGTTCACGGGGGCGCGCGAGACAGCCTGCCAGCGGGGTCGAGGGTTTGAATGGAAATTTTGGGTAAGGAAGCTATGAAAACAATCAAGCGAGCCCTCATGGGTGTGCTGGCGATGAGCGGACTGCTTTTCGCCGGTGCCGCCCTGGCAGTGGGCGATGTTCCGGGCGGCCCTGCCGTCAACGAGATCAATCTCCAGCCGCCTGCGACAAAAATCGCTGAGGAGCTTTTCAGCCTCCACATGTTCATGCTGGTTCTCTGCCTGGTGATCTTCGTCGGCGTGTTCGGTGTGATGTTCTATTCGATCTTTGCTCACCGCAAATCGAAAGGTCACAAGGCTTCGAATTTCCACGAAAGCACTACCGTCGAAATCATCTGGACGATCGTGCCGTTCGTCATCGTCGTGCTGATGGCGCTCCCCGCCACCAAGACCGTGGTGGCAATGAAGGACACCACGAACGCCGACCTCACCGTCAAGGTCACCGGCTACCAGTGGAAATGGGGCTACGACTACGTGAAGGGGCCGGGCGAGGGCATCAACTTCCTGTCCACGCTGGCCACGCCGCGTGCGGAAACCGATGGCCGTGAGCCGATTTCCACTACGTATCTGCAGGAAGTCGACAATCCGCTCGTCGTGCCGGTCGACAAGAAAATCCGCATCATCACCACCGCGAACGACGTGGTCCACTCCTGGTACGTGCCGGCTTTCGGCGTGAAGCAAGACGCGATTCCGGGTTTCGTGCGCGACACGTGGTTCAAGGCCGATAAGATCGGTACGTTCCGCGGCTTCTGTACCGAACTGTGCGGCAAGGAACACGCGTTCATGCCGGTAGTGGTCGAAGTGTTGTCGGCAGACGACTACGCGAAGTGGGTCGATGCGCAGAAGAAGAAAATGGCCGCTGGCCAGGATGATCCGAACAAGACCTACACGATGGCCGAGCTGATGGAACGCGGCGGCAAGGTGTACGCGTCGAACTGCGCGGTCTGCCACCAGCCGACGGGTAAGGGCGCAGGCGCATTCCCGGCGCTGGACGGCAGCAAGATCGCCAACGGTCCGATCGCCGAACACGTAAGCCTGGTGCTGAAGGGCAAGAACGCGATGCCTTCCTGGGCGCCGACGCTGAACGACGTTGAAATCGCTTCGGTCATCACATACGAACGTAACTCGTGGGGCAACCACACCGGCGACATTCTCCAGCCGAAGCAAGTGCTGGACGCCCGCAACGGCAAGCTGCCGGAAGGCGGCAATCATCTGGCGGACGCAGGTGCGGCAGCTAGCGGCGCAACAGCGGCTTCGGGCGCAGCGGCAGCCTCGGGTGCCTCAGGCGCGGAAGCGGCTGCGGCTGCGGCCGGTTCGGATAGCGCGGCAGCATCGCAGGCAGCTCTCCCGGCAAACGTCTACTTCGATACCGGCAAGAGCGTGCTGCCGGCTGACGCGAAAGCGGCGGTCGACGCGGCCGCGGCCTACGCGAAAGCGCACCCGGACGCAAAGTTCACGCTGTCGGGTTTCACTGACGCCACCGGTTCTGCCGAAGTCAACGCGAAGCTCGCGAAGACCCGTGCCGAAGCCGTGCGCGACGCGCTGAAAGCAGCCGGCATTGCCGAAGATCACATCATTTTGAAGAAGCCGGAAACGATCACGGGCGGCGGCGACGCGAAAGAAGCCCGGCGTGTCCAGATCAGCCCGGCTGCCTGACGTGTTCATGGTCAGCACCGCAGTATTCGCATTAGGAGATTGTCATGTCTAGCATCGGACACGATGTAACCGCGGGCCACGAGCACGTGCACGGCGACCATGCCCACGAAACGCCGCATGGCTGGCGTCGTTGGCTGTTCGCAACCAATCACAAGGACATCGGTACGCTGTACCTGATCTTCTCGTTCACCATGTTCCTCTCCGGGGGCGTGATGGCGCTGATGATCCGTGCCGAACTGTTCGAGCCGGGTCTGCAGATCATGCGTCCCGAGTTCTTCAACCAGTTGACCACCATGCACGGCCTGATCATGGTGTTCGGCGCGATCATGCCGGCCTTCGTCGGCTTCGCGAACTGGATGGTGCCGCTGCAGATCGGCGCATCTGACATGGCTTTTGCGCGGATGAACAACTTCAGCTTCTGGCTGCTGCCGGTGGCTGCGGTGTTGCTGGTCGGTTCGTTCTTCGCACCGGGCGGCGCGACCGCCGCGGGCTGGACTTTGTACGCGCCGCTGTCGACGCAGATGGGCCCGGGCATGGACTTCGCGATTTTCGCGATCCACTTGATGGGTGCTTCGTCGATCATGGGCGGGATCAACATCGTTGTGACGATCCTGAACATGCGCGCGCCTGGCCTCACGCTGATGAAGATGCCGATGTTCGTCTGGACATGGCTGATCACCGCGTACCTGCTGATTGCCGTGATGCCGGTTCTGGCGGGCGCGATCACCATGGTGCTGTTCGATCGCCACTTTGGTACGTCGTTCTTCAATGCGGCAGGTGGCGGCGACCCGGTGATGTACCAGCATATCTTCTGGTTCTTCGGGCACCCCGAGGTGTACATCATGATTTTGCCGGCGTTCGGGATCGTGTCGCAGGTGATCCCGGCGTTCTCGCGTAAGCCGCTGTTCGGTTATAGCTCGATGGTGTACGCAACCTCGTCGATCGCGATTCTGTCGTTCATGGTCTGGGCGCACCACATGTTCGCGACCGGCATGCCGGTGACGGGCCAGCTGTTCTTCATGTACGCGACGATGTTGATCGCCGTGCCGACGGGTGTGAAGGTGTTCAACTGGGTCGCGACGATGTGGCGTGGTTCGCTGTCCTTCGAAACGCCTATGCTGTTCGCGGTCGGCTTCCTGCTGGTGTTTACGTTCGGCGGTCTGTCGGGCCTGATGCTCGCTATGGCGCCGCTCGACATCCAGTATCACGGTACTTATTTCGTGGTGGCGCATTTCCACTACGTGCTTGTTGCGGGTTCTCTATTCGCGCTTTTCTCCGGGTGGTACTACTGGGCGCCGAAGTGGACAGGCTGGATGTACAACGAAACGCGCGGCAAGATCCACTTCTGGGCGTCGATGTTCTTCTTCAACCTCGCGTTCCTGCCGATGCACTTCGTCGGTCTCGCAGGTATGCCGCGTCGTTACGCTGACTACCCGGCACAGTTCACGGACTGGAACCAGGTCATTTCGATCGGCGCATTCGGCTTCGGTCTGGCACAGGTCTACTTCCTGTTCGCGGTTGCACTGCCGGCCTACCGTGGTGGCGGCGAACTCGAAAAAGCTGGCGACAAGCCGTGGGACGGCGCAACGGGCCTCGAATGGACTGTGCCGAGCCCGGCACCGTTCCACACGTTCGAAAACCCGCCGACTGTCGAGTAATCGGCGTTCAGTGAGGTTGCCGGTCCCGGCGGCGAGGTTGTAGCAAGTCGCCGCCGGAACCGGGCAGCCACACGAGCAGTGGCGGCACATGTAGTCACGAAAGTATTCAGAAAGTCGAGCATGACGCGCAATCCTCAAGAAAGACGTACGCCCGAGCAGGTTCGCGCGGGCAACCGGCGGATCGGTATTGTGATGTTTGTCATCGCCGCGGCTTTTTTTGCGAGCGTCATCATCCATCAGAAGTGGTTCACCTGACGCTGTGGTTCGAGTCTGTGTGCAGGATTGTTGAGGATTGAGATGTCGACGCAACCGCCGGCTCAGGCCGATCGCTCTTTTAACCGTTCGATGCTGATCAAGCTGTTCGTCGTCGCGTTGATGATGTTCGGTTTCGGTTTTGCGCTGGTGCCGATGTACCGCGCGATCTGCCAGATCACCGGCATCAACAACCTCGTGCAGCGTGATGCCACGGCGCGTGAGGCGAAGAATACGCAGGTCGACATGAGCCGCACGATTTCGATCGAATTCGATGCGAACGCGCGCGGCCCGCTGGGTTTCAAACCGGAGCAGCGTAGTCTCGACGTGCATCCGGGCGAAGTGACGACAGTGATGTACGAGGTCAGCAACGAGCAGGCGCGCACGATTCAGGCGCAAGCCATTCCGAGCTACGCGCCGAAGCAGGCAACCGAGTACTTCAAGAAGATCGAGTGTTTTTGCTTTACGCAGCAGACTTTGACTGCGAATCAAACGAAGCGGCTGCCGGTGGTGTTCGTGGTCGATCCGAAGTTGCCGAAGGATGTGAAAACGATCACGTTGTCGTACACGTTCTTTGAATTGAATACGCCGCTAGCGGCGACGGCCGGGAGCGAAGCACCCACGGCCAGGACGGCGGCAACCGCCGCGAATCCCGCCTGATGGTTTTGGCCGCAGGCGAAGGAAGAAGACGTAATGAGCGATAACAGCGGCAGCCCACGCAAGAGCAGTTTCGGCCAGTCGATGAAAGCCGTGTTCTGGTCGTTTTTCGGGGTGCGCAAGCGCCGGGATCTGGAAGCGGACGCAACGCAGTTGAACCCGCTGCATGTGGTTGCAGCAGCGTTAATCAGTGCGGCCATTTTCATCGGTGTGCTGATCCTGATCGTGCGCGCCGTAGTCGGTTGAAGTAGGTTGGGCCGGCAGGCGCACGCGTAGTACGGGGCGAAGCAGAGCCCACGAATTAGAGTGAAGCGGTGCGGTATCGACGCGCCGCCGAAGATACAGCCGGAGATTCCGGAACAACTGGACTGAAGTGGAGAATCAAGAATGAGCGGTCAAAACGAGAGCCCGTACTATTTCGTGCCGCATCCGTCGCGGCATCCGATCAGCGCCGCCGCTGGGTTGCTGGTCATGCTCGGATCGCTTGCGGCCTGGATCAACGACCATGACTGGGCGCCGCTCGGCGTCGCCGTGGGTCTGCTGTGGCTGCTCTATACCTTGTGGCACTGGTTCGGCGACGCAATCGCCGAGTCGGAAGGCGGTATGTACGGCAAGAATGTCGACAAGTCGTACCGCTGGAGCATGAGCTGGTTCATCTTCTCCGAGGTGATGTTCTTCGGTGCTTTCTTCGGTGCGCTGTTCTATGCGCGTGAAATCGCGCTGCATCAACTCGGCAGCCTCGACTACAAGCTGATCTGGCCGGATTTCTCGGCGGTATGGCCGAACAACGGTCCGGCAGCGCTGGTCTCAACCTTCAAGTCGATGCAGCCGTGGCCTGTGCCGACCATCAACACGGCACTGCTGCTTTCGTCGGGCGCTACGTTGACGGTTTCGCACCACGCACTGCGTGAAGATCATCGCAAGAAGGCGATCATCTGGCTGGCGGCTACACTGGTGCTCGGTGTCTGCTTCCTGTTCCTGCAAGCCTTCGAGTATTTCCACGCGTACAACGAACTCAACCTGACGCTGTCCTCGGGTGTGTACGGTTCGACGTTCTTCCTGCTGACGGGCTTCCACGGTTTCCACGTGTTCCTCGGCGGCACGATGCTGGCCGTGGTGCTGGTGCGGATGATCCGCGGTCACTTCACGGCGGAACACCACTTCGCGTTCGAAGGCGCCGCCTGGTACTGGCACTTTGTGGACGTCGTGTGGCTTGGGCTGTACATCGTCGTGTACTGGCTGTAACGCAGTCTGGCCTGCGCACCGTTCCGGAAACCGGCCGGTTTCCAGTACGTATGCAGGCCGTTCGCGCATCGCCATTCAAGGCGCGGCGCACGAGCAGTACGCAAGTTATGCAGCGCCGCCCTCGACCCTGTCAGGGCGGCGTTTTATTTGGCGGCGTGAAAAGTTTTTCCGCCGAGCTTAACGCCCGTAAGGAATACCGGTCGACTGAATCCAGCCCATCCAGTGAGCGAACAGGATGAACAGGAACAGTGAGATCGACAGACCCACCCGCGTGGCGAGCGACCAGACCATCCGCTTGGTTTTGCCCTTGTCATGCATCATGAAATACAGCGCCGACACCATACTGGCGATGATCAGGACGAAGGCGATGGGAACGAGAATGTGCATGGAACCAACTGAAACCAGAAAGCGCAGAGGCAAGACGTTTATTATCGCACCGCGCGTCGGCGTCTGCCGTAGGTTCCAGACGTGGGCGCAAGCGGTGATGCCGGAGTGCGTTCGATGAAGTTCCGCCTCATTCCCGCGCTGCTCATTCTGCTGGTGATCGTGGTGACGGTACGGCTCGGTTTCTGGCAGCGCGACCGCGCACATCAGAAGGAAGCGCTCGAAGCGCACATCACGCAGTTCGAAAACGCGCCCGCGCTGCCCATAAGCGCTACGCCGGTCGCACTGAAGGACATCGAATTCCATCGCGTGAAAGCACGCGGCAGTTTCGTCGCGGATAAAGTTGTCTATCTGGATAATCGCCCGTATAACGATCAGCCGGGCTTTTACGTCGTGATGCCTTTTAAACTGACCGACGGCGGTTATGTGCTGGTCAATCGCGGCTGGCTGCCGCGCAACGTGAACAATCGCGAAACCATCGCGCCGTACGCCACGCCGCAAGGCGAGATCGAAATCGAAGGCATTGCGCGTGCCGATGCCTCGCGTGCTTTCGAATTGGGACAGGGCGGATCGGCCGCACATCAGAAGATCCGTCAGAATCTGGATACGGCGGCCTACGCTGCGGAAACCGGGCTGCCGTTGCAATCGTTCGTGATCCAGCAATTGAGCGACGATGGCGACAAACTGGTGCGCGACTGGCCGGCGCCAACCACCGGCGTCGAAACCAACTACGGCTACATGTTCCAGTGGTGGGGCATGGCGGCCGCGGCGCTGATCTTCGGCCTGTACGCCGCGCGCCGCGCCGCGAAGAAAGAGCACGCCCCGGGCGTGTAACGCATCGCCTGCGGTTTCGTGCCCTGAGTAAGGGGCTCGAAGCCGCGCAATCATTGAAAGAGGTCCTGTAGTGTCGACGCAATCTCCCCGTTCGCCGCAAGCCGGCAAACCCGCAGCTTCGAAAGTGATGCCTGGTCAACCCAATGGCGAGGGATCGTGGAAGCGTGGCCGCTGGATGCTCCTGTTGCTGGCGGTCATCTGCGCCGCGCCGATCGTCGTATCGTATTTCGTTTACTACGTGGTCAAGCCGACCGGCGGCAGCACGAGCTACGGCACGCTGGTTGAACCGCAGCGGCCGATTCCCGATTCGCTCGTCGTCACGGGTGAAGATGGCAAGCCGATCAAGCTCGCGTCGCTACGCGGCCGCTGGCTGCTGATCTCCGTCGACAACAGCGCATGCGACAAAGCCTGCGCCACCAAGCTGTACTTCATGCGACAAATCCGCGCAGCTCAAGGCCCGGAACGCGAGCGCGTCGTCGAAGTGTGGCTGCGCACCGATGCAGGCAACGTGTCCGACGTGATACAAAAGGCCTACCCCGACACCAACATGCTGATCGCCAATCCGGCGCAGGTGTCCGCATGGCTGCCGACCGACACCGGCACCCAACTCACCGACCACATCTATATGGTCGATCCGAACGGCAATCTGATGATGCGTTTCCCGAAAGATCCGAACCCCAGCAAGATCAAGGGTGACGTGACCAAGCTGCTCAAATGGTCGAGCATCGGCTGATGCCGCAACAAGGGTAAGAAAGATGTTCGTATTGCAACTGGCCTTGATCGGCTTGTGTATCGCGTTGTTGCCGCTCTCCTATGTATGGGTCAAGGCCGACGACAACAAATTCCGCAAGCTGGTGTGGCTCACCACTTTCCTGACGCTGGACCTGGTGATGTTCGGCGGCTTCACGCGTCTCACCGATTCCGGTCTCGGTTGCCCGGACTGGCCTGGTTGCTATGGCACGTCGTCGCCGTTCATCGCTCACGCCGCGATCACCGCGGCGCATCAGTTGATGCCGACCGGTCCGGTCAGCATGACCAAGGCCTGGATCGAGATGATTCACCGTTACTTCGCGATGGCGATCGGCGTGCTGATCATTGCGCAGACGGTGATTGCGTGGACTGCACGTATCAAGCGCCGTCCACTGCATGTGTCGCCATGGTGGCCGACTTCGCTGCTGCTGCTGATTCTCGTGCAGGGCGCATTCGGCGCGTGGACCGTGACCATGAAGTTGCAACCGATCATCGTGACAACCCATTTGTTGCTCGGCCTCGCGTTGCTTGGCACGCTCGGCTGGCTGGCCGCACGCCAAACGCCGCTGCCGGCTTATGAGCCCGAAGCCGCGCGTTGGCGCGCGGCGGCGATCGCCGGTCTCGTGCTGCTTGTCGTGCAAATCGCATTGGGCGGTTGGGTCAGCACCAACTACGCGGTGCTCGCCTGCACGGACTTCCCGACCTGCAACGGCCAATGGGTCCCGCCGATGGACTTCGCGCACGGCTTTCACCTGTGGCGCGCCCTCGGCATGACCGGCGACGGCGACATGATTACGCAAGATGCGCTGGTCGCGATTCACTGGACGCACCGCACCTTCGCGATCGTCGTGGTCGCCTATCTGGTCTGGTTTGCGCTGAAACTGCGCAGATTCGAGTCATTGCGGCGGCCGGCGAACGGCGTGTTGCTGGTGGTGCTGATCCAGTTCATTACCGGCCTGTCGAACATCGTCCTGCAATGGCCGTTGCCCATTGCGGTCGCGCATAACGGGGGAGCCGCGATCCTGCTGCTTCTGCTCGTTATGTTAAACTTTCGGATCGCTTATAGCCGTCCCGGCCGCGCCGTGTTGCCTGCGCGCGATGCCGCGCCAGCGTGACCCCACATGGACAGCACAACTCTCTCCCAAACGCCCGGTAGCCGGGTCTCCCAGTACATCGCCCTGACGAAGCCGCGTGTCACGCAGCTCGCTGTGTTTTGCGCAGTCATCGGCATGTTTCTGTCGACGCCTGGCATGGTGCCGTGGACCGTCCTGATCGGCGGCACGGTTGGCATCTGGCTGTTGGCCGGTGCGGCGTTCGCCATCAATTGCCTGATGGAACAGAAGATCGACGCGAAGA
This sequence comes from Paraburkholderia sediminicola, assembly GCF_046026855.1. GTDB lineage: Bacteria > Pseudomonadota > Gammaproteobacteria > Burkholderiales > Burkholderiaceae > Paraburkholderia > Paraburkholderia sediminicola_A. Next base: position 62,415 of record NZ_JAQQET010000006.1, on the reverse strand, counting down.
TGCGTCGTACCTCGTGGCGGCCGTCCGCGCGCGGCGAAATCACTACTCCCCAAATCCTGCTGTTTTCGGCCGTGCTCGGCGGACTCGGCATGTGGACGCTTTACACGTTCGCCAATCCGCTGACCATGTGGCTCACGCTCGCCACCTTCGTCGGCTATGCAGTTATCTATACGCTGCTGTTGAAGCCCGCCACGCCGCAGAACATCGTAATCGGCGGGGCGTCGGGTGCGATGCCGCCGGCGCTCGGTTGGGCCGCCGTCACCGGTCACTTGCCGGGCGACGCGTGGATTCTCGTGCTGATCATTTTCGTGTGGACGCCGCCACATTTCTGGGCGCTCGCACTGTATCGCCGCAAAGACTACGAAAATGCCGGTCTGCCGATGCTGCCGAATACGCACGGCGAAAAGTACACGCGCCTGCATATTCTGCTGTACACCGTGATCCTGTTCGCAGTCACGATGATGCCGTTCATCTCCGGCATGAGCGGCGTGGTGTACCTCGCGGCGGCTGTGTTGCTCGGCGCCGTGTTCCTCGCGTATGCGTGGAGGATCTATCGGGAATATTCCGACGACCTGGCACGCAAGACCTTCCGTTACTCGATCGTTTATCTGTCGCTGCTGTTCGCCGCGCTGTTGATCGACCACTATGCGCGCGTCGTGATCGGCGCGTAACACCCATGCTTACACAACGCTTTGTGCGCGCGGCGCGTGTCGCCGCGCGTGTCACCCTGATCGCTTGCGCACTCGGCGGCGCGTTGCTGGTGGCGGGCTGCGGCAAGCAGCCGCCGGCGTTCCAGAACCTCGACATTACCGGCAACACGCAATTCGGGAGCAACTTCTCGCTGCCCGATACGTCCGGCAAAGTCCGCACGATGGCGGACTACAAGGGCAAGGTAGTGGTGCTGTTCTTCGGCTACACACACTGCCCGGATGTCTGCCCGACCACCATGGCCGAGCTCTCGCAGGCGCTCCAGCAACTCGGTCCGGAAGACGCGAAACGCGTTCAGGTACTGTTCGTCACCGTCGATCCCGACCGCGACACGCCAGCCCTGCTCGCGCAATACGTGCCGGCGTTCAACCCGACGTTCGTCGGCTTGCGTCCGGCGGACCAGGCGCAGCTCACCAAGATCACGAAAGACTTCCGCGTCTACTACGCGAAAGTGCCGGGCAAGACGCCTGATAGCTACACGATGGACCACACGGCCGCGAGCTATGTGTTCGACCCGGACGGCAAGTTGCGGCTGTTCGCGCGCGATGGCCAGGGCGCCACGCCGTGGGTGCACGATATCAAGCTGCTGCTCGATTGATGTAGCGATGCAACGGGCGTGTGCGTTTGCCGCGCGCCCGTATTCAATTTCCCTCGCTGCAATCCTCAAGCCGGCATCGGCAAATTCATTCCCGGCGCTAGCCGCGTTGCCTTGAACTCCGTTACCTCGTAACGCGCGAGCTTCTGTTCGGCGAACGGGTCGCTGGCGAGAATCTCATCCAGCTTATCGCGCTCGATGCGCACCGCCAGAATGATGCCGCCGTCGCGCGGCACTTTCGGCCCGGCCGCGACGAATACGCCTGCTTCGAACTGTTTGGTCAGAAACGCGCGGTGTGCTTCCAGCGTATCGTCGACGCGTTCGAGCGATGCGGTGTAGGTGAGATTGATGACGTACATGGGCGTTCTCGTAAGCGAGTGAATGGGCCACCAGGGTTCGCGGCGTTGGCCTTCAATTATCGGTCACCAGATGATTCGTTGCGCACGGTCAACGTCGGTAAATCTCTCTGCGCGCGGTTGCAGAGGTATAACCATATGCGATCGTGATATTTCACATCTCGCCGGGCATATGAGACCATTTACGGTCCAGTTGGCGGCGCGTTCACAAGACGTTTGCTACCGGCTTCCACCCGAATCTGACATCGATCAGAAAAAGAGAGAATCACATGCAGCGCAGAAACATCCTTAAAGCCCTCTCGGCCGTAGTCGCCAGCGCGGCGATCGTCACCAGCTTCGGCGCACATGCCGACGACAAGGTCATCAAAGTCGGCACCATCGGCGGCCCGGATGCGCAAATCTGGGAAGTCGTCACGAAAGTGGCGAAACGCGAAGGCCTGAACGTGAAGGTCATCGAATTCAACGACTATGTGCAGCCAAACGCAGCACTGGACGCGGGTGACCTGGACGCCAATAGCTTCCAGCATCAGCCGTACCTTGATAGCCAGGTCAAGCAGCGTGGCTACAAGATCGTCAATGCCGGTCTGACGTACATTTCGCCGCTCGGCATCTATTCGAAGAAGCTGAAGTCGCTGAAGGATCTGGCGCCAGGCGCGAAGATCGCGGTGCCGAACGACCCGTCGAACGAGAATCGCGCGCTGTTGCTATTGCAGGCGCAAGGCGTGATCAAGCTGAAGGCCGGCGCGGGCACGAACGGCAATAACGCAACGCCGCTCGACGTCGCCGAGAATCCGAAGCAGATCAAGCTGCTCGAACTCGACGCAGCACAACTGCCGCGCTCGCTGTCGGATGTCGACGCTGCCGCGATCAACACGAACTTCGCGCTGGCCGCCGGTCTGCAGCCGACCAAAGATGCGATCGCGCTCGAAGATATCCGCAGCCCGTACGCGAATCTGATCGCCGTGCGCGCGCAAGATAAGGACAAGCCGTGGGTCAAGAAGCTGGTTGCGGCTTACCAGTCGGAAGACGTGCGCCAGTTCATCAAGACGCAGTTCAAGGGTTCGGTAGTGCCGTCGTTCTAGGCGATCGATCCTCCAACTCCAGCTCCCATCGCTCGATCGTCAGATCCTTGCCGAAGCGCTGCTCCGCTGTCGTGCAGGCGAGCTGGAAGCCGGCGCGTTCGCATAGCCGTCGCGGCTCTTCGAGCGTGCTGGCAGTGGTCAGCGTGAGTTTGGTGTATCCCGCGCGTCTGGCGAACCGCACGCATTCGCTCATCAACTGCGTGCCGATGCCAAGACGCTGGACGTCCGGTTCGACCCACAACAGCCGCACGCCGGCTACCGTCGTCGACACCCCGACAATGCACACCGAGCCGACCACCATACCCTCCTGATCGGCGACCCAGCACATCTCGCGCACCGGGTCCCTGCGTTGCGCGTAATCGGCGACGACGCGCGCAAGCACACCTTCGAACGATTGATCCCAGCCGTATTGCGCGGCAAACCACTGCGCCTGCCGATGCACGAGCCAGCCGCACTCGCCGGCGCGCGGTTGCCGAAGGATCACGAGTTCGTGCTGCGGCTTGCTGTCGAGCAGCCGCTCGATCACCTTCATCGCGGCGATCAACTGTTCCTGGGAGAGTGTCGTGAGGCTGTTCAGCAACGCCGACACTTCTTCGATCGCAGCCTTGTCGAGCGGGGCGTAGGCGGCGTGGCCGTTGTCGGTGAGGGCGATCAGCGACTGGCGCGCGTCCGTGTCGGACGGGCGCCGCGTAATCAGATTGCGTCGTTCGAAGCTGGTCAGAAGGCGGCTGAGGTAGCCGCTGTCGAGGCCGAGGTTGCGTCCGAGCACCGAGGCCGTCTGCGCGCGTCCGCGAGACAGTTCATGCAGAACACGCACTTCCGTCAGCGAGAAGGCGCTCTTTGCCAAATGCTCATGTAGCGCGCCAATGTGCTGGGTATAGAAGCGGTTGAAATGGCGGACGGCCTGAGCGCGCCGCAGCGCCTCGGAATCGGTCAAATGCTGCTCCCCGGGGAATTTTATGGCTTCCTAGCCAGCACTATATTGGAACGTATCTCATTAAAAAAGCCGTACGGCGACGAGACATATTCGACTGGTATCAGAAAGGTATTGATTCTCGCAAGCCCACTCGAGCAATGAGGACCAGTGCGGACCGTATGGATGCCCGCCGGTATGCCGGATAGGGGTAAATCCCGATCCCTGAAATCAGCCCTCCAACGCCCGTAAACCACCTTCTGAGGCTTACCCAGCAAGGCTTTTCACGAGATCATACCAGCATGGTACCAATCAATTGACTGGTATTATGTTGGTTATATAATGGGCTCTCATTTTCGTAGGCCGCATTCTTCGAGACGACCGCCGGAGCCCCATGGAAACTCGCTGGTCCGCACTGATGCCTGACGCTCGCAACGTCACGCCGCTCTATCTGCAGCTTGCGCGCAATCTGGCGACGGCAATCCACTGCGGCGTGTGGTCGGCGGGTGAGGCGCTGCCTTCGGAGCGCACGCTCTCTGATGCGATCGGCGTGTCGCGCATTACCGCGCGCAAAGCGATCGAGCTGCTGGTCGAGCAGGGTCTGATCCGGCGGGCGCGAGGCGCGGGCAGCTTCATCACGCCGCGCGTAGAAGATCCGCTGTCGCGGCTTACCGGCTTCACGAAAAAGATGCAGCAACGCGGTTTCCGAGCGGATTCGGTATGGCTTGAGCGCGATATCCGCGCCGCCAACCGTGACGAACTGGTGCACCTTGGCCTGTCGCCCGGCGCGGCGGTGACGAGTCTGCGGCGACTGCGGCGCGCGGACGGCATCGTGATGGCGGTCGAGCATTCGGCGCTGCCGGCGGCGATCGTGCCCGATCCGCAGGCCATCGGCGTCTCGCTTTACAGCTACCTCGAACAACGTGGCGCCGCCGTCGTGCGCGCCTTGCAGCACTTTCGCGCGGTCAACGCTTCGAGCGAGATCGCTTCGTTGATGGATATCGAACCCCGCTCGGCGCTGCTGGTCATTACCCGTATCGGGTATAGCGCGGACCAGCGTGCGATCGAACTGACCGACACCTATTGCCGCGACGATTACTACGACTTTGTCGCTGAATTGCGCACCTGAATAGCGTGCCTGATTGGCACATCTGAGCAGGCCGCGCGGCCCGCCGTCACGTGCGGCGCCACCGCACGCAATTCAGTCACACCCCGCATTACGCCTCACCAGAGAGAATCATGCTGACCGGAAACATACTCACCACCGATGGGTGGATTCACGGCACGCTCGAATATGAAAACGGCCGCATCACGGCACTGACCGGCGAACGCGCCGATCCGTCGAAGAACGACGCGCCGTACATCCTGCCCGGCTTCATCGATCTGCACGTGCATGGGGGCGGTGGCTCCGACGTGATGGAAGGCGATGATGCGATCGAAACCATCACCCGCACGCATGCGCGTTACGGCACGACCAGTCTGCTCGCCACCACGATGACCGCACCGCGCGACGAACTGATGAGCGTCGTCGCGGGTCTGGGCAACAACGCCCGCATTCGCACACCAGGTGGTTCGCGCGTGCTCGGCGTCCATCTGGAAGGTCCGTATATCAACCCTGGCAAGCTCGGCGCGCAGCCGGACGCCGCCGTATCGGCGGTCATGGACGAAGTACTGAAGTATCTGTCGATCGCACCGATCCGCGTGGTCACACTGGCGCCGGAAATCGCCGGCCACATGGAGATCATCTCCGAGATGGCGGCGCGCGGCGTGCGCGTGCAACTCGGCCATTCGCTCGGCACTTACGACGACGCCGTCGCCGCACTCAAGCACGGTGCTTGCGGCTTCACGCATCTTTTCAACGCGATGTCGCCGCTGCATCACCGCAATCCCGGTCTCGTCGGCGCCGCGCTCGCGCACGCCGAATTCGCCGAAATCATTCCCGACTTGCTGCACGTCCATCCGGGCGCGATCCGCGCCGCGTTGCGCGCGATTCCGCGCCTCTATGTGGTGACGGACAGCACCTCGGCTACCGGCATGCCCGACGGTGAGTACCGCCTCGGCAGCCAGCATGTGACGAAGTGCCTCGGCGGCGTGCGTCTTGCCGACGGCACGCTCGCCGGCAGCACCCTGACCATGGATCAGGCGCTGCGCAATCTCGTATCGATCGGTTTGCCGATCGCCGATGTTTCAAACCGTTTGTCGCGCTACGCCGCCGACTACCTCGGCATCGAAGACCGCGGCCGTATTGCGCGCGGTGCGTGGGCCGATGTGGTCGTGTTCGATCGTGAACTGGCGTTGACCGCGACTTACGTCGAAGGAGAAGCAATTGTCGAATATGCTTAAAGAGGCGCTGGCGTCCGCTGAAACGGTCGCCGCGCAACTCACGGATACCTCGCGCGTCGAGGCGTTGGCGGCGAAGCTCGCCCAGCAGCCGCGCCATGTCGCGCTGACGGTCGCGCGCGGCAGCTCGGACCATGCAGCGAGTTACTTCGCAAGCCTGACGATGAGCCGCCTCGGCGTGCCGGTCGCCTCGCTGCCGATGTCGGTTGCGACGCTCCAGCAAGCGCCGCTGCAGGTGCGCGGTCAGCTCGCGCTGGCGTTCTCGCAATCGGGCAAGAGTCCTGATCTGGTTGGCACGATGGAAGCGTTGCGCAATGCCGGCGCGTTGACGGTGGCCGCAGTGAATGCACCGAGTTCGCCGCTGGCGGACGCATGCGAATTTCACCTGCCGCTCGTCGCGGGTCCGGAACTGAGTGTCGCGGCCACCAAGAGCTACATTGCGATGCTGTCGATTTCCGCGCAACTGGTCGCGCACTGGCAGAAAGACAATGCGCTGCTCGGCGCGTTGAACACGCTGCCCGAGGCGCTGCACGTCGCGGGCAAGCTGGACTGGTCGAAAGCGGTGGACGAATTGCGTGGCATCGAACGCATGATCGTGATCGGCCGCGGTCTGGGCCTCGCGATCGCGCAGGAAGCCGCGCTGAAATTGAAGGAAACCTCCGGCATCCAGGCCGAAGCGTTTTCGAGCGCGGAAGTGCGGCACGGTCCGATGGAATTGATCGATCGCGACTACCCGCTACTGGTCTTTGCACCGCGCGGTCCGGAGCAGGCCGGCTTGCTGCAACTCGCGCGCGACATGCAGGCACGCGGCGCCCGCGTGCTGCTCGCCGCGCCGGACGACGTGCCCGAAGCGAGCTTGCCGCTCGCCACTACCGCTCATGCGGCGCTCGACCCGATCGCCGCGATCCTGTCCTTTTACGTGATGGCCGCCGGCCTTGCCGCCGCACGCGGGCGCAATCCTGACGCGCCACGCCATCTCAACAAAGTCACCGAAACTCACTGACGAGAAATCAGATGCGACGTGTCGAGGAGTCCCGCTTGATGAGCCATTCTGCAGGCCATATTGTTTTGCTCGCGCCGATGACCGGTCCGGTCGTGCCGCTGGCGAATGTGCCCGACCCTGTGTTTTCGGGCGGCATGTTCGGCGACGGCATCGGCATCGATCCGATCGAGGGGCGACTCGTCGCGCCGTGCGACGGCATCATCACCCATCTCGCGCGTACCGGTCACGCGGTCACGCTCGCGACGGCCGAGGGCGTGGAGATTCTGCTGCACATCGGCATCGATACGGTCGAGTTGAATGGCAAGGGCTTTGCGCCGATGGTCGCGCAAGGCGCACAGGTGCGCACTGGCGACGTCCTGATCGAGTTCGATCAGGATCAGGTCGCGCTGAATGCGCCGAGTCTCGTCTCGGTGATTGCGATTGCCAATTCGGACGCGTTCGAGATTGTCGAGCGTGCGCCGGGCGGCATGCTGAAGGCAGGCGAAACGCCTTTGCTGGTGCTCCGCGCTCGCGATGGCGATGCGGCGCATGCATCGCGGCAGGCGAGTGCTACCAACGTAACCGAAGAATCCCGTCAGCAAGTCACGTTGGTTCACGCCGGTGGTTTGCATGCGCGGCCAGCCGCGCGCGCTCGTGAAGCTGCGCGTGGTTTCGATGCGCGCGTCGAAGTGCGTTATGAAGGGCGCAAGGCGGCGATCGAAAGCGTGGTCGGTTTGCTCGGTCTCGGCGCTGGTGAAGGTGCGACTGTCGAGTTGCTCGGTGTCGGCCCGCAAGCCAAAGCCGCGATCGAGGCCATCGCTCACGAATTGACACGTGAAGCGCACGGTGAAGTCGAAGAAAAGCCGGCGCGGCAAAGCTCGCCGGCGCCGCAAGCAGTTGCGCGCGCTGTGGGCGAAGCGCTTGCGCCGAATACGCTCGCGGGTGTGTGTGCGTCGCCAGGCGTCGCGGTCGGTAAGCTGGTGCGCTGGGACGATGCGGACATCGATCCGCCAGAAAAGGCGAATGGCACGTCGGCGGCTGAAAGCCGTCTGCTCGACAAGGCGATTGCCACCGTCGACGCCGACCTCGGTACGACAGTGCGCGATGCGTCGCAACGCGGCGCGGTGGGTGAGGCGGGCATTTTCGCGGTGCATCGCGTACTGCTCGAAGATCCCACGCTCGTCGACGCCGCGCGCGATCTGATCAGCCTCGGCAAGAGCGCCGGCTTTGCATGGCGCGAAGCGATCCGCGCACAGATCGCCATCCTGATGAATATCGAAGATGCGTTGCTCGCCGAACGTGCCGCCGATCTGCGCGACATCGAAAAGCGCGTATTGCGCGCGCTCGGTTATACGAATGCCGCGGCCCGCACGCTGCCGGAAGAAGCGGTGCTGGCGGCCGAAGAGTTCACGCCGTCGGATCTCTCGTCGCTGGATCGCACGCGCGTCACTGCACTCGTGATGGCGCGTGGCGGTGCCACTTCGCATGCGGCGATTCTCGCGCGGCAAGCGGGCATTCCGGCGCTGGTGGCAGTCGGCGATACCTTGCTCGCGATTCCGGAAGGCACGCAGGTCGTGGTGAACGCTACCACCGGGCGTCTCGAATTTGCTCCGACCGATCTCGATGTCGAACGTGCGCGTCTTGAGCGTAGCCGCCTTGCAGGCGTGCGCGAAGCGAACCGACGCACGTCGCAACAGGTGGCGGTGACTTCCGATGGCCGTGCGATCGAAGTCGCCGCGAACATTGCCACGCTCGACGACGCGAAAACCGCCGTCGACAACGGCGCCGATTCCGTCGGCTTGCTGCGCACCGAACTGCTGTTCATTCACCGCGCTGCGGCGCCGACCACCGACGAACACCGTCAGAGCTATCAGGCCATCGTCGACGCACTGAATGGCCGCACGGCGATCATTCGTACGCTCGACGTCGGCGCAGACAAGGAAGTCGATTACCTGACATTGCCGCCCGAACCGAATCCTGCGCTCGGCCTGCGTGGCATCCGCCTCGCACAGGTGCGCCCGGATCTGCTCGACGATCAATTGCGCGGTCTGCTGGCTGTGCAACCGCTCGGCGCCGTACGGATCCTGCTGCCGATGGTCACGGATGTCGGTGAATTGATCCGCATCCGCAAACGCATCGACGAATTCGCCCTTGAATCGGGCCGGACCGAACCGATCGAAGTCGGCGTGATGATCGAAGTGCCATCGGCTGCGTTGCTCGCCGATCAACTGTCGCAACACGCGGATTTTCTGTCGATCGGCACCAACGATCTGACGCAATACACACTTGCCATGGACCGTTGCCAGGCCGATCTCGCGGCCCAAGCGGACGGCTTGCACCCGGCCGTGCTGCGCCTGATCGCGGCGACCGTGCAGGGCGCGAACAAGCACGGCAAATGGGTCGGCGTATGCGGCGCACTGGCCGGTGATCCGGTCGCAATGCCGTTGCTCGTCGGCCTCGGCGTGACCGAGCTCTCGGTGGATCCGGTGTCGGTGCCGGGCATCAAGGCGCGAGTGCGCAACCTCGATTATCAACTGTGCCGCCAACGCGCCCAGGATGCCCTGGCGCTGGAGTCGGCGCAGGCGGTAAGAGCAGTGAGCCGCGAAACCTGGCCTTTGGACTGAACCCCACACAGTTCGCAACCAGCTTCGCTCAGTAACCACGTAAAGCTAGAACTCAACGACGACTGTCGACAACGAGACAAGGATTGGAGGTATCAATGGATGGGAATCCGTTTCTGAAGATTCAGCGCCTGGGACGCGCGCTGATGCTGCCGATTGCAGTGCTGCCGGTTGCCGGCCTGCTGCTGCGACTGGGCCAGCCCGATGTGTTCAACATCAAGATGATTGCCGACGCCGGCGGCGCGATCTTCGACAACCTGCCGTTGCTGTTCGCAATCGGCGTGGCGGTAGGTTTCGCGAAAGATAACAACGGCGTGGCAGGTCTCGCGGGTGCGATCGGTTATCTGATCGAAATCGCGGTGATGAAGGACATCAACGACAAGCTCAACATGGGCGTGTTGTCCGGGATCGTGGCGGGTATCGTCGCGGGCTTGCTGTACAACAAGTACAAAGATATCAAGCTGCCCGACTACCTCGCATTCTTCGGAGGGAAACGCTTCGTGCCAATTGTCACCGGCGTGGTTTGTCTGGTGATAGGCATTGTGTTCGGCTACGTGTGGCAGCCGGTACAAGGCGTGATCGATACGGCCGGTCATTGGCTGACCACCGCGGGTGCGCTCGGCGCGTTCGTGTTCGGCGTGCTGAACCGTTTGCTGCTCGTCACGGGTCTGCATCACATTCTCAATTCGCTGACGTGGTTCGTGTTCGGTACCTTCACGCCGCCGGGCGGCGTCGCGGTGACGGGCGACCTGCACCGTTTCTTCGCGGGCGACCCCACCGCGGGCACGTTCATGACGGGCTTCTTCCCGGTCATGATGTTCGGCCTGCCGGCCGCGTGTCTGGCGATGTTCCATGAAGCGCCGAAGGAGCGCCGCGCCCTTGTTGGCGGCCTGCTGTTCTCGATGGCCCTCACGTCGTTCCTGACGGGCGTGACCGAGCCGATCGAGTTCAGCTTCATGTTCCTCGCACCGGTGCTGTATGTGATCCACGCGTTGCTGACCGGTCTGTCGCTCGCGATCTGCTCGGCGCTAGGCATTCACCTCGGCTTCACGTTCTCCGCCGGCGCAATCGACTACGTGCTGAACTACGGCCTGTCGACCAAGGGCTGGTGGGCGATTCCGATCGGTCTCGTGTATTCGGTGGTGTATTACGGACTGTTCCGCTTCTTCATCCGCAAGTTCAACATGGCGACGCCAGGCCGCGAACCCGCAGCCGAAGACGAACAGATCGAGTCGTTCACGGAAGGCGGTTTCGTTTCGCCGGTTGCCGGTGCAGCCGTGCCGCGCGCGCAGCGTTATATTGCTGCGCTGGGTGGTGCGTCGAATCTGTCGCTGGTAGATGCCTGCACGACGCGTCTGCGTCTGTCGGTGGTCGACACGAACAAGGTCTCCGAAAGCGAACTGAAGACGATCGGCGCGCGCGGCGTGCTCAAGCGCGGCTCGACCAATGTGCAGGTGATCATCGGACCGGAAGCGGACATCATCGCCGATGAAATTCGCACGGTGATCGCGCAAGGCGGTGGCGATGCGGTGAAGCCGGTGGCTGCTGCCGCGCCCGCTGTCGTTGCAGCGCCTGTGGCGGCTGTAAGCGGTGCTGAAGGCGGTCCGCTCGACCCGGATCCGCTGCGTTGGCTCGCCGTATTCGGCGGCGCGGGCAACGTCGTGTCGCTGGACGCTGTGGCGGCAACGCGTCTGCGTATTGTGGTTCGCGATCCGTCGGCGGTCGACCGTCAACGTATGGCTACGCTCGATACGGCGTGGGTCTCGGCGGACACGTTCCACATCGTAGTTGGCGACGCAGCCCAACGCTACGCTGCACAAATGGCGACGCGTCTGTCGTCAACGGGCGGCGGCGCAACGCCTCTGCCCGCGTGATGTAAGGTTAAGGAGCGGCCTGCGCCGCTCCATTGCCGCGCTTCTCGTCTGACGGCACGGCAATAAAAAAGCGGCACCTTGATTCAAGGTGCCGCTTTTGCGTTTACCAGCGCGTGGCCGGCAACGGTTACATCAATGCGTCTTATGCTTGCCTGCTTCCAAAGGCCGGCGCGATTCCAGCCACATCACGTTGATAATGCCGAACGCCAACGCTACGCCAATGCCGAGAAGCCAACTGAAATACCACATCACAAACTCCTGTTAATCGTATTCCTGATCAATACATCGAATGGTGATTTTCTTTGAGCGCCGCGGCGGTTACCTTGCCTCGCATCACGCGATATACCCAGCTCGTGTAGATCAGGACGATCGGCAGGAAGATGATCACGGCGATCAGCATGATCTGCAACGTCAGGCGGCTCGAGGTCGAATCCCACACGGTCAGGCTGCTGCGGCCGTCGAGCGAGGAGGGCATGATGAACGGGAACATTGAGAAGCCCGCCGTCAGGATCACGCCGATGATCATTAGCGAGGTCGACAGAAAGGCGCTTTTTTCAAAGCGCGAGCGTGCCAGCAACAAGGCGAGTACGCCACCGACCAGGCCGGCCACCGGCGCGATCACCATCCACGGATAGTTTGCGTAGTTGGTGAGCCACAGGCCGGGCGCACCGATCACGTTCTTCAGCAGCGGATTGGCAACCGTATCGAGCGGCGCGGCATCGACGATCTGATAGCCGCCGATCATCGTGGCGATCAGCGCGCCGGCAAGCAGGAACAGCACCACGGTGGCGAGCGACGCGATCCGCAGCGCCAACGAAGCACGCTCGGCGACGATGTCGTCTGCCTTCATCTTCACGAAGGCTGCGCCGTGCGCGGCCAGCATCGACACGCTCACGAGCCCGCACAGCACGGCAAACGGGTTGAGCAGCGCGAAGAAACTGCCGTGATACGTGACACGCAGATCGGTGTCGAACGAGAATGGCACGCCTTGCAGCAGGTTGCCGAATGCCACGCCGAACACCAGCGCGGGTACGAAGCCGCCGACAAACAAAGCCCAGTCCCACGCGCTGCGCCAGCGCGGGTCTTCACGCTTGCTGCGGTAGTCGAAACCGACCGGCCGGAAGAATAGCGAAAACAGTACCAGCAGCATCGCGAAGTAGAAGCCGGAGAACGACGCGGCATACACCAGCGGCCACGCGGCGAACATCGCACCGCCCGCTGTGATGAGCCACACCTGATTGCCTTCCCACGTCGCGCCGACCGTGTTCACGACGATGCGCCGCTCCGCGTCGGTCCTGGCGATGAACGGCAGCAGAATCGCCGCGCCCATGTCGAAGCCATCGGTGAGGGCGAAGCCGATCAGCAGTACGCCGATCAATACCCACCAGATCAGTTTGAGGGTTGCGTAATCCATGATGATCCTTCCCTTGGAACAGAGTGGCGGCGAATCATGCGGCCGTGTTGGTCGGCAGCGGCTGATTCAGCGGCTGTTCGTGGTGATAGCGCCCGGTGTGCAGCGACGAAGGTCCGAGTCGCGCGTACTTGAACATCAGCATGATTTCGATGATGAACAGCACCGTGTAGAACACAACGAAGCCGCCAATGCTCAAGTAGAGATCCCCCGGCGTCAGACTCGAAGCGGACAACGCGGTCGGCAGAATACCGGCGATGGTCCACGGTTGGCGACCCACCTCAGCGACGATCCAGCCGAATTCAGCAGCAAGCCACGGCAACGGGATCGCCCATACGGCCCAGCGCAGGAACCAGCGGCGTTTCTCCAGCAGTAAGGAGCGTTGTGCGCAGAACCAGAACGCCAGTACAAAGGTCGCGAGGAACAGGATGCCGAGGCCGACCATCAGGCGGAACGAGAAGAACACGGGCGCCACCGGCGGAATCGTCTTCTTGGCGGCCTGCACGATCTGATCCGGCGTGGCGTCGGTGACGTTCGGAGTGAACTGCTTGAGTAACAGGCCGTAGCCGAGGTCTTGCTTGTGTGCGTCGAAGGCCGCTTTGGCTTCGTCCGTGGCATCCCCTAGCTTCAGCTTTTGCAGCGCGGCGTAGGCGAGCATGCCGTTCTTGATGCGCACTTCGTTTTGCGCCATCAGGTCTTTCAGGCCGACTACCGGTTCGTCGATCGAGCGCGTGGCGATCAGGCCGAGCGCATACGGAATGCGAATCGCATAGTCGGTGCGTTCTTCCTTCTGGTTCGGAATGCCGATGATCGTAAATGGTGCGGGTGCAGGCGCCGTTTCCCATTCGGATTCGATGGCGGCCAGTTTGACCTGCTGAACTTCTCCGGTGCGGTAACCAGATTCGTCGCCGAGCACGATCACGCACAATGTCGACGCCAGACCGAAGCCGGCGGCGATGGCGAACGAGCGCAAGGCAAACTCGGTGTCGCGGCGCTTCAACAGATACCACGACGACACACCGAGCACGAACATCGAAGCGGTCACGTAACCGGCCGATACGGTGTGCACGAACTTCACTTGCGCGACCGGATTGAACAGCACCGAGAAGATGCTGTCGAGTTCCATGCGCATGGTCTGGTAGTTGAAGGTGGCGCCGACCGGATTGTTCATCCAGCCGTTGGCTACCAGAATCCACAGGGCCGACAGGTTCGAGCCGAGCGCGACGAGGAACGTAACGGTCACGTGTTGCACTTTCGAGAGCCGGTTCCATCCGAAGAAGAACAAGCCGACGAAGGTCGATTCGAGGAAGAACGCCATCAAACCCTCGACGGCCAGCGGCACGCCGAAAATGTCACCGACATAGTGCGAGTAGTACGACCAGTTGGTGCCGAACTGGAACTCCAGCGTGAGACCGGTGGTAACGCCCATCGCAAAATTGATGCCGAACAGCTTCCCCCAGAACTGGGTCATGTCCTTGTAGATCTGCTTGCCGGTCATCACATAAACGGACTCCATGATGACGAGCAACCACGACAGACCAAGCGTAAGCGGCACGAATAGAAAGTGATAAAGCGCCGTGATGGCGAACTGGAGGCGCGACAGTTCTACGACTTCGCTAACGGGCATGTTGATCACCTTGGGACGGATGCGAGGCAGGCACGGACAGCAGCGCCTGCGCAACTTGTTCAGGCGGCAGCGACATATGCTCCGCCTGCGGATGGTTGAAGAATGTGTATTTGAGCGCCATCAGCAGTGCGAACTTGATGACGAGCACGATGGCGATATCCCGCGCCAGCGTCGGACCGCGCACCCAGGCGCCGAACCGTTTGCGTAGGCTCGAGCGAGGGTTGTTATCGGGATTCAAGGCTATGGTCATGATCGGTCGAAGGCGACTTCATACCGGTGATTCCGGCTGGATCCAGGTCGCCTGAGCGATCTGGCAAGTGCATCCCGATTCTAGAAGCAAGGACCTCGCACGCGTAAGTTCGGCACTGCGACATTGGGTCGCGAACATTGTCCTGTGCGAACAGTATTGCTATGAGGTTTGTGATACGTCAAGAAACGCGTGCAGGGCGGGTATGTTCTTGAGTGAGTGCGCATGCGTCTGCGATTGAGCGCATGCATCGTCGAGTGGGCACAAAAAAGCCCTGCCTTCTTGCGAGGGCAGGGCTCTGCGACTAAACAGCGCACGCCGGACGAGCCGGCACAACTAAAGGTTTTAAGCCTTACGCATATTCGGCCAAAGCGCCGCGCATTTTCTTCATTGCGCTCGCCTCGATCTGACGAATACGTTCGGCCGAGACGCCGAATTCGTCGGCTAGTTCGTGCAGCGTCGAACCACCAGAGCCGTCGTCTTCCACCTTCAGCCAGCGGGCTTCGATGATGCGGCGGCTGCGGGCGTCCAGCGCTTCCAGCGCGCTCGCGATACCGTCGCTTTGCAGCTTGTCGCGCTGACGCGAAGCCAGCACGGCAGTCGGTTCGCTATGCGAGTCGGCGAGGTAGGCGATCGGCGCGTACGACTCTTCACCGTCTTCGACCTGGCCTTCCAGCGCAATATCGCCGCCGGACAAGCGCGTTTCCATCTCGGCCACTTCTTCGCGCTTCACGTTCAGCTCTTTGGCAAGACCTTCGATCTCGTCAGGCGTGAACGCGCCCAGGCCCTGCTTGTGGCTGCGCAGGTTGAAGAACAGCTTGCGCTGCGCTTTGGTGGTGGCAACCTTCACCATCCGCCAATTGCGCAGGATGTATTCGTGGATCTCTGCCTTGATCCAGTGCATGGCGTACGACACGAGCCGTACGTTCTGCTCCGGGTCGAAGCGCTTCACGGCCTTCATCAGGCCGATATTGCCTTCCTGGATCAGGTCGGCATGCGGCAGTCCATAACCAAGGTAATTGCGCGCGATCGAGACGACCAGCCGCAGGTGCGACAGGACGAGACGGCGCGCGGACTCGAGGTTGTCCTGCTCGCGAAATTCAGTGGCGAACTGGCGTTCTTCCGCCGGCGTCAGCATCGGAATCCGATTTACGGCCTGGATGTAGGCGTCGATATTGCCCAGTTGGCCGGGCAGCAGCGAGGAATGCGAGAGCGCCAGTGCACCTGCCGAAGCGGCCTTAGCCGACGACGGGCTCAGAGTACTCGGAAGGGTCATTGCATGGCTCACGTAGGAAACTCCTTTGGAATCAGACAAAAGCGTATTCAGTTAAACGACTCCAGCGTTGGATGTTAGCACTCTGATTTGCCGAGTGCTAATACTTAGAGGCTGTAGGGGCATCCAAGTTCCACATATTCCTATTGAAATTTAGGTTTTGATAGCCATGTGATGCCTCTGCAAACGGCCACGTGCGGGCCGTAGGATTTACCTGACAAAGCGCCTCCATTCTTATAAGTGACCGATTTTTTCTAAAATTGAAGTGACTAATTGCGAGAATTTAGGTTTCTTCATACGATCCGCCGGATGTAGATTATCTTTAAAATAAACGGGACAGTGATCCGCTGATCAACGTTCGGCTAGCTCGGGTGCTCAATGAAGAACAAAAAAAGCGCGTTGCGTGGTCTGGCTCTAAAAGGTGCTTCGGCGGCTATTCTGTTTAGCGCTTCAGGACTGGCCGCAGCCGACCAGTTCGGCGTGCAGATTGCTGGCGGCATCGGGGATCACCACATCAAAAAGCTCGATCTCGGCCTGGTTTGGGATCCGAATCTGACATGGTGGCAGATCGGCGATTGGCATTTCTCGCTGATCGGCGAAGCACACGTGGCCTGGTGGCATACCAACGAAGGGACTGTGCACGAAAATATCGGCGAAATCGGCGTGACGCCGATCATTCGCTTCATTGACGGAGCGGGTGCGATTCGCCCGTATATCGAAGCGGGCGCCGGAATCCGGCTTCTTTCGAGTCCGAGGATATCTTCTGACCTCACACTCGCCACAGCGTTCCAATTCGCCCCCATGGCGGGCGTCGGCCTGCAATTTGGCAGCCGCCAGCAGTACGAAGCGGGCTACCGCTTCCAGCATATTTCCAACGGCGGTATCAAAGAGCCGAATCCTGGTATAAATTTCCACCAGCTATATTTGCAATATAACTTCTGACGACCGTGGCCACGTTCGGCTCACCGGTGCGAGGGGCTGAGCAATGGCGGCAAAGATAATCGAAGCGATTCGCGGGCTCGAGCGGGAGCGCTTTCGTGCGATGGTCGACGGCGACGGGCCGTCGCTCGATACCTTGCTCGCGGACAACGTGAGCTATGTCCATACGAATGGCAAGCGCGAAACGAAGCGGCAGTTCATCGACGGTATTACGGCCGGGCGCCGCCGCTATCGGCAGATCGAGGTGCAGTCGCAAGAAGTGTTGCCGGTGGGGCGTGAGACCTGCGTCGTCACCGGGCGCGCGTTGATCGAAATGGAAGCGAATAACGGGGCGCTGCTGTTTCCAATTGCGTATACGGCGATTCATGTGCAGGAAGACGGGCAATGGCGTCTGATCGCCTGGCAGGCGACGCGTTGCGCGATCGAGTGAGCCTTTTGAGCTCACTCCGTTTCGCTGCTTGCGTTTGGTGAACGCTCAAGCTGCTACGCGCTGCAGATCCTCATCGCTCCGCACTGGCCGCTGCGCCGCAACACCCGCGTACGGATGCCGCGGATGCACCGGAATCTGATTGCAACGTTCCACCACGTGTCGCACTGCGTCGATATCGGAGAAGTCGAGACCCGGGTCGATGCCCTGCGCGTGAAGGTTCATCGCGACCGTCACGAGGTCCACGTTGCCCGTGCGCTCGCCGCTGCCGAACAGACATCCTTCGACGCGATCCGCGCCCGCCAGCAGCGCCAGTTCCGTGGCGGCCACGGCGGTGCCGCGATCATTATGCGGATGCACCGACAGCACGATGCTGTCGCGATAGCCGAGATTGCGGTCCATCCATTCGATCTGGTCGGCGAACACGTTCGGTGTCGCGGCCTCCACGCTCGCGGGCAGGTTGACGATCATCTTGTGATCGCGTGTGGGCTGCCACGTCTGCGCGACCGCATCGCATACTTCGCGCGCGTACGGGAGCTCGGTCGTATTGAAGGTTTCGGGCGAATACTGGAAGGTCCAGCGCGTATCGGGCCGCGCTTGGGCGTGTTCCTTGATGAGGCGCGTGCCTTCTACCGCCAGCGCCTTGATTTCGTCCTTCGACTGGTTGAAGACGATCTTGCGAAACGACGGGCAGATCGCGTTGTACAGGTGCACGATGGCGCGCGGTGCGCCCTCCAGCGAGTCGAACGTGCGCGCAATCAGTTCAGCGCGCGACGGCACGAACACTTCGATCGTCACGTCATCGGGAATGCGCTTTTCTTCGATCAGTTTGCGGACGAAATCGAAATCGGTTTGCGAGGCCGACGGGAAACCGACTTCGATCTCCTTGAAGCCGATCGCCACCAGCATTTCGAAGAATTCGAGCTTTTGCGCGGCATTCATCGGCTCGATCAGCGCCTGATTGCCGTCACGCAGATCGGTGCTCATCCAGATGGGTGCCTGGTTGATCGTGCGGCTTGGCCATTTGCGGCCGGTGAGGCGCACAGCGGGGAAGGGACGGTATTTTTCAGCGGGATTGCGCAACATGATGAACCTCGTTCGTTGTGTCGTATGCGAAAGGGTGTGGCCTCGAGCGGCTGGCGGGCTGCCACGGATGCACGGCCCGCCAGCCGGTGGCTAGCGGTAACAACGAACGGGCGCGAACGAACAACGTCATGGTGACGGCGAAAACGAACGTGGATAATGCCCATGCAACGTGCATTTGACCCTCGCGCTTCGTCCGAACGGTAAACGGACGAATGCAAACGACTACAGGTTGTGAAGAACTACGGTCGGGGGTGAAACGGGAACTGCGGAACTGCTTTTGAGGACCGCGCTTTGGTCAACGAAAGTTGACAGCGCGCGGCGCTACGCCTGATTTACGCTAGACGTAGCGATAGAGGCCGCGCCAGGCGGCCGAAGGTAATTCGGAGGGTGTTCGGAAGGGAACGCATAGGTCTAATGTATGACGGCTCGCAGTAGCGTGTCAACCCGCGGCCGCCCTATTCGGGGCGGGCGTGCGACGCCGTAAGCGCCGTACCGCACTCCCGCCGCACAGGTTACATGGGCGTTTTCGCGACATCCACGATCAACTCCACCTGCCGTTCGATCGCGCTCGGGACGGGCGCTTCGCCGCGCAATACGGCGCTGATCCACGCGGCCGTAGTGGCGGCGTCGCGAGCTTCAGGCAAGTCGACTTCAGGCGCGTCGAGCGACGAGCGTTCATGCGGCACGCGCGTTTCGCAGATGCCGTCGTGCAGCCAGTCGACCTGCACCTGGCGCCGCGTGTCGGCCACCGCTTCGCCTTCGGTGCCGCGCGCGAGCAGGGCGCCGCCGTCTGCGGCGTCCGGGTGCGTATTGAACAACTGCGTGAGACTGTCGCGATACGGAGGATGCGTGTAGTTCACGAGCCGCAGCCCCGCAGGCGCGAACGGTTGCAGGATTTTCACGAGCGTATGCGTTGAATTGCGCACGCCCATCCGCCGACGTAGCGAGAGAAGGCGCGCGAGCTTTGGCGCGAGCACGTCGATTGGCGCGAACGCAAGACGCCGCTCGGCGAGGCCGTCCTCGATATCGGCGTGCGATTGCGCGTGCGGAATCTGCAGATGCGTGAAGATTTCAGCGCTCGTCACGCGACCCGGATCTTCGGTGACGCCATGCACCAGCACGGGTACACCCTCGCGTGCCAGCAGTAGCGCGAGCAGCGGCACCAGGTTGGGCTGTTTGCGCGCGCCGTTGTACGTGGGTATCGACACGGGCCGGAACGCCGCGCGCGGCAAATGAATCGGTTCGAACGACGCATGCGCGCCAGCCAGCATGGCGGCGAGTTCGTCGGCGGTTTCGCCCTTCACGCGATACGCGAGCAGCACGGCGCCGAGTTCGAGATCGGCCACGCGGCCGTCGAGCATCGCGGTGTAGAGCGCGCGCGTATCTTCAGCGGTCAGGGCGCGGGCGCCGTTCGGGCCGCGGCCGATTTCCTTGATATAGCGGGCGCAGGGGAAAGGGTTGGCAGAGTCAGTCATCGGGCGCAGTGGGACGGGGTGGCGTGCCGCCTTTGGGCGATTGGCCACGGTATTCAAAGGGCACTATTTGGTGTGAGTATCGCATCTATAGCAATCCCGCGAGATGACGTGCCGGAACCGCCGGGCCGCGCGGGCCGGTGCCGATTGGCTGCACCGCGCTTTGCTGCGCGTTACACTCAACGTTTTATCGCCGCGCGGGCGCGGCACAATTCAGGAAACGGAGAACGGGATGAGTTACGTATTTGCACCCGCACCGGTGGTCGCGGTGCCGGTCGTGGGGTCCAGCGAGCAGTTCGCGGTGCGTCGCATCTACTGCGTGGGTCGCAATTACGAGGCGCACGCGCGCGAGATGGGGCACGATCCCGACCGCGAACCGCCGTTCTTCTTCGCCAAGCCCGCCGATGCCGTGCTGTACGTCGCGCCTGGCGCGACCGGCGAATTTCCCTATCCGACGCAATCGAAGAACGTTCACTTCGAGATGGAGCTGGTGGCGGCGATCGGAAAAGGCGGCAAGAACATTCCTGCGGAAAGCGCGCTCGACCACGTGTACGGCTATGCGCTCGGTCTCGACATGACGCGCCGCGATCTGCAGGCCGAAGCGAAGAAGCTGGGCCGTCCGTGGGATACCGCGAAGGGTTTCGATCACTCTGCGCCGCTCGGCCCGATTCATCCGGCAACGACGGTCGGCCATGTCGGGAAGGGTGCGATCTGGTTGTTGGTGAACGGTGAGGAAAAGCAGAATTCTGACGTGTCGCAACTGATCTGGTCGGTGGCCGAGACGATCGCCTATCTGTCGACGCTGTTCGAACTGCAACCGGGCGATCTGATTTTCACTGGCACGCCGGAAGGTGTCGGCGCGGTGGTGCAGGGCGACCTCATGAAAGGCGGCGTAGACGGGCTCGGCGAGCTCAGCGTACGCGTCGTCTGAAGCGCGGTTGGAGGAGACACACAACATGAAGCTTTACAGCTATTTCCGTAGCTCGGCGTCCTATCGCGTGCGCATCGCGCTGAACGTGAAAAATCTGCCGTACGAGTACGTGCCGGTGCACCTCGTGCGCAATGGCGGTGAGCAGTTGAAGTCCGAGTACCGCAAGGTGAATGTGGACGGTATCGTGCCCACATTCGTCGACGGCAACGAAGTGATGCCGCAGTCGCTCGCGATCATCGAGTATCTGGAGGAAACGCATCCCGAGCCGCCGCTATTGCCCGGCACGCCGGCCGACCGCGCGTATGTGCGCTCGGTGGCGTTGCAAGTGGCGTGCGAGATCCACCCGATCAACAATCTGCGCGTGCTGAAATACCTGAAACATACGCTGCGTGTCGACGACGATGCGAAAGACGCGTGGTACAGGCATTGGATCGAAGCAGGCTTTGCGACGCTCGAGGCGCATCTGGCGGGCGATCCGCGCACCGGCAAGCTGTGCTTCGGCGACACTCCCACGTTGGCCGACGCATGTCTGATTCCTCAGGTGTTCAACGCGCAGCGCTTCAAGGTCGACACAGCGAAGTTTCCGACGATTCAGCGCATCTATGATCATGCGATGCAACTCGATGCGTTTGCTCATGCGGCACCTGGTGCGCAGCCCGACGCGGAATGATGCTGTGATTTGAATGAAAAAAGGGCGCTCGGAAGTGAAGAGCACCCTTTTTGCTTGTCCCGCGACAACCGCTGCGGTGTTCAACCGCCCAGCAACGCGTCCGAAAACTCTTCTGCGCTGAACGGCTGAAGGTCCTCGACCTTTTCGCCGACGCCGATGAAGTACACCGGGACCGGGCGCTGACGCGCAATCGCCGCGAGAATGCCGCCCTTCGCTGTGCCGTCGAGCTTGGTGACGATCAGGCCGGTGAGGCCGAGCGCGTCGTCGAAGGCTTTCACTTGCGTGAGGGCATTCTGGCCGGTGTTCGCATCGATCACCAGCAGCACCTCATGCGGCGCGCCATCTTGCGCCTTGCCGATCACGCGCTTCACCTTGCGCAGCTCTTCCATAAGATGCAGCTGGGTCGGCAGGCGGCCGGCCGTGTCCGCCATCATGACGTCGATCTTGCGTGCACGCGCGGCGCCGACCGCGTCGAAAATTACGGCCGCCGGGTCGCCGCTTTCCTGCGACACCACCGTCACGTTGTTGCGCTGGCCCCAGATCGCCAGTTGCTCGCGCGCGGCGGCGCGGAAGGTGTCGCCCGCAGCCAGCAGCACCGACTGATCAAAGCTTTGCAGATGCTTGGCGAGCTTGCCGATGCTGGTGGTTTTGCCCGCCCCGTTGACGCCTGCGATCATCATGACCAGCGGTTGCGCGCGGCCGAGCATGAGCGATTTTTCCAGTGGTTTGAGCAGGTCGATCAGCAGCGTGCGCAGCGCCGCTTTCACCTGCTGGGGATCGGTGAGGCGCTCGCTGCGCACTTTCTCGCGCAGCGATTCGAGCAGAAACTCGGTGGCTTCGACGCCTGCATCCGACATCAGCAGCGCGGTTTCGAGTTCTTCGTACAGATCCTCGTCAATCTTCGCGCCGACGAAAATGCCCGTCAGGCTCGAGCTCGTTTTCGACAGACCGGTTTTCAGGCGAGTCAGCCATGAGCGCTTCGCGCTCGCGTCCTGCATGGGCGGGGGGACGATTTCAACCGTTTCGGGCGCGGGCGCTTCGGGTTCCGGCTCATTGGCGGGCTGGGCGGTAGCCGGCTGCGTATTGGCACTAACCGGAGCAGCCGGCCGTGGCGCCGACGGCGCGACGGGCTCTGCCGGCACCTCAACTGCGGGTTCAGGCGCCAAGGCTTCTGGCGCCGTCTGCGATTCTTCTGGCGCGTTATCGGACTCTTTCGAACCCTTGAATCGTTTGAAAAAGCTGAACATGATCTGGCATGGTGAGAGCGCGCGCCGATGCGCGTAGCCGGGACGGGCCCGGTGGGAGCGGCAGGCAGCGTTGCGATGCGGGATGCAAGGCGCTGGAAGCCGCACATTTTATCAGGCGCGCCGCCGCCCGTCGTATTGGCCGAACGGCCAGGCTGGACGCCGTGCGCCCCTGTGGTAACGTTGGCGCTCCAGCCCGCATGCATCGGCGTCGCGGGCGCCCCTATAACGTAATCGAAACTGCATGCCCCGTTCTGCTCCTTCACGCGCCCATGGCGCTTCGTCCAAAGGCGGCAAGCCGCACGCCATCCGTATCATCGGCGGCGACTGGAAGCGCACGCCGTTGCCCGTGCTCGACCTCGACGGCCTGCGCCCCACGCCCGACCGCGTCCGCGAAACGCTGTTCAACTGGCTCGGCCAACGGCTGGAGGGCCAGCGCTGCCTCGATCTGTTCGCCGGTAGTGGCGCGCTC
The DNA here is from genome assembly GCF_046026855.1 of Paraburkholderia sediminicola. Classification (GTDB taxonomy): domain Bacteria; phylum Pseudomonadota; class Gammaproteobacteria; order Burkholderiales; family Burkholderiaceae; genus Paraburkholderia; species Paraburkholderia sediminicola_A. The sequence goes on along the minus strand of NZ_JAQQET010000006.1, from coordinate 39,145 downwards.
GGCTTCGAGGCCGCCTCGCGCGGCGCAGCGCGAGTGTTGATGGTCGAGCGCAATGCGCGGGCCGCCAAACAGTTGCGTGCGAACCAGGAACGCCTGTCGGCGCGTACGATCGAAATCGCGGAAGCCGACGGCTTGCGCCTCGCGGCGAGTCTCGCACCTGGGTCGTTTGACGTGGTTTTCCTCGATCCGCCGTTCGGTGGCGATCTGCTCGACAAGGCGCTTGCGCTGGCCGTTCCGTTGCTGAGCCCTGAAGGCTTTCTGTATGTAGAAGCAGGTGACGCACTCGAGCTAGATGGGAACGAGACTCTCGCCGGCTGGGAAATCGTGCGGCAAGGCAAAGCGGGCGCTGTCCACTTTCATTTGCTGCAGCGCGAAAATAAGGAATAATGCGCGTTCCAAAACAAGCAGCGGGCGGGTTACCGTCACGCGTGCGGTCGGTGCCAAATGCGTCGCGTGGACGCTTTGACGTGCCCCTTTGTCTGAAGAGAGGAGAAGTCTCATGGTAGTCGCCGTGTACCCGGGCACGTTCGACCCGCTGACGCGCGGTCACGAAGACCTCGTTCGACGCGCGTCGAGCATTTTTGACACGCTGGTGGTGGGTGTTGCCGACAGCCGCAACAAGAAGCCGTTCTTCACACTGAAAGAGCGTCTCGATATCGCTCATGAAGTGCTCGGGCACTACCCGAACGTTCAGGTGATGAGCTTCAAAGGGCTATTGAAGGACTTTGTCCGCAGCAATAACGCTCGGGTGATCGTACGTGGCCTGCGCGCTGTCTCGGACTTCGAATATGAGTTCCAGATGGCTGGCATGAACCGCTATCTGCTGCCGGACGTCGAAACCATGTTTATGACGCCGTCCGATCAATATCAGTTCATCTCCGGCACCATCGTGCGTGAAATCGCGCAACTGGGCGGCGACGTCAGCAAGTTCGTGTTCCCGTCGGTCGAACAATGGCTGAAGGAGAAGGTTGCTGCGCTGGATCCGGATGACGGTGTCTCGGCGGGGCAACCGTAACCGGCGTAAACTGTCGGATTGACGGATCAAAGCTGGCTTTGGCCGGCGCGAAGTGAGAGAAGTATGGCCTTGATGATTACCGACGAGTGCATCAATTGCGACGTGTGCGAGCCCGAGTGTCCGAACGACGCGATTTCGATGGGCCCGGAAATCTACGTGATCGACCCGAAGAAATGCACCGAGTGTGTCGGCCATTTTGATGAACCTCAGTGTATTCAGGTCTGCCCGGTCGAGTGCATTCCACGCGACCCTGAACACCTGGAGACGGCGGAAGGTTTGATGGCGAAGTACCACGCATTGCAGGTTGCGAAGGGCGCGTGAGCGTTGAATGATAGAAAACGGCGAGGCGCTTGCCTCGCCGTTTTCTTTTGCCGCGCCGTTTTGTATTGCGCGCGAAGTTATCCCGATCGTTATCCGATCGTCACCCGATGTAAGCGCTGAAGATGTCGCGCAGTGCATCCAGCAGAATGTCGCATTCGGCGTCGGTGCCGACCGAGATTCGCAGATGCTGCTCGATTCGCGCCGCCTTGAAGTGGCGCACGAAGATTGCCTTTTCCCTTAGCCGTGCCACGAGCGTCGCTGCATCGTAGCCTTCGTGGCGCGCGAACAGCAGATTCGCCGCCGACGGCACCACCTCGAAGCCCAGTGCCGTCAGCCCTGCCGCCAGCCGCTCACGGCTAGCAATCACTTTGGCGCAGTTGTCGCGGAACCATGCATCGTCCTCGTATGCCGCGACGGCCGCGACTTGCGCCAGCCGGTCGAGCGGATACGAGTTGAAGCTGTCCTTCACGCGGTTCAGGGCGTCGATCAACTCCGGATTGCCGAACGCAAGGCCGATGCGCATACCGGCCAGCGAGCGCGACTTCGATACCGTTTGAATGACCAATAGGTTGGGATAGCGGTCGATCAGCGTGATGGCCGATTCGGCGCCGAAATCGACATAGGCCTCATCGATCACCACGACCGATTCGGTGTTTCTCGCCACCAGACGTTCGATATCGGCGAGCGGCAGCGGTCGTCCAGTCGGCGCGTTCGGGTTGGGGAACAGTACACCGCCGTTAGGTGCTGTGTAGTCGTCGACATGGATGGCGAAGCTGTTGTCGAGCGCGATGGCCCGATAGCCGACTTCAAAGAGCCGCGCGTAGGTTGGGTAGAAGCTGTACGTGATATCCGGGAACAGCAGCGGTTTATCGTGTTTCAGCAAGGCCTGAAATGTGAGCGCGAGCACTTCGTCCGAGCCGTTGCCTGCGAACACCTGTTCCGGGCGAATGCCGTGGTACGCGGCAACCGTTTCGCGCAATTTGCGCGCCGTCGGGTCGGGATAGCGCCGCAGCGACTCGCCCGCGTCGCCCAGTTCTCGCCGGATCGCCTCAAGCACGCGCGGCGACGGGGGATACGGATTCTCGTTGGTATTCAGCTTCACCGGATGCGCAGCGACGGGCTGCTCGCCCGGCACATACGGCGTCAGACGGTGAACGATGTCACTCCAGTAGCGGCTCAAGCGAATCTCCTGTCGATGGCGAAACGGCGAAACGGCGAAACGGACCCGGGTGCGTGGGTGTGGACGCGGGGCGTTCAGGGATTGCGATGCAACTGCATCATCGCCCGCTCGAGCTCGCCTTTGATGATCTGCGGCATCACAGCCAGCGCACGCTCGATCGACGCGTCGATCACATCCTGTTCTTCCCGCCGCGGCGGCTTCAGCACGTAATTGGCGACGTCCGGCTTGGCGCCGGCGCGCGCGCTTTCGGGAATCAGGTCGCGCGGATGGCCGATGCCGATTCGCAGCCGCCAATACTGTTGCGATGAAAGATGCGCGGTGATGTCCTTCAGCCCATTATGGCCGCCGCTGCCTCCGCCTAGCTTCAGCTTGACGCTGCCGGGCGGCATGTCGAGTTCGTCGTGTGCGACCAGAATTTCGTCCGGAAGAATCTTGAAGAACTGCGCCACCGCTACGACCGATTGTCCCGAGCGGTTCATATACGTTTGTGGTTCCAGCAGATGCACTTCTTCGCCGTGAAGCCGTGCCTTCGCGTAGAAACCGTGGAAGCGCCGTTCATCGCGCAGCGTCGTACCTGCTTCGCGCGCCAATTGATCGACTAGCCAGAAGCCAGCATTGTGGCGCGTCGCGGTATATTCGGCGCCCGGATTGCCGAGCCCGACGATCAGCTTGATCATGATTTCGTAGGTCCGTCTGGCCCGGGAGCCGAACGCAGCCGAGCCGAAAAAAACCGAAAAAAAACCCGCCGGGGCGAACCTCGGCGGGTCACATCGACCGTTTCATTGAAACGGATCGAGAGGATTGCTCGCTCAGTGCAGCTTAAGCAGCCGGCGTTTCGCCTTCGCTTGCAGCAGCAGCAGCAGCGTCGCCTTCAGCGATTGCGCCAGCCGGGATCGTTGCAGCTGCGACGACCGGGTTTTCTGCTTCAACGTGAGCAACCAGTGCGACGCCTGCCGGCAGGACGATGTCCTTGGCATGCAACGAGTGACCAGCTTCGATCGTCGCGAGGTCGACTTCGAGGAATTCCGGCAGTGCCGACGGCAGGCACTCGATTTCGATTTCGTTGAGGACGTGCGAGATCACCGCGCTCGACAGCTTCACTGCCGGGTTGGTTTCCTGGTTCATGAAGTGCAGCGGCACCTTGGTGTGCAGCTTCTTCTTCGCGTCGACACGTTGGAAGTCCACGTGCAGCACGAGCTGACGGAACGGGTGGTATTGCACGTCGCGCAGCAGAACCTGTTGCGACTTGCCGGCCACTTCCAGTTCGAGGATCGACGAATGGAAAACTTCTTTCTTCAGCGCGTGCCACAGTGCGTTGTGGTCCAGTTCGACCAATTGCGTGTCAGCACCAGCGCCATATACGATGCCCGGGGTCTTGCCCGAGATACGCAGGCGGCGGCTCGCACCCGTACCTTGCAGGGAACGCTCGAAAGCGACTACTTTCATGTTGAATCTCCAATGCACTGCCCGCGACCAGGCAGTAAAAACGGGGCCTCCAAGCCGTTATGGCTGAGGCCCCAGAGCGATGGCACGAACCTTCGTTCGTTCATGCCAATTGTGCAAAAGCGCAGCGTGCGGTACTGCAATGCACGTTGCGCCTTCGCAAATACTTAACTTTCAGCGAACAGCGACATCACCGAATCACCGCGGCGAATCCGCGAGAACGTTTCGGCAAGCAGGCCGGCACTGGTCAACGAACGGATCTTGGCGCACGAGCGGGCTTCTTCGCCGAGCGGGATCGTATCGGTAACAACGAGTTCGTCGAGTGCCGAAGCTGCAATACGCTCGCCTGCACCGCCCGACAGAACCGGGTGGGTGGCGTAAGCGAATACCTGCTTCGCACCGCGTTCCTTCAAAACCTGAGCTGCCTTGCAAAGCGTGCCGGCGGTGTCGACCATGTCGTCCATGATCACGCAGGTGCGGCCTTCGACTTCACCGATGATGTTCATCACTTCGGCAACGTTCGCCTTCGGGCGGCGTTTGTCGATGATCGCGAGATCGCAATTCAGTTGCTTGGCCAATGCACGGGCACGCACCACGCCGCCGACGTCCGGCGAAACGACCAGCAGGTTCTCGTAGTTCTGCTTGCGCAGATCGCCGAGCAGCACGGGCGTAGCGTAGATATTATCGACCGGAATGTCGAAGAAGCCTTGAATCTGGTCGGCGTGCAGATCCATCGTAATGATCCGCTCGACGCCGGCGATTTCCAGCATGTTCGCCACGATCTTCGCCGAGATGGCGACGCGCGCCGAACGCGGGCGTCGATCTTGACGGGCATAACCGAAGTAGGGGATGGCTGCGGTGATCCGGCCAGCGGATGCGCGCTTGAGCGCATCGACCATGATCATCAGTTCCATCAGATTGTCATTCGCCGGCGCGCAGGTGGACTGAAGGACGAAGACATCCTTGCCACGCACGTTTTCCTGAATCTCGACCTGGATTTCGCCGTCCGAGAAACGGCTAACCATTGCTTTGCCGAGGGGAATACCGAGGATTTTGACGACTTCCTGTGCAAGCGCGGGATTTGCGTTGCCAGTAAAAACCATCAGGCCGTCATGGCTGCTCATCGTGCACCTACTTCAGGCTGGGGGCGAGGGAAATGCGAGAATTTTTGGCAGGGGAGGAAGGAGTCGAACCTTCGAATGCCGGAATCAAAATCCGGTGCCTTAACCAACTTGGCGACTCCCCTACACTAACTTTGAGCTTCACCGGACGAGGGACCGTTCGACGATGCAAAACTTATGACGCGAAAGTAAAGAGTGGATGCTGATCGAGACTTGCAGTTACTGCGCTGCTCCATTCGCCGGGCAGTTTGGCTTGCGCCGCTTCTGCTTCAGCTTTGCTACGGAACGCTGCAAATACACTTGCACCTGATCCAGACATCCGCGCTGGTGCAATGTTCTCAAACCATCGCAGCACTTGCGCTACTTCCGCGTATTTTCCCACGACAACCTGCTGCATGTCATTCCGGCCAAAACTTTCTGGCCATTCAGTGTTGCAGCTAAGTTCTGCAGGAAAGTCCGTAATTATGAGGGGTTTCGAGTCTCTTGTCAACGTTTTTTCGGAGAAAATCGCTGCAGTCGGAACGTGAACCCTCGGCGTCACTACCAGGAAATGACGCGGCGGCAATTGTACAACGTCTAATGCTTCTCCAACACCCTGGGCGAATGCATTTTTCCCAAAAATAAAAAATGGCACGTCCGCGCCGAGTTTCAACGCCAGCGCCTGCAACTCCAGGCGCGGCAAATCGAGCTTCCAGAGGCGATTCAGCGCGAGCAGCGTGGTGGCCGCGTCGGAGCTGCCCCCGCCGAGGCCCGCACCCATTGGCAGGCGTTTGTCGATTTCGATATCGACGCCCTCGGGCGAACCCGTGTGCGCCTTCAGGAGCGCTGCTGCGCGTACGGTGAGATCGTGCTCCGGCGGCACGTCGGCGATTTCGGTGCTGCGCGTAATGAGGCCGTCGTCGCGCCGCTTGAAGTGCAGGGTGTCGCCCCAGTCGAGCAACTGGAAGACGGTTTGCAGCGTGTGATAGCCATCTGGCCGGCGGCCGGTGATGTGCAGGAAGAGGTTGAGTTTCGCTGGCGCGAGGCAATCGCGCAGCGAATCGGTGGTTTCAATCATGAGTCAGGGCTACATGCGCCATAGCGGCGCCGAAGAAGCGGCAAGGGTTGCGCGAACAGACGCGACTACTGATCCAGTACGAGCTTGATGTCGAGCGGCGGTTCCGAGCGGCTCAGATTCAAGCGCTTCACGCCAGTGGCCGGCGCGTCGGCATAGGCCAGGTAATCGATCGTCCAGCCGTCCTGCGTGATCTGCTTCAGACGCGAGGGCTGTTCCGGATCTTTCTCGGTCCTGGCGCGCGAAGTCGGCGCCGGCGAAGGCTGCAACCAGTAGCGCAGCCCTTCAACCGGCAGCGAGAAGCCGAGCGCGTTCTGCATCAGCGTGGAGACATTGTCGGCGGTGAGCGGTTGACGGTTCGGCAGTTCGAGCGTGGCCGAAGCCGGCGACGAAGTCACGACCGCCAGCGTCTGGCCGAGCGGATTGCGCAATTGCAGGGTGACTGTGTCACCCGTTTCCTGCCAGGTGAAGTTGCCGTAGGCATTGCGCTGCTGGCCGTTCTGATCGTTGTACTGGATCGCGAAACGGCCCTGATAAGCGCGTGTGGTCTGTGCAGTGACGGACGTCGCCGCGTTCGACGTGGACGGCCCTTGCGGCTTCACCGATGCACAACCGGCCAACGCGACAACCGCCGCCGCTACGAATCCGAGCGCCGCGCCACGCGGCACCCGGGGATAGGAGATCAAGCGGGAAAGACGCATCAAAGATCGTTCACCTGAAGTCGTTGCAGCGTTTTAACCAGCGTGTCGTTGTCCGGTTCGAGCTTGCGCGCGTCGCGGAAGGCGGCGCGAGCCTGATCCTGCGCTCCGGTTTTCCACAACACTTCCCCGAGGTGCGCGCCGATTTCGGCGTTCGGCTGGAGATCGTAAGCTTTGCGCAGCAGCTTGATTGCGTCCGACGTATCGCCCATCCGGTACTTGACCCAGCCCACGCTGTCCATGATGAAGGCGTCGTTCGGCGCCAGCGACGAGGCCTTCTCGACCAGCTTGTCCGCTTCCGGCAGGCGCTGATTACGATCGGCCAGCGAATAGCCGAGCGCGTTGTATGCCTGCGGGTTGTCGGGCTGCGTCTGAATCAGCTTGCGCAGTTGCGCTTCCATGACATCGTAATGGCCGGTCTTTTCGGCGGCCATGGCGTAGTCGTAGGTCAGATCGGGATCGTCCGGGAAATTCGCGGTTGCTTGTTGCAAGCGTGTTTCCGCCTCCGGGTAGCGTTTCGCGTCGAACAGAATGGCCGCGTCGGTGCGTGCAATCAGCGCCTGGTCGCGCGGATCGGGTGCCTGCAAGCCGGCCAGCAGCTTGCGCGCGTCTTCAGACTTGCCTTGCTTGGCGAGCAATTGCGCACGCGTGATCTGCGCCGGCACGTATTGCTGGCTCGACGGCGAAACCTTGTTCAACCAGTCGCCCGCCGCCGCTTCGTTCTTCTGCTCGAGCGAGAGTTGCGCAAGATAGATATACGCCTGGCCCGGATCGGCGCCCGGCGTTTTTTCGGCTTGCTGCGCATACTGGGTGAGGTAAGTTTGCGCCTCGTTGAAATTCTTCTGCTGGATCTTGATTAGCGCGAGCGCCATCAGCGGCGTGAGGTCGGCCGCGTTGTTCTTGTGCATGATCTCGAACTGCTTCTGCGCGTCGTCCAGACGGTCGCTCGCGAGGTACATCTGCGCGAGCGCGAGACGCGCGTCATGCGATTTCGGATTCTGTTGCACGTACTTTTCGAGCGACGCAATGCCTTCCTTGCGCTCCTCCGGGCCCATTTGCGACAGCATCAGCGCGGCCGGCAAATAATCCGGCTTGAGCGTGAGCGCCTGCTCGAGCGACTTCCGCGCGCCCGGCGCGTCGTCGGAAACGAGCTGCTGGCGCGCGATGGCCAGTTGCGCTTCCGGCCGGTTCAGGTCGTCTTTCAGCAGGTCTTGCAACACATGCAAGCCGCCGATCCGGTTCGGACCACGTGAGAGCAGCAACTGCAGGGCCAGAATTGCGCTGCCGCGATTGTCCGCGGGCACTTTCGAGAGTTCACGAGCAAGGATCGGCTCGGCGTCGTCAGGCTTACCGGACAGCACCAGCAGCGACGCGTCGAGTTGCGCCGCGCGTTCCGAATCCGGCGCATACTGCTGCCACAATTGCGCAGCGGCTAGAGCGTCCGACGGGCTTTGCGCGGCCAGCGCGATCTCCGTGGCGCGTTGCGCCATGCGTGGATCGTGCGTGTCGCGCGCTAGCGCGAGATAGGTCTGGTAGGCGGGTGCCGGCTGGTCGCGTTGCAGGGCGACTTCAGCGGCGAGCACCTGGAATACGATCTGGCTGGACAGCGGCACGCCCGGCAGAGACTTCTGGTCTTCTGCCGTCGCCGGGCCGAGCGGGTCCGGCAGGGTGACGGAGGTGTCATCCGAGTCTGGCGATGGATCCTGCGCGTGCGCGGGCACGGCGGCCATCGCCCAGACGGCGAGTGCGGCGGCACCGAGCATGCGTCGAGCGGATACGGCGTGCGGCACGCGGGATGCGCTAGCCGGGCGCTTCGAAAACAGCTTCACGAAGGACAAGTTCATGGAAATCCGTTCAATGTTTCGGACGATTGTAACGCGCTCGCTACAATAAGCGCACAACCACTCACGCAAGTTGCAGACCAGTTAGACATGCCAGAGTTGCCAGAAGTTGAGGTTACCCGAAGGGGAATCGAACCGTATGTGTCCGGCCGCAAGGTTGAACGCGTCGATGTGCGTACGCCCACGCTGCGTTGGCCGATTCCGGCGGACCTTGCGAAAACCTTGCGCGGCAGCGTGGTGCGCAAGGTTGAGCGGCGCGGCAAGTATCTGCTGTTCGAAGTCGACGCCGGCTGGTTCATTGTGCATCTGGGCATGACCGGCACGCTGCGTGTGCTGCGCCATCTGCCGCAGCCGCCGGCCGCGGCGAAACACGATCACGTCGACTGGATTTTCGACGAATTCATTTTGCGCTATCGCGATCCGCGGCGCTTTGGTGCTGTGCTGTGGCACGCGCGTGAAGCCGGCGACGTGCTCGAGCACCCGCTGCTCGCGGGCCTCGGTGTTGAGCCGTTTTCGCCGGCATTCTCCGGCGCGTTGATGCACAGGCTCACGCGTGGGCGCAAGGTGTCAGTGAAGCAGGCGTTGCTGGCGGGCGAGATCGTGGTCGGCGTGGGTAATATCTACGCGTCCGAAAGCCTCTTTCGCGCCGGTATCCGGCCCACCACCGCAGCGGGCCGCGTCTCGCTCGTGCGCTACGGTCTGCTGGCGGACGCAGTGCGCGTCACGCTCGCCGCCGCGATCGAGAAGGGGGGCAGCACGCTGCGCGATTTCGTCGGCAGCGATGGCGAAAGTGGTTACTTCCAGCTCGACTATTTCGTCTATGATCGCGCGGGGCTGCCATGCCGCGTGTGTGGAACGTCGATCAAACAGATCGTGCAGGGGCAGCGTTCTACGTATTTCTGTCCCACCTGCCAGCGCTAACTTTTCAATGCCTTCTCGTTTAAGCCCATCTGCCCCGTCCGCTGTGCCTGCTTTCCCGGTCATGTCCGATTTTTCCGCGCGACTGATTGCGTGGCAGCGCCAGCATGGCCGTCACGACCTGCCATGGCAGAACACGCGTGATCCATATCGCATCTGGCTGTCGGAAATCATGCTGCAGCAGACTCAGGTATCGACGGTGATTCCGTACTACGCAAAGTTTCTTGCACGTTGCCCGGATGTTGCCTCGCTCGCCGCCGCGCCGGCAGACGATGTGATGGCGTTGTGGGCAGGCCTCGGCTATTACTCGCGCGCACGCAATCTGCACCGCTGCGCGCAGGTGGTGGTCGAGCAGCATGGCGGCGCATTTCCCGCCTCGGCGGACGAACTCGCTGAATTGCCTGGCATCGGCCGCTCGACGGCGGCGGCGATCGCCTCATTCGCGTTCGGCGCGCGCGCCACGATTCTCGATGGCAACGTGAAGCGCGTGTTGGCGCGTGTATTCGGCGTCGAAGGCTTTCCGGGTGAAAAGAAAGTCGAGAACGCGATGTGGACGCTGGCGGAATCGCTGCTGCCGTCGAACGTATCGGACGACGGTGTCAGCGCGTACACGCAAGGCCTGATGGACCTCGGTGCAACGTTGTGTGTGCGCGGCAAGCCGGACTGCCTGCGCTGCCCGTTCGCCGTCGACTGCGTGGCGAACGTCACGGGGCGTCAGCGTGAACTGCCCGCCGCACGGCCGAAGAAAGCTGTGCCGACGCGCCGCACATGGATGCTGGTGCTGCGCGATGGTAACGCCGTGATGCTGGAAAAGCGTCCGCCTTCGGGTATCTGGGGCGGCTTGTGGAGCCTGCCCGAAGCCACCGACGAAGCCACGCTCGCCGAGCGTGCGCGCGCGTTTGGTGGCGACGGAGCGGTCTCGCCGCTCGCGCCGCTTACGCACGTCTTCACGCATTTCAAGCTGGATATCGAGCCGCGCCTCGCTGAACTGGATCGCGGTGTCGGCGCATTGGCCGCGCTAGGCGATGCGGACACGGCGTGGGTCGCGTTAAGCGATCTCGATTCGTTCGGTGTGCCCGCACCGGTGCGCAAACTGTTGAATAGTCTGCACGGTTCGCTGTTGTAGCAGATCCCGGGCAAAAAGCACGTCGAAATCAGAGCAGCTGATGCTGCTGCATATAGTGATGAACCACGTCGATTCGCGCGCCGGCGTCCTGCAATTCCATCAGTTTTTGCCTTGCACGAAGGGCGATCGGCAGTACTTCCGCGAGCCGGTTCGACACCCATGACGGATCTTCCAGCCTGAACGGCTCCGCGAACGGCAAGCTGTCCGGGTCGCGTTCACGGATCGTCGCGATGATCCGCTCAAGTACTTCCGCGCACGCGCCGAATTTGGCCAGTTGTTCATTGCCCTCAAGCGGTATGTCTTCTCCGAGGGGTTCGGCCATGCCGACCAGCAAGCCGCTGCTTTCCACGCGATGCGACAGCAGGCGAAACCGCCGCGTGCCGCGCGCTCGAATCAACAGCATGCCGAAGGCTTCGACGTCGCACTCTTCGATTTCGGCGAGACAACCAATTGTTTCGGGCACCGAAGGCTCTTCTTCGCGCGCCACTTCTGCGCCGCTTTTCAGCAGACACACACCGAACGGCGTTTTTTCACGCAGACAGTCGCGCGCCATATCAAGGTAGCGCGCTTCGAAGATTTTCAGCGGCAGCAGTCCGCCGGGAAACAGCACCGTATGCAGCGGAAACAGCGGCACATCGGCAAGCACAGTAGAAGGCATGGCGCAACGCTTCGAGTTGAGGCCGCGCGGAGCGGCCGGTTAAGCCACTAACTTCGATGATTCGCCGGCATGAACTGGCGCATCGCGGTGCCGCACAATGACATTTGCCGAAGTTGCGAGACGCGCGGCAAGCGTCTCCGCAATGAACACCGAGCGGTGCTGGCCGCCCGTGCAACCGATCGCGACCGTCAGATAACTGCGGTTGTCGTCACGGAAATGCGGCAGCCATTTGACGAGAAACTTTTCGATGTCGCCGATCATTTCATGCACGACCGGCAGCGCATCGAGAAAATCCATTACCGGTTTGTCGAGGCCCGTGAGCGGCCGCAATTCATGATCGTAGTACGGGTTCGGCAGCGTGCGTACGTCGAAAACAAAATCGGCGTCGAGCGGTACGCCGCGTTTAAAGCCGAAGGACTCGAACATCAGCACGAGCCCAGCATCTTTCTGTTCGATAAACCGTTTGACCCACGCACGCAGCACGTTCGCGCGCAGATTGCTGGTGTCGATTTGATGGCCGAATTCGGCGAGGCCCGCCACGAGTTCGCGTTCGCGTTCGATCGCTTCGGCGAGCGACGTCAACAAGCCGACGTCGGCATCATGCGCGGTGGAGCCGGACAAGGGATGGCGCCGGCGCGTTTCGGAGAAGCGTTGAATCAGCGACTGCGTACTTGCGTTCAGGAAAAGCACGCGCACGTCGTGGGCGCGTGACAGGTCGCGGATCATCGCGGGCATTTCGTCGAGCGAAGCACTCGAGCGCGCGTCGATCGCGACCGCGAGGCGTTCCTGGCCGTCGTCGGCGAGATAGTTGGCCAGTTGCGGCAAAAAACGCGGCGGTAGATTGTCGACGCAATAATAGCCTGCGTCTTCAAGCGCGTTCAGGGCAACTGATTTGCCGGAGCCGGAAATACCGGTGATCAGAATTATGCGCATGGAGTCGTGAAATCCGTACAGTTCATCATAGCATCTGGTCCCCGTACGTGTGCCACCGCCGCAGCCTGCCGTTGGCTGCGGGCGTGACACTGTGCCGCGGGGTGTCGCGGACTCAGATTAATTTGCCGGGAAACTGGCTGTCCGGATCCTGCATTGCCAGACGCTGGCGATCCATGAAGTCGCGCAGCGTATCGATGCCGCGCAGTTGCAGGATCGTGTTGCGAACAGCCGCTTCGACCAGAACCGCGAGGTTGCGGCCAGCCGCCACCTGAATCGTGACCTTGCTGATTGGCAAGCCGAGCACGTCGACGGTTTGGCTTTCCAGCGGCAAGCGTTGGAACTCGCCGTCGGGGCGACGCACCAGTTGCACGATCAGCTTCAGCTTCATTTTGCGGCGCACCGCGGTTTCACCGAAGATCGTCTTGATGTCGAGCAGGCCGAGACCACGCACTTCGAGCAGGTTTTGCAGCAGCGGCGGGCAGCGCCCTTCAACGAAATCCGGGCCCAGGCGTACGAAATCCACCGCGTCATCGGCGACGAGGCCGTGGCCGCGACTGATCAATTCCAGCCCAAGTTCGCTCTTGCCGAGGCCGGAATCGCCGGTGAGCAGCACGCCCATGCCGAGAATGTCGAGAAATACGCCGTGCAGCGTGGCGCGCGGCGCGAGAATGCGCGACATGTAGAGGCGCAGGCTGTCGATCACCGCGGCGGCGGACATGGGCGTGGTGAAGAGCGGCGTGGACGAGCGCGTGCAGCGCAGCACCAGTTCCGGCGGCGCGGCGACACCGCCCGCCACCACCAGAAACGGCGGTTCCAACGCGATGAGCTCAGCCATGTGGCGTGAGCGGTCTTCGTCGGTTTGGCGCTTGTAGTAGTCGATTTCGGCGTCGCCGAGCACCTGAATCCGGTTCGGGTGGATCAGGTTCAAGTGGCCGACGAGATCGGCGCTCGACGTGGCATTGGCGACCGATTCCGAAGAAAAGCCGCGCTCCCAGCCTTCATGCCCCGTCAGCCAGCTCAGTTTCAGCGTGGCGGCGTTGTCGTCGAAAATGCTCTGGGCGTTGATGCTGGACGTATCCATGAGTCAGTGACTCCAGTGTGGGCCGCTTGCCGGGCAAAGGGGTGGTCGCGCTAATGTGGGCCGTTTATTTTGCCAGGCGGTATCCGCATGCGGACGGGTACCGGGCATGCGGATAAGCGGCGTGCGGATAACCGCCGATGCATCAAGGTTGCCACTGAGTGAGCAGGCGATGCAACGATTCGCGGTCTTCTTCCGTGTGCAGCCGCTCGCGGGCCTCGCGATCGGACAGCAATTGGGCGATTTCCGAAAGGATTTCAAGGTGCTGCTGGGTGGCCTGCTCGGGCACGAGCAGGAAGATCAGCAGGGAGACCGGCTGGCCGTCAGGCGATTCGAAGGGGATAGGTTCGGCGAGGCGAACGAACGCGGCGAGCGGCTGCTTCAAGCCTTTGATCCGGCCGTGCGGAATCGCGACACCTTCGCCGAGCCCCGTCGATCCGAGGCGCTCACGCGCGAACAGATTGTCAGTGACCGTGCTACGGGCGATGCCGTTCTGGTTCTCGAAGATCAGGCCCGCTTGCTCGAATACGCGCTTCTTGCTGGTGACCGATAGTCCGACGACGACGTTCTCGAGGGGAAGAAATTTGGCTAAACGATTCATGTTGACAGGCGAAAACGTGGCCTGGATTCTCCTCGCTGGGGCGTTTGATTGGGATTCCATTCGTTTGATGCTCACGGCGACGTGCGTTGGAGTCCGAAAGCGCAGGACCCCGGCCAACCGATCTCCGTTTGAGCTAACTTGACCCCGATGGTAACCGGAACATTATAGAACAGGGTAGCCGCTGATGGTGCGGCGCGCCATCGATGCATTATGGGTTTATTTGAATCATGAGCCATGCGGCGCTGGCGCGCGGGAAGGGTGCCGGGAAACAAAAAACCGCCCGGTCTCGGGCGGTTTGGCTGGATAAGGGAAACTGCAGGAAAATAAAAGAAAACCTTCTAATTTCCCTTATTGCGGCGGCACGTCCAGTTGCGGCGCCGGCTGGTACTTGATCGCATCGTGCGCATGGCCTTGCAGGCGATCCTTGTGGCGTATCACTTGCCGGTCGAGCTTGTCGATCATCAGATCGATCGCAGCGTAGAGATCGCTGTCACAGCTCTCGACAAAGATATCTTTGCCCTTGAGATGCAGGTTGATTTCAACCTTTTGACGCTTTTCCTTTTCCTTGTGGTTGTCGACCGAGAGGACCACACTGCCGTCAATTACCTGATCAAAATGTCTTAGCACCCTATCCAGTTTGGTGATCACGTATTCGCGCAACGCAGGCGTTACTTCGAGGTGGTGTCCACTGATCTGCAGATTCATAGTGCTTCTCCAAGCTAAAGGCCGCTTGGTCCGCACGATGACGAAGGTCCGGTCGATCTGTCGGCTTGCCTGAGTCGCCCCCCGGTGACTGACTTCTGGCAGGTCGCATCGGCCGGCCTGTCCGCCAACTGCGGAGCGGCCGGTAAATGCCCGTCGCGGGAGGCGGCGGGCTACAGAGACTTGCGCAGGTTGACTGCCGGAATCTTGAGCGCTTCGCGATACTTCGCAACGGTACGCCGTGCGACCACGAAGCCCTGTTCCGCCAGCAGTTCGGCTATGCGGCTGTCTGAAAGAGGAGATTTCGGGTTTTCCGCTCCTATCAATTGCTTGATGAGCGCGCGAATGGCCGTGGAAGAGGCCGCGCCGCCCGTGTCAGTCGAAACGTGTGATCCGAAGAAGTACTTAAATTCAAGCGTCCCGAATGGGGTCAGCATGTATTTACCGGTTGTCACACGCGAGACAGTTGACTCGTGTAGGCCCAGCGTATCAGCAATTTCTCGCAAAACCAAGGGGCGCATGGCAATTTCGCCGTGCACAAAAAAGCTCTTTTGACGCTCGACAATGGCTTGCGCAACTCTGAGGATCGTCTCGAAACGTTGCTGGATATTTTTGATCAGCCAGCGTGCTTCCTGCAGTTGCTGGCGCAACGATCCGCTGCCCGGATCGCCACGGTTATTGCGCAGAATATTCGCGTACAAATGGTTGATGCGCAGTTTCGGCACCACTTCCGGGTTCAGCTCGGCCTGCCATCCCTGTGCCGTTTTGCGCACCATGATGTCCGGCACAACGTAGTCCGCTTCCGCCTTGCCGTAAGCGGCGCCGGGAAACGGCTCGAGCGAGCGGATCAGGATGTGCGCATCGCGCAAATCGTCGTCATTTGCTTTCAGATGCTTGCGCAGGCGCGTGAAGTCGCGTGCCGCGAGCAGTTCCAGATGATGGGCAACAATGTCGAGCGCCAGCGTGCGCGTGGGCGTCCGTTCGAGCCGCAGCAATTGCAGCTTGAGACATTCCGACGCGGAGCGCGCGCCGACCCCCGCAGGGTCGAAGCTATGCAGGAGCGCAAGCGCGGCATTCATTTCGTCGAGATCGACTTCGAGCTCTTCAGGCAGGTCGGTCAGCACTTCGTCGAGTGTGGCGGCGAGATAGCCGTCGTCGTCGAGTGATTCGATCAGAAAGGTGATCAGTGCACGGTCGCGCTGGCTCGCCTGAGTGACGCGAAGTTGCGCCATCAGGTGATCGCGCAGCGAGGTGCTCGATTCGTGAATTTGCAGCGGCGGCAGATCGTCGTCGTCGGAAGCATTGCCGGAGCGGCCGTAGTCGCCGAGATCCCATTGCGACGCGTCGCCGTTGCTGTCGTTCGAGAGGCCGTTGTATTCGTCGACACCCTGAGGCTCGCCGTTCTCGGCGCGCTCGCTGCTGCTGGTGGACGAAGACGAGGTATTGCCGCCCATCTGGTCGGGCGGTGGGGAGGAATTGGGCGACTGGGCGATCAGCGAACCGTCGGCCGCCACGCGCAGGGGACTCGCGATCCAGTCATCCTCATTCTCGAGGAGCGGATTCTGCGAGATCGCCATGGAGACTTCCTGCTGCAGTTCGAGCGTAGACAGCTGAAGCAGCCGGATGGACTGCTGCAGTTGTGGGGTCAGCGCAAGATGCTGCGATAGGCGGAGTTGGAGGCTGGCTTTCATGGCAAGTTGAGATTCATTGTAGAGAGTTTGCCACGACCGCGATACCTTGCGACATTCGCAATTACGCGTGCGCCCGTTTTCCGGCGGCGCTGGGCGCGGGACGGCCCAGGTCAAAAATGCTGATGTGCGGATGCCGCAAAGGGTCCGGCGGGTGCGCGCTCGCACCGCCGGCAATCCCTTGTGCACTTACATGCGGAAGTGCTCGCCCAGATAGACGCGCCGCACGCTTTCGTTTTCGATGATGTCGCTCGGCGCACCGGCGGCCAGCACGCTGCCGTCGCTGATGATGTAGGCGTGGTCACAGATGCCGAGGGTTTCGCGCACGTTGTGGTCGGTGATTAGCACGCCGATATTGCGCTGCTTCAGAAATTTGACGATCTTCTGGATTTCCAGCACCGCGATCGGATCGACGCCCGCGAACGGTTCGTCGAGCAGAATGAAGCTCGGATTGGTGGCCAGCGCACGTGCAATTTCAACCCGTCGCCGCTCGCCGCCTGACAGCGACAGCGCCGGATTTTCACGCAGGTGAGCGATCTGCAGTTCGTCGAGCAACGCCTCGGTGCGGCTCGTGATGGTGTCTTTGCTGAGCCGCTTGCCGTTGTCCTCATGCTGCAATTCCAGCACCGCGCGAATATTTTCTTCGACGCTGAGCTTGCGGAACACGGAAGCTTCCTGCGGCAGATACGACAGGCCCAGCGACGCGCGCTTGTGAATCGGCAGCAAGCTGATCGATTTGCCGTCCAGATCGATTTCACCCGCATCGAGGGGCACGAGGCCGACGATCATATAGAACGACGTGGTTTTGCCTGCGCCGTTCGGGCCGAGCAGGCCGACCACTTCGCCGCTTTTCACGTCGAGCGAGACGTCTTTGACGACCGTGCGCGAGCCGTAACGCTTCTTCAGGTTGCGGACCACTAGCGAACTGCTGGTGCCGGCCGGTTTGCGATTGGGGAGGGACGCGGAGGAACTCACTGGTTCGGTGCTCCCTGGATCGTGGTGGACGGCGCCAGCGTAGCCGACGCGCCGTTCAGCGGCGCAGCGCCGCCGTTGCGCGGTGCCAGCATCGCGCGCACGCGGCCGGTCGGGTTGCCCGGGCCGGCGACGTCCTTGCCTGCCTTCGCGGTGTAGAAGTCGTTCTCTCCGTCATACGTGATAACGCTGCCGTGCACCTGGTCCATTACTGTCGAGAGGCCTTGCAGGCGCTTTACGGTGGCGTTGGTGGTGAGCGTGGTCAGATCCTGCTTGCCGTCGTAGTCGATACGAATTGCCGTGCCTTCGATGTATTCGTCGAGGCCTTCGCGTTTCTGGCGGAAATACGACAGATTGCCGCCGCTCGACGTCCCGGTGGCGTATTGATAGCCTTGCGGGTCTTGCGTCACTTCGACCCGATCGGCCTTGATCACGATCGTGCCTTTGGTGGCGACCACGTGGCCGGTGAAGATGTTGACCTGTTTCAGGTCGTCGTAAGTCATGTTGTCCGCTTCGATGTTCAGCGGCTTGTCCTTGTCGGCGCGGTCGGCGTGCGCAAGCGGCGCGAAGCCGGCGAGCGGCAGCGCGACGATTAGCGCAGCGAGTCCGGCGCGGCACGCGGACAGGGTGCGCGAGCGGCCGGTATCAAAACGGGGGAACGATTCGTTCATGCAGTCACGCCTGGAATGGATTACCCGGGTTGCTTGGGCGAGCTGGCGGAGCCTTCGGACGCGGCAATCGCGCCCTTCACATTGCCGAACAGCTGCATTACCCGGGTGACGTTGTTGTAGTTCATGCCGCTGGCAGTCATTACAGACATGCCGCGCTGAAGTTTAACCGGCTTTTCAGTCTCGATCACATCGTCGTTGACCAGCACCCTAAAATGCTGCGAATCCGCTTGCATCGGCGGATCGCCGTTGCCGGCGGCCCGCAGGATGCGCGCATTGTCGTACAGATCGACGATCGAGGCGTCGCCGTTCACCTTGCCGGTGTCGCCAGTCGCGGTGACGATCGGCTTGCCGGGCTGGAACGCGCGCATGGCCGGCTTGACCAGGTCGCTCAGTTCGTCGTCCTCGTAATGGATCAGGGACTGGGCGGTCAGGCGGTATTGTGTCGAGCCCGACTGATCGAGTTCGGAGACCGAGAAGTTGTCCGCGAAGTAGTCGGGCGTGTGCTCCTTGGGGCGCACCACGCCTTCGTTCTGCCGCGGCAACGTGGCTTGCAGCAGCCACCACGTAATGCCGGCGAGCGCCGCCATCGCGACGAGCGGAATCAGCGAGGTCCAGCGAAACTGATTCATCCGACGAGGCCTCGCTGTTCGCCACTACAGGCTGCCGCGAGCAGCGCTTCATATTTGTGCTGCGCGCGCAGCAGGGTGTCGCAGACTTCACGCGCCGCGCCATGGCCGCCGCGCGCCTCGCTGACCCAGTGGGCGCGCGCGATCACTTCAGGATGCGAGTTGGCCGGCGCCGCTGCGAAGCCGACCTTCAGCATCACGCCGAGATCGACCCAGTCGTCGCCCATATAGCCGCATTCCTCGGCCGTCAAGCCGGTTTGCTTCAGCAGGTCGGCGAACGCCTGGGGTTTGTCTTGCACGCCCTGGTAGACGTGGGCGATGTTCATTTCCTTGACCCGCGCCGCGACGATGCCCGACTTGCGCCCGGTGATGATCGCCGTTTCGATGCCGGCCTGGCGCAGCAACTTCATGCCGTGGCCGTCCATCGAGTTGAACGCTTTCATCGTGTCGCCTTCCGCCGTGAACAGCAGGCCGCCGTCGGTCAGCACGCCGTCGACGTCGAAAATCATCAGCTTGACGCGGCTTGCGCGTTCAGTGGCGGTAAGGGGGGCGACGGCCATCAGATCACCTTCTTCGAGAACAGGTCGTGCATGTTGAGTGCGCCGATCAGCTTGCCTGCTTCGTCGACGACCAGCATCTGATTGATGCGGTGGCGCTCCATCAGTTCCACGGCTTCAACAGCAAGGTGATCCGGACCGATGGTACGCGGGCCGGCGGTCATGACCGAGGCAATCGAGAGTTCGCGGAAATCGCCGTCGCGTTCGAGCACGCGGCGCAAGTCGCCGTCGGTGAAAATGCCGGCCACGTGATCGTTGTGATCGACGATCGCCGTCATGCCCATGCGCTTGGCGGTCAACTGGAACAGCGCGTCGCGCACGGTCGCGTCAGGCGTTACCTTCGGCACCTGGTCGCCGGTGCGCATCACGTCGCGAACATAAGTGAGCAGGCGGCGGCCCAGCGCGCCACCCGGATGCGAGCGGGCGAAGTCGTCCCGCCCAAAACCGCGCGCGTCCAGCACCGCGACCGCGAGCGCATCGCCGAGCGCGAGCGCGGCGGTGGTGCTGGCGGTCGGCGCAAGATTCATCGGACAGGCTTCTTTCGACACGCCGGAATTCAGATGCACGTCGGCCAGTTGTGCGAGACTCGACGACGGACGCCCCGTCATTGCAATCAGCTTCGCGCCGATCCGCTTGATGAGCGGCAGGATCGCCACGAGTTCTTCAGTTTCACCGGAATTGGACAGGGCGAGGAACACGTCGTCTGCCGTGACCATGCCGAGGTCGCCATGACTGGCTTCCGCCGGGTGAACGAAGAACGCTGGTGTGCCGGTGCTGGCGAGCGTGGCCGCGAGCTTGCGGGCCACGTGGCCGGATTTGCCGATGCCGGAAACGACGACGCGCCCACGGCAGCCCAGGATGAAGTCGATCGCCCCGACGAAGCCATCGTCGAGTTGGTCGCGAAGCGCGCGTACAGCGTCCGCTTCGATGTCGAGCACGTCACGAGCGAGCGCGAGTGCCCGGTCGCCATTGATTTTCGCTATCATTCGCGGAGTATAGCAAAGGCGCTTGTTCGCCGCGCCGGGCCTGCTGTGCCAAGCCGCTGCCTTAACCGGCTCCTTAACCTTGTCGCACGGCCTTTTGCGTGCGCGGTTCCGCTGACGAACGAGGACGCTTTACCGATGCGTTTTTGCCGATGATTTCCCCGCTGGAAATGACGCTATTCCTGCTACTGGCTTCAGTGGCAGGCGTGGTGCTCTTTCGCTTTCTGAATCTTCCACCGATGCTCGGCTATCTGACGGTCGGCATCGTCGTCGGGCCGCACGCGTTCGGTTTGATTCCCGACTCGGCGGGCGCGCAGAACCTCGCCGAGTTTGGCGTCGTGTTCCTGATGTTTTCCATCGGGCTGGAGTTTTCGCTCTCCAAATTGCGCTCCATGCGCCGGCTCGTGTTCGGCCTCGGGCTGTTACAGGTGATCGGTACGATTGTCGTCGCGGTCACGCTCGGTTTTGTGCTTGAGCGCTGGGTGCACATCACGTGGCAAGCCAGCGTGGCGCTGGGCGGCGCGCTCGCCATGTCGTCGACGGCGATCGTCAGCAAGATGCTGGCCGAGCGGCTCGAGATCGAAACCGAGCACGGCCGCAACATTTTTGGCGTGCTGCTGTTCCAGGATCTGGCGGTGGTGCCGTTGTTGATCGTCATCGCCGCGCTGGGCGGTGATTCGAAAGATCTCGTCAGCTCGCTCGGCGTGGCCGCGATCAAGATCGTTGTGGCGTTGGCCTTATTGTTAATAGTGGGTCAGCGCTTCATGACGCGCTGGTTCAACGTGGTGGCGCGGCGCCGCTCGCAGGAACTGTTCATTCTCAATCTGCTGCTGGTGACGCTCGGCGCGGCGTTCATCACGGACAAATTCGGCCTGTCGCTCGCGCTCGGTGCGTTCATCGCCGGCATGCTGATCGCTGAAACGCCTTACCGGCATCAGGTGGAAGAGGACATCAAGCCGTTTCGCGACGTGCTGCTGGGTCTCTTCTTCGTCACGACTGGCATGCTGCTGAATCCGCGCGTGATCTGGGAACACCCGTTTATCGTGCTCGGCTTCCTGGTCGGCCCGATCCTGCTGAAGGCGGTGATGGTGACGGGGCTTTCGCGTCTGTTCGGTGCGTCGCCGGGCGTCGCGATGCGCACCGGTATCGGTCTCGCGCAAGCCGGCGAGTTCGGATTTGTGTTGCTGAACCTGATTCTCGATAAGCACCTCGTCGACGCCACCCTGTTGCAGGCGATTCTCGCGGCGATGCTGCTGTCGATGCTGGCCGCGCCGTTCATGATCCAGAACGCGGATCGAATCGTGCTGCGGCTGTCGTCGACTGAATGGATGATGCAGTCCTTGCAGATGACGCGCATTGCGACGCAGAGCCTGAAGCAGAGCGGCCACGTGATCATTTGCGGTTATGGCCGTGCCGGTCAGAATCTGGCGCGCATGCTGGAGCATGAAGGTTTGTCGTACGTCGCATTGGACCTGGACCCCGATCGCGTGCAGGCCGCGGCGGCGGCGGGTGAGTCGGTCGTGTTCGGCGATGCGGGGCGGCGCGAATCGCTGCTTGCCGCCGGTATCCATCGCGCAGCGGCGATTGCGATTACCTACGCGAATACGCCGTCGGCTTTACGCGTGCTACACAATATTCACGAACTGGAGCCCACGCTGCCGGTGATCGTTCGTACCGTCGACGACGCCGATCTGGAAAAGCTGCTGGCCGCCGGCGCGACCGAGGTGATTCCTGAAATCGTCGAGGGCAGCCTGATGCTGGCTTCACATACGCTGGTGCTGATGGGCGTGCCGATGCGGCGTGTGGTGCGGCGAGTCGAGGAAATGCGCGACGAGCGCTACGCACTGCTGCGCGGCTATTTCCACGGCGCGGATGACATGGAAGACGACGACGGCCACGAACAGGTGCGGCTACAATCGGTGCCGGTCGACGAAAACTCGGACGCGGTGGGCCGAACGCTGGCGGATCTGGGCCTGTTCGATCTGGGCGTCGAGGTGACGGCCATTCGACGCCACGGGATTCGCGGCGTCGAGCCGGACCCGTCTACCAAGCTGCGCGCGAGCGACATCGTGGTGTTGCGCGGTTTGCCCGAACAGTTGGCCGAAGCCGAAGAGCGGCTTTCCAAGCATCGCCGTGCGGGAGCCGCTGCGGCGTGATGCGTGCCGTGGCGCTGCCGGCCGGTGTGGCAGGCCGGGCGGCGCGGCGCCGGCCCCGGCCCCGGCGCATTCGGTGTGGCCGCGCCTGATTTAGCCTTTCATCGGACCTGTCGAGGTCCATCCGGAGACATCATGTCCAACGCGCTCACGAGCGCGCCGCTCGATGCGGCCGACTACATCAAAAGCCACATCCGTACGGTGCCCGACTGGCCGCAACCGGGCGTGCAGTTTCGCGACATCACGCCGCTCCTGCAGGAACCGAAGTCGCTGCGCGTACTGATCGACCTGTTCGTCCAGCGCTATATCGATGCGAAGCTCGACTACGTCGCCGGGCTGGATGCGCGCGGTTTTATCATCGGGCCGATTCTGGCTTATGAGCTGAACCTCGGCTTTATCCCGATCCGTAAGCAGGGCAAGCTGCCGTACAAGCGTGTCGCGCAATCCTACGAGCTCGAATATGGCACTGCGACCGTCGAGATCCACGAGGATGCCTGCAAACCGGGGGATCGCGTCGTGATCATCGACGATCTGATCGCCACCGGCGGCACGATGATGGCCGGCAAAATTCTGCTCGAGCGGCTCGGCGCGGTGGTGGTCGAAGGTGCGGCAATTATCGACCTGCCTGAACTCGGCGGCTCGGCCCTGCTGCGCAAAGCGGGCTTGCCGCTCTATACGGTGACTGAATTCGGCGGCCATTGAGCGCCGGATGCGAACTTTTTCCCGCACACAACGAAGGTAAGAAAGATGCCCAACTTCCTGTTGTTTCTCGCGACTTCGATCGCTATCACGATGGCGCCCGGCCCCGACAATCTGCAAGTGCTCGCGCGCGGCATCTCGCAAGGCCGCGCGGCGGGCCTCGTCGCGGCGCTTGGCTTTGCGGCCGGCATCACGTTCCACACCACGTTGGCCGCGCTTGGCGTGGCTGCATTGCTGCGTTCGTCGCCGGTCGCGTTTGAAGTGATCAAGCTGGCCGGCGCCGCGTATCTGATCTGGATCGGCATCAAGGCGCTGCGCAGCCAGGGCCTCGCCACCGCGCACGAACGCGCGCCGCAACCGTTGATGGCGGTGTTTCGTCAGAGCGTTCTCGGCAATCTGCTGAATCCGAAGGTGACGCTGTTCTTCGTCGTGTTCCTGCCTCAATTCGTGCAGCCGCACGGCACGCAAAGCGTCACGGTGCAAATGCTCGAACTCGGCGTGTTGTTCATGTTGCAGACCGTGGTGGTGTTTTCGCTGTTCGGGGTGTGCGCGGGATTGATTGGCGGCTGGCTGAAGCGCCGGCCGCGCGTGGGCGTGTGGCTCGATCGACTCGCCGGCGCGACGTTCATCGCGATTGGGATTCGCGTCGCCTTGCGGGATTGAGGCGGTTGACCCGATTGACCCGACGGACAACAACCGCGCGCGGTTGAAGACCAGTTTGGAGCTTTAAATGACTTTGCCTTGCATCACCGCTGCGCGCCGTTTCGACGTTCACGCGCATCGGCCGTTCTGGATCGACGCCGAGCAGGTCGGCTGGATTCGCTCAGCCGATGTGCCGTTGCTCGCGCGCTGGCCCGATGTGTTTGAAATCGATGGCACGCGCGTGTCGCTCACGACCGTGTTGAACACCGTCGAACTGCGCAGTGCGGCGCTCGGTTCCGTGATCGGTGCGCTTGCCGCCGAGGGCCGTATTCCCGGTTGGCGCAACGAGACCTACGCGATCCGCAATGCGTTCGATGCACCTCCGCTCGCGTACATCGAACGCGCGGCGTCGCGCTTCTTCGGGACGATGACCTACGCGGTGCATCTGAACGGCGTCGTAGAATATGCGGATGGCGCCCCGCAATTGTGGATTGCGCGCCGCAGCGACACCAAGGCGACCGACCCGGGCATGCTCGACAATGTCGTGGCAGGCGGGATCGGCTGGGGCTTCGGCATCGAGGCGACGATCATCAAGGAGTGCTGGGAGGAAGCCGGCATTCCCGAGGAGATCGCCGCGCGCGCCACGGCCGGCCGCACCGCGCACGTGCTGCAATCGTTGCCGGAAGGCACGCAGGCCGAACAGATTTTTATCTACGATCTCGCGCTGCCGGCCGATTTCGTGCCGCGCAATCAGGACGGCGAAGTGGGTGAACATCGGCTTGCGCGCATCGACGAAGTGGCGCGCTGGATTGAAGAAGGCGCGATGACCGTAGATGCGAGTCTCGCTACGCTGGATTGCCTGCTGCGCCGGCGCTGGATCGACGAAGACGCGTGTCCGGGCATCGAGACGCTGTTCGCGCCGCCGGTGCTTGCATAAGCGCTAGTGAGGCGCGGGTGCGACGAGCGAACCGGGTCATGCCGTAGCACGCTGCATCGGGCAGGACACACCGAACAAACTACGCACTGAAGAAGGGAGTCATCCAGGTCATGTCGACCGATCACAGCTTTATCCTCAAACTGTCGTGCGCCGACCGGCCCGGCATCGTCCACGCGGTTTCGGGCTTTCTGTTCGAGCGTGGCAGCAATATTCTCGACTCCGCGCAGTTCGGCGACAGCCGCACCGGCGAGTTCTTCATGCGCGTGCATTTCCAGCAGGTAGGCGGCGATCCGGGCCTGGACGCATTGCGTACCTCGTTCACAACGCTCGCTGAGCAGTTCGGGATGCGCTGGGAATTGCACGATGCGTCGGTGAAGCCGCGCGTCGTCATAATGGTGTCGAAGATCGGCCATTGCCTGAACGACCTGCTGTTCCGCTATCGCACCGGTCAATTGGGTATTGAGATTCCGGCGATCATCTCGAACCACAAGGAGTTCTATCAGCTCGCAGCCAGCTACGACATTCCGTTCAATCACTTCCCGCTGATGGGCGCCACGTCGGAAGCGAAGGCTGCGCAGGAAGCACGTGTGCTCGAAGTAATCGAAGAGCATCAAGCCGATCTGGTGGTGCTCGCGCGCTACATGCAGATTCTGTCGCCGCAGTTGTGCGAATCCCTGGCCGGCCGCGCAATCAATATCCACCACTCGTTCCTGCCGAGCTTCAAGGGCGCAAAGCCTTATTACCAGGCGTTCGACCGCGGCGTGAAACTGATCGGCGCAACCGCGCACTACGTGACGACGGACCTCGACGAAGGTCCGATCATCGAGCAGGAAGTGGAGCGTGTCGACCACAGCATGACGCCGGAGCAACTGACGGCGATCGGCCGTGACGTCGAATGCGTAACGCTCGCGCGCGCGGTGAAGTGGCACGTTGAGCATCGTGTCGTGTTGAACGGCAGCAAGACGGTGGTGTTTCGTTAAGGGTAGTTGATGCGCTTTGCAGTGGGGGCGGGCAAATCGCCGCCGCATGACCCCGCTGCAAGCCTGCTTCGGCTCTGCCTGTCTGGCGTGCTCTCGTCAGATCAGAACCGCATGGCGGACCCGCCCGCATCCCGTGCGTTCTGTGCGAGCCGCGCGTTTTGCGCCGAACGGCGGCGCGCATTCAGTTTCTTCAGCCAGATCAGCAGTCCCGTTGCGCTCAGCACGGCGACCGCAATCCCCATCGCACTAATCAGAATCCGTCCACCGAGACCGAGGATGCGTCCCGAGTGCAGCGGGAATTGCACCTGCATGAAGATGTCGCCCGCCGTGCCCTTGCCGGGAATCTGCGCGCCGAGCAGCTTGCCGGTGGCCGCGTCCCAATACATCCAGGGATTGCCGAGGCCGATATCGCCATGATCGTTGCCGGTTGCGTAGAAGCCGACACCGTAGGCGTGCAGGTACTCCGCGTAGTAGAGGCCGCCCGGCGGCACCTTCAGGTTCTGCGCTTTACCGGTTTGCTCTGCTAATTGCACGATGCGCTCGCGACTCACTACCTGGTCGCCGGGCCGCGGCGCGCGCAGGATTTCGGGGTTGTTGACTGGATTGGGCGTGAGCGTCGAGAACAGCGACACGATTGGCCGAACGACCGGCGCTGAGAGATTCATCGATACCGACGTCAGCGCGACGATCACCAGCAAGCCCCAGATCCACACGCCGCCCGAGCGGTGCAGATCGAAGGTGAGCGTATAGCCGCCGCGCCCCAGGCGAAACGCAAACGACTTGCGCCATGCCTTGAAGCTCGGAAACGACAGCCACAGCGCGATCATGCTATCGAACAGCCACACGATCCCGACGATGCCCATCAGCCAGGTGCCGATATCGACACCGCCGGTGAATGGCAATTGCAGCGTGTAGTGCAGCTTGTAGATGAACGGAATCAGATTGAGCCGCGCGAGCGAAACGGCGCCCCATTCGCGCCGCCCCTGGACATCGCCGGTGGCGGGATCGACGGCGATCTGGTTGAAGTCGAGCGGGTAGGGCTGCTGCGTCGCGGGGTTGATGCGCGGCAGCACCATCATCTGCAACGTGTGGCTGGGTTCAGCCGAGAGCGGCAGATATGTCACTTGCAGGCGCGGATCAGCCGCTTCGACGCGGCGTGCCAACTCGAGCCCCGACAGTGCGGGGCCGGCGGTGCGCGCTTTGAAGAATGACGGATTTAGCGCTGCATCGAGTTCGTGATCCCACGCGATGATCGCGCCGGTCAAGCCGGCGACGAACAGAAACAACGCAATGGCGACACCGAACCAGCGGTGCAGGCGAACGAGTTGCTGCCTCATCGGCAGGCCGGCGAAAGGCGGCGGGAATTCTGACGGGATGTCACGGCAAAGACGTAGTGCAAATGGGAATTGTTCTCATCTTATGGAATCGTGCCATCGGCTGCAAGTTTCTCGTAAGTGCGACGCGGTGCCGCTGAGGCAACCTGTCTGCGTGCACCCAGCGGATTCCTATCTGGTATGGCTTTGAGCCATGGTAGATGTGATGCATGCGGCAAAATGTCGCAGCTCAAAGCTTACAGTTAGCATAAATTTTTCGGCATCATCGCACCCTGTGTGAATGGGAATTATTCTCATTTGATGGGTTTAAGAAAAATCGAGATTAGCGATGAGCGTAAATAGCGGGGTAAAACAGCCGAAGAAACGGCTGTCGGTGCGGCCATTCCACATGGCTGCGTGTCTGGCATTTGTAGCAAGTCACGGGGCTTGGGCGCAACAGGCGTCCACGACACAGGCGGTGTCGGACGCAAGCGAAAAAGCACTGCCGACGGTCAAGGTCACGGCGGCGCAAGACACGGAACAGCATCTGAGGGAAGACGTCAGCAGCGGGGCCCTCGGCGCGCGCTCACAACTCGACACGCCGTTTTCCACCACCGTGGTCACCAGCGAAGAATTGCAGGATCGTCAGCCGTCCAAACTCGGCGCCGTGTTCGCCACGGACGCTTCCGTATCCGACAACGGCAACGCCTACAACGCATGGGCCACCTACGTGACAGTGCGCGGCATGCAACTCGACTGGCAGTCGGGCTTCAAGATCGACGGCATGCCCTTCAACAGCTATGGCATCACGATGCCGTACGAGCAGCTCGAAAAAGTAGAACTGCTGAAGGGACTGACCGGCTTTATGTACGGCTTCGGCGCGCCGGGCGGCGTGGTCAACTACGTGACGAAAAAACCGCCGGTGTCGGCCACGCCGGTGCGCAGCGTCGACATCGGCTATCAGACCGATGGTGTGTGGGCCGAGCACGCGGATCTCGGTGGACGTGTCGGCCCGAACGGCATGTTCGGCTACCGCCTGAATGCGACGCACGAAGAAGGCAAGACCTATAACGAAGGTAATGTGCGGCGCGATGCAGTGTCGCTGGCGCTCGACGCCCGCATCACCCGCGACCTCAAGGCCACTTTTGGCGCGTTGTATCAGGAGCGTCATTCGAGTGGCATCACTGGGGCGATCTCGACGGCGCAATACACCGGCACGAGCCTTCCACGCACCTTAAGCGGTGGGACGGGCGATCTCTCCGGTCCCGACCAGCATCTGAACACGAACGTTCAGCTCTACACCGCAGGCGTGCAATACAACCTCGGCCAGGACTGGACAGTCAACGCAAACTACAGCTACAGCAAAAGCTCGCGCGATCGCAACGAGAGTACGTACTATCTGCAGAACGGCGCCGGCGATTACACGGATAGCCGTTTCGCCGGCAAGGAGGGGCACCAGTTGAGCTTGTGGCAGGTGTCGGCGCAAGGCAACGTCAAAACCGGGCCGTTCGAGCATCAGCTCGTGTTCGGCGCGGCTTATCAACGGCAAACCAACGACTACGGCGCGAACAGTTTCTTCGGTCAGATCGGCACCGGCAACCTCTACCTGCCGAACACCAATACCTTCGACGGTGCGCCCAACTACACCACCTATCGCGACAGCGACATCACGCAAAAGGCCTTGTTCGCGAGCGATACGATCCAGCTGACGCAGCGCTGGTCGGTACTCGGCGGGGTGCGTTACACGAACTACGAACAGCACGGCTACTCGACCACCGGTGCGACCACGTCGACATACAGCCAGAATGGTGTCGTGACGCCGGCCGTCGCACTGATGTTCAAGCTGGCGCCGACCACCACGCTGTACACCAGTTACGTCGAATCGCTGGAAGCGGGCACCGTGGTGGGCGACACGTACGCGAACCGGGGCGAATTGCTCAAGCCGTTGCGCAGCAAGCAGTACGAAGTGGGGATCAAGAGCGAGCATGCGCGCTGGAGCGCGACGGCCGCGCTGTTCCGGATCGAACGCGGCTCGGCGTATGCGAACAGTGCGAACGTCTTCACGCAGGACGGCGAGTCGATCTTTCAGGGCGTGGAACTTGGCGGCGACGTACGTCTGGGCGCGAGCTGGAATGTCGGCGGCGACCTCATGTGGATCAACACCCAATACGAGAAGGGCGCGGCCAACAACGGCAACCGCGTGGCCGGTGCGCCGCAGTTCGTCGTAGCGGGCCATGCGACGTACTCGGTGCCGTATGTGCCGGGGTTGCGCATCGGTGCCGACGCGAAGTTCACGGGCAATACCAACGTGCGCCCCACGGCCAATCTCAACGCGCCGGGCTACATGCTGGTCAACCTCGGTGCGAGTTACGCCACGCGCATAGGCGGTTACGACGTGACGTTCCGCGCGGCGATCGACAACCTGCTCAATCGCCGTTACTGGGAGTATCAGTACGCGGACTACGTGACGCCGGGCGATCCACGCACGCTGTCACTGAACGCGCGCATCGACTTCTGAGCATAAAAAAAGCGGCACCAGGTGCCGCTTCAGACTGCTGACTAATCCCACGTTTTTCGGGGCGTGGGCCGTTGTCCCTTACACCAGCCGCAGATAAATCAATTCCCGCTTGATGTACGCATAGAAGATCGGTGCCGCGACCACGCCGGGGATGCCGAACGCGGCTTCCATCACGAGCATCGCGATCAGCAATTCCCAGGCGCGCGCCTCGATCTGACCACCGACGATGCGCGCGTTCAGGAAGTACTCCAGCTTGTGAATCAGGATCAGGAATACCAGCGACATGATCGCCGCCGGAAAGCTCACCGAGAGCGCCACCGCGACGATGATCGTGTTCGAGATCAGATTGCCGATCACCGGCAGCAACCCAACGATAAACGTCACCAGCACCAGCGTTTTGGAGAGCGGCAGCGTGTCGTGAAAGATCGGCAGGATCACCAGCAGGAAGATGCCGGTAAAGACCGCATTGATCGCCGAGATCTTGACCTGCGCGAATACGATGCGGCGGAAGGCATCGGCGAAACGGGTCACGCGCGTGACGAACGCCGTGGACAGCGGCAGCCGTTGCATATGCTTCTGCGCCCCGACCGCGATGATCGCGCCGATGATCATGCCGATCAGGATGTGCGTGAAGCCGCGCGCCGCGGTCTTGCCGCTTTGCTGCAGCATGTTCGCGTGCGTCTGCATCAGTTCGGCCGCCTTCGCCTTCATCTGCTCGGTATCGACCGGCAGATAGTTCGCGACGAATTGCGGAATCCGGCCGCGCGCCTGGTCGATCAGCTGCATTGCCTGGTCGAGCAGCTTCTGCACGCTCGGCACGTCGTTCTCGAAATGTTCGATGATGCCGAGCGTCAGCCCTGTCAGCGCGCCGACTATCACCACCGACAGGATCACCACCGCGAGCCAGCGCGCGCGCTGACTCGACATGTGCCGCTCGATGCGCGGCGCGATGGTGTGCACCAGTTGGAACACCAGCAGCCCGGCCAGCAAGGCACCGAGCAGCTTCAGTTCGATGACCGCCCACATTCCGAACAGCATCAGCACGTAACTGCCGATTTCGACCGCCGACAGTCTCGGCAGGCTCATGTCGCTAGTCAGCCTGACCGGGCGTGGGCGTAGGTCCTGCACTTGCCCGTCGTCGCGCGCCTGATTCCGCTTGGCCATGGCTTATTCCGTCTCCAACCCGTGTTGTGCAGCGTTACTTTTTGCTGGCAATGCGTTTCAGCAGAGGCGCCAGATACTTACCGGTAAAACTTGCCTTCGACTTGGCAACCTGCTCCGGCGTGCCTTGCGCGATGATCTGACCGCCGCCGGCTCCGCCTTCGGGACCGAGATCGATCACCCAGTCGGCAGTCTTTATTACATCGAGATTATGCTCGATGATCACGACGGTATTACCCTGGTCTCGCAAACGATGAATGACTTCCAGCAGCAATGCGATGTCGTGAAAGTGCAGACCGGTGGTCGGCTCGTCCAGAATGTATAGAGTGCGACCGGTGTCGCGCTTGCTCAGTTCCAAAGATAGTTTGACCCGCTGCGCCTCGCCGCCCGACAGCGTAGTGGCCGACTGGCCCAGCCGGATATAGCCCAGACCCACGTCCAGCAAGGTTTTCAGCTTGCGCGCGACGACCGGTACCGGCTTGAAGAACTGGTAGGCGTTCTCCACCGTCATGTCGAGCACTTCGCTGATGTTCTTGCCTTTGTATTGGACGTCCAGCGTTTCGCGGTTGTAGCGCTTGCCGTGGCAGACGTCGCAGGGAACGTACACGTCCGGCAAAAAGTGCATTTCCACCTTCAGCACGCCGTCGCCCTGGCAGGATTCGCAGCGGCCACCCTTCACGTTGAACGAGAAGCGGCCGGCTTCGTAGCCGCGTTCCTTCGACGCAGGCACGCCCGCGAACAGTTCGCGGATCGGCGTAAACAGGCCCGTGTAGGTGGCGGGATTCGAGCGCGGCGTGCGGCCGATCGGCGACTGGTCGACGTTGATGACCTTGTCGAAGTGCTCCAGACCTTCGATCGATTCGTACGGCGCCGGCTCAGCGGACGAGCCATACAGGTGATGCGCGACCGCGTGGTACAGCGTGTCATTGATCAGCGTGGACTTGCCCGAACCGGATACGCCGGTCACGCAGGTCAGCAGGCCGACCGGCAGATCGAGCGAGACATGCTGCAGATTATTGCCGTACGCCTCGACGATGCGCAGACGGCGTTCGTCCGGCGCCTTGCGCTCGTCCGGGAATTCGATGTTGCGGGCGCCGGACATGTACTGCCCGGTCATTGACGCCGCGTTCGCCTCCACCTGCTTGGGCGTGCCTTCGGCGATCACCATGCCGCCGTGCTCGCCTGCGCCGGGGCCCATGTCGACCACGTAGTCGGCCATGCGGATCATGTCTTCGTCGTGTTCGACGACGATCACCGAGTTGCCCAGGTCGCGCAGATGCTTGAGCGTGGCGATCAGCCGGTCGTTGTCGCGCTGATGCAGACCGATCGATGGTTCGTCCAGTACGTACATCACGCCGGTCAAACCGGAGCCGATCTGCGATGCGAGGCGAATCCGCTGCGCCTCGCCGCCCGACAGCGTTTCCGCGCTGCGCTCGAGCGACAGGTAGTCGAGGCCGACGTTATTCAGGAACATGAGGCGCGCGACGATTTCCTTGACGACCTTGTCGGCGATCTCACGCTTCGAGCCTTCGAGCCGCAGCGTCTGGAAATAGCCAAGCGCATCGCGCAACGGCCAGCCGCTGATTTCGAAGATGCCGCGCGCGTCGCTGTCCGTGCCGATCCGCACGAAGCGCGCTTCCCGGCGCAGCCGCGTGCCGGCGCAAGCGGGGCAAGACTGGTTGTTCTGATACTTCGCGAGCTCTTCGCGCACCGCGACCGAATCGGTCTCGCGGTAACGCCGCTCCAGATTCGGGATGATCCCCTCGAACACATGCTCGCGCACGGAAGTGCGGCCGCGTTCATTGATGTACGAGAACGGAATTTCCTGCTTGCCCGAACCGAACAGCAGAATCTTGCGGACTTTCTCCGGCAGATCTTCGACGGCTGTGTCGATGTCGAACTCGTAGAATGCCGCAAGACTTTGCAGCATCTGGAAGTAGAACTGGTTACGCCGGTCCCAGCCCTTCACCGCGCCTGCCGCCAGCGACAGCGACGGATGCGCCACCACCCGCTTCGGATCGAAGAAGGTGATCTGGCCGAGGCCGTCGCATTCCGGGCACGCGCCCATCGGGTTGTTGAACGAGAAGAGGCGCGGCTCGAGCTCCTGCAGCGAATATGAGCAGATCGGGCAGGCGAACTTCGAGCTGAACAGCTTCTCCTTGTCGGTATCCATTTCCAGCGCAATCGCGCGGCCGTCGGCGAGACGCAGTGCCGTTTCGAACGATTCGGCGAGGCGCTGCTTCATATCGGGGCGCACTTTCAGCCGGTCGACGACGACGTCGATCGTGTGCTTGTCGTTTTTCTTGAGCTTCGGCAGCGAGTCGACGTCATAGATCTTCGCGACGCCTTCGTTGGCCGTGCCGCCACCTGAGCGCACCCGGAAACGGATGAAGCCCTGTGCCTGCATTTCCTCGAACAGTTCGACGTGCTCGCCTTTGCGGTTCGCCACCACTGGCGCGAGGATCATTAGCCTGGTTTCTTCCGGCAAAGCGAGCGCCGCGTCGACCATCTGCGAGACGCTTTGCGCTTCCAGCGGAATTTCGTGGTCCGGACAGTACGGCGTGCCGACCCGTGCGAACAGCAGCCGCAGATAATCGTGAATTTCGGTGACAGTGCCGACCGTGGAACGCGGATTGTGCGAGGTCGCTTTCTGTTCGATCGAGATCGCCGGCGACAGGCCTTCAATCAGATCGACGTCCGGCTTCTCCATCAATTGCAGGAACTGGCGGGCGTAAGCGGAGAGACTTTCGACGTAGCGCCGCTGTCCTTCCGCATAGAGCGTGTCGAACGCCAGCGACGATTTACCCGAGCCGGACAGGCCCGTAATCACGACGAGCTTGTGACGTGGGAGGTCGAGATTGACGTTCTTCAGGTTGTGGGTGCGAGCCCCACGGATACGGATTTGTTCCACGCGTTATTCCATCACCTGGCCATTAGCTGGCGGAAAGAGGAGGAGGCTAAACCTGCTACTATAACGACTTTTCAAGACCGCTGTTACGGCTTCCTGACAGCCTGAACGGGCATCAAGGCAAGCTGTAAGGCAGCAGTCCAGCGCCGTGGGGAAGAGGTCTAACTGGGGCCGTTTTCCGCGAGTACAAGGCGCCGCGAGGCGTGCGGGCCGTGTGCAGCAAGGCCGCTGGCCCGAATGCCGCGTCGCATGCTTGCCGCCGTCCTGCCGTCCCGTGGTAAGCCGCCTGGGTGTGGCCGTCCTGCGGGGAAGGTCCGCCCGCGGTGTGCCGCCCCGATCATTCAAAGAACGCTCCCGATGTCCAATCCGTCCGCTACATCCTCACGCATGAGCGCGCCTGAAATGCGCGCGACCGTGTCGCTTGCCGCTATCTTCGCGTTGCGCATGCTCGGTCTCTTCATGATCATGCCGGTGTTCTCGATCTACGCGAAGACCATCCCCGGCGGCGACAACGTGCTGCTGGTGGGGATCGCGCTCGGTGCGTACGGCGTGACGCAGTCGATGCTGTACATCTTCTATGGCTGGGTCTCCGACAAGATCGGCCGCAAACCGGTCATTGCGACCGGCCTCCTGATCTTCGCGCTAGGCAGTTTCGTCGCGGCAGGCGCGCACGACATGACGTGGATCATTGTGGGCCGGGTGATTCAGGGCATGGGCGCGGTGTCGTCCGCGGTGATCGCGTTTATTGCCGACCTTACCTCTGAAGAGCATCGCACCAAGGCGATGGCGATGGTCGGCGGCAGTATCGGCATTTCGTTCGCAGTGGCGATTGTCGGTGCGCCGATCGTGTTCCAGTGGGTCGGCATGAGCGGCCTGTTCACACTGGTCGGTATCTTCTCGATTCTGGCGGTCGGCCTGGTGCTGTGGGTCGTACCCGATGCACCCAAGCCTGTGCACGTGCGCGCGCCGTTCGCCGAGGTGCTGCATAACGTCGAACTGCTGCGCCTGAACTTCGGCGTGCTCGTGCTGCACGCGACGCAGACCGCATTGTTCCTTGTCGTGCCGCGCATTCTCGAAGCCGGCGGCCTGCCGGTCGCGTCGCACTGGAAGGTGTATTTGCCGGTGATGGGCCTCTCGTTCGTGATGATGGTCCCGGCGATCATCGCCGCGGAAAAGCGCGGAAAAATGAAAATCGTGCTGCTGTCGGCGATCGGTCTTATCCTGATCGGACAGTTGTTGTTGGGCGTCGCACCGCATACGATTCTGAGTGTGGCGGCGATCCTCTTTGTCTACTTTCTGGGCTTCAATATTCTTGAAGCGTCGCAGCCTTCGCTGGTGTCGAAACTGGCGCCGGGCACCCGCAAGGGCGCGGCGGCCGGCGTGTACAACACCACCCAGTCGATCGGTCTTGCGCTGGGCGGCGTGGTTGGCGGCTGGCTGCTCAAGGTGGACGGCCAGAGCGCGGTCTTTTTCACTTGCTCGGGGCTGGTGTTTTGCTGGCTTATAATCGCGGCAAATATGAAACAGCCGCCGCGCAGGAAGGCGTAACAGCGCCCCCAACCCTGGCACTTCGCACCAGGTCCCCCGAGGGGGACTTCCTTCGGTGCGGAAAACCTGGGGCGGCCAGGCGCTTTCTTGACAGAACTCACCCGGCGGCGGGCTGAGGCGCAGTTCCGGTCTCCGGCCCGCTGGCTTGAGACGTGAATCGCGCATTGCTGCGCCGCCCGCAACGGAATTAACAGGAGAAACTCATGGCATCCGTGAACAAGGTCATTCTCGTCGGCAATCTCGGAGCCGATCCGGAAGTCCGTTATCTTCCGAGCGGCGACGCAGTGGCGAACATCCGCCTTGCGACGACGGATCGGTACAAGGACAAAACGTCCGGCGAAATGAAGGAAGCAACCGAATGGCACCGAGTGTCGTTCTTCGGCCGACTTGCGGAAATCGTGTCGGAATATCTGAAGAAGGGCTCGTCCGTGTACCTGGAAGGGCGCATCCGCACCCGCAAGTGGCAGGCTCAGGACGGCACCGACCGTTACTCGACCGAAATCGTCGCCGAGCAGATGCAAATGCTGGGTGGCCGTGGCGGCGCGATGGGCGGTGGCGACGAAGGTGGTTACAGCCGCGGCGAACCGTCGGAGCGTAGCGGCGGCGGTGGTGGCGGCGGTCGTGCGGTTTCGGGCGGCGGCGCCTCGCGTGGCGGCAGCGGTGGTGGCGCTGGTGGTGGTTCGAGCCGCCCGAGCGCGCCGGCCGGCGGTGGCTTCGATGAGATGGACGACGATATTCCGTTCTAACCCCGGCTATCGCCGAGTTAGTACCCAGAACCCCGCTTTCGAGCGGGGTTTTTTTGCCTTCAGCACCCAAAGGCAAAAAACCATCACCGCCTGAGGTGCTCCAGCGCATCTCTCATCGGCACACTGGAAATGACAATCGGCCCGGTAAACGGCGTATCCAGGTCGACGATCACATAGATCGCAGAAGCAATCGACACTGCCCCAAGCGAAATGGTGACCAACGCCAACGCGTTGCGCGGCGCGATCAATCCAAAGCTGAGAAAAATCACGCACAACCAGAACGTCAGTGTCATGAAGAACGGCTGGGAAATTGAACTGTGCGCTTCCTCGATGATTTTCCATCGAGCATCCACAGTCCGCCGATATTGCGTCAACGCGTCATCGAGCGCGCGCTGTTGTAACGGATCGTGCGCCTGCAATTGCCGCAACTGCCTGCCTACCGCAGTCAGCATATCGCCGAGTCGCACGTTCTCCAGCTTCTGCGAGTTGTCCTGCGACCCGATGTCCCTCGGATAATCACCGGCTGGAGCGAATTCGCCAGGCCAAGTCGACGCAATCGCCGCCGCCGTGTACACGCGCAGCAGGTGCCGGGCCTCATTGGTATCGCCGCCGTATTCCCGCAAGGTCGTGTCGAACTCGATCAGGTCAGCCGCAAAGGTACGTAAATCGTTCGATTCGGTATCGAAACTGGATTTCGCGGATGCCGTCATCAACCCGAGCACCAAAGCGGCAAACGTCACAAGCATGCCCATAACCAGTTGGATGAGTTGCACGGTTTCGTGCGCCTTGTGCTCTTCAGGCAGCAACGGCCGCACCCACACGCCCAGGCCCGTCCCAACAAGCAATAAGGCGAAAACCAGCAGAGCCGAGCCTATTTCTGACATAGAAATGCTCCGGAGACGCGTGCTTCGTCACTTTCTACCAACCGCCGCCCGCCGACGACCCGGGTAGTCCCGCAAATGTACTTGCGCGAGTGGTCGCTGACTTCGTCTCGTATGTTGATGTATCGCAAACGTATGCGCCATCAACCATAAAGTTTTCTGTAATCCCGCCGTAGACCATCTGTGTGGCGTTCGCTTAATTTTTAAACAAGGGTTGCGGACCTGGCCGATGGGCTTGGGCGCAGCACGCGTGGCCGAGGCTAATTTTTTGAACAGTCGGTCAGGCAGCCCAATGGAGACAAGCCCGATGCTGAAAAATCTGTCGATTCGAACCAGCCTTACCCTGATGATCATGTTCTTCGGCGCCGTGCTGCTGTTCGGCGCCGCCGCCGGACTGTTGTCGTTGCGTTCGAGCAACGCGTCGCTCCAGCAGATGTACACCGTGGATACGCCCGCAGTCGCCGACCTCGAAGGGAGTGCCGGACAACTGCTGCGTCTGCGTCTGGCTTTGGCGACCTACGCATCGTTGGTCGATCTGAACGATCAGGACGGCGCGAACGCGGTACTCAAGCGCTTTGATCAGTACCAGAAATCATCGAACGACCGTCTTGCCCACTATGTGAGCCGTGCGAGCACGGATGCTGACGAACAGCGCCTGATCAAGGACATGCAGGACAAGCGCGACACCTTCCTGCACGAGGGCATTGATCCGGCACTGGCTGCGCTCAAGTCCGGAGACAAGACCGCATTCGAACAGTTGCAGGCGCACAAACTGCCTTCGCTCTACAGCGCGTACGAAAAGGCCATGCTCACGCTCGAGCAATTGCAACTCGATCACGGTGCCCAGCGCTATCAGGATGCGCAGGATCTGTTCTACGCGATCTGCGTTGCGGTGGCGATCGGTATGGCGCTCTCGCTGCTGGGCTCCTTGATCGGGCGGGCGGTCATGGTGCGGGCAATTGTCAACCCGGTCAATGCGACCATTGCGCAGTTTCAGCGGATAGCCAATGGCGATCTGACTAGCCAGATCGACGTGACGAGCAATAACGAAATGGGCCGCCTGGCTGACGCATTGCGCAAGATGCAGAACTCGTTGATCGAGACGGTGAATGCCGTGCGTCACGGCACGGAATCCATCGATACCGGCGTGAGCGAGATCGCGGCGGGCAATACCGATCTGTCGCAACGTACCGAAGAGCAGGCCGCATCGCTTGAAGAAACGGCGGCCAGCATCGAAGAGCTGACCTCGACGGTCAAGCAGACGGCAGACAACGCGAAGCAGGCGAGCTCGCTGGCGCAGGGTGCATCGAGTCTTGCTGCGCAGGGCGGTGATTTGACCGAGCAGGTGGTGGGCACGATGCATGGCATCGTCGACGATTCACGGCGGATTGCTGACATTGTCGGCGTGATCGAGGGCATTGCTTTCCAGACCAATATTCTGGCGCTCAATGCTGCGGTCGAAGCGGCGCGCGCGGGCGAGCAGGGGCGTGGGTTCGCGGTGGTGGCGAGCGAAGTGCGGTCGTTGGCGCAGCGAAGCGCGGCGGCGGCCAAGGAGATCAAAGGGTTGATCGATGCTTCGACGGCGCGGGTGCAGGCTGGCTCGCAACTGGTCGAACGCTCGGGCTCGACGATGACCGAGATTGTCGAGGCGATTTCCCGCGTGAGTTCGATTATGGGTGAGATTGCGGCGGCGGCGATCGAGCAGAGTACCGGGATTGATCAGGTGAACCTGGCTGTTGCGCAGATGGACGAGGTGACTCAACAGAATGCTGCGCTGGTTGAGCAGGCTGCTGCTGCGGCTAGTTCGCTGGAGGAGCAGGCTCGCAGGTTGACTTCGGCGGTGGCTGTGTTTCAGACGGGGAATGGGGTTTCTTCTTCTGCCGTTCGGCGGGGTGGATTTGCGGCTGTGCCTGCGATGGGTGACTTGGGTGGGCCTGTCACGGTTTGATGTTTTTCTGCTTGCGCGGCGGGTTTTGTCTGTTTGCCTACGGCTTGGCCTTTCCTTGAATTGTTATTGGTTGATTAGCGTCGCCCCTGTGCGGGGCGGGCACTTACTTCTCTTTGCTGCCGCAAAGAGAAGTAAGCAAGAGAAAGCGGCTCAAACCGCTAATTCTTAAGCGGGTCCCCCGCGCAGTTGCGGTAGTGGTGCATCTGGAATCCGTGCTCCCGCACATTCAGCCCTGTGACAAGGCAGTCATACTTCCCGCCTCGCACTACGCGCTCGCCGGAAGGGTTCATCAGGAAACATGGGCTCCGCTTGGGTACGGTGGGAGCCATCGGCTTTGCCTCGGCGAAATGCCGAAGGGAGCACGAGTGCGAAAACACAGCAATCGGTTTTAAGAAGTGCGTTTCGGCGCGCGCAGCGCCGCCGGAAGTATGACGCCCTTGTCACTCACGCCGAATGCGCGGGAACACAGATTCCAGATGCACCACTACCGCGACTGTACGAGGGACCCGCTTATGAGCTGGCGGG
>NZ_JAQQET010000005.1:0-305299 GCF_046026855.1 Paraburkholderia sediminicola | reverse complement strand
CCCTAATTCCATTTCCCCCCCCCCCCGCCCCCCCCCACCCCCGGGCGGCCCCGCGTTCCGTGTTCAGCATCGTGCTACGAGACTACGCAATCACTTACCGAGCGACTTGTTCGCTTGATCCGCCGCGGCATTTAACGCATCAGCAGGCTTCGCCTTGCCCAGGTAGACCGATTGCATTGCATCGGTCACGGCCT
Source organism: Paraburkholderia sediminicola (assembly GCF_046026855.1). GTDB lineage: Bacteria > Pseudomonadota > Gammaproteobacteria > Burkholderiales > Burkholderiaceae > Paraburkholderia > Paraburkholderia sediminicola_A. The sequence continues at coordinate 305,105 of NZ_JAQQET010000005.1, read as the reverse complement.
TCGCGGTGTCTTCCCAACCGGTCACGGTCGGCGCGAAGTGAGCCGTCGGCAGCAGCGCGACGAAAGCTTTGGTATCCGGATCGTTGAATGCCGGATCGGTCGCCTCAGCCTTGGTGGTCGGCAGGAAACCTTCAGTCTTCGTGAACTCGACGCGCGGTTCCTTCGTGAACAGATAGTCGAGGAACTTCCATGCCGACTTCTTCACCTTCGAGTTCTTGAACATCACGATCGAGTCGGTCACGGCATAGGTAGCGTGCGTCGTGCCCATCGGGATCGGATCGATGCCGTACTTCAGATTCGGCGCTTCCTTCTTGATCTGCTTGGACAGGAAAGGCGCCGAAATCACCATCGCAACGCGGCCTTGCTTGAAGAGGTTCTGCACGTCTTCACGGCTATAGCCAGTCACGCCAGGTTGCGTCAGACCCTGGTCGATCATCGTCTTGTACAGCGTGGCCGCCTTGATGCCGGCCGGCGAATTGAATGCCGCCTTGCCGTCCTTGCCGACCACGTCGCCGCCGTTGGTCCACAGCGCGTAGTAATAGTAGACGTCGGTTTCGATTTCCTTGCCTTGCAGACCGAAGCCGGCAATGCCCTGCGCCTTCAGTTTCTTCGACGCATCAATCACGTCATTCCACGTCTTCGGACCGTCGGGGTAGCCGACCTTCGCGAGCAGATCCTTGTTGTAGTAGAGCGCGCGTGCCGAAGCCGCGATCGGCAGGCCGTACACCTTGCCGTTGATTTCACCCGGGGCGAGGAACGGGCCGATGAAGCGGTTCTTGAAGCTCGCGTCCATGTAGCCGTCGAGCGGCTCGGCCACGTCGTCCTTCACGAAGTCGAGCAGCCAGCGCGTGCCGACGATCGCGAGGTCGGCGTTGGCGTTACCGGTAATGTCCGTCTGCAGTTTCTGTTGCAGCGTGTCCCAGCTCACGTCTTCGATCTTGATGGTCGTGCCGGGATTGGCCTTCTCGAAGTTACGGGCCATTTTTTCGAAGTACGGCGCGGTCGCATCGCTGTAATGCGCGACCGTTACGCGGACCGTGTCGGCGTGAGCCGCGACGGCGATACCTGCAAACGCGAGCGCCACGGCAACTTTGCCTAGCGCGAGGGAAGCACGGGCATGCAACGACATTTCTCTCTCTCCTGTGTCGATCGGAGTTCGCGCTTTAGCACTTTCTCCGGTCCCATCCAACGATGGTGGGGGGTGGTCTGCTGCCGTCGCCGGCCGCTTTGGGTTAAATTGTTTGAAAAAATCCTACATGACGCAAAATAGCTTGTCACGTAGGGTCTGCCATATTTCTTCTCGGCAAGTTTTGTGCATAAGATGCTGTAAAGCAGGGGTATTCTGCGTAACGCGAAGTCACGGATACCCAATCTTCGGGATGACTAGACAACTACGCAGCGTCAGGTTTGTAGGAAATTTACACGCTGGAACGGCGCTGAACGGGGTTGAGGAGCGAGGGCGGACATGAATCGTGTGGTGTTGGTAACGGGCGCTTGCGGTGGCATCGGCAGCGTGTTGTGCAAGCGTTTCGTGGAGCAGGGCGATACCGTGCTGGCGCTCGATATCGACGCGGTTGCGCTGAGCGGATTGACGGTGCAGTTAGGCGAGACACACGTCACGCCAATCGCGGTCGACCTCGGCGCTGCTGCCGCAGTGCAGCATGCAGTGGCCGAAGCGGTGAAGATGCGCGGTCCGGTGGACGTGCTGGTCGCCAACGCGGGTGCCGCCAAAGGTCTGACGCTCGCCACGACCGACGCCGCCAGTTGGCAACGCGACATCCATTTGAATCTGAACGGCACGTATCACACGGTGGAAGCGGTGCGCGCGTCGATGATCGAGCGGCAGAAGGGCGCGCTGGTGCTGATCGGCTCGGTGAACGGCATGGCCGCGCTCGGGCATCCGGCGTATAGCGCGGCGAAGGCCGGCCTCATCAGCTACACCAAAGCGCTGGCGATCGAACTGGGCCGTTACGGCATTCGCGCGAACATTGTCTGTCCAGGTACGGTGAAGACGCAGGCGTGGCAGGCGCGCGTCGACAAGAATCCGCAGGTCTTCGAGGATCTGAAGAAGTGGTACCCGTTGCGTGACTTCGCGACGCCCGACGACATTGCCGACGCGGTGCTGTTCCTCGCATCGCCGATGGCGCGCGTGATAACCGGCGTCGCGTTACCGGTGGACGGTGGGCTGATGGCCGGCAACCGTTTGATGGCGGAAGAACTGACACTCGAATCGCTTTGAATCGTTTTGAACTGCTTTGACCGGATAGCGCGACGTGTTCTTTGCTCGATGAAACAAGGCAGCACGTTCGCATGACAGCACGACGATGAGGACAGCATGGCAGCAGTGCAACTGAGCGGCATCTTCAAACGCTATGGCGACACGCAAGTGGTGCACGGCATCGATCTCGACATCGACGACGGCGAGTTCGTCGTGCTGGTCGGCCCATCGGGTTGCGGCAAGAGCACACTGATGCGCATGGTGGCGGGGCTCGAAGAAATCAGCGGCGGCGATCTGATGATCGGCGGCACGCGCGCGAACACGCTCGCGCCGCAGCAGCGCAATATCTCGATGGTGTTCCAGAGCTACGCGCTCTATCCGCATCTGTCGGTCTACGAGAACATTGCGTTTGGGCCGCGAATTCGCAAGGAATCGTCCGCGAGTTTCAAGCCGCGGATCGAAGCCGCCGCGAAGATGCTGAACCTCGGCGGTTATCTGGATCGCTTGCCGCGTGCGCTGTCGGGTGGTCAACGTCAGCGGGTGGCAATGGGCCGCGCGGTGGTGCGTGAGCCGTCGCTGTTTCTGTTCGACGAACCGCTGTCCAATCTCGACGCCAAATTGCGCGTGCAGATGCGCACCGAAATCAAGGCATTGCATCAGCGTCTGAAGAATACGGTGATCTACGTCACGCACGATCAGATCGAGGCGATGACCATGGCGGATCGCATCGTGGTGATGAACGCGGGGCGGATCGAGCAGGTGGGCCGTCCGCTCGACCTGTACGACCGTCCCGCGAATCTGTTCGTCGCGAGCTTCCTCGGTTCGCCGTCGATGAATTTTGCTGAAGGCGTGTTGACGAATCGCGCGGATGGACAGGGCTTCGCGTTGAAACTCACTGACGGTGGCGAGATCGTGCTGGAGGGTACACCCGCTTCCGCCGTTGTCGGCGCCAAGGTCACGCTCGGCGTACGTCCCGAGCACATTGAAACAATGGCTGACAAGCCGGACGCCACCATAGAAGTCGAAGTGGTCGAGCCGACTGGCGCCGAGACTCATTTGTACGGGAAAATAGGCGGCAGCACGTGGTGCGTGACGACTCGCCAGCGCTCGAAAGTCGAGCCCGGTCAGCGCGTAACGCTGCGTCTGCCGGCTGAGCATATTCATCTGTTCGATACGGAGAGTGGACGCAGACTGGTCTGAACCGCGTGTTGCCGCGCTTGAGGCTGATCCAGGCTGATTCAAGCCAACTGAAGCTGCGACGCGACGCGGATTCATCTAACCCTTAAGGAACACCGGGTGTCCGCACCGAACTTGATCCCCCACATCCGCGGCGCGCTGGCCAATTTGCGGCCCGCCGAGCGCAAAGTTGCCGAGATGGTGCTGAGCGACGTCGACTTTGCGATGCGCGCGAGCATCACGGAACTCGCGCAGCGCGCGGACGTGTCCGAGCCTTCGGTCACGCGCTTCTGTCGCGCGATCGGTGCACACGGTCTGCGCGACTTCAAGATGCAATTGGCGCAGAGCGTGGCGGGTGGGGTGCCGTATGCATCGACGGCGGTTTCGCGTGATGACGACGTTCAGACGTTGATGGACAAGGTCGGTGAAGCCGCTGTTGATGGGATTACGCATGCGTGTGGTGCGTTGGACCCGGCGGTGTTTGAGAGTGCGATTGCGGCGTTGTCGAGCGCGGGGCGGGTTTTCTTCTTTGGCGTTGGGTCGGGGTCAGGACTTGTTGCGCAAGATGCGGCTTTAAGGTTTTTGCGGCTGGATATAGCGGCTACTGCGTTTACCGATGGTCATTTGCAACGGCTTTACGCGGGCCTCATGGAGCCAGGTGATGTGGCGTTTGCGATTTCGCATTCGGGCCGCAGCGTCGAAGTGAACGAAAGCATTCAGATCGCCAAGGAGCGTGGCGCAACTACGATTGCGCTGACGAATGTCGGCTCGCGCCTGGCGTGGCTGGTCGATATTCCGCTGCTGTTGCGCGTGCCGAGTCCGATCGATCCGAATACGCCAGGCGTGTCGCGGCTCGTGCATTTGTGCATCATGGACGCGCTGGCTATCGGCGTCGCGTTGAAGGCACGGCCCAATACACTTGAAAAAATGCGGAATGCGAAGGCACGGTTGTCGTCGCATGAGCCGGAGGCGGCGGGGGATTGACCACGCCTGATGGTCCGCTTCAGGAACCCAGCGACGAACGTGTGAACAGTCACGCTGCTTGAGGACGCCAGGCGATCATGCCCGCCGTCCGTGCTCGAACTTCCGGCGAGGCTAAGCAGGTCGCAACGGCCTCGTATCCCGGCGTACCTGGATAGGGGGCGACTAGAGTGGGCGGGCTGTGATTGGCCGGGCACAAAATAATGGATTCATCGGGGCCGGTTGCAGCCAGATCCAGAATTGCTGAAGAGCGCGTCATCAGAAACAAGGGGCGAGCACCAAGCCTGGCGCGTTGGCGAAGATGGATGATCAACGCTTCCTGCGTGGCCTGATCCAGGTCTTGCTCCACCATGTCCACGACGACGGCCGACCCTTCGGATTCCAGGCCAACGAGCAGGGCGGTGAGGGCTTCCGATTCTGCTGCGCCTTCATCGATGAGCCACGCCAGAGTCTGATCAACGCGTGATCTGAGCGCCGCATCCGTTTCCAGGCGGGCGAGAGTCTCGGCACGTCCCTCGTGCGCCCGTTCGAGGCCTAGAAATGCGGCATTCGGTAGATTCTCGGCCAGGCATTTTGCCAGCCGTGTCTTGCCGCTTCCCAAAGGACCGATGATGTAGTTCAGCGGTCGGATTTCACGAAGTTCGAATCGTTCGCCGCCCCAAGGCCAGGGAAGATCGAAGGCCGTGCTGAGTCCGGCGGAAGGGTTGACCAGGCGTGCCAATTCTCCGTCTGCAGGCGCCTGACCTCGAGCAAGATCAGCCCGGAGCCCCTTGACCTTGGCTATCGTATCCACGAGCTGGCGAATGCCTGCTTCAAGCGTCGCCTCGTGGGCAGCCAAGGCGGGCTCCAGACTCTGAGGGTCGCCTTTCAGCACCTGTGCCACCTGGGCGAGGCTGAGGCCAAGCGCGCGCAGGGCAACAATCTCCGCTGCACGATTCATCTCGTCGGGACCATAGGTGCGATAGCCGGAGACCGTGCGTGCCGGCGTCACCAGGCCTCGCTGCTCGTAGAGTCGCAGGGCTTTGGCGGAGACGCCGAGCCGTCTCGCCGCTTCGGAAGCACTCAAAAATGGGGTGGAACAACGCATGAGTCACCTCTTCGTTTGCTGACCACGCACATCATGGAGTTGGCCCTTGGGGCCGAGTCAATCGAATAGTTACAGCGCGACTTCAAGGCGTCGCCGCCATCCACCCAAACCGCCGCGACAACCTCAGGGTTGCCGCGCGCAAAGTTTGCGCAGGGCCGCCCGTGAGCTCGCTATCGAAGCTCCCGCTCGGACCCATCAGCGCGAGCACGAGGCAGATGCTGCCGGTATGGTCCAGCACCGGCGCGGCCAAGGTGTCGATGCCCGGCACGGGCCGGCTTAATGCAGTATCGATGCCGTCCGCACGGATTTGCGTGAGCCGTTGTGCGTAGGCTTTTGTCTCCCCCGCCGGAGCCCCTGCTAGCCGCAAATGATCCTGCACCAGCAGACCATGACGCACATCGTCCGCGACATATGCGGCAAACACCCGCCCGATCGCCGTATTCACCAGCGACATCACCGTGCCGACCCGCAAGCTCACATGCAGCGGCCGCGCCGATTCCTCCAGACGCACGACGGTTGGCCCGAGCGGCCCGAGCACCGCCATCGCGACACTCATCCCCGTCGATGCTGCCAGTTCGACCACTTCCGGCTCTGCCTCACGCGTCGGCGATAAACGCTGCAAGCCGATCAACCCAAGCTCAAGCGCCAAAGGCCCGGCCTCGAAACAACCCGAAGCGTCCCGATTGAGCAGTCCAATTTTGAGCAGACTCACCAGATGCGGAAACGCTTTGGCCGGCGGCATGCCCGCAGCCGCTGCAAGGTCGCGCAAGCTTAATGGCCGCGCGGCCGCAACCAGCGCGCCAAGCAACTCGCCGGTGCTATCGAGCGACTGGATGCCGCGCTGCGGCTTCGCATCGGCGGAAGCAGCGGAAGCGCCGGAGGCGGAGTAAGAGGTGTCGAGAGAGTCGGTCACGATGCAGAAGACGCTAACAGGGAAGGCGTTGCCGCAAGTTCGGCGCTGATGTCATGAGCCGCAGCAAGCAGCGCGCGCGCCGTCGGGCCATCGGCGGCGACGTCGATCGCGCCAGTCGAGCCGATCACGGTCAGCGCGAGACACAAGTGGCCGTCGGCGTTGAGCACCGGCGCGCTTAAACTGCTGATGCCTGGGCTCGGCGCATCCACGCTGCATTCCAACCTGTGCACGCGGATTGCATCTAAAGCTGCTTCGAACGCGGCGCTTTCGTCGGGCGGTGTCATCGCGCTACTCGCCGCGCCCGACTGATTCGCCCACATTCCCTCCACCGCGTCGCGTGGCAGAAAAGCGCAAAACACGCGACCCGTCGACGTAGCCGGCAGCGACATCACCGTCCCCACATGCAGATTCACATGCAGCGGAAAGCCGGCATGCTCATAGCGGACGATGGTCGGTCCTTGCGGCCCGGCAATGCAGATCGCGACGCTGAATCCGATCGCCTCGGCCAACGCCGCCACCCGCGGCACGGCGGCGCGAAACGCCGGCTGGTTCTCCAGGTGCATCAACCCAAGCCGCAACGACAGCGGCCCGGGTTCATAACGGCCTGACAGTTCGTCCCGTTTGATCAGACCTAAGCGGCTCAGGCTCACCAGATAAGCATGCGCTTGCCCCGGCGCGATCTGCGCGGCGCTGGCGAGATCGGACAAGGCGAGCGGGCTGCGCGCCTGCGCCAGCGCCAGCAACACGCGGCCGCCCACTTCAACGCTCTGAATCCCGCGCTGTGTCTTGCTGCCATCCACTGTCTCGCTGCCGCCCGCGCCTTTGCCGGTGGCCGGTTTCGCTGCTTTGCTCACACCTGCGCTCGTCCGTAAAAAGGGTCCATGTTAGCCGAAGCCCGGGCGAAAGCCCGCACCTCTCTGTCCTCATCTTAGACGCTCAGAAATTTGTGTATAGCGATACATTTCGCTATTGACAAATAAACTGACCCGGCCATAAGATGCATTCACCCCGACATACCGGTGCAGTCACAGAGTCAAAACGGGGCGAGACAACCTCCAATACAGTCAGCCAGCGCATCTGAACGCGCAGCCGGCGTCTCGCCTCACATTCAACTTTTGAGGGAGACAAGCATGGCAAAGGCATTCGCATCCCAGGCCGACCTGGAAGTCAAGAAAGTCACGTGGACCAAGTTGTCCGAGAACGCCTACGCATACACCGCTGAAGGCGATCCGAACTCGGGCGTGATCATTGGCGACGACGGCGTGCTGATCGTCGACACCACCGCCACGCCGGCCATGGCGCAAGACCTCATCGCGAAGATTCGCAGCGTGACCGACAAGCCGATTAAATACGTCGTGCTGTCGCATTACCACGCGGTGCGCGTGCTCGGCGCGTCGGCATATTTCGAAGAAGGCGCGCAACAGGTGATCGCGAGCCGCGGCACGTACGAGATGATCGTCGAGCGTGGCGAAGCGGACATGAAGTCCGAAATCGAACGCTTTCCGCGTCTCTTCGCCGGTGTCGAAACGGTGCCGGGCCTGACGTGGCCCACGCTCGTGTTCGAAAAAGAAATGACGTTGTTCCTCGGCAAGCTCGAAGTGCGTATCGCGCACCTGGGCGCCGGTCATACGAAGGGCGATACGGTGGTGTGGCTGCCGTCGCAGAAGGTGTTGTTCTCCGGCGACCTGGTCGAATACGACGCAGCCTGTTACTGCGGCGATGCACAGCTTGAACAATGGCCGGCCACGCTTGAAGCGCTGCGCGCGTTGAAGGCCGAGAAGCTGGTGCCGGGCCGCGGTCCTGCATTGACTACGCCGGAAGACGTCAACAAGGGCCTCGATTACACGAAAGACTTCGTCACCACGCTGCTGCAACAAGGCCGAGAAGCTGTCGAACAGAAGCTCGACCTGAAGGCCGCCATGGCGCACACGCGCAAGGCCATGGACCCGAAGTTCGGCCACGTGTTCATCTATGAGCACTGCCTGCCGTTCGACGTTTCACGTGCCTTCGACGAAGCGAGCGGCATTACGCATCCGCGCATCTGGACCGCGCAGCGCGATAAGGACATGTGGGCCGCTTTGCAAGCCTGATTGATAACAGCATAGGAACGCTGGAAAGCGTCAAGCAGAGCAGAGAAGGACGGAGACACAAGATGAGCATCAACTACCAGACGCTGTCGTTCGACTATCAGCCTTGCCGCGAACAAAGCAGGCAAAGCGGTGCGGATCAGGCGGCCTATCCCGTGATCGTGGTCGGCGCGGGGCCCGTGGGCCTCGCTACCGCGATCGATATCGCGCAGCAGGGCGTGCCGGTCGTCCTGGTGGACGACGATTGTTCGTTGTCCACCGGTTCGCGGGCGATTTGCTTCTCGAAGCGCTCGCTCGATATTTTCGACCGGCTCGGCTGCGGGCAACGCATGGTAGACAAGGGCATTAGCTGGAATGTCGGCAAGGTGTTCCTGAAAGATGAACTGGTGTACACGTTCAATCTGCAGCCGGAAGCGGGCCACAACCGGCCCGCGTTCATCAACCTGCAGCAGTACTACGTCGAAGGCTTTCTGCTCGAACGTGCGCAGGAAATGTCGAATCTCGAGATCCGCTGGAAGAGCAAGGTGGTCGGTGTTCAGCAGAGCGGCACGCCTGGCACTGCTCAAGCTGGCGTGACGCTGACCGTCGATACGCCTGACGGTCAGTACGCGCTGTGTGGTCGCTATGTGGTGGCCGCCGACGGCTCGCGCAGTCCGATGCGCAATCTGATGGGACTCGACAGCCACGGCGTCACGTTCAAAGACCGCTTCCTGATCGCCGACGTGAAGATGGAAGCGGAGTTTCCGACCGAGCGCTGGTTCTGGTTCGATCCGCCGTTTCATCCGAATCAGTCGGTGCTGTTGCATCGTCAGCCGGATAACGTGTGGCGGATCGATTTCCAGTTGGGCTGGGACGCGGACCCGGTGCTCGAAAAAACGCCGGAGCGGGTGATTCCGCGCGTGCGTGCGTTGCTCGGACCGGACGCGAAGTTTGAGCTGGAATGGGTCAGCGTCTATACGTTTTCGTGTTTACGCATGGATCGTTTCCGGCACGGCAACGTGTTGTTCGCGGGCGATTCCGCGCACGGCGTGTCGCCGTTCGGTGCGCGCGGCGCGAATAGTGGCGTGCAGGACGCGGAAAACCTCGCATGGAAACTGGCAATGGTGCTCGAAGGCAAAGCCTCCGACGCCTTGCTCGACACGTATGCAAGCGAGCGCGAATTCGCTGCTGACGAAAACATCCGCAACTCCACCCGTTCGACCGATTTCATCACGCCGAAGAGCCCGATTAGCCGCGTGTTCCGCGACGCCGTGCTGAAGCTCTCACGCCAGCATCCGTTCGCGCGGCAGTTGACGAATAGCGGCCGCTTGTCGGTGCCGGCGGTGTTGCATGATTCCCCGCTGAATACATCGGACAGCGACAGTTTCGAAGGTCTGATGGTGCCGGGCGCATCGTGCGTCGATGCGCCGGTTCATGCAGCCGGGCAAGCGGCATGGCTTTTACAGCAGCTTGGTCAGCAATTCACGGGCGTGTTGTTCTGCGGCTCGCAGGGAATCGATCAGGCGATGCAAGCTGCGCTGGATACGTTACGCAGCGGTCCGATTCCGCTGAAACTCGTTGTGGTGACGAGTGGCGATGCGCAGGTCGCAGTGGCTTCGGGTGCGAATGTGGTGCACGACGTCGACGGTCTTGCGGCCGCTCGTTACGACGCCAAACCCGGTACGTTCTATCTGATTCGCCCGGACCAGCATGTCTGCGCGCGTAGGCGGCAACTCGACGTGAGCTTTGTGGACAGTGCCTTGAAGCGAGCGTTGTGCGTTGAAGGTACGGCCTGAAGTTTTTGGCCTATCCGGTGCACGCAGAAAACACAGCGAACACAGCCTAGGCGGCAAACGCAGCACATCGGCAAAAGAAAAAGCAGGAGACAGTCATGGCATTGAACACGCAACCCAACCTCGCCCGCCCCGACGATTTCTACGAGGCGCTGATCGACATGCATCGCGATCTGGACGACGCGCAGAGTCAGTCGGCCAATGCGCAACTGATCCTGTTGCTGGCCAACCATATCGGCGATTACGCGACGCTGCTCGAAGCGATGCGGCACGCACGCGAAGGCGTGACCGATGCTGCGGGGCAGGGCGCACGGGCGCATCCGCTGGCCGCCTGAACACGGGTCACGACGCACGGAGCATGCTGCTGTGGAGCATCGCATATCGCCATGATGCCGGTGTCGAAGCTCACGCAGTTCTACGTGCTACGGTGCCGTTCGGCGTGCCGAAGAAAGCGACACGCATCTAAAGATCGAACAGACTCGAACGCCGGATCGGGTAGAGTCGTGTCTATCCTTTTGCGACCGCGCGTCTAACGTCCGAACCTTCACGATGTATTCGATCGAACCCGTTCCATTACCGCATGCGGGCCCGTCCGACGTTTCCTTGTGGCGAGTCGATTTCGCTTTCGATACGTCGCGGGACAACGCTGCCTTCGCGTCACTCAGCGATGAAGAGCGCACGAGAGCCGGCAACTTTCGCCGCCACGAAGACGCGCTTCGTTTCGTGACCGTGCGCGTGGCACTACGTGAACAACTCGCGCGGCATCTCGGCATTGCGGCACACGCCGTCCGATTCACGAGCGACGCAAACCACCGGCCTCACCTCACCGATTCCAGCGCGCTCGATTTCAACGTATCGCATGCGGGCACACATGGGCTCATCGCCATGTCGCCTAAGCGGCGCGTCGGGGTCGATATCGAACATCAGAGCGACAAGTTCGATTGGCATTCGATTGCGGCATTGACGCTCGATGCAAGCGAAGCAGCGTGGATTGAGCGCCTTGAGGTTGATCAGCAACTCGCCGCGTTCTACGACGCATGGGTCGCCAAAGAAGCGCTAGTCAAGACGACGGGTGTGGGCATCACGCGTGGCTTGCAGCATCTGACGGTGCTGCCGCGAGACGGCGCCGAGGTGACGCTGCGCAACCAGATTCCAGAAGACATGAATGATGTTGCTGCGCAATGGATCGCGGCGCCGGCTGGCTATTCCGCATGCGTGGCATGGTCGACGAAAACGTTCGCGCGTTAGAACACGTACCTTCCTTTCGCGCAATCATGCACACGCAGCACACGCAGCACACGCAGCACACGCAGCACACGCAGCCTGCGGCACACCACCCTACGCGCCTGATTCACCAAACACACAAGCCTTCGGCCACCCAAACGCATACACGTGCGTAACCGGCTGCGCGAGTGCAACCGCCGCACGAATCTTGCCCGACATCGGCAGATCGAGCACATGCCAGCAACCATGCTCCGCGAGATCGAACGCGCAGGCTGCGGCATCGCACGACAACATATCCAGATCGATATCGACCGGCGCATAGCGCAACGCATTGCACAAGCTGCCGTAGCGCGCGCGTTGGCGTGAGTCTTCCGGTGTGTCACCCGGAGTGGCGATCGGGGGAGGCACGACGACGCTGAGACCGAGCGTTGCCGGCGCAATGCCGATTACGATCCAGATACCGCCGTACGCGATATCGATCGTGATACCCCGACCGTCGTGCGGATGACGCGCGTGCAGTTTTTCGTTACCGTCGTCCTGCAAATCGACGGTACGCGGCTCGCAGTCGAACAGATTCGCAACGATCCAGCGCGTCACCACGCGCGCGCTGATAAAGCGTTTGCGTAACGCCGAGTTCGGATGCAGCCGTGCGCGTTCGCGCTCGACTTTCGACAGCCACGTCTCGCCTTCCTGCACCGGCACCGGTAGCCATTCGCAACGGAACCGCCACAGATGCAACTCACCCGCGCGTGGCGCGGCGGCGCTGCGCGGATAGTGGCGCGTCAATGGGCGCGAGACAAATTTCGGCGTGACCGCGCTGACGATAGCGGGCGCAATTCGAGCAGCTTGATCGGCTTGCGAGGCGTTTGCGTTATTCGCCGCCTGCGAGTCGACACTGTCACGCACACGCGACGGCGCTAGATAAGCGAGTTCCAACGGCATACGGTCGGTCCTCAATGCATATAGGTGACGCGCCGTGCTTGCACGTCGAGTTCGACACCGGCGTCGAGCAGATCGATGGCGAACCAGCGGATCAACTTCAACACACCGCTGACAGCCGGCGCCGGCAGCCATTCGTTCAGCATCCGCAACGCGGCGCCGCTGTGCGTTTTTTGCAGCAGTGCAATGGTTTGCAGGATCACGGCTTCGTCTTTGCCGAGATCGCTGGCGCAGCGGCATCGCATGTCGAGCGGACGATAAGACACGTGCATCAGCGAACGCATCAGCAGATCGAAATGTTCGATGCCGTCCTGCCGCAAGCCCACGCCGCTCAGGATGTCGCGCCAGTGCACGCCGCCGCGCGCCGTTTCACAAGCCGGCCGCAGCCAGGTGCGCACGGCGCTGAGCACTGTGCGGTCGGGCGCGTCGTGGGTATCCGTGACGTGATCGTCGACCAGTTCGGGACGGCTGCTGTATTGAGAGCGGAAGTTCATCGATGCTCCTGAATGGACACAGTCCAATGAGTCGCGCCGGCCTGATCGGATGAGGGCCGCGTCGCAGGCCAGCGCATGTCGCGTGCGACGGGTAGGGGGTGACGCGGCGTTCGCGTCGGTGCCTGCTTCAAGTTTTGGCCGGCTGCGGCGGCAGCCATTCGCGCACATGTTCGCTACGTGGCGGTCGCGCCGTTTCTTGCCCGGGGTTTTTCGGCGTCCCGACAAAGAGAAAGCCAAGCAATTGCTCGTTTGGCCCGAAGCCCAATGCGTCGTGCAGTTGCGCTTCATAGCTGTCCGCTCCCGTGGACCAGAAACCGCCATAGCCCAGCGCGTGGATCGCGTTCAGCATGTTCATCGTGGCCGCGCCGACCGACAGCAACTGCTCGATCTCCGGTACTTTTGAATGAGGCGAGAGCGCTGCCCCGAGCGCGATCACGAGTGGCGCGGCGTAAGCCTTCTGCCGCCGATGCGCATGCGCGGAGCGCGGCTCGCCGGGCGAACGGGCGCAAGCGATGTCGACCAGCACGTCGCCGAGGTGGCCGCGTGCGTCGCCGCGGATCGTGACGAAGCGCCACGGCCGCAGATCGCCGTGATCGGGCGCGCGCAAGGCAGCGTCGATGATCAGATCGAGCTCGGCGTCGGCCGGACCCGGTTCGGTGAGCGGCCATTGGGACTGGCGCGACAGCAATACTTCAAACGCGGCCGGCGCCTTGGATCGAGGGGCGGCGTGCGGCGCCGCGGCGGCTATATGTTCGCTTTCGGTTTCAAGGCGGCTGATGTCTAGCGTGATCATGATTTCGGTGTTCGGCTGATGGTATGGACTTCATGATGAGGCAATTTGTCGGTAAATGCAAATCATTCGCATTTAGAAAATGAATTGGACAGAGCGTTGCAGCGCGGGTTGGCAGGGGCTGCGAGCGGACAGAGGGCGTTGTAGCCCAGCCTCGGGCGTCTGATCCGCAACTAACGGTCAGCCACAGCGGGCGCCCCCAGATATGATGGTGAAATGCCGCAGCCAGCCTGCCGCATCCTTGTCTACCCACGCGAGCCAATGCCGACAAAATCTCTCGACGCCGCATCGAACGCCAATTCCACCTCCGCCGAAGCGGCGCAGCGCCTGCCCACCTTAATGCTGGCCACCGGCCTGTCGTTAGGCAGCGCGATCGCGCTGGGCCTTGCCCGCTTCGCGTACGCGTTGCTGTTGCCGTCGATGAAACTCGATCTCGGCTGGAGCTTCGCTCAAGCCGGCGCGATGAATACCGCCAATGCGCTTGGCTATTTGCTGGGCGCGCTCGCGTTTCCGCGGCTCGCGCGCCGCTGGTCGGACGGTACGTTGTTCGGCGCCGGTTGCGTGGCCACGGCGCTTCTGATGGCGATCAGCGGTCTGCTTGCCGACACGCATTCGCTACTCGCGTTGCGCGTGATCACCGGTGTGAGCAGCGCGGCGGTCTTCATCAGCGGCGGCGTGCTGGCGGCGCGGCTTGCATCCGCGAGACCGCATGACGCGGGACTGGTTCTCGGCTTGTATTACGGCGGGACCGGATGGGGCATCGTCGCTTCGTCGGTGCTGGTGCCGCTGACGATTCTCAACGTCGCACATGGCTGGCAATTTGCGTGGTTCGCGCTGGCCGTTGCGTGCGCCGTGTTCGCCGCGATCGCTATCGGCGCCGCGAGGAAAATCGAACGCGTGCACGCGAGCGGGTCTTCGACCGCACAAGCTTCCGATGCTGCCGATGCGCCACGTTGGCCGCGTTTCAGCCCCGCACTGGCAGGCTATGCGTTGTTCGGTGTCGGCTATATCGGCTACATGACGTTCATCGTCGCGCTGCTGCGCAACGCGGGCATGAGCGCGGTGGTGGTGACAGGGTTCTACCTGTTGCTTGGCGTGGCGACGGTGGTTTCGGCGCGCTTGTGGTCTGGTTTGCTCGACCGCATGCGTGGCGGTCACGCGCTCGCGATACTCAACGGCTTGCTCGCGGTGGCGACGCTGTTGCCCGCGTTGTTCACGCAACCGTGGGTGGCGTTCGTCTCCGGCGTGCTGTTCGGCGCGACGTTTCTCTCGGCCGTCGCGTCAACCACGGCCTTCGTGCGCCACAATTTGCCGGTGAGTCACTGGGCCAAGGGCATCAGCGCATTCACGATCGTGTTCGCGTTCGGACAGATCGTCGGGCCGATGGTGATTGGCTGGGTCTCGGATGGCGCCGGTCTCGCACGTGGGCTGGTGTATTCCGCGTTGCTGCTGGCGGCCGGCGCGGTGCTGGCGGCGTGCCAGAAACCGTTACGCGGAGTCTGAGCCCTAAATCTGCACCGACGGAATACTCTTCATACACCGCAGCGCGAACATCGAGCGGCTGTGACGGATGCCGGCAATCTTGTAGAGCTTCTCGCGCAGAAACCGCTCGTAGCCGGCTGTACCGTCGACGGCCACTTTCACCAGATAGTCGTAATCGCCCGACACCAGGTACGCTTCCAGCACTTCAGTCAAGGTTGCCAGTTCGGCGCCGAAGCGGGCGAGGGCGTCATCGTCGTGACGGTCGAGCGTGACCTCGAGCAGCACGACATCGGCGAAGCCGAGCTTCTGCTGATCGAGCAACGCAACGTAGCCGCGGATATACCCCTCGGTCTCCAACTGACGCGTGCGATTCCAGCACGCAGTGGTCGACATGCCGACCAGTTCGGCGAGCTCCGCATTGCTCAGGCGCGCGTTCTTCTGTAACTCGCGCAGGATCTTCCGATCCTGGTTGTCCAGTGGGCGATTTCGGGTTGTCATAGCATTCTCGGAAGCTTGTTCTGATAAATGCCATTATAGCGGAAGATCATCCTGTATTAGGCAAATGGATGGATTGCTTTAAGAAGCCTATCCAGCCTGCGCCTGGGTATATTTTCAGGGTGCATTCATGCCCGGGACAACCGTCCGGGCCGCCGGCCCCGGGCCAGCGGTTCCGCGCGGCCACAAGCTGCCATCCGGTGTCTCGCTGTCTTCTTCACAAGAAGGCGGCACGCGGGCGAATTCCGGCGTTACCAGCGCCTGAAGACGCGCTCGCCGGGCATGGACGCATTTTTCTCTTTTAGCTGTGTTTGTTCGGCGCTCTGACCGCGCTTTGTACCGCCACATTGCGATAGACGTCACGACAGAACTGCATACCGCCTTCATGCGTGCCGTTGATGGCCGCCGCGATGTGCACCGCACCTTCAGCAGGTTCAGGCACCGGCGGATTGACAAGCGCCGCGTCGGTGGCGAGTGGATCGGCAGACGAAGCCCGCATGATGCCGATGCCCTTGATCGTCACGGCGAGACAAGGATCGGGCACCTGTGGACCATGGGTGGCAGCGACGTTGAAGTTGATGTTCAGCGTCCAGAAGCCCTCGTGAATGTTCTGATGAATGATCACTGCCTTCACCACGTCCTGATGTGACAGCGTGTATTCGTTGTTTGCCATGGATCCCTCCTTGCTCATACGCAGTCTGTGCGTACGCGTGCAGATATGGCATTTTGCGCGGGCTAGGGGGCCTAGTCTTACGCGCCGTTTTGTACAGCGCAAGTGAAAAGACATGCGCACCGAGGCGCCGCTTTGCATTGACGAATGGAAGGTGCACCCAGGGTGCGAGCATCTCGGAACGCGCGGCCGCTGGGACAGGCAGGGCCGCGCGGAATGACATTCAGGTGAACTGCTTATGTTGCAAATGATTAGTGGAAAATGAGGTATAGGATAACCAGCACGATCAACGGAACGCCAAGAAGCCAGCCGAGAAGGTAGGGCATGATGTGATCTCCTTTCACATTGAAGTTTGAATGCGATGGTGTCTCAGCATCCGGCGTGCCTAACGGTATTCGTGTGCTACCGCAGCCCTGCGGGAGCGGCCCAAACCCCCGCTAATCATGGCAAATTTTCCCTCAGCACAATACTGAACTGCACGGGTTTGACGTCACTCAGCGCATCGCGCTTCTCACGCACGTTGCGGAAGATCCGCAAGCAATTCCCCACCATGGCCTGCGGTGTTTGTGTGATCAATGCATCCATCGTTCCGTCGATCAGCAGAGCCCGCGTGTCAGGCGTCAACCCGTGCCCGACAAACAGGATCTTCTGATCGGAGCGTGCTTCCACAATCGCGCGAGCGACGCCGTCCGAACCACCACCACTGTTGTAAATCCCCGCGAGATCGGGATGCTGTTCCAACAGCTTGCGCGTCTGCGCATAGTTGCGCTCGCTGTCGTCGTGTCCTTCGCGAAGGCCAATCACCTTGACCGAAGGAAACGTCGATTCGATCAGATGCAGAAAACCGATCTCACGTTCCTCATGCCCACGATAGTTGAGGCTGCCGGCCAGCATCGCGATCTTTCCTCTCGGCCGTGGCCCCATGAAGCGCCCCAATAGCAACGCTGCCGTGCGTCCTGCTGCGCGATTGTCGATGCCCACATAAGCCAGCCGCCGCGCATTCGACAAATCGGAAATCAGCGTAATTGCCGGTACGTCCTGGTCGGCCAGCGTATTCACGGCATCGCGTACGACGGGATGCTCGAGCGCCATGAACACCACGCCATCCGCACGTTGTCCGTAATGCAGTAGACGGTCGGCGAGTTCTTTCGGGTTGAAACTCTCGACGTAGTGAACGCGGCATTTCATGTCCAACGCGTTCCACTGCTCGTGCGCGAAGTCGATGTAGTCGCCGAGCATGTGCAAATAGCGATTGGTGCCGGCCGGCAGAAGAAACGCGATGCGCATCGGTCTTGAAGCCGACGCGACAGGTGCTTCCGGCGTCAGCAGATAGCCGAGTTGCGCGGCCGCCTGAAGCACACGTTGCGCAGTGACGGCGCGCACGCCTTCGCGGCCATTGAGTACGCGATCCACCGTGGCGGTCGAAACGCCGGCGGCGCGCGCAATGTCGGGAATGCGCGCGCGTGCAGCAGCGGTGAGGAGAAGCGGTTCGGACATAACAGTCCTTCGCAGAGTGGAAGTCCATCAAAAACCATCAAGTTCGCGGTTTGACAGCCATTGCCGCGGACG
This sequence comes from Paraburkholderia sediminicola, assembly GCF_046026855.1. GTDB lineage: Bacteria > Pseudomonadota > Gammaproteobacteria > Burkholderiales > Burkholderiaceae > Paraburkholderia > Paraburkholderia sediminicola_A. Next base: position 287,208 of record NZ_JAQQET010000005.1, on the reverse strand, counting down.
CCTAGTCTTGCAGCTATCACATGACGACTGATACGCAGTGACCGGAAATCAAGGCGGTGTCAGCAGGTGATGAGGTTTTTTGATGGATTCGAAGTCACATCAATTATAAGCAAGGAGACACCCAAATGACCAACCTCGCGAGACGCACGTTGCTGCGTGCCGCTGCCGCTGTGCCGGTTGCCAGCGCGCTGGGCTTTCCGGCGATCGTGCGCGCGGCGTCCGGCCCGGAGTTCGTGTTCAAGTACGGCAACAATCTGCCGCTCACGCATCCGCTGAACGTGCGCTCGCAGGAAGCGGCCAATCAGATCAAAGAGGCGTCGAAAGGGCGCATGGAGATCCGGATATTCCCTAACAACCAGCTCGGCGGCGATACCGACATGCTTGCGCAAGTGCGCAGCGGCGGCATTGAGATGTTCACGCCGTCGGCGCTGGTGGTGTCGACGCTCGCGCCATCGGTGGCAATCAATGCGGTTGGTTTTGCCTTCAGCGACTACAACCAGGTGTGGAGCGCGATGGACGGCAAGCTCGGCGCCTACGTGCGTGCGGCGATGCAGAAGGCCGGGCTCGAGTCGTTTGAAAAGATGTGGGACAACGGCTTTCGTCAGACGACCACCAGCAACGGCCCGATCACCAGCGCGCAGAACATGCGCGGGCTGAAGATACGCGTACCGGTAAGCCCGCTTAGCATCGACATGTTCAAGGGCCTCGGCGCCGCACCGACCAGCTTGCAGTTCAGCGAAGTCTATTCGTCGCTGCAAACGCATATTGTCGATGCGCAGGAAAACCCGCTGCCGATCGTGCAGGTCGCGAAGCTCTACGAAGTGCAGAAATTCTGTTCGTTGACCAACCACATGTGGGACGGCTACTGGTTCGTATTGAACCCGCGCGCGTGGCAACGTCTGCCGAAAGACTTGCAGGGCATTGCTAGCGACGCCTTCAATCAAAGCGCGTTGAAGCAACGCGAAGACGTTCGCAAGCTTAACGACGCTGCCGTCGCGGATCTGCAAAGCAAAGGCTTGGCGATTAATCGTCCGGCACCGGACACGTTCCGCGCGGCGCTGCGTCAAGCGGGCTTTTACGCCGAATGGAAGGGCAAGTTCGGTACGCAGGCGTGGGACCTGCTCGAACAATCGGTCGGCAAGCTGGCTTAGGCGTGAGTCGTGATCGTGAATCGTGAAGCGCGAAGCGTGAATGCTGAGTTGTAGGCCCTGACCGTGCAGCACACCGGTGAGCAAGAGACGAAACGCGGCGAGCGGCCGCGAGGAGGCATCCGCATGTCGAATCACGCATTGAATCCCGCCGAGGCGGCCGTCGCGTTGCACGCGGCGAGCCTGCCGCGCCGCTGGCTGAGAACCTTCGATCGCGGGCTGATTGCGCTCGTCGAAGTCTGTGCGGCGGCGCTGCTGGCGGTGGAGATCGTCGTGATGCTGGCGGGCGTAATCTGGCGTTATGCGTTGCATCAGCCACTGGTGTGGTCGGACGAACTCGCCGGGATTCTGTTCCTGTGGCTCGCCATGCTTGGCGCCGTGCTCGCGTTGCGGCGCGGCGAACATATGCGAATGACGGCTTTCGTTAGCCGCCTTTCGCCGGAGCGGCGCGCATTCGTCGATACGCTGGCGATTGCCGCATCGATTGCATTACTCGCGTTGTTGATCGGACCTGCGTACGACTATGCGTCCGGCGAGGCGGCGATCATTACGCCTGCGCTTGAGATCAGCAACGCATGGCGCGCGCTCGCGTTGCCGATCGGTGCCGCCCTCATGCTGATCGTCGGGCTGATTCGTCTCGCGCAGGTGAGCCGCGTGCGCGACGTGCTGATCGTGCTCGTGATGGTTGCCCTATTAGGCGTGGTGGCTGTGTTCGGCGGTCCGTGGTTCCAGACGCTCGGCAAGGTCAACCTGGTGATCTTCTTCGTCGGCGTGGTCGCGATCGGCATTTTTTCGGGCGTGCCCATCGGATTTTCTTTCGCGCTTGCCACGTTCGGCTATCTCGGTCTCTCGACCTTCACGCCGCTCGAGGTCGTGGTCGGCCGCGTGGATGAGGGCATGTCTCATCTGGTATTGCTGGCTGTGCCGCTGTTCGTGTTTCTCGGCTTGCTGATTGAAATGACCGGCATGGCGCGCGCAATGATCGAGTTTCTTGCGAGCCTCGTCGGTCACCTGCACGGCGGTTTGTCGTTCGTGCTGATTGGCGCGATGTATCTGGTGTCGGGCATCTCCGGTTCGAAAGTCGCGGACATGGCGGCGATTGCACCGGTGCTGTTCCCGGAAATGAAAAAACGCGGCGCTTCTGAAGGCGATCTGGTCGCGCTGCTTGCCACCACCGGCGCGCAAAGCGAAACCATTCCACCGAGCATCGTGCTGATTACGATCGGCTCAGTGACGGGGTTGTCGATTTCCGCGCTCTTCACTGCGGGGATGTTGCCGGGCGCCGTGCTCGCGTTGATTCTCTGCGTGGTGGTGTGGTGGCGCTATCGCAAAGAGGACCTGAGCGGCGCGCAGCGTTTCAACAAGCGGCAGATCGGGCGCCTGTTCGTCGTGTCGCTGCCCGCGCTGGCGTTGCCGTTCGTAATCAGAATGGCGGTGGTTGAAGGTGTGGCGACGGCGACTGAAGTGTCGACCATCGGCATCGCGTATTCGATGGTGATTGGGCTGCTTGTCTACCGGCGGTTCGAATGGAAGCGCCTCGGCCGCATGCTGGTGGACGCGGCCACCTTATCGGGCGCGATCCTGTTCATTATCGGCTGCGCAACGGCCATGGCGTGGGCGCTGACGCAATCCGGCTTCTCGCAGGACCTCGCGCAATTGATGGGTTCGATGCCCGGCGGCGCGTATGGCTTTCTCGCGGTGTCGATCGTCGTATTCGTGATGCTGGGCAGTGTGCTCGAAGGGATCCCCGCCATCGTGCTGTTCGGGCCACTGCTGTTTCCGATCGCGCGACTCGCGGGCGTCAACGAAGTGCACTACGCGATCGTCGTGATTCTGTCGATGGGCGTGGGTCTGTTCTCGCCGCCGTTCGGGGTGGGCTACTACTCGGCATGCGCAATCAGCAAGGTCAATCCCGATGCGGGCATTCGTCCGATCATCGGCTACATGGGTGCTTTGATCGTCGGTCTGATTCTGGTCGCGGCGATTCCCTGGATTTCTATCGGTTTTCTCTAAGGTCTCTTTTAAGTCTCTAAACAGGTTCGACATTCGGGTGCTGCGTTCGCGCTGCGCCGGGGCGTCGCTCGTCTTTCAAAAACTGGCAGCATCGGGAGAGTTTTATGAGTCGTTTCTTTGGCGAGATCCGTCAGGCGGGGTATGTGGTCCGCGATATCGAGGCCGCAATGGACTACTGGAGCCGTGTGCTCGGCGTGGGTCCGTGGTTCTACAACGAACGCGTGCCGATCGAGAATTACACGTATCGCGGGCAATCGTACGACGTGCATAACTCGGTGGCGTTGGCGAATTCGGGCTCGTTACAGGTCGAGCTGATCCAGACACGCAACGATGCGCCGTCCATGTATCGCGACTTTCTTGCTGCGGGCCACACTGGTTTGCAGCACAACGCGTATTGGACGACTTCATTCGACGCAGACCTCGTGCGTTTGCAGGAGCAGGGCTTCAAAGTCGCGATGAGCGGCGAAGTGGGGCGCAACGGACGCTTCGTTTACTTCGACACCGAAAATCATCCGGGCACGGTGATCGAGTTGTCGGAAATCGCCGGACCAAAAGGCAAGCTGTTCGACATGATCTATGCGGCCTCGCGTGATTGGGACGGCCGTGGTCCAGTGCGCCGGTTTCCCGATCTGAGCGCGCTATGAACGCAACGTTGCAACAGCAGAGCGTCAACGACAATTGCCTCGAAGCCGACTATCTGATCGAGACGCCGCTCGATCCTGCACGTGTTGCCGATGTGATGGCAGGCGAGCAGTCGAGCGGCACCTTTGTGCGGGTCGCCAACGAGTCTGACGCACTGCGCGCGCGCAGCCGCGCGAGCGCGGTGCGGATCGAAGAACTCGAGTCCGCCGCGCAGCCCAGTTTGCCGAGTGCATGGCTTGCGCGTCAGGGCACGCCGGGGCCGTGGCGGCGCGCGCGTGTCACGCTGTCGTTTCCGCTGGCCAACATCGAGGCGAATCTGCCGACGCTTGCCGCGACCGTCGCTGGCAATCTGTATGACCTCGGCGAAGTGACCGGCATGCGCTTGTTGTCGTTGCGCTTGCCGGCGTCATATCGTGCGCGCTTCGAATTGCCGCGTCATGGCGTAGCCGGTACACGGGCGCTGACGCAAGTCGCCGGCAGGCCGATGATCGGCACCATCATCAAACCGAACGTCGGCCTGAGTGCTGAAGAAACAGCAGCACTGGTGCGCGAGTTATGCGAAGCGGGCGTCGATTTCATCAAGGACGATGAGGTGTGCGCGAATCCAGCGCATGCTCCGCTCGCCGAGCGCGTGCGCGCGGTGATGAAGGAAGTGCGCAACTATCGCGAGCGCAGCGGCCGCCCGGTGATGGTCGCATTCAATATCACCGACGACCTCGACGCTATGCGCCGGCATGCTGAACTCGTCGAGCAGGAAGGCGGCAGTTGCGTGATGGCGAGCATCAACTGGTGCGGCTTTTCCGCGATCCAGACACTGCGTCGCGCAACGCCGCTCGTGCTGCACGCACATCGCAACGGCTACGGCATGATGTCGCGCGATCCGGCGCTTGGCATGTCGTTTCAGGCGTATCAAACGCTCTGGCGTTTGACGGGTGTCGACCATATGCATGTGCACGGCCTCGCCGGCAAATTCGCGCAGAGCGATGCCGAAGTGATCGAGTCCGCGGGCGATTGCGCCACGCCGCTCGCGCCGGGTTGCGACGATATCGTGCTGCCTGCGTTTTCGTCAGGACAATGGGCGGGCACCGTGCAAGCGACGTTCGACGCCGTGCGTTCCACCGACTTGCTGTTCATGTCGGGCGGCGGCATTCTCGCGCATCCGGACGGTCCTGCGGCGGGCGTCACGAGTGTTCGACAGGCATGGGAAGCGGTGCAGGCGCGCACGCCGTTGGAGATTTACGCCGAACATATGCCGGAATTGCGGCGCGCGTTGGAATTTTTCGGCAGCCGTACGTGAGCGATACACCGGAACGGGAGGCGAGCGGCAATGAGTGACATCAGCGGCGATGGTCCCGCCTATGGCTTCTACGGCGACGACTTTACGGGCGCGACCGACACGCTTGCTCATCTCGCCCGCGCCGGCTTGCGCACCATGTTGTTCTTCGCCCCGCCGGATGCCGCTCGGCTTTCGATGCTGGGGCGGCTTGACGCAGTTGGCATCGCGGGCGCGGCGCGGACCATGCCACCGCACGAGCAGCAACCGGAGCTTGCGCGCGTGGGCGCCGCGTTCGCCGCGCTTGGCGTGCGCGTGATGCACTACAAAGTGTGCTCGACTTTCGATAGCGCGCCGCAGACCGGCAGCATCGGCGTGGCCATTCGCACGTTGCGAGCGTACTGTGCGAATCCATTGGTTGCGGTGGTGGGCGGTCAACCGAATCTGCGTCGCTATTGCGTGTTCGGCGAACTGTTCGCGGCGGCCGGTGCGGACGATCATCAACAGTCGATCTACAGGATCGACCGTCATCCGACCATGAGCCGTCACCCTGTCACACCGATGAATGAAGCGGACTTGCGGGTCCATCTGCAACGTCAGGGGCTGGAAAATGTGCAATCGATCGACTGGCGTTGCTATGCACTTGGCGACGCGGCGCTGCAAACAGAACTGGCCTACAGACTCGAATCGAAACCTGACGGCGTGCTATTCGACGTGCTCGACGACTCGCATTTGCGTGCGATTGGTCGTCTGATTGCAGGTCAAGCCACGGCACGAGCGCCATTGCTGGCGGTCGGGGCGAGCAGCGTGGCGCAGGCCTACGCCTGTGCACTCAACGATGCGGGTGAACGTGGAGAAGTGAATGCTGCGCCCGCTTCGCTGGCTCGTGCACGCGGACCGGTGTTCGTGCTGGCCGGCAGTCTTTCGCCTCTGACTGAAGTGCAGATCGCCGCCGCGCATTCCTATCTGCGTGTAGAACTGGACCCGCTGCAAATGACCGGCGACGCCGCGTCGGACTATCTGGCCACGCGTGTCGCCGCAATCGCCGGGCCATTGCGCGACGGCCGCAACGTGCTCGCTTTCACGACGCGTCGCGCGGCGCACGCAGACGATGCTGCGCACAGCGCGTTGCCGCAACTCGCCCACGCGTGTGCCGCGCTGCTGAAAGCGGTACTCAGCAAGGTGAGATTGCAACGCATCGGAATTGCAGGCGGCGATACATCGAGCTTTGCCGTCCGCGCACTCGATGCGTGGGGGCTGTCGTATCTCTCGCCTCTATCGGCAGGCGTTACCGTGTGCCGCCTGCATGCCGATAGAAAAGAGCTCGACGGCATGGAGATCATGCTCAAAGGCGGCCAAATGGGCGACGCCGATCTGTTCGAGCAACTGCTGAACGGCTACAACACCCATACGTGATGCCTGAACTGACGTCGGCCGCCGGATATCGATGCAGCGAACTGCATCGATATCCGGCGGCCGACCTGGTTTTGAACTGCTGACCCGAGTGCTTCACGCCGGCTATATCACGCCTGCGACGACCAGCACGATCACGACGATCACCACGATGCCGATACCGCCAGTCGGTGCATAACCCCATGAACGGCTATGCGGCCACGTCGGAAACGCACCGATGAGGAGAAGGATCAGCACAATCAGAAGAATAGTTCCCAACATATTAATCACCTCCGCTTGGGTTGATAGGACCTTCCGGTCACGACAGCCATGCAGCACGCACTTAGGCGCGCTTGCGAGAAGGCAGTATCGATGTCCTGATTCAGCAAGCCATGTGCCCAAGACGAAAAGCGCGGGGTGAATTGTTTAAAACGGCCGTTGAGGTTCCTCGTTCGTACGACGCGCACTGTTCCGATCGGTCGACAGACGAGCGGTTCAACTCACATCTCGCGATCTGTCTGGTCGCGTAAAAGCACGTCTTCTTCCTCCATTCTTCATACCTTTACCGCGTCGTACAACTCGCCACCTCCGCCACCTGATTGATGGGGGCCGTTACGGGCGGTGTTACGTAACGAGCGCGTTACCGAACACGATTTCGCGCCTTTTTTGCGGCCCTTCTGAGGCCCAAGGTCAGGAGAAAACGCATATATGACAAGGGTTTGCCCCATATCCCCAGATCAATTGTGAAAGAAATCTGACGATTGGCATGCTTGCTGCTTTATAGGTAGTGCGGTGCACAACACAGACAAGACAAGCAGTAGGTGGTTTTGAAGTTCGAGTCAACGGCTGGCCTGGTCGGGGGTTATCAGGTCTGTCTCCTCAGCGCACAAGCGGTGGGATCTTTTGTTCGGATCTTATCGTGGCGGCGTTTTGCCTGAGTACCCAGGTTGCACGGGTGCGAGCGGCTTGCAGTGAATCCCCCATTGTTGTTTAGCAACGTCCAGACGTTTGGTTTCGCGCTGGATGAGTGAATTCAAAGTTGATTGCATTGCGCGCTTCTTCGCGTGCCGGGGTGGTGTTGTTATCGCGAAGAGCGTGGTGGTTGAAGCCTGAGAGACATGAGCTGTTGGAGCGAACACAAGTTCAGCAGCTCGACAAGAACGTTTGGCGCGAGAGACCAGCGCGGGGATAAGAATGGATACGGCGAATTTTGCGCATCAAAGAAGAACGATTCCGGGGTTGCAAAGCCTGATCGCACGCTTGCTCGATGTGATGCTTGTCGTCCTTGGGGCGGTGGCTGCGTCGCAAGTGCGATTTGAAGATCTCACGCAGAGCCGTATCGATACCGCATTTGTCGCGTTTGCCGCAGCTTTTACGCTGGTTCTGTTTCCCGTATTCGGCGTCTACGGTTCATGGCGTGGGCGAGCACGCCTGCGCATGGCCGGTCAGGTGTCGCTGGCGTGGCTCGTGGTTCAAAGCTGTGGTCTGGTGCTGATGTTCTCGCTGCATCGCACGGATTTCATCTCGCGTCTCTGGTTTGCCTATTGGATGGCAATCACGGGCGGCGCGCTGATTGTGTCGCGTCTGGTTGTACACGCTGTGCTTGCACGCGTTCGGCACGCAGGGATGAATCTCCGCCGGGTAGCGGTTGTGGGGTGTGGGTCGCATTGCCACCAGGTCGTGCGCAGTATCGAAGGCTCGACGACGAGCGGATTTCGTGCCGTGGCGGCCTTTGATGTGCGGCCGGTGGTGGGGACGATAGGCTCAGGTGTGCCGGTGTACGACGACATCACCAAGTTCGCCGCTTACGTGAGGACACACGATGTGCAGGAGTTGTGGCTTGCGTTGCCACTCTCCGAGGAACGCACGCTGTCGCGTTTTGTGGCTGAGTTTCGCGACGACCTCATCAACGTGCGTTTCGTGCCCGATATGCGCAGTGTGGCGTTGTTCGACAGCGGCATGATCGACCTGATCGGCATGCCCGCGATCAACCTGGTTGCGTCGCCGGTGCCGGCTCGCGCTTTGGTGAAGAAAGAGATCTTCGATCGCGCGTTCGCCGCCTGCGCGCTGCTTTCGATTGCTCCGTTGCTGATCGCGATTGCAATTGCCGTAAAGCTCTCTTCGCGTGGACCGGTGTTTTTCACGCAGAAGCGCAAGGGTGCGGATGGACGCATCTTCAAGATCTACAAGTTCCGCTCGATGCGTCCTCATGACGTAGAAGCGGGTCAGGTGAAGCAGGCCACGCGCGGCGATCCGCGTGTTACGCGAGTGGGTGCGTTTCTCAGGCGGACTAGCCTGGATGAGTTGCCGCAGTTCTTCAATGTACTGCGGGGCGATATGTCGGTAGTGGGGCCCCGGCCTCATGCGATTGAACATGACGAGCTTTATCAGAAAGTAGTGAACGGCTATATCCACCGGTACCGGATCAAGCCGGGGATCACCGGATGGGCGCAGGTCAACGGATTCAGAGGGGAGACAGACCAGATCGAGAAGATGCAAGGGCGCGTCGAACACGATCTGTATTACCTGCGCAATTGGTCGTTTGGGCTCGACATGCGGATTGTTGCGGCGACGATAGCGAAGGGTCTGGTTCATAGCAACGCGTACTGACACCTGAACACAATAAAAAACACATGGCCAAGAAATTACGCGGACAACAACCCCGGTCGGCGCCGAGAGCGCTGGCGCTAGCTTCAGCTTTAGCGTTCTCCGCTTCAGCGCAAGCGGCCGACCCCGCGCTCAATGCGCTCGGGCAAGCGGGCGGCTTGGTGATTCCATACGCGTTTGCATTGCCCGAAGGGACAGTGGAGACGCAGTACAACAACTACATTGATCCGCGCTACGGAAAGAAAGCGACGGGCGCGCAGATGTATTGGGGAGCAGTGGGCTTGCTGCCTTATGTGGAGTTGTCCGGTGGACTTGCCAATTACCCGGCGAATGTCCCGGCTCCATTCAGCAATGCCGACCACTTTCTGTTCCGTCATCTGATGGGCGACGTCAAGTTCGAAGTGCCGAAGTTCTTCAAGTATCAGCCGAGCATTGCATTCGGTGTGACCGACATTGGCGGCCAGACGCATTTCTTCCGTTCGAAATACGGCGTGGTGTCGCAAGCGTTTGGACCGATGACATTGACGGCGGGTTACGGCCAGGGCGATCGCCTCGATGGTTTGTTCGGTGGCGCGCAAGTCTCGCTGTGGAACACAGGCTTGTCTCTGCTCGCGGAAGACGATTCGAAAACGCCTTATGCAGGCGTGCGTTATCAGTCTCCGCGGATTAGCTGGCTAGCTGATGCGAACGTGATCGGCACGTTCATGCGTTCGATCCGCTCGACGGATGGTGTGTCGCCGCGCACGTCTTTCTCGGTGGGCATTCAGATTCCGCTGGGCAAACGCTTTAGCGGTGCACGTTGTGCCGACGGATTGTGCGAGGGACCGCAAGTGCCCGCAGCCCAGACAGCGGACGCCGACGATGACGGCCTGATCCGTCTCGGCAGCCTGCAACCGGTGGACACGCGCACTGCCACGGGTAACGGCAACGCGTTGGCCGCGGCGCCGATTACGTATGTACCGCCGCTGCAGTCGTATGCGTCGGTGATGTTGAGTGATGTGATGGCGGCCAAATCGTCCGGAGCGCAGTCGCCTGCGATTCCGGAGGCGCTGGACACCTCCGCGCTTGACGAAATCGCTGCACAACTATTTGCGGCCGGCCTCGAGCGCGTGCGTGTCGGGATGAGCGGTCGCGATCTGGTGGTCGAGTACGAGAACCATCGCTACAACCAGAACGAAGCTGACGCACTCGGCATTGTGCTCGGTGTGGCGAGCGTAAATGCACCGCACGGCACGGACAAGATTCACGTGGTCATCAAGAAAGCCAATGAACCGTTAGGCGAAGTCATTGTCGATCGCGACGCATTTGAGCAGTTCGTTGAGGGCGGTGCGCCGGCGGCTGCAAGCGCCTCAATGACAATGCGCACGCGCCCGACATACGACGCGGACTCGATCGCATGGCATGGCAATGAACACACGCATGGACTGACGCGTATTCAGATTGAGCCGGTTGTCAGTTACCTGTACGGCACTGAGTACGGCAACTTCGATATCTCGCTCGGCGCCAACATTGAAGGGTTCGTGCCGCTTTGGCGTGGTGCGGAGTTGTACGCGAGTTATATCGCACCGCTCTACAACACAAAGAACATGGACGAAGGCCGCGTGTTTAGTGACTACCGCCTGCGCGGCGGCCTGAATGCGGTCGCATTGGCACAAAGCTTCTGGGTCATGCCGCAAGTATTCAATGTGGCATCGATCGGCAAGTTCGATTACTCGTACGTTGGTGTGCAAAACGAAACAACCGTGTTCGTGCCGGGGCGCCCCGATCTGATTCGTTTGCGGCTCGCCTATTTGCACCATGAACCGGGTCACGACGAACTGCCGAGTGAGAAGAATGCCGAGCTGACTTACCGCTGGGTGCAGCCGTCCTGGAAGCTGTGGATCGAAGCGGGCGTGGCGCGCTTTGTTGGTGGAGACAAGGGTCCGGTCGCGACGCTGACGCGCTGGTTCGACGACGTATCGGTGAGTGTGCATGGCGAGCATAGCGGGCAGGGAACGTTTGTGGGTGCCGCAATCAGCTTCCCGTTGACGTTGCGTCAGGGCATGAAGCCAGGGATCAGCCAGGTGTACGGCTCTGAACAGTTCGGGCTGGATTTCCGCACGCGAGTGGGATCGACCAATTACCTGTCGGCCAATGCGGCGGAGAACATGGCTTTCCCGTATAGCACGCAGCAGTACTTGTTGAATCAGGGCCGCTTTAGCGGCGAGTACTTCTCGACTCAGCTTTACCGGATGCGCGATGCGTATCTGCGTTACGGGCGACCAGGTAGTGACGGAACAAAGCCGAAGCCGCAAGTGAGCGTGCCTGCTGTATCGACGGGCGTCGCGCTTTCACATGGCGTCTGCGGAAGCGGTTTGCAGGGTGTAAGCGACGGACGGGCGTTGGTGCCGGTCAATTGTGAATGACTTTCTTTGGAGATAAGCGATGAAGCTTCTAAACGGCGCCACGCTGCGCGCGCTGCAATTCGGATCGATGGCTCTCGCAACCAGTGCGCTGGTCGCATGCGGTGGCGGAACCAGTAGTGGTGGCTCGCCAGTTGGGACGGTGAGCGGTACGGCGGCAGTTGGTGCGGCACTGGCCAACGCCAGTATCACGCTGGCGTGCAAGAACGGCTCGGGTAGCGCAACGGCCAATTCCAACGGTGCGTATTCGGCGACGTTCGCGTTTGACGGTCCTTGCACGATTACGGCGACCGGCGGCGCGATCACGATTCACTCGTTTGCAGCCGGCGCGGGTACGTTCAACGTGACGCCGCTGACGGAATTGCTGTTGGACTACATCGCAGGGCAATTGGGCACGACTGTTAGCGGGCTGCTCTCGGGGATCACTTCGAACGCGTCGTTTCAAAGTGCGCTGTCGAATAGCACGGTGATTGCGAATGCTGAGGCGGCGGTTGTGGCGCTGATCAAGAGCACGTATGGGATCACGCTTTCCTCTTCTTCGTTCCTGACGGTTTCGTTTACGCCCGGCGCGCCGGGTGCGGATGCGGATCTCGATACGTTGCTGAAGGCTGGGGCGATTACGAGTAATGGACAGCCGGCGGCTTCGTTGGCTGCGGCTGCGCAGGCGGCTGGGGCAGCGGCTCCGATTTCGAGCGGAAGCGGCGGGTCGACGGGTGGGACGGGGGGGACGGGGAAGTAATCGAGGTAGCGTCATCCGGCCTGAATCCTGAGTGGATACGATCATTCGACGGGTGGCAGCCACCCGTCGACGTGTACCGACAGAATGCAATTAAAAACACTGAAGTTAGCGGGTTGCGTTAGTACTAGCAATGCTGAAGAGGTCGTTCGGGAAGTTTGAAGAATTGATGGATATTGTTCTCGAACCTATTAGAGAGCAAGTTGTGAAAAATAGTTTATGAGGAAAATTACTTTCGTTTCAGAAGTTGCGACTTGGCCTTTTGTAAAGTCGCTTTGGACCAGGCGCAGTAAATTGATCCATTGTGGACATGAACGGCAACAAGATTGGAAGTAGATAGTCGCCGGTCGGTTGACTGTACTACGTAGATGGTTGTTGGGAATTTCAAAAAAATCAAAACTGGCACGAGGTAATGATGAGTTTTTCTGCGGCACGTATCAAAGGTGTTTTGTCACTGAATCAAGGCAGATCTGGCACCTTGCTTATGACAGTGGCAGTCCTCGCCTGCATGCTTCTGTCGGCATGTGCAGTCGCACCGGGTATGCGCATGCAGAAGCCGCCCAGTATTGCCGCGCAGAATGCCAGCGCCAGCGATGAGAACGCAAGTGTCGAAGCGGCAGTGCCAATGACGGATATCAACCTTGCACTTATAAACAAGCTGCGCCTTGATGCAGCCAAAGTAAGTGACGTCCAAACGCAGACTTTGTTCGACAGCTCTCCGGCGCCTTACCGGCTTGGACCGGGAGATGTGCTTCAGATCACGGTTTGGGATCACCCGGAATTGGTCACGGCGTTGGGGGGGCAGACGGCCGCCAACAACCGCCCCTCAGATCCAGCACAAGGATTCGTGATCGACAGTAATGGCGATGTCCAATTTCCTTATGTTGGCAGGATCCATCTTGCAAATATACGATTGGACGAAGCTCAGGATAGCTTGATAGAACATTTATCGAAGGTATTCGTAAAACCCCAGGTAACAGTGCGGATTGCGTCGTTTCGATCAAAGCAAGTTTACGTGGACGGGGAAGTGCACACTCCTGGACCACAGCCGATCAATGACATTCCCATGACTTTGCTCGAAGCTATCAGTCGTGCCGGCGGATTTACAGCCGCGGCGGATCAAAGTCGAATGATCTTGGTTCGGAGAGGGGTGTCATACACACTGGATCTTCCGAAAATGATGGATCGTCGCGAAAACGTGGCGAAGATTCTACTTAGAGACGGCGATCTGCTAAGGGTCGTCTCTCGGGACGACAACGGGTCATTCGTAATGGGCGAGGTCAATAAGCCGGTTACGGCGGTGCCAATGAAGAGCGGAAGACTAACCCTGAGCGATGCCTTGTCTCAAGCGGGGAGTTTGAATACGAATAGCGCAGATGCTGCGCAACTGTACGTCATTCGGGGATCACAAAATGGCGGCGTACCTGAGGTCTACCACCTCGATGCTCGCTCGCCTGTCGCAATGATTCTCGCTAATCAATTCGAGCTTCAACCAAAGGACATTGTGTACGCGGACGGCAACGGCTTAGTTCGCTTTAGCCGCGTGCTCAGCCTTCTCATGCCGGCAATCAATGCTGGACTTACTGCGGCGATAGTGACGAAATGATCGATAGCATTCTCGTGGTGTGCGAGGGCAATATCTGTAGGAGCCCGATGGCACAAGGTCTTCTTAAGAAATGGTTGCCCGACGCGACGATCTTGTCTGCGGGCTTAGGTGCATTAGTTGGACATGGTGCCGATCCAATTGCTATCGAATTACTAGCTGAGCGCGGCATCGATATCGGGGGCCACAAAGCAGCAAGTCTGAATCTTAGCCACGTACGCTCTGTGCAGTTGGTACTCGTTATGAACCAGATCCAACTGAAGCGGGTAGAGGCTACCTATCCGTTCGCTAAAGGGAAGGTATACCGCTTGGGAGAACATGACCGAACGGATGTAATCGATCCGTTTGGTCAGGGAAAAACCGTTTTTCAAGCTGCTTTGGCACAGATAGAGAACGGCGCGGATCGCTGGATTCAAGCTATCGATAGATTGGGAAAATAAAAAATATGGCCACCTTAAACCATGATCGACTTATAGAGTCATCGAACGATGCCGAGGTGCATCTTTCAGAGTATCTCACGGTCATCTTTGAAAACTGGAAGATGATAGCGGTGTTTACTATTGCCAGCGTTATCCTTGGTGGGGTGTATGCATTGATTGCCCGCCCAGTGTATCGCGCGGACGCGATGATACAAGTAGAGGATAGTGCCAATGCGGCTAACGACGCATTGGGTAATCTTGCATCAATTTTTGATACGAAGCAGACCGCCGCCGGGGAAATGGAGTTAATCAGGTCGCGGCTTGTGGTTACTCAAACTGTAAAGGATTTGCATCTCGATATCAGCGTCACTCCTCGCTATTTTCCAGTGATAGGCGCTGTTCTTGCTCGTCATGCAAATGGTGATGAATTGGCGCCTCCGCTCTTTGGCCTCAGCCGCTTCGCAACCGGCGGCGAGCAGATCAACGTGGTTCGCTTTGATGTTCCTCGAGCGCAGTATGGTGACAAGTTCACTTTGGTAGCACTAAAAAACGGACGATTCGCGTTGTTCAATCACGACGATGACCCTGTTCTCAACGGAGCAGTCGGAAAGCCAGTTAGTGGAGGCGGGCAGGTCAGCGCCGTGGAGATCGAAGTGGACAACTTGGTTGCGAGGGAAGGCACTCAGTTCGTTATAACACGTGAGTCGACGCTAGCTACGATTGACAGGCTGCAATCGGACCTTGTTATAAGCGAAAAAACTAAGTTATCCGGTGTAATTGGCGTGTCATTGGACGGTTACGACAGCGCAAGAACTGCGGACATTGTGAACGCCATTGCGCGCGCATACGTGCAGCAAAACGTCGATCGAAAGCAGACCGAAGCAGCGCATACGCTCACATTTCTGGATCAGCAGCTTCCGCAACTACGAAAGGAGCTGGATCAGGCAGAAGACAGGTACAACGCCTTTCGAAACAAGAATGGAACCGTAGATCTTAGTGAAGAGAGCCACATCCTCTTACAGCAGATCGTCGAAAGGAAAACCAAGCTCGCGGACTTGCGGCAACAACGCATAGAAATGGCTCAGCGTTTCACCGAAACGCATCCGGCGATTGTTGCACTTGATGGACAAATCGCTTCAATGGAGTCGGAGCAGGGTAGTTTGAACAAGCGCGTTTCAATGCTACCGGACACGGAACAAGCCGCATTGCGCTTGCTGCGAGACGTCCGCGTCGATACGGAGCTTTATACCAACTTCCTCAACAACGCGCAGCAGTTGAGAGTCGTTAAGGCAGGACAGGTCGGAAATGTACGCGTCGTGGACTACGCGGTCACGGCTGAGCTTCCCGTTAAACCAAAGAAAAAACTGGACGTTGCTCTTGCAGCAATTCTCGGTCTTGTGCTGGGAACGTTTTCTGCATTTCTCAGGAAAAATCTGTTTGGCGGTGTTGAATACAGCGAAGAGATCGAACAGGCGATCGGCCTGCCGGTCTACGCTGTTATCCCCCATAGCGATGCGCAGCAACGATTGCAATCCGTTTCGAGAAAAGCACGCAACCGCCGGTATGTACTGGCGACAAGCTCTCCAGAAGATGTCGCGATTGAAGGCATTCGGAGTCTGCGTACGGCGTTGGAGTTTGGTCTGCTGGATGCAAAGAACAACATTGTCGTCCTTACAGGACCTCGTCCTGAGGTGGGTAAGTCTTTTATGTCGGTCAATCTGGCCGCGGTGCTTGCGAGCGGGGGAAAGCGTGTCTTGCTGATCGACGCTGACATGCGCCGAGGCAGCGCACACGAATACTTCGGTGCATCGCGCCAGCCAGGCCTTTCCGACGTGGTTCGCGGCTTAGACATAACAAAGGCCATTGTTCCCGATGTACTGCCGGGCCTAGATTTGTTACCCAAGGGGAAGCTGCCTCCAAATCCTGCAGAGCTTTTAATGAGCGAACGATTCCGAGCACTATTTGATGAGCTTTCTGCGAAGTACGACCTGATCATAGTTGACACTCCCCCGGTCCTAGCGGTCACTGATTCAACTTTGATTGGCAAGCATGCGGGAACGACATTGTTGGTACTGCGGCACGCTCGCCATCCTTTGCCGGAAATTGCAGAGACCACGAAGCGATTGCGCAACAGCGGTGTGGTGGTTCGCGGAGTCTTAATGACGGACGTCCCGCAGCGAAGAATTGGCTCGGGTGCCTACTACTCTGGGTATTACGGTTACGCAAGTACGCAGGAGTAAACAATGGCAGCCGAACGCTCAAATGAAATCTGCAGTGCCGGAGTGAAGATGGAGAAGAGTCCCCTAGTATCGGTCTACATTCCTACAAAAAATAGGAAGGAGACACTCCGTCGAGCCCTGCGTTCCGTTGCCGACCAGGATTACGAGAATATCGAAATCGTCATCGTGGACGATGGATCGACCGATGGCACTCAAGAACTCGTCGAAACGTTTCTTAATAACCAACGCGGTTCGACTAGATCAGTTAAGTATTACAAGAACGACGTCTCGAATGGCGCATGTCAGGCAAGGAACAAGGCGATCGAAATCTCTACCGGTACTTACGTTACTGGGCTGGATGACGACGACTTTTTCGAGGGTTCTCGCATCAGCAGATTCGTTGCCGTTGCAAATCTCTTGACCTCTCACTCATGCTTGTTCACCGGGTATAGGTACCAGACGCTAAGACGGGGCGAAGACTTCCTTTTTAATTGGATTTCTGAAATTGATGAAGTCACGCATCGCCACATTCTGAAAAGAAATTGCCTAGGAAATCAGATATTTACAACTCGAGAGCGCATGCTTGAGATCGACTCGTTCGACAAGTTACTGCCAGCGTGGCAGGACTATGACATGTGGATTCGACTTATAAAGAAGTTCGGATCGGCGAAACGACTAGATAATTACTCATACTTTGTAGACACAGTTTCAGCGCCAGACCGTATTTCGGACAATCAACAGAAAATAAGAGCTGCGCACCGGATTTTCTTGAAAAAACATCCAGAGTATAACGGAGAAAAATTGGAGGCATTCTTAAGCGCAAGTTACATTTTCTATGGAAGTAAGTCAATTAATCCCATGGATTTTATGTCAATTCTTTTCGAAGACCGGAAATATGCGTACGAAGTGGCCAAACAAATGGCTAGAAATATTCTATTTAAATGAATTTAAAATAGGCGCGGATCTTTGATTTTTTAAGACTTTCTGAATTTATACGCGGCAGATTGAATTAATCGGCGCAAGCTTTCCACGGCCTTGGTAGCTTGAGCAGAAAATATAAAAAAGCTATGCGAGCCAGCTGATCGTCGGAATAAGATTTTTGCCTGTTCCGGATGATGCTGGTAAGACCAGATCAGTAAACTATCGGGGCGTTGCAGTTATGCGAATATTGCATGTGACAGAAGCAATAAAAGGAGGCATTGCGTCTTATTTGGACGAGGTCGCATCCTTTCAAAGATTTGAATCCGATGTTGAGCAAGTAAATTTTCTCCTCCCAGCAGGTTGGCGTACTGACATAAAATCGATTGTATCGGACGAGGTAATAGAGTTTCGTCCCGTCTCGCGCAACCGACTGAAAGACTGGAAGGATTATTGCCTTGCTCTAAAAGCAGCGATAGTCACAACGCGTCCCGATGTCGTTCATCTCCATAGCACGTTTCCCGGATTTATTGGTCGGCCTCTTCTTCGCATTCTTCGATTTAAGGGCGTAGTGATATATCAGCCGCACGGTTGGAGTTTTGAAATGGATGCTGCGAAGCCGTTGAGAGCTATCTATCTCAACGTCGAACGGCTGCTTCAACGGTGGTGCAGTAAAATTATTTGTTTAACGAACTACGAGTATGGCCTGGTATCAAAAAAGAGATTTATCCCGACGCGGCTGGCGGTAATCAGAACCGGTCTCAACGAACAGTGCCAGTCGGGCGAAGAAGACGAGATTAAGGTGGAAGGTAAATTAAAACTATTGTTCGTCGGGAGGATGGATCGTCAGAAGGGCGTTGATAATCTTCTGAAAGTGATGAGTGCCGTGCGCCGGAACGATATTGAATTGACGATTGTTGGGGCACCGAGTAAAAAATCGGCGGATTTCGAAATTCCGAAGAACGTTCAGTTGTTGGGATGGATTCCGCGTGAGAAGTTGGGCTTGCACTTTGGGTCATCAGACGCAGTGGTCATGCCGTCCCGATGGGAGGGATTACCGCTCGTCGCCTTAGAATCTTTTCGTGCTGGTACACCGGTTATTGCTAGTTCGATAGGCGCGCTGACGGAAATTGTTATTCCAGGAACATCGGGATTTACGATCGATTTTGAGGATCATGAGCGGGTCGTCGAGTTTTTTGAGAAATTGGATGGGCTCGTCCTTCGGGCATTAAGGCCAAGTTGCAAAAAATGGTTCCATCAGAATTTTCGATCCAGCGATATGAACAAAAAGATTATGAATATTTATAGGAGCGAGCTTTCAATGATAGGCGCAGGCGCGAATGAACCTGTGCTGCTGTAGAAGCGAAATGCGTATGACGTTGTCAATGAGGGGCAAGTGATGGCGGATCGGATCTGGCGGGCAACTCTATTTTTCGTCTTATTAAATGAGGTTGCAGCGGGGGCAGCGAGATATTTCCTCGGCAATATTGGCGCGGGGCAGCTCGTTTATTTGCCTAAGATTTTAATGGCGATATACATTTTCTTTTCGCTGCTGACTTGTTTTGATGTGGTAGCACTGTTCATAGCGTGTGCCTTCGCGTTGGCTGCATTCGTTGGGGTGGTGAATGGGGTGACGATTCCGGCGATTGCATTTCAACTGTGGATTATGCTGCCTTTGGTATTTGCTTTGCTAGTGCCTAAAAATCTTGCGATATACGAACCTCCCTACGAGAGAAGTCGAACAATTGCGATTCTATTTTTTGCGGCCGTGACTGGGGTCGTTGCAAACTATTTTGTCGAGCTTCCTTGGATAGACAGTGCCTTTGACGTCGGCAACTATTCCGTAGAGGCAAGCAAGCTGTCCTATGCGGGAGACTCGGTTCGTTTAGCCGGTTTAGGCAGAACAAGCGCTTCGACCGGACTTATCCTTGGAGTACTGGCTGTCTGGCTAATTTGCCGCGCTCGTTCCTGGATGATGAAATGGATTTATCTTGGAACCGCTACGCTAGCACTAGCGCTGACGACCAACAAGACGTCCATTTTGGCCCTGCTGATCGTGACGTTTGTCCATTCGTTCGCGAGTAATACCGTAGCGTCAAGGGTGCGTAGGGTAGCGTTTGCCCTCCAACTTTTTGTCCCTGCGGTTTCGGTGGCAGCGGCTGACTACATTACGAATCAACCAACGGCATATAGTGTTTATTCGTCTTTGCTGGATCGGATCGTAGCAACATGGCCAGACATCCTCACTGGTCTTTATAAAAATTCGGATCTATTGCTAGGTCGAGGGTTGGGAGGATTTGGCTCGGCGACCGACTACTTCAGCGCGGGCACCACTTTCAACACAGAGTACGCTGACAATATAGCTCTCTACGTTATGGCGACCTGTGGAATCGTGGGATTGGTCTTCTATATTTTTTCGTTTTTCAAGATTGAGCTGCGGTGTCGGTTCCTGCTCAAATCTGAAGCGAGCATGATACTTTTTTTGATTTTAAGCGGAATTACAACGGATCTTCCCGAGTCGGTACCCTGCCAAATTGCGCTCGGAATATCTGTCATGTCAGTCGTGCGTGGATTGAATCGCGATATTCGGAGGACTCGTGGCTAAGATGAAAATATTAATTAGTTGCCTCGCATCCATGCTGCTTTGCTTTTCGCCTATACAACGCGCTGCCGAGCAGGATGTTCTAGTAGGCCTCGATGACGCCGGGAATGGGTCGTTGCCCGGCCCAGACATGCCGCTTGACGACTTCGTGCGGTCACGCAAAACAACCGGCGTTTGTTTGCACGATATTGGAGATGACCAGTTATTAACAAAGGCACAGGAAGCTGGATTTTCGTTTGTTCGGACAGACTTGTTTTGGGAGGCGGTCCAACATGGCGATAATTTTAATTTCGAAAAATTCAACGATCTTCTTCGCAGATTGGAAGCCCGTCAAATGGGCGCATTGTTCATTCTCGGATATAAGCATCAGGAATTCAGTCCGGCAGCTCCGACTAGTCCACGTGAAATAGAAGCTTTTTCAAAATACGTAAATCGGGCGATAGCGGATTTGCACGCTAGCGACGTCAATTTTGAACTTTGGAACGAGCCGAACACCAGGGAGGGCTGGCTTCAACCGCCGAACGCAAAGGAATATGGCGAGTTGGCAGTGCAAACATTGAAGAGTGTCGAACAAATACGCGCGGAAACAAAAATTTCTTCCGGAGGAGTCTCTACTATAGATTGGGGATATCTCGCACAACTCTCGAAAGCAGTAGATCTGAATAAGTTTGACGCGATTAGCGTTCATCCTTATAGACAGGCGGATCCCGAAAGTGTTTTGGCAGACTATGCGTTGCTGCGGACCCGCCTGAAGGAAGCTGGAATAACTCGTCCGGAGTTATGGGATTCGGAATGGGGATATCCGTCTTTCGGTTATCAATTTGTTAGTCGCTGGAGCGATGGACGATCCCAAGGTGCTAGAAATGCACAGGCGGTCTATGTCGTGAGACGGTTGCTGGCCGATTGGATTGCGGGCGTCAATCTAACAGCACTCTACGAACTGAGGGATGATACGGCGAACGGTCAAAGCCGTGAAAGTAACTTTGGTTTGTTGAATAGTGATGACACTCCAAAACCCGCCTTCGTGGCAGTAAAAGAATTGATGAAACGCACTGCGGTGGTAACGCACGCGAGGATTTGGATAAGCAAGGACAAGAGAATATCTATTCTAGCTCTTAAATCACCCGGCGCGATTTCATTCGTGGCTTGGTCTCGCGACGGCCTGTTCTCGCTACGCGTGCCGGCTCCCGGGAAGAATCGATCTCTCTACGTGGGAGATTTATTCGGAAAAGATCTCGCCAAAGAAAATGCCCGTGACGCGCAGATTTTTAAAATAAGCGCGGGCGGTGGTCCGGTATACGTTACGTATTCTGAAATTCCGCACTAGTGTGTTGAGTCTAGGTCCATGTTGTCCTGGACGGAAATGGAATTTGTGAATCTTTACGATCTACGCGAAAAATGGATGAATTGGCAATTTATTGTGATACGAGTGTTTTTAGCGGCCACGAAATTATGCTGACTCGCATGATTGAAGGGCTGATGGAAAGCACGCCCGGAGCAGTGGTGTTGTTGATATTTTCGCGCAATAATTCTGAGCTTATGCAGTTTGCCGAATGCATGACTATGCGCTACAAAAGTGTGACTTCCAAAACGTTAAGTTTTGATGCGGAAAAAATCAACAGGCGTCCTTGGGATTTCTTGCATGCTGTCCGTGAAATATTGATGATCCTCCGTTCACGTAATTCGCGCAAGATATTGATCGCTCAGGGGGATATTACCTCTGCGAAAGCGGGATTGCTAGCATCGAAGCTATTGCGAATACACACAGTGAGCTATATACCTCTGGTGGATGACGTTAGCCCGACAGAGGGGAATCTTCGCAGTTTGTTTAAATCATTTCTACGTAAAAAATTATATTATCTGCCTAGTGAATTTATTACGCTAAGCACGTTTTTGAGAAAAAGAATATTGAAACTGAGGCCCTCGGTAGCCGTTCGGGTCCTCGAAAATTATATTGACTGTTGTAATTTGGCGTCTTCAGATGAATTGGATCGGATGGCAGCCAGGGGTAGATTGGGGGTAAGCACGAGCAAAAAATTTGTTGTTAGTCAGATTGGGCGGATCAATTATCCACAAAAGCGTCAGAATTTTCTTGTTGAAACCGTAAGAGCCAATCAGGATAAATTCGAAGACTTTATTTTTCTATTCGTGGGTGATGGGCCGGATCGTAAAGTGCTTGAGAAAACAATTGATGAAGACAAATTTCTGCAATCCCACATGTTGTCACTTGGACATTGCTCGGATGTTTGGCAGATATTACGTGCGAGTGATCTCGTCGTTCTGCCCTCAGCGTACGAAGGTGTTCCATTAGTATTGCTCGAGTCAATTTTTGCTGATCGACCTGTTCTTGCCGGTAATGTATCGGGGTTATCGGAGTATCTACCTTCTGAGTTACTTTTTGATCCTGACAATTCTATTGAATTCGCGAATAAGATTCGGTCATGCGTGAAGATGGACGTGACGGAAATTAAGCAATCCTTTAAGGGGCGGTTTTCCCGGTCCGTTTTTGTCGAACAGGTTAAAAATCTCCTGGTATGTTAATTTAAATCGGAAATCGGTATATGAAAAACGTCGCCATTAACGGGCGCTTTGCGAGCCAGAGAGTTACAGGCGTGCAGCGTGTTGCTCGGGAGTTGTTGAGGGAAATTGGACGCGGGCGCGGAGGGGCGCCGGTGGAAGTAATTTTGCCTGCGGACGGAGAGATCATGAAAATAGACGGTGTTCGTTCGCAGAGATCATGGGGGGGGCGAGGGGTTTTTTGGGAGCAGTTGATACTACCTTGGCTTTGCACTAATAGCACGTTGATAAATTTTTCTAACTCTGCCCCGATTTTTAAGCGGAGGCAGATTGTGATTTTGCACGATGCTGCAGTCTTCGATATGCCGGAGCATTTTTCGCTGCTGTTTAGAATGTGGTATCGATTGATGTTTCGGACGTTGATGAGAACGTCAAAAAAGGTTTTCACGGTCTCTTACTTTTCGAGAGACCGATTATCGATACATCTCGGCGTAGATCCATCGGCGATACATGTCATGCATTTAGGATGCGATCACATTGATCGGCTCGTAGCAGACAATGAGATTTTGGCGCAGCATTCTTTGGTGCGAGATCAATACGTCTTGGCCGTGAGCAGCATTAATCCGACAAAGAATTTTGCGCGGCTGGTGGAAGCTTTCTCCAACCTCGGTAGTGATCCTTTGATGAAGCTGGTAATCGTTGGCGGCACTAACGAAGCCGTGTTCAGTGCGGCAAGGTCGTCGGATATCGGCAATGCCGCCAACGTCATCCACGTTGGATATGTGTCGGATCAAAAGGTCAAAGCACTCTATCAGAACGCGGCCTGTTTTGCATTTCCTTCGGTTTATGAAGGTTTCGGTATTCCCCCTTTAGAAGCTATGCGTTGCCGCTGTCCTGTTTTGGCTGCGCGAGCGGCTTCCCTCCCGGAAGTGTGCGGCGATGCTGTCGTATATTGCGATCCGTATTCGGTGGATGATATCCGCCAGCGATTGTCTGAGATATTGGGAGATGCTGACCTTCGGGAGCAACTGAGGGAAAAAGGCTTTGCTAGAACCAAGAAGTTTGTTTGGTCGGAAAGCGTTAGGACGTTTTTGAAACAAGTCGCGCTAAATTGATACCCATAATGGATACTGAATTGACATTCCGGCGGGCTCCACTATTGAGCGTCGTGATAGCAGCATTTAATGTTGCGCCTTTCATAGAGAGGTGCCTTCGATCGGTGTTTACGCAAGCTGAGAGTTGGGCGTTTGAGGTCGTGGTGGTAGATGATGGCTCAACGGACTCGACTCTCGAGATAATTAAATTGACCGCGGATTACTATCCAGCGGTCACGTGCAAAATAATTACACAGATCAATCAAGGTTTGAGCGACGCGAGAAACATTGGCGTCACCCATGCAGTGGGTCCATATATTGTTTTTTTAGATGGGGACGATTCATGGTCTCCGTCGTTCGTGCAGGAAGTGTTGCCGGCACTCTGCGACGAACAGGCCGATATCATTGAATTTGACGCGGCAATAGTGGATGAATCGGACGGCTTTATTGGGCGCCTGGATATTTGCCCCAAAAGTGCCAACGGGTTTCGCGAGATAACAGAAGCAGCGCGGGAAGACTTCGCACGCCGTTTTCATAATTTTGCTTGGGCGCGAATTTTCAGAAGCAATTTGGTGAAAAATATTCGTTTTCCGACACGAAGGCATTACGAAGATGCTGCGACAGTCCCAAGTTTAATGCTACTAGCGAAAACAATTTTCTACGTACCGGTGTCGCTGCTTAACTATCGAAGGAGGACAGACAGCATAACGCAATGTTTTAAAAAGAAGGATGTTTTAGATTTGTGTCTCTCGTTGGATGATATTCTTGGTGCGTCAGATAAATTCGATATGGATAGGAAATATTGGATTTTGATATTTGATGGAATTTTGAGTAGAGCTTGTTTTGTCACATCCCATCTTTCGGGTAGCGAGGCCATTGCGGCAAAAAAGGAAATTGTCAAAAAAATAGTTCAGTTGCATGATGGCCAGGCGATTTTGGCTTCGTTAAAAATATGCCAAATATTATTTTTTATAAGATTTGAATCTGATAAAAATAGATTGAAGAAATTTTTAAAGACAGTGATATTCGGTCGGGGAATATTCGTTATGTTTGATCAAAAAAAACGGCAGCGAGGCCAATTATAGTGGCAGCAATGCTGATTAGATGGCAGTTGAATTATCTCATCCAGGTTACCACGGCAATCTATACGGACTGTGAAAAACGGTTGATTGAGGCGGCAACGAAGAACTGACGGCATGTGAAGTTGAAAGGCCCGGGGTAGGATAGATATTAAGTGTGTCGGATATTTCGATATTGTTACTCGACTTGTTGGACGATTGTGGACCCTTGTCGGGAGTAGACCTCGAATTCGACTCTTTTGTTCGGCTCGTGGCAGATGTGGTAGTTAGCGATTCGCCGACGGTAGGATATTGGTCCCTTGCGCTTTGGTACTGGGACGTCTGCGCGTCATCCAATGTTGCGGGACCGCCTAATAATGCAGATAAAGCGGGCTCGCTTGGGAAGTTTTTTTCCTGGCTGTTTGAGTGGTGTGGCGCCACAGGGCTGCTGGAAGGTTGCTTCATCCGGAGCGCGCTGTCTGTGGCGTTATTGAGTTGTGCATGGCTCGCTCGGGAAGAGGCTGCTATTACAAGCACGACGGCGATAAATTGGGAATTTTTCATAGTAGAAAGGTATGCAAGTGAGTCTTTTGGAAATCCGTCGATGTTTCACTATCCTCGCTAGTTTTGCGCGAAAAGTCTATAGACGTCTGTTGCCGTCCTCGCTGGACCTTGTGGATATCGAAGACATATTTTTTCGCAAGTGTGGTGTGGGTGAAACTGTAAGCCAAAGGGACTCTTCTTGTGGGGAGGCTATGTGTGTTGAGTCGGGCCGGCGTCGAACTTGATGCGCTCCACGGACCCGGGATGAAATCAATGAGCAGGGACTATGCACTCCACCGAATGAGAATTAATCGTAGACGTATTGGAACACGAGAATAGTGAAAGTATTTAAATGTATGCCTTGGGACCATGGCGGTGAAGAATGATGTCAAAAGGATTTCTGGGTGTGAGTCACATCATGAACGCCGGTAAAAATTCGGCGTCTGTGACGCTGCTTGAAAAAAACTCGGTCCAGCTGGTGATCGGGCGAGCGATAAGCGGGGGCTTTAATGCAATCTCCGGGCGTTGTATTGCGCTGTCGGACGTGCGGTACGCAACTATAGAGACGTGCGAACTGCGGAGTTACCGCGTGTCAGTGCGTGTCTCTGCATGCGACGTCACGAAGTTTGCCGTAGCGCCAGTAAGAACTCGGGTCGATTATCGACCTGACCTGGACGTTTTACTTCGAGCGTGGTCGGGAAGAGGGCGTAGATAATGTCAGAAATCAACCGTAATCTGCGTCGAAGCGTCTCCATCAACATGGTTGGACGCTACTCGAATATCGGTATTCAATTGGTAGTGACTGCATTGCTGGCTCGAACGCTGACGCCTCAGGATTTTGGCCTCATGGCGGTAGTGAGCGTCATCGCAGTTTTTCTCTCGTTTGTAAGCGAGATGGGATTGGGTCCGGCGATCATTCAATTCGAGGGGCTAGAGTCAAGACAACTGGCTGGCTTGTTCTGGATGACCGTCGCGGTAGGCACAACTGCAGGATTAGTATTAGCGTTTAGCGGTCCGCTGATTGCGAGCGTTTACGCGAAGGGCGTTTACGTGCAGATTGCGCACGGCTTGGGTTTGAATGTTGCGCTTTCTTGCTGGGCGATAGTTCCGCTAGCCTTGCTACGACGACGTCAGCGGTTTTCGACCATTGCTGGAATCGAGATAGGGTCCGCCGGTCTGTCGGGTGCGTGCGCTGTTTATTCGGCTCTTCGCGGAAGCGGGGTGGAAGCGTTGGTAGTAAAAAGCACTGCCAATGCTCTGTCTATGTTCGTGCTGTGTATGGTGTGGGCAAGACCACCGATGATATCGCCTTCGGTGCGGGGCATGAAACATGTAATGTCTTACTCTGCATACCAATTCATGTTCAATTTAGTAAACTATTTCACGCGAAATCTTGACAAACTGCTAATAGGAAAATTTTTGGGTAGTGCTCAGTTGGGTTTGTATGACATGTCTTACCGGCTCATGCTGATGCCCGTTGCTAACCTGACTCACGTGGTAACCCCAGCTATTCAACCCGTATATGCAGCCCATGGAAATAATTCAGACATTATATTTCTGTCATATCAAAAACTCATTCGTGTTCTATTGATCGGAGGGGGGCTTATGGGTTTAGTTGGAATCACATGTTCCCCGGAGATCATCACGCTAGCTTACGGCGCGAAATGGGTCCGAGCAATACCCGTGTTCTCAATTTTGAGTGTATCAATCGTGGTGCAGGTTGTGCTCTCATCGACCGGATCCGTATTTCAGGCGTTAGGCAAGACCAAGGAGTTGTTCAAGTGCGGTATGTTTTCAACGACGACGACCGTTACCGCAATTGGCTTCGGCGTCTACACGGCCGATCTACTATTGCTTTCGTGGTTACTGGTTCTGAGCTTCTTTGTCAACGCGCTGCAGGGATTCCATATGCTAGCCCGAGAAGGGTTTGGGCGCTCGGTTGTTGAACTCTTTCGGCCCGCTGGCTGGCTTATCCTTGGGATTGTGATCCTTGGTGGGATCGCAATTGCAGCGCAGGACTATCTCTATTCTTTGCCTGGAAATGCATTCGTTCGTCTCGCGACCAAACTTTTGGTAGTAGGTACGATGTACTTCGGATTGATTTTCGTGACCGGCGACGCCGCTTTTTTGCGGCGGGCGTTGGCAGTGCGGACGCGCCGGGTTGCTATATAAGGCGCGGTATCGTGGTGTGCAACAATTTCTTATTGAGGATAGTCATGCCACTATTTTCTGTAATCGTACCGATATACAACGTCCGGCAGTACGTTGCCGACGCGCTGAAGAGCGTTGCGGAACAATCGTTCATAGATTTCGAGGCCATCGTTGTTGATGACGGCTCGACCGATGGCAGTGGCGAGATCGCAGAGGCTTTCTGCTTGAGCGATTCTCGATTTAAATACGTTCGCCAGGAAAACGGCGGTGCGTCTGTCGCTCGCAACGTCGGTACTTCAATGGCAGGAGGGGCGTTTATCTATTACATGGACGGCGACGATCTGTTGGTGGAGGACGCATTGGAAGTGTGCTCTAGTGAATTGAGTGCCCACGAGGCGGATATTGTCCTTTTTTGCGCGGATGTTTTCCCGACAGATGCTCCTGCATATGAACGCTATCGCGAATACTATCGACGTCCGCAAATAAAATCTCCTCTTTCGTCGGACGAATTTGTAATCGAATCGCTGAAGCAGAATCGATACTTCGTGTCTCCATGCTGTTTCGTTGCGCGACGTTTCGTAATAGGAGCGCAGCGTTTTATCGAAGGCGTCATCTACGAAGACAATCACTTCTTCGCGGCGTTGATGTTAAATAAAAAATTGAAAGTTGCAGTTTCGAGTCGTAGTCTATTCTTGCGACGACTACGCCCGAATTCGGTTATGTCGTCAGAGCGAAGCATGAGGAACTACGAGAGCCTTTACCGGCTAGTACGGGAAATGTCGGCGTTGAGTTTCGTTGCCGTGGAGTCAGCGTCCCGTGCGCGCGTTAAGGCTGACCTTATCGGAGGCATGTTGCGGGAACTGCATTTTACTAGTGCGATACTGGGAGCTGGGTTAGACGTGCGCCTCAAGAATCTTAAGTCGATATGGCATGTCGCTAGGCGCGTAGATGTTCGATTATTGACAATAAAACGCTTGCTATTCGCGTTATTTCCGGAACTGTATCTGCTTCGGAACAAACGCTGATCTACCGCTTGGATCCGGGGTGTGTGGGGCGATTTGAGTGTCCCTGCTATGGCTCTGGAGCAAAACGGGGAAGGACAAATCTCAGGAATAGCAGTCTGAAACCTCAATCTAGAATCCTCCACCTATGTCAATGCCAAAAGTAAGCATTTTGCTGCCGATCTACAATGTCGAACCGTACGTTGAAGATTGCCTCGTGTCCCTTTTGTCACAGACCTGCACAGACTTTGAGATCATTGCCGTCGATGACCGCAGCCCGGACCGATCTGGCGAGATTGTGAGCCGCGTTTTGAAGTCCCAGGACAAAGTGGCATGGAAGCTAATAACGAATAAAAGCAATCAGGGGCTTGCTGAAACGCGCCGAATTGCGGCCATGGAGGCTATCGGTGACTATGTGCTGTGCGTCGACAGTGACGATTACGTTCATCCGCGTCTGATAGGACGGGTCATTGAGGAGGCGGTTGAGCATAATGCCGATGTGGTGATTTTCGCGGCAACCAACGTCAATCCCGATGATACGGTAAATTATCAGATCGACAGCGAAGACAATGTGATAACTGGGGTCGAGGCGGTCGAGAGAATCATGGATCTTTCGTTGCAGGCGTACTGTTGGAACAAGCTTGTGCGGCGCTCGATCTTCGTCGGAGTCCACCATCCGAGCGGGCTCATTTACGAAGACTTATGCGTGTCGGTGCAGACCTTGGGGAGATCCAATACTGTGAGATTGATACCCGACCACCTGTATTTCTATGTTTTGCGCGAAGGTGGCATTTCGACCCGGTTCAATCCAAAAATTCTCGATCTTGTCACGATAATGGACCTTGTGGAGAAGACCACGGCGTCTCTCCCGATCGCGAACTGGAGTCGGCGTTTTTTCAGGCTGAAATACATCTATGGATTTCGAACGATTGCCTTCCAGGTGGCGATGAGAGCACCCACATACCAACTGGCTAGCCCAATCCTGCGAACGGTTTCCGAAAGATTGCGGCTTCAGCATCTTTATCATATGTATGTTGACAGTCGTCCGAGATTGACGTTCGTGATGTGCCTGCTCAAAATCCATCCGAGAATCTTTTACAGCTTTGTACGGCGCTTCGGGGAACGGTAAAATCTCCGTAACGCGCACTCGACTTATCTGGCGCTGGCGGCGAGAGTGGAAATAGCAGACGAGGTTGTTTTTATAGGACGATTTATTGAACGGAGAGGATCTCTACATTTGAAGGTCCGCTCTCAATGTAAGTATCGCCGCAACAACGTCTTGACAGCATCGGGCCGCGCGTGGAGACCGCAACTTTGATTGATCGACGTAGATGTTGCAGGTCGTCCCGCGAGTCGCTGATGCCCAGACCAGTTCCATGCAGTTTACGCACGAGAAAATCTGTTACGACCTTTGTGGGGCGCTTACGGTGAGTCTCGCGTGGTAAGAAGAGATGTGCGGCGATTTTCTTGGGCGCATTGCTTACATGTACGGCGCAATCATCGGCAAGCCGCCCGTCCGCCCTCTAAACTTTCCCCCCCCTCTCCGCCTCAAACCGATCCAACTCCCCAAGCAGATGCCTGATTTGAAACGTTTGCAGTGCGGTCAGCGGGAACTCATCCTGTATGCGCTGTAATCGTTTGCGCCAATAAGCCGGCGGCAGCACAGGTTCACCCCGAAAGGCGCGCAGCGACGGCGCCATCACACGCGCGACGTGCGCGATGTCTTCATCCATGGTCATGCAAGAACCCCGAAAGACCTCGATGTTTAGCTTTTATTTTTATGTGCGCGCTCTTTGGTGAGAATCGGTTCTTAGTAGCTGCGCAAACGTCGACGCCAATAGTAAGAAATCAGAATCACCAGGTCAAGGTATCTTACCGAATTTCGTATGAACGGCGATTCGAATTTGCCTTGATTTCAGGGCTATTTCGATCGCGGAAGCATTTCAAGGCGTAGCTTTTCTAGCCTTCAATGATGATGCCTCTGCCCGCAAGATCGCATCAGAACGACTCATGTGAAACGGCGCAAGTGAGTGTCTCCCAACCTGAAGACGCAGGCGGAAAAACAAAGAACGAGTGGACGTGGGGTGGCCCGGCAACGTGAGGTCATGCGTTGAGCGCATCACTATCATGGCGAAAGAGCCGTTTGAGTTGGCGAACCAAAGCAGCAGTTCTCTACAAAGTTCGTCCGGCAGACGCAGTACAAAGGTAGCAATACAAACGCCTGCAAGGGTGGAGCCAATGAGGGCACGTCTGACAGCACAAAGACAGGCAAAACGCCTACCTATCCCGCACCTCATCCGACAACCGTAGTCTCGTCATTTTTTCCACGGCGACGAGACTCAACGTCAAGCTCTTCACTCTCGATCGGTGTTTAACGGATGGAATCGTTCAAGCGTTCAACATGCTGCATCGCAGCGAGCGAAGGTGTCGATTCAGGTAGCAATGTAAAGATTCGTTATAATTCGCGCGATTAACCCGTCCGGCGATCGTCCCAAAAAACGGATGGTTTAAATTGCTTCTGCCGTCAGACAAGACGGTGCAGGTTTGACAGCCTGTTGAGATGAACCGCACTATCTGCGAAAGTGGGTAGTGCTCAGCTATGCGTGCCATTTCAATGGGCGGGCGCTAGTGAGGGGGCCGCAAGGCCCGCCGGTTTGGTTCATCTCCCGGTCTGTCAACCTTGCTACGTGCCCGCTCACCCCATCTGTCTAGCGAGTGTCGGGCGATCCAAGGAAGCAACCGGGAATCGCACCATGAGCAAATCCGTCGAAACCTCACCCCTCCAGCAACCGCACAACGTTGACGCTCACGCGAGGGTCAAACGCATCGCGAGCGCCGCTGCCGATTTGAGCGAGAGACATGCAGCACAGTTCGCCAATCTCGCCGCGTTGGCGAGAACCTTGCAAACGGTCATGCTGGCGAGCAAAGTCAAGTTGGACGACTATGCGCAGTTAGCGCGAGCCCTCGTCGACTGTGCTGAACAGTACAAGGAGCAGGCGGATCTGGAAGACATCGCATTTTCAATCATCGCAACCGACAGTCAATTCCTGCTTGACGATGAAGCGCGTGCTGCCGTGCTCGGAAACCGCCCGCGCAGAGTCGAAGTCACAGACGAAACAGCCGATCACGAAGTAACACTGGTGAAAAAAGTGAAAGTCGTCAGAAGATCCAACGCTAGGCTACGTGAGCAAACACTTGCGAAAACTGCCGAGCCAATAACAGTCACCGCGCACTGAGACATACTAGAGGCATCGGGGCCGAAGCCCAAACCCCAAACCCGACGCCGTTAAAGCGCATTCCCCCGCGGCGGAAGCGCATCAGCTTGCGCCGCGCCTCCACCTGCCACGACCTCCGCTTCCGGATAACTGATCCGCACCGGCGGCACGAACCACGCGAGGCACAACCCGATCAACGCGGCCGCACCCGCCATCAGAATACCGATATGAATCGACTGCACGAGCGCATCGCGTGCGGAATTCATCATCGCATCGCCCGCATGTCCCGCGCTCACCAAACGATTAATCAACGCGGCCTGTTCCGCGCGATCCACCAGCAGTTCGGGGCTCGCAAACGATTTGAACCACTGCGTCGCCTGATACGAAGCAAGCGAGCGATGCACACCCTGCGTGTAGAGATGCCCGAGCAACGCACCGGTCATTACCGTGCCCAGCATCCCACCAAAAGTACGCAGCGATTGCAGCAGCGCCGTCGCCGCACCGAGCTGATCACGCTCGACGATCTGCTGCGAACAGACCGTCAGACTGGTCGCCACCAGACCGAGCCCGAGACCGCTGATACCCATGCACGACATCCACACGAGATGCGGCTCGGTGCCTCTCAGTACGATCACGCTCAGACACGCCAGCGCGGACAGCGCGAAACCGACATACATGATGCCGTTCGCGCGACGAATCCGTGTGACGATGCGATTGTTCACCACGCTGCCTACAGTCGTGCCGAGCAGCAGCGGCGTGATCAGCATGCCCGAGTCGTGCGCAGACATCGCATAGCCGCCCTGAAACAGCAGCGGCACATAAAACACCAGCGAAAACAGCGCGAATCCGCCGAGCACCGACATTGCGAAGAGCGCGGAGAGCTTACGATCCATCAGCATATCCACCGGAACAATCGGATACGCGATGCGCCGCTCCCATAGCCACAAAATCAGCGCACAACTTAGCGCCACGACGGCCAGCACGATTGTTAGCGTGTCGACGCCGTGCTTTGGAAACAATTCGATCAGCAATTGCAGCGCGCCGAACGTGACCGCGAGCACGAACGCGCCGAGCCAGTCGAGCCGCACAGGGCCCTTGCGCCGCAGGTGATGCAGCGGAGGCAAGAAGCGCTGCACGAACAGCAGCGACACGAGGCCGACCGGCACGTTGACAAAGAACACCAACCGCCAGCCGCCGTATTGTGTGAGCACGCCTCCGAGTGTCGGTCCGACCATATTGGCGACACCGAACGCAGACGTAACGAACACCAGCCAGCGCAGCCGCAGCTTCGGATTGGGGAACAGATCGGCGACGGTGGCGAACACCGTGCCGATCAGAATGCCGCCGCCGATCCCTTGCAGGCCGCGCGAAATTACTAGCAACAGCATGCTGGTGGCGAACCCGCACAATACCGACGCACCGGTAAACAACAGAATCGCGGCGATCAGAAATGGCTTGCGGCCGAACAGATCGCCCAGCCGCCCGAAGATCGGAATCGTGATCACCGAAGCCAGCATGTACGACGTCGCGACCCATGCGTACAGATCGAAGCCCTTCAGATCGGCGACGATACGTGGCAGTGCCGTGCCGACAATCGTCTGATCGAGGGCCACCAGCATCGAGACGAAGGCAATGCCCAGCATCGCCAGCAGCGACTCGCGAAACGGCAGCAATTGTCCGCTGGGTAGAGGTGTGTCGAGCGCTGGCGTCATGGCACGATGCATTTCATTGCGTGTCTCCAGTTTGCATCATAAGCGAGTGCGCGGCGGCCAACGTCGCTGCGTGCGGACATTCGCCAGGTCAACCGAACAAAGCGCCCGCCATCGGGAAAGCGTGCCCGCCGCGTTTGTTTCCAATTGCAGGCATCTCGCGCGTCCTACAAGAGGGACCTTTTAATACGGCCGTCGAAGATGTCAGTGTCGATCTGGTTCGAAGCGCGCCATGCAGGGTGCCGGCACGACCGGCACGCATGCGGATGGCAAGCGGGTCAAGCGCATAGGCATCAAACGCAAACGGCACGCGCGTTAAGCGCGTGCCGTTGCTGCGAGTGTCTGAACGGCGGTCTAGCTGCGCGGCGAACTGCGCGCCAAGGTAGCAGCGGCCACATCGGCAATCGTCTGATGTGCTGCAGGGAAACCCGGCGGATAGTCGACAACGCGTGCGGATCCCGGCACCACCTGTACGGCGACGCTCGCCCGCGCTCCGATCCGTGCACCGCCGACAATCGCGGCCATCGCCTCGCGGTCGAGTTCGACGCTGTCGGTGAGGTCCTTGATAACGAGCTTTGCCATGGCGGCTCCAGGGAAGCGATCGGGCCGGGGGCTGGTGGGATTCTCCAGCCGCCGCCCGAGTGTGTCTTTAAGTGTGCTGAGGTCTCGTCGCACTATCAGTATAGGAAATCTGCTTGCAGCTCGCCTGTGGGATATCAACAGGCCGCAGTAGGGAAGCCCCCGGCTCCGCGCTACTGCATGCCATTAAATGTTGGCGTAATTGGCGGCCCACAGCGAAGGGCTGACATTCAGGTTCAACGGTACGAAGCCCGCACCGATCACGCCGATGTTGTTGAGCGCGGCGACGTTGACGGTTTGTATCTGGCTGAGGTTCTGGACCACCGAGACGTTGACATTGGCGACGCTGCCAAGGCCGGGCATCGAAGGCAAGCCGGGTACGCTGCTGCCGGTGCCGCCGGCCACCGCTGACATTGCACGGCGGTCGAGCTCGCGGGTGCGGGACAGATCGCGAATCATGAGGGATGACATGGTGATTCTCCAAAGGTGCGCGGAAGACGGGCGTGATCGAAGCGAAGCGGAGATTGCCGAGGGCTCCTCCGCTTCGCCGAATCAGGCTTTAAACGTGGATGTTGTTGCTCGACGTGACGTAGGGAACGATCGACGTATCGAGGCCTGCCGCGAACGCGACATTGTTGCCGTTGGCGTTCTGAAGGTTGATTTCGTTGCTGATCAACTGCGTGGCGCTGACCTGCTTGCTGTTGTTCGGCGCGACGATCGGGCTGAAGTTGAAGTACGACGTGGACGGGCCGAAGCCGCCGCGCACGGCGCTCATGGCCTTGCTGTCGAGTTGGGTGGTGAGGGACAGGTCTTTGATCATCAGCGTGTTCATGGTAAATCTCCTGGAAGGAAACATCACAGTCTTGCGGTTGGGTTCGAGCATCTTGTCTGCTCGAGTGTCACTAATGCATGGGCTGTGCCAGTTTCATTTGTGCCTCCTAATAAAGTTGACAGAGGCTTGATGCACAAGGCTTTCGCGTCACGCCGCCGCGTCGGAGACGCAACAAGGCCACTCGAAGATAACTGTCCGCTGATGGCGCGTACCCAACATCGCGCCGGATTCTGTTGGATGTCGCAAGACACTCGCCGGGCGTGCACGCAGCGGGGCAATCCTGGTTTGCGAAAGCGCGGGTCGGGAGCTAGTATCGAAGCGGCACATGTAACTGGTTACGACAGGTTTTCTATCAGCCCGAAAGGCTCCGGTCGCATGCGATCCGGTCCAACGGCAGCGGGGGCGCTTCGCACAAATGGCTAGCCTTGCGCATGTGATTCGCGACTATCAGAGCGGCGAGCTGTCACGTGACGAGTTCGTCGCTCAACTCGACAGCACGTTGACGACCGAAGGACTCGGTCCCACGCAGCTGCTGGACATGCTCGGCGCAGCGCATCGCAAAGCCCCTTTGCCCGACGATCTCTACACCGAGGTGCGGCGGCGCATCGAACAGTTGCGCGTCTCGAACGTGGCGGCCGGCGGCGAGGAAACCGGCATGCAGACCACCGTCGAGATACCGTCGGTACGCTCGGCGAGTGGGGCGAACGCGGCAGGCTCCACAAGTGCCGGGAGCGCCGCCAGTGCGCCGGGACACGATCAGATCAAAGGCACCGGCGATACGCTGAACAACCGCTTCGTCCTTGAGGAATGTCTGGGTGTCGGCGGGATGGGCACGGTCTACAAGGCGCTCGATTTGCGCAAGCTCGAGGCGTCGGATCGCAAACCGTATCTCGCGGTCAAGGTGCTCAACGTCCAGTTTCGCGGCAATCCGAATTCACTCGTCGCGCTGCAACGCGAGGCGCGCAAGGCGCAGGTGCTGGCGCACCGCAACATCATCGCAGTGTACGACTTCGACCGCGACGGACCGATCGTCTACCTGACGATGGAGTACCTTACCGGCAAGCCGTTGAGCCAGCTATTGCGCACGCCGGGCTATCAGGGAATGCCGGTTCGCGCCGCGCTGCCGATTGTGCGCGGCATGTGCAATGCGCTCGCCTATGCGCACGAACACGGCTTTGTACATTGCGATTTCAAACCCGCCAACGTCTTTCTCACGACGAATGCCGAAGTGAAGGTGATCGACTTCGGCATCGCCCGCGTGTTCCAGCGGCCGGAGGAGGAGAGCGACGCCACTGTCTTCGACCCCGGCAGTCTCGGCGCGTTGACGCCCGCGTACGCGAGTCCGGAGATGATCGAGCATCGCGAGCCGGACCCGCGCGACGATATCTACGCGCTCGGCTGCATTACCTACGAGTTATTGACGGGCCACCATCCGTTCGACCGATTGTCGGCGACACAGGCCCGCAATGCGGACTTCAAGCCGCAGCGGCCGCCCAATCTCGATGCCAAACAGTGGCGCGCATTGCGTGCCGCGCTTTCGTTCGATCGCGCCACGCGCATGCCGAGCGTCGTGCGCTTCATCGCGGAGTTCGACAACGAAGCGCGTGCGGAGAAGTCGGGTACGTTGGTCAAGGCAGGGTTCGCGGGTTTTGCGGTGGTGTGTGCCGCGGTTGTTGGCGTGTTTGCGTTGCGGTCAGCGCCGAATCGGCAAAGTGCTGCGCAGCCGGCTTCGGAGGTGTCAGCGGATCAAGCGGCTTCGGTCGCGAAGCCTGTTGCTGCAGCAACGGTAGCGAGCGCGCCTGAACCCCCTTCGACAACCGCGCCAATCGCTGGGGGCACCGGAAAACCGACCGCAGGCTCATCTGTCGGGACAACCTCAGCGCTAACCGCAATGGGGCCCGGGTCATCACCCCAGGCGCAACCTCCTGAACCACCCGCGCCCCAACCCGCGTTGACCCTGGCCGCCGTCGCGCCGGTTCTGGCGCAGGTGCCGTGCTCGGCGCTGTCCGCTTCAGCACAAGACCACACGTTGACGGTGCGCGGCTACGTTTCGCAGCGCTACGGCGCGGCGCATCTGAAGGACACCCTGGCGGCATTGCCGGGCGTCGATACGCTGACGCTCCAGGTTGAGCCACTCGCCGACGACAAATGCGCCACGATCAACGCGCTCGCCCCTTATTGGACCCGCAACTGGCAGGCGGGCCACGTTGCGTCGCTGCATGTGCGGCCGCCTGGCGGCCAGTTGAGCGAAGGCGATCCGCTGGTCGTCGACGTGACCACGCCCGCTTACGACTCGTACGTGAACCTCGACTACTACCAGCTCGACGGCAGCGTCGTGCACATGGTGCCGAGTCCGCGTGCGAAAGACAATCAGGCGCCCCCGCACTATTCGGCCACGATCGGCAGCGCCGGTGACTGGATCATTTCGAAGCCGTTTGGATCGGAGATGGTGGTGCTGTTGATTACGCCCGCGCCGCTATTCGACAAGCCGCGGCCCGAAAGCGAATCACGTGCCGATTATCTGCACGCACTGGATACGCGGCTCGCGCAGATCGCCGGCAAATACGGTCAGGATCACATCGTCGCTGACTTCGCGCCAATCACGACCAAGCCGCACACGCCTTAAGAGGCGCGCCGAGATCGTCCGCAGCTTCCAAAGCGCTCGCAGCCCAAGACGCACCCACCGCCCAGCATGACCCGCGTCCACTGTGGTCGCCACCGCGTTACTTCAGATCCTTGACCACCCTGAAGCCATCTTGCGACTGGCGCACGCTCGCGCTGTACTTGAAGCGCGTCGCGCTCAGCATGTAGCTCCCGCCTTCGCGCCACGAACCGCCGCGAATCACGCGCATGTCGCAGCTTGGGCTGTCCCACGCGTGACCGTCGGCGGGCGCGCCCTGGTAGGAGTTGTGCCAGCAATCGGCGACCCATTCCCAGACATTGCCGTTCATGTCATACAGGCCAACCGGATTCGGCGCGAACGAGCCGGCCGCTTCGGGCCCCTCCTTGTGCCAGGGATCGCCGCAGTCCTTGCAATTGGCGTTGCCCTTACGCATCTGATCGCCCCACCAGTATGCCGTCGTGGTGCCGCCACGGTCCGCGTATTCCCATTCGGCCTCCGTGGGCAAGCGGTACGGTTTGCCGGTCGTTTTGCTCAGCCACTTCACGTACTGTTGCGCGTCGTCCCAACTGAGGTCGCGTGCCGGTGTCGCTTTGTTTGTATTGTTCTCGGGCGTCAGCTTTTGACAGGCGTTCGCGGCGGTACACGCGTTCCATTGCTCGACGGTCACCTCGTACTTGCCGATCGCGAACGGCGCGCCGATGGTCACGTGATGGACGGGCTTTTCGGACGGGTCGTCGGTGCTGCTGCCCATCGAGAACGCGCCCGCGGGCAACGCGATCATGATCGGGCAGGTGGCGCAATCGCGGCTTTCGCCTGCGCTTGGTGCATGCGTCGCGGGCTTTTGTGCTACCGCCGGCGTGGAAGGTGCGCCAGGTGGAGCGGTCGACGCAGTTGGCGGCGGCACGGCGGCGTGCGGGTGGCCCTGCGGCGCCGCGCTGGCGGGCGGGGTGGGTCGCGCGGCTTGCTGTGCCGGTGCAATCGCTGGCGCAACCAGTGGCGCAGCAGATGTCGTGGCAGATGGCGAAGTAGATGGCGCACTCGCCGACGCCGCAGCGCGCAACCGGTCAATGCGCGCGTGGGCGAGCGTGGCAAAGCGGCCATTCGGGTAGGCCTTCAAATAGGCCTCGTAGTCGCTGGGGTAGTTGCTGTCCTTGATGGAATCCCAGAAGGTGATTTCGTATTGCTCGCTGCTGTCCTTGGGCAGAATACCTCTGCTGTGCAGCGCGACAATGGGGTTGTCGCTGGCAGCGAATGTGAGTGCCGCCATAGCCGTGCGGGATACCGGCCCATTCAGGCTCGCGTCGCTGGCAAGCGACGAAGCGATCCACGGTGTTTGCTCACCGCCGGTGGCCTCGCTAACCTGCGTCGCGACGCGTTGAAACAATCCCGCAAGATCCTGCGATGAAGAAGCGTCGTCGAGTGTTCGCAGCAATGTGTTCGTATAGACACCGTGATGCATGCCGTCGGCTGCAAACCCTCCCGGCGCAGTGGCATACGCAATCACCGTATTGGCAGGCAGCGCGGACGCATCGAGCGTTACGTCGCTGGAGAACGGGTTGTTCAGGCACGTATCGAGAATCACGAGATTGAGTGCACCGGCACGCGGCGTGCGCATTGCCTGCAATACGGTATTCAGATCGACGCCTTCGCTGACGAGCCGTGCCGGCGTGCGTACATCGAGGCCGGCGGGCACGAGCAGTGTCTGCCGACCGATTTGCATGCCGTGTCCCGCGAAATAGAAGAGTCCGGTGCCGCCAACTCGCAGACGTTGGCCGAATTCGCGGACGGCTTGCCGCATTTGCTGCGGCGTCGCATTGCCGCGCATGATGACGTCGAAGCCGTGCGCGCGCAGTGTGTCCCGCATGGCTTCTGCGTCGCGCAGCGCATTATCGTGGACCGGGTCTGAATCTTGACTGTAGGTGTTATTGCCGATCACCAGCGCGATGCGCGGCGGCAACGTATTGTCTTTTTTCAGTGCGAGCGGCGTGATGGACGTGGCTGTCGCACGCATAGCGGCAGCGCCGTGCTCCGCGCCCTCACGCTGCGCCGCGGCGTAAGCGTTACCCCAATGCATCTGAATGACCCCGGCCATACACACCAGCAGGAATGTTCGCCACATATTCGTATCCTGTTTATTCCGGACAGAACATAGGGTTTCGACGACAGAGACGCCCGCGTCAGCCGTTGGAGTGGATCGGGTGCAGCATCGATGCCGCTATCGACTCTCCATCGACAACCTATGAACAACGATAGCACGCGGTTTGCGCGTCACAACTGTCCGCACCTCATCAATGCGTTATACGGTTAACGAGTGTGGCGTATCTTTTTGGCAAGTTACGTCCTAAGCTAATTCACAAAGTAGGGCAGTACGGCCGTTTTAATAGTACTGCCGCTCATCGACGTGAATCCGCCCCGTGAACTCACGTGAAACTACGCGAGCGCCCGCGACATTCAGCCGGAGCGTCCGGCTGCGCATTGCGCAGCCGAGGCAGCCATGACCAATCTTCGGGAGAGTGCGCAATGCGAAGAACCCTCACACCTGGCGTGCTCGACATACGTTATGGAACGAAGGTGGGCCTTGCAAAGCTCTGCACGGTTTTGTGCGCCACCTGTTCTCTCCTGCTCGGTATTGCGTCAACGACCGAATTCGCACTTGCCGAACAAACGCCTTCGCCACCGGGCGCCGAGGAATACATCATCTGGCCGTCGGACGGGGCGGTGATTCACGGCGGCAAGCTGTGGGTCCGCATGGGTCTGCGCAACATGGGCGTGTGCCCGAAGGGCGTGGCGATTCCGAACACCGGGCATCACCATCTGCTGATCGACACGGATCTGCCGCCGCTCGACCAGGAAATTCCATCGGACCGTAATCACCTGCATTTCGGTGCGGGCGAAACCGACGCGCGCATCGAGTTGCCGCCGGGCAAGCACACATTGCAGCTCATTCTCGGTGACCATCACCACGTGCCGCACGTACCACCGGTGTATTCGAAGAAGATCACCATCACCGTACTAAAAGACTAGCTGTCCCGTTCATTCAAAGCGGGTCCGTCAGGACGGAGAGACCAACATGTACAGGATCATCGCGCTCGCGGCGCTTGTGACATTGGCGTCACTGGCCGCGCCGAATTTCGCCACGGCCGGCACGACACCGTCGCCGGCCGGCGCGCATGTCTATATCGGCTATCCGAACGACGGGCAGGTGGTGCAGGCCGATAAACCGTTTCGGGTGTGGTTCGGCTTGCGCTATATGGGTGTGGCGCCTAAAGGCGTCAAGTATCCGAACACGGGGCACCACCATCTGTTGATCGATACTGACCTGCCACCGATGGACCAGGAAATTCCAAATGACCGCAATCATCTGCATTTCGGCGCGGGCGAAACGGAAACGATGATTCAACTGCCACCTGGCAAGCACACGTTGCAACTGCTGATGGGCGACGACATGCATATGCCGCACAATCCGCCGGTGTACTCGAAGAAGATCACGGTCATTGCGCGTTGACCTGTATTGGTTTTGGTTGGTGCGATCGGCTTTCCATTTCAGTGTCACGTTGCAACCAACACCGTCGCGTGAGTTGTTGGTTGCGATCCACCAGTGCGAACCTGGTGCTTTGCAGCCGTCGCGCTGCGTCTAACGGCACACCATCCCCGAAGTCCCTTATCTACAGCCGTTCGGAATATTTCTTGGGAACGGAAAGCGAAACTGGCACAGCCCATGCATTAGTGACACTCGAGCAGACAAGATGCTCGAACCCAACCGCAAGACTGTGCTGTTTCCCTTCCAGGAGATTTACCATGAACACGCTAATGATCAAAGACCTGTCCCTCACCGCCCAACTCGACAGCAAGGCCATGAGCGGCGTGCGCGGCGGCTTCGGCCCGTCTTCGTCGTACTTCAACTTCATGCCCGTGTACGCGCCGAACAACAGCAAGACCGTCGACGCCACGCAACTGATCAGCACCACGATGAACATTCAGAACGCGAACGGCAACAACGCAGCGTTCGTTGCCGGTGTCACCACCACGATCGACCCGCATGTGAGCTCCAGCAACAACATCAACGTGTATTGAACGGCGCCCGCCGCCGCGGAGGCGCTCAGGCCTCCGCGGGACGCGCCACCTCAACGCGTCAAAAAGATCTCGCATCCAATCGTTCTTTTCACACGAGCCTGGCGTCACCGCCCGATCCCCGCGCCGACATTTCCGCACCGCTTCGATGGTGAAGCCGGGCAGGACATGCTTTACTTAAACAGCGCGTTCTCCTCGTGCAGCGTAGCCGGTGTCATCGGAGAAAATCGTGTCAGCGTTGCTTGATTCAGTGGTCCGTCAGTACTCTTTCAGCGCTTCGGCGCAGTGCTGTGTGGATCGTCAACCGGCGAGTGCAAGCCGTATGGCCGCGGCGCTGCGCGGACTCTGCGCTGCAACGGCCTGCGCGCTGTCGCTGTGCGCGTGCATCGACGTCAGCATGCCCGACTACAAGCGGCCGGATACACCGGCCAAGGCGTCGTGGTCGGATCAGAAGGGCTCGCCAGTATCGGCGGCGGCGACCATCGAGCCGGACTGGTGGAAAAGTTTCCACGATCCGTATCTGGACACGCTGATCGCGAAAGCGATCGCCAGCAACTTCGATATCAAGGTACTGGCCGCACGTATCGACGTGGCCGGCACGCAGA
This sequence comes from Paraburkholderia sediminicola, assembly GCF_046026855.1. GTDB lineage: Bacteria > Pseudomonadota > Gammaproteobacteria > Burkholderiales > Burkholderiaceae > Paraburkholderia > Paraburkholderia sediminicola_A. The sequence continues at coordinate 245,236 of NZ_JAQQET010000005.1, read as the reverse complement.
TCGGTGAGGCCAAAGCGGGCGCATTGCCGACCATGGATCTCGGCGGCGGTGCCGATTTCGAAAAGAGTACGGGTCAGACGTTTGCAAAACAGTACAACGTCGCGACGCAAGTGAGCTGGGACATCGATATCTGGGGCAAAGTTGAGAAGGGCGTACAGGCGCAAAAGGCCGAATTCCACGCGAGCGAAGCGGATTGGCGCGCCGGCTATCTGGAACTGGTGTCGAACGTCTCAAGTACCTATTTCCAGATCCTGCAATTCGACGACCAGATCGAGCAGCAGCAACACACGCTCGTCACGAACAGGCAGATTCTCACCATTTATGACGGTCAACGCCGCAACGGCCTCGTGCCGCAAACTCAGGTGTTACGGCAACAGGCCGAGATCAACCGTCTGACGAATCAGTTGCTCGAACTGCGCCGCTCGCGTGATCTCGCGAACAACGCGCTATGCACGCTGCTCGGCGTGCCGGCGGGCGAGTTCCAGTTACCGAAAGGACATTTGCAGCAACGCGTGCAACTGCCCGTAGTGCCCGACGGTTTGCCCGCGCAACTCCTCGCACGGCGCCCCGACGTGGTGGCCGCCGAGTTCAGAGTGCTGGAAGCCTACGACCTGGTCGGCCAGGCCAAGCTCGCGCAACTGCCCACCATCAACCTCACTGGCCACGGTGGCACCGCGAGTTTCGCGCTGACCGATTTGCTGAAGTCGTTCACCTACGGATTCATGCCTAGCATCAACATTCCGCTGCTCGATCCCGGTGTGCGGGCGCATGTGAAGGTCACGCAGGCGCAATCGACCGTCGCCGAACAACAGTACCGCGTAGCCGTGATGGGGGCGTTCGAGGAAGTGGAAAACGCGCTGGTCAATCTGAATTCGCACAAGGCGCAGCGTGTGGAGTTGCAGCAGGAGGTGTCACGTCTGCAAATCGTCGCCGATCAGATCCAGTCGCAATTACGCCTTGGCGTGGTGTCGCAACTGGAAGTTTTCGAAACCGAACGGACTTTGCTGGCGGCGCAGCAGGAATTGCTGGCCAACCATCAACTGATTCTGTCGGACACGGTGTTGCTCTATAAGGCGCTGGGCGGTGGCTGGCCGAGCGTGGATGTGCAAACGGAAGTAAAGGAACACTGAGCTAATCCGAGGCGCGGCGTATTTCGGCTGCATATGACGCATGAATGGCCCTTGCAACCGACGATTTGAAAATTGACACTTGCGATGCGTGACTTAAAATTTGTAAGGAGCCGGATTCTGCACGGCTCACTAGAACATCCACTATTCGCCGTAACTCTTCTTTCCGTTCCTGTTGCGCTCTCGCCGCAGCGGGTAAACGATTAGTGATCCAGATAAAATGGCCAACGGGGACGCTCCGATTGCTGAGATGCGCGCGACACTGGACTCCACATTCGACGTGGTGCTGTCGCCGGTTGCCTCCGCGCAGCGTCCCGCGCTCGATGCGATCCGGATCGTCGATAATCTGTTCGCGATCGGGCGCAGCGAGGTGCCGTTTACCGACTATCCCGTTGAACGGATTACCCGCCTGTCACGCCGCCATGCGCGCATCTTTACGGAACATGGCGCTGTCTATGTCGCCGATCTCGGCAGCAAGAACGGCACGACACTCAACGGCGTTGCGGTGCGGCAGGCGCCCGCGCGGGTGCGTGCCGGCGACGAATTGTGCTTCGGCGGCGAGCTTTGCTATCGCGTGAGTATCGAGCCGCGCGCGCGAATCGTCGCTGCTGCCAGCGCGGTTCCCGTGCCCGGCTTGCTGCTGGTGCCGCAACGCGACGACCTCGGGCTTCAGCCGATCGACGTGCAGGCGTTCCCCTTTCTCATCAGCAAGGCGGACGAAGTCTTCTCGCGCTACAAGGAGCGCTATCCGCATCAGGTCAATTACATCTCGCGGCGCCATGCGCACATCTTTCTGAAGAGTGGCGAGCTCTACCTCGAAGATCTGGGCAGCACCAACGGGACATTCGTCGGCGGAAAGCGGCTCGACGAAACCGCGCTGCCGCTTGTGGAGGGGGACCTCCTTGCATTTGGCGGCGACCACTTCGTCTACAGGGTGACACTGCAAAAACCCCCTGAAGTCGAGCCCACCGTGACCCAGGTATTCCTCAATCCCGCCGTCGACGAAGCTGCCGATACCGACAAGACCACGTTCGTTGCCGCCGCGCATTCGTTCCTCGATATCTTTTGCGTCGACCCGGGGCTACAACGCGAAGACGAAGTCAACGAGGCAGCGCAGGCCGCATCGGCACACGCGAAGCGCGACACGCTGACAGGTGGTGTTGGCGGCGTAAATGGCACACATGGCGCGAAGGGCACGAACAGAACAAACGGCACGCAGGGCGCAAACGGCGCACATGCGCGGCAAGGCACGAATGAAACAAGCGCACAGAAGGGCCGATCGCGGCGTTGGCGTCTACTCGCGAGCGAACTCAGTAAGGCCTTTGCGGGTAGTGATCACGCGATGGTGCATCGTGCCGCGTGGTGGAGTGGCGCGGCCTTCGTCGTTCTGGTGATCATTGCGCTGACGCTCTACATGCGCGGCTCTTCGGAGCGCGAGTTGAGAAATATGCTGGCGAGCGGCGATTACACCAGCGCGGTGACGGCGGCAAACGGCTACCTGGCGAATCATCCCACCGACACGAAAGTCAGCGCATTGGCGAGCGAAGCGCTACTCAAGGCGAAACTCCCCAACTGGCTGAACACGCTGCAAAAGGCGCAGTTCGATCAGGCCGACGCGCTGCTCAAGGAGATGAGCGGGTTGAGTACAAACAATGCGGACGCCGCCTCTCTGGTCGGCGAATTGCAGTGGGTAGGAGACCTGGAGCGCTTCGTGGTGGGGCGCGGCGGGGCAGACGCGCCGATCCGCATGTACACCGACGAGGCCACGATTAGCGGCCTGCTGCAACGTTGGGACGACGACACCAGGAGCCATCAGCGCGCACTCGACCGTATTGCCTCGTACGTCCCTGTTTTTGCGGAGCCGTACGCGCAGGCGCTGAGCCATTTGCGCAAACTGGAGAGCGACGACTCGGTGTATATCGCCGCCATCGACCGCCTGAATGGCACCATTCGCACCGAACTGGCGCGCGACAAGCCGGACGCGCTGCCTGCCGTCCTCGACGATTATGCGCAACGCTATCCGCGTCTCGCCGGCCTCGATCGTGTACGGGAAGACTTGCGCCACTACGCCGACGTGCTGAACGCCGCGCTTAGTCGGCAATTGACGCCGTTGCTCGCCTTGCTGAAAACGGTGCGTTTCAATACGCCGCCATTTCAGGCGCAGTTTCAGCAACTGGCCGCGAGCCGCTTGCCGTCGGCTGATGTCATTCAGCGCCATGACGCAGCGAGCGCGGCGTGGCAGCGGGGCGATGCACAACAGGCGCTGACAGGTTTGCAGACCATGCCTGCCGGGCCATGGTCCGACGTGATCGCAGCGGAACTGGCGCACAAGAAAGCGCTGCTCGACCAGTTCACCGAATTGCAGAAGACACGCGGCAGCAAGGATTACGACCAACGCCTGCTGTCGTTCTACGCCAGTCTCGACCCAACGGCGGACGCGTGGTTCGTGCAATCGGTCCAGAAAGACGTCGCCGCGTTGCACGACAAAGCGCTCGCGCGTGCGCAAGATCTGCTGCTGCGCGCGCAGAGCCTCTGGAAGCAGTATCGGGCGAACGGTCCGATCGGTGGCACGCAACGGCTGGAAGCGGGGATTTCGCCCGGTTTTCGCAACGAGGCGCGTCTGCTTTCCGATGCGCAGTCCGCCGCGCAACAGGGCATGCGCATCTATACGCAACTGAAGGCGGATCATCCCGCCGACTTCGACCGCCTGTTCGCGGATATCGAAGCCGAAGCGGATTTGCAGCGCCGTTCGCTGACTGACTTGCGCATGGTGCTGGACCCTGGGCTGTTGAAGGCAAAGCTGGCGTTGATTGGAGGCGAGCAGAGTGAAACGCGACAGTCACCCTAGACCGTTGTCGGAGGCGCTGGAGGACCATAGCGTCGAAGGCATCGCGATTCTGACCGCGGAGCCGGTGCGGCTCGCTCGCGCGCTGATCTGGGCGATGGCCGCACTGGTGGTGGCCGGTTTGCTGTGGTCGTTCGTGGGTCGCGCGGATGTGATCGTCAGCGCGCAAGGCACGCTCTCGCCGGAATCGGAGGTGCGCCGCATCTATGCGCCGATCGACGGCGAGCTCGCCGATCTGTACATCGCCGAGGGGCAACCGGTATCGAAGGGCGACGTGCTGGCGCGGCTGAATGCGCGCGGTGCGATCGAGGCAGCGAGCAACGCGCTGCAGGCGCAGCTCAAACTCGAAGACGCCGAACGCGACTGGAAGCAGTTCCCCGAGAAGAAAGCGCTGATGGAGCGCAAGGCGGCCGCGCTGAAGGCACAGATGGAAGTGGAATCGCATCAACACGAAAACCGCGTCTCCGAAGGCACAACCAAGCTCGCTGAGGGCCAAAAAGCCGAACTCGACGAAGCGCGCAGCGTGCTCGACAACGCGCGCCGTACGCGCGAGGCGGCGCGTCAGGAGCTGGACCGCTACTCGCGGCTTTTCGCCCAACCGGGTGGCGGCGGTATCGCCGAGTTGCAGGTGGAGCAGAAACGAACCGCTGCGATGGAAGCGGATAACGCCTACCGTGTCGCGCAATCGAAACTCGCGGAACTGGATTTCCGCCTGAGCCACGAATACGCGCAAGCTAATGCGCAACTCGAAACCAGCGGGCAGCAGACCACCGACTTGCAACTCCAGTACGATTCGGCAGTCCGCGATATCACCGACTCGGAAGACAAGCTGCGTCTGCAATTGCAGACCGCGCGCCTCGTGGCCGAAGCCGCCGCGCGGATCCGCTTCGAGAACATCGACAAAGACAATTTCCTGCTGATCCTCGCACCGGTCTCCGGCGTCATCACCGACGTCACCTCCACACAGCGGGGCGACAAGATTCAGGCGAACGCACCGCTCGGCGGCATCGCGCCGAAAGACGCGAAGCCCGTGCTGAAGATCGAAATCGCCGAACACGATCGTGCTTTTCTGCACGAGGGCCAGCCCGTGAAGCTGAAATTCAACGCGTTCCCGTATCAGCGCTATGGGCTGATCAGCGGCACGCTCGCCTATATTTCGCCGGCCACCAAACCGTCCGTGCAGGACAAGCAGCCGGTGTACGAAGGCCGCGTCACGCTCGACAAGAACTACTACCAGATCGCCGACACCCGCTATCCGCTGCGCTACGGCATGACGGCGAGCGCGGAGATCGTGGTGCGCGAGCGGCGCCTGATCGATCTGGGTCTCGACCCGTTCAGGCAGGTAGCAGGTTGAGCGCGCCGATTACACGTCAATCAAAGGAGCGGATGACATGACCGCGATAGTGCGAATCGATGACGAAGTCGTGGACGTTTCCGAGTTCATTCGTCTTCTGAAATTGACCGGCCAGTTCGAGAGCCTGATCGAGCAGATTGTGCGCGACAAGCTCACGGTGCATGCGGCAAAGAAACAGGGCATTGCCGTCACTACGGACGAAATCCAGCAGCGCGCCGATCAGTTCCGCCGTGTGCGCGGCTTGCATCGCGCGACGGATATGAATCAGTACCTCGATGCGCTCGCCGTGAGTCTCGACGAGTTCGAGGCGTTCATTACGGACGGGCTGTATCAGGAAAAAATGCTCGACGTGGTCGGTAACGAGGCGGCGATCAGGGATTACTTCGCGCTGAATTCGCCGAAGTTCGACGCGATCGAGGTGAGCCATATCGTGCTCGACAGCGAGGGCAAGGCGAAGGAGATGATCTCGTACCTGCACGACGATCCCGAGAGCTTCGCCGACATGGCGCGCGAGCATTCAATTGCGGATACCCGCGAAGCAGGCGGCGTGATTGGCAAGGTGCTGCGCGGATCGCTGAAGCCAGATATCGAGGCGAAGATTTTCAATGCAGCGGTGGGTGATCTGCTGGGGCCGTTTCCGTCCGCGGATCGCTCGTGCTTCGAGATTTTCGCCGTGACGGCGAAATATCCCGCCACGCTCGACGCGGATGTGGCCGCTGAAGTGCGGCGCCTGCTGCGTGAGAGCTGGCTGATTGCGCGCGCGCAGGAACACGTGATCGAAGCACGCTAGCCGGCGTATATCGCGTCACCTCACATGACGCCGCAACGCAAAATCGAAATACCAGGTAACGCAAAGCCGAACCGAGGTCCGCAAGCACATGGATGCACCCCAGACCGCGCCCCCCACTGCCGAATTTCTCACCTCGGTGGAAATCCTCTCGCCGTTTTCGCGCGACGAGATCGAGCGTCTTGCCGAATATGCGCAGGCACGCTTTTATTCGTTTGGCGAGACAGTGTGTTCAGCAGGCGAGACAGCTGACGGCCTTTATGTGGTTCGCTCGGGCTCGGTACGTATCTTCACCGAGGAACACGGCAAGGAAACCAGCATGGGCGTGCGCAAAACCGGCGAGATTTTCGCCGACATTGCGATGTTGCGCGCGTATGTACATGAGGCGTCGGTGCGGGCGTCCGCGAAAACCGAATTGCTGTTCATTCCTCGCGCCGCGATCGAACCGGTGCTCGCCGGCAATCAGGCTGCCTTGGCCTTTATTGCGAGCTACGTGGCGATCAGTTCGGCCGGCGGTTTCGTCGCACAGTTGTTCGATCTGCGCGGCAAACTCAACAAGGCGGAACTCGAAGAATATGTGCGCAGCGTCGGCGTGAAGCGGGCGGCCGGCGGCAAGGAAATTCTCAAGCAGGACGGGCGCGACGACCGGCGGCTCTACGTCGTGCGGCAAGGCGAAGTGCGCATTGTCCGTCATGAGGAAGGCCACGACTACACGCTTGCGACGCTGGGGGAAGGCGAAATATTCGGCGAGAAAGCGTGTTTGATGCGGCAGGAGCAGATGGCGTCAGTCGTGGCAACGACGGATACGCGGCTGCTGGTGATTCCCGAACGAACCGTCCACTTCATTCTGGAGCGCAACCCGAAACTGCGCGAAGTTCTGGATGAGCGGATTCGTTACGGCGACCGCGAATTGCAACGGCAAAAGCGCCTCGAACAGCGGCGCAAGTTGCCCTTGATGCTCGACTTACAGACCAAACCTGAGTTCGGCGAGAAGGTCATCAAACGCTTCGCGCTGGTCGAACAGGCTGAAGAAATGGATTGTGGCGCCGCGTGTCTCGCCATGGTATGCCGCCACTACAGCATCCCAATGACGCTCGGCAAGCTGCGCGAACTCGCCAACGTCACGACACAAGGCGCCACACTCGACAGTCTCGCGCGCGCGGGCGAGTCGCTCGGCTTCACTGCACGCGGCGTGCAATGCACATTCGATTCATTGCGCGGTTTCGATCTGCCCTTCATTGTGCATTGGGAAGGTTATCACTATGTGGTGGTGTACGGGCTTTCGAAGGAATACGTGTGGGTTGCCGATCCGGCACTCGGCTTTAGAAAAATGACGGTGGAGGATTTCGAGCGCGGCTGGAGCGGCACTTGTCTGTTATTTACCGGTGGACCGAATCTCTTGCAGATGTCCGCCGCACGTTCGCCGTGGATACGCTTTGTCGGGTATCTCAGGCCGTACAAGAAGATTCTCGGCCACCTGTTCCTCGCCACCTTCGTGATTCAGGTGCTTGGTGTGATTCCACCGCTGATTATTCAGAATATTCTCGACGGCGTGATCGTGCATCAGAACGTCAGCCTGCTGCATCTGCTGATCGGCGGCCTGATTATCGCCAATGTGTTTTCGCAACTGATGTCGTCGATCCGTGCGTATCTCGCGAATTTTATGGTGCGTAATATGGACTTTGCGATGATGTCGCAGTTCTTCAAGCACACCCTGTCGCTACCGTTTTCGTTTTTCGCCAAACGGAAAACCGGCGATATCTTCGCGCGCTTCCAGGAGAACCAGACGATCCGCGCCTTCCTCACCGAATCCACGGTGACTACCGCGCTCAATCTGCTGATGGTGTTCATCTACTTCACGATCATGTTCGTCTACAACGTGAAGATGACGCTGGTCCTAATCGCGTTTGTGATACCGATCATGGCGCTGACCGCGCTGGCCACGCCGAAGATCAAGAACTATGCGCGTGAGGTGTTCACGGCGTCGACCGAATCGAAGTCATTTTTGATGGAAGCGCTCGCTGGCGTCGAGACCATCAAGGGTATGGGCATCGAACGGCCGGTACGGTTGCGCTGGGAGAAAAAGTACGCGAAGGCGCTCGAAGTGCAATACCGGGCACATGCCTTCAGTATTCTTGTTGGGCTTGGCAGCCAGTTGCTGAACGCGGCGACAACGATCGCTATTCTCTGGGTCGGCGCGAATCTGGTGCTGGCGCGCGAAATGACCATCGGTCAGTTGATTGCCTTCAATGCGTTCATGGGTAGCGTGCTGGGTCCGCTGATGGGACTGGTCGGCTTATGGAGCATGCTGAACGACGCAGGCGTGGCGATGGAACGCCTCGGCGACGTGCTCGATATCGAACCGGAACAGAAGCCGCAGGATTTGCCTTCGCGCGTGATGCTGCCTGAACTGCAAGGCGAAATCAGCCTCAACGGGGTCTATTTCCGCTACGGCGAGAACGATTCGGCGTATGTCCTGGAAAATATCAGCTTCGAGATCAAGCCCGGTGAACTGGTAGCGATTGTAGGTCGCAGCGGTTCGGGCAAGACGACACTCGCCAAGCTGCTGGTCGGCTTCTACGCCCCCACCGAAGGCAAGATGACCATCGACGGCTACGATCTTGGCGTGGTCGACAAAGCCTATTATCGCGCGCAGATCGGCTATGTCATGCAGAGCAATCTGCTGTTTTCCGGCACGATCGCCGAGAACATAGCAAGTGGCGACGACGCGCCCGAACGGCGCCGTATCGAAGAAGTCGCGAAAATGGCCGACGCGCACGCGTTCATCAGCAAGATGCCGCTCGGCTACGAGCAGATTGTCGGTGAACGCGGCATTGGTTTATCCGGCGGGCAGATCCAGCGGCTGTGCATCGCGCGGGCGCTGTATCACGATCCGCGTCTGCTGGTATTCGACGAAGCGACCTCGGCGCTGGATTCGCAATCGGAAAGCAATATCCTCGGCAATATGCACGACATTCTGAAAGGCAGAACCGCGGTGATCATTGCGCACCGGCTCAGTACCATCATGCGTGCGGACAAGATTCTGGTGCTGTATGAAGGGGCGATTGTCGAACAGGGCTGTCACGATGAACTGATCCAGCGCGGCGGCATGTACTACCAGTTGGTCCAGAAACAGTTGAGCGCGTGATGAAGATACTCGACCAGGTAGAAGAGCCCAGCCCGGCGATTTCGTACGCGGGCCTGATCGAGCGTATCGAAATTCTGCGTTCGACGCTGCGCTGGTCATCCCGTCTCGAGCGTACCGACATCGACAAACTACTCCGGCAAGCCACGTCGTTGCGCGACGAGGTCATGCAGCTCTCGCACAGGGAGCGGTTTGTGCAGGCCGCAACGGCCGCTGAGCCTGCTGCGCCCGGCGATCAATCACGTGGCGCGCGTAGAAAAGCATTGATCGAGCGCAGTTTCATTTTTGAAGGGACGTTTGGCGACAATCCGCGTTTGCTCGAATCGCTCGAAATCGCCGAGAAAGCGGCACCGACCGATTTGCCGGTGTTGATCGACGGCGAAAGCGGCACCGGCAAGGAACTGATGGCGAAGGTGATCCACGCAAATGGCTCGCGCTCGGATAAGCCGTTTATCTCCGTGAATTGCGGCGCTATTCCGGAGAATCTGTTGGAGTCGGAATTGTTCGGTCATCGCAAGGGCGCGTTCACAGGGGCCTCAAATGACCGCAAGGGAAAATTCGAAAGCGCGCATACAGGCACGATCTTTCTCGACGAAATCGGTGAGTTGCCGCTGGCCGGTCAGGTGAAGCTGCTGCGCGTGCTGGAAGCGCACGAGATCCAGCGTGTGGGCTCCGATGAGACGATTGCCGTCGATACGCGCATCGTCGCGGCAACCAATCGCAATCTGCGGAAATTGAGCGAAGAGGGTAGGTTTCGCGAGGATTTGTTCTACCGTCTCAGCGTGATTCACGTCACGTTGCCGCCGCTGCGCGAAAGGCGCGATGAGATTCCGCTGCTGATCGCATGGTTCGGCGATGAAGCCGCGGGCACGCTAAAACGCAGGCCGGTTAGATTGACGCCGCGTCTGCGGGACTTTTTGCTGAACTATGCGTATCCAGGCAATATTCGCGAACTGCGCAACGTGATGTATCGCGTGTCGTGTCTGGCTGGAGATATGGCGGATATCGATCATCTGCCGATGGATATGCGGCCGGCCGCGCCTGGCGCAGCCGCGGTTTTGTCGAATGCGGCCGCCGCGACCGGGCAGGAGCAGATCAGCGTGGCGAATCTGATGTCGCTAAGCGACGCGAAGCGCGCCGCGAGTGACGATGCGGAAAAAGCCTTCCTGGAGCGCGGCCTTCGCGAAGTGAGCGGCACCGTTGCGGAACTGGCGCGGCGCATCGATATGAACCGCTCGCATTTGCAAATGCTCCTGAAGAAGCATGGTTTGCATTCAAAGGACTTTCGCAATCGGAATGCGTCACCCACGAGCCAAAACGGCGCTGATGAGCACGATGAAGACGACAGCGATAGCTGAGGCTGCGTGCCTGAGGTACGCGGAGGTGCCCTAAGGCGCCTTTACCGTATTCGACGTAGTGCTTTCAAGCCCATGCTTTCAAGGCGCCGGATTAAGCAAGGTTTTGTCGGACGCATACGGATCTTCAGCTTGCACCACGACTGCGGTGACATTGTCACGTCCGCCACGTGCAATGGCCAACTCAACCAGTTCATCGGACGCGCGCTCACACGCCGCCGTAGTCAGCACTGCCAGTATTTCCGCATCGCTCACTTCGTTGCTCAGACCATCGCTGCATAGCAGGAAGACGTCGCCATCCGCGACTTCGATTGCATCGTCATCGAGTTCGAGTACATCCGTTGCGCCGACCGCGCGCGTGATCATGTGCTGCGCCGGGTGATGCCGCGCTTCTTCGTCGGTAATCATGCCGAGCGACTTGAGCTCTTCCACCTGACTATGATCGCGCGTGAGTTGCCGCAACTGCCCTTCGCGATACAGATAGAGACGACTGTCGCCAGCCCAGAGGTAGCCGCAGAAGCGGTCGCACGCGAGCAGCACGATGACGGTGCTGCCAATCCGTTGCACCTGGCGGCGCGCGGCTTCGTCCCTCAGTTGGCGGTTGGCTTTTTGCAGCCGTGCCCGTGCGTCGGCGATACAGGTTTTCATGGCGAGCGGCGGCGCGAGCCGGCTCAGCGCGTCGATCACCAGCCGGCTCGCCAGATCGCCGACCGCGTGCCCGCCCATGCCGTCGGCGACGGCCCAGCGCCCGGGTTCGGGCTGGTCGAGGCAGGCATCTTCGTTGATTTCACGGACGCGTCCGACGTCGGAACGTGCGGACGACGTCCATCGAAATTGGCTCGGACAGGTCACAAGGGCTACACCGTATCGTTTCTGCTGCGTGCGTCGGGCGAGACGTTGATATTCGAGTTCGCGCCGGTGTTGCGCACGTCCACCGACTGGAACGTGTTGATCATCTGGTTAGCATAGAAGTTGTTCGAGATGTCGTACAGGTTCACCACCGGACCGATACTCGGCGTTTCCCGCACGTAGGGCTGAATCCAGCCGTACACCCACGGCGCACCGCCGCCGCCACGGATTGCCGCCATGGCTTTACGGTCGAGCGCGAGGTTCAGCGAGAGGTCGTTCACTGTGATGGAAGCCATGTCGTTCTCCGGTTGGCCGCGTGCGTCGGGCATGCGGTTGAAAAGGAATTGAACGTGATGGTGCAAGTGCCATGCCAATTTGCGGTTCGAGCGCGCGCTTTCTCGTAACCCGTTGATAGCGCGGCGATTCCGCCTGCTTGGCGTGGGGTGCCTGTTCATGCGGAGGTGCGGAGGTTGGGATACGACCAACATCCGGGCGCGCGCAACGGTGCGAGACCCAACACATTGGGCAGACGCCCGGCCCCTGACTTGCCGACTCGCTGCGGCTCAGCCAGCACCTCAAATGATCGACGTTTGCCAACAGATTGCCTTGAATTGTGTCGGCTCACTACGGACACATGCTGCGCTCACAACACCTCGCAATTCCTGCCACGCCTTTAAACAAAGGCTTTTCCGCACATGGCCCGGATGATGCAAAAGATCTCGCAACAGTGTTGGATATCGAAGCGAGGCCGGCCATGAACACGAACCATCTTCCGACGAGCAGCGAAGGCCGCGACGCATGCAGCAATGAAGCGTCGACCATCGACCTGCCGATCGGCGCGCATCTCGTCACGCAACGGAGCGGCTACGAGCATCACGGCATTTACGTTGGTAATGGCCGCGTAGTCCATTACGCAGGCTTCGCGAGCTCGGCGCATCGCGGCCCGGTTGAAGAGGTGGAATTAACCCGCTTCGCCGCCGGTCATCCATTGACAATCCGCCCGACGCCCAGCGCCCGCTACATCGGCGATGAAGCCGTACGCCGTGCGCGCTCCCGCCTCGGCGAAAACCGCTACCGCCTGCTGACGAACAACTGCGAGCATTTTTGCGCGTGGTGCCTGCTTGGCGAAAGCCGCAGCGAACAGGTGCATTGCTGCTTAAGGCATCCCCGCGCCGGTATGCGCGCGCTGGTGTGTCTGGTGAAGGCGTTTGTCGAAAGTGGCGTGAAGGATGGTCAGGTTGCCGCCCAGATCGCGTGAGCGAGTGGGAACGAGTTAAAGAATTCAAGGATTTAAGGAGCGCATCATGGTTGCCGCAGAAAAGACCTTGCACTGGGCCGTTGATAAATGGCTCGCGCCGACACCGTCGATGCCCGCGCGTGTCGTGCGGTTTTGCCACAGCGCGTCGCAGCATCGGCGCTACGTCTGCGTGGAAGCACTGCGGCCGGGCGGTTTGCTGTCGATCTTCTTTTTTCGTCACGACGACGGCTCGTGGAACGTGTTCCCGCCGCAAGCCGAGCGGCCCGCCATGAACGGCCATCGCCGCGCGACAGTTTGCTAGCTTGGTGTGCTTTGCATGTGCAGCGCCGCTTCCTTGACGATCCACTGACTGAACAGCAACATCGCCGGCGTCATCGGTTTGCCCTTCAACCACGTCAGCCAGTAGCTGCCGGCATGCACTTCCACCTCGAACGGGCGCACCAGCCGGCCCGTGGCGATCTCGTGATCGAACATCAGCGCAGGCGCCAACGCGATACCCGCACCCTGCATGGCCGCTTCCACCATGAGCCGTGACGAATCGAACACCGGTCCGCGAATCGGCCGGGGCGGGATGCCGGCGGCCGCGAACCATGTCATCCAGTCGTCGACGCGATAGGAACGCAGCAAGGTTTCGTTGGCGAGATCCGCAGGTTCGGACAGACGCCGCGCGATCTCCGGCGCACACAGAATCGCGAGCGGCGCGTCGAGCAGCCGGGTGGCGAGCGAGCCGGGCCAGGTGCCGTCGCCGAAACGAATCGCGAAGTCGAGGCCTTCTGTGGCGAGATCGACCAGATTGTTGTTCGTCAGCAGCCGCAGTTCGACAAACGGATGCGCGTCGCGAAACGACTTGAGCCGCGGCATCAACCAGCCCACCGCGAAGGTGCCCACCACGCCGACCGTCAACACCTCGTGAAAATGGCCGCCCTCGAACTGCTTGAGCACGGCTTCGATGCGATCGAACGCGTCCGTGAGGACCGGACGTAGCGCCAGACCTTCTTCCGTCATGGCCAGCCCGCGGGGCAGACGTTTGAAGAGCGCGGTGCCCAGCCGCTCCTCCAGCGTTCTGACCTGCTGGCTCACGGCCGCCTGGGTGACATTCAATTCGAGCGCGGCGCGTGTAAAGCTCAGATGTCGCGCCGACGACTCGAAGGCGCGCAGCGCATTTAACGGGAGATACGGTCTCATGGTGGAAGCATAAGATTTTCTAGGGTATCGACTAACTTATCATCGTTTGCCAGCGGATGCAGGAAAACCGATAGTTGCGGCTTCACATAAGGAGCGGCGATGATCACAAGACGGAAGTTCGCGGGTGGGATGCTTGGCGTTTCGATAGCAGGGATTGCGGTTGGGAGTGGAGGCGCTTTCGGAAAAGTGGTGAAGGCGGGCGCCACGAAGCAGGACGGCGGCATGGCCAAGGCGGATGTTATCCGTCAACGGCTCGCGCAGATCGAAGCGGAAAGCGGCGGGCGGCTCGGCGTTTCGATCGTCGACACGATGTCCGGGTTGCACGCCGGTTTGCGGACGGACGAGCGTTTTCCGATGTGCAGCACGTTCAAACTGCTGGCGGCGGGATTCGTGCTGACGCGCACGGATCGCGGTCAGGAGGACTTGCAGCGGCGCGTCGTGTTTTCTAAAAGCGATCTTGTGCCGTACTCGCCGGCCACCAGTAAGCACACCCGTGAGCTCACTGGTGACGCAGGGATGAGCGTCGCCGACTTGTGCAAGGCGGCCATTACGCTCAGCGACAACACTGCGGCCAATCTGCTGCTGGCGAGCTTTGGCGGGCCCGCCGCCTTGACTGCGTTCGCACGGAGTATCGGCGATGGCATTACGCGTCTGGACCGCAACGAGCCGACGCTCAACGAAGCGACGCCGGGCGATCCGCGCGACACCACCACGCCCAACGCAATGCTCGGCAACCTGCGCGAACTTCTGCTGGGCGAGCGTTTGTCCTCGTCGTCGCGTGCGCAGCTGCTTGCCTGGCTCGCCGCCAATCAGACCGGCGGCGAACGGATTCGCGCGAAGCTGCCGAAGGATTGGGGCGTCGGCGATAAAACCGGCACGGGCGATCACGGCACGGCAAACGACGTCGCGATTCTGTGGCCACCGGGACGCGGGCCGATTCTCGTCACCGTCTACCTGACCGGAACGAACGGCGACGCGGCGCGCTGCAATGCGGCGATTGCAAACGTCGGCGCGCTGGTGGTGGCGTCGGTGCAATAGTGGCGAGTACGAGCCGCGGATGAACCGGTGGGCGTGTAAGCGTGCCTGCTGTCGGGAAAAATGGCGCATGTCCCCCGTTTTCTCGCCGTTTCGGCTCAGAACAACCGCTGACAGGTATGACAGCCCCGCGTCATGGCGTAAAATTTCAGCTTCGATATGAAGCGACGTGACTTACGCTAACTCATGCCAACGCCAGCGGACAAATCAAGCTCTAAGGAAAGCGAAGGCGTTGCCGTCATCGATCGTGCTTGCGCGATTCTGTTCGCCTTCAGACCGGACGACGCGGCGCTCACGCTTGCCGAACTCGCGGCGCGCACGGGGCTCTACAAGAGCACCTTGTTGCGGCTCGCGGGCTCGCTGATCCAGCACCGCCTGCTGCTGCGTCTGGACGACGGCCGCTATCAACTCGGCTCCGCGACTTTCATGCTCGGCGCGCTGTACCAGCGCAGCCTGAACCTCGGCGATATTCTGGTGCCGCTGATGCGCGAACTCGCGGAAACGAGCGGCGAAAGCGTGTCCTTCTATGTACGCGACGAGGCGGTGCGTGTGTGCCTGCACCGTGTGGACTCGACGCATGCGGTGCGTTTTCACGTGCGCGAAGGCGATGTGCTGCCGCTGGAAAGCGGCTCGGGCGGCCTTGCGTTGCTGGCGTTCGGCGGCATGCCGGGCGATCCGTACGAGAAGATTCGCGAGGACTTCTACTGTGTGTCGATCGGCGAGCGCGATCGGGAGACGGCCGGGATTTCGATGCCGGTATTCGGCGTGCGCCAGAGTGTGCGTGGCGTGCTCACACTCGCGGGCCCGAGTTCCCGCATCGATCAGGCGTTTCTGGAGGGCAATCTCGGCGCGCTGTTCGATTGCGCTGCGCGCGCAACCGATGCATTGGGCGGCGACTCGCGCGCGATGCGCAACGCGCAGCGGCGCGCGGCCGCGGTTCAGGAGAGGTGACGCTCGGGCTTGCCCGTGTAGGTGTAGCTCATCTGACGCGGCATCGGGCCTTTGTTGCGCTCGTTGCGTCCGCGTTGCTCCCATGCATGCGACAGAATGCCGACCGCGCGTGACAGGCAGAACACCCCGCGTGCCAGTTCCGGTGCAAAACCGAGTTCCGCGTAAATCACGGCGGTTGCACCGTCGATATTCATCGGCACGGGTTTGTTCTTGCGCTGCTTGAGGAGCGCTTCAATGCCGCGCGCGATAGCGGCGTATTGGCCGCCAATACTTTTCTGTTCGACGCTTTCGTCCACGAGAGAAAGAAGCCGGATGGCCCGTGGATCGACCGGGTGAAAACGGTGCCCGAAGCCGGGCAAATACTTGCCATGTTCGGCGGTAAACGCATCGACACCTTGCTCGACGGCTTCTTCCAACGTGGCGCCTGCTTTCATGCGTTCGGCAATTGAGTCGTACAGTTCGACCGCTTGCTGACCAGCGCCGCCATGTACGTCATCCAGCGCATTGATCGCCGAGGCCATCGCGCCGTTCAACGGCAAACCGCAACTGGTCGCCATCCGCGAGATCGCAATCGACGGCGCATGCGGACCATGATCGACCGACGCTACCAGCGCCGCCTCGAACAAACGCGCTTGTGCGGCATCAGGGAGTTCGCCGCGCAGCATCAGCCAGATCATCTGTGGGAAGCTGACGTTGCCAATCAACTCCTGAATCGGGAATCCACGCACCTTGATCGAGCCAGGATGAATATCGATGATCGAGGTGCTCCAGTACTCGGCGGCGAGTTTGGCGGCGTCGAATGCTTGCGTCATATTCAGATCACTCCTTCGGAGCGTAGGTGGTCGATTTGCGCGTCGTCGTAACCGAGCGAGGCGAGGTGCTCACGCGTGTGAGCCGACAGAACCGGCGCGGGTGTGGTCGGCGCCGTGTCGCCATCGGAGAGACGAAAGCCCGCACGGGTGACGCGTTGGCGCTCAGTCGTACCGTCACCGGCAAATTCGCGGATGAACGCGCGCGACTCCAGATGCGGGTGCGCGAGGATCTCCGGCACCGACATCACGCGCCCGGCCGGCACGCCGGCTTCGAAGAATTTGGCTTCCCATTGGGTCGCGCTGTCGCTTGCCAGCGCCGCTTCGATTTCGGCCTTCAATGCCGCGCGATTCACTTTGCGCGCGTTGCGCTCGGAAAAACGTGCGTCGTCGAGCAGATCGGCGCGGCCGATCAGATGGCAGAGGCTGGCAAACTGCTTGTTCTCGTTCGCGGCGATATTGAGCGGCCCGTCGCCCGTTTTGAAGGTGCCCGAAGGCGCGGCGGTGAAATTTTCGTTGCCCATCGGCACGGGCGTGACGCCGGCATTCAGATAGTTTGAGACGACCCAGCCCATCGTCGCAAGCGTGGCCTCCAGCATCGAGACATCGAGCATGCGTCCGTGTCCGCTCGCACGCGCATCGAGCAACGCAGCGCAGATGCCGAACGCAGCCGTGAGCCCCCCCACGGTGTCCGAGACCGGATAGCCGACGCGCATCGGCGCGCTGTCGGCGTCGCCGGTTACGCTCATCACGCCCGAGATGCCCTGAATGATCTGATCGTAGGCGGGGCGTTTCGAAAACTCGCCATCCATGCCGAAGCCCGAGATCGCGCAATACACGAGTTTCGGATTGACCTCGCGCAGCGCGTCGAAATCCAGGCCGAGCCGCGTCATCACACCGGGCCGGAAATTTTCGACCAGCACGTCCGCGGTTTTGACGAGCTCGCGCAAGATGGTCTTGCCGCGCGGGTCTTTCAGATTGAGTGTGATGGACTGCTTGCCCGCATTCACCGCAACGAACGAGGCCCCCATGTTGCGCGTCGACGCTTCCTTGTCCGCACCCAGGCGCCGCGCAAGGTCGCCCCCTTCGGGGTGCTCGACCTTGATCACGTCGGCGCCGAGCAGCGCGAGTTGATACGCGCAAAACGGCCCCGCCAATACATTCGATAAATCCAGTACCCGCACTCCAGCCAACGGCAGCGTCATCTTTGAAGTCTCTTGTTCAATGCGAAATTTCGTCGAGGTTGCGATTGTTGGTACGCGGCCCGAAGATACCGATCGCGCCCATCACCATCACCATCGACACAGTGATCAACGCGAACACGCCCGGCACCTGGAAGTGGCGCAGCGCGAAGGCGATCATGAAGCCGGAAAACATCGCGGATAAACGCGACATCGAGTAAACGAAACCGACGGCGCGTGCCCGCAAGCGCGTGGGGAACAGTTCGGTCTGGTACGCGTGATAGCCGACCGAGAGCAGCGTGCCGGAAAGCGTGATCAGCACACCGAGCGTCATCAGCATGGCGGGTGATGTTTGCATCGCGAACAGGCTGCCGAACACGGCGATGCCAAGTGCCGACAGCACGATCAACGTCTTGCGTTCGATGCGGTCCGCGATCGCCATACCGATCAGCGGTCCGAACGGATTCGAGATTGCAATGACGAACGAGTACAGCAGACTGTGTGTGATTGTCACGCCTTTGGAAACGAGCAGCGTGGGCACCCATGACGCGAAACCGTAGAAGCCGATTGCCTGGAACAGGTTGAACACGAGCATCGTGATCGCGCGTTTGCGATACGGCGGCTGCCAGATTTCGCGGAAGGCCGCCTTGGTGGTCGCCGGCTCGACCGTTGGGACAGGGGTGGGCAATGGCTTGCCGTATTGCTTCGCGATTTTTGCTTCGAGTGCTTGCAGGACCTGTTCCGCTTCGGCGGCGCGGCCTTGCTGTGCGAGCCAACGCGGGCTTTCCGGCACGCGCCGGCGGATAGCCCACACCACCACCGCACCGAGCGCGCCGATGATCACGACCCAGCGCCAGCCGTCGATGCCGAACGGCGTTTGCGGCACCAGCCACCACGCAAGCAGGGCAACCGATGGCACGGCGGTGTACTGCACCAGATGAACGAAAGCGAATGCGCGGCCACGCAGATGTTTTGG
This sequence comes from Paraburkholderia sediminicola, assembly GCF_046026855.1. GTDB lineage: Bacteria > Pseudomonadota > Gammaproteobacteria > Burkholderiales > Burkholderiaceae > Paraburkholderia > Paraburkholderia sediminicola_A. The sequence goes on along the minus strand of NZ_JAQQET010000005.1, from coordinate 226,379 downwards.
CACGAGTTCGCTGACATAGGTGTCGATCGTCACCAGTTCGACACCCACGCCGATGCCCGCAATCAGGCGCCACAGGTTGATGGCCGGCGCACTGGTTTGCAGCGCCATGATCAGCGTGGCTGCGGAATACCACAGCAGCGAGACGGTAAACACGGTTCTGCGGCCATAGCGGTCCGCCATGCCCGCGAAAAAGAACGTGCCGATGAAGAGCCCGGCGAACGACGCCGCCACGAAGGCGCCCAGCCCGGACACGCCGAAGAACGACGCGGTGGTGGTCGCGTAGAGCCCGCTTTTGACGAGGCCGGGGCCGACATAGGCCGTAAAAAACAGATCGTAGAACTCGAACCAGCCGCCGATCGACAACAGGAACACCAGCATCCATACCGTGCGCGTCGCGGGCAGACGGTCGATGCGCGCGTTGATGCCGGTCGTGAGCGCTGACGCACCGGCGCCTGAATGGGGTGACGCGCCGGGTGCGTCGATCGGCAGGCTTGCCATGGAATTCTCCTTCGAGTGTCTCTTGCCTGTATCGTTCTGTCTAATAGAACGACGTTCTATTTAATCAGTGTGGCGAGGTTAGTCTGTGTGACGCTTGTCAGGAATTCGGGGTTTTACCTAGCCGTCAAGCCGCCATCCGCTTCAGCATGGCGAGCAGGGTGTCGAATGAAAGCGGTTTGCGCGCGTATTCGATGGTGGGATTCGGCTGCACGGGGATATCCGCGGCCGCGCTGCACAGGATGATCGGAATCGCGCGCAGATCGGGGTCGGCGAACAGGGCGGCGCACAGTTGCAGCCCTGACATGACCGGCATCATGCAGTCCGACACGATGATGTCGGGCCGGGTCTTGCGGATCTGTTCGAGTGCGGCGGCGCCGTTGGACGCCGTCAGCACGGTATAGCCATGCCGCTCCAGCAACAGTCGCCAGACCGTGAGGATGTCGAACTCGTCGTCCACGACCAGGATGGTTTTCATGAGCGGCTAGGTATTTCTTCGCGGCGTCAGCGTGGCCGACAGGCCTGGCGCCGGATAGCCGCTGGTGGGACTGGCGGTGCTCCCGATCACGTCGAGGCCTTGCGACGAAATCACGAGTTCGCGCAGAGACGTATCGTGGGCACTCTCGCGTTGCTTGACCACGGAAATCATGCGCCGCAAACCCGTGTCCGTTTCGGCGTAACGCAGCAGCACCAGATTTTCGGTCAACGCGGAGACCCGCACGCTCTTCGCGTGGCCGGGGTCGGCGTAAAGCGGCAGTTCTTCCGTCAGTATCGCGGTGACGCAGGCTTCCCGCAGTTGATGCAGGAGCGCGTTCAGGAACAGGCCGAAGCGTTCAGTCCGCAAGGCCGAGTCGCGAAAGCCTTCCACCCCGTCGATCACGATCCGTTTCGCGCCGGTCTTCTTGACGGTTGCGAGCGCGACCGCAGCGAGTTCGTCGACTGCGAGTTCGATGGCGGGTTGCCATTGGATCATGAGGCGGCCGTCGTTGTATGCGTCGGCGAGGTCGATCGAGACGGCCTCGGCTTTGCCGATCAGCCGCTGCGGCCCTTCGTAAAAGCCCAGATACACGCAGTGTTCGCCACGCGCCACACCGGCTGCGAGAAACTGCAGGCAAAGCAAGGTCTTGCCGACACCCGACGGTCCGATCAGCGTGGTCGTGGAACCTTGGGCAAAACCGCCGCCGAGCAGACTGTCGAGATGTGGCAGACCAAAGCCGAGTCGCGTTTTCAGATCGACTGGCCCGGGTTGCGCGGCGCATTGCGATTCCAGACGCGGGAACGTCCGGAGCCCACTTTCGGCGATGCGAAAGAAATGTTTGCCCAGCAGATGGTTGCGTGCACGCATCTTGTGCACTTCAATTTCGTGCGCGCGGCGCATGCCATCGTTATAACGGTTCAGTTCGATCAGACCGTCGACCAGTGTGTGCTCGGGATGTGGTTCGTTGCCGGATAGCGGCGCGAGCAACAGCGTGGTGCAACCCATTGCCGCGACCAGTGCGTTCAATTCGTGAATGAATTTCGACAGCGACAACTCGGTCTCGCTGAATTCGCGTGCGCTGCGAAAGCCGTCGATGATCATGAGGGTCGGACGGTAGTCGGAAATGCTCGAGGCAATCAGCTTGAGGAAGCCATCGAGACCGTCCTGCATCAACTCGTGATAACCGGACACGAAGAACATTTGCTGCGCAACGGCGCTCTCGTCGAAGAAGCTTAGACCCTTGAGGTGCGCCAGCAGCTTGTCGTGCGACTCGGCGATCAAGGTCATGTACAACACCTTTTCGCCCTTGCTTACACGATGGAAACCGATCTGGCTCGACAGAATCGTTTTGCCCGCGCCGGCCATGCCTTCCAGCAGATAGACCCCGCCGCGGACCAGACCTCCGCCCAGGATCTCGTCGAGGCCGGGGACGCCCGTTTCCACGTTGGACTCGGAGGACGTCTGAGATTCGCGGATAGTCATTGTCGATATGCCGTTCAAGGTGCGAAGGAGCGGCAGCTCGCCAGTGGACCCGGGCGAATCGTCTATCGCTCAAACTAACCGTGGCAGCAATCCGCGTTCCCGCTCGTGGGCGGCGATATGCGTGTCGGCATTCGATGAAGCGGACGCTACCTCGAGCCGCGCCCCACTTGGCGAACAGCGTGGGGGCGGCCGGCGCGCAGGGTGCGCAAAGGGAGCGGGAGGGGCTGCTTACAGGGCGGTGCGGAGGGAATGCGACAGCGCTTTTTTCAAAACGATGCAACGAAGGGAAGGCGCAAGAGACGGGATGGGCATCCCGAGCTAGAACGAATGACGAATGCCGAACATCACGCCGGTCTGGCCGGTGCCTGCCGTGGGTGTCGTGCCGCCGCCACCGGCGCTGACCGAGTAGCGTGCCTTCGCACTGTTGGCGAGATACGAGCCTTGCGCATAGACTGCGGTGCGCTTCGAAAGCAGATACGTGGTGCGCAGCGTGCCCATCGTGGCGCGCGTGTCGTGGTCGCTGTTGGTGATGTGGTAGACCTCACCGTCGACAATGAAGGCGGGCGTCACGAAGTACGAGGCGCCGACGAAGAACAGATTCGAGCGCACGTCTGCGATCGTGACGGCCGACGGTTCCACGCGGCGATTGAGCCAGCCCGCACCAATCTTTGCCTTGCCGAGGTTCGCGTATGCGCTGAGCTGGGTGCGGATGTCCTTGTCGGCGGCGTTGGTGAGCGGCGTCGGCGCGATGCCGTCGAAGAAGTTCGCCGCCGCTGTACTCCCGCCGCGCTGTTCTTCGTACGACGCCGCGATGCCGAACAGCGGCGCGTCGTACTTCAGCATCACCGACCACTCGCGGCATTCCGTTGCATGCCCGGCCACCGAGCCGGTGCATGTGCCCTGGCCTGGCGAGTTGCCGGTGCCGGCGGCGTCGCGGCCGAACGAGTAGTTCGCTCCGAACGTCACGCCCGCATAGGTGCCGAGGTAATTGATCGAGTTGTCAGCGCGAGCGTTTGGCACGTAGGCGTCGAGTGAGCCCAAGCCGTAGATGTCCGGGCCGATCAGGTCCGCGCCCATTAACGCGAGGTACGTCATCGTGTACTGGCGTCCGAACGACACCGTGCCGTACGGACTCTTGATGCCGACGAACGCCTGACGTCCAAACAGCCGGCCGCCCTGGCCTAGATCGCCGCCGCGCACGTTGAAGCCGCTTTCCAGTGTGAACACCGCGCTATAGCCGCCGCCGAGGTCTTCATTGCCGCGCAGGCCCCAACGCGAAGGCAGTTCGCCGGTAACCGACGGCATGCGAAAAACGCTATTGCCCGCGGCGTTCGCGTGCGAGACGTATTCGACGCCGGTGTCGATGATGCCGTAGAGCGTCACGCTCGATTGGGCTGCTGCTGCGCCGCTGACGGCGCACAATGCGCCGCAAAGAAGAAGGCGTGTGGGTGCTTGCATGAAGTGTCTCTCCAAACCGTTGATTGAATGTGTTTGTTGTTGTTGTTGTTGTTGGGTTTTCTTGTATGGCTGCTCAGTCTTCGGCGCGCGGACGGCGCAGCAACAGCAACGCAGCCGCGGCGGCGATCAGCGTGACGGGAATGCTCGCGCCGATGACCGTCGAAGAACTGCGGCCCATCGCCAGCAATTGACCTGCGGCCAGCGGCCCGATCACCGAGCCGATACGCCCCACAGCCACGGCGGCGCCGACGCCGGTGCCGCGCATGGCAGTCGGATAAAACGCCGCAGAAAGCGCGTACAGCACCGATTGCCCGCCGATCACGAACATCCCCGCGAAAAACGCCGAGGTGGCGAGCGCGCCAAAGCCCGGCGCCATTGAGAGCGCCGCGAGCGATGCGATGATCCCGACATACATGCCGGCCACCACGACACCCGAGCGCATGCGGTCCATCAACATGCCGATGCACAACGCGCCGATACCGCCGCCGATGTTGAAGAAGATCTGCACGTAGCCCACCTGGGCGCGCGACAGGCCGCTTGCCGCCATCAGCGAGGGCAACCAGTTGAGCAGGAAGTAGAGGACGATCAGCGTGCAGAAGTAGCTGACCCAGATCTGCACGGTGGACAAACCGCGTGTGCCGCCGAACAGGATTTCGCCGACCGGCGCGGGCTTCGCATGACCGTCTTTGGCGGCCCTAGTGAATGCCTTCGAATCCGCGAGAAACACGAGCAACAGCGGCACCAGCACCAGCGGTCCTGCGCCACCGACGTAGAAGATGTGACGCCACTCGGTGTCACCCGCGCTTAGCACGCCGATCACCGAAGCGATCACACCACCGAACGGAATGCCGCAATACATCACGCTCACCGCGGTGCTGCGCGAACGCGGCTCGACCGCTTCCGACGACAACGCGATCAGGTTCGGCAACGCACCGCCCAAGCCGATACCGGTCAGCACACGCACGATCACCAGTGTGTGAAAGTCGCTTACCAGGGCGGTCGCGATCGACAGAAAACCGAACAGACACGCGGAAATCACCAGCACGCGCTTGCGGCCGATCCGGTCGGCGAGTCGTCCGCCGAACATCGCGCCGGGCAGCAAGCCGAAGGTTCCCGCGCTGAACGCGAGACCCATTTGCCCGACCGACAAACCGAACTCGCGTGCCATCCGCGGCGCAGCGACGCCGACCGACTGCAGGTCGAGCCCTTCGAGCAAAGCGATGGCAAAACACAATCCGAGTGTGACAAAGGCGCCTGTCCCACTGGACGTTGCCGGCATGGCGGGGCCCTCGGTCGAGGGGAGTGTTCCGGTTCTTTTCACGTTAGTGATCCTTATTAAAATGCGTGGTTTTCCGGTGTCGATGAAGGGCGGCAGGCGTCGAGTCTCCGTCTGGTGTGCCGGTCCGCGCAGAAGCGGTTGCGGTTGCGTCGCGTCTGCCCGTCCGCTGTTCCAGGCAGTATTGGTGAAGCGCGATTCAGATCGCCATGGAGGTCACGATGAGATGCGCAGGAACAGCCCGGCGAAAGCCGCAGCACGCAGCGCATCGATTCGATGCCCGTATTGCTGTCCGTTTGCCTCGAAGCGATACAGCGCGTCTCCATGCGCTGCATCGTGGACTGGATTTAATATCAGGTAGGCTGATAACACAAGCGCAAATGCTTCGGTGAAAACACCTAGTAGTTTGCGGAGACGGGAACGTTAGCCGCGCAGGTTGCGCACGAAAGTTTCGAGGTGGGTTTGTACCGCGCCGGCCGCTTCGAGATCGGTGCCTTCCATCATCTGCTTCTCGATCGCCTTGACGGCCTGCTCGCATTCGCGCAGCACGGCTCGCCCTTCGTCGGTCAGTTGCAGCAGCACGATGCGGCCGTGCGTTGGGTCCGGCTCGCGGCTGACCCAGTTCCGGCTTGCCATGGCATTCATCACTTCATTGGCGGATTGCGGCGTAATGAAGGAGCGCTCGGCAACTTGCGCATTGGACGCCTGCCCCTTTGCATCGAGCACCGAAAGCGCGGTGAACTGGGCGAGCGTCAGACCGAGTGGCGCGAGCGCCTCGGTCATGCGGCGCCGCAGGATACGGTCGAGACTGCCGATCACATAGGCGAGCCGCAGGTTAGAGCGGCGGGTGCGCGTGGTGATGGGTTCGGCGGGCGAATTCTGATTTTTGCTCATGGTGGGCAGGAGGTCCGGTGTAGCCCGCATCTTAGCGCGCCTCACGGTGGATTCCGCCGATAGGGGTTTGCACCGAGCCCGCAAAATCTCACTTTACATGTCAGGTAGCCTGATATTAAATGTGTTCATCAGGCCGCTGTCGCGGTCAACGTTCACGGAGAAAACAGATGAATTACGAAGGTCGTTGGGACACCGTCAAGGTCGATGTTGCAGAGGGAATTGCATGGGTTACGTTCAATCGCCCCGAGAAGCGCAACGCGATGAGCCCAACGCTGAATAAGGAAATGATCGAGGTGCTCGAAGCAGTCGAACTGGACACCGAAGCGCAGGTTCTTGTATTGACGGGCGAGGGCGACGCGTGGACCGCAGGCATGGATCTGAAGGAGTATTTCCGCGAAGTCGACGCTGGCCCGGAAATCCTGCAGGAAAAGATTCGCCGCGATGCGTGCCGCTGGCAATGGCAGTTGCTGCGCATGTACGCGAAGCCGACCATTGCGATGGTCAACGGCTGGTGTTTCGGCGGTGGATTTTCGCCGCTGGTGGCGTGCGATCTGGCGATTGCCGCTGACGAAGCGGTGTTCGGGCTTTCCGAAATCAACTGGGGCATTCCGCCGGGCAATCTGGTGAGCAAGGCGATGGCGGACACCGTGGGGCATCGTCAGGCGCTTTACTACATCATGACGGGCGAGACATTCACCGGTCAGGAAGCGGCGCAAATGGGCCTCGTCAACAGGAGCGTACCGCGTGCCGAACTGCGCGAGGCCACGCGTGTTCTCGCAGGAAAACTGCTGCAAAAGAATCCGGTGGTGCTCCGCGCAGCCAAGAACGGCTTCAAGCGTTGCCGCGAACTGACCTGGGATCAGAACGAAGACTACCTGTACGCCAAGCTCGATCAGGCGCAATTGCGCGATCCCGAAGGTGGCCGCGAGCAGGGCCTGAAGCAGTTCCTCGACGAGAAAGCGATCAAGCCGGGTCTGCAAACCTACAAGCGCTGATGCATCGCAGACGCTAACGGGGATGCAGGCGGATTCACGCACAGGAAGGAAGCGGGCGCGCGTGAAGACGGGCGAGATGAGTGAGAGAGCGAGGAGACGAGACACATGCATGAAGTAACGTTGTTGATCGGCGGTGAGAGCCGCGGCGCATCGGACGGTAAGACCTTCGAGCGGATCAATCCCGCCAGCGGCCTGGCGGCCTCACGCGCGCCGGCCGCGACATTAGCCGATGCGGACGCCGCCGTGGAAGCCGCCGCGCGCGCGTTCCCGGCATGGTCGGCAATGGTGCCGACCGAACGCCGCAAACGCCTCCTGGCCGCAGCCGATCTGATGGACGCCCGCACGGCGCAATTCATTGAAACCGGTGTCGCCGAAACGGGCGCGATGCCGAACTGGTATGGCTTCAACGTCATGCTGGCTGCCAACATGCTGCGTGAAGCCGCCGCCATGACCACCCAGATCGACGGCGACGTGATTCCGTCGGACGTGCCGGGCAGTCTCGCGATGGCCGTGCGTCAGCCGTGCGGCGTGGTGCTCGGCATGGCGCCGTGGAATGCGCCGGTGATCCTCGGTACGCGGGCGATCGCCATGCCGCTCGCCTGCGGCAACACGGTCGTGCTCAAGGCTTCTGAAGGCTGTCCAGGCGTACATCGTTTGATTGGCAGCGTGTTGCAGGAAGCGGGTCTTGGGGATGGCGTGGTGAACGTCGTCACGCATTCTGCCGAAGATGCACCTGCGATCGTCGAGCGCTTGATCGCGCATCCGGCGGTGCGCCGGGTCAATTTCACCGGCTCGACGCGGGTGGGTCGCATCGTTGCGCAACATGCCGCGCAGCATCTGAAGCCGGCCTTGCTCGAACTGGGCGGCAAGGCACCCGTTGTGGTGCTCGACGACGCGGATCTGGATGCGGCCGTGGCCGGCATTGCGTTCGGTGCGTTCTTCAACCAGGGGCAGATTTGCATGTCGACGGAACGGCTGATCGTCGACCGCAGGATTGCCGACGCACTGGTCGAGAAGCTCGCGGCCAAAGCGCGAACCTTGAAGGCGGGCGATCCGGCCGCGGCCGATTCGGTACTCGGCGTGCTCGAAAGTACGGCAGCCGCCCAACGCATCAAGGCGCTCGTTGAGGATGCCCATGAGAAGGGCGCGAAGCTGCCGCTCGGCTGTTCGGTTGAAGGCGCTGCGATGCAACCGGCGATTGTCGACGGCGTGACGCGCGAGATGAAACTTTACGCCGAGGAATCCTTCGGACCGGTGGTAACGGTACAGCGCGTGGACGGCGACGAAGAAGCGATCCGGGTGGCAAACGACAGCGAATATGGTCTGACTGCGGCGGTATTCAGTCGCGACGTATCTCGCGCATTGAATGTGGCGAGGCGTATCGAATCGGGCATTTGCCACATCAACGGGCCGACCGTGCACGACGAAGCGCAGATGCCGTTCGGCGGCGTGAAAAAGAGCGGCTACGGGCGTTTCGGCAGCAAGGCATCGATCGCCGAATTTACGGACCTGCGCTGGATCACGATTCAAACCGGACCGCGGCACTATCCGATCTGAGCGCCAGCGGTTCACGGGCTACATCAACGCATCAAAGAAGGTTGCGCCGCTGCGAAGAGCGCCAACTCTGGTCCACAACTTTGTATGGGACCAGAGTAAGTGCTGAAGCACCAACTCTGGTCCACAGGAGACAGGCTTTGCATTCCGAGCCGAAACAATCGAACATCCCCGGTGCGCGAGACAGCACGCCGATGCATTACCGCGCGACGGCGATCGGCGCGTCATCGTTGCACGCACAACGGCACGGCGATACATGGTACCTGCGTGCAGACGAGCCGCTGGGTGAGCATCCGCAACGCCTGACTGACCGGCTCGCGAGCGGAGCGCGCGATCATCCGGCGCGTTGGCTGGCGGCGCGACGCGGCAGTGACGGTCAATGGCTCGGCCTGAGTTACGCGAAGGCTTTGCAAAGCGCCCGGGCGATCGGGCAAGCGTTGCTGGCGCGCGATCTTTCCGTCGAACGGCCCGTCGTGATTCTCTCGGGCAACGATCTCGAACATCTGCAACTGGCGCTCGGCGCGATGTGGGCCGGCATTCCGTATGCAGCGATTTCTCCAGCGTATGCACTCGCTTCGGGCGACTACGGCAAGCTGCGCCATACGATCGATCTGCTGACGCCGGGCCTGGTTTTCGTAAACGGCTATGACACCTACGCCAGGGCGATCGAGGCGGCGCTGCCGGCTGATGTCGAGGTCGTGTCGGCAAGTGCGTCCAAGGAGTCACCAACGGCACGCAGCGTGACCCCGTTCAGCGATCTGCTGAATACCGTGCCCACCACCGTCGATTCCGCTCACGCAGCGGTGAGGCCGGACGCCATCGCCAAGTTTCTGTTCACGTCGGGTTCGACCAAACTGCCTAAGGCCGTGCCGACCACCCATCGCATGCTGTGCAGCAATCAGCAGATGTTGCGCGAAACGTTTCCCGAGTTCGCGAACGAGCCGCCGGTGCTGGTGGACTGGCTGCCGTGGAACCACACCTTTGGCGGCAGCCATAACGCGGGCATCGCGCTCTACAACGGCGGCACGCTCTATATCGACGACGGCAAACCGGTCAACGGCAAGTTCGAGGAAACGCTGCGCAATCTGCGCGAAATTGCCCCGACGATCTATTTCAATGTGCCCAAGGGCTGGGAAGAACTGGCGATTGCGCTTGAGCAGGACGCACAATTGCGCGAGATGTTTTTCTCGCGCGTGAAGGTCTATTTCTTCGCAGGTGCGGGACTCTCGCAAGCCGCGTGGGACCGGCTCGAACGCGTCACCGAAAAATATTGCGGCGAGCGCATTCGCATCATGGCCGGACTCGGCATGACCGAAACGTCGCCGTCGTGCCTGTTCACCACGGGCCCGATCATGCGCGCCGGCTACGTCGGCCTGCCCGCGCATGGCTGCGAGGTCAAACTCGCGCCGATCGGCGACAAGCTCGAAGCGCGCTACCGCGGGCCGCATGTGATGGCCGGCTATTGGCGCGCCAACGCTGCCGGGCTGGACAACGCATTCGACGAAGAAGGCTATTTTTGCAGCGGCGACGCGCTGCGCTTTGTCGACGTCGAGCGGCCGGAACTCGGCCTGCTGTTCGACGGGCGCATCGCTGAGGACTTCAAGCTGAGTTCAGGCACCTTCGTCAGCGTCGGCCCGATGCGGGCACGGGTCATTTCCGAAGGGGCACCTTATGTGCAGGATGTGGTTGTCGCAGGCATGAATCGGGACGATGTCGGTTTGCTGGTGTTTCCGCGGCTCGACGATTGCCGGCGGCTGGCTGGATTGCCTTTGTCGGCAAGCGCGTGGGAGGTAATTGACGCCCCCGTCGTGCGGGCGCATTTTGCGGCTTTATTGGAGACGCTCAATCGCAGTGCGACCGGCGGCGCGACCACAATCGCCCGTATCCGACTCATGGACGTCGCGCCTTCGCTCGATCTCGGTGAGATCACCGACAAAGGATCGATCAATCAGCGCGCGGTGCTAACGCATCGGGCCGCGCTCGTCGAAGCGATGTACGACGTGGCGCAGCGCGATCCCGCCGTGATTTACGCGGCCGCTTGTGGCGCGGCTTAAGGCACGCGTCGCTCGCTCACTCCGGGGTCCTCGCCGCGCGGCAAAGGCGTTTCGCCGTATACAATTCGGCAGCGCCTGATTTTTGCCCAATACTGACCTGATCCCACTCATGCCGAATCCGACCCGGGCCTTTCTTCTCGGCCCGCTCCTGAAAGGCGTTTCACGCTCCTTCTATCTCACCCTGCGCGTGCTGCCCGTCGGTATGCGCGATCCGATCGGCCTGGCCTACCTGCTTGCGCGCGCGGCCGATACGATTGCGGACACCTCGCTGATCTCGCCCGAGCAACGCCTGGCGTTGCTGCTGTCGCTGCGCGACCAGGTCAACGGCGCCCCCAACGACGGCGCGCTGTTCCAGCGCATGGCCGCCGAGGTGGCGGGCCAACAGGTCCAGTCCGACGAAAAGGTCCTGCTGGAATCGCTTGGACCCGCGCTCGAGGTGCTGTCGCAACTGAGCGAGTCTGACCGCACAGCCGTGCGCGGGATCGTGTCGACCCTGACCGAAGGGATGGAATTCGACCTTCGCACGTTCCCCGACGAGCGTTCCGGGGAGATCGCCGCGCTGCGCGAGTACGATGAACTCGACCGCTATACCTATCTGGTGGCGGGCTGCGTCGGCGAATTCTGGACCACCATGACCTACGCGCACATGCCCGGCACGCTGAAAGAGCGGCCCGAGACAATGGCGCGCCGCGGCGTGCGTTTCGGCAAAGCGCTGCAGATGACTAACGTGCTGCGCGATTGCGGCAAGGATTTGCGGATCGGCCGCTGTTATCTTCCGCAGACGATGCTCGATCAATATGGCCTGAGCGCGCAAGATCTCCTGCCGCCGGCGAATTCTGTTCGCGCGCGGCCTCTGATGGTTGAGCTTGTACGCAAGGCACTCGATCATTTCCGCGAGTCCCTGGACTACACCCTGGCCATTCCCGCGTTTTCGGTGCGTTTGCGCCTCGCGTGTTTGTGGCCGATTCTGATCGGTCTGGAAACGCTGCTGTTGCTAGTGGATAACGATGCCTGGCTCGACCCGGCGAAGGTCTCCAAGGTCCGGCGCAATCAGGTGTATCAGATCATCGCCTCGTCGCTGCTGCTGGTGCCTTCGAATGGCCTCGTGCGAGCGGCGGTTGAAAAGCGCATCAAGCAGATTGAAGCGCGGCTCTGAACGGCCGCTGCGCTATTACGAATCGGCTCGCTACGTTGCGCGCGAATCTGATCATCCCGCCGTATCGCGGCGGATAACGTGTGGTGCCCATGCAATGTGGGCAAGCGTACTGAATAAAAACGCCGTGGGCCGTAGTTTGGCGGACAACCCTCCTTGTCCGATTCCAGACACTCATGGCACCCACCGGCAAACAACATTGCGACACCTTGGACCTGATCCGCGCGCTGGCGGCAGGCGCGGTGTGCATCAGTCATTTGCGCAATCTGCTGTTCGTCGACTACCGCACGAGCACCGGTATTGGACTTGCGGGCAAGGCATTCTATTTCATCAGTAACTACGGTCACACCGCGGTGATCGTTTTCTTCCTGCTGAGCGGCTATTTCGTCGGCGGCTCGGTGCTGCGGCAGGTCGAAACGGGGACATGGAACTGGCAGCGCTATCTGACCGAGCGCATGTCGCGGCTATGGATCGTGTTGATCCCGGCCTTGCTGCTGACGCTGTTCTGGGACCGCATGGGCATCGCGCTGGCAGGCGGGCCTTTTTATCTGGGGACCGAGGGCACATTCGATCAGCAGATCAATGTGGCCTCGCATCTCGGCCAGGCGACGCTGCTGTGCAATCTCGCGTTCCTGCAGACACTCACGTGCGGCACATATGGCTCCAATGGACCGCTATGGAGCCTCGCCAATGAGTTCTGGTACTACATGTGGTTTCCCGCCTGTTATGTCCTGCTGCGCCAGCGTCGCGGATTAGGCGCAATCGCTGCGGGCGTGTTCGCCCTGGGCACGATGATCGCGTTTCCCTCGCTTCTGAGCGGGTTCGGATTATGGATGCTTGGCGTCGTACTCGTATTGCTTGAAAAACGCTTCCCGGCGCGCGGCACGCGAACAGGTTTGCCATGGTTCACGCTTGCCAGCGGGACAGTTTTTATTGCTGCGCTAGTGGTGTCACGGATGTTCTTGTTGAGTAACGACTGGATCGTCGGCGTGCCGTGTTTCGTGTTCCTGCGCTGCATACTCTGGGAAAACGTTCGCCTGCATCCTGCGCCGCTGTCGCGTATCGCGGTTCTCTTTTCCGGATTTTCCTATTCGCTGTATCTGACGCACTTCTCATTCATTCTTTTTGTGGCAGCGGTCGGGTTCGGGCAGCGCATCCAGTTTGACGGCCGGGGCGCGCTGGTGTTCGTGGCCATGCTGGTTATCTGCTATGTATACGCGTTCGCAGTCTATCTGCTGTTCGAACAGAATACGAAACGCGTGCAACGTGGCATCCGGCAGTTCCGCTTTCTACGACCCAAGCCAGGTCCAGCCACGCCGCATAGCTGATTAACGCGGCAGCGCCACTTAACTTAATCTGCATCATTGCATTGCCACCAATCGGGAAACCCCTAGCATCCTGCATCGATGGTTCGCGTTAGTCTCTTCAAAAGAGGAGACGATCCATGAGGCAAGCGTTCAATATTGCTGTGGTGTTGCTGCTTGGCTATCTGCTGGCGGATAGGGCGCTGATGCGCGCGCAAGCGGGAGAAATGGGGACAATAACGTGCCACCAGGGCGCGGAGCTGGTCAAGTCGGGCGCATTGAAAAAGGGCTTCGGTGACGCCGGCGCCAGCAGCCAGGGTGAAAATTTCCTGTCGAGCTGTCTCGTCACGGGGCGTGGCCAGGTGGGCGACCTGATCGCCCGCGAATGACGCAAGCAGCCTGGTATCGCTGAGGCTTCGACAAGGAATACATAAAAAGCGCCCAGACCGCGAGGGTCCAGGCGAAGTCATCGGGAGCCCGATGACGGAGGTATCGAATACAGAACTGGCCCGCGATCGGGGATACTCGGTCGCGGGCCAGTTCGTTTGAATCAGAGCGCGCGGCTGTTTTGCGCGCGTAGCGGTCGATCAGGGCAAACGGCGTGGCCTCTGTGGTTCGTTCCGCTGAACAGCGTGGTCACCAGCCTGGTTACCCGCTTAGTTGCCGAAATAAATCGACTTCGGACCATTCGCCGGAACCGGGTGACCCGACTGCGACGAGCCATTCACCACGCCGCCGTAACCGCTTTCGGCGGCTTGTGCGGTGCCGTTCTGCGTGGCCACACGGGCTTGCGCAGCCTGAATGTCAGCCGGGTAGTACGGGTCAGAACGGCCCGGCTGGTAGCCGGCTTTCTCGAGTTGAATCAGTTCTGCGCGCACTTGAGCGCGGGTCACGGGCTGGTTTGACTGAGCAAACGAAGCAACAGGAGCGGCCAGCACAGCGGCGATAACAACAGCTTGAATGAGCGATTTCATGATGAACTACCTCCAGTTCGGTCTTTATCTTGCTACGAGCGGTGTTGTTCGTAGTCAGTGATTACATTGTAGTTTTGAGATCTGGCTGGAGTAACCGTCAATTCAGGTAAGGTTTGTTGCGATATTTGCAATAAAAGAAGGGGCTTCGGTTGATGAGTCCTGTGCGTATGGCTTGCTAGGATCGCGATGCCGCGACTGGGGCGCCGTCTTGCGGCGTATCCGCAGGGACCTTCGTGGACTGTGAGAGCCGGGTGAAGGCCTGGCTGGTGCGCGCTTCACGCTCATCCCGGGCGTGATAGAAGTCTTTGCTGAGCCACTGCCCGAAACGCATCATCGCGGAGCCGAGTGCGCTCTTTAGCAGAACCCACCCAGTTTCGTTACGGGCGAGATGCGATGCTGACTCGACCAAATCCGCGGCCAATTTATCCAGCTCCGCGTGCAAGTAGTCCGCAAAATGATGGAGTCCGTGTTGGTTGCCGTTCGACGACTTCTTTTCCAGGTCCACGTGCTCCGCAATCAGGGATTGATTGGTCACGCGGATAAAAGCTGGCGTATCGGACCGGGCAATGCCGGTGGAACGGATCGCCGGTCCGACGCTTGCCGCAGCCTGCGTGCGATTGCCGAGCGGCGCAAGCCCCCACTTGTCGGAGAGGTATTTCAGCAGACTGCAATGATCGAATTGCGTATGGCACACGCCTGCGTCGCACCACGGGGATACGAGAATAGCGGGGACGCGCACGCCGAGTTGGGTGAAGTCGAAACTGTCCGTGTGTTCGTCGGGTGCCACGGCATTCGATGGCGGTGGAACATGGTCGAAGAAACCGCCATGTTCATCGTACAGGATGACTAATAATGTGCGCTCCCACAGTGTCTGATTGGAACGCAGCGCATTGTAAGTGTCGGCGATCAGTTTTTCCGCCTTCATGATGTTGTGCGGCGGATGATCGTCGTTCTGTGCTTCGCCGAAGTATTTTGGCTCGATGAGGACGAACTGCGGAAACGCGTTCGCGGGGCCGGCAGCATCCTCGAAGAACGTGTCGAACAGGTGGTAATTTGCGAGATTTTCCGTTCGACGCTGGTTTTTCAGCAGCAGTGACGCGGGAAAATCGTAGAAGTAAATCTTCCACGTTTTCTCTTTGTCATTCAAACGGTCGAAAATCGTGTCCTGGTTTTGCTCGCTGTACCACCTCGGATTCAGGGCATTGAGCCCCTCGGGCATCCCCACCTCGCCCATCGACGTACCCGTCAGCGCGAAATAACGGTTTGGCCAGGTTGGGCCGGGCAACGATGAGAACCACTTGTCGCACACGGTGAATTGCTCACCCAGCATGTGCAACGCTGGGAGAAAGCCACGCGGGTAATAGCCCATGACGTCCTGCCGCGCGGCGAGGGTGCTCTTTGGGTAGTCCTTCACGAACGATCGAACGAAGCCACCGTTGTCTCCCGCGATCTGGGCCAGAACGGCCTCGTATCCGTGGTCCGGATCGTGCTGCATCTGTCGCTCTTGTGTTGCCTGAGGGAAGAAGATATGGCCTTCGCCGTCGTCGTTGGACTTCGACGCGGCGTTGCGTATTCCATCCAACCCGGCGTGTACTTCGTCCAGACAGCCGAGCATCTGATCGAAGGCATGATTTTCCATAAGCAGCAGGACGACATGTTCGATCTGGTCCTTCGGCGCATTCCCCACATTCGGTGTGTTTGCCTCGCTTGCTGCCGCTTCGCCGTCGTGGACGTCACTCATATTCATCGCTCCAGCAGGGGATTGGATGGATTTTCTGTGCGTACTGCCGTGTCAGTTCGATCAGGTGATGCCAGCGTTGCAAACGTAGCGCAAAACGCGCCATTGCGAAAGCGTGTCGTGCTTCGGCGCGTTATGCTGAATGAGAGCAAAGCGGAACGAAAAAAGGGCGCCGACGGCGCCCTTTTTCCCTTTACGACCTGACGGTCAACTCAAACCGCTGCTGGCCGCCACTTCAACAATCGCTGTTCGATCGCCGTCAGCAGATAGTCCGCAGCCAGTGCGACCACCGCCAGCACAATCATTGCCGCGAATACACCGCTTGCATTAAACGCGCCTTGCGCCGTGGAGATCAGCAGGCCGATACCTTGCTTGGAGCCGAGGAATTCACCCACCACCGCGCCGACCAGCGCAAAGCCGAAGCTCACGTGCAAGCTGGCAAGAATCCAGCTCAACGCCGACGGAATCACCACCGAGGTCGTCACCTGACGGCGCGACGCACCCAGAATCTGCGCATTCGCGATCATGTAACGGTCAGCTTCACGCACGCCCTGGAACGCATTGGCGAACACAACGAAGAACACCATCACCACCGCCAGCGCCACCTTGGAAGCCATGCCAAGACCGAGCGAAATCACGAAGATCGAGCCGAGCACCACGCGCGGAATCGAATTGGCGATCTTGATGTACAGGCTGAACACGTCGGAGAGCAGCTTGTTGCGGCCGAGCACGATGCCGCAGACCACGCCCGCCACTGAACCGATGATGAAGCCAAGACCGGTTTCTTCCAGCGTGACCCAAACCTGGGTGAGCAGCGGGCCTTGCGACGTGCCGTTCACGAACCAGTCGATGATCTGATCGAAGATCGCACTCGGCATCGAGAAGAAGAACGGATCGATCCACTTCAGGCGCGCGGACAATTCCCACCCGCCGAGCACAACCACCAGCACGATAATGCGCAGCGAGATCACCAGCGCATGGCGTTGCCGGATGCGTTTTTGCGCGACGCGTTCGACTTGTGCGAGCGTCGCGGGGTCGATACCCGAAGGCATCGTCTGTTGAGGGGTAGTAGACATGTTTGCCGTTCCTTGATTAACCGATCTGTACTTCTTCGCGCAGGTCGTGCCAGATGTCGCGCGAGATTTCGATAAAGCGTGGGTCGTAGCGAACCTCGGACGTGACGCGCGGACGTGGCAAATCGATTTCGTACACTTTCTTCAGCGTTGCCGGGCGCGCGGTCAGCACGAACACGCGGTCGGCGAGCGCAATCGCCTCTTCCAGATCGTGCGTGACGAACACCACCGAGCCGGCGCCGCCCCACAGTTGCAGCAGTTCGTCCTGCATCAGCGTGCGCGTCTGCATGTCGAGCGCCGAGAAGGGCTCGTCCATCAACAGGATTTCCGGCTTGTTGATGAAGGTTTGCGCGAGCGCCACGCGCTTTCTCATGCCGCCGGACAGTTGATGCGGATAGTGCTTGCCGAACTTGTCGAGGCCCACACGGCGCAGCCATTCGTTGGCTTCGTCGTACGCGGCGGATTTCGAGCGGCCGCGATACAGCGGACCGGCTGCGACGTTATCGAGCACCGAACGCCACGGAAACACGGCGTCTGCCTGGAACACGAAGCCGATACGCGGATCGATGCCGTCCACCGGCGCGCCCATCACGCGCACTTCGCCGGTGGTCGGCTTCAGCAAACCGGTGATCAAGCTGAGCGTGGTCGACTTGCCGCAACCCGTCGGCCCGACAACCGCGACGAATTCGCCGCGCGCCACCGACATGCTGAAGTCGCGCAACGCGATCGTCGCCTTGCCGTCCGGAGAGATGAAGCGGCACGATACGTTGCGCAGCTCGATGGCGGGCGTATCGCGTGACATGGGTTGATTCATCGGCTGGTGCCTCGCAGTTCTCTTGGATGTTGATAGGGCGCTATGTCGACGGCGTTACTTCGCCGCGGTCTTGACCGTTGCCGACACGTAGTCGTTGGAGTAGGTCTTGGCGAGGTCGATATGCTTACCCTTCACCGAAGGATTGAACGCCGACAGCACCTTCAGGACGGTGTCCGGACCGTCGGCGGGCATCTTGCCGTCCTTCGTGAACATCGGCAGCGACGCCTTCAGCGCGCCGACGTACAGGTCCTTGTTGTTGCCGTAGTAGTCTTTCGGCATCTTCGCTGCGATCTCTTCCGCGCTATGCGTCGCGATGAAGTTCAGCGTCTTTGCGAACGCGTGCGCGAGTTTCGTGGCGTCTTCCTTGTGCGACTCGGCCCATGCGCGCTGCACGTAGAAGCTCGAAGCCGGATACGTGCCGCCGAGCGCGGCGCGCGTGCCTTCCAGCGTGCGCATATCGACCAGCACCTTGGCGTCGCCGGTCTTCAGCAACTGCGAGACGGTCGGCTCGGTGGTCATGCCCGCGTCGATGCGGTTCTGCTTGATGGCGGCGATAAAGCTGTTGTCCGCGCCGACCGGCAGCAGCGTGTATTGCGTCGACGGCACGCCCGCGCGTTGCGCGAGGTATTGCGTGAGGAAGCTGGTCGACGAGCCGAGACCGGTCACGCCGAGCGTCTTGCCCTTCGAGTCGGCCATGCTTTTAAACGTATCGGCAGCCTTGGTGGAGACCATTTCCACTTCACCCGGCACCTGGCCGAAAATCACCAGCGCCTGGACTTCCTTGCCCTTGCTCTGCAGGTCGATGGTGTGATCGTAGAAGCCCACCACGCCTTGCACCGCGCCCGCGAGCAGTTCGTTTTCCGCGTCCACGCCGGCCGGTTGCGAGAGGATTTCGACGTCGAGGCCTTCGTCCTTGAAGTAGCCGAGCTGCTCCGTGAGCCTGGCCGGCAGATAGATGATTTTGGTGGCGCCGCCGACCATGATCGTCAGTTTCTCGGCGTGAGCCGCGGCTGAAGCGGCGGCAAGGGTGAACGCAACACCTGACACAGCGGCAATCTGGCGCAAGGTACGCATGAAGCAGTCTCCTTTGGTTTGGTCGCCGCTATGTACGGATGCGGCGCTTTCTGGGTGAATGACGGCGATTATAGAAATTGGAAACCTTCTGGCAGCTTTCGGGGCTGTCCGCAAATCATGGGTGTTAACCCGAAACTTTGGCGCAACCCGGGCACAACCCTGCGGCAAACGTCCCGACGTGTTGCGCAAACCGCGCCGAACGCGCGCAAAGCCCTTGTTTTACGGCACAATCGGCGTCCTGACTTTTGCCGCTCATTTTGCCCATCGTTTGCCGTCAAATTTGCCGTCCCCGCCATGAAGCTGCTGCTCATCGAAGACAACCCCACGCTGGCGCACTGGCTCGCGAAGATGCTGGAGCAGGAGGCATTCGCGCTCGACGCGGTGCAGGACGGCGACGCCGCCGACCGCCTGCTGCGCACCAATCACTATGACGTGATCCTGCTCGACCTGAATCTGCCGAAGCTGTCGGGCAAGAACGTGCTGCGCCGTTTGCGTCAGCGCGGCGACGCCACCCCGGTGCTGATCCTCACGGCGAGCGGTTCGATCGACGAAAAAGTGGAACTGCTCGGCGCCGGTGCGGACGACTACCTGGTCAAACCTTTTGAAGTGCGCGAGCTGATTGCGCGGATCAAGGTCGCGATCCGGCGTCAGTCGCCGTCGAAATCGAGCGAGGTGCTGTGCGGCGATCTCGCGTTCGACATCGACACGCGCCAGTTCACGCTGAAGGGTGCGCCGCTGAACGTCACGCCGCGCGAGCGCTCGGTGCTCGAAACGCTGATTCTGCGTTTGGGCAAGACAGTGACGAAACCCGCGCTAGTCGACGCGATTTTCACGCTCTCGGACGAACCGAGCGAGGACGCAGTCGAAATCTACATTTCGCGGCTGCGCAAGAAGCTCGACGGCAGTTCGGCCGCGATCGTCACGTTGCGTGGGCTCGGTTACCTGCTGCGCAAGAAAGAAGATGACCAATAGCCTGCGCATGCGCCTGCTGTGGTGGCTGCTGGTGCCACTCGCGTTGTACGTGTTCGTCACCGGTAAGGCGGAGTACGACAATGCGCGGCGCACGGCGGATCTGGTGCAGGACAATCAACTGATCTCGTCGGCACGGATGATCGCCGGCGAAGTGGAATGGGTGGACGGTTTTCTGCGCGTGGATGTGCCGCCTGCGGCGCTTGAAGTGTTCGTGTCGCCGTATCGCGACCAGGTGTTTTACAGCGTGCGGGTCGACGATGGCCGCCTGCTGGCGGGCACACCGGATTTTCCGCAGCGCGCGCCGTCCGCGTCCGACACGGCCGATCACTACGACACCGAACTCCACGGCCAGCCCGTGCGCGCGGTCGGCCTCGTGCGCCTGATGTACGACAACGGCGCGACGCGCCGCGTGCGAGTCACAGTGGGCAAAACAGTGCGCTCGCGCGACGCAATGGCGCAACAACTGTGGCAGCCGCAACTCGTGCGGCAGATCGAGATGATCGTGCTGGCAGTCGCGCTGGTCTGCATCGGACTCACTTTCGAATTGCGGCCGCTGATGAAAGTGAAGGAAGACGTCGCCGACCGCGACCCCATGCAGCTTGAGCCGATTCGCGTCGAGCGGCTGCATACCGAGTTACGGCCCATCGTCGAAGCGATCAATCAATGTATCGCGCGCCTCGGCGTGCAGGTGGCCGCGCAACGGCGCTTTATCGCCGACGCCGCGCACCAGTTGCGCACGCCGCTCACGCTGCTCGGCACGCAATTGCAGTTCGCGCGCCAGCAGGACGGCCTGAATCCCGCGCTCGACGAAGCGCTTGCCGCGATGCACCGCAGCAACCGTTCGATGGTCGGACTCACTAACAAGCTGCTGTTGCTCGCGCAGGCCGAGGCCGCCGATAACACGCAACTGGCGGTGGAAACGGTGGATCTGGTGCCGCTGGCCATGGAGGTGGTAGAAGATCTGGCGCTGCTCGCGCAGGCCCGGAACATCGATCTCGGCGCGGAGCTGAACGGTCACGCGCGGGTGGCTGGGCATCGCGGCCTGCTTCAGGCGTTGATCTCGAACCTCGCGGAGAACGCGATCCGCTATACCGGCAGTGGCGGCCACGTCACGGTCGCAGTCAGCGCGGACGCCGATCGGGTCGCCGTGTCGGTGCTGGACGACGGCCCCGGCATTCCGGCCGAGTCGCGCAGCCGCGTGTTCGAACCGTTTTTCCGGGCGTCGGTAGACACGGAAGGAACGGGGCTGGGCCTCGCCATCGTGCGCGAAATCGCAGACGCGCATCACGGAGAGATCACGCTCAAACCGGGCGAGGCCGGCAAAGGCGTGCACGTGAGCGTCTCGTTTCCGCGTGCGGCTGCGGAAGGAATTCAATCCGGTTAATCCAGCCGCTTTGAATCAGCGGCTTCAAAGGTAGTCGGGACAAACCCTCGATCGGTACTAGAAACGCGTGGCGAAAGCTTCGGGAAGGATTCGCGCCCCTAGAATTTTTGGCAGGCGATCCATCAAACGCCTACCGCATACGCGGAATATAACGGAGACATCCACAATGAACCCTGCTTTGACGCGCCTTTCGCGCGCCGTCCGCGCCGTTGCCGCGGCTTCGCTTTCACTTTTTCTGATCGCCCAATCGACGGCGCCCGCGCAGGCCGCAGCGCCGGAGAAAGTCGTCATCATGGTGGGCGGGATTACCAAGCTCATCTATTTGCCCGCCCGTCTGACTGAACAGCTCGGCTACTTCAAGGCCGAAGGCCTCGACGTCGAACTGCTGTCGCAACCGGCGGGTGTCGATGCGGAGAACGAACTGCTCGCGGGCAGCGTGCAGGCGGTGGTGGGTTTCTACGATCATTCGATCGACCTGCAGGCCAAGGGCAAGGAAGTGAAGGCGATCGTGGTATTCGGCCAGGTGCCCGGCGAAGTGGAGATGGTGGCGTCGAAGCAGGTCGATACGATCAAAAGCATGGCCGACGTGAAGGGCAAAACGCTTGGTGTGACCGGGCTCGGCTCTTCGACCAATTTTCTGACGCAGTACCTGGCGAATCTCAAGGGTGTGCCGAGCTCGCAGTACACGGTGCTGCCGGTCGGCGCGGACAACAGCTTTATCGCGGCCATCAAGCAGAGCCGCATCGACGCGGGCATGACTACCGAGCCGACCGTCTCGCAGTTGCTGAAGACCGGCGACGCCAAGGTGCTGATCGATATGCGCACGCTGGAAGGCACGCGCGCCGCGCTCGGCGGTACCTACCCGGCATCGAGCCTGTACGTGCAAAGCGCGTGGCTCGATACGCACCCGCAGGAAGCGGCCAAACTCGCGCGCGCCTTCGTGAAAACGCTGCAATACATGCATACGCACAGCGCCGAAGAAATCGCCGCGCAAATGCCGAAAGACTATCTCGGCAGCGACAAGGCGCTCTATATCAGCGCATTGAAGGCTTCACTGCCCATGTACACGGCCGACGGCAAGATGCCCGCAGACGGTCCGGAAACGGTGCTGAAAGTGCTCGCGGGTTTCAATCCTTCGGTGAAGGACCGGCATATCGATCTGTCGCGTACTTTCACCAATCAGTTTGTCAACGAGGTGAAGCCTTAAGATGAATGTTGGCGCATCTTGAGGCGAGGTGCGCCGGCTTCCGGAAAAGAGGAACGACGAATCGTGTTTTCAGGCAGTTTGCGCGGACGCTTG
This sequence comes from Paraburkholderia sediminicola, assembly GCF_046026855.1. Taxonomy (GTDB): domain Bacteria; phylum Pseudomonadota; class Gammaproteobacteria; order Burkholderiales; family Burkholderiaceae; genus Paraburkholderia; species Paraburkholderia sediminicola_A. The sequence goes on along the minus strand of NZ_JAQQET010000005.1, from coordinate 203,907 downwards.
CTGTGGTGGCTTTTGCTGCCACTGGCGGCGTTCGTTTCCATTTCCGGCATGATTTCGTATCGCAACGCGCAAACTACAGCCGACCTGGTTCAGGACAACGCGTTGCTATCGTCAATGCGCATCATTGGCGAGGACATCGACTGGGACAACGGCAACGTGTCGATCCAGATTCCACCGGCGGCACTCGAACTGTTCGAGTCGCCAGAACAGGACAATGTGTACTATCGCGTCGAAGCGAGCGGCCACCGCCTGCTGGCCGGCAATCTTGAGTTGCCGGTGCCGCGCGGCGCGGGCGACGTCCCCATGCTTTACGCCACCCATCTCGACGACGGCCGCGCGGTGCGTGCGGCCGCTTATGTGCGGCAACTATACGACTCGGGCCGCACCGAAGAAGTCGTCGTGGTGGTCGCGAAAACGGAAGGCTCGCGCGATGCCATGGTGTGGCGCCTGTTGCGTCCGCAACTGTTCGGCGAGGTGCTGACGCTCGTGCTCGCCATGGTGTTCGTCTATCTCGGGCTGACCTTCGAATTGCGGCCGTTGATGAAGGTGAAAGACGACGTCGCCGATCGCAACGCATCGCAACTCGAACCGATACGCGTGGCGCGTTTGCATGTCGAATTGCGGCCGATCGTCGAAGCGATCAACCAATGCATCGCGCGCATGGGGCAACAGGCCGCGACCCAGCGGCAATTCATCTCCGATGCCGCGCATCAGTTGCGCACGCCGCTCGCGCTGCTGGTTGCGCAGATCCAGTTTGCGCGGCAACGTGAGAATCGGGACGTGCCGCTCACCGAAGCGCTGGCCGGCATGCATAAAAGCAGCCGCAAGCTGACCACCTTGACCAACAAGCTATTGCTGCTCGCGCAGGCCGAGTCCGCTGCGCTATCCAATGCGCGTGAACGGGTCGATCTGAGCGCGTTGATCGCGAGTGTGCTGGAGGAGTTGATCGCATTCGCGCAGTCCCGTGAAATCGATCTGGGCGCAGAACTGGAAGACGGTCTGTATGTGACCGGAGACGAGGCATTGACCGCGGCGCTCGTGACCAATCTTGTCGACAACGCGCTGCGCTATACGCAACCCGGCGGCCGCGTCACCGTGCACACGCGGCGTGACAATGACCGGGCGATCGTGCGGGTGATCGACAATGGGCCGGGTATCAGAGCCGAGGCAAGGGCGCGCGTGTTCGAGCGTTTCTATCGCGCGTCGAGTCACGCCGACGGAACCGGCCTCGGTTTGCCGATCGTGCGCGAGATCGCTTACCGGCAAGGCGGCACGGTTACACTCGAGCCCGGGGAGGGCGGTGTTGGTCTGGTCGTCACTGTCGAGATGCGACTATGGTCGGCAGCGGTTTGATACGCTGCCACTTCAGGGGAAACCGATGAAACTGCTGCTGGTTGAAGACGACGCTGACCTCGCGCGCTGGGTGATGAACCTGATGCAGGTCGAGAATTTCGTGATTGACTGGGCGCAGGACGGCGAGCGGGCGGAGACGCTGCTCGGCATGCAGTGCTACGACGCGGTGCTGCTCGATCTGCGGCTGCCGGGCATTGGCGGCAAGGACGTGCTGGCGCGTCTGCGGCGCAAACGCGACAACGTGCCCGTGCTGATGCTCACGGCCAATGGCTCGACCGACGACAAAGTGGCCTGCTTCTCGGCCGGTGCGGACGATTATGTCGTCAAACCCTTCGACGCACGTGAACTGGTGGCGCGCATCAAGGCGCTGATCCGCCGCCAGGCGGCTGGCGACAAAGGCCAGTCGATCGACTGCGGCGATTTGCGCTATCTGTTCGATTCCCGCGAATTCGTACTACAAAACGAACCCTTGCCGTTACGGCGGCGCGAACACGCGATCCTCGAAACATTGATGCTGAAACAGGGTAAGACGGTCTCGAAGTCCACGCTGATGGACAAGGTCTTCACGCTCGACGACGAACCCAGCGCGGACGCCATCGACATCTACATTCACCGCCTGCGCAAGCACCTTGCATGCTCCAGCGCGAAGATCATGACCCTGCGCGGGCTCGGCTACATCCTGCGCGAAGAGGTATCGCGGGAAGCGTTTGCCGAGGCGTTATAGCGCCGTGGCGCAGTTTTGAATCGCTCGCCCGACCATTGTCAACACCGTTGTGTTTAGTGTTTTCACCGACGTTTCCTGCACTTCCGCGAAAGAGGCGTGAAGGGTTGGTCTGACTATCCTTTGTTCTGCTACTCAAGTGGATATCAGATCATTTCAACGCAGCAGGATCGGAGGGGACGATGGTAAAAAAAAGCAGCTTGTTGCTGGTGGCGAGCACCGGCGCATTGGCGATGGGAAGCGCTCACGCGCAGTCGAACGTACAGCTTTATGGCTTGATTGATCTGAGCGCGGTGTCTTATCAGACCAACGCGAATGCTGATGGCAAGCATGTGGTTTCAATGGGTATCAACGGCGAGCCGTGGTTCAGTGGCAGCCGTTTCGGTATGAAGGGTGCGGAAGACCTGGGTGGCGGCCTGAAGGCGATTTTCAAGTTGGAAGCCGAGTACCGCGTGAGCGACGGCGCCATGGAAGACCCGGGCCAGATATTCGACCGCGATGCATGGGTGGGCGTGGAGAGCGACACCTTTGGCAAGTTCACCGCCGGTTTCCAGAACACGGTTGCGCGAGATGCGGCTGCGATCTACGGCGACCCGTACACCAGCGCGAAGCTGACCACCGAAGAAGGCGGCTGGACCAACACCAACAACTTCAAGCAGCTGATTTTTTACGCGGGCAGCGCAACCGGCACCCGTTACGAGAACGGGCTCGTCTGGAAGAAGCTGTGGAATAACGGCATTTTCGCGTCGGCGGGTTATGCGTTCGGCAACAAGACGAGCTTCGGCAACAACGCCACATATACGGCCGCCCTCGGTTACAACGGCGGTCCGTTTAACCTGTCGTCGTTCTACAACCACGTCAACAATAACGGCTTCACCAATAAGGCCTACTCGGTGGGCGGCAATTACACGTACAGCATCTTCCGCGTGAATGCCGGCTATTTCCACTACACCGGCGATCAGGGGGCGTTGGGCCAACGCCGTGACAATGCGTGGACCGTGTCGTTCAAGCTGGCGCCGAAGGGCCCGCTCGACTACGAAATCGGCTATCAGCAGATGCACACGACGAACGCCGCATTCGACACTAACGGCAGCATTGCCAATGCCAACCTGAGCTTCGATCCGGATACGGGCACTGGCAGCGGCTACAAGGAGACCTTGTACGCCTCGATGTTCTATCACCTGTCCAAGCGCACCGAGCTTTATGTGGCCGGCGATTACATGAAGCTGCACCACGGCTATGTCGTGGCGACGACGTACGGCGCGAAGAACCAGTTGGAGTTGACGACGGGTATTCGCACGCGTTTCTAAGCATTGATTTGAAGGCTGGGGAGGTGGCGCACGGTTAAGTTGAGGCGCTGCTGAAAGCCTGTGGTCATAACGCCGTGTGCATCGTGTATGCACACGGCATTTTTTGGGGCCTCGCCAGCGTGATCTCATCGCGGGCGGCGGCAAGGCGGCTGATGCCGGTGCTTGTGCGATGCATCGGCCGATCGTCTGTCTGAATCGCCATCCGATCTCCCGATAGAAAAAGGTGTGTACGGCGTTCTGCCTATCGGTATCTCCGTAAGGTATTCATAAGGTTTCCCGTTGCATATTCGGCGCATTGAGTTAGCGCGAGCGCGAGCACACCTGCTCGCCACGTCGAATTAAATACCTGTTCATGGGAGAACCCGCTTGCTAGAGACCTCCACTTATCGTGTTGCTGAGATGCGCAACAAAGTGCCCGAGGCAACACTTGTCTTCTGGGCGATCAAGATCATGGCGACAACGGTTGGCGAAACCGGCGCGGACTATCTGGCCGTGCACGTGGGGCTAGGCACCGCGCTCACCGGCGCGATGATGCTCGCCTTACTGATTGCAGCATTGGCCGTGCAACTTCGCATGCGCAAGTACGTGCCATGGATCTACTGGCTGACGGTGGTACTGGTCAGTGTAGTCGGCACGCAAATTACCGATGCACTGACCGACAAGCTCGGCATCAGTCTTTATGTCAGCACGATTGTGTTCGCCCTCGCGCTGGCCGTGGTGTTCGCGCTCTGGTATCACAGCGAGCGCACGCTGTCGATACACACTATCTACACGACGCGACGGGAGCTTTTCTACTGGGCGACTGTGTTGTTCACATTCGCGCTGGGTACTGCGGCCGGAGATCTCGCGACCGAAGCGTTGGGGCTCGGTTTCATGATCGGCGTCGTGGCATTCGGCGCGCTGATCGCTTTGGTGAGCGCTGTCTATTACGTTGGCGTGAATCCGGTGCTCACTTTCTGGCTTGCCTACATTCTGACGCGGCCGTTGGGCGCCTCGTTTGGCGATCTGCTTTCACAGTCGCGTGCATACGGCGGTATCGGTCTCGGTACGATCAATACGAGCGTGCTATTCCTCAGTGCAATCGTCGTGCTGGTCATTTTCGCGAGCGCGGTCGAGCAGCGGTCCCTGCGTACTGTCACGGCGCGCGAACCTTGAGTGCGCCTCATTCGAGCAGTCGTACACGCAGTCTTTTTCAATCGCATATCGGATCAAAGAGAAGAGAACAATCATGACTCAACGCACCCTCGGCAAAGCCGTCATCGCTTCCTTCATCGCTATTTCCGCTATCAGCTTCGGGCATCGCGAGGCGGGCAGGCCAGGCTTTCCATCGGCGGAGGCGGCGGAACCTGTCAAGGCGTCGAAGCTCGGCGACCTGTCGCCGTTCCGCAAGATCGCCGCCGATACCGCGGCATTGGTCGACAAGGGCGACCTTGCGGGCGGTAAGTCGCGCGTCAAAGATCTGGAACTCGCCTGGGACGACGCCGAGCCTTCGTTGAAGCCTCGCGCCGCAGCGGACTGGCACACCGTCGACAAAGCGATCGACCGCTCGCTGAGCGCGTTGCGCGCCAGCACGCCGAATGCGGCGCAATGCAAGCAGTCGCTCGCCGATCTACTGGCGGTGATCGATCGGATGAGCGGCAAGGTCTGACATGTCAGGCGCGAGCGATCACAGAAGCGATCCGGCAGGGAGTGGGCCGCTTCTGAATCGATGTGGTATGCGAAGCAATGATTGCTGCTGAGTCAGCAGGTTGAAAGCTCGGGATCGCACAGAGGCAGGCGCTCATTCACCTGGTCGAGAACGCCCGTTCTTTTCCATGCCATATATCGAAGATAGCAAGTCTGCTGCGGCGGAAAAGTTGCCGGCAGCCTGTGCCATTTTTCTTTTGTTTGCATCACCCAGAGTATCGCGTTGAGGATCTCGCGATCGCTGCGACGGGGTCGCCCGCGGCCTGACGAGACCACAGGAAAGAGACTCTGGACGCGAGCCCAGTCGGTGTCGGTGAGAGGAATCTGAAGCATCGGCCGCCTTGAATGACTGTGTGGGAAATGCGCAGTCGTTGCATGCTGCGTTCGTGCCGATACTAGTAAATCTTTTTTTCTCGGTCAAATTTTATTGTTGCAGTGCGACACCTTAATTCGCCGTTTGTTGTATAGCGATCTTATTCGCAATGCATGTCACAGTTTACCAGTGCACAGGGAATGACGTGTGGTAATCAACTCGCTGCGCGGTGCACCGTAACGTCGAGGTGAAACGCTACGTAACATTCGCGATTCATACAATTGTATGACGATAGAAATTGCGCTTCGACAGGTTTGATCGTATCGCCGTAAACCATTGCCCGATAAGGTTGTTCGGTCGTGGTCGCTGTTACGTGGCATAAAGAGCGCGCCGCTTGGCACGACATGTGCGTACGTTAGCCAGGTTAAAAATTTGCGCCTACGTCATGCTAACGCTCGATTATGAAAAGCCCGTATCGCTCGCAACTACGTTCGGCACGCGTGCCGCGTGCGCTGAACAGACTGATTGGGTCGACTCGCGCGACGATCCTATGGCACTGAGCGAACTCGACAGCCGCGTCAGCGAAGGTCTGCGCGCGGGCGAATTTCATCTCGTGTTTCAAGCTGCCTACCGCGCGGCAAGCGGAGCGCTGGCGCGCCTCGAAGCGCAGGTTCGATGGACGCATCCTGACTACGGGCTGCTGCTTCCCGGCATTTTCATGATGCCGCTCGAGCATCCGCAGGTCGCGCTGGAGATGGCCTTGTTCGTCATCGACGGCGTGTGCCGTGAGCTGCGCGACTGTCTCTCTGCGAAGATAACGCTGCTGCCGGTCGCGATTACCGTGCCGGCACAGGTTGCGGTGCTCGAGTCGTTTGCCGACGATCTGACACGCATTGCGCGCTCGTATGGCGTGCCGGCCAACCTGCTTGAAATCGAAGTGCCCGAAAGCGTTGACGCGACCCGTCTCCTGTCTCTGCGGACCTTGACTGCGGGCCTCCGGTCTGCGGGCGCCGGCATTTCACTGGGCAAGTGGGGTAACGGCGCGTCCTCGCTCGCACAGCTCGGCGCGCTCGATGTGGACACCGTCACGATGGCGCCGGAACTGATGGGCACGGTTCCGCGTGATCCTCGTGCCTGCGTGGTGATGTCGGCGTTACTGGATCTGCTCCATGCGCTTGACGTACAGGTCGTGGTGAACGGTGTCGAGACCAAAGCACAGTTGCAATGGCTGCGCTCATGGCCGGAAGCACTGGTGCAAGGCTTCGTGTTCTCACGCCCGAAGGCTGGCTTGGCCAACGTCCTCACGCTACGTAGCGAGCCGTGACGAAGGCACAAGACGTTACGTAACGTCTTGTGCGCCATGCCATTGAGACGAGCATCCCCTGCTCGCCGAAAATTACGCCTTTACGCCACCGAAGCAATTGTCTGCTTCCACCGGCAACTGATTACCGGTGGTCGGAAAAATCCAATCGCAGTGATTACGCCTGTCGATGAATGGTGCGCTGCAAAAAACAATTTAAATTGTATTGGCGCATAAACGCCTTATTGAAACGCGCGTGCGATTCTGGCGAATAGCCCATTCCTTGCGATCCATTCCGCGTAGGCACGATAGTCGGGATCGTTCATCAGATGCCGTTCCTCGGTTTTGGCGCGCAGGAAATACAGCAGGTTCACGGCCAGGAGTGCGGCGCAGTGCGTGACCGCTGGTCGCCAGCCCAATGGTTCGATGAACGGGACCGCGACCATCCAGTACGACAGATTCTTCGCGATATAGGCGGGATGTTTGGTGAAGCGGTAGGGACCCGAGGTGATGATGCCGCGATTGGTCAGGTTCGAAAACCGCAGGCCGAACGAGATCGTCGAGAGCGCGTAGCACAACAGTAACGCGACGATCGCTGTGCCCCAGATCACTCTGATAACTGGGAATGAAGTGAGCCAGTTGTCCCAGAACATCGAGCCTTCGTAATGAATGTACTGGTTCGAGATCAACGACCAGAACGGCTGATAACAGATCAGTGCGACCAGCCAGCCGAGCGTGGTCGGCTCGGCGCTGCGCACGTGACTGTCGAGTATGCGCAGCGTGCACAGGTAGCCGACCGTGCCGAACATCAGGTCCATCGCGAACGACAGGTCGTACATGAACCTGAACGTCGCGAGAGAAAAGGGTGCGTCCAGCGCGCTGTTCAGTGAGGCAGTGAGATGATCCGCATTGGTCGAGAGATAAACGATCATCAGCGGAAGGAAGAACGCCTTCACCATCCAGCCGGCCAGCATTTCCCGCACGGGTCGCCAATTCGCGGGACGCTCGCCGCGAAACAGCAGACGTGCCCACAGCAGGTATGCGTCGTCGACTTCGCGCTGATGCCGGTCCATCCACATAAAGTAGAACGGCGCCGCGACGATCACATAGGGCGCGAGTGTGTTGATCAGCGACCAGAAGGGGTTGTAGAACGCTCCGTGATACTCGGGCAACAACCAGTAGAGCAGACCGATGCCGGCATACACGGAGGCCAGTGCGGCGAGGCGCAAACCGACGCGCGCAGTGCTCAGCGGTCGCACCGCGCTGCCGGCAAGACCGGCGCTCGGGCGCAAATAGACGCGCGCGACGAATAGTTCGTAGACAGCAATGGTCGCGATGATCGCGAGACTGGCCGCAGTGCTGCGGGCCGCGCCGTCCAGCGCGGTGCTGTTGCGCAGCAGCCAGAGCGTGAGAAGACCGGCGGTGATGCCGAGCAGGCCGACCGAAAATGGTGTTGCCGAACGCGGACGCATATCTTGTACGTGCGCTACGGTATCGAAGGTGGAGTTCATGTCATCCTCGTATTCATGACATTGAAGGCGGCCGGGCTGTTGATTTTTTTGGCCCGGCCGCTGTGCCGAAGTACTGCTGATTCGCCCGCCTTATTTGCTGGGGGCAACCCCGCCAAGCAGGCCGCCGAGAAGATTCGTCACTGGCGTCAGCAGACTCGTGCCGGTTGAACCGCCGCTGGCCGTACCGCCGGTCAGACCCGTCACGAGGCCCGTGACTGGCGCGAGCGGCGAGGTCTTGCCGGTGCCGCCGCCGACAGTCGAGGTCACCGTGGTGAGGAGCCCCGTGATCGGTGCGAGCGGTGATGAGCCTTGGCCCGCTGCGCCGCCCAGTGTCGAAGTCAGCGTGTTGACGAGACCGGTGACCGGTGCAAGCGGACCGCCGGCGCCGGAGGTGCCACCGAGCGAACCCAGGTTGCCGAGCAGTCCGGTGATCGGCGCGAGCGGGTTGCCGCTGCTGCCGCCCGTGCCGCCGAGTGAACCCAGGTTGCCGAGCAGTCCGGTGATCGGCGCGAGCGGGTTACCGCTGCTGCCGCTCGTGCCACCGAGCGAACCGAGGTTGCCGAGCAATCCGGTGATCGGTGCGAGCGGGTTACCGCTGCTGCCTGTGCCGCCGAGCGATCCGAGATTGCCGAGCAGTCCGGTCAGCGGCGGGATGGAGATGGGACCGGTGCCCGTGCCGCCGAGGCCGCCGAGCAGGCCCGTGATCGGACCGAGCGGATTGGTGGTCGCGCCAGTGAACAGTCCACCGGTGCTGGTCACGGTCTTGCCCAACTGACTGACCACTCCGCCGACGTCTTTGCCCACCTGATCGCCGGTCGCGCCCGATACTTTCAGGCCGGCCGCGTCGAGTCCGTTACCAATCGTGCTGAGCAGGCTGTTGAGCGGCCCGCCCAGACCCGTGGCGTTGCCGATGGTTTGCGTCGTGTTCGAGACGGTGGTGGTGATCGGGTTGATCGCCGTGCTGAGTTGCGTCTCGAGTTGCTGGACCGGCCCACTGGTGAGGACCTTGTTCAATCCCGAGCCCACGGCGATGACCCCACTGCCCACGCCACCGACGACACTGCCCAAAGTCGTCGTCACAGGAGCGAGCGGTGCGAGCGGCCCGCTGCCGAGGCTCGACACCACACCGCCGACCGCCTTGACGGCGGCGCCGGCATCGGAGACGACGCCAGACGTGGAGGTCAGGGTCGGTCCAAGCGGATTGGTCGAGCTGCCCAGGGTGCCCAGGCCAGCGGCGGTGCCGTTGCCGAGGACCTTGACGCCATTGCCGAGGTCGGTGATCGCGGTGCCGAGATCGGCCGTCGTTGCGCCGTTGAGGCCCGGCACCGACGTGCCGGTGATCTTCGAGCCCGTATCGGCGACTGTCGTGCCGACGGCTGTGATGAGGTTGCCGCCCTGAGTGACGACGTTGCCGATCGGGGTGGAGGAGGTGCCTGAGGTGCCTGAGGTGCCCGACGTACCGGAAGTACCCGACGTACCGGAAGTACCCGACGTACCGGAAGTACCCGAAGTACCGGAAGTACCCGAAGTACCGGAAGTACCCGAAGTACCGGAAGTACCCGAAGTGCCTGACGTACCGGAAGTGCCCGACGTACCGGAAGTGCCCGACGTACCGGAAGTGCCCGACGTACCGGAAGTGCCCGAAGTACCGGAAGTGCCCGACGTACCGGAAGTGCCCGAAGTACCGGAAGTGCCCGAAGTACCCGAAGTACCCGAAGTGCCAGACGTACCGGAAGTGCCAGACGTACCGGAAGTGCCCGACGTACCGGAAGTGCCCGAAGTACCGGAAGTGCCCGAAGTACCCGAAGTGCCTGACGTACCGGAAGTGCCAGACGTACCGGAAGTGCCCGACGTACCGGAAGTGCCAGACGTACCCGAAGTACCCGAAGTGCCCGAAGTGCCCGAAGTGCCCGACGTACCCGACGTACCCGACGTACCCGACGTACCCGACGTACCCGACGTACCCGACGTACCGGAAGTGCCCGAAGTACCCGACGTACCCGACGTACCCGACGTACCGGAAGTGCCCGAAGTACCTGACGTACCCGAAGTACCGGAAGTACCCGACGTACCCGAAGTACCGGAAGTACCGGAAGTACCCGAAGTACCGGAAGTACCGGAAGTACCGGAAGTACCTGACGTACCGGAAGTGCCCGAGGTACCAGACGTACCCGAGCTACCGCCCGACGTACCGGAAGTACCCGAACTACCGCCGGAAGTACCCGACGTGCCAGAAGTGCCTATGGCCCCGGAAGTCCCGGAAGTCCCACTGAGTCCGCCCCCACCAAGTCCGCTACCGGGGGTGTTGAGACTGGATCCGCAACCGTAAAGCGCGAGTAATGTAGACGTCGCTACAGCGATGGCTGTCCGACCAGCGAAATTTTGCATGATGTCCCCGTTGAACGACTATTGATGGGGGCAACGTTGCAAGTTGTGCGCCAAATACGAGTTATAGCGTCGTCTCGACGTTTAAACGCATAAGTGTTTAAAAAAATTTAAAAATAGAGAACTTATGGCGTCAAAAACACGATTTCGCCTAAAACGGCCACGCCATGTTCCGCGCGCGTGTTACGTAACGCGCCGCTTGGCTGTAACGGCGCGGAGCCGCCGCGAAACACCGCAGCGACCCCCGCACTTACTGATGCCTCGCGCTGATTAAAACGCAGCGGTATAGATCGCCAACGCGTCGGCCTCAGTAACGGGCCGGGGGTTATTCACCAGAAGCCGCGTTTGTAACATCGCGTCGCTCGCCATCCGTTCGAGCCCGCTGCGTTCGATGCCGACATCGCGCAACCGGGCCGGAATGGCAGTCGTGGCAATCATCTGTTCGAGCCGCTCGATCAACGCCAGCGTTTTGCTTTCGGCGCTGCCCGTGATGCCCGGCACGATCACTTCCGCGAGCTCAGCGTACAGATGCGCCGCCGCCTCAGCATTGAATCGCAACACGTGCGGCAGCACGAGCGCATTCGAAAGACCATGCGGGACGTGATAAATGCCGCCGATCGGATAGGCGAGCGCGTGCACTGCGGCCACCGGCGAATTGGCGAACGCCTGGCCGGCGAATGCTGCGCCGAGCAGCATCGCTTCGCGCGCCGTGCGGTTCTGGCCGTTCTCGCACGCGGGCAACAGATTGCGCGACAGGAGTTCGAGCGCCTTCACCGCCAGCATGTCGGACACCGGGTTTTTCAGATGTGCGGAGGTGTACGCCTCGATCGCATGAACCATTGCGTCGACGCCGGTTGCCGCCGTTGCGGCAGTAGGCAGCCCGAGCGTGAGTTCCGCGTCGAGAATCGCCAGATCGGCGACCAGTTGCGGCGCGACCACGCCCATCTTTTTCGCCTCGCCCACCGTCACGATCGACACGGCCGTGACTTCGGAGCCGGTGCCCGCGGTGGTGGGCATCTGCACGAGCGGCAAGCGCGACACCGTGACCTTGTTCACGCCGTACATCTCGGTGAGTGCCTGCTCCCGTTGCGGAGCCAGCACGGCGATCAGCTTCGCCACGTCCATCGACGAACCGCCGCCGAGTCCCAGCACAATCTCGGCGCCGGCCTCACGTGCCCACGACGTCGCTTCGAGCACGATGTGCTCGGGCGGATCGGCGATCACGTCGTCGATGACGGTGGCAGTCCAGCCGTGCGCCGCGAGATCGGCGAGCGCGGGATTCAGCAGCCCACTCTTGTGAAGAAAACCGTCGGTCACCACGCACAGGCGTGTGAGCGACGGAAACTGCGCGCGCAACAAAGCGCCGAGACGGCGCGCCGCGCCGAATTCGACGACCATGGTCGGCACGGTTTGAAACCGGAATGCGTTCATCATGTTGCGTCCCCAGACACCATGTGGCTCGAGACTTCGCGCCGGTCGAGAAGAGGAATGATGGTGCCGAAGCCGAGGCGTTGGAAGTGCGGCGTATCGCGATGCGCCGCAAGGCCATCGGCGTCGCTGTACTTCTCCAGAATCACGAAGTGGTCAGCGTCGAGCGGCGAGCGGAAGAATTCGTAGTAGAGATTCCTGGGTTCAGCGCGGGTCGCCGCCGCGAGTTCCGTGAGGGGCTTCACGATCGCGTCGCCGTTGCCGGGTTTGGCGAAATAATGTGCGATCACCTGCAGGTAAGCATTAGCCATCGATGACTCCAACAAGATGGGACCTTCAACGTTCAGGATCCAGATTCCACAATTCGCTGTCGCTGGTGGATACCGCGACGGCGCCGTTCTTCAGCGCATCGAATACGTCGCCCTTATTGCAGACGAAGCCCGAGGCGACGATCGGCGGCAAAGCCTTGCGGTCTTGCGCGGACAGACGCGAGAGCATCGGCGCAGGCATCAGTTGTACCAGATTCGGATCGCTTTGCTCCAGTGCCTTCACGCTGCGCGGCCAGGTTGAGCGGTCCGTCACGAACACTTTCTGCATCGTGACAAGACCGGCCCGATTGCCGCGCTGGATCGTGGCCACCCGGGTCGAGACGAGGCTGGTGACGCCGATGTCCGCCAGATACTCCACGCCGCCTTTGTCCTGCGAAAGCCCATCGCAGCTGTCGATATTGACGATGACATACTTGCCGGCTTTCGTCAGGGCCGCGACCACCGGGTGCAGTTTGCGCAATTCGACATTCGCGACGATCGAGATTTCAGCGGCGCTTTTCAGAAAAATGTCGATCTGCTCGATGCCGAAGAGCGTCGCAATGACCGGGTGGCGCGTGAGGCGCGCCCCAAGTGACTTGTCCATATGATTACTGCTTCGCGTCTTGAGCTTGCTCGTCAGTCAGGCCAAGCTTGCCGGGATTGAGAATGTTCTTCGGGTCGAGCGTGCGCTTGACTGCCTGTAGAACCGGGAATGCGCTACCGAGTGATTCGCTCATATACGGTGCGCGCAACAGGCCGACGCCGTGATGGTGGCTCAACGCTGCATTGTATTTGATGAGCACGGCGTTGGCGGCATCCCACGCCGCGCGATACCACGTCGCGCGATGCTCGACTTCGACTTCGCCGCGCAACGAGAAATACAGACACGCGCCGTCCACATACGCATGCGACTGGTGCGCGGAACCGGCCAACGTGCCGGGCACTGCGTTGATTGCGGCCACCACGTCGGTGTAGATGCCCGGCAGATCTTTCCACGGGCCGACCATTTCCAGCGTATCGGCGACAAAGCCTGGGCTGCGTTTAAAACCTTCTGCACTCTTGCCGGTGAGGTAACGCGTGTCGAGCCACTTCTCGAAGATCACCTTATCGTCCAGCTGCTCGCCGAGTTCCTTGCACACGCGTTCGCTAATCGTCAGCACGGCCTCGACCATTTCGCGTGGACCTTCGTCGGCGATCAGCAGCACGTTCGATTCCGGCAGGCCGAATTGCACGCCGCTTTCGAGTTCATCGTAGAGACGCAAGGCCGCCGGATTCGCACCTTGTTGCATGATCTGGCGGCTGGCTTCCAGGCCGATCGCGAAGGTCTTGAAGCCATACGCGATCGCACGGCCGTAATCCGGCAGACGATGCAGCTTCAGACGCACACGCACGATCACGCCGAGCGTGCCTTCCGAACCGATGAAAAGCTGCAGCAGATCGGGGCCGACGGCGGCGCGCGAATAGCCGCCCACGCTGATCAGGCTGCCGTCGGCGAGCACCACGTCCATGCCGAACACCATGTCTTCGATCTTGCCGTAGCGCGTCGAGAGCTGACCCGCGCCGCGGCATGCCACCCATCCGCCGACCGTGCTGATCGCGTACGAAGAGGGCCAGTGACCCATCGTCATACCGTAGTCCCGCTGGATCGTCTCTTCGAAGATGTCGCCGAACATGCCGGCTTCGACTTCGACGATCTGGCTTTCCTTATCGAAGCCCACCAGGCGGTTCAGCTCACACACATCCAGCACGATGCCGCCGCGCACGGGCAGTGCCGCGCCGGTCACATTGCTGCGTCCCGCGGATACGGTCACGGGAATCGCTGCTGCGTGGGCGATACGCATGACCGCTTGAATCTGCTCGACCTTCGAGACGCGCACGATCACGGCGTGCGGCGTGGCCGGCTTGCCGGCGGTTTCGGTCACCATCGAGGCGGCCCACCAGTCGCGCGTCCATGCGACGACATCGGGCGCGAGCGTCAGGACTTCGTCGGCTACGGCGCGCAGCGCGTCGACATGTTGCGCGCTAACCTTGACCGGATCGCGTTGCAGACCGGCCTCACCGGTCGTGTCCTTGATCGTGGCGGCGTAAGCCGGCGGAGTATGCGCGCCGACGATATAGTTGCCGCGGTTATAGCCACGCTTGATTGCTTCCTTGCTGATCATTCAGTTTCTCCCATAAGAACAGACTTTTCATGTTCGATGGCGGCGACGTAGTCGCTCACCTGCTTTGCGACGACCGCCTCGGACAAGCCGAGCTCCGTCTGTAAAATTTCACCCACCCGCGCGGCGGCGCGTGCCGATGCATCTCGTGCCATCAGGCGTGCGCGGATGCGGCGCGACAGCACGTCATCCACGTTGCTCGCGAGTTCGTGTCTGATGGCGTAAAGCACTTCCGCTTCGGTGTACGGCAGGCCTTCGACGATCGGCTTCAGCAAGCTCGCATCGCTTTCGAGAATGTCGGTGACGAAACGCGCTTCCGTGCCGTAGCGTTCTCCTAATTGAGCGGACAAGCCACCCGACGCGACGATCGCTTGCGAGTCGTAGCCCGCCGCACCGAGCAGATACGCCGACTTCGTACGGCATTTCGCGCGTTTGCCGATTACCTTCTGGGCGGCGTCGATGGTCTGTTCGGCCATGTGCCGCGAGGTCGTGAGCTTTCCGCCCACGATCGTGACGAGCCCATCCGGCGCGGTATGAATCTCGTGATTGCGCTTCATTTCCAGCGTCTTTCCGCCAGCCGGCCCAACCAGCGGCCGGCAACCGGCGATGCTGCCCACCACGTCTTCCGCTTGCAGATCGGTCTTCAAGGCGGAGCGCGCGCCTTCGATCAGGAAGTCGAGTTCCTGGCGCGTGCAACAGACGTCGTCGAGATCGCCGCGATAGTCTTCGTCGGTGGTGCCGAGATAGGACACGTTGCCCCAGCGCGTGATCGTCGCGCGGCGGCTGCGGCCCGGCACAGGAATCGTCACCGTGCAGTCGTTGCGAATCTTCAGCCACGGAATCGCAACGTGGACGCCTTTCGCGGGACGGATTTGCAAGGCCGCAGGATCGTCTTTCCTGCGGCCGTTCCAGTCGCGCAACCAGACGCCGGTGGCCATCACCACCACGCCGCCGCGCACGCGAATCTCGCGCTCGTCCGCATGCACGATCACGCCGTCGACACTGCCGTGCCCGTCGCGTGTGATCTCGACGACCTTCGCATGATTGACGACGGCCGCGCCATGAAACGCCGCCGTGCGCGCGAGATTCAACGTGAGGCGTGCATCGTCGACGCGCGCATCGAAATACATGAAGCCGCCGGTGAGATTCTCTTCGTTGAAGGTGGGGCAGTGCGATAGCACTTCCGCCTTGCTCAGCTTCTGATGCAGGATGCCTTCACGCCAGCCACCGGCAATGTCATAGGTCCACAGCAGACTTTCGAAGGCTTTGGCGAGGCGCTTGTCGAATACACCGTCTTTCTCCATGACGGGGAACAGGAATGGCAAGCGTTGCACCAGGTGCCGTGCGTTTCTGCGCAGACGCTGCCGTTCGAGCAACGAGTGACGCACCAGCCCAAGATTGCCTTGCTCGATATAGCGCAGGCCGCCGTGCACCATCTTCGACGACTTCGACGATGTGCCCGAAGCGAAATCGCTCTTTTCCAGCAGTGCCACACGATAGCCACGCAAGCTCGCGTCGAGTGCCGCGTAGGCGCCGGTTACGCCGCCGCCCACGATCACGATGTCGAATGTTTCGCTGCCGAGCCGGTCGAGTTGCTCGTCGCGCACCATGCGCAAGGGCTCGGTGCCGGTCATCTCAGCGCGTTCTTTCGAGGCCTTTCTCGATGGAATAAACAACATGTGTATCAGTCCCCCCGACTGTTATCGAATGCGCTTGCGTGGGCGAGCTCCGCCTCGACCCTTGCATGCCACGAGGCGCGCCGCTTCGCGCGTGCCCCGGATTCCGCCGACGGTTCGAACACCGCTTCAGTGACGGTAGTGGTGCGCGCGTGCTGCAGCGAATCCCACAGCAAGCCCGACGACCCCGCGAGAAACGCGGCGCCACGCAGGCTGGCTCGATTGCTCTCATGCATGCGGCGCACTGGCATGCCGCTCAGATCGGCTTGAATTTGCAGCAGCGTGTCGCTGCTCGACAGCCCGCCGCCGACCACCAGTTCGGTGGCTTCGACGTCCGCGATCGCCTGATTCGCGTCGATGCACAACGCGACCGAGTGGGCGATGCCTTCAAGAATCGCGTAGGCGATGTCGGCTTGCGTCGTGGCGATGGAAATACCGCAGAGAGAAGCGCGTGCGTTTGGCTGCAATTGCGGCACGCGCAACCCGGTCAAGGCAGGTAGGAAAGTCACGCCGCGCGGCGAGTTCACCGTCGCGGCGAGGGCGCTGATCTGCGCGGGATTGTCGAACCAGTGCAATTTCTCGCAGATCCAGTTCAGCGCCGATCCGGTGGTCGCGACGAAAGTTTCGAGCGAGTAGTGCGAGACATTGTGCTGACGGCGTGCGGTCATCGTCAGCGTGCCTTCATGCGAGGTCTCCGTGGTAGGCGGAATCTGCATGCCCACCAGCAGATCGACGAAGCTGCCGGTGCCATGCACGCACATCGACTGGCCGCGATCGAGGCAGCCGAGGCCCACCGCGCCTGCCAGCTGATCGCCAGCACAGGCGAGAATCGGTACGTCGATGCCTAGTACCTCGCGGCGGGTTCGACCGAATTCATCGGCATCCTGACGAAGTTCTGGCAGGAGTGCCTGCGGGAAACCAAGGGCGTCGATCCAGTCGAGGAAATAGCGGTGGTCGGCAAGTAGATACGCACTCGCCGAGGTCGCGTTGGTCGGCGTCGTCACGCGAATGCGCTCGTTGGACAGATGCCAGAGCAGCCACGTGTCGACGGTGCCGAACGCGAGGCGGCGCTCGCGATGTGCGAGGATCACAGAGGGCGTCGTTTGCAGGTGATGGGCAGCCCACAGGTAAGGCGAGCGCACGCCGGCAGGGCGTCCCACGCGTTCTATCAGCGTGCTGTCCCACTTCGCGGCCAGCCGGTCCAGTTCGCTTGCGTGGCGCGTGTCCTGCCAGACCATCGCGGGCACCAGCGCGCGGCCGGTGTGGGTGTCCCACAGCACGGCGGTGGCGCGTTGTGTCGTGATGGCCAGCGCGACCACGTTCAACTTCTCGCTGGCCGCGCGTGTTAGCGTCTCGCGGCACACGGCGATGGTTTTCTCAAGAATGGTGTTCGCGTCCTGCTCGACGACGCCCGGCCGCGGGCTGTCGACACTGAGCGGCAGGTACTCCAGACAGGAGACCTGTCCGTCAGCGCCGACGACTGCCGCGCGCGTGCCGGACGTTCCTTCGTCGATCGCAAGAATAACGTTTTGATTACGGGTCATCGCTGGGATTTCTCGATTGCCGGGTTCATGAAGACGGGTGCTTCCTCTGCATCGCTTTTGAATTGCGGCGCATCGGGTTCGTTGTCTGGCGTGATGGAGGTGCGCGTCGGGTCCCACTTGATGACGAAGCAGATCACGCTCGCCACCAGAGGCACGATCGCCAGAATCAGGAATGTTTTGTCGAGCCCGTAGTGCTCACGGAACAGCGGGAATACCAGCAGACCCAGCGCGGCGCCGATCGAACCCAGCGCGCCGATCACGCCGTTGGCGCCAGCGCGAATCTCACTGCGAAACGACAGCGAAGAAAGACTCTTGCCGTTCGCGCCAGGACCCGAAGAGTGAAACAGAATGAACAGCGACGGCACGATGACCGCGAGCCACAGTGGCATCTTCGAGCCGAACAGGCCGAGTACCAGCAGCATCACGAAGACTGCGGCGAAGCCGAATGCGGATGCGCGCCGCAAGCCGAATCTTTTGCCGATGGCCGGCGACATGAAGCCGCCGACGATGCCAAACACGTTGAACAGCAGCGCGCCAAGCGTTGCGTAGACGAAATCCTTGCCGAACAACGCGGCGCTGATCAACGGCAGATACCAGCCGATCGCGAAGTATTGAATGGATTGGCCGACCTGAACGGTGGCGGCGAGCAGGGTGCGTGGCAAATAGATGCCGCGAAAGATCAGTGCGACGTTCGCGAGCCCACGTGTGGCCTGATTCAGCACCGGCACGCGTTCTTCGACCGGCGCGGCGGAGAAGGTGCGTCCGTAGATGCGGCTCATCGCGGTGGCGGTTTCCACGAGACGTTCCTTGCGAGCCAGCCAGATGGGACTCTCGACCAGAAACACCAGTTGCAGTATGAGGATCGCGATGCCGAACAAGGCGGTCGCCGCCACCGAATAACGCCAGATCGAATCGCCCACGTGCCACGATTGAAAGAGCAGGGCGAGCAGCAGGTTGGAGCAGACGGCGGTGTACCACATGCCCTGCCACGCATTGAGGCGGCTCTTCAGCTTGACCGGCGTGAACTCGGCGAGCATCGCCATGGCAATCGCGAAGTCGATGCCGTACGCCATGCCGACAAAGAAGCGGCCCGCCAGAATGACTTCGAAACCCGGTGCGAATACCACCAGCACCGCGCCGATCACCGCGAGAAATTTGGCCAGCACTAAAGGACGGATGCGCCCCCAGCGATCGGCCATCCAGCCGCCGATCGGGTTAAAGGCGATGGCGACCCAGGACGCAAACGACGTCATGAGCGCAATTTGAGGCGCGCCGAGATGGAGATCTCGCGTCATGGGCCCGAGGCCCGCGCTCAAAGCAGAATTGGAAAATGCGTCCAGAAACAGGCCACCGAGTGCAAGCCACCAGATAACGCCGGCTCGACCGGGAATGCCTGAACATGAGTCGATGAATGAAATGACATCGTCGATGCCACGAATCTTAATCGCGATCGTTTGCACAATCGGTCTCCTTTAGTTTTTCTGTAAGAGGCCGGTGCTGTTCGCGGTGCAAATCGCGGATGTGTTCCGCTAAGGCGTAAGAGACCATCTTACAGATAGTCTCTTATCTAGATCTGCAGGCAAACTTTATGATGCGTCGTGGAAAGTGTCAAGCGCTGTGAGAGAGAGAATCGAGCGAGGCGGGTTGAGGCAGGGCAGGGATTTCCACTATTGCGCGGCTGTTCCCTGTTTTGAATTGAAAAGAAAAAGATATGGATACCTAATGTAATTTCGTGGCCGCCTGAACTGGACGATACGGTGCGGGGCACCGAGCACCGAGCACCGAGCACCGACCCCTGAGTCCCTGTCTTTTCAGCCGCCAGCCCGCGGGCGCCTGATTCATCAGTCGAAACTATCGGAAATGTAAGGTTATTCCAAATCTTGATTGAGAATGATTCGCGTTTACGTTAGATTGACGCTCTTCCTTGAGAAATACGGAGCGAATCTATGGCCGAGGTGCTCATCCGGCGGGAGCCTTCAACAGCGATACCGATGTCTGTTTTCAGCGCCGGCGTCGCCTGTCCTCCGGTTCCGCGGCGGGCGCGCACCGAATCCCGTTCTGTCGATTGGGAAAAGGGCACGCTGCTCGACGTGCTGATCGACAACCGGCCGATGCTTGTCAATCTGGCGCGCGGCTTTGTGGGTTGCGCGAGTCTCGCGGAAGACGTGGTGCATGACGTCTTTATCAAACTGGTCGATTTCCCGGCTCAGGATGCCGTGCGGCAACCCGTCGCCTACGTGACTCGCATGGTGCGCAATGCGTCGATCGACGCGTTCCGCCGCCAGAGCCTCGAGAACACCTATCACGCTGACGAAGACGACGGCTTGCATGTGCCTTCGCCGGAGCCTTCGCCGGAAGCGGCGCTGCTCGTGCGCGACACGCTGCGGCATGTTTACAACGCGCTCGAGCAATTACCGCCGCGCAGCCGCGCGGCGTTCGAGATGGTGCGCTTGCGCGAGGAAACGCTGCAAAGCACGGCGCGCGCGCTCGACGTCTCGCAAACGCTCGTGCATTTCATGGTACGCGACGCCGAAAAGCATTGCGCCGACTGCCTCGACGCCTGCAATCGCGGCGTGGCCGGTCCCGCCTTCTGTAGCGGCCGCGCCCGCCGACGGTAAAAAAGCGCGCGCATCAAACGTCAATTGAGTAGAGGCGGTGGGCGAGCGAGATGCCGCCGCCGCTGTTCCGGGGCAGTCCATCAGCAGTCTGCTGAGGCAGCTTTGACCCTTCATCGACTGAGCCATTCATCATGACGCAAGCACAGCAAACCCCTTCCGCCGCAGCAGGCGAGGCGGACGATCTCGTCTATACGGTCGTCATCAATGACGAAGAGCAGTACTCGATCTGGCCGACCTTCCGCGCCGTGCCGGCCGGCTGGCGCGAAGTGGGTGTCAGCGGCCCGAAGGTCGCCTGCCTCGCGCATATCGAGTCCGTGTGGACCGATATGCGTCCGGCCAGCTTGCGCCGTCACATGGACGAGGCCGCCTCGAAGGCGAGCGCAGCGTAATCGGGCCGGCCTGGACAAGCCCCAGGTCGCGTCGCTTCTGCAAGAGGAGTTCGCATGACCATGCTTTCGATGCCGTTGCCCACGCTCGCCGATTTATTGATCGAGCCGGATCTGCCGACTGTCGTCTCGCCGCGTTCGGGCGCGGAGATTTCACTGGAAGAGGCTGCGCCGCTGCTGCATGCGATCGTTGACGATACGCTCGAAAAGGCCGGCGGCGTGCTGTTCACCGGATTTCGCGTGGCCTCGATCGATGCCTTCCAGAGCTTTGCCGGTTCGTTCGGGCATCCACTGATCGGTTATGAATTTGCCTCGACGCCGCGCAGTCAGGTGGAAGGCGCGGTGTACACGTCGACGGAATATCCGCCGCATCGCTCGATTCCTTTGCATAACGAGCAGTCGTACACGCGTGAGTGGCCGCTGCGCATCTGGTTCCACTGTGCGCTCGCCGCGCGCGCTGGCGGCGCGACACCAATTGCCGACAGCCGCGCGATCTATCGTGCGCTCGACCCGGCGCTCGTCGAGCGTTTTGCGAAGCGCGAGCTGCTATACATCCGCAACTTCGGGCAAGGGCTCGATCTGCCGTGGGAACAGGCCTTCGGTTCGGACGACCCGAGTGTGGTCGAACGGATTTGCCGCACGCGCGGCATTGATTGCGAATGGCGCGACAGTGACGACGGTGAACTGCTGTTGCGTACGCGCGAGCGCTGTCAGGCGGTAGCGCGTCATCCGCGCACCGGCGAGCGGGTGTGGTTCAACCAGGCCAATCTGTTCCATCTCTCGTCGCTCGATGAAGACATGCAGGAAGCCTTGATCGATTCGGTCGGGCTTGAAAACGTGCCGCGCAACGTCTATTACGGCGACGGCGAACCGCTCGAAGCGGATGCGCTCGCGGAGATCCGCGGTGTGCTCGATCAGCAGCGCGTCGTGTTTCCATGGCTCACGGGCGACGTGCTGATGCTCGACAACATGTTGACGGCACACGCGCGCGATCCGTTCGAAGGGCCTCGCAAAGTTGTCGTGGCGATGGCGCAGAGCTATAGCGAGGGTCACGGCAAGGGCGTAGTCAAAGGCACCGGCGCTGATGAAGTCGCAGTCAAAGGCACACGCACAGATAGAAGCGACGACGACCAGCGGACGGCCGCGCAATGACGAAAACGCAGGGCGCGGCACTCGCGGCGCAATCGCTGACGGTCGGCTACCGCGATCATGTCGTGCTCCACGGTTTGAACCTGACAATCGCGGCCGGCTGCGTCACCGCTTTGTGCGGACCGAACGGTTGCGGAAAAAGCACGTTGCTGCGCACGCTCGCCGGTTTGCAGCCGGCACGCTCCGGCAGCGTTGAAGTCGACGGCAAGCCGCTCGCTTCATACCGGCGACGTACATTGGCGCGCACGCTGACAATGCTTGCGCAATTCAACCAGATTCCGTCGGGCCTTACCGTACGCGAGTTGGTCGCATACGGCCGCTACGCCTACGGCGGCTGGCTGCGCGGACTTTCGCGCGCGGACCATGCGGCCATTGACGAAGCGCTCGTCACCAGCGGGCTCGCGGACGACGCCGCGCGCGACGTCGCAGCGCTCTCAGGCGGCGAACGCCAGCGAGCATGGATCGCGATGGCGCTTGCGCAGCAGGCGCCGATCGTGTTGCTCGACGAACCGACCACGTACCTCGACATCCATCATCAGTTGGACATCTTGCGTGAATTACGGCGCCTGAACCGCGAACGCGGCCTGACGATCGTCTGGGTGCTGCACGACCTGAATCAGGCGGCGGCCTACAGCGACGAAATCGTGTTGATGCGCGCAGGCCGCATCATCGCCCACGGGTCGCCCGATGCGATGCTCGACCCGCGTCATCTGAACGACACCTTCAGTGTGCCGATGCTCAAGATCGCGCATCCGCAGACGGGCGCGCCGATGTGCGTGCCGGCCTATGAGGGCAATGCCATGGATATCGCCGGCGCTGGATTCAACAACGAGGCATTGAGCGACGCCGTATCCACGAGCAAGGACCTCGCCGCATGACGACGCTTGCAGCGCGCAAACGCCTGCGCCGTCACGAGTCTGCCATCGATGGCTGGCGCGCGCCCGTGAAAAGCCGCGCAGGGATGATCGGGGGCGCGCTCGTCGCGTTGATCGTCGTAGTGGCCGCATTGCGCCTCGCGCCCGGTTTTCGCACGTGGCTTGCCGCGCCTGCGGGCAGCGATGCCGCGCAACTCGCCGGCATTTTGCTGTTCGACCTGAGCGCGCCGCGTATCCTGGCGGCGTTGGTCGCAGGCGGTTGCCTTGCTATAGCAGGGACATTGTTCCAGTCATTGACTCGCAATCCGCTAGCTTCGCCCGATTTGCTTGGCATCACCGGTGGTGCTCAACTCGGCCTGGTCGCCGCGATGTTGGTGCCGTCGCTGGCGGGTGTGGCCTCGGTGCCGCTGCTGTTCGTTTGCGGCCTTGCCGCCGCTGCGTGCGTGGCCGCAGCAGCAGGCGGCTGGCGCGCGACGCCGTTGCGTCTCGTGCTTGCCGGCAGCGTCTGCATGCTGCTGTTCTCCGCGCTCACCACGTTGATTCTCGCGTTTTTCGAGCAAAGCATCGTCGGCGTGTCGCTGTGGGCGAGCGGCAGTCTCTATCAACCGGGCGCGGCGGGTCTGAAGATCGCGGCCGCCTGGCTCGTGCTGCCGCTCATCGCGTTGCCATTCGTGATCCGTCCGCTCGACCCGCTCGCACTCGGCGACGACGCCGCCGCTGCGGCCGGCGTGCGCGTCGACGCGACGCGGCTCGCGGCGATGGTGGTGGCAGTCGGTTTCGCGAGCGTTGCGGTGAGCGTGGCGGGACCGCTGTCGTATGTCGGTTTGATCGCACCGAATCTGTTGCGGCAGGCACGCAGTGCGAAGGCCTCGCGTCTGGCCGTGCTCGTGCCGTTGTCCGCCCTGGTGGGCGGTGCGCTCGTGCTGTTCACCGATAGCGCGGTGCAGGCGCTCGATCTCGACGCGACGCTCTCGACCGGTGTGGCGATCGCTTTCGTCGGCACGCCCTTGATGCTGGCGATGATTCGCAGCGGCGCGGCGTGGTCGGGCGCGTTGCATGCCGGACAGGACCGTCCAGCCGTGCGCGCCGGGACGCGCTGGGTGCGGATGCTCGATGCGTGGCCATGGCCGCTGACGGCGATGGTATTGCTGACGTTCGGCATCCTGATCGTCTGCGCGGGCGCATCGTTTGGCCCGACCACGATCGGCTTGCATCGCTGGTTGGCCGTCCTGGATCAGCGTGACGAACTCGCGCGCATGCTACTCGAGTTGCGCCTGCCGCGCCTCATCTGTGCCTTGCTGGCAGGTGCGTTGCTGGCCGCAAGCGGAGTGCTGATGCAGAGCATCGTGCGCAATCCGCTTGCCGGGCCTGAAGTGCTGGGTGTGACGCAAGGCGCGGGCTTGGCCACGCTCGCGGCGCTCGTCGCGTGGCCGCTCGCAGGACATTCGACGCTGGCGATGGCCTCGCTCGCGGGTGGCGGCGTAACGCTGGCGCTCACGTTATTGCTTAACCGACGGCATCGCTATGCGCCGCTGGCTGTCGCGCTGACAGGCATCGTGATCGGCACGCTATGGACCACACTGTCCCAATGGCTCATCACGCAGCAAAGCGTGCAACCCGCGCGTTTCGTCGTGTGGCTGGTCGGCGGTACGTATGGACGCAGCTGGGGCGAAGTGACGACGCTGCTGCCGTGGTGCGTGCTGGCAGTGCCTGTGTTTGCCCTGCTCGCGCGGCCGCTCGATCTGCTCGCATTAGGCGATGACCAGGCGGCAGCGCTCGGTTTGCCGATCGGCGTGCTGCGTCCGCTGGTGCTGACCGTGGCGACGCTGGCTGCATGCGCCGCGGTGGCCGCGGTTGGACCGGTCGGCTTTATCGGTTTGATGGCGCCGCATCTTGCATCGATGCTGGGGGCGCGTGCGCATCGCACGCGTTTGTGGCTCGCCGCCGCGTGCGGTGCGCTGGTGCTGGTGGTCGCCGATATCGCGGCGCGCACGCTGTTGGCGCCGCGCGAAATTCCTGCCGGCGTGTTGACGGCGCTGATCGGCGCGCCTTATCTGCTTGCGTTGCTGATCGTGGAGGCTCGGCGCGAGAAGCGGGGCAAACAGTGAGGCAGAAGCAGGGGCATTCGTTCTCCATCACGTCGAACGACGATTTCCACGCACAGTGCTTCGCGGAATATGTGCCGGACTCGATCGCACACCATTTGGCACATGTCTGGCTCGGCACGCCCGATGCAAACGACGAACCCACGTTAGCCGAAGACGAACCCGGTCAGCCTGTCGGAGTCGCCGTAACGGAATTCGCGCGCCACGCGCGTGCCGCGTACGTTATGAAATTCCCGGAGAGATGCAACTGTGTGGACGCTGCCCCTTGCTGTTGACGATGAACGACGCGGAAATCGCTTTGCAGGGAGCGTCGCATTGACGAATCACGCGAGGAAAACGCAACAGATCAAGCGAGTGTGTGCGGCCACGGCGATGGCGGTCACGCTGTTGGCCAACTCCCATGCGTTCGCGCAGGGCAGAGGAGCCAGCTCCGTGCGCGAAAGCGGCGAAAGCCGCGCTACCAGCGCAGCCCCGGCCGTCCGCACCGGCACGCAAGCCCAGCAAACCTGCGCATCGCTCGCCGACAATCCCGCAGTCTCCCAGGCAAGTCCCTCGTTGCCCACGCGGCCGAAACGCATTGTCGTGCTCGAATTCATGTTCGCCGAAGACCTTGCCGCGCTTGGCATTACTCCGGCCGGCATGGCCGATCCCGAGTACTACCCGATATGGATCGGTTACGACGATGCGCGCCTTGCCTCGGTACCGGACATCGGCACGCGTCAGGAGCCGAGTCTCGAAGCGATCGCGGCGGCCAAACCGGACCTGATCCTCGGCGTGGGCCTGCGCCACGCGCCGATCTTTGCAGCGCTCGAACGAATCGCGCCCACCGTGCTATTCAAATACGGTCCGAACTTCGCCGAAGATGGCGCCCGCGTCACGCAACTCGATTGGGGTCGCAAAATTCTCCGTACGATCGGCTGCCTGACGGGCCGCGAGGAAGCGGCGCGCACAGTCGAAGCCAAAGTCGATGCGGGTTTTGCACGCGACGCACAACGCCTCGCCCAAGCCGGCCGCCGAGGCGAACAGGTTGCGTGGTTACAGGAGTTGGGATTGCCCGACCGTTACTGGGCATTTACCGGCAACAGCACGGCAGCCGGCGTCGCACACGCGCTTGGCCTCGAGTCGTGGCCCGCCGAACCGACGCGGGAAGGCACGTCCTATGTGACGTCGGAAGATCTGTTGAAGAAGCCTAATCTGACGGTGTTGTTCGTCAGCGCGACGGAACCCGGCGTGCCGCTCGCGACCAAACTCGATTCGCCGATCTGGCGCTTCGTGCCGGCACGCAGCGCGGGGCGCGTGGGCTTGGTCGAACGGAATATCTGGGGTTTTGGTGGGCCGATGTCCGCGTTGCGGATGGCCGATACGATGACGGAAACACTGCTCTCCCTACCGGCTCCGTCCGCAAGCAAGTAAGCGGCGGCAAACGGATTAGCGTTATTCGACCTCAGGCCAGGTCTTTATTGCTGTTGCTGCACACCGGGCGTTCAGGCCAACAAGCCCGGCGTGGATCTCACCTAACTCACTTATCCGACTGTGCCGTTTGCAACCGGACTATGCTCCACAGCCTGCGCGGCGCCATAGGTCTCGCTGACGATACTGCCGTTATCCAGCTTCAACACGCGATCCGCCAGGTGGAAGTAGCGATCGTCGTGGCTGATCACCAGCACCGTCTTGCCGCGCGAGCGCAATTCCGGCAGCAGTTGCTCGTAGAACACCGCCTTGAACTGCGGGTCCTGATCCGCGGCCCATTCGTCGAACAGATAGAACGGCCGGTCTTCCAGATACGCGACGACCAGCGCCAGACGTTTGCGCTGCCCGGTGGAGAGCGCGCGCGTCGAGAACGCGCCGTTTACCACCTGGACCTTGTGGTCGAGTGCCAGCTTCGCAACCAGTGCATTTGCGCGGGCGTCGGCCTGCGCACGCGATGCGGCGTTCGGATCGACGATACCCAGCAGCGCGTCGAACAGATGGAAGTCGTTAAATACGGCAGTGAAGCGCTGCCGGTATGCGGCGCGTTCGGCCAGGCCGATCGGCTTGCCGTCCAGTTCGATCGTGCCGTCTTCCGGTTCGTACAGGCCGGTGAGCACCTTCGCGAGCGTGGTTTTGCCGCTGCCGTTGCCGCCGACGATGAACACCATCTCGCCGGGCCTGAAAGTCAGATTGACCGGCCCGACGCGGAACATCCGTTCGTCGCGCTCATGGAAATACGAGTGGGTGACGTCGCGCAACGTCAGGGTCTGGTACGGCGCGTGTGACGCGTTTTCATCAGGCGGCGGCGCGGTGCGCAGTGCGCCGAATTCGCTCATCACCTTTTCGATGCGGTCGAGTGAGACACGTGCGGCATTCAGCGTCGGCACGTTGTTCAGCAAGCCGTCCAGCGGCAGCAGCATGAACAGGAACACCACGACATAGCCCGACGCGGAAGGCGTGTCGGCGTGCACGCCGAGCGCCGGCCAGAACGCGGCGACGCCCAGAAACACATAAAACAGGAACACGATCCAGCCGACCCCGACCGCATAGGCGCTGAACGCCTGACGCCGGTGGTCGCGCACTTCGTCGATAGCCGAGCCGAGCTGACCGTCGACGAATTGGCGCGAGCGGGCCTGATGCAATTTCAGTTCTTTTGCACCCGTGAACAGCGCGCCGAGATAGCCGAACAGTTTGTCCTGCGAGCGGCCGGCGGCTTCGAGCGAGGCGATGGCCCGCTTGTCACCCGCGTGATAGCCGAGCGAACCGACCAGAATCGCGGCGACCGCGAGCAGGCAGACCGGCCAGGACAGCCACGCCAGATAGCCGAGGCAGCCGAACACGATCGAACCGTGCATCACGAGATTGGGCAGCGCGAAGAACAGCATTGACACGTTGGTGGCGTCGTCGGTCAGCACCGACTGCACGGGCGCCGCGCCGATCCGTTCGACGTCGCGCAGCTCGGCCTCGGCGACGCGTCGCGCGACATGCGCGCGCAGTTGCGCCATCGTGTCCTGCGAGAGCCGCGCAAACAGCACGCCGGTGATGACACGCGTGACGAGTGCAATCACTGCGCATAGCGCGAAACGCATCGCGAGCGACATGTCGGCGGCGCCGGATTGCGACAGCGCACGGCTCAAGGTCGCGACGAGCAGCACGCTCGCGATGCCGTTCAGCACGCAGGCGGTGAGCGCGATCGCGAAGGCGCCACGCGAGCGCTTGAGCAATGCCACGATCAGGCGCATGGCCGGTTTGCCAGTGGCTTGACTGGCGGTTGAGGGAGAAAGCGAGGGTGGCGCGTCGTAGCGCTCGTTGGCAGCGGTCATCGGCAAAGGGTCGCAGTGGGTCGCAAGGGATCGGTGAAATGCAGCGCATGCGGGCGGCATATCAGTGGGGCGCAAAGACACGCCCCTCGCTTGATAGACGAATGGCCGCTGCAAACATTTACCGTCTGTTGCTGTTTGTCGCATCGAAGCGATGCAGTCCGAATAAATCGATGCTAGCGGTAAAGATTCTCGGTCGCGGTTCGTCACACCCAATGAAGCGGCCCATTGCGGCCTGCGACTTGGCCGATGCGGCCAGTTCTAACGGATTTCACGCCCATGACGAGCTTCCCGATTGCATTGCACCACCGAATCCGCGCTCTGGCGCGTATCGAACCCGATGCGCCCGCGCTGGCGTCGTTCACGCCGCGTACCGTGCGGCTGACGCGCGGAGAGCTGGACAGCCGCGCGGCGCGGCTTGCCGAGCAACTGAGGGCGGCAGGCGTCACGACGGAGGTGCGCGTCGGCGTATGTGTCGCGCGTTCGTGCGATCTGTTCGTCGCATTACTCGCCGTGCTGAAGGCGGGCGGCGTGTTCGTCGCGCTTGATCCACGACATCCGGCGGCACGGCTCGACTGGGTCGCGCAGGATGCGGGTCTTGCTCACGGCATTGTCGACGCTTCCGCCGATGCAGCCATGCGCGCGCGTTTCACGCAGTGTTTCGACGTGGAAAACGATGTTTTGACAGACGTTGCCGCTGCGCGTTTCGATGGCGATGACGAGTCGGTGCATCCGCGCGCGGCTGCTTACATGATCTACACATCTGGTTCGACGGGCACGCCGAAAGCGGTGGCCGTCGAACACGGGCCGCTTGCCGCGCACGGCGATGCGCTCGCTGAATCGTTGCCGATCGACGGCACGGATCGCGTGCTGCATTTCGCTTCGGTGAATTTCGACGTTTCGATCGAAGCATGGCTGGTGCCGCTTGCCGTGGGCGGCAGTGTGGTGATCAGCGATCCGCCGCCGTTTCCGCCAGAGGCCACGCATGGCTTCATGCTGCGAGAGGGCGTGACCAATACCACACTGCCACCCGCTTATCTGCGCGAGTTCGCGAACGTTTGCGAGCGCCTTGGCGTGCCGCCTTCGCTGCGCGTGCTGCTGTTCGGCGGCGAGGCGATGTCGCAGGACAGCTTCGACGAGATTCGCCGCGTGTTCCCGTCGATCCGGCTCGTCAACGGATATGGGCCGACCGAGGCGGTGATTTCACCTATGCTGTGGCCGGTCGACCCGGGCACGACACCGGCACTCGAGGTGGGAAACGGTTACGCGTCGCTGCCGATCGGCTGGCCGATCGGGCGCCGCGTGGCGCGTATCGAAGGCGCGGCGCAACGCGGTGAGGTGGGCGAACTGCTGCTTGGCGGCGTGTGTCTCGCGCGTGGCTATCATGGCCGCGCGGCGCTTACCGCCGAACGTTTTTTGCCGGACGCCAATGGCGAACCGGGTGACCGGATCTACCGCACCGGCGACCTCGCGCGCGAACGCGTGGACGGCTCGTTCGATTATCTGGGCCGCATCGACGATCAGGTGCAAGTGCGCGGCGTTCGTGTGGAACCCGGTGAGATTGCGGCATGCCTGCTGACGCATCCGGCGATCGCCGATGCGGGTGTGCTCGCTGAACCAATGGGCGGCAGGACGCAACTGATCGCCTGTGTGGTACTGAAGGAGGCGCTCGGCGACGCAGTATTGCAGGCGCATCTCGCCGCGCATTTGCCGCAAGCGTGGCTGCCGCATCGTTTCGCGCGCTTCGCCCGTCTGCCTTACACGCTGAACGGCAAACTCGATCGCGCTGCGTTGCGCGATGCCGTGGCGGCACAGCCCGTTGCGACCGCTGCCGATTATGTCGCGCCCCAGACCGCCACTGAGCAGCGGCTTGCCAACCTCTGGCAAACACTCCTGAACGATCCCACGCCGATCGGTCGCACCGACCGGTTCTTTGCACGCGGCGGCGATTCGCTCGCGGCGATGCAATTGCAGGCGGCTATCCGGATCGAATGGCGCGTGAATTTACGGCTCGATGCACTGTTCGACGATCAAGCGCTCGAGACACTCGCGGCGCTGATCGATAGCAGCGAGACTGAATCGGCTGTGAACCGGCATCAGAAAATTGCGGTAATGCAGCCTTCAACCGCCGCGTTTGTCGACCGTGCTGCTTCATTCGCCCAGCAGCGTTTCTGGGTCCTCGCGCAAACTCAGGACGCCGGCTCGGCGTATCACGTCGCCGTGCAATGGGACGTGCAGGGCGCACTCGACCTCGGCACGTTGCAACGCGCGCTCGATTGTCTGGTCGGGCGTCAGGAGGCCTGGCGCACCACGCTCGTCGAAACCGACGAGGGTATCGTCATGCAGCGCATTCATGCCGCATTGCCCGTGCGGATTGCCGATGTCGATCTGCACACCAGTAGTGAAGGCGAGCGGACATCGCGGCTTGCGGCGTTGATGGAGCAACACGTCGGCGCAGCGTTCGATCTATCGAACGGCCCGTTAGTGCGTGCCACGCTCATCACGCTGACCAACAACACGCAACGCTTCCTGTTGACGACCCATCACGCGGTCAGCGACGGCTGGAGCTCGCGTTGCGCCTTCGACGAACTGCAAACGGCCTACACGGCGTTCGCCCTGGGGCGCACGCCGCAATTGCCCGCGCTGCCGGTTCAATACGCCGACTATGCGCAATGGCAGCGCGACTGGCTCGCCGCAGGCGAAGGCGAACGCCAACTCGCGTATTGGCGCGACGCGTTGCGCGCTGCGCCCGAACCGCTGGCATTGCCGCTCGACCGGACGCGCCTGCCGCAACGCGACTATCGCGGCGGCCGGCTCGCCTTGCGATTGCCGGAAACGCTATCCGCCGCGGTGCGCGAAACCGCACGGCGCGCGCAGGCGTCGCCCTTTACCGTGCTACTGGCCGCGTTCGACGCATGGCTCTATCGACTGACCGGCGCAACCGACATCGTAGTGGCCGCGCCGATTGCGCATCGGCAACGTGCGGAAACCGCGCCACTGGTCGGACTGTTCCTCAACACGCTCGCATTGCGCGCGCGTGTCGCGCCAGGTCAATTGTTCGCTGCCTTGCTCGACGGTGTGCGTCGCTCGGCGTTCGATGCTTTCGCGCATCAGGATGTGCCGTTCGATCAGGTGCTCGATGCGGTCAAGCCGCCGGTGCGGCGTGGCGAAGAATGGCTCAAGGTCAAATTTGCGCAGCAGTTCGATCTGGAATTGACGGCTGAATTGCCGGGCGCTGCGGTGCAGATGTCGCCGGGGCTCGATCTTGCTGCGCGCTTCGATCTCGCACTCGATTTCACCGACGATCCGCGTGGCATCGAACTGGTGGTCGCGTATGCACTGGACGGTATCGATGAAGCGACCGCCCAGGCGTGGCTCAACAGCTATGCCGCGCTCGTCGCCGATGCAGTGCGTGATCCGCAACGCGCGATTGCTGAACTGGATTGCGCGGATGGGGCTGAATATGGCGCGGCGCGACATGGACGCGAGCTTCAGCCTGAGACAGATAGCGTGTTGGCGCTTTTCGCGCATCATGCGAGTGAAACGCCGCATCGCGTCGCGCTTGCGGACACCGACACGCAGCTTACATTCGCCGAACTCGACGACGCGTCGGACCGGATAGCGCTCGCCCTGCAGCGACGTGGAGTGGGCGCGGAGCAGCCGGTTGCCGTATGCATCGAGCGCTCGGTGCGCTTCGCGGTGGCGCTGCTTGGTGTGATGAAGTCGGGGGCCTACGCAGTACCGCTCGATCCAGCTTCGCCGCACGAGCGGTTGGCGGCTGCTGTGGATGCCTGCGGCGCGCATTGGATGTTAACCGCGGAGGGCGTGCAAGGCGCGCTAGCCGTGGGCAATGCCACGACGCTGGATTTCGATGCACTTGCGCAAGGTTCATCGATTGTTGGGCTGGAGGTTGCCGCCAGTGTGAGTTCAAGTATCAATCTGCGCGCTAACGCAGAGGTCAGCGTGGGGGCCAACGCCAACGCCAACGCCCCGCGTCCGGCACCTTTACCCGACCAGGCCGCTTATCTGATCTTCACATCCGGATCGACCGGCACGCCGAAAGGCGTTGTGATCTCGCATCGCGCGCTGGTTGATTACGTTGAAGGCATGCTGGACGAGCTCGCCTTTACCGCAGGAGCGTCGATGGCGATGGTCTCCACCGTTGCCGCCGACCTCGGTCATACGACGCTATTCGGTGCGCTTTGCTCGGGTCGCACGTTGCATCTGCTGCCGGCTCAATGCGCGTTCGACCCCGATCGCTTCGCTCACGAAATGCGTACGCACGACATCGGCGTATTGAAGATCGTGCCGAGTCATCTACATGCATTGCTCGATGCGCAGCAGGCGGCCGACGTGCTGCCCGCCCACGCGCTGGTGACGGGCGGCGAAACGCTGCCGTGGTCGCTTGTCGAACGGATTGCGGCGCTCAAGCCGGCGTGCCGTGTCATCAATCACTACGGTCCGACCGAAGCAACGGTTGGCGCATTGACCTTCGATACGTCCGCGCCGGCGCAGGCCGTGTTGCGCTTATCGAACGCTCGCGCCGCGCAAGCGGGCCATGCTGCGCAAACCGCGCAAACCGCGCAAACCGCGCAACCCACGCAACCCACGCAACCCACGCAACCCACGCAATCCACGCAACCCACGCAACCCACGCAACCCACGCAATCCACGCAATCCACGCAATCCACGCAAACCGTGCCGCTCGGCCTGCCGTTGCCAAACGCCTATGCGTGCGTGCTCGACACTCACGGCGCGAGCGTGCCGCCTGGCGGGATCGGTGAACTGTATCTAGGTGGTCCAGGCCTCGCACGTGGCTATCTGAACCGCGCTGCCGCAACCGCCGAGCGCTTCGTACCGCATCCGTCAGCTCCGGGCGAACGCCTCTATCGAACCGGCGACCGTGTACGGCTGCGGGCCGACCGTCGGCTGGATTTTCTTGGGCGGCTTGACGATCAGGTGAAAATTCGCGGCTATCGCGTCGAGCCTGGCGAAGTGAGTGCGGCACTGCGCGCACTCGAGGGCGTCGCTCAGGCGGAGACGCTTGCTGTGGACCATGAAGGCCGTTTGCGCCTGGCATCATTCGTGGCGTCCTCTAACGGTGCACGCCTCGACGAGCCGACGCTACGTGCAGCGCTGACCGCGCGCCTACCGGATTACATGGTGCCCGCAGTGTTGCTGATCGTAGCCGCATTGCCGGTGACAGCGAACGGCAAAATCGATCGAGCGGCACTGCGCGCGCTTGCCGCCGCGCCGACGCCGTCCGTTGCCGAAGGCGACGCGCCGCAGGGGGCGACGGAAGAGGCACTTGCCACCGTCTGGAAAGAAGTGCTCAAAGCCGAACGCGTCGGCCGCGACGACAACTTCTTCGAACTGGGTGGCGATTCGATTCTGGTGTTGCAGGTGATCGCGCGCTCACGCAAACGCGGTGTGCGTTTTACGCCGAAGCAGTTGTTTGACGCACCTACGCTCGCGCAACTCGCATGTGTTGCAACAATGGTAGATGCGACGGCCCCGGCTGCGCCGAAAGCGTATTCCACGTCGGCCGCGCCCAAAGCACAGGCATTGCCGTCAGCGTCTGGACAGAGCACGACGCTCACTCCCGCTCAACTGCGCTTCTTCGCGCTGGATATCCCGCAGCGTGGTCACTGGAACCAGTCGATCGAACTCGATGCCCAGGCGCCATTCGACACCGATGCTTTCGCCCGCGCATTCGAAACCTTGCTGACGCATCACGAGGTTTTTCGCCACCGTTTCGCACCGAGCGGCCCGCTTGGAGAATGGCAGATCACGTTCGCCGGGCGCGCGTTCGAAGCGCTACCGTTCGCGGTTGCTGCCGCACGCGACGAAACCGATGCGCTCGCCCAGTTCGACGCGCTGCAAAGCACGCTCGATCTGACGCATGGCCCGCTCGTCTGCGCCTTCGCCGCGCTATTGCCGGACGGAACGACAAAGCTTTATCTGGCGATTCATCACCTCATCGTCGACGGTGTGTCGTGGCGTGTGCTGCTGGACGATCTCGATACCGCCTATCGTGCAGCGCACGAACGCCGCACGGTACGTCTTGCGTCGACCGGCACGAGTGCGCAGGATTGGGCGGCTCGGCTTGCTCATGCGGCGCGCGACGCAACGAACTCGCCATTTGCCGCCGAAGTGCCGTATTGGGCGGCCCTCACGGAACCTTGCGACGAACTGCCGCTCGACCATCCGCACGCCAAGGCAAGCAACGCCGACGCGCAAACCGTCGTCCAGACGATCGACGCCGATCTGACACGCGCCGCATTGACCGAGGCAAACGCGGCCTACCGTACGCAGATGATCGAATTGCTGATCGCGGCCCTGGTGCAGTCGCTCGGCATGCCACGATGCCGCATCGAACTCGAAGGCCATGGCCGCGAGGCGTTATTCGACGATGCCGACGTGAGCCGCACGCTCGGCTGGTTGACGAGCCACTATCCGGTGCAGTTTACGGTCGAAAGCACGCCGGCGGCGACGCTCGGCGCAGTTAAGGACGCACTGCGCGCGGTGCCGAACAAGGGGCTCGGCTTCGGTGTGCTCCGCCACTACGGCGATGCGACGCCGCGCGCGGCGCTCGCCGCCGTGCCGCGGCCGCATGTGACCTTCAATTACCTCGGCCAGTTCGATGCACCGCGCGAAGCGGCTTTGGTGCCCCGTTTCGGCGGCGCAGGTTGCGAGCGCGATCCCGCTGGTCCGATCGGCAACGCGCTGGCGATTCACGCGTATATCGACGGCGATGCCGCACGCACGCTAAAAATCCATTGGGTGTACGGCGCGACCCAGTTCGAGCGCGCGACGATCGACGCGCTCGCGCAGCGTTTCGAAGCCGCGCTCGCCGAGTTGAGCGCCGCATGCGCGGCGCGTCTCGCGCAACGCGGCGGCGGCGCAACGCCTGGCGACTATCCGCTCGCGCGTACGGGAGGTCTCACGCAAGCTGCGTTGGAGCGCCTGCCGCTCGATCTGCGCACCATCGACGATATCTACCCGCTCTCGCCGATGCAGCACGGCATTCTGTTTCACTCGCTGTTCGCGCCCGAACAATCGACGTATGTGAATCAACTGGTCGCGACACTGATCGATCCGGACGTCGAGCGTCTGCGCGCCGCGTTCGAGGGCGCGGTGCCGCGTCACGACATCCTTCGCACCGGGTTTACGCCCGATGAAGCCACGCCAATGCAGATCGTGCATCGCCAGGCACGCCTGCCGGTTGAGATCCTTGATTGGCGTGAACGAGGTGAGGGTGCACTCGGCGCATTTGAAACCTGGCTCACTGACGACCGCGCGCGCGGCTTCGATCTGACGTCCCCGCCTTTGATGCGCGTCGCGCTGATCCGCGTGACGGATCAGGCGTGGCGTCTCGTCTGGACCCGCCATCATTTGCTGCTCGACGGCTGGAGCACGGCGCGTTTCTTCGCCGACGTGCTGCGTGACTATATCGAACCGCGGCGTCCGCAACCGTTCGCCGCACCGGCTAAAACGCGCTACCGCGATTTCATCGCGTGGCTCGCGGCGCGCGATACTGAAGGCGAGCGTGCGTTCTGGCTGAAACGTCTTGCGCTGATCGATGAACCGACATTGATCGCCGACAGTGAGCGCGAACATGATCGCGACCTGGGAAGCTCACGTGTGACGCAAAATCTCACGCACCGCGAAACCTTCGACGCCTATACAACGACACGTCTTACCGAAACGGCGCGCCGTCTGAAAGTCACTGTCAACACGATGGTGCAGGGCGCATGGGCGCTTGCTCTGCAACGAATGACACATCGCACGGCAGTCGCTTTCGGCGCAACCGTGGCAGGCCGCCCCGACGCGCTAGCCGAAGCCGACACCGACACCGACACCGTGCTGGGCCTGTTCATCAACACGCTGCCGGTCATTACCGCGCCATTGCCGCAACGCAGTGCATCGGTATGGCTGCACGAATTGCAACGCGACAATGCCGCCGCAGCGGAGCACGCGCACACGCCACTCTACGAAATCCAGCAGTGGGCGGGGCAAGGTGGCGGCGCGCTGTTCGACACGCTGGTCGTATTCGAAAACTATCCGGTCGATGAAGCCTGGCAAGGACGCGACGAACGCGCCCTCAAGCTGCGTGAGCTGCGCAATATCGAGGCCACCGATTTCGCGCTCACGCTCGTGATCGAAGCCGGCACGGCGCTCACGATCGACTACGGCTACGACACCGCGCAGCTCGATGCGACTCGGGTGGCCGCTTTGCATAGCGCATTTGCCGCGTGCCTGAGCGCCTTGATCGCCGATCCGCATGCATCACTCGGCACGATCTCGATTGCGACCGCCGACGATCTCGCCACGCTGGCGAGCGCCAATGCGACCACGCAATCGTGGCCGCAAGCGCAGCAGCAGCCGTTGCATCGGCAGTTCGAGCGGGCTGCTTTCGCATCGCCCGACGCAATCGCGCTTGAATTCACCGATCCGCAAGGACATACGCAGCAAATGACCTACGGCGCGCTCGATGCGAACGCCAATCGGGTCGCGGCTGCGCTCATCGAAGTGGGCGTTCAGCCGGATACGGCGGTTGCGTTGTGCGTCGAGCGTTCATTCGACATGGTGGTGGCGCTAATCGGTGTGCTGAAAGCGGGCGCGGCGTATCTGCCCATCGATCCCGACTATCCGGCCGAGCGCATCGCCTATCTGCTCAACGACGCAAACCCGGCCGTCGTGCTGACGCAGTCGCATCTGCGTGAACGTGTCGCCGCAGCGGTCGAAGGCATCGACGTCAGGATTCTGAGCGTCGGCGAACTGCTCAGCGCCGACGCCACGCTCGCTGCGCCGGTGGAAGTCGCCTCCGATCAACTCGCCTATCTGATCTACACATCCGGATCGACGGGTAAGCCGAAGGGCGCCGGCAATACGCATGGCGCGCTGGCGAACCGGATTGCGTGGATGCAGGACGCCTATCGTCTGAACGCTGACGACGTCGTGCTGCACAAGACGCCGTTCGGCTTCGACGTATCGGTATGGGAGTTTGTCTGGCCGCTCGCGGTCGGCGCGAAACTTGCGATTGCGGCGCCGGGCGATCATCGCGATCCGGCACGTCTGGTCGCGGCAATCGAAACGCATCGCGTCACAACGCTGCATTTCGTACCGTCGATGCTCGCCGCGTTCCTTGCTCACCTGGAAGATTTCAAAGTTGCGGCTCGCTGTTCGAGCATCGAGCGGATTGTCGCGAGCGGCGAAGCGCTCGCACCGGAACTGGTGGCGCGCGTCGCGCAGCATTTGCCGAATGCACGCCTCTACAACCTGTACGGACCGACCGAAGCTGCTATCGACGTCTCGCACTGGCGTTGCGATACGCGTGATGCAAACGCGGTGTCCGTGCCGATCGGTCGCCCGATCGCGAACCTGCAACTACATGTACTCGATGCGGCGTTGCAGCCGTTGCCGAAAGGAGCGGTCGGTGAGCTGTATTTAGGCGGAGTGGGACTCGCACGCGGCTATCTCGGTCGTGCCGCACTGACGGCGGAGCGCTTCGTCCCGGATCCTTTCAGTGAAGGTGCCCGTCTCTATCGAACCGGCGATCTCGCCCGCCGTCGCGCGGACGGTGCCCTCGATTATCTCGGCCGTATCGATACGCAAGTGAAGCTGCGCGGTCAACGCATCGAACCCGGTGAAATCGAAGCCTTGCTGCGTGCAGAGCCGGGTGTACACGACGCGGTGGTGATCGTGCGTGATGAGCAACTGGTCGGCTATGTTGCGCGAGGCGTGGACAACACGATCGACACGCATGCGTTGCTCGAGGCGCTGCGTGCCCAGTTGCCCGCGTACATGGTGCCCGCGCAGTTGATTGATATGGAGGCGCTGCCGGTTACGCCGAACGGCAAGTGCGATCGTCATGCATTGCCCGCACCGGTTCGTCGTCTTTCATCTGGCGAGGACGCGGTTGTTTCTCTGCAAACCGCTACCGAACGCGAGCTGGCCGAGATATGGAAACGCGTCCTGCATCTGGAAGCGATCGGTCGCGACGACGATTTCTTCACGCTCGGCGGTCATTCGCTGCTCGCGACTCAGGCCAACGCGCAGGCCAATCTGCATTGGACGCTGATCCTGCCGCTGCGCACGCTATTCGACGAACGCACGCTGCAACGCTGCGCCGCCGCGATCGATCGCGCGTTAGCCGAGCGCGGTACGGGTGCCGGTGAGGACACCGCGAGTGCGATCGACGCACTCCTCGGCGAACTCGAGTTGCAATAAACCATCACGCCGACAAGCATTGAGCACTGAGACAACCCAGCATGACGACAGCCAAACCGGATCTGCTTTCCCTCGCGACACGTTTCGCGCTTTTGCCGGACGCGCAGCGCAAGGCTTTTCTCACGAAGCTCGACGCAGCCGGCATCGATTTTCGCGTGCTGCCGATTCCGCCGCGCGCCGAGCGGACCGCGAGCGTGCCGGCTTCGTTCGCGCAAACGCGTCTGTGGCTGCATGCGCGCATGATCGACGAGCCGGCCGCGTATCACATCACCGAACGTCTTCGGCTCGACGGCGCGCTCAATGCAAATGCACTGCGTCTTTCGTGCGATGCACTGATCGCGCGTCATGAGGCGTTGCGCACGACCTTCACCGAGAGCGCGGACGGCGTGTTGCAGACCGTGCATGCGCCGTCGCGCTGCCCGTGGCATGCGAGCGACGTGAGCACGCTGCCCACGCATGAGCGTGACACGCGCGCGGCTGCCATTGCGCAAGCGGATGAAGCGCAGGCCTTCGATCTGTCGCTCGGCCCACTGATGCGCGCGCATTTGATCCGGCTCGACGCGACGACGCACTGGCTCGCGTTGACGACGCATCACATCGTGTCGGACGGCTGGTCGGCTGACGTGATGCTCGCGGAGTTGGCGTCGTTCTATCACGCATATGCGAAGAGTGAAGCTGTATCGCTGGCGCCGTTGCCAATCCAGTACGCCGACTATGCGCTGTGGCAGCGCCGCTGGCTCGATGCGGGCGAGCGTGAGCGTCAGCTGGAATTCTGGCGTGCCAGGCTGGATGCGAGCCGCGACGTATTGATGCTGCCCGGGGCCGCGCCGCGTCCGGCGCAACGGAGCGCGCGTGGCGCGCGGCATCGGTTCGTGCTGGATGCCGCGCTTGTCACGCAGGTCAAGGCGCTCGCCAATGCCCAGCGCGCTACGCCGTTCGCGGTGTTGCTCGCAGCGCTCAATGCCGTGCTCGCGCGCTCGTCGGCTGAGGCGCAGATTCAGATCGGCGTGCCCGCCGCGAATCGCGAGCGTGGCGAAGTGGCTGGCCTCGTCGGTTTCTTTGTGAACACGCTGACGCTCGCGACGCCTGTTGCCGCAACGCAACCGTTCGCCGCGCTGGTTGGGGCGACGCAGCAAACGCTCATCGACGCTCAATCGCATCAGGATGTGCCGTTCGAACAGGTGGTCGAAGCGCTTGGTGTGGTGCGCAGTGCGAGCCACCATCCGTTGTTCCAAGTAATGGCGGCTTATGGTGCGCGGCGTTGTTTGCCTTCGCTTGCGGGCGTTCGCATGACGGAATTGCCGTCGGGAGCACCGTTCGCCAAGTTCGATCTGACGCTGAGCTTCGAGGAACGCGACGACGGTTCCGTCGATGCCTACTTCATCTACGCGCTTGATCTCTTCGAGGCGGATGCCGTTGAGCGGCTAGCTGCACGTTTCATCGAATTGCTGTCGAATGCAACGGCCGCGCCCGGGACGACGGTCGGCGATTTGCAATGGCTGCCTGACGCCGAGCGTGCCCAGCTGGATGCGTGGAACAGCACGGTGGTCAATCACCAGGAAGCCTTCAGACCGGTTCACCAACGCGTGGCCGATCATGCGCATGCACGGCCAGATGCACGCGGCGTAGCGGATCTCGAACGTTCGCTTACACGCGGTGAAGTGGACGCGCGCGCGACACGGCTTGCGCAGCAACTCGTGGCAGCCGGCGTGAGCGCGGAGATGCGCGTTGGGGTGGCGCTGGGCCGCTCGGTCGATCTGCTGGTCGGCCTGATTGCTACGCTGAAATCCGGCGGCGCGTTTGTGCCGCTCGACCCGAGCCATCCGCGCGAGCGTCTCGCGCAGATTCTCGATGACGCGCAGATCACGCATGTCATCACCGAGCGCGCCAGCCTGGCTGCGCTGCCGGCGTCGGATCGCCTGCGCTTGTGGTTGATCGACGAAGAACCACAGCGTGGCGATCTATCGTCTGCGCCAACCGCGTTGCCTGCCGTCTCGCCGCACCAGGCGGCCTATGTGATCTACACCTCGGGCTCGACCGGCAAGCCGAAAGGCGTTGTGGTCGATCACGGTTCGTTCGCGCTGCACTGTGCGGCGATTGCTGAGCGTTACGGCGCGGGTGAAAACGACGTCTTCCTGTTGTTCCAGTCGGTCAATTTCGACGGTGCTCACGAGGGATGGTTCTCGCAGTACATGTCCGGCGCCGCGGTAGCGATCACCGCCGACACACTGTGGCCGCCCGCGCAAACCTGCCGGATGATGGTGCGCGAAGGCGTGACGATGACCTACGTGCCGCCCGGTTGCGCGACGCAGCTTGCGGAATGGGCGCTCGCGCACGGTGCGCCGCCGACTTTGCGATCGCTGACGGTGGGCGGCGAAGCGACTTCACGTGAAGCTTTTGCGCTGATGCGCCGCGCGTTTCCGAACGCACGCATCGTCAATGGCTATGGGCCGACCGAGACCGTCATCACCCCGATGCTGTGGATGTTCTATCCCACTGACGATGTCGCAAGGCTCGCCGACAGTGCCTATCTGCCGATCGGCACGCTGGTCGGCGCCCGATCCGCGCATGTGCTCGATGCACGCCTGAATCCGCTGCCGGTTGGCGTGATCGGGGAACTGTATCTGGGCGGCGAGGGCGTGGGCGTCGCACGCGGTTATCTCGACCGGCCCGCGCTTACCGCGGAGCGCTTTGTGCCGGATCCGTTCGGTGCGCCGGGCGCGCGGCTCTATCGCACGGGTGACCTGGTGAAACGGCGCGCGGACGGTGTATTCGACTTTATCGGTCGCGTGGACCATCAGGTGAAGCTGCGAGGCTTGCGTATCGAGTTGGGTGAAATCGAAGCGCAACTCGCCGCACATGAGGACGTGCGCGAAGCGGTGGCGATCGTGCACGGCAAGGGAGCGCAAGCGGCGCTGGTGGCGTATGTCGAGTTGAGCGCGGAAGCGCGCGAGCGCAACACGCGGGCGGACGCCGCCGAACTCGACGCGCATCTACGTCACACATTGCCCGATTACATGGTGCCCGCGCATATCGTCGTGCTCGATGCATTGCCGCGCAATGCGAACAGCAAGGTGGACCGCGCTGCATTGCCGGAGCCGCAGCGGGTCGCACGCGCCTATCAGGCGCCTGGCGCCGGCCTCGAAACGGCGCTCGCGCTGATTTTCCGGGAAGTGCTGGGCGTGGAGCGCGTCGGTCGTGGCGATCACTTCTTCGAACTCGGCGGGCATTCGCTCGCGGCAGTTCGCGTGGCGACACGCGTAGCCGAACGGCTTGCACGAGATGTGCCGGTGCGCACACTCTTCGAAGCACCGATTCTGGCTCAGTACGCGCAGCGGGTCATGGCTGCGGCGCGGAGTGAGGCGGTGGTCGAAGTGAACGCCGAGTCCGGGTCGCATTCGGGCTTCGCGAGCGGATCGACGAAATCGCGCGCGCTTGCCGAAGCGCCAGGCGTGTTGCCGCTGTCTGCCGCGCAATTGAGCCTGTGGTTCTTGTGGCGCGCGCAGCCGGACAGCGCGGCCTACAACATTCCTGTCGCGCTGCGTTTGCGCGGGCCGCTCGATGCCGATGCATTGCGTGAAGCGTTTGCCGGGGCCATGGCGCGGCATCCGGCGTTGCGTACACGCCTCGTCGAGCGGAACGGAGAATTGCCGGGCCAACGGATTGCGACGATCGCGCCTTTCGAACTGCCGGTGATCGATCTGCTTTCGCTCGAAGCAGCAGACACCGCGGATAACATAGACAGCGCGCGCGAGGCCGCCGCCGTTACGCTCACCGACGAAGATGCGCTGACGCCATTCGACCTGCTCGACGACGCGCCGCTTTGGCGCGTGCGGCTATTGCGTGTCGGCGAGCACGATCATGTGTTGTCGCTGGTTGTGCATCACATCGTGTCGGACGGACAGTCGATCGACCTGTGGCTTGACGAAGTCCGCACGATCTATGTGGCGATCGTGCGGGGTGCGTTGCCCGCGGCTTCGAGCCAGGCATCACCTTTGCCTCACGCGCTGGTCCTGCCAATCGCGGCACCGCGTGCGCGCCTGTCGTTCTGGCGCGATGTGCTTGCCGACGCACCCGCGCACGTTTTACCCGCGCCGCTGTCGGGCCGATCCGCAGCGCCGCGCTGGACCGCAGGCCGCCTCGCGTTCGATTTCTCGCCGGACGTGGTGCGACGTGCCCGCGTGATGGCGCTTGAAGTCCACGCAACGTTGCCGATGCTGCTGCACGCCGCACTAAACGTCGCGTTCTATCGTGCAACCGGCGCGACCGATCAGCCGGTCGGCGTTCTGGCATCGACACGTGAATTGACGGGCGAGACCGCACGCCGCGCGCTCGGGCTCTTCATTAACGCGGTGGTCGTGCGCACGCGGCTCGCCGAAACACACACGCCCGCCACGCTGCTGGCTGAGGTTCGCGATGCGGCCCTCGCGGCCTATTCGCATGCGGACACACCCTTCGCCGACGTGGTCGCGGCGGTGCGCGCGCCGCGCCCGGAACCCGGCAATCCGCTTTTCTCGGTGATGTTCAATTACCTGCGCCCCGCGGGCGCAGCGGAGCGTGACTGGGCGGGTCTCACGCTCGCCGATTTCAACGACGTCCGGCATCGCGTCGTGTTCGAACTGGAGCTCGACGTGGTCGAGCATCCGGATGGACGCGTGACAGGTGCGTTTTCGTATGCGGATGAACTGGTCGACGGCCGGTTCGTCGAGGCGTTGACGGCTGATTATCTCAACGTGGTTCAACAGTTCGTCGATGCACCGCATGAAGCGCTCGGCGTGTCGCCGGCGCGGTTCGCACTGGTAACGCCTGCCATTGCTGCTGGCATGAACGCGCCCGGCGCACATCAAGACGAAGTAACCCGGCTCGCCGAGGCGCTCGAACGCGTCTGGAGCGATCTCTTCGAAGGCAACACGCCGGCACATCACGACGATTTATTCGAAGCGGGCGCGACTTCGTTCGACGTCGTGCGCTTTGTCGACGCGGCGCAAGCAGCCGGTCATGCACTCTCGATTGCCGACGTGTTTGCCGCGCCGAGCTTCGCTGGTCTCGGCATACGAATCGTTGCAGGTGCATCGACCGTCGCCGAGGTGCGGGATGCCGGTTGAAGCTCACGCCACCAACAAACATTTTTCTCCGGCCAGCGCATCCGGCGCGCCGGCTCACACCGATGAGGACCTGCGACATGCACAGAGACACCGTATTTGATCTGATCGGCATCGGCTTCGGGCCGTCGAATCTGGCGCTTGCCGTGCGCCTTGCCGAAGAGGCCGGCGTATCAGACCTCGCACATTGCTTTATCGAGCGACAACCCGAGTTCGGCTGGCATCGCGGCATGCTGCTCGACGACTGCCGGATGCAGATTTCCTTCCTCAAGGACCTCGTTACGTTACGTGATCCGAAGAGCCGCTTCACGTTCATCAACTATCTGTTCGAGCGGGGACGTCTGGCGGAATTCGTGAATCTGAAGAGTTTCTATCCGACGCGTGTCGAGTTTCACGATTATCTCAGTTGGGTGGCCGCGTCGTTCGATGATCGCGCGCACTACGGGCAGACAGTGATCGGTATCGAAGCGGTTAAATCTGCCGGTAACGCGAACGAAGTCGAAGCGCTGCGCGTGTTTTCGCGCGACGAAGAGGGCCGCGAGTGGCAGCGCGTGACGCGCGCATTGTCGGTCGGTATCGGCGGCGGCGCGCAGGTGCCGGAGGCTT
Source organism: Paraburkholderia sediminicola (assembly GCF_046026855.1). GTDB lineage: Bacteria > Pseudomonadota > Gammaproteobacteria > Burkholderiales > Burkholderiaceae > Paraburkholderia > Paraburkholderia sediminicola_A. Next base: position 159,849 of record NZ_JAQQET010000005.1, on the reverse strand, counting down.
TTGCCGCACTCGGTTCGCACAATATCGTGCACTCGTCGAAGTATCTGACTTCGATTGACCGGGTGGTGGGTGACGCCAACGGGGCGCGCAAACGCGTGGCCGTGATCGGTGCGGGGCAGAGTGCGGCGGAAGTGTTCATCGATCTGACACGCCGCTATCCGCATGTCGACGCAAGTCTCGTGATCCGTTCGAGCGCGCTCAAGCCTGCCGACGACAGTCCGTTCGTCAATGAGATCTTCAGCCCGGCGTTTACCGATATCGTCTACGCGCAGCCGAGAGACGGGCGCCGTTCGCTGATCGAGCGCTTTCGCGACACCAACTACGCGGTGGTCGACCGTCCGCTGATCGAGCAGATCTACGAAATGCTCTATATGCAGAACGTTGCGGCAGAGCCGCGCCATCGCTTGCTCGCCAACACGGGCATCGAGACGGCGGTGCGCACGGCGAACGGTCAGATCGAACTCACGCTGCGCGACCGTCTGAGCGGCCACGCGCGTGCCGAGCAATTCGATGCGCTCGTGCTGGCGACGGGGTATCGCCGCGACACGCATTTCGAACTGCTCGAAGGCCTTGCGCCGCATCTGGGCGATGCGCTCGCGCAGGGCAACGTCGAACGCGATTACCGGCTTGCCACGCCCACGAGTTTCAAACCGCGCATTTACCTCCAGGGCTGCTGTGAAGACAGCCACGGGCTTTCCGACACGCTGCTGTCGGTCCTCGCGCTGCGCTCCGACGAAATCGTCGCGTCGCTCTCTCGCCACACATCACAAGACCGGTTGACCAGCCGGACCACACAAACAGAAGAAAACGGGACGAGCACGGGCCGCATGGTCTTCGCTCTTTAATAAAACGCGGCCAATTGGCCGCATAACAACCTGGAGCATCGAGAGATGGAGTGGGCAATAGGCACGCGTCGGCGTGCGATCGCAGCCGCGGCAAGCATGGCGTTTTACGCGGCGGCAGCCGGGCATGCGCAGGCGCAGCAGGTATCCCAACCTGCCGCGCAGCCAGCGGGCGACGCACAGCAGACCAACACAACACAACAGGACGCAACGCCAGCCAATACGCTGCCTTCGATCAGCGTCAAAGGGGCGACTGAAAGCGAGTCAACGGTGGGCCTCGTCGCTCGCCGCAGCAGTACGGGCACCAAGACCGACACCGCGCTGAAGGAGATCCCGCAGACGATCAACGTCGTAACCGCGGAGCAGATCGAGCAAACCGGCGCGACTTCCATTAACGAGGCCTTGCGCTACGTGCCGGGCTTTTCGACGTATGGCTCGGATGTGCGCTCCGACTGGTATTCGGTGCTGCGCGGTTTTACGCCAACTGTCTTCGTCGACGGTCTGCAGGTGCCCAATACGCTCAATCTCTCGAGCTGGCGTGTTGATCCGTACATGATCGACAGCATCACGGTGCTGCGCGGTCCGACTTCCGTTCTGTATGGCCAGGGCGACCCGGGCGCGATTATCGACGTGCAGAGCAAGCTCGCGAACGGCGAGCGCATCCGCGAAGTCGAAATGCAGGTGGGCGATTACGCGCGCAAGCAACTCGCTTTCGATGTGGGCGACAAGATCGATAAGGACGGCACGCTGTCTTATCGTGTTCAGGGAGTAGGACGCGACGGCAATTCGCAAACTGGGCCGAACCCGGAGCAGCGCGTGGCGCTGGCGCCTTCGGTGAAGTGGCAGCCGAACGCGAAGACCTCGCTGACTGTCGAGGCGACCTATCTGCAGGATTGGGGCGACGCGTCGAACAACTTTCTGCCGGCGCAAGGCACGATTCTGCCGAATCCGAACGGTAAGATTTCACCGGATCTCTATACGGGCGATCCGGAGTTTTCCCATTATCGTAAGAAGCAGTGGTCGGTGGGGTATCAGTTCGAATACAAGCTCGATCCGGTCTGGACGTTCCGGCAGAACACGCGCCTGATGCACCTGTCGCTCGATCAGGGGCAAGTGTTCGGTGGTGGTCTCGATCCGGCGGATCCCACGGAGGCGTCGCTGCTGCGCTATGTCGGGTTGTATCAGCTGAATTACAGCCGTTTCGACGTTGACAACCAGGCGCTGGCCAAATTCCGCACCGGCCCGCTCGACCATACAGTACTGCTTGGCTTTGAATACAACCGGCAGTCGACGACCGATAGCGAGTCGATGGCGACCGGGCCGAGTCTGAATATGTACAACCCGGTGTATACGCCGATCACCAACGCGATTTTCAGTGGCCCCACCGCGTTTCCTCGCACCGACACGAAGTCGACGCTCAATTCGTTCGGCGTGTATGCGCAGGACCAGATCAAGTGGCAGCGCTGGGTACTGACGCTCGGCGGGCGCCAGGACTGGAGCGACACGACGCAGAACGATCTCGCCGGCGGCACGCGGCTCACGCAGAACGATCATGCCTTCTCGGGACGCGTCGGGCTCGTGTATCTCGGCGATTACGGGCTGTCGCCGTATATCAGCTATTCGACCTCGTTCAATCCGCTGATCGGCGTGAAGATCGCGGGCGGCGGTATTGCCGAGCCGACCAAGGGCAAGCAGATCGAAGCGGGGTTGCGCTGGCAACCGGCCGGCAAGAATCTGATGTTGAACGCGGCGGTCTATCAGATCAACCAGACCAACGTCGTCACGCCCGATCTCGCCCTCGACCCGACCGGCAGTACGTCAGTGCAGACGGGCGAAGTGCGCTCGCGTGGCATTGAGTTGAGCGGGGTGGGTAACGTCACGCGTAATTTCTCGGTGATTGCCGCGTACGTGTATCAGGACGTGAAAAACATCAAGGCCGGCGACGATACCCTGGGCAAGTGGCCCGTGGATATTCCACGACCGCGTCAGATGGCTTCGCTGTGGGGCGACTGGACGTGGCACGTTGGGCCGCTCGCCGGCCTCGGCTTTGGTGCTGGTATCCGCTATCAAAGCGGCACAGCGGGTGCGGCGGACAACTCGCTGTACGTGCCGAGCTACACCGTGTACGACGCGGCGATTCACTACGAGATGCGCAACTGGCGTTTCGCGGTTAATGGGCAGAACATTTTCAATCGCCGGTTTGTGAGCGGTTGCCAGTCGGTGAATACCTGCTTTTATGGGAATCCGCGCACGGTGATCGCTACGGCGAAATACGACTGGTAAGGGATGGGTGTTCGGATCGCTGTTGTTATCTTGTGTGCTGTCCGAACACCCATTGTTTTGAACTCGTTCGCAACTATTGATATTCATTCGATCCGACTATGCCGAAGAAAAAGCTCGTTTACATCTGGTCTCTGAGAAACGCAGCCGCTGACAAAGCGGGGCAGGATGTCGCGTACAGGAGCGGCACACGGTATATGAAGTCAGTGCTGGAATCGCTCGTGGAAGCGCTCAACGACACCGAACTCGGTGAGCAGTATTCGTTGGAGAAAGTGATCTACGACGATGACGCGGGATCCGCGTTGGACCGTGAGAAACTGAAAGAGTATGGGTTCTCGTATGAGCCGGGTAAGCGGTGGTTCTATCCGCCGAATTTGCGTGTGCAGGGTAAAGCTGTCAATGATCTGTTGCTTGCCATTCCGTCGACGTACCGCCGCGAGCCGCTTGGTGCCGAGGGACGCGCGGCAGGCAAGAGCCGGTTTGAGAAGCATCTGCTCGATACGTTCGTCGAGTTGAAGGCCGATATTGTGGTGCTGGATGGGTTGTTGATCATTCTCGACGAACTGGTTCGGCCGGAGGCGCCGTTCTATCGCAAGATCGTGAATATTCATCCTGGCGTGACGCGCGCGGAATCGCCGTATGAGCGGCGCGGTGCGTATGCGACGCTTGATGCCTTGTATGGCGCGCGTGGCAGGAAGGTGGTGAACTGGAAGACGATGGAGATCGTGGAGGTAGAGCCTCTCTATCTCACCGGCGCCTCATTTCACTACGTCGATAATGGGATCGATTCGGGTGAGGTGATTCACGACGTGCTGAATACCGAGATCGACAAAGACGATACGATTTTGGAGCTGCGCTGGAACAACTTCAATCGCAGTCTTTTTCCGGCGTTGAATGAAGGGCTTGCGATGATGGCTGGGCATGCAGTCCAAGCGGAGGCCCTGTTAATAGATCTGCGTACGCGAGCGGAATAGTGCTTTCCCCAGCCGGTTTCGCTTCGGACGCATTTTCTGGCCCGCCTCCGGCGTGTTTTTTTTCGACGGGGGCCTTCAAGGACAGACTCCGAAATGTTCAGAGATGCAAGTATCCATCAGACGCGTTCGACATGTTGCGTCCGCGAACCTACGGGAGCTTGCGGACGCAGCAACTGCTGGCTTCGCTCTAGCTATCAGATGTAGAAGCCATAATCGGAGCTATATCCGGTGCCGCCCAGGTCCGTCGTGAAACCCCAGTCGGCCCCGCACTCGTAGCCGTCGTCCAGCGTGAAGTTATACGTGCCGCCGCTCGTTGAAATCTGCGTGCCGTTCGAAGCGTAATCCGCCCACCCGCTTTCATATCCAGTCGGCCCATACGCAATGGCGTTATAGCCACCGCCCACGGTATAGGTGAAGTTCGTGAATCCGGTAAGTTGCCCCTGACTATTGTATGCGTCGTACTGCGTCTCCTGGCCCGACGCGTTGTAAATAATCAGGTCCTGACTATTGTCGCTATGGAAGATACTAGCGGCCATGCTTCCATCGCTAGCATAGTGATCATGTTCAGTTTCCTGACCCGTCGGCCCGTTGTAGAAGTAGTCGTCAGTCTTATGTCCACTGGCATCGAATTGGGCAAATTCGGTTTCCTGATTTGCGCTGTTGTAGACCGTCGCCGTTTGCGTCCTGTCCGCGTTGATGATGTGGACGGTCGTCTGGTTCCCGGAGTATTCATTCAGTTGCGTCTCGCGACCGTTGGCATCGAAAAAGGCGTCGGTCGTCATCTTGCCGTTTGTACCATACGTCGCGTATTCGGAGACGTGACCAGATGGGTCGAAAACCGCAGCGGTCTGCGTACCGTCAGGATTAAAGATGTGAGCAACGCCGCTACCGTTGGCGTTGTAGTCAGTCTCCTGTAACTCTCGGCCAGTCGATCCGTCGAAGACCAGGTCCTGCGTGATCTTACCGTTGGCGCCGAATGTTGCCTGTTCCGTTTCGTGACCCGCTGCGTTGAAGGCGTAAGCGGTTTGCGTCCCGTTGGCGTTAAAGATGTGATCGACCTGGCTGCCGTCAGCGTTGAAGTCGTTCTCCTGCGTCAGGCGGCCGGACGTTGCGTCATAGAACAAATCCTGCGTCTTCGCGCCGTTTACGCCGAAGGTTGCTTGCTCGGTTTCATGACCTGCGGCATTGAAGGCATACGCCGTTTGCGTCCCGTTAGCATTGAAGATGTGGTCAACCTGGCTGCCGTCGGCGTTGAAGTCGTTCTCCTGCGTCAGATGGCCCGACGTTGCATCGTAGAACAGGTCCTGCGTCTTCGCGCCGTTGGTGCCGAAAGTCGCGTACTCGGTTTCGTGACCGGTGGCATTGAAGACTGCGGTGTTCTGCGTGCCGTTGGCGTTGAAGATGTGGTCAACCTGACTGCCATCGGCGTTGATGTCGTTTTCCTGAGTTTCGCGTCCAGTCGTGGCGTCGAAAAACACGTCCTGCGTTTTCGTGCCGTTGGTGCCGAAGGTCGCGTATTCGGTTTCGTGACCGGTCGCGTTAAACACCGTGGCGGTCTGCGTGCCGTTACTGTTGATCTGGTAATCAATCGCAGAACCATCGGCATGGAACTGGTCCTGCCCGGTCAGATGGCCCTGGCCATCGTAAATATTGGCCGTATAGCTCCCGTCCGCATTATGGCTATAGTTTGTTTGCGAAATGACGTTGCCGAATTGATCATCAAGAGTTGAGGAACTGATTACGCCATTACTGAAGCTCTGCGTCTCGACTTGACCGGAGGTGAACACCTCTTTTTCTGTCGTGAAATTGCCTGTCGCAGCAGGATCGGTGAGTGTTACGCTGGCTAACCCCGGAGCCTGAGCAGGTGCTTTTGCTCCACTAAGCGTACCGTAGTAATCGAAGTAGGTCTGGTTTGGTTTCTCACTGCCAGGCAACTTGGCGTAGACACCCATCGCCTGCTCGATCATCAGGTTCATGTCCTGGGTGGTCGAGTACCCCTCGGTCTGATCGAAGCTATGTTGCGCATTGAGCAGTTCCTGAAGCCCCGTACTGGTGCCGTCAACGTTGAGGGCTCCAGCAAGGTAAATGTTCACCTTGCCGCCAGTTGCCGCCGAAATTTCCTGCTGGACCACATAGTTGTTGTCAACCGCTTCGCCTTCCCGGTGCAAACCAAGCATTGCATCAATGGAATATGCATTTGGATCGTTCGATGAGACCTCGTATTTGTTTGTGAAAGCAGTGTCAGCGGCCTGATTGATATAATGCCCTATTTCATGAGCGAGTTCTCCCACCAGTATTTCGGGAGTCCATGTAGTATAGTTTGAAGCGAATTGAACCCCTGAAGCGATAAACTCGGTTCCTTCCCCGCCACTTGTCGTAAACGCGCCAATCGCTCGCTCTGAAAAATCGTTCTGGTACTGCAAAAGCTGCTTCACCAGCGTTTGACTGCTATTGATGTATGCAATCTCAGTCGGAGAAAGAACAATCTTCCCCCAGAATGCTTCATTTCCAGTAATCGTAGCCATATTTATTTCCACCTATTTTGAAAAACCGTAATCTCTCTTGCGCACTTATCATTGATGCTATTAAACGTTAAATACAGATCAATCGAATTCCTCCCTTCGAAGTGGTAATCGATGCTGTAGGTGGTTGAATGAGGATACGTTTTTCCCCGAACGTATCCAAAAGCGCTATATATATCGGACTCGGTAACGCATTCGCCTAAAGTGACGTTTCGCACACTCAACATGGCCCTTTGATATGACTGATCATTTGGGGTATATATACCGTAATAAAATTCGATGTCATTTTTCTCTCGCTTATCTGCGGCCGGTACGGTTTCAACGTCAAAACTGTTCCCTGTGACATTCCCGTCAACGTCTTTAACTTGAAATGGGTGCCGGGCGGACAATTGCAGATTTAATTGCGTTGCCACATTGTGATAGTCAGCCAAATCATCTGATTTAATGATTTCCTTTATCCCTGAAAGCCATTGAACTCGCGCCAGTTCGCGTTGATCCGTCGGCGGCTGCGCGCAACCAGTAATCGCAGCAAAAAAGAACGCCATGGCAGCAATGGCCATTTTTCGCATATCTACTCCTTTAATCCCTCATTGATTTCTGGATGCCGTCCCAAAGCGGTTCGAACAGGTAATCAAACGCGCTGCGCGAGCGGGTCTTGATGAATACTTCCGCCCGCAATCCCGGCCCGAGTTGAATCGGCTCACGCGCCACGCTGTTCGCGCGCGCAATGACATCAGCGGGAATCTCGATATGCGCCAGATAGAAAGGCTGCCGCGTCTCCTTGTCGTTCAGCGAATCGGCTGAGAGATACGTCACGGTGCCTTCAAGTACCGGAGAGGTTCGCGGGTTGTACGCGGTCAGCCGGACATCGGCCTTGCTGCCTGGCAGAATTTCGCGCACGTTGTCCGGCTTGATCTTCGCTTCAACAATTAACGGGGTGCCCGACGGCACCAGATCGAGAAGCGGCTCGCGCGGACCGATGGCCGCGCCGATTGTGTGCACCATGAGTCCGACGACCTCGCCATCGACCGGTGCGACGATCCTGGTGCGCGTTTCGATATCCTGTGCCGGGCGTAACTGATCGGTGACCTGCTGGATTTTTGCCGTCGTGTCCTTCAGCTGTGTGTCGGCCGACTTCACATAGTCATTGCGCAGCGCAGTGATCTTCAGATCGAGATCGGTTTGCTTCTGTCGCGCGCGAATCAGTTCCGCCGTATCCGATTGCTGGCGTGACTGATAATCTGCCGCGGCGCGCCGCAACTCCATCATCTTTGTTTCGGTCACGTAGCCTTCGCTGCGCAACTGTTCATTGACCTGAAGCTCCTGCTTCGAAATGCCGAGACTTTCACCGCTGGTGCGTACAAGCGCAGTCTCGGTCGCGATTTCCTGGCGGGTCTGGGCCGCCTGCTCCTGCAACAGACGCAACTGGTCGTCCAGAGTCTGCCGCTCGGAGTCGAACAGCGTTTGCTCTCGCTGCAGCAGTGCGGCAATAGCGGGGTCCGACGACCGGGCGGTCAACTGCACAGGGAACATCACCGAGTTCTTCATGTCACGTTCTGCTTCGAGCCGTGCGGCCTTTGCTTCGTCGTCGGCCAGTTGCGATTGCAGCGCCGAGACTTCGGCATCGGGCCGCACGCTGTCGAGCGTGAGCAGCACCTGTCTGGCCTTGACATGATCGCCGTCTTTCACAAGGATGGCCTTGACGATCCCGCCTTCCTGATGCATTACCGTCTTGCGTTCGCCATCGTCACGCACAACACCCTCTGCGACGACTGCGCCCGACAGCGGCGCGAGAGCGGCCCAGATGCCTAGCGCGCTACACCCAAGGACGAGCACAAGACACCCCGATGCAATCGCCCTGCGCGGCAAACGCAAGCGCTCGACTGTCCGTTGCGGCTCGAATGATCGGCCCGGGTCAGCCAACGCGCTGCGGATGCGTGCGCGCAGGTCCTTTACGACAGGGCGCAGTTTCATGATGCGACGATCTCCCGACGGTGGTCATTGCCCGACGCAGGTCCTGCCGGTCGGGCCTTCGAGCGCGCCCACGCCTCGACCTGCTCGCGCGTGCCGAAGCATTCAATCTGTCCGCTGCGCATCATCATTACGCGGTCGGCGATCGAGAGCACGGCCTGCCGGTGCGTCACTACTACGACGGTTACCCCGTCCCGTTTCAACTGGAGCAGAGCCGTGTTTAACTGACGTTCGCCATCGGCGTCGAGATTGGCGTTTGGCTCATCGAGCAACACGAGACGCGGGTCACCATAGAGTGCACGGGCCAGCGCGATGGCCTGGCGTTGACCACCTGATAGCGTCTCCCCCGAGTCACCGATGTCTGTTTCATAGCCATTCGGCAATTTGAGGATCATCTCGTGCACGCCCGCGCGTTGTGCCGCGAGCACAATCGCCTGGGCATCGTTACTCGCCGGGTTGGGATCGCGCGCAATGTTGCCTGCCACGCTGCCGGAAAAGAGTTCAACATCCTGCGGCACATACCCCAGATATCGTCCTAGCGTATCGCGCGGCCACTGGGCAATGTCAGCGCCGTCAAGGCGGACCGTGCCTGATTGCGGTTCCCACAGGCCCGCCAGAAGCCGCAGAAGCGTCGATTTCCCGGATGCGCTGGCGCCGACAATCACAAGCAGTTGACCGGGACTCAGCGCGAACTGAATGCCCTTAAGCAGAAGACGGCCCCGTTGATCGTTGACGTTGCGACTGCTGAAAGTCAGTGCCTCGACAGTAAGCCGACCCTCTGGTCCAGGTAACGCGATCGCACTGCGTCCAGCCGTCCAGCGATACAGTGCATTCAGCCGGTCCCAGCCTTGCCGGACCTCCGTAAGCTGCTTCCAGCTCCCGAGCATCTGCTCGACCGGAGCGAGTGCCTTGCCCAGCAGGATCGTCGTGGCAAGCATGACGCCACCCGTTGCATACTGGTTGATAACGAGCCATGCACCCGCGGCCATCATCACAACCTGAATGGCCTGACGCAGCGTCTTACCGACATTCCTGTTCAACATCGACGTGTCGGTTACCTGCTCCTGAGCGTCGAGATCCAGACTCCGCCGGGCTGCCCAGGCGTCAATCACGGTGCCGTTCATGCCAAGTACCGTCACAATTTCCGCGTTGCGCGCAATCTGCGTGGCGATTTGCTCGGTCTCGCGCTGACGTGCCATGTAGGAGCGGACTCCGCCTCTCGTCAACCTGTCGTTGAGCAGCGTCAGGCAGACCAGAATGATTGCGCTCACCACAGCGATCAGACCGAGCGACCAGTGAAAAAGGAACATGAGCGCGAGATAAACGACGAGCCAGGGCATATCAAGGAGTGCGGTTACTCCCGCGCCAGAAAGGAACGACCGGAGAGCGGCCACGTCCTGTGACGTAGCGAGATCGGGCCGAGGCGTTCGTCTTGCCAGTGTCTCGACGCGGGCCGCCAGCGCCAGCCGGTCCAGTCGGTCCGCGAGTTGCCGGCCGAGATCAGCCAGCACGCGGTTGCGTACGACATCCACCGCAAACATCATGAACAACGAAATCGCCATGAAGATCATCAGCATGGCTAACGTTTCCAGGCTGCGACTCGGCAAAACACGGTCGTAGACCTGAAGCAGATAGAGCGTGGGGGCCAGTACGAGCAGATTGCTCGCGATGCCAAATAACGTCGCGAATAGCAGATGCCGCCTGATTGCCTGAAACATCGTCATGTTTTATTTCTGGGAGGGCGCGGCCTTCTGGCCATCATGCGGGTCAAGTTGTGCAAGCGTCGCTTCGTCAAGCTGCGCGACGCTTGCCTTGAGGTGGAGGAACTGCATCAGCGTGTCGTATCGAGCCCTGGCAAGATCGCGCCGCGTGCTGAAGAGTTTGTCCTCGGCGTCGAGAACGTCAGCGTTGATGCGCACGCCCACACGAAAACCCTTACGGTCAGACTGCAGGGCCGTCTCGGCGGATCGCTGCGCAGTGCGTAGCGCGGCGATCTGCGCGAGCCCATCGCGCACGCTGAGAAATGCCTGCTGGGCATCAAGCGCGGCCGAGCGGCGTGCATCCTCGAGATCGTGTTCGGCCTTGTCCCTGAGCGCCAGGGCTTCGCGCTTTTTACTCGACGTTGAAAGGCCGTCGAACAGCGGAATGCTGATCTGGATGCCAATCTCGCCGGATGAAGCCCGGTGGGCGCCGGTATAGAAGTTGGTCTGTCCGTTGATGAACGCGGCATTGCCGTTACTCGCGTTGCCGACTATCGACACGCTTGGCATATAGCCCGCATCCACCTTGCTGACCTCTCGCCTTGCGACCTCAAGTGCAATCTGCTGCTGCCTGACACCCAGCCCGGATGTTTGAGCGACCGATTCCCAGGTATCGGATGAACTGGATGTAAAAGTCGTGAGGCTTGCGTCTGCATCGAGCGGTTCAACCGCATCGACGGAATGGCCAACTATCTTTTGCAGCGCGGCGTAGCGCCTCGCAAGTTCCCCCTGCGCCTTGACGAGATCGGCATGCGCGGAATCGGACGCTGCCTGTGCCTCATCCAGATCGACGATCGTCGCTGCGCCCAGTGCAAAGCTTCGCCTGGTCAGGCCCAACTGTTCATCGATCGAGCGCAGATGCTCCTGCGAAAGCAGAAAGGTATCTTTCGCGGCAAGCGCATCAAAATAGGCCTGGGCCACACGCAGGAGGAGATCCTGCTTCGCGCTGGCGAACGTGAAGCCGGCACCAACGACTGAGAGCCTGCTTTCCTGATAGGCCTGCCAGTCGTCCCACTTGAATAGCGACTGATTGAACGACAGGGTCGCCCCTACCGTGGAATAGGGCGCGGCAGGTTGTCCCGGGACATGGATCGCATTCCTGAAATCGGACTGAGTAAGCCCGAGGTGCGGAAGCAGCGCGGCGCGCGCCTCGGGCTCCCTCTCCAGACCGGCGCGGTATGACGCTTCAGCACTCGCAAGCGTGGCGTCATGCGCCAGAGCGTCGTCAGCCAGTTGGGACAGATTTGCAGCGTGGGCAGCCCCGGTCAGAAAAGACAACGCCAGTAGCCCGGAGACAAGCGCAGGTGACCGGAGACGACGAAGGCGGCCGAACTCTGTCGATTGGCGTTCGGTGTGAGGCGACCGAAACATCACTGGCATCCAGCCAGATCGTCATGGCGGTCTTGCCAGTGCGGCTGCATATATTCGATGCACGGCATTCTGGCTGCGTGGTGCACAAGGAGCTCTATCGCAAGGTGACTGCGTCCCATCGTCTTATATCTCCCTGGCAATTCAAGACGGCGACCGCTGATTCCAAAAGAAGGGATCAGAGCGCTCGTTATGAAGTGAATGTTTAATTTAGTTTTGCAGAGGCAGACCAATGGAAGAATCAGACAACTCCGAAATCAAATTGCCCGAAAAAAGCGTATGCAAATCGCATCAAACGCGGGTGCGTGAACTACCGAATCGACGTTTAGCCAGGGTCGGCGGGAAGGGAGGGGGCTGGCGTGGCCGCTCTGACTTGCCTCGGGTTTCTCGACGTGCTTCCGGAAATCAAAAAGCTGAGCGCGGCCAGCACCCATACACCGATGCCGCCGTATAGCATTACCCAGCCAAAGCCTTCTATCAGTGCAGCGTGAACGACGGTTTCAGTGGGATCGATCTGCGCCAACGCAGGAATTCCCGCTCTGATGGCTTCAACATCTCCCGCGGCAATTTTCTCGGCCAATCGTGCGAGCAGGCGGGTGTCGATCGTCGTTGGCAGTCTTGCCTTCAGATGAAACAGAATGCCGGCAATTAATATCGCGCCCATCAACGCAATATTGATCGCAAGCGTAATCATCCGTGCACTCATGTCGATGCCGGATGCCATGCCCGCGCGCTCGGCGGGAACCGCGCCGGTCGTCGTATTGGTGACGGGTGTGTTGGTCAAGCCCAGACCGGCGCCGGCGAGTACGCAGCCTGGCAGCATGGCCAGCACGCCCGGATGCGCGGCGCTACTGCCGTATCGCATCAGGATGAAGCCGAGGCCGATCGTAAAGAGCCCAACAGGGATGGCGATTCCGGATCCATAACGTAACGCGAGCCGTTCCCCAAGCGGTGGAAAGAGCAGCGTCGGCAGCGTGTACGCAAGCAGCGCCAATCCCGCGCTCACGCTGTCGTAGCCAAGACCGATCTGGAAATAGATCGGCAGGTAAATCATGAACGGCCAGAAGCTGAAATTCATGCCCGCGGAACCCATCAGCGCGCCAGAAAACTGCGGAATCCTGAAGACCGAAAAGTCGAACATGGGGCGGGCGCTGCGTTGCTCCGCCCAAAGAAAGGCTGCAAAAGCCACCAGCGTCGCCACGACGATGAAGATCGCGCGCGGGCTCGTAAAGCCCATGTCCGAGCCCTGCGTGATGAAGTACACGAGGCCGAATACCGCCAGTGAGAGCGTGACGATGCCGGCAATATCGAGCGTATGCGCGTGGGGATCACGCGACTCCTGCACGCCGCCGAACACGAACATCAAGGTGGCGGCAGCGAGCAGCGCGTGCACCCAGAAAACCCATTGCCAACCCGACAACGCAACGATCATCCCGCCGATGATCGGCCCAAAGCCTAGCCCAATGCCCAGGATGATGCCCCACGCGCTGAACGCGCGGGCGCGCTCCGGTCCCTCGTTGAACTGGTGCGAAAGGACCGCGACCTGGCATATCAACATCACGCCGCCACTCGCACCTTGCAACAGACGCGCGACGATCAGCGTCGGTACGCTCTGCGCGAATCCGCAAATCAACGACGTGATGCCGAACAACGCAATCCCGATGACAAATATCCGTCTGCGGCCGTATCGGTCCGCAAGCGTGCCGGTCGCCATCAGCACGGTCGTTACTGCGAGCGTGTAGGCGTTCATGATCCATTGCATGCCCTTGAAGTCGCCATGCAGCAGCCGTTCGAGTGTGGGCAGGATCACCGGCACGCTGGAGATCTCGAGGCCGAACATCAAGGAAGACAGGCAAACGGCGGCCAGCGCCAGCATGTTCTTTGGAATTGGGAAGGGGCGGCTCGCCTGAGCCACCGGCTTCTTACGCGAAGTCGATTGGCGTTCTGCAGCAGCGGCCGCCTGGGGTTGCCTGTCGCGCCCTGGCGGAGCGATCCGATACCTGGACATAGAAATTCACCTCAATAGTCGATGGGCTTTGCCACCATGGACTGTGTAATATAGAGGGAATTAGTATCCCGATTGACGCGTATTAATCCCATAAATGCGTCCTTTTAGGAACCAATTAAATGAGGTGAGGTGATGAGTGACATCCTGGATGGCGTGACCACGTTCGTGCGCGTCGTGGAGGCGGGCAGTTTTGCGTTGGCCGCGGAACGCTTGAGCCTGACGCGCTCGGCGGTCGGCAAAGTGATTGTCCGGCTCGAAAAGCGTCTTGGTGTGCGCCTGCTCACGCGCACGACGCGCAGCCAAAGTCTCACGGAAGACGGGCAAGCCTATTACGACCGCTGCGTGCGCGCGCTCGCCGAACTCGAAGCCGCGGAAGCCGATCTGGATTCAGGGCGGCGCGAACCCAAAGGGCGTTTGCGGGTGAGCGTGCCGCAGGCCTTTGGTCATCATTGTGTGGCGCCGGTGCTGCTCCGGCTCGCGCGCAGGCATCCGCAATTGAGGATCGATATTTCGATTAGCGATCGTTTCGTGGACATGGTGGAAGAAGGTTTCGACCTCGTTGTGCGGATCGGTCCGCTGGTCGACAGCGTGAGCCTCGCGGCGCGAAAGCTCGGTATGCAGTATGCGAGTATTGGCGCCGCCCCTTCCTATCTGGCGCGGCATGGCACGCCGGGCAACGTGGATGAATTGCGCGGGCACGTCGTGATTGCTTACCTGAGGGCAGGGGCCGCTGACCCATGGGATGTGCTCGACGTCAATGGACAAATCCGTCGCGCGGATGTTCGGCCGCAGCTTGCTTTCGACGACATGCAGGGAATTGTCGATGCCGCTATTGCGGGGTTCGGCCTTTCCTGGTTGCCCAGCTGGCTACTGGCTCGCTATGCGGAAACGGGCGAACTGGTGACGGTGATGGAGAACTGCTTCCGGCCTTCTCAGGAGATCCACGTGGTGTGGCCGAAGAGTCGATATCTACCCTTGAAAACGCGCTGCGCGATCGACGCGCTGGTTGCGGAGATTCCCGCTATGCTGGGTGCGCCTGCGGCAGGCGCACCCATTGTGCGTCGTGACTAGAATTGCAACGTAGCGCTGGCCACAGCAGTGCGCGTCGGCGAAGGCGCCACGTAATAGCCCCACGCCGTGGTCCAGTAACGGCGGTTGAACAGATTGTTGATCCCTGCCCGGAATGTCACATCTTTTCCGGCAATCTTGGTCTCGTAGCGGCCGCTCAAATCGTAAGTGACATAAGCCGGCACGAACTGCGTATTAGCCGCATCGACCGCCTGGTTGCCGACGTACTTCCCACCAAACGCCAGCGTCAGCGGACGCAGGTACGACGGGTTGTATTCGATACGACCGGTCACGGTAAACCGTGGTGCGCCATACACGCGCTTGCCCTCGACGCTGGCATCGTCCACATCGACTGCCTTCGTGTCGAGCCACATCACGCCACCCATCACGCGCCATTCGTTCGTCAGCGCAAGCCAGCCGCTTGCATCGACGCCGGTATAGCGCTTCGTGCCGTCCTGCACGAAGATGTTGGCCGAGTTCGTATAGTTGTAGCCCTGATCGACACGGAACAGCGCGAGATTGGCGCCCCACTTGCTGTGGTCCGTCTTGAAGCCGATTTCGTACTGCTTGCTCTTCAGCGGGCCGAACGTGGCCGGGTAGTTGAGGTTGGTGTTCGATGCCGCGCCACCCTGTTCCAACGATTCGACATAGCTCGCGTACACCGTGGAGTACGGATCGGTCTTGAACATCAGCGCGAAGGTCGGCGTGACCGGATCCGCATTGTATTGCGACGAGACGGCGCCGCTCGGGTCGTACACGTGCTCGCGGTATTGCGTGTAGCGCACGCCGACCAGGGCGGACAGGCGTGACGTGAACTGCACCGTATCGCTCGCGTACACAGCGGCCTGCGTGGTGCGCTGCTGACGGTACAGCTCCGAGCCGATGCTGACTTCGTCGTTGGTCAACAGCGTGCTGTTGTACAGATTGCCGTTGCCAAGGAAGTAGCCGTCGTTCCAGCCTGTGCTGTTGCTGTACTCGCTGGTTTGCGTCTCGAAGCCCGCGCCGAGTACGACGTCGTGCTTGATGCTGCCGGTGTTGAATTTGCCCTGCACCATCGCGTCGACGTTTTGATAGAAGTAACGCGTCATCGCCGCATAGAGCGTGTTCGAGTAATTGCCCGCGTCGTCGTTGACATACAGGAAGCTGTCCGAATTAGTGCGGTTTTCCTTGGCAAAGCGGTATTTCACGCTCGCATGCCAGTTTTCGGAGAGGCGGTAATCGAGGCCCGTGCCGAACGAGGCCATCTCGGTCTGGTAGTAATTCTGCGGCTGCGTCAGCGCATGGGTGACGGTGCTTGCGTCGGGAATGCCGAGGCCGGAGCCGAACATCAGGCCGAACAGCGTGCCGTTGGTTTTGCGTTTCTGATAGAAAGCGTCGGCGCTAAAGGTCAGGTCCGGCGTAATGCGGAAGTCGAATGCAAGCGAAGCCACCTGGCGGCGCACGTGACCGTGATCTTCCGCCGTGTTGCCGTCTTCATTGACGAGGTTCAGGCGGTAGCCGAAACGGTTGTCGTTGCCGAAACGGCCACCCAGATCGACCGCTTCGCTGAACACGCCGGCCGACTTGTAGCCGATCGAAATGCTGCGGTACGGATCGTCGGTCGGGCGTTTCAGCACGTAGTTGACGATACCGCCCGGCGAGCCGAAGCCATACATGAAGCCGGACAGGCCTTTGAGCAATTCGACCTGCTCGAACGGTTCGAGCGAGAGATCCGTGTCCCACGACGGGAACGTCTGGCCATCCACCTTGATGCTGTTCAGCGTGTCGATCGGCATGCCGCGCACGGTGAACATGGAGTTTTCGCTGATCCCGTTTTCGCTGATGGTCGACACCGCCGGGTCGTACTTGAACAGATCGTTGGCGGTTGCCGCCATCAGGTCCTGCGCCTCGTCGCTCGTCACCACGTGCGTCGAGAATGGCGTGTCCACCTGCTTGCGCGAACCCAGCGCGCCGGCGCTGACCGTGTCGGCCTGTGCCACGGCGGTGTCTTTCGTTGCCGAGACACTCACGGCCGGCAGCGTGGCGGCAGCGTCACTTGCCGGCACAGCCTGCGCCCAGCCCGATGACGACAGCGTAGACAACGATAAACCGACGCTGACGAGAAGCCCCGCACTGAGTAGCGACGGAGTACGGCGTTGGCCGCGCATAAACGTTGGCCGCGCTGAGCGGCTGGCGACAAATAGATTCTGCATGTTGTTTGAATTGGGCAGGGTGGCGCCGCCGCGCACCAAAGATGTGCGAAACGGCAGCATGCGAGCGAGTGGTGGTTAAACGGATAGTTCAAACTGCGATTCCATACGAATGGTAATGCATCTGATTCGCATTAACAATCTATTTCGCATGGTAAGTCATCTATAAGACATCTGTCTTAAGACATAGGGTAATAGGCTGTAAGCCTTGAGTGGCGGGGATCGGCCCCTTTCGGGGCGTCGCGGCGATATGTTTGTTTAGCAGCAGCTACTGGAAAACGCGCATATACTCACGGTCGGGCCGTAAAAAGTAGTGCCGTGGGTCGCGCTGCGTTTTTGCTGCTTCGTCGCAACTCGCGGGCTCAGCGCCACGAACGCTCTGTCTAACACTTCATCTAGCAAAGCATCAAACATGTCCACTCCGCCGAAGATCATCTACACCCTGACCGACGAAGCGCCTGCTCTGGCGACTTACTCGCTGCTGCCGATCGTCAAGGCGTTCACGCGCTCGTCCGACGTGATCGTTGAAACGCGCGATATCTCGCTTGCTGGCCGGATCATCGCTGCATTTCCGGACTACCTGACCGCGGAACAGAAGGGTTCCGACGATCTGGCGGAACTGGGTGGACTCACCACGCGTCCGGAAGCGAACATCGTCAAGCTGCCGAACATCAGCGCTTCGGTGCCGCAACTGAAGGCCGCGATTACCGAGCTGCGCGATCAGGGCTTCAAGCTGCCGCCGTATCCGGACGTAGCGAATACGGAGGCCGAAAAAGACGTCAAGGCTCGCTACGACAAGATCAAGGGCAGCGCCGTGAACCCGGTTCTGCGCGAAGGCAATTCGGATCGCCGCGCGCCGTTGTCGGTCAAGAACTACGCACGCAAGCACCCGCACAAGATGGGCGCCTGGAGCGCGGACTCGACGTCGCACGTGGCGCACATGAGCAGCGGCGATTTCTACGGCAGCGAAAAATCGGCGCTGATCGCAGCCGCCGGCGCCGTGAAGATCGAACTGATCGCCGCCGACGGCTCGACGAAGGTCCTGAAAGAAAAGACGGCCGTGCAAGCGGGCGAGATCATCGACGCTTCGGTGCTGAGCAAGAACGCGCTGCGCAGTTTCATCGAAGCGGAAATTGCCGATGCGAAGAGCAAGGGCGTGCTGTTCTCGGTGCACCTGAAGGCGACCATGATGAAGGTGTCGGATCCGATCATCTTCGGTCACGTGGTGTCGGTGTTCTACAAAGACGTGCTGACCAAGCATGCCGACGCGCTGGCGCAAGCCGGCTTCAACCCGAACAACGGTATCGGCGATCTGTACGCGCGTCTGAAGGATTTGCCGGAGCAAACGCGTGAAGCGATTGAAGCCGACATCAAGGCGCAGTACGAGCAACGCCCGCAACTGGCCATGGTCAACTCGGACAAGGGCATCACCAGCCTGCACGTGCCGAGCGACGTGATCGTCGACGCTTCCATGCCGGCCATGATTCGCGAGTCGGGCAAGATGTGGGGCGCGGACGGCGCACTGCACGACGCCAAGGCTGTGATCCCGGACCGTTGTTACGCCGGCGTCTACCAGGCTGTGATCGAAGACTGCAAAAAGAACGGCGCTTTCGACCCGGTCACGATGGGTACGGTGCCGAACGTTGGTCTGATGGCGCAGGCCGCTGAAGAATACGGTTCACACGACAAGACGTTCCAGATTTCCGCGAACGGCGTGGTCCGCGTGACCGACGCAACCGGTACGGTGCTGATCGAGCAGGCGGTTGAAGCCGGCGACATCTGGCGTATGTGCCAGACCAAAGATGCGCCGGTCCAGGATTGGGTCAAGCTCGCGGTGAACCGCGCTCGCGCCACTGGCACGCCGGCTATTTTCTGGCTGGACGCGGCTCGCGCACACGACGCCCAGATCATCAGGAAGGTCGAGCAATACCTGAAGGACCACGACACCAGCGGTCTGGATATCCGTGTCATGACCCCGGTTGAAGCGACGAAGTTCTCGATCGAGCGCATCCGCGCCGGCAAGGACACGATCTCGGTCACCGGCAACGTGCTGCGCGACTACCTGACCGACCTGTTCCCGATCATGGAACTGGGCACCAGCGCGAAGATGCTGTCGATCGTTCCGCTGATGGCCGGTGGCGGCATGTTCGAAACCGGCGCGGGCGGTTCGGCGCCGAAGCACGTTCAACAACTGGTCGAAGAAGGTTTCCTGCGTTGGGATTCGCTCGGCGAATTCCTGGCGTTGGCGGCTTCCCTCGAACACCTGAGCGGCGCGTATCACAACCCGAAGGCGCAGATTCTGGCCAAAACGCTGGATCAGGCAACGGGCAAGTTCCTCGACAACGACAAGTCGCCGGCGCGCAAGATTGGCGGTATCGACAACCGCGGCAGCCACTTCTACCTGGCCATGTACTGGGCCGAAGCACTGGCCGCGCAAACCGAAGACTCCGCATTGCAGGCGCAGTTTGCCGGCGTGGCGAAGGCGATGGCCGACAACGAAGCGAAGATCATCGAAGAACTGGGTGCAGCGCAAGGCAAGCCGGTGGATATCGGCGGTTACTACCGTCCGGATGTCGAACTGACGAGCAAGGCCATGCGCCCGAGCGCCACGCTGAACAAGATCGTCGACGCGATTGCCTGATGGTCTGAATGTGGTGCTGAATAAGGCACTGACGCTGTTGCCTAACGCATTCAGATAGGCAAAAAAGTCAGCGGTCAGCAAGACGATGGCGCTCCTCAGGAGCGCCATCGTCATTTCTACGCATACGTGAGTGGCGGTCATGCCTGCGCTCACACGTGAACGATTTCCCAATCGCAGAGCTTTTCAGGAATCTCGAGCGTCGACGTGTCCACCTCCGTCAGCTGCGGGCAGCTCAGGCCGCGTGCGACTTCATCGGCAGCCTGTTGCGGGCTGGAAAATTCACCGAGCGTTTCGTTGCCGTAGGTTGCCTCCCAACCATCCTGGCCCGGCAAAATGTAGAACGCTCCCTGGGTCGATCCAAAGCGAAAGCCTTTCATTTTTAGTCTCCCAATTGCCAATTAAAAACCGCGATGCCGTGACCTGCTTCATGTGCGGGCGGGGGACTTACTGCGACTGCGTCTTCGTCCCGTCTTTCGCTGCACCCTTTTCGCTGCGTCCTATGAAGCGTCGGCTCTTGTAAAAGAGTCTACGTCAGTGAGTCATGGCGCAAGGGGCTGTTAGACGGTTCATTCGATCAAAAAATATCGTTTAAAAATAAAGGCTTGCAGTTGTCGTTTTACGATGTGCAACGTGGGGCGGCATTGCGAAATGACGAATTTGTGCCACGCACCACGATTTTTTACGAAGCAAGGGCTCATGCCACATCGTGAAATTTTGGCGTTGTGGCCAAATAGTGGGGTGTCATGCATTCGCGGCGGAACGAAACGTCGGGCGGGATCGCTCCTTTCAGGGAAGAACCCGCTTCAGAAAAGCGAGCATCACGCGGTTGAATTGCGCCGGCCGTTGCAGCGGGGCGAAGTGGCTCACGCCAGGCAGGAGAGTCAGCGCCGCGCCGGGGATGCTGCGGGCGAGATATTCGGCGTGTTCCGGTTTGATGAACTCGTCGTGTTCGCTTTGGACGATCGCAACCGGCACGCGAATCCCGGCCAGATCGTGCGCCGAGTAATTGGGTTGGGTTCTCATCATTTCGCTGACCGCGCCGACAAATGCGTCGAAGTCGGCGGGCGTCGTGGAGAGTTGCGCATAGTCTTCGGCATGCCGCCCAAAGCAACGGTCAATGATCGGCGTCGGCACGAATTCTTTCGTCCCGCCCGGATCCATGTTGCAGCCGAAGAAAAACACGCTTGCAACACGCTCCGGGGCCTGGCGGCCGAGCACCAGGGCGACGCAGGCGCCGTCGCTCCAGCCCACCATCGCCGCCCGGTCGAGCTGGAGCGTGTCCATTACGGCCAGAACGTCGGAGGCCATCAACTCATACCTATAGGGGCGCGCATCGCGGGTGCTGCGGCCATGGCCGCGGCTGTCGACCACCACCACGCGATGCCCCGAAGCGACCAGTGCCGGGACCTGATAACCCCAGTTGCCGCTGTGTCCCAGACCGCCATGCAGCAGGATCACCGGCGCGCCGCTCCCATATGACGCGTACCAGATTCGCGCGCCTTCGTGCTCCACGTAGCCATGGTCGTTCGAGACCGGCAATGGGGCCGCGCCGTGCGCTTCGAAATGGGTGAGGTCGTCGTCGTGGAATTCCATAAACGGTTCCTTCCTGGTGAGCTCAGCAACCCAAGAACCCCCTAGATTGCCAGCGCCACCACCAGAAAATCAACCACGCTACGGATTTTCGTGCCCGGACCGTGGTTGGGCAGCGTCAACGTATGCCGCGTCGTGGCAAGCGGAGTCTCGTCCGGCAGCACGCGAACCCGTGTGCCTGCGTTGCGCGTACCGCAGAATCTCGGTCAGTAAGGCGATACCGAGGCCGAGGCCGGAAGCGTGGTTCGGCGCCGGTGCCTCCCCTCAATAATTCGTTTGCCCGAGCCCGTGTTGCGCGGCCGTATTCGACACGCTTCTGCGCGGCGCCGGAAACACGACCAGCATCAACACGACCCCGGCCAGCAGCACCACCGCCAATCCAATCAGCCCATATTGCGCACTGCCGGTCTGCGTCTTGACCCAGCCAACTAACGCCGGACTCACGAAGCCGCCGGTGCCGCCGAGACTCGTGATCATCGCGATGCCGCCCGCCGCCGAGGAGCGCGGCAGGAAGGTTTGCGGAATCGTCCAGAACACGACAAACGAGCCGTACGACGCAGCCGCCGCCAGCGCCAGCAAGCCCACGCCGAGCGCGACGTTATGGCCGGCTGCCGGCAGCAGCGCGAACGCCAGCGCGGTGACGCAAGCGCTGGCCGCGACGTGCCAGCGCCGTTCCATGGTCCGGTCGGAACTGGCGCCCACCACATAGGTGCCGAGCGCAGCCGCAATGAAGACGAGGGCGGACAGCAGCCCGATGTCCAGCACGTTGGCGACACCCATGTCGCGGATGATGGTCGGGGCCCAGAAGCCGATTGCGTTGAACGGCATCATCACCGCGAAATAGACGAGCGCTGCGAAGTACACGCGTGGGTTGGCGAGCGCGCCACGCAGTCCGTCGAGATGACCGGTTTGCTTGGTCTGCTCATCGGCGGCGAGTTCACGCGACACCAGCGCTTTCTCGCGCTCATCGAGCCAGCTCACGTCTTCTGGTTTGTCGCCGAGCATGAGGAACGCGACGATTCCGAGCGTCACGGCCGGCACGCCTTCGAGAAGGAACAGCCACTGCCAGCCCGGCAAGCCACCGACGCCCGCCAGCCGCGTCATGATGAATCCGGACATCGGGCCGCCGATGATGCCCGCCACCGCCGTGGCCATCATCAGAAATGCGGTGACGCGGGCGCGCCGCGCGCCCGGAAACCAGCAGCTCAAATAGAAGATGATGCCGGGGAAGAAGCCCGCTTCGGTCACACCAAGCAGGAAGCGCATCGCGTAGAACTGCGTCGGCGTGCGTACGAACATCATCAGACTCGACACCAGCCCCCACGCGAACATGATGCGCAACAGCGTGCGGCGCGCGCCGACACGCTGCATCCACAGATTGCTCGGGACTTCGAACAACACGTAGCCGATGAAGAAAAGCCCTGCGCCCAAGCCATATGTCGACTCCGAGAAGCCGAGGTCGTGCATGAACTGCAGCTTGGCGAAGCTGATGTTGACGCGGTCGATATAGCTGATCACGTAGCAGAGAAACAGCAACGGAATCAGCCGGAAAAAGATCTTGCGGTAAGTGCGGTCGACTTCGACGGGCGTAAGGTCGTCTGTGCTCGATGTGCCTGAATGCGAATAGCCGTGCATGATGGTCTCGCGAAGAATGCCAACTGCGGTGAACGTCGCTGTGTCTGTTGCGATGCGTGTTGCCACGCGTCGTGCGGCTTTAGCGCGATGTGTAGCGCTGTATGTAGCTGTACGCGGCAAATCAGCGACGTCCGGTCTCAAAGCGGCCTGGCACCGCCTCACTATCCGTCCACGACAGCCGGAGCGCAATGCTCGCTTTCGTGCAAGTGGTTGGCGGCAGCGGCGTTGGCAAGATCCGCGGCGTCGGCCGCGCGCGGCATGCAGCGTGCCAACGCGTCGCCGGCCCGCACGCCCTTGCCTGCGGGCAGCACAAAAAGCGGATTGATATCCAGTTCCTTCAGGTTCGCCTGCTGGTCGAGCGCCATCGCGGAGAGCGTGACGATCGTTTCGACGAGCGCCTCGATATCGCCAGTTGGCTTGCCACGCGCACCGTCGAGCATTGCGAAGGCGCGCAGTTCGCGGATCATCGCGTGGGCGTCGGCGCGCGCGACCGGGGCGAGCCGGAAGGTCACGTCCTTCAGCACTTCGGCATAGATCCCGCCGAGACCGCACATCACAGCCGGTCCGAACGACGCATCGTTCTCGATGCCGACGATCATCTCGATCGCATCGCGGATCTCTTCCTGCACCAGCACGCCTTCGATTCGTGCGTGAGGCACATGGCGGCGCGCGTTCGCGACGATTTCGTCGAAAGCATCGGCGAGTGTCGCTTCATCGCGGATGCCGACGCGCACTGCGCCGGCTTCTGTCTTGTGCGGAATGTCAGGCGATTGCACTTTGATCACAAGCGGAAAGCCGATTGATCGCGCGATGGCGCATGCTTCATCGCGGTTATGCGCGAGCCCGCTCCGGGGCGTCTCGATGCCGTAATTGCGTAGCAACGCCTGCGATGCGTGTTCGGTCAGGTCGCCCCGACTGGCGGCTAGCAACGTGCGTGCTTGCTCGACATCGTATTGCGGCAGTGCAAGCGGTTCAGCGCTGCATGCCGCGGCACGCGTGCGCCGCGCCTGCGCATAGTCTGACAACGCCGCGAACGCGCGTCCGCAACGCACGGGTGTTGCGTACAGCGGCACGCCATGTGTCTCGATCATCTCGTACGCTTCGCATGCCATATCGCGGCGCGCGTTCCAGGCAAGCATCATCGGCTTGGTCGTGCTCCCGTAGACGCGCACGATCGCCTCGGCCATCGTGCGTGCCACTTCTCCACTCGCTGCGGCTGCCATGATCGCGATGGCGTCGATGTTCGGATCGTCGGCAATGATCTGCAGCGCGTCGGCAAAAATCTTTGGTTCAGCGAGGATGCCCGCGGTGAGATCGATCGGATTGTTCAGCGAGGCGAACGCGGGCACGATCGGTTTGAGCCGCTCGAGCGTGGCGGCCGACAACGCGGGCACGGACATGCCACGTTCAGCACAGGCATCGGTGATCAGAATGCCGGCGCCGCCCGAGAGCGTGACGACCGCGATCCGGTTGCCGCACGGCAGGCGTTTGGCTTCGAACGCCCTGGCGTAGTCGCCGAGGTCCGCGACATCGGTGACTTCGATCACGCCGGTCTGGCGGAAAGCCGTGCGATAGAGCGCGGAGGCGCCGCCCAGATTCGCCGTGTGCGACGCGGCTGCTTTGGCGCCGTCGGCAGTATTGCCGACCTTCCATGCGAGCAGCGGCTTGCCGGCGTCGAGCGCGCGGTTGGCGACGTCGACGAGACGCCGCGCATCCTTCAAGCCTTCGATATACGCGGCGATCAGCGACGTTTGCGGGTCCGCGATGCATGCATCGACGAGATCGAGCAGGCTGACGTCTGCCTCATTGCCGGTGGTGATGAAATGCCGCAAGCCGATGCCGAGTTCGTCGGCCATCAGCAATAACGCACAACCGAAACCTCCGCTTTGCGAAATCAGCGACAGGCCGCCGCGCCGGTAATCGACGCCGAACGGCGCGCCGAAGCCGGCGTAGACGCCGGCGCCCGTGCTGACGAATCCCTGGCAGTTCGGGCCTATTATGCGGATGCCGAACGCCTTGGCGATGTCTGCGCATTCGCGCTGCAATGCGGCGCCGGCTTCGCCCGCTTCCGCAAAGCCTGAGCTGTAGATGATCGCGAAGCCGATACCTTTTTCGCCGCATTGGCGCAGCATGTCGGGAACGCGACGCGCCGCAACGAGGATCAGCGCGAGATCGGGCGTAGCGGGCAACGCGGCGATGCTGGCATGGCATGCCACGCCGGCAATCTCCGCATATTTCGGATTCACCGGATACAGCGCGCCCTGGTAAGCGTGCTGGATGAGAAAGCGCATCGGCTGGCCGCTGATCGATTTCGGATCGTTCGAGGCGCCGATGATCGCGATCGAGCGCGGATCGACGAGCCGGTTAATATCGAGCGTGTTTGCGCAGCGCGTGCCGGACTTCATATCAGACTTTATGACGGGGTTCATGACGGTGTTCATGCTGCACGCGCAGCGGCGGCTTGCACGCTGTCCTTCTTGCTGTCCTTCTGTTCCGCCAGATCGCGTTCAGCCGCGCGCCGCAGCGTGATCTTCGCGATGTTTAACTGATGAATCTGTGTGGTGCCTTCATAGATGCGGAACGCGCGCACATCGCGGTAGAACCGCTCGACCGCATTACCCGCGAGATAGCCGCGTCCGCCGAGCATCTGAACCGCGCGGTCCGCGACGCGACCACACATCTCCGAGGCGAACATCTTGCACATCGACGCCTCCAGCGCCACGTCTTCGCCCGCATCGCGTTTGCGAGCGGTTTCGAGAATCATCGAGCGCGCGGCGAAAATTTCGGTCTGGCATTCGGCGATCAGCGCCTGCACGAGCTGGAACTCGGCGACGGGCTTGCCGAACTGCTCGCGTTTCGATGTGTAGGCAACGGCTTCTTCAAGCATCCGCATGGCGGGGCCTGTGCACAGCGCGGCCAGATGAATGCGCTGCTTGTTCAATACCTTCATCGCGGTACGGAAGCCTTGGCCTTCGACGCCGCCGATCAGATTGGCCGCAGGCACACGGCACGCATTGAACACCACGTCGCCGACCGGCGAGCCCGCCTGGCCCATCTTGTCGTAAGGCGCGCTGGTGGAGAGACCCGGCATGCCGCGTTCGACGAGAAATGCGGAAATGCCACCGGCGCCGGGCGTGGCAGGATCGGTGCGGGCCATCACCGTGAACAGGTCCGCGATCGGCGCGTTGGTGATGAAGCACTTGCTGCCATCGAGAATGTAGTGATCGCCCTCGCGCCGCGCGGTGGTGCGCAACGCGGTGGCGTCCGAGCCGGCGTCCGCTTCGGTCAGCGCGAAAGCGCCGGTCAGTTCGCCCGAGGCGAGACGGGGCAGATAGTGCTGCTTCTGCGCGTCGGTACCGTCGGCGACGAGCGCTTCCGAACCGATGCCGGTATTGGTGCCGACCCGCGCACGGAATGCCACCGAGGCTTGCGAGAGCTCGAACGCGCCGCGCACGAGTTGTTCCGTCGAAAGTCCTGCGCCGCCGAAATCGCGCGGAATGCTCCAGCCGAAATAGCCGAGTTCGCGCATGCGTTCGACGAGATCCGCCGGCACGGCATCCGCCTTCTCGATCTCGTTTTCGCGCGGCATCGCTTCTTCACGAACGAAACGCGCGACGTCCGCGAGCATCGAGTCGAAATGCGAGGGGTTCATGGTCATGCCTGTCTCCGTCATGTGAGTCGATTTATGGCTTTACTATCGAATATTTACAGGCTGACTGCGTGATTTGTTCGACTCTGCAGAACAGAGTTTGGATATGCTGAACAGGGCGCGCAAAATAGGCTATCTGGAGGAAGACGATCATGGCAGCCAGCAACAAGCTTTCCAAAGCGGCAGCGCTGACAAGCGACTATCTGGATTCGAAGGCCCGCTATGTGCCCGACGAATTCGACGGCGACCGGCAATTCGCCACGACTTTAGCGCGCGGCCTCGACATCCTGCATTGCTTCACGCCACGCGAATCGCAGCTCGGCAATGCGGACCTGGCGGCGCGCACCGGCATGACCAAGGCCACCATCTCGCGCTTCACCTACACGCTCACGCGCCTCGGCTACCTG
Source organism: Paraburkholderia sediminicola (assembly GCF_046026855.1). Lineage (GTDB taxonomy): Bacteria > Pseudomonadota > Gammaproteobacteria > Burkholderiales > Burkholderiaceae > Paraburkholderia > Paraburkholderia sediminicola_A. Next base: position 132,945 of record NZ_JAQQET010000005.1, on the reverse strand, counting down.
CGCGTCAATCGTATGAACAACAAGTTCCAGCTCGGCTCGGCCGTGCTGTCGTTGAGCTATCCGTTGCTCGCGAGCTTGAGCGTGCGGCAGATCGCGCGGCCTTCAATGAAGGACCTGGCGGATCAGATTCGCGGCTCGGTCTCGCTCGGCATGCGTGACCGGCTCAATGTCGTGTATCTGGAAAGCAGCCGCAGCACGACACCTTTGGGCTTGCCGGCGGATATCGGCCTGAGCTATCCGATCGTGCGCACCGCGATGGGCCGGGCGCTGCTCGCCGCGCTGCCGGCCGAGCGCCGCGAGGCGCTTTGCAATGAGATTGCGGTCAAGGCGCCGAACGAATGGAATACGTTTCGCGAGCGGGTGATGAGCGGCATCGATTACTTCTATGAGCGCGGATTCTGCGTCTCGTACGGAGACTTGCGACAGGAAGTGCACGCCGTCGCCGTGCCGATGAAACCGTCGAGCGACGGCGAGATTCTGGTGTTCAACTGCGGGGTGCCTTCCTATCTGCTGAAGGAGAATCAGTTGGAGGGGGATATCGGGCCGCGGCTGGTTTCGATGGTGCGCAGTGTTGAAGGGGCGATGGGGATTTATTAGGCCCTTTGGAGATATTCCTCTCCTGCGCGGTGAATATCCGCACCCCCGCCGATATCCACCGCGCAGCGCGATGTACTTACTCCGACGCTGAGTCGCCGAGCTTGTCGATCAATACCGCAACGAAGGTTTCCGTGACGGGCGGCAGGGTCCTGCCGCGTTTCTTGATGAGGGCAATCGGGCGGGTGAACGCGGGATCGTCGACAGGGCGGACCACCAGTTCAGGTTCCGCTCGAACCTCGCGAGCCGACGCGGGCAGGATAGTCACGCCGAGCCCGGCGCGTGCCATAGCGACGGCGCTCATCATGTAGGTCGGCTCACAGGCGATCTCCGGCACACAGCGAGCGTTTGCAAAGGCGCTATCGACCACCGCCCGTACGCTCGTGCCTGGGGCGGTCAACACGAGCGGCACGGCAGCGAGGTCGGCCAGCGTGATGCGCCGCCGCCGTGCCAGCGCATGACGCTTCGGAAAAACCGCTACCAGCCGGTCGATGCCCGCGTGCAGTACCTCGAAGCCGGCATCATCCAGTTCGCCGCCGGTCAGCCCGATATCGACCTCTTCGTTGCGCACCAGCGTGTTGACCATGCTGGCGACCACGTCGCGCACGTGGAAGCTCACGCGCGGCACGGCCTTCTTCATCTCCTGCACGAGTTCGGGCAAGACGCTGGCCGCGAAAGTCGGCAGGCACGCGATCCGTACTGTGCCGCTGGTACCCTCGCCGAGCGCACGCGCGTCGATCAGCACGTGTTCCATGTCGTGCAGCGACTTCTGCAGCAGCGGTAACAGTTCGCGGCCGGTCGGCGTGAGCGCGACATTGCGGCTGTTGCGATCGAAGAGCCGCATGCCCACGGTTTCCTCGAGGCGGCGAATCTGCACCGTCAAGGCCGGTTGGGACAGATGCAGTCGTGTCGCCGCACGCGTGAAGCTGCCCGTTTGCGCGACGGCGATAAACGCGCGAATGTCCCGAAGGTTCAGATCCATAATGGTTTGTAATTGCTGTGATCAAATCATTTCAATTGATTTATTGCCGGCTCGAACTTACGCTGGATCGCAGTAAAAAACAACATTGGAGACAAGCACATGCTGCCATTGCTGGGGCTGGCCACCATCGTCGTGCTGCTCGGCGCGATCCTGTCGAAACGGATGTCGCCACTGGTGGCGCTCATCATCGTGCCGATCGCGGCGTCGCTCATCGGCGGCTTCGGCTTTCAGACAAGCAAGTTCGTGATCGACGGGCTCAAGAGCCTCGCGCCCGTGGTCGGAATGTTCGTGTTCGCGATTCTCTACTTCGGCACCATCACCGACGCCGGCACGCTCGATCCGATCATCGACCGTATCCTGCGGGCCGTCGGTACACGACCCACGCGCATTGTGATGGGCACCACGCTGCTCGCATTGCTGATTCACCTGGACGGCTCCGGCGCGGTCTGCTTTCTCGTCACGATTCCCGCGATGCTGCCGCTCTACGATCGCCTGAAGATGGATCGGCGGGTGCTGGCCGCGGCCGTTTCGATGGCGGCCGGCATCAACTTTCTGCCATGGACAGGGCCGATGATCCGCGCGTCGGCGTCGCTGCATCTGCCGATTTCGGCATTGTTCAATCCGCTGATCCCGGTGCAGGCAATCGGCCTCGTGTTCGTCTTCGGCATGGCGTTCTGGCTTGGGCGGCGCGAGGAAAAGCGGCTTGGCCTCACGGGTGCGAGCGGTTCGGTGCCGATGCCGAAGCGCGAACTGACGCCCGAGGAGCAAGCCTTGCGCCGGCCGAAAAACTTCTGGTTCAACATCGTATTGACGCTGCTCGTACTCGGCACGATGGTCGTGATGGGCGAGAAGATTCCACCGGCCATCATGTTCATGGTGGGGCTGTGCATCGCGTTGATGGTGAACTATCCGAACGTGGACATGCAGCGCAAGCGTATTGACGCTCACGCGCGCGCCGCGTTGATGATGGCCGGCATTCTGCTCGCGGCCGGCGTGTTCACTGGCGTGATGCAAGGCAGCGGCATGCTGAAAGCGATGGCGCAGGCAGCCGTGGGCTTCGTGCCGCCCGCGATGGCAAGCCACATTCCCGTCGCGCTCGGCTTGATGTCGATGCCGCTGAGCATGCTGTTCGACCCGGACTCGTTTTACTTTGGCGTGCTGCCGGTGATTGCCGAGGTGGCCGGCCAGCTCGGCGTGCCCGCCGTACATGTGGGCCAGGCCGCGCTGCTCGGCCAGATGACGACCGGCTTTCCGGTCAGCCCGTTGACACCGGCGACATTCCTCGTGGTCGGCCTGTGCGGTATCGATCTCGCCGACCACCAGAAATTCACGTTCCCCCTGCTGTTCGGCGCGTCGATCGTGATGACGATCGCCTGCGTCGTGCTGGGGATATTTTCGTTGTGAGCTTGACTGTTTCACTGAATGGATACGACCAGCATGACGACCACTCACGCTAGACGCCAGGTGCGAATTGGCGCGGGCGCGGGATATTCCGGCGACCGCATCGAACCCGCAGTCGAACTGGCGGAATACGGCGCGCTCGATTACCTCGTGTTCGAATGCCTCGCCGAACGCACCATTGCGATTGCGCAGCAGGCGCGCAGCAAAGACGCAGAGCTCGGCTACGATCCGCTGCTCGAAACGCGCATGAAGGCCGTGTTGCCCGCTGCGATACGCAACGGCGTGCGGATCATTTCGAACATGGGCGCGGCGAATCCGCTCGCGGCGGCGCGCAAGACCGCGGAGATCGCGCGCGCGCTCGGTCTCGGCGATGTGAAGATTGCCGCGGTCACCGGGGACGATGTGCTCGACGTCGTGCGTCAGGGCAATTTCCGCTTCGAGGAGTCCGGTGAAAGCGTCGCTTCGTACAAGGATCGCCTCGTGTCCGCGAATGCGTATCTCGGCGCGTCGGCGATTGTCGATGCGCTTGCCGCCGGTGCGCAGATCGTGTTGACCGGACGTGTCGCCGATCCGTCGTTGTTCGTGGCGCCGCTGATCCACGAATTCGGCTGGCAGATGGACGATTGGCAGACGCTCGGGCAGGCGACGGTGATCGGCCACCTGCTCGAATGCGCCGGACAAATCACGGGCGGTTATTTTGCCGATCCGGGTTTCAAGGACGTTCCCAACCTCGCGAGGCTCGGCTTTCCCATCGCTGAAGTGGCGCTCGATGGCTCCGTGGTCATCACCAAGCTCGCGCAATCCAGCGGACAGGTGACCGAGGCGACTTGCAAGGAGCAACTGCTGTATGAGATTCACGACCCGCAGCGCTATCTGCAACCGGACGTGGTCGCCGATTTCACCCAGGTGCGTGTCAGGCGGGAAGCGCCGGATCGCGTTCATGTGAGCGGTGGACGTGGCACACCGCGTACGGATACCCTGAAGGTGTCCGTCGCGTACTTCGACGGCTATATCGGCGAAGGGCAGATCTCGTACGGCGGTCCCGGCGCGCTGGCGCGTGCCCGGCTGGCACTCGATATCGTGCGGGAACGGCTTGCGCTGACCGGCGTGGAAACGCGCGAATTGCGCTTCGATCTGATCGGCGTGAACGCGTTGCATGGCGAAGCGGTGGCTGCCGGTTACGCCGAGCCTTATGAGGTGCGAGCGCGGGTGGCAGGGCGCACCACATCGCAGGCGCAAGCGGTGCAGATCGGCAATGAGGTGGAGACGCTTTACACCAATGGTCCGGCGGGCGGTGGCGGCGTCACGAAGTCGTCGCGCGAAGTCGTCGCGGTGCAATCGGTGCTGTTGCCGCGCGAGCATGTGAAGCCGATTTTCTCGCTGGTGGAGGCGTGATATGAAACTACGTGAGCTTGCTCATTCGCGTACCGGCGACAAGGGCAATACGCTGAACATCTCCGTGATCTGTTACGACGCGAAGCACTATGGGCATCTGCGAGCGGTGTTGACACCGGAGCGGGTCAAGGCGCATCTGGGCGATGTCGTTCAAGGTGACGTGGTGCGTTATGAACTGCCTGGCATTGCCGCGTTCAACTTCGTACTCGGTCATGCGCTCGGCGGAGGCGTGACGCGCTCGCTTGCGCTCGACGCGCACGGCAAATCCTTGAGTTCGGCGTTGATGGGGCTGGATGTCGAGGCCCCTACGCCGTAGATCCGTTTCGAGCCGGTCTGGCAATCCATCCCCGCGCGCGATCGCCGCGCAGCATCTGGTCGGGTTGCCGGACCCGGCCATGAGTCGTGACCGTTTCGCGTATGCGTTAGCGCTAACCGCTTGCCTTGCTCAACTCATGCGCGCGCCGAAGTCTTTCGCGGCTGTTGCTCAGATGCATCCGCATGGCGGCGCGTGCATCGTCCGCGTCCTGACGTTCGATCGCCCGATAAATCATCTGGTGCTCGCTAAGCACGTTGCGCAGGTGCTCGATATGGTCGAGCTCCGCGATCTCAGCGGTGCCGAGGCGCGTGCGCGGGCTCACCGCGCGGCCGAGTTGACTGAGTACATCGAAGAAATAGCGATTGCCACTTGCGCGCGCGATCTGCAGATGAAACTCGATGTCGTGCGCCAGCGTGTCAGTACTTCCCCGCTCGAGTTCGGACTCGAAACGCTCCAGCGCGGCACGAATCTGCCTGAGATTCTGCTCGGTCCGTCGCGCTGCGGCGAGCGCGGCTGAGGCCGCCTCGACGTCGATACGGAATTCGATAATGGCCATGACGTCCAGCATGCTGGACAGGTCGGCGGCGGGCAGTTGCATGGACTGCTCCGTGGCCGGCTCCAGAACGAACGTGCCGATGCCGTGGCGCGTCTCGACCACCTTGGCCGCCTGCAGGCGCGAGATCGCTTCGCGAACCACGGAGCGGCTCACCGAGAGCTGCTTCATCATCGCGACTTCTGTCGGGATGCGATCTCCCGGCCTCAGGGCGCCGCGTCGGATTTCATCGGAAAGGGTGGCCACCACCTTCTCAGTTAGGCTGCTCATTGCTGTGGCTTAGTGACTAATCGGCTGGAAATACAAGCTGTGTGCGAGAGACGTCATTTCACGTCTCGATACGGCCATCATAGCGCCAGTCAGAATCAGGCGCGGTGGCCGCGCCGAAATTCCCTCAAAGGATGGCACAGGACGCCGCTTGAAAGCAGCGGCTCGCCTGCGATCACTTGTTGACGAGGCGTGCCGGTGTCATCAGCGCCAACAGTCCGCCGAGCACCATGAACCCCGCCAGCAGAAACATCCCTGCCGACGTGCTATGCGTGCGTACGGTGAGATAGCCGAACAACGAAGGCGAGAAGAGTCCCGCCAGATTGCCGAGCGAGCTGATCATCGCGATGCCCGCCGCAGCCGCTCCGCCGCTCAGCAGGGCGGTCGGCTGAGCCCACAGCAGCGGTGCAACGGCGAACACGCACATCGACGCCGCGGTCATCGTCACGATCGTCATGGTCAGGTCGTTGCTCCACACCGTGCTGAGCGCCAGTAGCGCGGCGCCAGCAAACGCCGGTAAAGCGAGGTGCCAGCGGCGCTCGCGCCGTTTGTCCGAGCTCATCGAGAGGGCAATCATGGCGACCGCCGCGAACGCGTACGGAATCGCGCTCAGCAGGCCGACGTTCAGCGCGCTGCCATGGCCTGCACGCTGCAGGATGGTCGGCAGCCAGAAACTGATACCCATGTTGCCGGTGGCGAACGCGAACAGCATCAGGCTCATCAGCCAGATGCGTCCGCTCGTGAAGACGCTGCGCGTGTTCGACGTCGGCTTCTGGGCATCCTCTTTGGCGATATTGGCGGCGATGATGCTTTTCTGTTCGTCGGAGAGCCAGCGTGCGTCCGCCACCCGGTCAGGCAGCAGAAACCAGATGACGATACCGATAACCACCGCCGGCAGCGCCTCGAGGAAGAACAGCCATTGCCAGCCGTGCAGGCCCGATACGCCGGTGAACCGCTGCATGATCAAGCCTGACAGCGGGCCGCCGACCAGCCCGGAGATGGGCAGCGCCGCCATGAACATCGCGACGATCCTGCCGCGTCGATGGGCCGGGTACCAGTAGGTCAGATACAGGATGATGCCCGGAAAGAGGCCGCACTCGGCCATCCCGAGAAGCAGCCGCAGGGCGTAGAACGAGGCCGGCGTGCGCACGAACAGCATGCACATCGACACCAGTCCCCATGAGACAGCGATGCGGGCGATCCAGCGGCGCGCGCCGACCCGATGCATGATCAGATTGCTGGGGACTTCGAAGATCGCATAGGCCAGGTAGAAGATTCCTGCGCCGAAACCGTAGACCGCGTCGCTGAATCCGAGATCGGACGCCATCTGCAACTTGGCGAGACCCACGTTGATCCGGTCGAGATAAGCAATGCAGAACGCGGTGAGCAGCACGGGCATCAGCCTGCGGGTGACCAGTGAATACAGCGAATCTTCTTCGGTCGTCGCAGTCCCCGCCGTTTGTGGTTCGGCGGCGGACGCCGTCGCCAGTGTTTTCATGGATTGCCTCCTGGGCAGAATTCAAGTCATCAGACGTCTTAGTTCGTTTTTTGTGGTGCGACGTGTTATTGCAGTATATTCGTGGCGAAGTCCCAATGTATATGCCTTGCAAGGCAGGGTAAACGCCCCGTTGGAATCAGTCGATAGAAAGTAGTAGACTGTCGTCAGACAACGTATCACGCATTTAAGGACCGGATCATCCGGCCGGCTCGAATGCATCGTGGTGCGTTCGGGCAGGCCGCCGGAGTGGCCGACACTGGAGACAACCTTGACATCTGCTCTCACCACGGCCGCCGACCCACTTGAGTCCGCGATCTCGAAGGTCAAGCGGCACGTGCTGCCGCTTTTTCTGATCATGTTCATCGCGAACTACATCGATCGCGTGAATATCGGCTTCGTCAACGCTCACATGCAGACGGACCTCGGCATTGGCGCAGCCGCATACGGGCTGGGGAGCGGTTTGTTCTTTATCGGCTACGCGCTCTTCGAAGTGCCGTCGAACGTGCTGATGCAGAAGTATGGCGCGCGCGCCTGGCTGACCCGCATCATGGGCACCTGGGGGTTGGTCGCGGCCGCTATGGCATTTGTCTGGAACGATACGTCCTTCTACGTGCTGCGCTTCCTGCTCGGTGTCGCCGAGGCCGGCTTCTTTCCGGGCGTAGTGTTTTACTTCACCCAATGGCTGCCGCAAAAGGAGCGGGGCAAGGCCGTGGCGGTCTTTCTTGGGGGCTCCGCTCTCGCGTCGGTGCTGTCCGGTCCGATTACCGGCAGCCTGTTGTCGATTCGCGGCTTCGGCCTGCACGGCTGGCAATGGATGTTTCTCATTGAAGGCGCTTTCTCGATCGTGCTGTGCGGTGTCAGCTGGATGCTGCTGAAGTCGCGCATTCGCGATGCCTCGTGGCTGACGGCTGAAGAGCGGACCGTTCTTGAATCGTCGATTGCGGCGGAGCAGGCCGAGCGCGAGGCGCACGGCGGTGCGCATCTGCCCGCGATGAAGCTGCTGAAGGACCCGCAGATTCTGCTGTTCTGCTTCCTGTACTTCGCGATTCAATTGACCATTTACGCGGCTACCTTCTGGCTGCCGACGATCATCCGCAAGATGGGTGGGCTCTCGGACTTCCAGGTCGGCATGTTCAATGCGATCCCGTGGCTCATCGCCATGGTCGCGATGTACTGTTTCGCGGTGTTGTCGGCGAAATGGCGCTTCCAGCAGGCGTGGCTGGCCGTGGCGCTCGTTATCGCGGCGTGCGGATTGTTCGCCTCGACTTCGGGTAACCCGGTACTGTCATTCGTGGCAATCTGCTTCTCGGCGATCGGCTTCAAGGCAGCGTCTTCGCTCTTCTGGCCGATTCCGCAGGGTTATCTGGATGCACGCGTTGCCGCTGCGGTTATTGCGTTGATCAATTCGGTGGGCAACCTCGGCGGATTCTTCGCGCCGGCCGCGTTCGGCTATCTGCAGCAGCATACCGGCTCGATTACCGGCGGCCTGTATGCCCTGGGCGTGGCTTCGCTGATCGCGGCGGCGGCCGGCTTCCTGACCCGCAATCGCCGTGTGAACTCCGACACGTTGCCGGAATCGCTGCATAGCAAAGCCCACTGACCGGCGAAAATTGTCGACTATGAATAACGCATTTCTCACTTTCTGTCCGGCATGGGTTTCAAGCGCGCTTGTGCAGCACGCGGACGCCCACGTGCTGGCTCACTAATTCAACCGGGCCCATTCTCATGTCCACGAACTCATCTCAATCGAACGCTACGCCGATCGTGACCGAACTGCGCGTCGTGCCCGTCGCCGGTCGTGACAGCATGCTGATGAATCTGAGCGGCGCGCATGGCCCGTTCTTCACGCGCAACATCGTCATTCTGCGCGACAGTGCCGGCCATACCGGCGTCGGCGAAGTGCCGGGCGGCGAGAGCATCCGCAAGACGATCGACGACGCGCGCCCGTTGGTTGTCGGTCAGTCGATCGGTAATCTTCAAGCTATCCTGAACAAAGCGCGTACGCAGTTCGCCGACCGCGACGTCGGCGGGCGCGGTCTTCAGACTTTCGATCTGCGCACCACCATTCACGCGGTGACCGCGCTCGAAGCCGCACTGCTCGATCTGCTTGGTCAGCATCTGGGCGTGCCCGTCGCGGCACTCCTCGGCGAAGGCCAGCAACGCGACGAAGTGGAAATGCTCGGTTACCTGTTCTACATCGGCGAGCGCAAGAAAACCGATCTGCCTTATGTCAGTGGCGCGGACGGACACGACGCCTGGGAGCGCGTCCGCACTGAAGAAGCGATGACGCCCGAGGCCGTGGTGCGACTTGCTGAGGCGGCGCAGGCGCGCTACGGCTTCAACGATTTCAAGCTCAAGGGCGGGGTGTTGCCCGGTGACGCCGAAATCGAAGCGGTGACGGCGCTCGCTGAACGTTTCCCCAACGCCCGCGTCACGCTTGATCCGAATGGCGCATGGTCGCTCGCGGAAGCGGTGCGCCTGTGCCGCGACCAGCACGACGTGCTGGCTTATGCGGAAGATCCGTGCGGCGCGGAAAACGGCTATTCGGGCCGCGAGGTGATGGCCGAATTCCGCCGCGCGACCGGTTTGCCGACGGCGACCAACATGATTGCTACCGACTGGCGCCAGATGGGTCACGCGATCCAGTTGCAGTCCGTGGATATTCCGCTTGCCGATCCGCATTTCTGGACCATGCAGGGCTCGGTGCGTGTGGCGCAGATGTGCAACGAATGGGGTCTCACCTGGGGCTCGCACTCGAACAATCACTTCGACATCTCGCTCGCGATGTTCACGCATGTCGCGGCGGCGGCACCCGGCAAGATCACGGCGATCGACACGCACTGGATCTGGCAGGATGGCCAGCGCCTCACGCGTGAGCCGTTGCAGATCGTCGGCGGCAAGGTCAAAGTGCCTCAGGCCGCAGGCCTCGGTGTCGAGTTGGATATGGACGAGATCGAGAAGGCGCACGCGCTGTATCAGCAACATGGCCTCGGCGCGCGCGACGACGGCGTTGCCATGCAGTACCTGATTCCGAACTGGAAGTTCGATAACAAGCGCCCGTGTCTGGTGCGCTGAGTCTCCTATGATCTGAGCGGTGGTCCATGCGGCCGTTCGCTCTCACCCGCAATTCACGCTATCAAGCTATTACGCTATGACCTCACCGCAAGAACTCAAAGCGATCGTTTCTGAAGGCCTGCTGTCCTTCCCGGTAACTGATTTCGACGAACAGGGCGATTTCCGCGCCGATACTTATGCCGGGCGCCTGGAATGGCTCGCGCCGTATGGGGCGACCGCGCTGTTTGCCGCCGGTGGCACGGGCGAGTTCTTCTCGCTGACCAGAAGCGATTACACCAACGTGATTCGCACGGCGACCGAGACCTGCCGCGGCAAGGTACCGATTCTGGCCGGTGCGGGTGGCCCGACGCGTGTGGCGATCGACTATGCGCAGGAAGCTGAGCGTCTTGGCGCAAGTGGCGTGCTGCTGATGCCGCACTATCTGACCGAGGCATCGCAGGAAGGGATTGCCGCGCACGTCGAGCAAGTATGCAAGGCGGTGAAGAACATCGGCGTGATCGTCTATAACCGCGCGAATTCGAAGCTGAATGCGGACATGCTCGAACGTCTCGCGGACAGTTGCCCGAATCTGATCGGTTTCAAGGACGGTGTGGGTGAAATCGAGGCGATGGTGACGATTCGCCGGCGCCTCGGCGACCGCTTCTCGTATCTGGGTGGGCTGCCGACCGCGGAAGTCTATGCCGCGGCTTATAAGGCGCTCGGCGTGCCGGTGTATTCGTCGGCGGTGTTCAACTTCATTCCGAAGACCGCGATGGATTTCTATCGCGCGATTGCCGCGGACGATCACGCGACCGTCGGCAAGCTGCTCGACGAATTCTTCCTGCCGTATCTGGCGATCCGCAACCGCCGCCAGGGTTACGCCGTCAGCATCGTGAAGGCGGGTGCGAAGCTGGTCGGACGTAGCGCAGGTCCGGTGCGCGCACCGCTGACCGATCTGACTGAAGAAGAGTTGGCGCAACTCGACGTGCTGATCAGGAAGCTCGGCGCGCAGTAAGCAGTCAACTCCGCCGGAACACAACGTGCGAGATGCGCTGCACGAGCAACGCGGCCACAAGCGCTGCCACCGCCGTCAGCCACACGCCGATATGAATCGACTGCACCAGTGCATCGCGGGCCGTGTCGATCAGCGCCAGCGTATTGAGCCCTGATGGCTTCATATCCGTAATCAGTTTTACGCGCGATGCTTCGTCGATCAGGATGCGCAGATCGACGAAGCGCGGCTGCCATTGCGATACGGCCGGCTCGCCGAGCACGCTCATCGTGCGGGTGACCACGTCGCGATAGTGGTGCGACACCACGGTCGCGACGATGCTGGTGCCCAGCATCCCGCCCACCATCCGCGTGGACTGCAGCAGCGCCGTCGTGATGCCGAAGCGTTCGCGCCCGGCAATCTCCTGGCCGAACACATTCAGATTGTTCAGGATGAAACCCAGGCCGATGCCGACGGCCGCCATTGGCAATTCGATCCATACGTGCGGTGTCTCCGGATTGGCAAACGCCAACGCGATCGATGCGAACAGCAGCAGCGCGAAACCGATCGACAGAATCCGCGTGGGCTTCTTCATGTGAATGACGATGCGCGTATTGAGCAGGCTGCCGAGTGCGATGCAGGCGGCGATCGGCGTAGCGAGCAGACCGGCTTGTTGCGGCGACAGCCCGAAGCCGCCTTGCAACAGCAGCGGCGCGAAGAAGATCAGCGAGAACATCACGAAGCCGGACAGGAAGCCCAGTATGAATAGCGTGACGAGCTGCCCGTCCTTGAACAGGTCAAGCGGAATGATCGGATGCGTAGCGCGTTTCTCGCACACCAGTAATGCGATGGCACCCGCAACCACGAAGGCCGCCAGCGCCAGGTTGCCGGCCGTGAGACCGTATTTCGGCACGGCTTCAATGAGAGCCTGAAGGCCGCCCAGCACGACGGCGACCAGCGCTGCGCCGAGCCAGTCGATCTTGACTTCGCCTTCATGCGGACGCTGCAGATTGGGCAGATGCGCCCAGATGAAATAGAGCGCCGCTGCGCCGACCGGCAGATTGATCAGGAAGGTGGAACGCCAGCCCCAATGCTCGCTCATCCAGCCACCCAGCGACGGACCCGCCGCGGTGCCGATCCCGTACGCGGCCGCCATCACCACTTGCCAGCGCACCCGCGCGCGCGGATCGGGAAAAAGGTCGGGTATCGACGCGAACGCCGTACCCACCATCATCCCGCCGCCAACCCCTTGCAAGCCGCGCGCGATCACGAGAAACAGCATGTCGTTCGCGACGCCGCAGAGCACCGATGCGATCGTGAACGTGATGACCGCGGCGATCACGAAACGCTTGCGGCCGAAATAGTCGCCGAGACGGCCGAACACGGGGACAGTCACTACCGACGCCAACAAGTACGCACTGGCAATCCATGCGTAGTACTCGAAGCCATGTAGTTCGGCGACGATCGAAGGCAGCGCGGTGCTGACGACGGTCTGGTCGAGTGCGACCAGCATGTTGACGAGGCCGATGCCCAGCATGGCTAGCAGGGCGTTTCGGAAAGGCAGGGCAGCAGTCGCAGTCGGATTCACGGGTCTGGGAGAGAAGGGCTTTTCAGGATAGGCGCTGCGCGGCAGGGCGCGGGCCAGGGTCGTGACGACAACTATGTCCTATAGTTGTCTGACCTCTCACCATTATACGGGTTTTCCCTTACGCGAAACTATTCCCGTTGCTCGTTTTATCCGTATCGTTATGGCGCCCCGATTCTGGCCAATGTAATGGCACGTTCGGGACATGCAGTCACGCACAAGCCGCATGCCCGGCACGCATCGGCGTTTGGCGTGTACGCGACTTTCATTCCATGGACGCGCAGCTTGAATCTGTGCAGCGCTCCCAATTGCTGGTAGTCGTCCGTGTCGATCCGGCGGATGTCGAAAACGTGCTCGGGACAGACTACTGCGCAATCGCCCTTGCCTTCGCACCGTTTCAAATTGACGATGGGAACAATCACGCCTGCCTCCTGCTTGCAAGCGGATGTCGAAGTGTCGCTCATGCTTGATCCCCTGGGCGCTTTCCGTCAATGGACGATAGGTTCTTCTGAAAATTGTTGCGTTCCTCGGGTGTCATCCGTTCCCACCGGCGCCAATGCCGGCGTCCGTGGCAACCGCCATGTCCTCGAAATCCGCCAAACAGAATCCGGCTCAGAATCAGCAGGCCCATCGCGTGCAGATAGTCGATCGAACGGCCACCGATGAATAGCGCCGGGATAACCCAATTCCATAGCGTCATCACCATCCATCCCAGCACGGCAATGCCCACCAGAACCAGCAGTGCTTTGCCGACGCATCTCAGTTTGAAACTCATCTATCTGCTCCTTTTGATATCCAGTTCGTCATACACGGCGTTGCAAGCGAACGCGGTCGATGATGCGGTTTCGCGCCACGCGGCGGTGCCATACGCCTGTAGACGATTCACGATCGAAAATATTGTCGGCGACGAGAAAAATGGCGTGACTACGCCGGTGGCGAGCTAATATCGCGACTCGCACCTTCCTTGAAGGAGACAGTGATGAGCAAGATGATTTTCGTGAACTTCCCGGTGCATGATCTGGCCGCGTCAAAGCGCTTCTATGAGGCGGTCGGCTTCACCAACAACCCGCAATTCACCGATGACACGGCCGCCTGCATGGTGTTGAGCGACACCATCCACGCGATGCTGCTGACGCACGATAAGTATCGGCAGTTCACGACCAAGGCGATCCCCGATGCACGAACGACAAGTGAGGTATTAATCTGCATCACTGTCGACAGCCGCGCTGAAGTCGATGAGATGGTCGGCAAGGCGAAGGCCATCGGCACGGTGATCGATCCGACCCCGACGCAGGATTTCGGCTTCATGTACGGTCGCAGTTTTGAGGATCCGGACGGCCATATCTGGGAAGTGATGTGGATGGATGCCAACGCCGCCGCCCATTGATGCAGCGTGTGTCAGAGTAACGACTCTTACTCGTGGAGCGACCCCGCATGACCCGATTACCGATTGCCGACCGGTGGTACGAACTCAAACGCATCACCGACGACATCACGCTGCTTTGGGAGCCTCATGTCGTTCCGCTCATGCGTTGCAATATCTGGCATGTGCGTGGGCGCGACCGGGATCTGATGATCGACACGGGGATGGGCATCGTCAGTCTGCAGGATGCCGCGAAGCACTTGCTGCAGAAGGACGTCACCGCCGTTGCGACGCATACGCATTCGGACCATATCGGCGGACATCACGAGTTCGAACACACGCTGGTTCACGAACTGGAGGCCGAGAACCTGCGCGCGCCGCGCGAGCGCGGCACCCTTCTGGCGTCGGTATTAGGCGACAAAGCCATTCGCCGGTATCGCGAAGCAGGCTATCCGTTCGACGGCGATCTGATCACGGCCCTGCCCAGCGCTGATTATTCGATGACCGACTATCGCGTGCGGGCTGCAACGGTCACGGAGATCGTCAAGGAAGGGAACATCGTCGATCTCGGCAACCGGCATTTTGAAGTCCTGCATCTGCCAGGCCACTCACCGGGCAGCATTGGTCTATGGGAGGCGGCGTCCGGCACGCTGTTCTCGGGCGATGCGATCTACGATGGCCCGCTGCTGGATGAGATCGGTGGCGCGGATATTCCGACCTATGTGCGCACCATGAAGCGCCTGCGCGAATTGCCCGTGCAAGTGGTTCACGCTGGGCACGACGGGAGCTTCGGGCGAGAACGACTGGTCGAGTTGGTCGACGCCTATCTGGCTAAACGTAGCTGATCACTGGCCGGCCCGATGGCCTGGCGCATTGCCTGCTGCATCCCGCGCGCCAGGGAACAGGTCGGTTTTTGCCGGCACGGCCCTGAGTCTGGGCGCGCCCGTTTCTAACCCCAATAGCCCGTTTTTACGCCTCTTTTTTACGCCTCTTTGAGCCAGGGCATTTCCACCGGCGATACCACCAGATGCCGGTTTTCCCGTTTCAGTTCGAAAATGAATCCGACCAGGATCATGGAGTCGGCATACGGGATCGGGAATACATGAGGATTTTCCGCGCTGAGCAGCGGGTGCGCCGGCGTGTTCGCTGTCGTCGCGGCGTTGTCGCGGACGCTTTCCAGCTCGTCGACCATTGCCTGCCCACTGACTTTCAGGACGCGGCTGCGCAGGTCGCTGAAGGGTTCGATGCGCGCCCCATCTTCGTTGTATTCGGGCACTTCATAGATGAACCAGGACATGTGCGTCTCCAGGGAAAAGGGCGACTATTCTAGCAGTGGGCATCGTGCATGCCCGTTTCCTTAGCCCGGAAATTGCGTTGCATGCTGTCCCCATAACAAAAAATGGCTGAGACAAAAGTCTCATTCTGTCGTTGACCGGGCAGCGCCACGACTTCAAACGAGCGGGACTCTATTGGGCTCCTGCTGGTCAGAACGGGGCGAGGGAACCGGCAGAGTCGTGGCTGTGCTGCTCGATTCCCAGCCGGTTACGGTTCATAAGACCGATCATTTTCGCGCCGCTTTTACCACCTTGACCTGTTGCGCTTCGCCTCTCTTCGGACTGGATCGCGCGGTGACACGGACGGTGCACTTTGAACAACATTCCAGTAAATGTCTGGAATAAAACCCGGGGCAGCGTGTTTGCCCTCATGTAGACAGGGAGCAAAGCGATGCGCCGAGACTGGAAGAGGGGAGGTGGCTTGTCCTGTTTTGGCCGAGTGATCGGCTCATCAAGCCTGGTCTGAAAGCGATGCTCAGATAGATTTATATCGCATCTGGAAGGTGATTTTTAAAAATTAGGAATGCGATGTTAAATGAATTTAAAGTAGTAATGAAATAGTGAAGCCGGCGAAGCCGCTTGAATCCGTGCGCAGAATCTCAGTGCCGGCATTCTGCCTCAAAAACATAACAACTTTGTAATGAACACGTTGATCCCTTGCAACGTCTGGAGGTTCAGACTGCTTGTGAGTTACCGGAAGCCTGCATTCATCGGCTTCTGTATCGCGAATCTGCAGGTGGCCTTTGCCGCTCAGTTAATTTAATTTAATGAAGGAATATTAACCATGTCGAAGATTCTTATTGGCCTCGCTCTTGCCGCCGCGACCCTTGGCGTTCCCGCTCTTAGCTTCGCGCAATCGAACGAGCCGTTGACGCGTGCTGAAGTTCGCGCTGATCTCGTTCGTGTCGAGCAGGCTGGCTATACCCCGGGCCGCGCTGACGACATCGACTACCCGGCAGATATCCAGGCGGCTGAAGCAAAGATCGCCGCACAAGACGATCAACAACTCGCCAGGCAGGCTGTCGGCGGTGTCGCCCAGAATGGCAGTGGTGCCTCGGGAGCGGTAACTCACACGCTGACGCCGGTCAACTGCGTCGGACCGGTCAGCTTCTGCGACGTGTACTTCGGTAGCTAGGTGGCGAGGTACGGGTCCTGTGCCGTTGCTGCCAGGCACAGGATCGCCGCCAGTTCGAGTAACAGAAATAGACGGCTTGACGGACGCGTGTGTCTCGCGGCCTTGGCCGGTTATGGGTCAAGCCCACTGGTTTTCAAATGCCACATCCTTATTACTGGAGTTTTGTCGTGAAGATCTTGCCTTTCGTAGCATCGGTCCTGTCCGTGTCAGCGTGTCTGTTTGCATCGACCGCCGCAATGGCGCAGGACGCCCAGCCGGCTGGCGCGCCGGTCAGGAACATTGTTCTGGTACACGGCGCGTGGGTGGACGGCTCGGGCTGGAAGCCGGTCTATGACATCCTGACCGGGGACGGCTATCACGTCACCCTGGTGCAGGAACCGCTGAGTTCGCTCGACGACGATGTCGCCGCCACCAGGCGCGTGATCGACCTGCAGGACGGCCCGACCATCCTCGTGGCGCACAGCTACGGCGGTTCGGTCATCACGGAGGCCGGCGTTGATCCGAAGGTGGCAGGCCTCGTGTACGTCGCGGCGCACGCGCCTGCTGTCGGCGAGGACGAGTCCGATCTGGGCAAGAAAATGCCCAGCTACACGTCGAAGCAACCCGGCGCAATCAAGAAGACCGACGACGGCTATACGTATCTGAACCCGTCGGACTTTCCGAAAGACTTCGCTGCCGACCTGCCGCTCAAGCAGGCAGAGTTCGAATCGCACTCGCAAATCCTGACTGCCGCGAAGGTCTTTTCGGCGCCGATGACGGTCGCTGCATGGACCACCAAGCCCAGTTGGGGCATCGTTGCCGGTGACGACAAGATCATCAATCCGGATCTCGAGCGGTTCTATTATCAGCGCGCTCATAGTCACACCACGGTGCTGGCGGGCGCAAGCCACTCGGTCTACGAATCGCGTCCGAAGGAAGTGGCAGCGGTGATTGAGGACGCGGCCAGGCACGCTCAGCAGTGATGCATTAAAGGGCGCTTAAATTCGCGGTCGCGTCGATTGGCGCGTCCGCGCGACTGGTATTCCCAATACTAGTATGCGCGCTGGACTGGATGCCGATCCCGGCACACCGTAGGATTGCACGCAGTCGTCCCGGCAAAGCAGCCTTGCTGGGCAAAGCAGCCGCAGTACTCAACCGAATGCTGACTGGCTCCGTTGAATTACTGCGACGTCTACCCGGATCCAATCATGGCGAATCCGCACACGAGTGTATCGCAGCCTCCTGCGCCACAGCAGGACGAGGCTACCCATTGGCGGCGAAACCTCTTTGTCTGTGTCTTCGGCTCATTTACCACCATCGTGGCGATGACCTTGCTTCTGCCGTTTCTGCCACTCTATGTCGAAGAACTTGGCGTAAAGAGTCACACGGCGATCGTGCAATGGTCCGGTGTCGCGTACGGCGCCACGTTCCTGTCCGCTGCCTTGACTGCGCCGCTGTGGGGCCGGCTTGGCGATCGTTACGGCCGTAAGCTGATGCTGATTCGCGCCAGCCTGGGGATGGCGATTGCGATGTCCCTGATCGGCATGGCGCACAACGTCTGGCAACTGGTTGCGTTGCGCCTCCTTGCGGGCCTTCTCGGCGGATACGCATCGGGATCCACCGTGCTGGTCGCCACTCAGACACCGAAACATCGCTGCGGCTGGGCGCTTGGCATGTTGTCGTCAGGGATCATGGCTGGCAACCTTGCTGGTCCGCTAATCGGCGGCTCGCTACCGCCACTCATCGGGGTGCGGGCAACCTTTCTGGCGGCCGGAGCGTTCATTTTTGTCGCGTTCCTCGCCACTGCGTTTTTCCTCAAGGAAGACCCACGACTCGTCACGAAGAAGACAGAGAAGCAACAGGTTGACTGGCATGCCATACCGGACAGACGGCCCGTTGTAGCCATGCTTGTCACGGGCGTGTTGCTCATGGTGGCGAACATGTCAATCGAACCCATCATCACTGTATTCGTCGCACAGATCGTCGATGTGAGACAAGTGACCTTTGTCGCGGGGCTGGTGATGTCCGCTGCGGCCCTGGGAAGCATAATTTCGGCATCCCGCCTGGGGCGGCTGGCCGATCGGATCGGACATTGGAATGTGATCGTCGGGTGTCTGGCAGTTGCAGCCGTTCTCCTGATTCCGCAGGCGTTCGTGACGACGGGGTGGCAGCTCGTTACCCTGAGATTTCTGATGGGAATGGCGCTGGGCGGTCTCTTGCCCTGCGTGGCGACGGTGATAAGACTCAACGTGCCACAGAGCATCGCCGGGAAAATGCTGGGTTACTCTACTTCCGCGCAGTACACGGGGCAGGTGCTTGGACCCTTGTTAGGCGGGTTCGTTGGGGGGCACTTTGGAATGCGCGCGGTGTTTCTTGGAACCTGTGCATTGATGGCTGTCGGCGCGATATATAACCATATCAACAAGACTGCGCCCGGCCGAAAAACCGTCTCACCCTCGTGAGCCTTTCCCGACCCGTATATCCCGTCGGAGCACTCGGTCCACGAGCGCTCCGGTTTCCGCTGTCCCTCGAGCATACGCGCTAGCACGGACACCACTGTGGCTGTGGAACGATCGGGATTGACCTCTTTTGCCAATCGATATGCTCAACGAGCAGATCACAGTTTTCGACCCTATCTCACCAGGCGTTTCGCGTGAACTTATTCGCTGTGCCGCGGAGACGACCGGCACTACAGCTTTGTGCAATTGAAATATTGTAATACAATCATTCAATAGTTGTGACGTTAGATGAGTAGGTGATCCTTGCGCGGGCACGCCAATCGGCGTGATTCACCCCGACGACGGTTCAAACTTCAACTCGCTAATCACCCACACGTCTCAGCTCTCGCACCTGTGTCATTTGCCGCAGAGCCGCTCTAAGGAGTACTAGCCGTGAACCAGTTGCGTATTTTGACCGTCGAAGATGATTCGTCCGCGGCGAGCGACATCGTCTGTTATCTGCGCGAAAACGGGTTTGAGGTTGACTGGGTGGACAACGGTCCGGAGGGGATGCTTCGAGCCATGAGCAACGAATATGCCGCGATTACGCTTGACCGTATGTTGCCGGGAATGGACGGACTTTCCATCGTCAAGGCAATACGGGCCGTTGGTGTTCAGACGCCGGTTCTGATGCTGAGCGCGCTGAGCGATGTGGACGAACGTATAAGCGGACTGCGTGCGGGGGGCGACGACTATTTGACCAAACCGTTCGAGCTTGAAGAATTATTCGCACGCCTTGAAGTGATGCTTCGGCGCGTCGCACCCAGGTCACCGGTGCAGGAAACCAGACTCGTGGTCGGGCCGCTCGAGATCGACTTGCTGTCGCGCGTAGTCACTCGTGACGGGCAGGAGATAGAGCTTCAGCCCACTGAGTACCGGGTCCTTGAATTCATGATGCGCCACGCAAGACAGACGATTACCCGGACCATGCTTTTCGAGGCAGTGTGGGGGTATCACTTCAATCCGGGCACCAACCTCATCAACGTTCATGTTGCCCGCCTGCGCAAGAAGATCGATCCGCCAGGCGTAGCGGCGTTGATTCAAACCGTGCGCGGTTCCGGCTATGTGATCGAATAGGAGGACGCGTGGGCAATCCAACGGCTTTGCCACCGCCAGACAGTCTCGGCACCGGCTGGCACACGACAACCTTCCGCTGGCTGTTTGCCTACGCGGCAATGTTTGCCGTTTCTCTGGCGATTCTGGTTCTGTATATCGATATCTCGTCGCGGCATAGAACGGATCGGGATGCCGACATCGTTATCCATTGGGAACTGATTTACTTCGATTCGGTTCCCGACGCTCTGCTTGAGCGAGCCGTGTCTAAACGTCTCGAATACGAGCACGAACGGCTGTACACCAACTTCTATGGATTGTTCACGCGTGACGGGCATTATGTCGATGGCGATATCCGGACTTTGCCCAAAGACATCCCAACAGACGTGGCGGGCAAGACGTTGAATCACACACTTCAATTGCGTGACACGCCAAATGCCCCATTCGTGCGTGCCGTGATCGAACGACGGAAGGATGGAATGCAATTGGTCATTGCCCGTAACCTGACGCATGACAACCGGATGCGCGAGGCAACGGTCAGTGCGATGATTGGCGGCGGACTGGTCGTGCTGGCAACCGGCATCATCGGCGGTCTTTTGCTGAGCATGCGACAGATGCGCCGGGTCCGTGCCATACGGCGCGTGATCAGCCGCATTGCGAGCGGTGATCTGCATCATCGGCTGCCCCATGGCGGTCGCGACGAACTCGATCTTCTCGTGCACCTCGTCAACCACATGCTGAATGAGGTCGAACGATTGATGGGTGAGGGGAAGAGTGCGTGCGACGGCATCGCACACGATCTGCGCACGCCTCTGGCACACGTGCGCTCACTACTTGTACGTATTGCTTCGCAGCGGGATACGAGCGGGGATACTCACGCCGCTGCACTGGTGATGCAAGCCCGGGCCGAAACTGATTTGCTTCTGGAGCGCTTCAGCGCGATGCTGCGCATTTCGGAAATCGGTGCTTCGCAGCGTCGTGGCTGTTTTGCGGGCGTTCACCTCGAGACGTTGGTGGACGAAGTCGCGGGTCTATTCGAACCATTGGCAGAAAGCCGAAATATTCATTGGGTCGTTCGCACTGCGCCGGTTGCAGCCATCCATGCTGATCGAGCGCTGCTCTTCGAAGCGTTCAGCAACTTGCTGGACAATGCAATCAAGTTCGCACCCGACGGAGGTCAGGTCCGGATCGAGCTCTCCAATTGCGGGTCCGGACCCAGGCTGGACATCTACGACAATGGGCCAGGCATACCGGTCGGTGAGCGCGAGGCCGTATTGAAGCGATTCTATCGGGGCGATCAGGCTCGCCGCTTGCAGGGTTCCGGGCTCGGACTGAGTATCGTGTCGGCGGTGCTGCGTGTTCACGACTTTACATTGCGCATTAGCGATGCCTGTCCAGGGGCGCGTCTTACGGTGGAATGCTGGTCTCGCTCGCTGGCCTGATTGAGAACGTGAAAAAGGAAAGTGGCCTATGCGGGTTCTTCTTGTCTCTCCCTCCCATCTGGAGGGCAACTGGATACATCAGGCACTGGAAGAGTGCGCGTATAGCGTGCAGCGAACGCATTGCATTCCTGACGGGCTGTTCTGTGCCGCTGAAACTGCATTCGACGTGCTGATCATCGTCGCAATCGAAGCATCCACGTTCAATCTACTGGCGGATGCGCTTCCACAGTTTTATCGGCTTATCCCTGGCGTGGTGACCGTGACAGTCCTCGGAAGCAACTCGGTGACTGACCGCGTGGCGACGCTTCGCGCCGGCGCCGACGTTTGCTTTAGCCAGCCGTACTCGTTTGAAGAAATGCGTGTGCGGATCGAGGCGCTACGTCGAATCTCGCTGTCGGGTGACCCGGGTACAGACAACGAAGGCATGGGACCGTGGCTCGATTCGTCGAGACGGGAACTTGTCGAGGGACGAAACCGGCTGTCGCTGACAAAGCGGGAATACCTGATCCTGGAATGCCTGATCCGTAAGGTCAACTTCCCGACGGAAAGAGAAGGTATCGTGCGTTACGCGTGGCCGGAGGACGATGAAGTCGAGCCGTCCAGGCTAAATGTCGTTGTCACAAGGTTGCGGCGCAAGATTGAGCACAGTCACATGAAGACCCAGATCGAAACTGTCAATCGCTTCGGATACAGGCTCGTCGCACCCCTCAGTCCTGCGCGTTAGCGAAATGGGGTGGCGGCCGATCCATATCAGCGGTCGCAACTGACTCCACTAATCCGGCCGACTCCGGGCAGTGCCGAAGGAATCGTCTGTCGTTCAAGCCACTACCTCCGAGAGGAGAAGATCCTCGATCCGGATGGGCAGATCGCGTACTCGTACGCCGGTCGCGTGAAATACCGCATTCGCGATCGCGGGGGCGGCACTGACCAGGCCGATTTCGCCGATTCCCCGCGCGCCAATCGAGTTGAGCGCAATATCCGGATAGTTCAGGAGCGTCACGTCGATCCTGGGCAAATCGGCGTTCGTCGTCATCATGTAGTCGGCAAGACTGCTGTTGAGCGCTGCGCCTGAGACGGGGTCGTAGTCGGCCTCCTCGAACAGCGCCATGCCCACGCCCATCGCAATGGCGCCCTCGATCTGGTTGCGACCCGTGCGCGTGTTGATAATTTTTCCGCCGTCGATGACAGACAGCACCTCGCTGACGCGCAACCGCGCGGTCTCGGGTTGCCATGTCACCTCGACGAAATGCGCGCAGTACGAGTGAATTGAAATTCTGGAGGCGTCCGGATCGGATTGACTCGGCCCTGAGCGCCCCTTGCCGGAAACGTTGCTGATCTGCGCTGCCTGCAGGATTCGCGCGAATGGCACACCCGTGCCTGGCGGCGGACCCCTGCGGTAGACCATGCCGTCGCCGAACGCGAGCGAATCCGGCCGGTGCTTCACAAGCGGCGAGCCGTCTACGCGTGTAGCGGTTGTGAGCATCTGTTGAATGGCGGCGTGCGCGGCCTGAGCGACTGCCGGCACAAGCGATGCGGTGACCTGCGACCCGCCTGACAGCGGACCCGGCGGCAGTCGCGAATCACCAATGGCGACCTTGATCTTCTCAAGCTCGATGCCGGTCGCCTCGGCGACAAGCTGAGCGAGTATGGTGTATGTCCCCGTACCAATGTCCTGCGTGGCGGTTGCCACGCGTGCCGTGCCGTCCTGATTCAGTTCGACGGACACCTCTGCTGACAGCCGCTTCGATTTACCCCGTTTTCCGCCGGCTTGGCCCGCGCCTCACGCACAGCGGTTGTCTCGGCGACGCGGACCGCTCTTGGCGTGAGCCGGCATTCGTTGTGCGCTTCCCATCCATGCTTGCTGTTCCAGTTTCGCCGGAAGACGCGCAATTTTTATGATTGACGGATTGTATGACAAGAATATAATCTGAGACAGGAACTTGGAAACGCCGGGTAGAGATGTGATCGGAAGTGGACGCGTACCGATAGATGTTCGCGTCGGGAGATATCCCCGGAAACTCAAACCTCGCGGGCTGCAGCAGTTCAGCCTGGCATGACGGTCGGACGATAAATCAAAGTGGAGACAAGCAATGACGCCAGGCGAAACGATGGTTTCCGCAAGGAAAGGGTGGTCCGAAGGACTCACGAAGATGCACTGGAAAATCCTTCTTGGCAGCTTTCTAGGATGGATTTTCGATGGATACGAAGCACTGGCGCTCATTGTCGTCATGGTGCCTTTGCTACATACGGTTCTTACTCCGGCGCAGTCCGCCACGCCGACGTTTTACGCAGGACTGCTGCTTGGCATGACATTGCTTGGATGGGGCATCGGCGGGCTGGTAGGCGGTGTGCTGGCGGACTACCTCGGACGAAAGAAGGTGATGCTGTGGTCGGTGTTCCTGTACGCGTGTTTCTCCGGCATCACTGCGGCGGTCAACGGCTTCTGGACACTTTGTGCACTGCGTTTTCTGATCGGTCTCGCAATGGGCAGTGAATGGAGCACCGGTATCGCGCTGGTGTCGGAAACATGGCCGGAAAGGGCGCGAGCGAAAGGCGCGGGTTTTTTGCAGTCCGGCTATGGGTGGGGAACGTTCCTCGCAGCGAGCATCTGGTATGTCCTGTCTTCGTTCAAGCCGTTGGGTCCGGATACGTGGCGGTTGATGTTTCTGATTGGCGCTGTGCCGGCCATCTTTGTTCTCTACCTGCGCCGCAGCGTTAAGGAATCCGCAAAATGGGAGGCGGCTGTCAAGAACAAACAATGGACCGCGAGTTCTGATGGGAGCGCTCCTTCTGCAGGGCGTCGGGATGGGAAAAGACCATTCCCGCTCGCCCAGCTTTTCCGGGAACCTGAAGCGCGACGTAGAACGCTGCTTGCATTGATTCTGTCAGTTGTCACTTCGGTGGGGTGGTGGGCTATTTCGACATGGTTGCCGGTTCACACGGTGGCGATCGCCAAAGCCCAGGGCATAGCCGACGCGGCAGCCTGGGGGGCGAAGGTTTCGATTGCCTATACCGTCGGCGCGATCGTGGCCTATACCGTCGCCGGATTTATCGTCGATGCGATTGGACGTCGAGCATTTATTTCTCTGTCCTTCGCCGGTTGTTTCGTCATGACGATCGTGACTTACTGGTGGGTAGCATCTGTAGGAACAATGCTTTATGTCGCGCCGATCAACGGGTTTTTCACGCTTGGGTGCGCGTACGTATGGATGGCAATTTACCCGGCTGAGCTGTTTCCGTCCTCGGTCCGTGCGAGTGCAATCAGTCTTGTTTTCAATGGCGCCCGGTTGCTGGCGTGGGTCTTTCCGATCATTGCAGGGGAGATGATCCGCTCGTTTGGCGGCGCGTCCCAGGCCGCCCTGGCAATCGGCTGTATCTACCTGCTGGGCGTCCTGGTTCCGTGGTTCATGCCTGAGACGCGCGATCAGGCCTTACCCGATTAGGTGCTGTCTGCAGGACATCTTTCAAGGAGAAGCGAGATGACATTACCCCCAGAGTTCGATACCCCTGAGTTCAGGAAGGGACTGGCTGTGCGCCGCGAAGTGCTTGGTGCGGAGTACGTCGACAAGTCGGTTAATGAAGTCGAGGACTTCATGAAGCCGATGCAAAAAATGACGACGGAGTGGTGCTGGGGCGAAATCTGGACCCGGCCGTTGCTGGACCGCAAGACGCGCAGCCTGATCAATCTGGCGATGCTGAGTGCGCTCAACCGGCCTAACGAGGTCAAGCTGCACGTGCGCGGCGCGGTGAACAACGGCGTGACGCCGGAAGAAATCCAGGAAGTACTGCTGCAGGCCTGCATTTATTGCGGTGTGCCGGCGGCGCTCGACAGCTTCAAGATCGCCAACGAGGTGATCAAGGACATGAAGGGCAGCGCGTCGTCAAACTGAAGTGCGAGTCCGGCAGTCTGCAAGGGCCAGTTGCGTCCTTTCAAGGATATGCATACAGATTTGATGAGGTGACGCCAATCACTCACGACACGCCGGCTGGATACAGGCGGGCGGATAAGCACGGAGTCGCGGTATGGATACGGCAATTGGTTTTGTTGGACTGGGCGCGATGGGTTGGCCGATGGCCAGCCATCTGGTCAAGGGCGGGTATGACGTGTTTGCGTTCGACGCATCGCGCGAGACGCTGGAGAAATTCACCGCAGAGGTAGGCGGGCATGCATGCGCTTCCTTGCGTGAGGTTGGCATGGCGGCGCAAATCGTCGTCACGATGGTGCCGACGAGCAAGGTCGTCAGGGCTGTACTGTTGGGAGAGAACGGTATCGCGAGCGCGTTGCGCTCCGGTGCCGTCGTGATCGATATGAGCTCGGGCGTGCCGGGAGAAACGGTGGAGTTGGCTGCCGAACTGAAGGCACGGGGCATCGAACTGGTGGATGCACCGGTATCCGGCGGAACCCGCCGGGCTCTCACGGCGGAGCTTGCGATTATCGCGGGTGGCGCGGCTGAAACGATTGAAGCGGTCACGCCGGTCTTGCGCACGCTGGGAAGCTCGGTTACGCGGATGGGATCGATCGGTGCGGGGCAGGCGATGAAGGCACTCAACAATCTCGCGCAGGCAGGCAGTTTTCTCATTGCACTCGAGGCACTGCTGGTCGCGAAGAAATTCGGTCTGGATCCGGAGCAGGTGGTCGATGTCCTGAACGCATCATCCGGAATGAACTACAACACGCAAACCAAATTCAAGCAGTTCCTGTTATCCGGAACCTTCGCTGCGGGATTTTCTCTCGATCTGTTGGTAAAGGACATTGGCATTGCGGTGCAACTGGCTGATCAACTCGGCGCGACCGTGCCGATTTCGTCGGCATGTCAGGCAGCATGGACGGAGGCGCTTGAAAACCTCGGCGCGGGCCATGATCACACTGAGATAGCGAAAGTCGCAGCGCGCGCCGTGGGCGTGACCTTTCCATGACCGGCGGCCTTCAACATACTCAAGAGGACAAGATGACCGCCCTGCACTATGGGTTGATGGTTGCCGGTGCGAGCTCTGGGGGCCCGCACAAGGAAGGGCGTTCTCCGTTCGACGGTACGCTGCTCGCAACCGTTCAAACGGCTGATTCCGCCGCGGTCGGCCACGCGCTCGAAATGGCCGCGATATTCATCCGCGACTACTGCACGGCCATGCGCGCCTTCTGCAGCTTCGATGCGTCCGCGATCGTGATCAATGGCCACACGCCTTCCGGGCGGACTGGATGCCGTTTGCAGGGCTTCGCGTGTCGGGTCTTGGCGTTGGCGGCATACCTCATACCTTCCGCGACATGGAAGTGGAAAAGATGTTTGTCGGACCAACCGCCTAAGGCGCCAGAGCGTGTGCGAAGTGCGCGCTTTGGCGAACGGGCAGGCCATGCCGGCACGGTGTAATTGAAACAGGAGCGTAAGTCATGAATGAAAATCAAGGCGTGGTGTCGTCCATGCGAATTGCAATCCCCGACGACTATCAGGATGCGGTGCGGGGTTTAGCCGCATTCGGAAAGCTTGCAGGGCATACCGTGGATATCTATCGGGACGCCGTTACGGATGTCGAGCAACTGGCGGCGCGTCTTGTCGATGCGAACGTGCTGGTTCCCATCCGGGAGCGCACTGTCATCGACGATGCGTTGTTGAGCCGTCTGCCCAACCTGCGCCTTATCAGCCAGACCGGTAAGGGTGTGACGCACATCGACGTGGAAGCTTGCACACGACGTGGCGTGGCCGTCGCCGCGAGCGGGGGCAATGCGTATGCGCCCGCGGAACTGACGTGGGCCCTGGTGCTCGCTGCGGTGCGGAAGGTGCCGCAAGAGGTCGCGAACGCGAAAGCTGGCAACTGGCAGCGCGAGCCCATCGGCACCTGCTTGCGTGGCCGCACTCTGGGCATTTTCGGCTACGGAAGTATCGGCAGGATCGTCGCTGGTTATGGCAAGGCTTTTGGCATGCGCGTGATCGTATGGGGCCGGGAAGGATCGATTGCTCGCGCGCAGCAGGACGGCTTCGAGGCGGCCGCCAGCCGGGCCGATTTCTTTAGTCAGAGCGACGTGCTGAGCGTGCATCTGCGCCTCAATGAAGAAACGCGTGGTTCGATCATGGCAGCGGATCTGGCACAGATGAAGCCGACCGCGGTGTTGGTCAATACCAGTCGCGCCGATCTGGTTGCAAGCGGTGCCCTGGTGGCTGCGCTTGAACTGGGCAAGCCGGGTTTCGCGGCAGTGGATGCATACGAAGTCGAGCCCGCGATCGATCATCCGTTGTTCCGGATGAGCAATGTGGTCGCAACACCGCATCTCGGCTACGTCGAGAAAGATACCTACGAAATATTTTTCCGAGGTGCCTTCGACAATCTGCTCGCCTTCGAAAAAGGCGACCCCACCAACCTCGTTAATCCGGAAGTGCTGGAGCGAAAAGCAGGCGCTGTCTGATACAGATAAGCACCAGTCGTCTGGTTTCGACGTCAGTCGATCGAGACTGGACGTTATTGAATACGGAGTGGTCGATGAACGAAAACAGTCGCTTTGACAGCGGATTCGAGAACCGGAAAGCGGTGCTTGGCGCGAGTCATGTGGAGCGGTCGTGGGAAAACGCGGACGATTTCAACCGTCCTATGCAGGCGCTTGTCACCGAATACTGCTGGGGGGAGATTTGGGGCGACACTACGCTGCCCTTCAAGACCCGCAGTTTGCTCAATCTGGGCATGCTCACGGCAATGAGCCAGCATCACGAACTGTCGGTACACGTCAGGGGCGCGCTTCGCAACGGCGTCACCAGGGAAGAGATTCGTTCAGTGCTCATGCAGGCGGCGGTGTATTGCGGCGTGCCGCTCGCGCTCGCCGCGTTCCGTGTGGCGAGCGAAGCCATCAAGGCGTACGACGACGAGGAAACGGCCCGGCGCTGACGGTGTGGCGCTCGGGTCGATTCGTTCGCGCGAGCGTTACGAGCGGGTATCACGAGCGTCATGGCATAGGACGACGCCAGGAGCCATGCAACGGCGGCCCGCCGGGTTGAAGACCGTATACGGGTGCGATTCCATTGGCCATCGAATCGGCGCGAAAGGATCAGCGTGGCTATGTGGGGGCTGGCGTGCTGAGCCAGCGGATAGGACGCAGGTGTTTCTTCATTGTCGTCTCCGTATTGATTGCTACGGCGGGTGCTGGAGCACGCTATGTTCTGGCCAACGTAGAGGGCCTGTCGCTCGCTCCAATGGTCGCCCTGATCTGTGCGCTTGCCATTCTGGTGACCTCGCCGTGGGGGGGCTTCTCACGTACATCAACGAACGTTTTGTGACTGACGTCAGAGCGACGGGCTTCGGCGTGAGTTTCAGCCTGTCGGTCATTATCCCGTCGTTCTACGCCTTCTACCTGAGTGGATTCGGTCGCTTCATGCCGGACCGGGTTGCGCCAGCGGCCATGCTTTGCCTTGGCGGCGCGATTGCCGCAGTCGGCGCCATAATCGGGCCGGAAACCAGAGACGTGGATTTTTGAGGGTGTATCCCCGTCCCAGTCCTTTTGTCAGACGAGTGACTGGAGTATCATCCTGGAGTGAATATTGTCGGACGGGAATACAGTTATGGCAGCTGAGATGGATCTGGTTCGGCCGGAGACACTGCGTCATCAAGTTGAGCATGTGCTTCGGCAGGCAATTGTGTCTGGGCGTTTGGCCCCCGGGGCACGCCTGATTGAAAGAGAGCTGTGCGAGTCACTCAGCGTGAGCCGGACTTCGATCCGGGAGGCGCTACGCAGGCTTGAAGCGGAAAAGCTGGTACGTATCGTGCCGCACAAGGGACCGATGGTGGCGGTCATGACCCGCCAGGAAGCGTCTGAACTCTATGCGATCCGGGGATTACTCGAAGGCTTTGCGGCTGCGGGGTTCACCCGCCATGCAGATGACGCTTCGGTGGCCAGATTCGGCGAATGTGCCCAAGCTCTGAAAGCGGCGGCGCTTGCAGGCGATCAGGACGGCGTACTCAAGGCAAAGGGCGAACTCTACGACGTCCTGCTGGGCAATTGCGGCAACGCGCTGGCGAAAGAGATCCTGACGAGCCTCTATTCCCGGGTCAATCTGCTGCGTGCAACCTCCCTGATGCATCCCGACCGCTTGCCGGCCAGTTTGCGCGAGATCGACAAGCTGTACAAGGCGCTTAAGGCGCGCAATGCCGAGGCCGCAGAAGCCGCGGCCAGATTGCATGTAGCCAATGCCGAGAAGGTCGCCCTGCGCATGCTGGACGAAGAGGCGCAAAGCGCGGAGTAACCGCTTCAGCCTTAACAGGAATATAGGTGCGCCTGACACACCTATATTCCTGAATTGCGTTGCGTGGTGTCAATAGCGCATACCGCACTCAAACCGCCATCCCTATCTGCACCATCTTTCTCTGACACCGCGTCTGCGGTGCGCCGAGTGCGTTCGCACGTCATCCGACTCACCAGTGCGCGATCCGTAACGCGATAGTGCGTGCCTACACTTTCGAGGGTTGACCCGTCGTTTCCACAATGTTCCGACAATGTGTTGTCCTTAGAATCTCTTCTGCGCTAGCAAGTTGCCTGGGGTCACCGTGAGGATGCATCTGTGCGCTAGCGCGTGCTATCGCTCCCTGCGCGCTTTCGGTTGACGTTATTTTCCTGGCGTCGCGTGGGTTTGACGATCCGTGACCGCTTCAGGCGGCGTCATCATCGAGTTGAGATTCCATGAATTTTCGAGATTTTTCCAGTATTTCCGTAGCGGTTGCATGTCTTTGTGCTGCACCGCTTGCCCGGGCTGACGGTGCGCAAGGTGGATACAGTGTCACCGCTGGATTCGGCGCGGCGATTGCCCCGCGATACCTCGGAAGCAGCGACTATCAGGTTGTGCCTGTTCCATACCTTGATGTGGTCACGCCCAAAGGCATCTATATCGATTCAGAAAAGGGTATCGGGTACAAATGGCTGCTGCCTTCGAACTTCTTCATCGATACGAGCATCAACTACGCACTCGGCCGAAAGGATGAGAATGAAGCGTGGCAAAGCGGTTCGAACTATCTGAAGGGCATGGGCGATATTCCCGGCGCCTTGATCACGACGATCACCGCTGGATACCGGTTGGGCACGGTAGGTGACGTGACGCTTTCAGCGAATCTGCCACTTACGGATCGCAGTCGCGGAGAGACATACCGGCTCGGCTTCGACTATATCGCCCTGCAGATAGGGCGTGATCGTTTGAGTACGAGCGCGGAGGCGGATTTCGGTTCATCGAAATACAACCAGACATTCTTCGGTGTCGATGCGTCGCAAAGCGCGGACACCGCGTTTCCCGAATACGGCGTGGGCTCGGGACTCTATGCAGTACGTGCCGGGGTGACCTGGGAACACCAGTTCAACAAGCACTGGTCGTTGTCGGCGTCGCAACAGATTACCAATCTGACCGGACATGCCGTCAATAGTCCGATAGTGCAGCGGCGCGTCTCGCTGTCGACTGACGCGCTGGTTGGCTACACATTCTAGTGAGATCGGCCGGCGAAGGTGTTTCACGTCGTTCGTGTGGCGCTCCCTTGAGTTGAACGCGGGGAAAGGGTCATTGAAAAATTGGCAAGGATGTCATGGGGTTTGCGTAGTACAAGGTTGACACGAGGTCCAAACGGCCCCGTCGTCCCAAATGCGCACGACCCCAAGGCTTCATGCGAATACTGCTTATCGAAGATGAGGTCGAACTTGCATCTGCCATTCAGAGTGCGCTGGAAAAGCGGAAGATGGTGGTCGATTACGTGTCAACGCTCAGTATGGCGTGCTATGCGATGAACGAGGTGATGTACAAACTGGTACTCCTCGATCGGAAACTGCCTGACGGCGACGGTCTTTCGATCATTCCGAACTTGCGTTCCAGCTCGCCTGGCGTAGCGATCATCGTACTGAGCGCGATCTGCGACGTGACCGCGAGAGTTGAGGGTCTCGATGCGGGCGCCGACGATTATCTGGCGAAGCCGTTCTCAATGGACGAACTCTTGGCGCGACTGCGCGCTCTTGATCGCCGCCCCGCTGTGCTTAGGGAGCCGGAGGCTTGCATTGGACGACTCGTCTTCGATTTCGAGGCCAAGGAAGCGTCGGTTGATGGTGAGCGCCTTGGCTTGCAGCGCCGCGAATTGCTGGTGCTCCAGGCGCTCATCGAGCGACGTGGGAAGACCGTCAGGCGCGAGTCACTCTCGACACAAGTCTACGGATTCGATCGGGATATCGCGTCGAACGCACTGGACTCGCACGTATCGAATCTCCGGCGCAAGCTCGATCATGCGGATGCCGGCGTTGAGATCCACGCAATGCGCGGAATTGGATACCTTGTTAGGGCAAAAGATGCTTAGCGCAGGTACATTTTCTATTACTCGTCGTATATCGATTGGACTGTTTGCTGCGCAGGCGATTGTTGCTTTAGCTTCCGGTATCGTGATGTTCGGTTTTATCCTTCGTTGGAATTTCTCGGGCTATCTGCTGCAAAACAGCGCTATGAAAACCATCGCGAGTTCGGTGGTCCGCGGTGCGGACGAGCAACTCCACGTAATCGGCACGCCTGCCATCGAGCAGTTGAAGCGCGAAGCGCCAGACTTGTGGTTCGTCATTCAGGACGCTCAGGGTCGCCTCGTAAGATATGGCCAGGTGACGCCCGCTTGCGCTTCTGCGGTGAGCCTGGCTTCGCGGATTCTTACCGCGGACGTGACAGACATCAGCGGGCACAATAATCTGTCGTGCCATATCGACACTGCGCGCACGAGCCTGGGGCCTCTACATGTTGCTTTCGGCGGTGGTCCGTTGGAGCCCGGCTGGAAACGCGTGGGAATTGCTGTCTTCGACTACTTCGAGCTTCCTTTCTTTGTCCCGCTACTGATAGCAAACTTCATTCTGATACCGATCGTAGTCGCCGGTGCTCATCGCAAGTTGAAGCGGATAGCGTTACTCGCGCAACAGATCGATATCAGACGGCCTGGCCTGCGCATGCCTGCAGACGGGCTGCCGCGTGAAATTGCTCCCATTGTGGTTGCCTTCAATGCGGCACTGGAAAGACTGGACGGTGGCAGGCAGCAACAGGAGCGTTTCATTGCCAATGCCGCGCACGAGTTGCGTACGCCCATTGCCATCATTCGTACCCGGCTCGATGGTTTAGGGCCGGGGCCGATCAAGGTGAAGCTGGAACAGGATGTCGAACGTCTAAGCAATCTCGGCGATCAGCTACTCGACCTTCAGAGGCTAAAAAGCGTCGACCTGAACATGGAGCAAGTTGATCTGGTTGAACTCGCGAAAGAGACGCTTGCGGAACTTGCACCGCTTGCCGTAGCGGCGGGGCACGAGTTGGAACTGGTGTCCTCGCTGGAACGGCTGGTTGTGCTGGGTGACCCGACGCCTCTCAAACGGGTCATCATCAACCTGACACAAAATGCAATGCAACACGGAGGCGATGCGTTGTCTGTCACCGTCAAGGTATTCGCCACTGGGGCGAATGCGGTGGTGGAGGTCATAGACAACGGGCAAGGCATTCCGTACGGCTTCCGCGACCGGATTTTCGAATCGTTCTCCCGCTATGCGCGATCCACTTCGGGGACCGGACTCGGTTTGAGTCTGGTCAGAGAGATCGTGCTACTGCACGGCGGCGACGTGAGTATCTTCGATCCAGGCCGGACGGGAGCGGGAATACGGGTACGCATTCCATGGCTGGAATCCGTACCGGTTGCCCATCACGCCGTGAGGCGAGCGGATTCAATCGGCCCCGTGGTGCACGATACCTAGGCTTCTGACGGATGTGATTCGGTGCCACTGCAGAGTATTTCGATCAGCTTGTCGCGGAAAAAGTTGGTCTCGTGCGGACGGCGTTGTACGCATACGCGTAGATCGCGCCGTGCCCACGGCTCCGATAGAGCAATGATGTCAAGGTACTCACTGTCCGACTCTTCGAGTGCCGAACGTGCCACGATGCCTATACCGGCACCAGAGGAGACAAGCCGTGCGATCGCCCGGTAGCCCGATACCTGAACCCGGATATCCAGGCGCTTGCCTAATGCGCTGGCATGATTCATCAGGAATGTATGCAATGCGGCGCCTGACTGCAGACTGATGAACGGTTCGTCCATGCAATCCGCGAAACTGACGACGCCCTGCCGCCCGAGCGGACTGCCCAAAGGAGCGAGCAGGACTAGCCGGTCTTCCCGATAGGGCAGGAAGTCCAGTTCGGGATGTTCGGTTTCCAATGCAACTACGCCAATGTCTGCACGGCCGGCGGCGACCGCAGCGACGATATCGTGACTCATGCGCTCCTCGAGCGTGATTCGCACGCTGGGATAGAGGGTGAAGAAGCGCGCCAGATCATCCGGCAAGTGAGAACTGATGGCGTTGTTGTTGGCGAAGAACGTGACGTGACCGGTCAGCCCGCGGGCGAACGGCAGCAGATCGACGTGCATCTGTTCGAGTTGCGCCACGCAGCGCCGCGCGTGCTCGACAAGCACGTGCCCGGCGGGTGTGAGCGTCACGCCGCGTGCTTGCCGCTTCAGCAAGGCGGTACCAATGTTCTCCTCCAGCCCCTTGATGCGCAGGCTGACGGATGACGGTGCGAGATGGCAGCGCTCGGCGCCGCGCGAAACATTGCCTTCTTCAGCAACCGCGAGGAATACCTTCAGGTCGATCAGGTCGTAGTGCATGGCGTTAGAGAGTCGCGAATCCTTCTGCCTTTATGCCACAGATACGCGCAAAAAACTGCCTCGACCTGAGTCTGCTGCACTGCAGCGTTCGAAAATGACAAACGCTCCCTTTGGGATTGCTCGCTGTAAAAGGTGTGTCCGCGTGACCATACTTGTCGTCATGGACATGACAGACAAGGAGACGGGAATGGCTGCATTCCTCGAGCAGGCGCGAACCGCGAGGCCGCTGGACGGCGTGGTGGTCGTATCGATCGAGCAGGCTCTGGCGGCGCCGTTGTGCACAAGCCGGCTGGCCGAGATGGGCGCACGGGTCATCAAGATCGAACGCGCCGAGGGGGATTTTGCACGGGGTTATGACGACGCCGCGAACGGGCAGTCGTCCTATTTCGTCTGGACCAATCGCGGTAAGGAGTCACTTGTCATCGACTTCAAACAGCCGGACGACGCCGCATTGCTTCATCGCATTCTGGGCGAAGCCGACGTGTTCGTGCAAAATCTCGCGCCCGGCGCGCTTGCACGGGCTGGTTTCGACGGAGCGTCGCTGCGCGAGCGTTATCCGCGCCTGATCACCTGCGACATCACCGGCTACGGCACGCAAGGCGAAGCGAGCAAGCTCAAGGCCTACGATCTGCTGGTGCAGTGTGAAAGCGGTCTGGCGGGAATCAGCGGCGCCCCCGAAGCTTATGGCCGCATCGGCGTCTCGATCTGCGACATCGGCGCCGGCATGAATGCCGCCATCGGCGTCCTTTCTGCGCTGGCGCTGCGCGAACGCACCGGCCAGGGTTCAGGCGTGTCCGTGTCGTTGTTCGATGGCGCAGCCGACTGGATGACGATTCCCTACCTGCATGAACTATATGGTCAGGGCGCACCGACCCGGCAGGGATTGAAGCATCCGTCCATCGCACCGTATGGCGCGTTCACGACAAAAGATAGGCGCGACATCGTTATCAGCGTCCAGAACGAACGCGAATGGCAGCAGTTCTGTGCGGCGTTCCTGCAGCGGCCCGATGCGGCGCAGGATGCCCGCTTTGCGTCGAATACCGAACGCGTACGCAATCGTGCCGCGCTTGACAGTCTGATCGCAGGTGTCTTTGCGGAACTGAACACGGACGAGACGTTGGTCCGGCTGTCTGCCGCGAACACCGCGTATGGTCAGGTGCGTTCTGTCGCGGAGATGTCGACGCACCCCGCATTGCGCACCTGGCCGATGCGGGTCGGCGACGCCGAACTGCACATGGTGGCCCCCCCCGTGCGTGCGCCGTGGGACCAAGGGCACTTTGACCGGGCACCTGCACTTGGCGAACATAGCGCGAGCTTGCGTGCCGAATTCGCGGTAAGCGAGGCTGGGGCGACAGTATGAGCACCGTGGATCTCGTCTACCTGCGCCAATGGATCGGTAAGCCATACGTCGACCGTGATGTGCTTTCCTCGCGCCACGCCCGCCTGATGGCGGCTACGCTGGGTTTGCCTCAGACGGCTTTGATGTCCGGGACACGGCTGCCGCCTTTGTGGCATTGGCTTTATTTTCTTGAAGGCCTGCCGGCGTCGGAACTGGGCCGGGATGGTCATCCCGCGCGTGGCGGATTTTTGCCACCTGTCCCGCTGCCGAACCGGATGTGGGCGGGCGGAACGCTGGAGTTTCGCGCCTCGGTGCCGCTGGACGCGGACGTCGAAAAGCGCTCCACCGTGGTGTCAGTGGAGCATAAGCAAGGTCGCAGCGGCGAGCTCATATTCGTCACCGTGCTGCATGAGGTGCTGCATGGTGGGCAAGTCGCCATCAGCGAGCATCACGATATCGTCTACAAGGAAGCGACGGCGCCGTCCGCACGCACCGCGCCCCAAGAGGCGCTTGTGGCGCAACACAGCAAACGCTTCTTGCCGACCTCTACCACGCTGTTCCGCTATTCGGCGCTGACCTTCAATGGCCATCGTATTCATTACGACGTTGACTATTGCCGGGAAGTCGAAGGGTATTCGAATCTGGTTATTCATGGGCCGCTGAACGCGACCTTGTTGGCGGCCTTTGCTGAGGAGGTCGCGGGCAAGCCGCTCCGGCGTTTCACCTATCGGGGGCTTCAACCCAGCATCCTCGGGAACGAACTCACCGTGAATGCAGCGGCGAATGGAGAGGGATGGGCGGTCTGGGTGAGCTTGCCGGATGGATCGGTATCCATGCGGGCCGACGCGAGTTTCTGAGCGTCGCGGGCATGAGACGACGAGCGACTATCGGTACGTTGGCGAGGCGATATCGATAGCCCCATACAAACAATACGGAGACAAATCATGAACATTCAATCAGCGGGACTGCCCGGCGTGAGCGCCGGCGCGACATCGTCAGGGAGCGTACAACGGCGCGCCGCAATTGCCAGTGTTATCGGCACGACCATCGAGTGGTATGACTTCTTCATCTACGGCACGGCGGCCGCGCTGGTTTTCCCGAGTGTGTTTTTCAGCCACAGTGGCTCGGCGGGGTTGATGGCGTCGTTTGCCACGATTTTTGTCGGCTTCCTGTCGCGTCCACTTGGTGCCGCGATCTTCGGGCACATGGGCGACCGGGTCGGGCGCAAGTCGACGCTGGTGGCGACGCTGATGCTGATGGGAATCGCCACGGTGCTGGTTGGGTTGCTGCCGACCGCGAAGACACTTGGACCAGTCGCGGGATGGCTACTCGTAGCGTTGCGCTTCGTTCAGGGCGTGGGCGTGGGGGGCGAATGGGGCGGCGCAGTGCTGTTGTCGATGGAATCGCATCGAGGATCACATCGGGGCTTTATGGCGAGCCTGCCGCATATCGGCGTTCCGCTGGGTCTCGTGATTTCGGTGCTTGCCTGGAGCGCCTGCAGCCATCTGAGCGGCGCGCATCTTCTGGAATACGGCTGGCGAATTCCGTTTCTTGCCAGCGGTGCGCTTCTTGTCATTGGACTGGTTATTCGCATGGGCGTGCCGGAAACGCACGACTTCATCGAAGCGAACAGGAACGTCAAGGAACGGCGAACGCCACTCGTCGAAGCCATTCGCACTGAGTGGCGGACCATTCTGCTGGCCGCTCTCATTCGACCTGGCGAGCAGGCGTCGTTCTACATGCTCTCGACTTTCGTCGTGCTGTATGGCTCAACAACCCTTGGGATGGGCCGCGAATTCATTCTCAATGCGGTCCTGATTGCGGCGCTCGTCTCCTGTTTTACGGTACCCCTGTTCGGTTACCTCTCCGATCGTATCGGACGCCGAACCACGTATCTTGTTGGCGCGATCGCGATGATGCTGTTTGCTTTCCCGTACTTCGCGATGCTCGAAACCCGGATGCCGTTACTGATTATCGTGGGCATCGTGATGCTGATGGTGATCCACGACATCATGTATGGTTCGCAAGCCGCTTATATCGCCGAGTCTTTCCCTGCGCATATCCGGTACTCCGGCGCCTCGCTCGGTTATCAGGGGGCGTCGATTATCGCGGGCGGACCGGCACCGCTGATTTCGCTCTGGTTGTTTCAGACATTCCATTCGGGATATGCGGTCGCGGCCTTCCTGGCGTTCATGTCGATGGTCAGTGCTTGTGCCGCTTTTTTCCTTGGCCGGAAGCGGTAGCGGAACCGACATGCGTTTCGATATCGTCAATCTTCGACTGTTTGTCGCCATCGCGGAAGCGGGAAGCATCACGCACGGTGCGGCGCGGGTCAATCTCGCAGTTGGCTCCGCGAGCGGAAGAATGAAGCAGATGGAAGAGGCGGTGGGCGTGCCACTGCTTGCCCGCGAGCGCCTGGGGGTTCGCCTTACCGATGCCGGGTTGACCCTGCTGCGCCATGCCAGAATCACGCTGGCCTCGATACAACGAATGACTGACGACCTCGATCAGTTCGCGCACGGACTACGAGGAACGGTTCGCTTGCTCGCGAATACAAATGCGCTGACCGAGTACCTTCCCGTACCTGTGAGCCATTTCCTTGCGAGTCATCCCAGTGTCAATATTGATATCGAGGAAAAAAAGAGCGGCGAGATTGTCGGTGCCCTGGTGGAAGGCATGGCAGACATAGGCATTGTCGCAGCGACGTCAGACCTGGGGGACCTTCAGAGCTTTCCCTTCGCCACAGACCATCTCTGCGCGATCGCGCCTGCCAGCCTCGGCGATTTCAGTCATGCCGTAGCCGTCAGCTTCGAAAATCTGCTGGAATACGATTTTGTCGGATACACGCGCGGCGCCGCCATTCAGACTTTCCTCGATGAGCGCGCGCAAAGTGTGCATCGAAAGATCAGACAACGCATCGAATTAGGCAGCTTCGATGCGATCTGCCGCCTCGTGGAAAACGGAGTCGGGGTATCGATCGTACCGGAGTCAGCGGCGCGCCGCTGCAAACGTACGATGAGCGTTCGCGTTCTCAGGTTAAAGGACGATTGGGCAGTGCGCGAAATGCGGGTCTGCGTATTGGATCGCGACGTCATGCCCGTGTACGCCCAGCAACTTCTGGAACATCTCATCGCAAGCGCGGAACGACAGGAGCAGTAGACCTTCTGTTTGGGAGAGCCTACGGGAAACCCGAAGCCTGGTGCCGGGAATGCCGCATTGTCTGGCGCAAGACCACGGGAGAGAATCGGTCTGTCGATGATCATTGTCCGAGGTAACCTGAATGTCTCTACTGCAGAATAAAACGATTAAGGCGCGCAGTTGGCTGTTTACGCCCGCTACACGCCCCGAACGCTTTTCGAAGGCCAGCGAAGCAGGTGCTGATATTCTCATTGTGGATCTTGAGGATTCTGTCGCACTCGATCAAAAGAATGACGCGCGAGCGAACGTCGAGGCGCTCCTGGAAGACGGGGCGAAACGTCTCGACTTACCCAAGCTCGCTGTCAGAATCAATCATCCCCACAGCCTCGCTGGCCACGACGACCTCAGCATGCTAGTCGCGAGCGCGAGTGTGCCCGAGTTCATCATGGTCCCAAAGGTCGAATCGACGGAGCAGATCCAGTCGATCGTCTCGCTGTTCCGCGATGTCAAAAAATCCGTTCTGATTGTGCCTCTTGTCGAGTCGATCAAAGGGCTGAATTGCGTCGACGCGGTTGCCGGTTGCGACTCTGTCTACGGCGTGATGTTCGGCGCGGCAGACTATGCCTCTGATGCACGCATACAGCCGGATTCACTAGCCATGCAATTGGCTCGATGCAGAGTCGCATCAGCGTGCGCTATGGCCGGGGTCAAAGCCATCGACGCACCGTGCTTCACAATTCATGACGCCCAGGCCCTCCGTGACGATCTGACATTCGCTCAGAAGAACGGATTTTCAGCTAAAGCCGCCATCCATCCATTGCATATCGAAGCAATCAATGAGGCGTTTACGCCGTCAGCTGCGCGGATCGATTGGGCACGCCGCGTTATTGCAGTTAGCGAACGAGGTGTGGGTGTGGTCGACGGAAGGATGGTCGATGAAGCTATCGCCCGTGAGGCACGAGAGGTTCTTTCCTACATCTAGTCAGCTGAAGGGCTTTGCGAATGAATTTTCTATTCAATATAGATAGGATGCCAGAATGACTGAAAATATTTCAGCGTATAAAAGACTCGCAGAAAATCGCTTTCGTGAAACATCAGGACTCTATTTCGAAGACTTCACGCCGGGCGTCACCTACGAGCATCGTCCCGGAAGGACAATCACGGATGTCGACAACATATGGATGACCTTGTTGACGCTCAACTCGCAACCGGTTCACTTCGACAGCGCCTACGCGCAGAAGACGGAATGGAAGAAGCTGCTTGTCGACAGCACCTTCACACTCGCGTTGCTGACCGGTATGAGCGTTCGAACCGTTAGTGCGAAAGTGGTTGCCAATCTTGGCTGGGACAAGGTGAAAGCCACCGCACCGGTCTTCGCCGGCGACACGCTGTACGCGGAATCCACCGTGCTTTCAAAACGCGAGTCCAGCAGCCGTCCCACCCAGGGCATTGTCACTGTCGAGACAAAAGGCATCAACCAGGACGGCACCGTAGTGATGACGTTTGAGCGGACCATGCTGATCTACAAGCGCGGTCATTCCCCGGAAGAAGCGGCGAACTATTGATTCGAGGATCAAGATGAAAGTAAAAAATAGCACACTGGAAGCGCTTTATAACCAGAAACTCACGAGCGCCGCGGAGGCGGTTTCCAGATTGCGCAGCGGCACCACGATTGCGTTGGGCATGGCCATGTCGCAACCGCCGAGCTTGCTGGAGGCGCTCGGCGGGCGAGCCGAAGCTGGCGACATCGACGATATGAAGGTCTACTACTTCCATGCCGAAGAGTTCTTGCGCAAAAGCCTGCTGCGCTATTCGCTGATGGGGCGCATCGTGCCGCATAGCATGTTTCTTGGCGCGCCGGAGCGCGAACTCATCCGGCTAGGTGAAGAAGACGGCAACCGGAAGGTCGTGTACTTCGTCCCCAATACGTTCAGCCAGTCACCCCGTCTGTTCGAAGAGCACATTCCGGTTGATGCGATGCTGGTGATGGTTTCGCCGATGGACGAGAACGGCTACTTCACGTTTGGAACGAATAACGATTACACGAGCGGAGTTGCGCGCGCGGCAGGGCGCCTGATCGTTGAAGTCAATCCGAACATGCCACGCGTGTTCGGCGCATCGCTGCTTCACGTGTCGGAAGTCGACGCGATTGTCGAGAGCGATCGGCCGCTGCCGGAGATGACGCCCAAGACGGCCTCTGATACCGACAAGGTGATCAGCGATTTCATCGCTGAGATGGTGACGGATGGTGCTTGCCTGCAAATGGGTATCGGCGCGCTTCCCAATGCGGTCTGCGGTGCGTTGACGTCACACCGGAATCTTGGCGTCCACACTGAGCTTCTCACACCGGGTCTCGTCGATCTGATCAGGCGTGGCGTCGTAGATAACAGCCGCAAGGCGATCAATCGTGGTAAGTCGGTGTTCACGTTTGCGCTCGGAAACCGGGCAATGTATGACTTCATGGACGACAACCCCGCACTCGAAAGCTATCCCGTCGACTATGTGAATAACCCACATGTCATCGCGCAGAACGACAGGGTGTTCTCCGTCAACTCGACGATCGAGATGGATCTGACCGGCGCGTGCAACTCTGAGTACGTCAAGGGGCACCAGTACAGCGCTTCGGGCGGACAACTGGATTTTGTGCGGGGCGCTTATGCCTCACGTGGCGGCAAATCGATTATCGCGTTCCATTCGACTGCGGCTAACGGGAAGATATCGAAAATTGTGCCCCGGCTCAGCGGACCCGTCACCACGCCACGTACCGACACGCATATGGTCGTCACGGAATATGGCGTTGCCAACCTGAAGGGTCTGTCGTCCAGCGAGCGCGCAACCGCGCTCATCAAACTTGCTCATCCCGACGCGCGTGAAGCGCTCACGAAGCAGGCCCGGGAACTTCACCTGATCTAAGGAAGCTGTCATGGCACGAACCATCGCTGACTATTTGGCGGAAACCCTTCACGCGGCCGGTGTGTCGCGGATTTGGGGCGTCACGGGCGACAGCCTGAATGGCCTGTCCGACAGCTTGCACCGGATGGGAACGATCAGATGGATGCACACCCGTCACGAGGAGGTTGCGGCTTTCGCTGCAGGGGCTGAGGCGGCCGAGACCGGAAAGCTTGCTGTATGCGCCGGCAGTTGCGGTCCTGGCAATCTTCATCTTATCAATGGCCTGTTCGATTGTCACCGCAACCACGTGCCGGTACTGGCGATTGCGGCGCATATTCCTTCGACTGAAGTGGGATTGGGTTATTTCCAGGAGACTCATCCGCAGGAGCTTTTCAAGGAATGCAGTCACTTCGTCGAACTGGTGACGAACCGATCGCATTTTCCCCGAGTGCTGGAGCGGGCCATGCGCGCCGCCATCGAGCAGAAAGGCGTCGCAGTGATCGTCTTGCCTGGCGACGTCGCGCTTTCCGACGCTCCTGACGAAACGCCGAAGTGGGTTGAAACCGATCCGCCGACACTGCTTCCTTCGGCGCCCGATGTCAGTAGACTGGCCGATATTCTCAACGCCTCGAAGGCCGTCACACTGTTGTGTGGCAGCGGTTGCGAGGGCGCACATGACGAAGTCGTCGCACTGGCAGATACACTTGGTGCCCCGGTAGTTCACGCCCTGCGCGGGAAGCAGTTTGTGGAATATGACAACCCGAATAGCGTCGGTATGACTGGGCTGATCGGCTTCAGTTCGGGCTATCACGCGATGAAGTCATGCGACACGTTGCTGATGCTAGGAACGGACTTCCCTTACCGCAACTTCTACCCTTCGCATGGAAACGTTGTGCAAATCGACCGGCGCCCCGAGGCGTTGGGACTGCGTACACCACTCTCACTTGGACTTGTCGGAAACGTGCGAGATACGGTCAGGGCGCTGTCTTTGCTTCTACGGAGAAAGACTGACCGGCGCTTTCTGGATAACGCGCTGGAGCACTACGCCGCAGCGCGGAACGGCCTCGACGACCTTGCCCGGCCTTCTGCGCCAGGGCGCCCGATTCATCCTCAATATCTGACGAGTCTCGTCGATGAGTTTGCGCAGCGCGACGCAATCTTCACCGCTGACGTCGGTACCCCCACACTGTGGGCGGCCCGATATCTGAGCATGAATGGGAGGCGTCGTCTTTACGGTTCGTTCAATCACGGCTCAATGGCGAACGCGATGCCGCAGGCGCTTGGCGCGCAGGCAGCTGCTCCAGATAAACAGGTCATTGCGCTATCGGGTGATGGCGGCCTCTCCATGCTGCTGGGTGATCTTCTGACGGCGCGGCAGCTCGATTTGCCAATCAAGGTCATCGTATACAACAACAGCACGCTTGGCTTTGTGGCAATGGAGATGAAGGCGAGCGGATATCTCGACACGGGCACGGATCTGCATCGCACAGACTTCGCTGCGATTGCGCGAGGAGCGGGAATTTACAGCGTGCGGATCGAAGATTCGGAGGCTCTTCCCGAGGCATTACAGAGGGCGCTTGTGCGTCCGGGGCCGGCGGTCATCGACGTGGTGATATCGAAGCACGAGCTCGCGCTACCGCCGAAGATTCAATGGGCACAGGCGAAGGGCTTTAGCTTGTACATGCTTCGAGCGGTATTGAACGGGCGTGGTGACGAGGTCGTTGAACTCGCCCAAACAAACCTGAGGTGATCGGGAGACGTGTGAGAGGCGATATCTCTGCGTCAACATAACAAAATCGTAATTCGCTCGTGGGCTGACGGTCACGGTCGTTGCAGCAGAATCGCATTAGTGCGCCGTTCTCACGGCGCTTCTTTGCAGAATATTGGAAAGACCTCCATGATCGGCTTACGCCATACTCGCATGCTGTGCGACGGCCTGCATTCGATTTTGCTTACGGCGCTTGTCAGTTTCGTCAGTACATGTCACGCGCAATCCGCGGTGGAGATGCAGGAGACGGGCGGCGAAGTGCACCCGCCGTCGATCACGGCGTGTGTCGCGTGTCACGGTGCGCTGGGCGAGGGCACGGCAAGCGGAGGGCCGCGACTTGCTGGCAAGGATGCGGACTATCTTGCCCGCGCGCTCACAACGTTCAAGACAGGTACGCGTGCGAACGGCGTGATGCAGGCGGTCGCACTTGATCTTTCCGATAGCGAGATACACGAGTTGGCGACGTTCTTTTCACAGCAGAATCCACCGCTTGCCGCGGGGGCGGCTGCGCCGTCCCCTGACATGGTGATCGCCGGAAGGCAGCTTGCCGAGTTGGGAGCCGGACCCGATGTCCCCGCCTGCTTTAGCTGCCATGGAGCGGTTGGTAAAGGAAATGGTGCGCGTTTTCCGGCCATCGCGGGCGAACCTGCAGCGTTTGTCGTCGCACGGCTGCATGAATTTCAGGCACGCGCGAAGAAGAAATCCCCCGCCCCGGGAACAATGACGGCCGTGGCGGTGATGCTGAACGAGACGCAGATAGAAGAGGCCGCGGCATACCTCTCGATCACCAGACCCTGACAACCGACGCCGGCTATGCTTATGGTTACCTTGATGGCGTAGGCATCATTGCCGAGGCTGGTCGATGTGACCTGCAGCGCTGGCTCCCTGGGTAGCATGTCCGGACAGCCACCCCCTTTGATCTCATCCGGTGTCAGTCCGCTGATAGTGTTGCCGTCGTAGGTGGAATGGGCCTGGCCACCGGGGTCGCCGGACTTGAGAATGAGTTCCGCGTCGTCACTTCCAGTGTGAGACCCGGCGTAAGCGGACTCCTGGAAACACTCAAGTTTCGTAAGAAGTCCGTAGCGTGACGGCGTTACAAGCAGTCACTCGGGCTCGGGTGTAACCTGCCGGCTCATCCGATTTTCACCTGGACCCCTCATGGAGAGAGGCGCCAGGCGAACGACGAAAAATACGACATGCCGTTTAGCCCGGATTGATTTCATCCTGGCTTCGCCGTGTAGTGCGAGGGCCGAGGATCCGCAGTGTGATAGCCACGACTATCAGCGCGGCCGCGATGATGCCGAACATGGCGCCGGCTCCTTGCTGGCTCAACACGGGGAGCAATATGAAAGGCAGCATGCCACTCACAATGCGGGACAACGAGT
Source organism: Paraburkholderia sediminicola (assembly GCF_046026855.1). Lineage (GTDB taxonomy): Bacteria > Pseudomonadota > Gammaproteobacteria > Burkholderiales > Burkholderiaceae > Paraburkholderia > Paraburkholderia sediminicola_A. Next base: position 88,362 of record NZ_JAQQET010000005.1, on the reverse strand, counting down.
AAGTACTGCCGATGGCAGTTGAGCGCACACTGGCCGGAAAGATTTCAGCCTGATAGACATGATATGCATTGCTGAATACATTCGATGCACATGTTGTCAACACGCCAAAGAGAACGATCAGCCCCGAGGTGTTGGAATAGGCGAAACCCAGACCAAAAACCGCAATGGATAATATGGCGCCGATAACCAGTGTCCGGCGTTCTATCCAGTTGAGTAGCGGAATCGAAAGCAAAGATCCGACCGGGTAGCCGAGGAACGACAGAGCGATAAAAAGCGTTCCGTCAGTGACGTCAAAGCCACGGCTTTTCACCACGGTGCTGGCCAGTGTGCCAAAGCCATAGTAACCAAATCCTTGCAGCAGATGGAAGATGGTCAGCATCAGGTAACGCTTGTTGTAGGGGGCGCGGCGCAGCAAGGCAACGCGCTCACCCAACGTCATTGGATTGCGCTTGCCGGTCGCTTCGGGTGAGATGGTCGATACCGTAACGCCAGCACTGGCGGCAAAGCGCCGAAGCATGGCGTGAGCTTCCTCGACGCGACCCTGCGCCAGTAGCCAGCGTGGGCTTTCGGGCAACTTATGTTGCACAAGCAGAACCAGGACTGCGCCCAGGCTGCCGATGACCAGAATAACGCGCCAGCCGGCCACGGCACCGAAGTGCAGAGGATTGAGCCAAAGCGCCATGAATCCAACCAGTGGCACGGCGACATACGAGGTGGTGTACGCCCACGCGGCCATTCGCCCGCGACGCTCCTTGGGCAGAATCTCGGACAGAAAGCTATCGGCAACCGGATAGATCGCCCCTACACCAATGCCGGTGAGGAAGCGGCAGATCACCAGCATCTCGGCGTTGACCGAGAATGCGCCGATCAGCGAAAAGCCGCTGTACCAGATCAGATTGAATAGGAACGCTCTGCGACGGCCGATTCGGTCGGCCATGCTGCCCAGAAAAAATGCACCAAAGAACATGCCGATAAAGGCCGACGCCAGCAGCAGCTTGAAGTCTGTGCTGTGTCTGTCGATACCGTATTCCCCCTGCAACGCCGTGCCGATTGAGCTGACAAGGAAAATTTCGAACATGTCGAAAAACAACCCTATGCCGATCACCCACACCACAAATCGATGCAGCGAACCCGCCGGCATGTTATCCATCCAGCCGCCCAACGTGGTGGCGTTAGCATGAAGGGAGTGTGTATCGCCGGCTGCGCCCGGTCCGGATGAAGAAATGCGCGAATGGGCGGTTGCACTTCCGCCCATGTCCAGATTTTCGGTGTTCATGTTTGTCTCCATTTCTTTGTTTTGGGTCGGCTTATGCGCCGTTCACCACGTTGATCGGCGCGCCCGCATGGAACGCGGCGAGGTTGGCTTCAATGCCGGCATTGAGCCGGTTCGCGGCATTCGTCGCTGCCCAGCTGATGTGCGGCGTGACGATAAGGTTGGAATGTGCGCACGCGAGCAAGAGTTCATGCGGATCGGGCGGTTCCTGCGGGAGGACGTCGAGCGCGGCGCCGCCGAGGTGGCCACCCTCGAGCGCCTCGATGAGCGCCGCCGAATCGACAAGACCTCCGCGGGCGCTGTTCACGAGTAGTGCGCCGCGTTTCATGCTGCGAAGTGTGGGCGCGTCGATCAGGTTGCGAGTCGCGTCCGTAAGCGGGCAGTGGAGCGAGAGAACATCGGCGGACCGCACCACGTCGTCGAATGGTTTGAAGCCTTCGCGAACCGTCTGCCGTCCGCGATGTTCCGCGAACATCACGTTCATGCCGACCGCGCGAGCCAGCCGTGCGAGTGCAGTCCCGATCGCGCCGCGCCCGACAATGCCGAGCGTCGAACCGGCGATGTCGAGAATCGGCGCATCGTGCACGCAGAAATGCGGCGACCCCGGCCACGCGATGCGAGCGGCTTCACGATAAGCGAACAGATTGCGCCGCAACGCGAAGATCGACGCGAGCGCCCACTCGGACACGCTCTGTGCCGAATAGCCCGGCACATTCGACACGATCACGCCGAACCTGCGGCAGGCGTCGATGTCGATGCAGTCGAAGCCCGTCGCGGCGATGCAGATAAAACGCAGTTTCGGCAGGCGTGCCAGATCGGCCGCGCGGATGGGCACCTTGTTCGTGATCGCAATGGCGGCATCTTCGAGCGCATGGACCACGTCGGCGGCACGCGTGGCCGGGCGAACGGACCATTCGCTTGCCCAGACAGGCGCGGCGAACGGTGTGGGCAAGGTGCCGCTGTCGAGCAGGACGATGTTCATCGAACCCCCGCCTTGGCCAGCGTGGGCCGCAAAGGAGTGTTGTTCAGGTCGCTGAACGGCACATGAAAGTCATCGGATCGTGGAAAGCGGGGTGTCATGACATCACCCGATCAGTTCGGATATCTCGATCAGATTCAGATCGGGATCTCGCACGTACACGGAACGAATCTTCTGCGTGGCGCCGGTGCGCGCAACCGGGCCTTCGACAATCGGCCATTCGCAACGGGCGAGATGCGCAATCACTTCGTCAAGCGGCACGGTGGCGATGAAGCACAGGTCGAGCGCGCCCGGTACGGGAACATGGGCCTTCGGCTCGAATTCGGCGCCACGCACGTGGACGTTGATCTTCTGATTGCCGAAGCGAAATGCAATACGTCCTTCGCCAAACGTCTCGAGTTGCATCTGCATGACTTCGGTATAGAACCGCTTCGTCGCAGCGAAGTCGACGCAAGTGAGTACAAGGTGATCAAGGTGGTCGATGAGTGCCATGTCATGCTCCTGATGAAAATGCGTGCTGTTCCGGCAGACCGTCCGCCGCGATGCAAGGCATTGAGTGCAGATCGAGGCGCCGGCCAGCCTTAAGCAACTGGCTCGGCACGTCATGGCCGATCAGTCCGGGAAGGAGGGCGGAGGCGGACAGCACGGCAGCGAGATCCACGCCGGTGTCGTAGCCGTCGAGTTCGAGCATATGCACCAGCTCCTCGGTGCAGACGTTGCCCGTCGCACCCGGCGCATAGGGACACCCGCCGAGGCCGCCGAGCGACGCGTCGAAGCGGTCGATGCCGGCTTCTAGCGCGGCGAGCGTGTTGGCGAGCGCCATGCCGCGCGTGTTATGAAAGTGCAGCGTGAGTTCGAGCGCGGTGAAGCGCTCACGAGCGGCGGTGCACAGCGCGCCGACCTGTGACGGGTAGGCCATGCCAGTGGTGTCGCACAACGTCACACCATGCACACCGAGATCGGCGAAGCGCTGCATCCAGTCCAGCACGTCAGCCTGTTCGATATCGCCTTCCATCGGGCAGCCCATCGCCGTGGACAGCGACACATTAATTGCCACCTTCGTTTGCCTGACCACGCCGATCACGTCGCGCAACTGCGCGAATGATTGCTCGCGGCTCATGCGCAAGTTCGCGCGGTTGTGACTTTCGCTCACCGACATCACGAGATTGACTTCATCGACACCGCACGACAGCGCACGCTCGGCGCCGCGCAGATTCGGAACGAGCACGGTATAGACGATGCCATCCCGTCGCGCGATCCGGTGCATCACGGCTTCAGCGTCGCGCAAGGCGGGAATCGCTTTCGGCGAGGTGAACGAGGTCACTTCGATTTTGGCGTAACCGCACGCGCTCAGACGATCGATTAGTTCGATCTTGGCGTCGGTGTCGACGAACCTGGCCTCGTTCTGGAAGCCGTCGCGGGTGGCGACTTCCTGGATATACAGACGCTTGCTGCTCATGCTCTGCTCCTGTTCAGATGATGCCGCGTGCGCGCCAGGCGTCGCGGGTCGCGGTGTCGATGCCGAGGTTTTCCAGTACTTCGTCGGTGTGCTGGCCGAGCGCGGGGGCGCGGGTATTCACCGTGCCTGGTGTCGCGCTCAGCTTCGGGACGACGCCGGGCAGTTGTACCGGTGTGCCATCGGGTAGCTGGGCGTCGAGAATCATGTCGCGTGCGTGGTAATGCGGGTCGCTCGCAATGTCGGCGACATCGTAGATTTTTCCGGCGGGAATGCGCGCTTCATTGAGCGCGGCGAGCACGTCGTCGAGCGTTCGGCGCTGGGTCCAGTCGGCGATCGCGGCATCGAGCCGCTCGACGTTCTTTACGCGGCCATCGTTTTGAGCGAGTGCGGGTTCGTCGGCCAGGTCCTGGCGGCCGATCAGTTCCATCAGACGCCGGAAGATGCTGTCGCCATTGCCTGCGATCAGCGCATATTTGCCATCGCTGCAGCGATACGCGTTCGACGGCGCGATCCCAGGCAGGCTGCTGCCAGCCGGTTGACGCACGGTGCCGAACGCCGAGTATTCGGGCAGCAGGCTTTCCATCATGTTGAAGACCGACTCGTAGAGCGCGACGTCGATCATCTGGCCGGCACCGCCGTTATGGTCGCGATGGCGCAGCGCGAGCAGGATGCCGATCACGCCATGCAAGGCGGAGAGGGAGTCGCCGATGGAGATGCCCACGCGCACTGGCGTGCGGCCGGTTTCGCCGCTCAGGTGCCGCAAGCCACCCATTGCTTCGGCTACGACGCCGAAGCCGGGACGGTCGCGATAGGGACCGGTCTGCCCATAGCCGGATACGCGCAGCATCACGAGGCCAGGATTTAAGGCATGCAGATCGTCCCAACCGAGGCCCCATTTTTCGAGCGTGCCGGGACGAAAGTTTTCGATCAGCACGTCGCTCTGTGCGACCAGTTGGCGAACCACATCCTGGCCTTCGGGCGAACGAAGATCGAGCGTGACAGATTCCTTGTTGCGCGATTGCGCTGCCCACCAGACAGAGGTGCCTTCATGCAGCAGGCGCCATTTGCGCAGCGGGTCGCCGGTGCCGGGGGGTTCGATCTTGATGACATGCGCGCCGAACTCAGCGAGCATTTTCCCTGCGAAGGGGCCGGCGATGAGCTGGCCCATTTCGAGCACGCGAACGCCTTCTAGCGGCTTCGTCATGGTTGTCTCCTTGCAAACGTCGTTCTCTTGACGCTTACTTTGCGACAACCCGCGCGCGCTGAAAATCAATGGATTTTCAATGACCCTTTCCATTCTGGAAAGGGTCGGTGACTTTAGCCGTCTGTGCGGCCGGACATGAAGTCGAAGAGGCGCAGCGCTTCGGGCGACAGCGTTTCGCGTGAAAGCGTGCCGATCCACAAGGTGCGATGCGCCCACGCATCGGTGAGTTTCACGGCGCGCAGGCCTGCCGCGAGAATTTCGGAGCGTACGGCGCCCTCGGGTAATACGCCGATACCGAGCCCATGCTCGATCATCCGGCAGATGCCGTCGAAGCTGTGCACCTGGATGCGCAGCTTGAGCGCCCGGTCCGCGCTGAATGCGGCATCGAGCAGCCGTGCGAGCAGAGAGCTCCCCTGGTTCAGACCGACGTACTCGAAGTCGAGCGTATCGGCGAAGGCGACTTCTTCGAGGGATGCCAGGGGATGGCCGTTCGGTACCAGCAGCACGAGCCGGTCCTCACGATATGCGGCCTTGTCGATACCCGGCGCCAGCACGTTGTCGGCAAAGATGCCGATGTCGGCCGTGCCGCTTCGGATCGCCGCGACGATATCGTCGCTCAGTCGCTCTTCGAGCGAGATCTTTACGCTGGGGTTATCGGAGAGAAAAGCCTGCACATCGTGCGGCAAGAACTGAATGATTGATGACGTGTTGGCCCAGACCCGCACGTGTCCGCGCACGCCGGCGGCGTAGTCGTTCATCTCGTTTGCCATGCGGTTCACGCGATCGACGACTTGCCGGGCATGCGCGAGCAGCCCCTTGCCGGCGGCAGTCAGTTCGATGCCGCGCGGTTGCCGCAGCATCAGCGTGCAATCGATGCTGCGTTCCAGGTCAGTCATGCGCTTGCTGACCGCTGACAAGGTCATGCAGGTGCGCTCGGCCGCTTTTGTCAGGCTGCCAAGTTCTGCTACGACGATGAAAACGCGCAGTGATTGCAGGTCGTAATGTGAGGAGAGGGTCATGGGTGTGTGACGTTTAGCGAACGGGAAGTCGACAGCCTTGCGCGTCGGGTCGCGGCCTGGCGTGACGGACTGACTCCGTGTGGAAGCATAGCAGGGGCAGGGCGCCGCCGGCCGCACGAGTTGCGCGGCACGGGATATCGCTCGCCGTTCGCGGGTTTTGACCGATCTGAGCGTCACCGTACAGACTTGCCGGGTCATCCGTACGATTCTGAAGTCTCAACGATCTGCTGCCGCATGTCCTCGAGCTTTTCGCGCACTCCAGCAGAACGATCGCGCCACCACGATGAAACTGTCCGTTCTCCGTATGCTGACTTCCCTTGCATTGCTGGGCGTGGGATTTCCTTCGGCCGTGTGCAATGCTTATGCGCTCGACACACAACTGGACTGCCAGTCGAGCCCGCATGATTTCATTGCTCCGCTTCTGAATGAGCAGTCGATCGACCCAAAGCCAATGCGCATTGAGGCGAACTCGGTCAACGCATTTCGACCCACGCGCGGAAGTAACCTGACGGCATTCGGTTTTCATGTCTATGCCGTCTTCGGGTATGAGCCGGACGATCCTATGTTCAAACAAGGCAGCGGCCAGCCTGTCAATCCCTCAAGGTACGGCGTGGTGGTGACCGGCTCTGTTGAGTCGGTTGAAGCGAGCGTGCGAAGGGCGGGCAGCACTGCGGTTGTTCACGAAGTGATTCCGCTTCTTCTTACAGCCGTTTTCTGCAACGGGCATTGAGGCAAATCCTCGCGCTTTTGGATTGATGCGTCGAAGCCGTTCGAAAGTCGCGTTTTCGTGTCGGTTCGCATCGCGAGTGCGGACACGCACGCAAACCTCGCAACGGGGTTTGCTTCAATCGGTCATGCACGCCGCACCGTTCATCTCGTCCATTCCTTTAAAAGCGCCATCGCACGCTGTGCGAGCGGAGAAAGGTAAGCCCCTTTCCGGAAGACCACGCCGATATGCCGGCGCAAGTCGAGTTCATTCGTGTCGAGGTTGAGCGCGCGCAGTCCTTCGAGCGCATCGAACGATTCAGTGCCCGCAACGCAGAGCATCGTCGTGCCGCGCAGCAGGTGCAGCAACGACGTGCTGCCGAAGTCGGTTTCTACACGCAGCTTCGGCGCTGCGAGACCTTGCCTGATGAAGGCTGCGTCCACTTGCTGCCGAACCACGATGGTTGGCCCCGGGAGTAACCATTCCTGATCCACCAGATCGGCCAGCCGCAGATTGCGCTTGCGGTGCAGCGGATGCGAGTCGTCGGCGAGCACAGAAAGGCTGTCGCGAAAGAGTTCGACGAACGATAGTTCATCCGCATCCCGGTTTGGCTCGGGAGCGACGATCAGATCGAGTTCCCCCGCAATGAGCAGGTCGACAAGGTCGCGCGCAAGCCGGCGCCGCAGTCGCAGGCGTGCAGCCGGCCGCTCCTTCAGCAACTGGCGACATGCACCCAGAACGAGCGCCGCCGGCACGGTCGGAGAATAGCCAAGACTCAGCACACCCTGTTCGCCGTTGCGAATCGCGTGCATTTCCTTCAGCGCGTCCTCGTATTCCAGTGCAATCCGGCGCGCACGCGCGAGGAATAGCGAACCCGCCTGAGTCGGCGCGACGCCATTCGCCGTGCGCTGGAACAACGCGAGGCCGGTTTGCGCCTCGACACGCTGGATGGCTTTCGTCAGCGCCGGCTGGCTCATGCCCAGCGCTTCCGCAGCCTTGCCGATGCCGCCGTGCTCTTCTACCGCAAGCAGGTAATCCAGATCCCGCGTCTCCATGGTCATTCCTGTTGGCTATGGCTTTATAGCCAACGCCGCATTGTGGTGATGACATGCATCTTACAGACTAGCGCCAGCATTGATAAAGGAGACACCGATTGGGCTTTGCTTACTTTCTGCGCCGCGCCGCGCGTTATTGGGGCGACAACGTAGCGGTCATTCATCGCAATCGCGAGTTGACATACCGTCAGCTCGACGAGCGCTCGACCTTGCTGGCGAATGCACTACTCGGCTTGGGGCTCGCGAAAGGCGACCGGGTTGCGGTTCAGGCCCGCAACTGCACGGAGCTGGTGGAAATCGAATGCGCGCTATACAAGGCAGGGCTCGTCAAGGCCGCGCTGAATCCGCGCTTTACGGCGCACGAAGCGGCTGACGTCGTCGAGAATTGCGCCCCGCGCGTCATGATCGCAGGCGAAGGATTCACGGCTTACGATCGTGCGTCGCCAGGGTTCGGGTCGGTCGAGTCGTTCATTTCGCTCGGCGTTCCTGCGAACGGATACATCGATTACGAAACACTGATCTCGCGCGCCAGCCCGCAATTGCCCGAAGTTGCGTTGTCGTCCGGCGATCTCGCCGTGCTGCACTTCTCCTCCGGCTCGACCGGCAAGATCAAGGCGGCCATGCAGACCTATGGCAACCGCCTCGCGTCGCTGCGCAAGATCCTGCTAGGCATGGATTGTCCGGCAAAACCCGGCGACAGGCTCGCGTTGATCGGTCCGGTCACCCACGCGTCCGGCATGCTGATGCAGCCGTACCTGTATTCGGGCGCCACGCTCGTCTTGTTCGACACGTTCGAGCCCGCGCACTTTCTGCGGGAAATCGCGCGGCTGCGGATCACGCACGTATTCATGGTGCCGGCGATGATCAACATGCTTCTTAACGACCCCGCGCTGGACACAGCCGATCTGACGAGCCTGAAGATGCTCGGCTACGGTGCGGCGCCAATGGCCCCTGCGCGTATCCTGGAAGCGTGGGCGCGCATCGGTCCGGTGCTGTCGCAAGGTTACGGCGCGAGCGAGTCGACCTCGGGCGTCACGCGTCTTTCCATCGCCGATCATGCCGACGCGATTCTCCATCGCCCCGAGCGGCTCGCGTCGTGCGGCCGTCCTACGGGCGAGACGGAAGTTCTCGTGGTTGACGAACACGGCCGCGAGGTCACCGGGGATGCGATGGGCGAAATCGTCATTCGCGGCGCAGACGTGTTTCAAGGTTACTGGGGCGCGCCGGAGCTCACGCGCGAAGTGCTCGTCGACGGCTGGCTGCGGACCGGCGATCTCGCGCGAGTCGACGAAGAAGGGTACATCTACCTCGTCGATCGTCAGAAAGACATGATCATTTCGGGCGGCTTCAACGTTTATCCGACCGAGGTCGAGGCTTCGCTCTATCAGCATCCGGACATCATGGAAGCGTGCGTGATTGGCGTTCCCGATGAGACGTGGGGAGAAAGCGTGAAGGCCGTCGTCGTGCTGAAGAGCGGACGCAACACGGTCGCGGACGAGATCATCGCCCATTGCCGCGCGCGGCTCGCTGACTACAAGCTCCCCCGTACCGTGAACTTCGTTGCCGATCTGCCCAAGAACGCGAGCGGAAAAATCGCCCGCAAGCTGGTTCGCGAGCAGTACTGGCACGGTGTCTCACGTCGAGTCAATTGAAGAGGAAGCTTATGTTCGATTCCCTGAATAATCCGACGTTCGTCGAAATCCGCGAGGGTATTCGCCGCTTCGTCGCGGAAGAATTGCAGCCGATTGAGCAGGAGCTTGGCCTCGGCAGCGAGGACGTCTGGCCGCGCGAGACGCTGCGCCGCGTATGGCGCCGCTCCGCCGCACTCGGTTACTATGCGGCCTGCCTGCCCGTCCAGCTGGGCGGTAAGGGGCTCTCGATTCTCGAGCAGTGCGCGCTCAAGGCGGACCTCGCTGCGTCCGGTTCCGCGCTCGCGCCGCATGTGCTCGGCGACCTGGGTGGTCCGCCGCGGGTCGGCAACATGCTCAAGTACGCGAGCGCGGATCAGCTCGCGCGCTATTTCGATCCGGTGATTCGCGGCGAGAAGTCGACCTGCTTCGCGCTGACCGAACCGCACTCCGGCTCGGACGCGCAGAGCATTGCCACCACGGCGGTCGTGGACGGCGACGAACTGGTGATCAATGGCGTCAAGCATTACATCAGCGGTGCACCGTTCGCCGACTTCGCGATCGTCATGTGCGTGACGGACGCAACGACCACGCCGCCCGCCATCACCGCGGTGCTTGTCGATCTCGATCTGCCCGGCGTGACGGTGGAACAGCAATACGTGCCGATGTCGGGACAGCACATCGATGCGGACATCCGCTTCGTCGACGTTCGCGTGCCGCGCGCGAACGTGTTCGGCGGCGAGGGCAATGGGTTCAAGCTCGGCATGTCGCGCATCAACGTTAATCGGCTATTGCACTGTCCGACGATGCTCGGCCTTGCCACCGCGGCCTATGAAGCGTCGCTCGATTACGCGCGTACGCGCCGGCAGTTCGGCGGCCCGATCGCGCGCTTTCAGGCAATCCAGCACATGCTCGCCGATATGGCCGCTGCGCTATGGGCATGCGAAAGCATGATTGCGCAAACGGCCGCGCTCGCCGATGCCGGCGCCGATTTGCGCATGAAGGCTGCTGCCTGCAAGCTGTTCGTGTCGGAACGCTGTTTCGAAATCGCGGACAAGGCCGTGCAGATTCACGGCAATGTCGGGGTGACGCGCCATCATCCGATCGAGCAGACGTTCCGCAAACTGCGCATGTTCCGGGTCTTCACCGGCACGAGCGAGATCCAGCGCAATACGATCGCCCGGGTGATTCTCGACCCTGCCGGTACAGCGGCATGACAGGCCAGCACAGTACTTGTGACACAGGCCGCACCCATTGCAAGGAAACGAAACAGATGAAACCCGACTGGTCATGCCTGAACGGCGTCAAGATTGTCGATCTGAGTCAGTTGTTGCCCGGGCCGCACGCCACATCAATGCTGATGCAACTGGGTGCGGACGTCATCAAGGTCGAGCCGCCAGGCACGGGCGATCCGGCGCGCCAGCTTGGAAGCGCGGTTTTCGCGCAGCTCAACCGCGGCAAGCGCTCGGTCGCGCTCGATCTGAAGAGCGCCACCGGCAAGGCGACGTTTCTCGATCTGATACGGGACGCGGATGCAGTCGTCGAAGGCTTCCGGCCAGGCGTCATGCAGCGGCTCGGACTCGACTACGCCACACTCGTCAAAGTGAACCCGCGCCTCGTCATGTGCTCGATATCCGGGTTCGGGCAGACCGGACCGTATTCGGCGCAGCCCGGCCACGATCTCAACTATCTGGCGCTCGGCGGCTTCTGGTCGACACCGGTTCAGGTGAACGACCGTGTCACGCGCCCACGGGTTCGCCTCGCGGACTATGCCGCGTCGAGTCATGCCGCGCTCGCGCTGGCCGTGGCGGTTCTCAGCGCACGTCAGAATGGCCGTGGCCAGCATCTCGACGTGTCGATTCACGACTGTGTGATGGCATGGACTGCGCCTGCCGCGTGGACGTCGCGCGACTATGTGGCGGAGCCCCTGGCATCGCCGACGGTCATGCCCGAGAACGACATTTTCGAAACCCGGGACGGGCGCTACCTTGCGCTGGGTATTCTGGAAAACAAATTCTGGTTGACGCTGCGCGAAGCACTCGGCGCCGACTACCCCGCGCTGATGGACGATCGGTTCGCGTCGCGCCTCGGCAGACAGCAGTTCAAGCGCGAGGTCAACGCGCTGCTCGCGCACCTGTTCCTCGCGCGCACGCTTGCAGAATGGCTCGAGACGCTGGAGACTTTCGATCTGCCGGTGTCGCCGCTGCTTGACGCAAACGAGCTGTTTCTCGATCCGCACGTGCGCGCACGCGGCATGGTCCGCGAACTCGCTCACGACGGATCCATGGCGGTGCGCTTTCCCGTGAAGTTCTCCGCAGGTTTGCCCGACGCCGGCGACACTGTCCCGCTGCTCGGACAGCACGACGGCTGAGACAACACAATACCAGGAACGCAAAGACGCTCCGACAATCATGGAGACAAACCGAATGGCAACCGAACAAAGCCGGTATCGACCCTGGCGGGCGTGGTCCATCGCGATCATGCTGGCCTTGATGATGCTCGTGAACTTTCTGGACAAGGTCGTGCTTGGCCTCGTATCCGTACCGATGATGCGCGAGCTTCATCTGTCGCCCACGCAGTTCGGGCTGATCGGCGGCAGTCTCAACTGGCTGTTCTCGATCTCTGCCGTGCTCGGCGGGCTCGCGGCGAACCGCGCGTCGACAAAATGGCTGTTGCTGCTGATGGCCGGCGCATGGACCGTGCTGCAATTGCCGATGCTCGTTGCCGGTTCGATCTGGAGCGTGATCGCGTGCCGTGTCCTGCTTGGCGCGGGCGAAGGGCCTGCGTCGCCGGTTGCCGTGCATGCGCTCTACAAGTGGTTTCCCGATGCAAAGCGCAACCTGCCCGTCGCGGTACTTCACCAGGGCAGCGCGCTCGGCCTGCTGGTGGCCGGCCTGACCATTCCGGCTATTACCGCCCATTGGGGCTGGCGAGCCAATTTTCTCGCGTTGTCGGTACTTGGCAGCCTCTGGTGCGTCGCGTGGCTGGTGTTCGGCGCCGAGGGGAAACTGTCGAGTCCGGCGCGATCGGGCCACACCGCGCGGGTTCCGTATGCGCTGCTGCTGACGGACCGAACGGTCCTGGGCATTTTCGCGGGGCATTTCGCTGCAAACTGGATTCTCGCGATGACGCTCACCTGGACGCCGACCTGGTTGCAACTTGGGATGGGTTACCCACCGCAGGTGGCGGGCCGAATGTTCGCGTTGTTCGTGGCGATCACCGCGCCGCTTAGTCTGGGCCTGGCCTGGCTGTCCCAGCGCCTGCTGGCGCGCGGCGTGCCGTCGCGGGTTGGGCGTGGCGGCTTCCTGACCGTGACGCTCGTCGTGGCGGGCGCGCTGCTTGCCTCAACGGCGTGGCCAGGTCTCCCACCGATGTTCAGGTTCGTCTTGCTGACGCTCGGCAGCGGCATGACGCTCGTGACGTACTCGATTGGGCCGGCCATGCTCGGCGAAGTGACACCTGATTCACAGCGCGGCGGCATTCTCGCGTTAAGCAACGGTTTTTCGTCACTCGCCGGACTCGCCGCGCCGATCGTGACCGGCTTGTTGATCGAAGGCGCCGGTCGGTCGACTGCTGTCGGGTTCGAACAGGCGAGCGTCGCGAGCGGCGTGGTGCTGCTGGGATGCGGCGTGCTCTGCGCTTTCTGCCTCGACCCGCAGCGCTCGCAACGCCGCCTGGCCCTCGGCACGACACACGTGCCGGCGGAGCTCAACCTGGCTGAGCGGGGCTGACGGCACCAGCAAGACTGTTTCTCGTCGCGTACTTCGAATGCGCGACAGTTCACTGCTTTATTAGTTATCCATATTAATATAGATAGAATAATCAAGGAGACGTATGAAGAAGGTCTTGTATGTGACGCTGATGAGTGTGCTTTCCGGCGCAGCCTATGCGCAATCGAGTGTCACGCTGTACGGCGACATCGGTGGTGGTCTCCGATGGACGAATGGTGCCAAGGGCGGTAGCGTAGTTGGCTTCAACAACAATATCATTGCCGGCAATCAGTTCGGCTTTACCGGCAAAGAGGACTTAGGCAACGGTCTCAAGGCGATCTTCAAGCTCGAGGGCTCATTCAGCAGCGGCACTGGCGCGGTAAAGACCTCGGGTACGCTGTTTTCTCAGGCGGCCTTTGTCGGTTTGACGGGCGATTTCGGGCGTTTGACATTCGGCAGGCAACTGAACGCCAACGAAGACTTTGGCATTCTCATCGATCCCAGTGGCGGGCGAGGGTCGTCCATCGCAATCGAACCCGGCGTTGTGTACAGCGCGAACTATTTCACGCTCGATTCGCGCTTCAATAACACCATCAAGTACCTCGGGCAGGTCGGCGGATTCCGCTTCGGCGCCAGCTATTCGCCAGGCGGCGTGGCTGGCAATACGCGCGCTGGTACGAACTTCTCCGGTGCTGCCATGTATCAATGGGGACCCGCGCTTGGCGGCGTGTCCTATCAGAAGACCTACAACGCCGCTGCGACGCAGTGGGCGCAAACGTTCCAGACAGGCGGTACGCTGCAGATCGGGCCGGCGCGCCTTTACCTGAACTATGCCGACCTCACGGTTACCGGCGCGACGCCGGGCGCGCCCCGGCGCCGTGACAAGATTCCAGGCGGCGGCCTGGTGTGGGTGGTGACGCCGTCGTTCCAGGTCACGGCGGCTTTCACCGACGATATCGCCAGCGACCTCGGCAACGTTCAGTCTGCCAGCGGCCACAAGATCACGACGTTTGCGATCGCCGAGTATTTCATTTCCAAGCAGACCGAGCTCTATGCGGAGGTGGATCGCAATGGCTTCTCGGGCGCCTATCGCTATGACCCTGCCAACATCACGGCCCTTGGCCTCAATCCTGGCGGCCATGGATTGACCGGCGTTTCAGTCGGGTTGATGACTCGCTTCTAGGCATTCGCGGCGACGTGATGAGCGTTCATATCCCCTATTTGTTCACATTGACCGAAGGAATCGCATGATTAACCCGCACCTAAGCCTGCGTACCCTGTTTGCCGCGGCGCTTGTCGCATGCGCTGGCAATGCAATGGCGCAGTCCGCGCCCGCCTCGGCAGACGGAATGGCACACAGCGCCTCCACAGTCGCTACCACGAAGGCTTCGAAAGCGGCGGACAGGAAGCTTGCCCATCGCATTGCCACCGCGCTCGAAAGGACCCGCGGACTGAACGCGGCCCGCATTCTCGTCAAGGTTCGCGACGGGCATGTCACGCTAAACGGCTCGGTCACCGACAACGAGCAGGTCTCGTTGGCTGCGGATGCCGCAAGGCAAGTCGACGGCGTCAAGACTGTGGAGAATTTCGTCCGCGTTTCCGGGCCGTCGCTCTAATGGCGTTGAGAAACCTCGTATCGTGTTATGTCGAGCCTTGCTGCTGCGAAGGCGATAACGACAACGATGAATTTGCAAAACCGCTCATCAAGAGAAAAAGTATGAACATCAGCACACTTTCGTCGGCTTCGACAATCCGCTTGCGCGTTGCGATGTCCGCCATGCTCATCGGCACAATATTGCCGACAGCCGCGCATTCGCAAATGGCTGCGCCCGTCACGGATCCCGTTGAGCTCGGCGTCATGCAAGGTTTTCCTCCGCCGGCGGACAAGCTGGTAACCAAGGCGAACTCCCTGCGCTTTCCCAACCTTGGCTGGGCGCTGCGCAACACGCGCATGATGATGCCGACGGCCAATGTCGAGCATGCGCGTGTGCCGATGCCTTTGCCCGTAGCGTCCACGCTCGACCCTGACAAGGTGCAGTTCACGGTGGATGGAACGACATTGAGTCTGAGCGATTATCTGCGGCGAACCTATACCGATGGTTTCATCGTCATTCACGACGGGAAGATCGTCTACGAGGGCTATTTCAACTCCTATACGCCGCATCAGACTCACGCGTGGGCCTCCATGACCAAATCGATGACGGGACTGATTGCCGCGCAATTGATCGACGAGGGGAAGCTCGACCCGGAAGCGAAACTGTCCACGTACGTACCTGAATTGGCCGGCATCCCATTCGGCGATGCCACCGTGCAGCAGAACCTCGATATGGAAGTGTCAGTCAGTTATCCGGCAGATCTGCCACCGGATCTGGGTCTCTTTGGCGCCGTAGGATTCATTCCCCGGCGCAGCGATGCACCGGACAGCATCTACGATTTTCTGAAGGTGACGCACGCCACGCCGAATGCGACAGCGGGTGAGGTGTGGTATTACCAGAATGGCTCGCCGGAAGCGGTCGCCTGGGCGCTCCGGCGCATTACCGGTTTATCGTGGAGCGAGATGGTATCGCGTTCGATATGGCAAAAAATCGCCGAAGATGACGGAGACGTCGTCGTGGATCGCACGGGGGCGGAAATGGCAAGCGGCGGCTTCAATACGACGCTGCGCGACGCTGCCCGCTTCGGCGAATTAATGCGCAAAGGGGCGGCCGGCGCTTCAACGCTGTTCCCGGTTTCGTCGATTCGTCTTGCCTTGAAACCCACTGACAACGCCGGCGCGTTCGCGAAGGGCAATCTTGCCGTGGGACGGCCCGGCTATTCCTATCACGACTACTGGTACCAGGTGAACGACGATGACAGATCATTCGCGGCCGGCGGACGATTTGGCCAGTCGATTCTCGTGAATCCAAAAGCCGGCATCACGATCGTCAAGTTTTCCTCGTATCCGGATCAAGCGGCGCGCGCGACGAGCGCCGCAGCAGGCAACGCGATCCCCCGCGCGCCACTTGTCACGGCCAAAGCATTGGATGCGGCGGCGCGTGCGATCAAGGCCGCCCTCGGATCCTGAACAGAGATCGGTGCACGTCAGCCCTTCGCCCACGCGGCGGCGGTTGCAATCGCGAAGTCCCGATAGGATCTTGGCTGCCGCCCGAGCAGCGCAGCCAGGCGATCCACTTCGGCTTTCGAAGCGACCGCGCCGTCCTGTTGATACCGGCGCATCATCAGGCGCATGTCGTAGGCGAGCCAGCCCGGCGCGACTGCCTTGAGACGCTGTTCGAGGGTGTCGAGATCGTCGCCGCCGTAGCGGACCGGGCGGCCCAGCGCCTCGGCCCAGATCGCAGCGATGGTGTCCGAAGTCAGCGCGTCGGGACCCACGAGTTCGTACGTTTCACGCGGCAGTGCGTTGGCGGCGCGCTCGCGGCGCAGGAGTTCACGTCCCGCGGCTTCGCCGATATCGCGGACATCGACCATCGAAATCCCTTTGCTGCCAATCGGCATGCCGTAGACACCGTGCGTCAGCAGCGAGTCTTTCTGCCTGATGTCGTTCTGGATGAAATAGGCGGGGCGCAGCACCGTCGCCGGCAGGCCGTCGTGCTCGATCATGCGCTCGACCGTGTGCTTGCCGGTGAAGTGAGGCACGTCGACGTACTCCGCGCCCTTGAAAACCGACAGATAAACAATGCCTTTCACGCCGGCCTCCCGCGCCACGCTCAGCGTCTGCAGGGCCTGGGTCAGTTCGTCCGCGGCGTTGGGGGCCAGCAGGAACAAGGTGCTGACGCCATTCATTGCGCGCCGCACTGCGTCGATATCGGACAGGTCGCCCTTGACCGCGGTGACGCCGTCGGGGAATTGCGCTTTCTCCGGCGAGCGGGTCAGTGCCCGCACTTCGGCGCCGCTGCCGTTCAGATGGTCGAGAACCTGCTTGCCGATCACGCCTGTGCTGCCAGTTACGAGGATTGCCATGATTTTCTCCTGGGGTTGAGTGGACCGGGTTAGTCCATGAGACGAACAATAGTCGTTCCATTGAGTGGCCGAAAGTGCCAGAATCAAGACATCTTGTCTCGTATATGGAACGATCATGGATTTGACGTCGCTGGCGGATTTCAATGCCGTCGCGTTGCACGGCGGCTTCGGGCCGGCCAGTCGCGCGCTCGACCGTCCCAAGGCCACGCTCTCGCGGCGTGTGGCCGAGCTGGAGGAGGACCTCGGTGTGCGGCTGATCGAGCGGGGCGCGCGCCGGCTGCGTCTGACCGAGGAAGGTCTGGCACTCCACGAGCGCACGCGGGGGCTCATGACGGAGATTCAGGAGGCGGGTGAAGCGGTCGCGTCGCGTGCACCCGTTGCGCGTGGGCGGTTGCGTATCAGCGCGCCGGTCGTTTTCGCACATGTCGTGCTGTGCCGGATCGCCGCGCGTTTTGCGCTCGCCTATCCGCAGGTCGAGCTCGAAGTCATTGCAGAAGACCGTGTCTCGGATCCGGTAGAGGACGGGTACGACCTCGTGATCCGCATCGATCCATCGCATGACGAGCAGCTCGTAGGGCGGCGCATTCTCGGTGACGAGCGCCTCGTGGTCGCTTCGCCGGCCATGTCGATACCGTCGGTGGCTGCAAGCGAAGCAGACGAGTTGCAGGTGCCGGCGGTCATGTCGATCGCGGCCCCGTCCGGCGTGCTCTGGAACATACGGACGGAAGGCGGTGGTGTGAGGATCATCAAGCCGATACCGGTGCTGCGGATGTCATCGCTATTGATGGTGCGCGAGGCGGTGTTGCAGGGCGTGGGCGCGGCGCTCCTGCCTCGCTTGCTGGTCGAGCAGGATGTGCAGACGGGACGGCTTGTTTGCTGGGGTGCGGAGGCGGGTTCGCCCGTGGAAATCTGGGCACTTTATAGTTCGCGCCGATTGCTGAGCGCCAAGGTCCGGGCGTTTATGGACATGCTGAAACCGGACTCGGTCAGGCTCTGACGGACCGCTTCCTGAATAGGGCAAGCGCGCGGAAGTTCACGAAGCATGCCGGCGCCACGTACCAGGCCGCAGACATCGGATTGCCAGGCCATTTTCCGATAGATATGCGCAGCGGGTGACAAGCATCGTTCTGAAAAATGTCTGGCGCAATCACATGTTTTTCATTCGCCATGGCGAAAATGCATCAGCGTTTGATTCACTGACATCGGGAGCGCGAGACTCTATCTCGAATCGCTTCAGATCAAATCAATACCGCGCAACGCTCTCTGCAAGGATGGTCGCGGTCTTCCGCAGTAATTAATTATGTTTTTTTTCAGAATTTTATTCGATACGCAATAGCAATAACCTGAGCGATACTCGCGAATTTGCGAATGGCCGGCAAACATATGCTTGCTGCATTTATCACGTTTCACTCGATGATTTACGGTGATTTATGTTATCGAGGAACAACTGTCAGGGGAGCATCACCCATGGTTAAAAAACGAATTCGTGCTGCACTGCTTGGCGTACTGATCACCGTGATTGCGTCAGTGTGTCAGGCGCAATACACCACCGACTGGCTGGCGAATACATTCGGCACCCTTGCTACGCACGTAGGCAACGGCGCGCGCTCGATGTGGGTCGCGCCCGAAGGCGTGATCTACACGGCTTCCCTATGGGATGAAAACGAAGGCGGCGTTGCGATATACCAGAACGGCAAGAGCATCGGATCCATCGGAATCAACAGCGAGTTTCAGGGTGGGGCCATCACGGGGAATGCCACGTCGATCTTCGCCGCCTTGCAGTACAGCACCGTGTACGGCAGCGGGGCGGTAGGGCGGTACAACCGCGCGACTCAGAAACGCGATCTCCTCATTCCCGTGAGTACGTGGAACGCCGTCAAGCGGGCCGATGTCATCACCGGACTCGCAACAACCGGTTCTCTCCTTTATGCGAGCGACCTTTTTGGCAATCGCGTGCGGGTCTACACCACTGACGGCGCGTGGCAGCAGGACATCAGCGTATCGAGTCCCGGTGCACTCGCTCTGGATGGCGCGGGGAATCTCTGGGTCGCGCAGCAAAGCGCGGCCACAGTCGTCGAATTCAGTGCGGCCGGCGCGCTGCTGAACACCATCCAGATGCCTGCGGCCTCGCGACCGTCCGCGCTGTACTTTGACGCATCGTCGGGACAGCTCATGGTTGGCGATCAGGGTCCCGACATGAATATCAAACTCTACAACGTCTCGGGTGCGCCGACCCCGGTCGGCACGTTCGGTATTCAGGGCGGATATCTCGACACCACCACAGGCATCAAAGGCCAGGTCGGCGACAAGCGCTTCACGCGTGTTACCGGCATCGGCAAAGACGCAGCCGGCACCCTGTATGTGCTCAACAACCCATGGGGCGGAGGCTGGGACCTCGGCCGCAATGGCGGCACCGACATTCACGCGTATAACAGTGCCGGCGTCCTGCAATGGAAGCTTCAGTCCCTCAACTTCGAGGCGGTCGCAGCGCCAGACCCGGTTACGGACGCCACTTACTTCTATAGCGGCACCAACATTTACACCGGCACTGCTGGCGGCACGTTTGTTGCGAATACCGTCGACCCGTTCAGCTATCCGTCCGATCCACGCCTCAACATGAACGATACCCAGCGCGACGAGCATTTCGGTCAGCTCGTCAGCGTCGGCGGAAACCGGATACTCGTCGCATCGGGCCAGAATCCGGGCATCTTTTACTTCTTCCATTTCAATCCGGCGAGCGGCTACATCGCTATTCCGGATGCGTCGATTCCGGGCACCGCATTCAATACGACGCTATCGGTCACAGGCGGGTTTTGCATCGATAGCCGGGGAGACGTATGGGCCGGTCTGGACAGGACGAACCACATTTATCACTACCCGCTGACCAGTTTCGATGGTGAGGGCAAGCCGACATGGGGGCCGGGAATCGCCATCTCCATTCCGCAGAGCATCCGGCCGTTGACACGCATCATCTATCTGCCGGAGAGTGACACCATGATTCTCGCGCAAGGCATCGCCGGGAGCTGGGACTGGACGGCGATACAATCGAGGATCGAGGTGTATCACGGCTGGAGCGCGGGCAACACGACGAAGCCCAATCCGGTGATCACCCTCACCAGTGCCAATCCCAAGTCGATCACGGCAGCCGGGAATTATCTTTTCGTCGGTTACGTGCATACGGTGCCCAACATCGACGCCTTCAATCTCACGACAGGCAACCTCGATACGACGCTGATCAATTCGAGTGCGGGTACGGTGGATGTGGGCAATGACGTGGATTCGATGTATGGCCTCAGGGCATACCTTAGATCGGCCGGTGAGTATGTGATCACGAAAGACAACTACAACGGGTCCAGTATGATTGTTTATCGCTGGACGCCGTGATCGGCTGACTTGAAGGGGGCGTCGGCGCTGTGCGGTGCCTGTGGGGACCCGCGCATACATGGACCGCGTGGCCAACATGTCACGCCTCGCGGAACCCCACGACAAACCTCAATTCAACCTTCCCCATGCGACGACGCAGATTCTTTGAATCATTCGGCTTGTTAGCCGCCGGGTTATTGTCAAAAGGCGCCGGCGCCACTTCATCGGCATCGGCACCCGTCGAACGCTCTGCGTTCATACCGGGCGGGGATATGAGCGCCACGCAGGCCGCGCGCCACTACCTGGGCCGTATCGAAGCGATCGACCGGCGTGGCCCGCGCTTGAGCAGCATGATCGAACTGAATCCCGATGCCATGCGGATCGCGGCCGCGATGGACGGCGAGCGCAGCAAGGGCGTGCGCCGTGGCCCGTTGCATGGCGTGCCCGTCGTTATTAAGGACAACATTGCAACCGGCGACCGGATGGCAACAACGGCAGGTTCGCTTGCCCTCGACGGCGTTCGCGCAACCCGCGATGCCGACCTCGTGCGCCGTCTGCGTGAAGCGGGTGCGGTCATCATCGGAAAGACGAATTTGAGTGAATGGGCGAACATCCGTTCCACGCGCTCGACTAGCGGCTGGAGTGCGCGCGGGGGGCTGACGCGCAACCCCTATGCGTTGGACAGGAATACGAGCGGATCGAGCTCCGGCTCCGCGGCGGCGATCGCCGCGGGTTTGGCGGCAATGGCGATCGGCACCGAAACAGACGGATCGATTGTGTCACCTGCGTCGATCTGCGGGGTGGTAGGACTCAAGCCGACCGTCGGACGGGTAAGCCGTGACGGCATCATTCCGATTTCACACACGCAGGACACGCCCGGTCCGATTACCCGATCGGTCCACGACGCGGCGTTGCTGCTTTCGGCAATTGCAGGAACGGACGCGCGTGATCCGCAAACGTCGACAGCACCTGCACCGGACGATTATGTTCGCGCGCTGAACAAGGACGCGTTGAAAGGCGCCCGGATTGGCGTCGCGCGAGAGTTTTTTACAGGGCACGACGAAGTCGACCAGCAGATCGAACTGGCGATCGCGCAACTGCGGCTGCTCGGCGCCGAAGTGATTGATCCGGTCGATCTGCCGCGCGTCAGTTACGACAAGGAAGAGTTGTCCGTCTTGCTGCATGAATTCAAGCACGATCTGCCGCTGTGGCTCGACACGTTCGCGCCGCATGCACAGGTTCGCAATCTCGCCGATCTGCTCGCTTTCAACAACGCGCATCTCAATCGCGAACAGCCTTACTTCGGCCAGGAACTCTTCACTCAGGCTGAAGCCCTGGGTGGTCTCGATAGCGATGCGTATAAAAGCGCGCTGGCAACTTGCCGCACGCAATCGCGTGACGAAGGTTTGGACCGCGTGCTCCGTCAGCATGACTTGGACGCGATCGTCGCGCCGACGGGCGGGACCGCATGGTTGACCGACTTCATCAACGGTGACAGCAATAACGGCGGCTTTTCAACGCCAGCCGCGGTGGCCGGCTATCCGCATCTGACAGTGCCGGCGGGGCAAGTGCGTGGTTTGCCGGTTGGTTTGTCGTTTGTTGGACCCGCCTGGAGCGAAGCACGGTTGCTGGCACTGGGTTATGCGTTCGAGCAGGCCACTCAATGGCGCAGGGAGCCACAATTTCTGAAGCGTACCGATGTGCCTCCAGCTTCGTCCTAATCGACATCTGCCTATTGTTCATACAAATAGACTTCGGGTATCTTATGCGAGAAAATTAATCAACCTTTTTTCTCCCGATTCCGCCGTCTCGGTCTGTCGGTCGTGATAGTACTCGCCATCTAGCCTGTATAAAGGCACAGGGTTTAATCCCGCAAAGGTTTGCGGGAGATCTTATTCTTCTCTTCAATTAAAAGACTTGAAAAATCAATTAGATGAAAGTTTTTTCTGGAAGTCTCTGGCAGTAATTGACAAAAAAAAGCCGACACATTGTGTCGGCCGGAAAGACTCTGGCGTCCGAGGATTGCATGCCAGAACCTGAGAGACGGTAGTCAGTCAAACTTACGGGTGATGGTGCCAGGCGCGGGCATTTTTTCCCGCGTACCAAGTTTAACTATGCGTTGGCATGGCAGCGTGGCACAGATTTATCTTTTAATGGGCCAAGTTCGCTGGGGAGTGATCATAAACCAAAAGCATGAGCCAAGCATAAGGCCGTCAAAAAAATTTGTCGGTCGGTCGTCACCGAATTCATGCATCAGGGCATCCTGATATTCGTGTAGGGATTTCCTTAGTTGAGTTCTATTCCGTACTAATGTGATGTCTGATCGCGTAGCGAATCAATTCCGAATTATTGTTGAGTCCCAGTTTTTGCATGAGGCGCATTTTATGTGTGCTGATGGTCTTCGCGCTGAGCGAGAACGCTTCGGCGATGTCGTTGATGCTCTTTCCACCAGCCAGGGCTTGCAACACCTGGAATTCACGATCGGACAGAATGTCGTGCGGTGGGGTGTCACCGGAATGCGTGCCGAAGATCATCGAGTCCACCAGCTTCGGATCGATGAATCGTCCGCCTTCGGCCAGCTTGCGAATCGCGGTAAGCAGGATCTCCGGGTCGCTATCTTTGGTGAGGTAGCCGGTTGCACCAGCGCGCAATGCGCGCGAGACGACCTGGGCCTCGTTGTGAATGCTCAGCACGAGCACCGGCAGGCTGGTGTACTCCGTCCTGATGCGCCGGATCAGGTCGATGCCGCTAATTCCCGGCATCGTCATATCGAGCAGCAACAGGTCCGGACACCGGGCGCGTAGTTTATCGAGCACTTCGGCGCCTTCGGCCGCCTCGTCGGCAACGATCATGTCGGTGGTGGTTGCGATGATCTGCTTCAGGCCACCTCGCACGATCGCATGGTCGTCTGCAATGAGGATTTTTATCATGTGTTTTTCTCGGTCCTGAGCGGGACGTGAATAGGGACGATTATGCCCGCGCTGGGCGCGCTCCCGTTCTTCAATGTGCGGCCAATCGTCATTCATCGCTGGTGCTTCCTCTCGAGATGTTCCTCCACGAGCAGCAGAATAGCTTTTGACTGATAGCCTTTCACGAGCGCGCGCAACTCCGTTGCCAAGGCCAGATTGCGCTCGTCGAGCGCCGCCATCCTGTCGGCCCATTCGGCAATGGCGCGCATATCGCCCAGACGGGCGAGACGATGCAGGTTGTCGAGCTCATCATCGGGTAACACCTCGGGCAACACGTAAGAGGGCGTTCGCGATGTTTCAGATTGCGGCGGGCGGGTCACCGGCGAGTAAGTCCACTCCAGCGCCAGTAAGTCCGCCAGATGGGTTTGCAACCGGTCGAAGTCGATCGGTTTGGAAAGGAAAGCGTTTGCGCCTGCGTCGGTGCTTCGCTTCTCGTCGCTCCAGGAAGGATTCGCCGACACGACGATGATCGGAATATCGCCCAGTCCCGGTAATCGACGCAATCTGCGCGTCGTCTCGAGTCCGTCCATTTCCGGCATCAGGATGTCGGTCATGATGAGCGACGGCGCCTCGCTGCGCGCCTTCGCGAGTCCTTCATGTCCACTGGCGGCCTCCACAGCGTCGAAGCCCAGTTGTTCCAGAAATTCGATTGCCACGGCCCGATTGACGGGTTCGTCGTCGATCATCAGCACTTTGCGGCGCGGGCCGGTATAGCCGGTTACGCGCCGCGCGGCAGGGGTGGACAGGTCGGCGCGTGCTGCGGACGCGTCGACAACGGCCGGCGCGAGATCGAACCAGAAAGCGCTTCCGTGCGCCACCTCGCTTTCTACGCGGATTTCGCCATCCATTGCACGTACGAACTGCTGGCTGATCGCGAGACCGAGCCCTGCGCCGCCGGCGCGCCGTTCGGGGCTACCGGCTTGCTCAAAAGGCTCGAATATCGCGCTGAGCCTGTCGGCGGGGATGCCGATACCCGAATCGCGTACGCAGAAGCGCACCGCGCCCGCAGGTGTTCGGGTGACTTGCAGACTGACCCATCCTGCGTCCGTGAATCTGACCGCATTCGCCAGCAAATTAAGCAGTACCTGCCGTAAGCGGCGCTCATCTGCCCGCACCGCGCAGCCCAGGTCGGCGGCTGACTCGCACAGGAATCGCAGACGCTTCTGCTCCGCCTTCACGCCGATGATGTCGCGGATCGTATCGAGGACGCCCGGCAGGGATACGTCGCTCATCTCAATGCGCAGCTTGCCGGCTTCGATACGCGCGAAATCGAGCGTATCGTCGATCAGCGTCAGCAGATGCTCGCCGCTACGGTGGATAACTTCGACCGCGTTGCGTTGACGCTCGCTCTGGTTGCTGTCGCGCAGCAAAATCTGCGCATAACCGAGGATACCGTTCAGCGGCGTACGCAGTTCATGGCTCATGTTCGCGAGGAACTCGCTCTTGGCCCGGTTGGCGGCTTCGGCCAGATGTCGCGCTTCCCGCTGCGCGGTGGCATCGCGCTCGGCGAGATAAGCGTCGTGCAGCCGCGCGCCCATGCTGTTGAACGCGGTGACCACGCGATCGAGTTCGTCCGGCCGGCTCGGCCGGCGGCGCGGCAGGACGAACGGCTTCGGCGCCGCACGGAAATCGTATTCGCCGACCAGGCGGGCAATCGTGGCGAGATGCCGCGTAACGAGGCGCGAGAAGATGTAGATGGTGAACAGCGCAACGATGAACGTATAGGTGGCCTGACTGACCAGAATGACCAGCGCGGTTTGCGTCAGTGCATGATAGAGGTTCGCAAGCGTCGCTTGTACATAGAGGCTGCCGATCTTCTGCTGAGTCCCGTGGATAGAATAAAAGATCGGGAATTCGCGGGATATCACGGCGCCCGTCATGCGCTGGCCAGCTGTCACCACCATCGGCGTGCCGCTCGAACCGGTCTCGCGAACCTCGGCGGCGCACATGTCGGCAAGTCGCAAGATGCCGTTCAGTTGAAGTTGAAGTTCAGTGCGATTGAGCTGCCACAAACCCTCGCCAAGGCTGTCGCGATTGCTTCTGTCGATGTCTGATAGACGGGTTTCAATCAGTTCGACGCCGCGGCTATAGTCGCGATAGAGTTGTAGTGCGCTCAGCAATAGCGTGACCGCGCAACTGAACAGCAGCACGGTAGCCAATAGCCGGAAAACCACGCTGTGCCTGAATCGGCCGGGCGTGGCAAAGAGTGAGCCAAAGCTATTCACCGCCATATTTCCCCGCGAGTGCAGTGATTTTTATATCTGTATTCTGCACTCGCGGCGGAATTGCGGTCTATAAGGGGCCGGCGAGGATATCTGCTACTGCAACCGCCGACACCTGATCCGCTGCGTTTGCGAGCCGTGCTCGCATCCACGTGATGCCAACGCCATTCGCGGTAGCCGCGCCACGTGGCACAGGCTCTCCAACAATTTCGCGGGCACTGCCGATTAATTCGCGCATCATGCTCCACTCACGCTTAGTGATTTTCCCCGCCTGAAACTGACACAAATCCGACATGGCGTCGGCCAGACGCTTGATCGCAGGCAGATCGTGACCGGTGAGCGGCCAGCAGTGCAAAAGATAGGCAAGCGGTACCCGTTTTCTTTCTTCACACCAAAGCTCAAATAGACCTGTGCACAGCTCGTCGATGCGTTTGACTGTTTCTTTGCACGGCAAAAAGTAGTCGGTCATGACGGTGGTCCGGCGACGGTGTGTGATGAACCACTTTAAACGCCCTGCCCAGGCGCCGCCGTCAGACAGTCCGGACTGTGGGCTGCTGGTTCCCTGATTTTCTGGTCAGGAAATCCTTAGCTTCTATAGTCTTCCGAATCAATTCCCGCTTGCCTCCCGCTTTTTCCCGTCGAATGGATCGAGCCAGAGTTCTTTGCGATCCAATGGCACCCATGGCGGGAGAGAGGGATTCTTCAATTCGATCAGCACACGGCGTTCGAGGTGCAGATCGGCGATTCCTTGCGCGAAGTGTTCACGGAACAGCGCCTCAAAGCTCCCGTCCTTCAGCATGGCCTCGAGGCCGTCTCTGATCCGTCTCGCCAGCAGCGGCTCGGTTTTGCTGACGTAGAAGAACTGGGCATACGGGTATCGGATCAGCAGATGAGAATCGATTCTCATATTTGGGTAGCTGGCCTGAAAAGCCTTCAATTCATGCGTGATCTCCACCACGCCGCGCGGGAAAATGTCGAAGCGGTGGTCGGCCAGCATCATAAAAAGCAGCTCGTAGCGGCTTGCGGTGACGAGTGGAACGCCGGCGAGGCGATATACGGGCACGTCGCCCCAGTCCTGACCCTGACCGATGCTGAGCGTGCGAAGACCCTGGAGGTCGTGGATCGCGTTGAGCTTTGCCTGCTCGCCCTGATTGATGAGCGCCACCCGATAGCCCAGCAGGCCACGGTCGATGGGAATCGGCACCGGAATCGCCGCTGCGTCGAGTTCCGGGTGTCCGGGCTCGCTCGCCACGACGTTGATCACGCGGCCCGAGATCACCTCGTCGGCCTCGCGCTGAGCCGACATCGGCGAAAAATAGTCGTCTATGACGTACGGGCCGTAGGTCGGTACCGTGTGGTTCAGCGCGGTGATGAGAAAGGCCCACCGGCCCTCTCGCACAACGTCTCCGGAGATGCGAAGAATCCGCACGTGAGTGGGGGCGGCGTGCGCCGCCACAGCCGATGTATCGGGTGCGGTGGCGCTGCCGAAGGCCGGGCTCAACAACGCGACGGCAATGAGGGAGAGCGCTGCAGACAGTTTGATACCGCCACGTGATCTGGATCGGCGGATTCCATCAATGTGATTGAGGGCGAACATGAGTGGCTTGAACCGGAAACGACGAGTAAGCGCAGTATGAGTTCGAGTGATTGCTTTGGCCAACTTCAATAGTTGCCGCGTGGAGACTGCCACACACTGGCGCTATGCTAGCGGCTTCGTCTACCTCGAGGAGCAACTGATGAAACGGACCACAGGATCGATGATCACGTTTAACCGCCCTGACGGCAAGGAAGTTCAGGGTTATCTCGCCAGGCCAGAGAAGCCGGAGGGCGCGCCCGCCATCGTGGTGATTCAGGAGTGGTGGGGTTTGAACGACCAGATTCGCGGCGTGGCGGACCGGCTCGCGCAGGCCGGCTATCTGGCGCTGGTGCCCGATCTCTACCGCGGCAAATCGACGGTTGAGGAAGAAGAGGCCCACCACCTGATGAGCGGGCTCGACTTTGGCGACGCCGCCGCCCAGGACGTTCGGGGTGCCGTTCAGTACCTGAAGCAGCATTCGGCGAACGTTGGCGTGACCGGCTATTGCATGGGTGGCGCGCTTACTTTGCTTGCGCTATGCAATATCCCTGAAGTGTCGGCCGGCGTGGTGTGGTACGGCTTTCCTCCGCTCGAGTATATCGATGCCTCGAAAATCAAGGTTCCGGTTCTCGGTCACTGGGCTACGCAAGACGAATTCTTCCCGGTTGGAACGGTCGACGCACTGGAAGCCAAGCTCTCCGCGGCCGATGTCGATGTCGAGTTTCATCGCTATCTCGCGCATCATGCGTTCGCGAACGAAACCGCCGTCGGGCCGGGCCGTATCGCGAAGACCCAGTTCGATCCGGTCTGGTCGCAGCAGGCCTGGGACCGCACGCTAACGTTCTTCGGCCGCACGCTCTGGAAGTAACAGGCAAGCTCAAACCCACATTGCAAGGTGGACGCCAGCGTCCGCGAGCCTGGCCGCCGGCCGGCACCGTATCGCTGAGCGATAGGGCGTCGGCGCCGCTGGTGCGCACTGGAGGCTGGCGGTGCGCCACTCTGTTTACCTATACTCGTCTCACTCTGTAAGGCAGCCCAATCGCCGTAATACCAACAAGACGGAGCCTCACATGCCTGTTGCGATGCGAAACACGACCCTCGTGCTGCTGACCTGTTTCACGTTGGGCGTCAGTGCTTGTGTGCAAGCCGGCTCCAGTTGCGATGAGGAGTGCAATGCCCGCGGCCGGCTACTCGATCATCGCGTCACGCTACGGCTCAGCGCCGCGGCGTTTTCAAAATTGCTTGCGTCGAACGCATCCGGCCAGCAACTCGCGCAGATCGCCGGCACGCCTGCTTGCGGCGTGGAAATGGTGACTTTCCGCTACCGGACCATCGGCGGCGCGGGCGAGCCCACCACCGCCAGCGGCGCGCTGATGATGCCGGCCGGCCGGTCGGCGGCATGTAGCGGGCCGCGTCCGCTGATGCTCTACGCGCACGGCACGACCGCGTATCGCAACTACAACATCGCCGATATCACGCAAACGGATCCAGGCAACGGTGACGGCGCCGGGGAAGGGATCAGCGTTGCCGCCATGTACGCGGCGCAGGGCTATATCGTGGTGGCGACTAACTACGCGGGCTACGCCGGCTCCGATCTCACGTACCACCCCTACCTGAACGCCGACCAGCAATCCGCCGATGTGATCGACTCGCTTCGGGCGGCGCGGGTTGCACTGAGTGAAGCGAAACCAGGAAGCGGGGCGCGCGAGAACGGCAAGCTCTTTGTCACCGGCTATTCGCAAGGCGGCTTCGTGGCATTGGCGACGCATCGTGCGTTGCAGGCGGCTGGCGTCAAAGTCACGGCATCCGCGCCGGGATCGGGTCCGTATGCGCTCGCCGCCACCGCGGACGCGCTCGTCGAAGGCGAGGTCAACCTGGGTTCGACACTGTTCACGACTTTGATCGTGACGGGATATCAGCATGCCTACGAGAACATCTATCGCAAACCTGGCGACTTCTATGAAGCGGCCTACGCCCCTGGCATTGAGAATCTGCTGCCAAGCCTGCAGCCTCTCAATACGTTGTTCGCTCAGGGGAAACTGCCCTCGGCGCAACTCTTCAGCAGCGTTCCTCCCGCACCGCAATATGCGTCGATGACGCCGCCGACGTCGCCACCCCTCACCCCGCCCTCGCTAACGCCTTTGTTCGCTGCCGGATTCGGCAAAGCCAATCTCGTGCGCAACGCGTATCGGCTGAGTCTTCTGGAAGACGCCGAGGCCAATCCCGATGGCGCGTTTCCCAACACGACGGTTGCGTTGACGCCCGCGGCAAATCCTATGCATCCGTTGCGCCAGGCGTTCAAGCGCAATGACTTGCGCAACTGGGTGCCGCGAGCGCCGGTGCTGCTGTGCGGCGGCGGCTCGGATCCCACCGTGTTTTTCTTCAACGCACGTATCGAGCAGGCCTACTGGCAGAACGCCAAAGTGCCGGCAGGGCTCACGTCCGTGCTGGACGTGGATTCTCCGATTGCCGGGCCCAATGATCCGTACGCGCCCATCAAACAGGGTTTCGCCAGTGCGAAAGCGACGCTTGCGAATCAGGCCGTTGCGGGCGGCGCAACCGACGGCGGCGCCTCAGCGGTGCTTCAGGCCTATCACGGTGAACTGGTCGCGTCGTTCTGCATGGTTGCTGCGCGGGCCTTCTTCACAAATTTCTGAGCGTTGCCGCGGATTTGGGCGTCTGTCGCAGCACGGGCATCAATGCTGGCGGACGCCCTTGCAGATCGCCTCGCGGCGAGTCACTGGCGATCGGAAAAATAGCTGTTTCTGCCGTTTCGCATGAAGTCCGGATCGGTCGCAAATTAGCGACATTTGCGAAAATTTCCCCCGCCTGCGGCTATCATGCGCTGACAACAGAACTGGCGGGGGAAAGCCTTGACGACCGATTCCGAGGCCCGGGACGCGGCTCCTGCGGCTTGCATTTACACCCACTTTGATACGCACCACGAAGCGCCACGCGCGCAGTTGCCTGCGTGGCGGGACCGCCTGGGCCACTTTCTCGATGTGCCGATTTCGCGCCGGCAACTGGCCGATGGCTTCAGCGGCGCGATCGACAGTTACACGGCCGCCGATCTGACGTTCATGGATTGCCGCACGGATCCGGTATCGCAGGCGCGATCCGTCGCGCGTATTTCCACCGATTCGGTCCGCCAGTTTGTCTTTCATGTGGTCGTGGAAGGCAGCATCGAGACCGGAGCAGGTCTGTATCCGAAGCGCAAGGCGTTGCAAACGAGGCCGGGCATTCTCGCGCTGGATATGAACCAGCCGATGCATATGACGCGCAGTGCGTGCCGAGTGCAGGCGCTTTTCCTGCCGCGTTCGCTGGTGGAATCCGTCTTGCCGGAAGCTGAATCGATTCATGGCAGCATGATCGAATACCACTCGCCGCTCGCGCAGATGATTCCAGGCCATCTCGCCAATCTTGGCCAGAACCTGCACAAGATGAATGCGCAGGAAGCGCATAGCGCGATGTACACCTGTGCGTTGTTGATTGCGGCGGCGTTCGGGAAGGAGGCGCGTCTAACCGGCAATGCACGCGCGGCTGCTCGCACCGCTATGTTCTCGACGGCGCGCCGCTACATCGAAGCCAATCTGGGGCAGATGGATCTCACGCTGGAGAGCGTGCTCGCTGCATCGCAACTTTCACGGCCCACGCTGTATCGTCTCTTCGAACCCGAAGGTGGATTGGCCGCCTATATTCGCAATCGCCGGCTGCGCGAGGCCGCCGATGAATTACACCGATACCCGGGGAAAGCGATCGTCGAGATTGCTTATGGCGTAGGCTTCAATAGCGCGTCGGACTTCAATCGCGCGTTTCGCCGTGCGTATGACATGTCGCCGAGCGATTTCCGGGCGCTTGCACGATAAACACGCTATCGATAGATGCGATAAGAACGAAGACTGCCAACGAAGGCTGATGGTGAAGGTCCGAAACATAGGGCCGCGGGTCCGGTGAATATACGCTGGATAGCAGCCCGGACGACATGTGTGAATCTGAACGATCGAAGGAGATCAAACCGTGGTGAAGATCGATCCGGACCGGTTACTGACCGATCTCAAGCGCCTGCGCAACTTCGGCGCCACAGGCCCCGGCGTTGTACGCCTCGCGCTTTCGCCAGTGGACCTTGAGTCGCGCCGTTGGCTCGCTGGGCGCATGGCGGAGGCGGGTCTCGATGCCGTCATCGATGGTGTGGGGACTGTATTCGGCCGCTCGCGCAAAAGTGGGCCCGCGCTCGTGATCGGCTCTCATACCGACACGCAGCCCACTGGCGGCTGGCTGGACGGCGCGATGGGCGTCATCTATGGATTGGAGATCGCTCGCGCGCTGGCTGAAAACGACACGACGAGTCATCTCGCGGTCGACGTGGCGTCATGGATCGACGAAGAGGGGACCTTTTCCGGCTTGCTCGGTAGCCGCAGTTTCGTTGGCGAGCCCGTTGAGGAGTCGATCCGGCGTGCAGCGAATCGGGAAGGCCAGCACCTTCAGGACGTGCTCGAAGCCGCCGGTCTTGCCGGTCTGCCGCGCGCCCGCTTCGAGCAAGGCCGGCACGTTGCTTACCTTGAGCCGCATATCGAGCAGGGCGGACGGCTCGAAGCCGCTGGGAAATCCATCGGCGTGGTCACCACGATCGTCGGGCTTCGCGAACTGCGGTTGCGTTTCACGGGGCAACGCAATCATGCCGGCACCACGCCCATGTCGATCCGGCGCGATGCCGGCGCGGCGCTGGTCGCCTTTATCCCGCAGATGAACGACGCATTCGCGCAACTCGCGGATGCCGATACCGTATGGACCGTGGGACGCATTGACCTCGACCCGGGCTCGCTTAGCGTCGTGCCGGGGGGGGCCGACATGTACCTGCAATTCCGCGACGCGAACACCGCGCGCCTGCAGGCGATGGAAGAGACGCTTGTGGCGCTCGTGCGGGACTTCAATGCGCAAGGTCCTCTGAATGTGGAACTGACGAGCGTTGATGAGCCTATGGAGCCTGTGACGATGGACGCGGCGCTCGCGGCGCATCTCGCGAGTGCCGCCGATGCCGTCGCGCCGGGGCAATGGCTGCGCATGCCGAGCGGGGCCGCGCACGATGCGCAGGTGATCGCGCGTTGCATGCCGGCCTGCATGATGTTTGTGCCGAGCATTGGCGGCGTGAGCCACGACTTTATCGAAGATACGGCTGAGGAACATATCGTCCTCGGCTGCCAGGTGGCGGCCACGGCGGCGGCCGCTATTCTTCAGGAGCAGTGGGCGAGGCAATCGTGATGCACCCGGACGAGCATGGTGATTTTATCGTGCGCAACATGGCGGCCGACGACGTAGCATTGTCGGTCGAATGGGCTGCGGTGGAAGGATGGAACCCCGGCCTGCACGATGCCGAATCCTTTCGTGCCGGGGATCCTGGCGGGTTTTTTATCGGCGAGTGGCGCGGCGAACCGGTTGCGTGCATATCCGCAGTCGCCTACGGCGAACACTTTGGCTTTATCGGTCTGTATATCGTGAAGCCGGCGTTTCGTGGTAGAGGCTTCGGGATGCGCGTCTGGCAGCACGGCATGGACTATCTGCGTCACCGCAATGTCGGATTGGATGGTGTCGTCGCTCAACAGGCGAATTACAGAAAGTCCGGCTTTCGGCTTGCGTATCGCAACATTCGTTTTCAGGGTGTCGTTCAAGCCATCGCCCAGGACGCGACACGGTCGACCATTTTGAGTGCGTCGGCGTTGCCGTTCGAACCGCTGTTTGACTACGATCGCCAGTGCTTTCCCGCCGCGCGTGAGCGGTTTCTCGCGGCGTGGCTCCGACAACCCGGCGCCATCGCGCAGGTCGCAGTTCGCGACGGTCAGGTTGCAGGCTACGGCGTGCTGCGCCGTTGCAGAACGGGATGCAAGATTGGACCGCTCTTCGCCGATAGTGATGAGATTGCGGGCGATCTGTTCGATGCGTTGGCGGCGCGCGTGCCGGGCGAGGTCCTCGTCCTCGATGTGCCGGAGACTAACCCCGCTGCCGTTGCGCTGGCCGAGCGGCATGGCATGACGAGCGTCTTTGAAACCGCGCGGATGTACACGCAGGAACCGCCAACTATCCAGATCAAACGTGTGTTTGGCGTGACGTCATTCGAGCTCGGATGAGCGGAGCGCAGGTTTGCTCCTTTGCGTGGGTTGCCGTCTGCGGCGCGTCTTATGAACCGCAGGCGGCAAGCACATCGTTTGATACGCGCGTATGCGCTACTTCCATTTTGCTCCGAGCTTCTCCAGCCCGGCCTTCATGAGATCTTCCGGCACCATGGCGACGCGCAGTTCGACGTCGGCGTTGAATTTCAGAAACCACGGTTCCGCCAGCGCGGGAATTCCCGATGGATCATCGAGGTTTACCACCAGCACTGCACCGCGTGTGCCGTTCTGCTCGGTGAAGTAGGCGGCCTCCGGTTTCATTTCTTCAAGTATTTTCCCCATTACTTCGCCGGCAGTGCCTTCGCGCACCAGCGTGTTGAACGGTTCGTGAGGTATCCGTACGTTGAGAAGCATGCGCATGTCATCCTCCTGGTTGATGCCCAAAGGGCATCTTAAGGATAGGTGCTTTATGCGCTGCGAGCGTCAGGGTTAGCACGGGCGAGGCCGCCGCCGTTATTCCGTTTCGCTATCGTCGGTGTCGGTGTCGGCATTGGTGCTCGCCGCCGCATGATCCATCGCGTTGGCCGCCAACGTAGTCGCCAGTTCCGGATGCGCTTCCTTGCGTTCGCTGTAGCGATCGGTCAGGTAGTCCGAACGGTCGCGCACCAGCAATGTGAACTTGTACAGTTCCTCCATCACGTCGACGAGGCGATCGTAGTAGGCGGAGGGTTTCATCCGGCCGCCGGCGTCGAATTCCTGATATGCCTTCGCCACCGACGACTGATTTGGGATCGTCACCATCCGCATCCATCGGCCCAGCACACGTAGCGCGTTGACTGCGTTGAACGATTGTGAGCCGCCGCATACCTGCATCACCGCGAGCGTGCGTCCTTGCGTGGGGCGCACGCCTCCGCTTTCGAGCGGCAGCCAGTCGATCTGATTCTTGAACACGGCCGTGAGCGTGCCGTGACGCTCCGGGCTGCACCAAACCTGTCCCTCCGACCACTCCGACAGTTTGCGCAGCTCGACGACCTTCGGATGATCGGCCGCTACGCTGTCCGTGATCGGCAAGTCGTGTGGATCGAAGACCCGTGTTTCAGCGCCGAACTGACGCAGGATGCGTTCGGCTTCGAGTGTGAGCAGCTTGCTGAACGATGTGGGGCGCAGCGACCCGTACAGCAGCAGAATGCGCGGAGCATGCTGGGAAACCGTGTGGGCTTCGAGTTTTTGCAGATCCGGCGTGTGGAAATGTGGGCTGCTGACGTTGGGCAGATTTCCGGGCATCAACGAATCCTCCGTCCGGCGCTGTCGGTCACATGCTCGCCGTCCTCTTTTATAAACGCCCCTTGTTGCGCCGCGGGCAGGATATCGAGCACGACCTCGGAGGGTCTGCATAAACGCACGCCGAGCGGGGTGACCACAATCGGGCGATTGATGAGGACCGGATGCGCCAGCATTGCATTGAGCAGTTGCTCGTCGCTCAAGGAGGTTTCCGCGAGGGCGAGTTCGGCATACGGCGTGCCCTTCTCGCGCAGTATGGCGCGCACGGTGAGGCCCGCGCATTCGATCAGACTCTTCAGCGTGGCTCGATCAGGCGGATTCTTCAGATACTCGATGACGTCAGGCTCGATACCGGCATTGCGGATCATTGCCAGCGTGTTGCGCGAGGTGCCGCAATCCGGGTTGTGATAGATGGTGACGTTCATTCTTCGCAGCAGCCCGGGAGGTCGCTGGCGGCGCATGTTGCGCCGGCGCAGCAGTTTTCGGTCAGGAAGGCGATCAGACCCGTCATTGCGTCGAAATTCGCCGAATAGATGATGAAGCGCCCGTCCTGCCGCGGTTTCACCAGTTCGGCATGCGACAGGTCCTTGAGGTGGAACGAGAGGCTTGAAGGAGAAAGCCCAAGCTGCTGCGCGATTTCGCCGGCGGCCAAGCC
Organism: Paraburkholderia sediminicola; assembly: GCF_046026855.1. Lineage (GTDB taxonomy): Bacteria > Pseudomonadota > Gammaproteobacteria > Burkholderiales > Burkholderiaceae > Paraburkholderia > Paraburkholderia sediminicola_A. Next base: position 53,199 of record NZ_JAQQET010000005.1, on the reverse strand, counting down.
GTCGGGCCCGGCAATGACCAGCAAACGGAAGATCGCCAGCCGCGATTCATGAGCGAGTGCGCCAAGGGCGCGTACAACGAGGTTCGAGTCCATAGCCAAACGATACGCCGATCGTTTGAATATTTCAAGCATTGTTGAAATGATGTGCCGAGCTAGTACAATCCATAGGTATGAGCCGCCTCACTCCAACTCCTCTCGCCCTCGGAATCGCGCTGAAGCGCTGGCGCTTACTGCATCGCGTGAAGCAAACGCATGCGGCCGAGATTTTCAGTGTTGCCCAATCGACCGTCTCGCGATGGGAAGCAGGCCTTCAGGAGATGGAGCCCGCGGAGCGAGTCAAGGTGGAGCGGCTGCTGGCGGCGCGCCTCGAATCGGCCGCCGATCGTGCGCTCGATCGGCTCGTCACTGAAAGCCCGCGAGAAGTTCACCTGGTCTGCGATTTCACGCATCGCCTGCTGGCGTGCTCGTCGTCGCGTGCCGCTCAATTTGGTGTTCCTGTCGCCGCCCTTCTTGGACGCTCACTCTGGCGTTACGCGACGCCAGAGATCATGGCGAAAGAGCACTTGCTCGACGACCTGGGCTGGCGCAGCGTCCTCGCGCCTTTGCCGCTGGAGTTCGGCAGCGGTGTCAATCATTCGTCGCATGTGCCGATCCACGATAGCCGTTGCCGCTGGACCCGCATGACGCTTTCCGACGGCACAGCAGTGCGCCTCGTCGAAACGCTCTAGCCGGTTCATCGCCGAACCGGTCTTTGCGCGGCGCGCATATCTTATGCGTGTACTGCCGGACGCCATGCCGGTACGATCGGCACCGGGAAATGATGCCAATCCAGTTCGTTAAGTCGACCGGATGGGCTGCATAGGGGACCGTCGGAGAAACGCACATGAGCAACAAAAATCTGGAAGGGAAACTCGAGTTTCTGCGCGAAGCGGAAAAACTCAAAGACGTGCTGAGAAGTGCGCATACCTCGTCGGGCCGCAACGAGAGCACGGCGGAACACAGTTGGCGCTTGTGTCTGATGGCCATCACCTTCGAAGACGAATTGGGCGATCTGGATTTCGTCAGGGTTCTGAAGATGTGCGTGATCCACGATCTGGGCGAAGCGCTTCATGGCGACATTCCCGCGATTGAACAGCTTGCGATTTCGAACAAGAGCGAACAGGAGCGGCGTGATCTGGTGACACTGGCTCACACGCTGGACGAATCGACCCGGGATAACATCCTGTCGCTATGGGATGAGTACGAGAGCGCCGCCTCGCCGGAGGCCAGGGCCGTTAAGGCACTGGATAAGCTTGAAACGCTGCTTCAGCACAATCAAGGGAAAAACCCCGAGAATTTCGATTACGAATTCAATCTCGGATACGGCAGGAAGTACACGGACGCAACGGCCTTGTTCAAGGCGCTTCGCGAGATGCTCGACGACGAGACCCGCCGCAACATGCAAAAGAATCCCGCGGCGTGACACTCAATGTACGGCCGGAATTACCCACCGATGCTCTGGCGATCGAGCAACTCACTATCGCCGCTTTCGAGAATGCGCCGCATACGAACGGTGCTGAGTACTTCATCGTGAATGCCTTACGACGCGCAGGGCAACTGTCGATTTCACTGGTCGCGCAAGATGAGGGCGAGATCGTCGGGCATGTTGCGCTGTCGCCGGTAGCCATCTCGGACGGTGCAACGGGCTGGTACGGTTTGGGCCCGATTTCGGTGTTGCCAGGCTATCAAGGGCAGCGCATCGGATTGCAACTGATGGAGTGGGCACTGTCCGAATTGCGGCGTCTGGGTGCCGGTGGATGCGTGGTTCTCGGCGACCCTGCCTACTATGGGCGCTTCGGCTTCACGACCACGCCTCACCTGGTACTCCCGGGTGTGCCTCCCGAGTATTTTCAGGCTATTTCACTCGGCGGCGCCTGGCTTGCGGGCAATGTGACCTATCACGAGGCATTCAACGCCACCGAATGAGGCCACCGCAGCGGCCTCATAGGGGTCAGTTGCCGAACAACGAGGTCTGCGTCCCACGGCTGGGCGCCGGACGTGGTGATTTCGCCGGCGCTGCCCGGCCGATCGTTTCCGGCGCGGTGGCTGAAGGCGCAGCCGAATCCGCGGCCGCTTCCAGCGAAGTCTGCCCAGCTTCGAGCGACAGAAGAAACATCTTGTTTGCCAGTCCGCCGGCAAAGCCGGTCAGATCGCCCGACGCGCCGATTACCCGATGACACGGCGCCACGATCGAGATCGGATTCCTGCCGTTCGCCGCGCCCACAGCCCGCACCGCGTTGATGTTGCCGATTTGCGTAGCGATGTCGGAATAGCTGCGCGTCTCGCCGAACGGAATCGTCAGGAGCGCGGCCCAAACCTTCTTCTGGAAGTCCGTTCCCCGGAAGTCGAGTTCAAGATCGAACCGGTCTCTCGTCCCTGCAAAATATTCGTTCAACTGCCGCTCGGTTTCGAGCAGGATTGGGCGATCATCCGCTTCGACCATCTCCGGCAGACGCACCCGATTCGGCTTGTCGTTTTCCCACAGAATCGCGGCAAGCCGACTGCCGTTTGCAACGAGCTTTAGCTCGCCGACGGGAGAATTCATTAACCTGTATGCGTAAGTCACTTTGCCTGGTTCCTTGCTAGCTGGAGGCTGAGATGGCTTAAGGCGAGGCTGCGAACTCGCTGTGCCATGGCTCCGATACCTGACAGCTTAACCCTCGCCTTCGCTGAGGTCACGCCGGATCTTGCTATCCAATTCCGCGCGCGGCTGGCGACTCAGTAGAATTGATACCCTTGACACATCGCTCACCGGTAACCGGAACGCTTCTCTACAACTGTGACAACCACCCTCGAACAACTGCGGGCCGGACAACTGGCGGGGACGCGCCGACTCAAACTGGCGTGCGGACTGAGCGAATTTCCCCGTGAGATTTTCGATCTGGCCGACACGCTTGAAATTCTCGATCTCTCGGGCAATGCGCTTTCGACGCTGCCCGACGACTTTCCACGGCTCAGCAAGCTGCGTGTCATCTTTGCTTCTGACAACCCGTTCACAGAATTGCCGGAAGTTCTCGGGCAGTGCGCGCAACTGAGCATGGTTGGCTTCAAGGCAAACCGCATCCGCAAGGTTTCGGGGAAATCCTTGCCACCGCTGCTGCGCTGGCTGATCCTCACCGACAACGAGATCGAAGCACTGCCGCCGGAAATCGGCGCCTGCATGCAACTTCAGAAGCTGATGCTTGCCGGTAACCGGTTGCGTACATTGCCCGAGGAATTAGCCGCCTGCTCGCGGCTCGAACTGCTGCGTCTCGCGGCGAACCAACTCAGCGGACTGCCTGCGTGGTTGCTGCGCCTGCCACGGCTTTCCTGGCTGGCTTTCGCCGGCAATCCGTTCAGCGAAGCGCTGGAGACGGCGGCACTGATCGATACACCGACTACCGATATTCAATGGGACGCGTTGAAACTCGAACAGCAGCTAGGTGAGGGGGCGTCCGGTGTCATCTATCGTGCGGCGCTTCTCGCCCGTCATGACGACGCGAGCCGGCCTGTGGCCGTCAAGTTGTTCAAAGGCGCGGTAACGAGCGATGGATTGCCGGACTGCGAGATGGCGGCCTGCATTCGTGCCGGCGATCATCCGAATCTGATTCCGGTGGTGGGCAAAGTGAAGGACCATCCGGCAGACGCACATGGCCTGGTGATGGAACTGATCGATCCGCAATTTACGAACCTTGCCGGACCACCGAGCCTCGAGTCATGCACGCGTGACGTCTACGGTACAGACACGCGCTTCGCGTCGGCTTCGGTGTTAGGCATTGCATACGGCGTGGCGTCGGCGGCGTGTCACCTGCATCGACAAGGTGTGATGCATGGGGATCTATACGCACACAATATTCTGCACGGAGGGCAGGGGCGCGCGTTGCTAGGCGACTTTGGTGCGGCGTCTTTCTACGCTACTGGTGATCGAGACGCTAGCACTGCACTGCAGCGCCTCGAAGTCAGAGCGTATGGTTGTCTGCTCGAGGAGTTGATCGATCGATGCGACTGGCTGGATTCGGACGTGGACATCGCCGCGAAGCTGGTGGCGTTGAAAGAGAATTGTCTGCGCGACGATATTGGCAACCGGCCGTTGTTCGACGAAATCGCCGCTGTTTTGCGGCAGCTAACGGGCCGTGGCGATCGGGACGCAGCAACGTTGGCCGCGGGTTGATCCGTTTTGTGTAAACACAATGCAGCCATTCGTCCGTGTGGTCTAAGGAGCGAAAATCAATGACGCAGAAGATGCGCCGCCGCGTGCTGATTGCCGGCACACTTGCTGCGGCAGGCCTGACAGGTGCGACTCGTGTCGATGCAATGCAGGGTGGCAAGCTGAAGATCGCCCTCGTGCTGAAGTCGATGGCTGATCCGTTCACGGTGGCGATGGCGAATGCTGCGCAGAATTATCAGAAGCACTATGCATCGCAATTCGACTTGACCATTCGCGGAACGGCAACGGAGGGTAATACTGCCGCGCAGATCCGGATGGTGGATGAGTTGATCAAGGCCAGAATGAATGCGATCGTCATCGCACCGACCGATTCGAAGGCGCTAACCGCGGTCGTGGCGCGTGGGATCAAGGCCGGCATCATCATGATCACCATCGACAACCCGCTCGATGGGGCGTTGCAGGACGCCGCCCACATCTCCGTGCCTTTCGTCGGCCCGAATAACCGTAAGGGCGCGAAGCAGGTGGGCGATTATCTTGCAGGCCGGCTCAAGGCGGGCGACCAGGTCGGGATCGTCGAAGGTAGTTCCGCCGACCGCAATGCGCAGCAACGCACGGCCGGCAGCAAAGACGCGATGAACGCGGCCGGCATGAAGATCGTCGCCATACAAGCCGGCGACTGGGACTATGGGAAAGGACGGGACGTTGCGTCGAAAATGCTAGCGGATTATCCGCAAATCCGTGCGTTGGTGTGCGGCAACGACAATATGGCAATGGGGGCGGTGGATGCTGTCCGCGATGCCGGGAGAACCGGCGGTGTTTATGTCACCGGGTATAACGACAGCGATGCGATCAAGCCGCTGCTCGCCGACGGGCGCGTACTCGCGACGATGAACCAGTTTGCCGAGCGGCAAGCCGTGTTTGGCATTGATGTGGCGTTGAAGGCAGTCACTGAGCAGAGAAAGCAGAGCGAATTGTCGCGAGTGATAGAGACGCCATTGCAATTGGTGACGAGCGTGAATCATTGACGTACGAGATACATGTCGTTCTGAACGTCACGGGTTAGACGGGTTAGGCCTGTTAGACGGCAGGCGAGCGGTTTTGCTCGCCTGCGCTGCGTGTCGAAGACTGCCGCTGCCCATCGCATGATTTAATCCACCTTGACCTTGTGCGGCTTGGTCGCCTTTTCGAGCTTGTTGTACTCGAATTCCGGCACGGACTTCAGCGCGTCCTTCGTCGCCCCGGCGAGGAAAAGATTGCCGTCACGGATCTCGAAGTGATCGACCGAAATCGCCACGTAATGCTTGCCCATGCCGAGGAAGCCGCCAACCGACACGACCGCGTAGGTTGCCTTACGATCCGGCGAGATAATCACATCGTAGATGCTGCCGATTTTGTCGTTGAGATCGTTGTAGACCGGTTCGTCGATAAGCGCGCGGCGCACACTCCAGCCTTTTAACAGCGCGTTGGTCTGCTCAACCGTGCCGCCGAGCGGCTGCAGCCCGGCGACCTGAGCGGTGGCGCCCTGCGAGGCGCAGATAGCGGCGAGAGCGGCGGCGCAGATCAGTGTTTTTACTTTCATTTTCGGCTCCTGGTTGTCTGTCGAGCAATAAGCCTCGTACCAGGAATAAGTGGTAGCAAGTGACGTGCCCGGGCGATGCATAAACGGCTTAACAGCCAGTGGGCCGCCGTACGGCGCGAAGTCACCACATCCCACACAGGAATCGGCTGTGTGACTATTTCGCGTGGCGCCGGTTCATCCGAACGTGCGAAACGTAGTCCTGCACACTTGCATAAACTGTTCGACCAACGCTGACCGCTCGCCGTTAATGGCCACGCTCGCGACGACTGGAATCGCGATCTCCGGCGCAAGTAGCACTACATTCAGTCCCTGAGCGCGTGCGGAAAGCGCAGCGATTTCGTCGACGATGGTCACGACTTTCGAACGTGCCGCGAGCGCTACGAGGGAGTGATACGACTGTGCGGTGACGCTCGTGCGGACCGTGATCGAGAGTTCTTCGAGTCGTTTCGCCAGTAGCCGTCCGAGTGGATCGGCCGGATCCGGTCCAATGATCTCGCGGCCTTCGAGCTCGCTGATTTCCATGAAGGGCGCCTCGTCGAGGACGTCCGGATGACCCACGCAGACGAGCCGGCTCGACGCCAGTTCGATCTCCTTAATGGCAGGATGAGAGACGCTGTGATAGAGGACACCGATATCCGCTTCCATCAGGGCGATATTGGCGACCGCTGTTGCCGAGTAATCCGAGCGAATGGACAGCTTGACATCCGGATGCAACGCCTTGAATGCGAGTGCCGCGTCCGCCACGACTGTCTGCGCCATGGCCGGGGCGGCCAGAATGCGGATCGAAGATTCATCGGTTCCGCCGCGCAGGTTTTCCGCGAGCCTTTGAACCGCCTGCAACTGTTCATCCAGTCGCGTGATCTCCGGAAACAGCGTTTGCGCCTCGCGAGTCGGAATCAGCTTGCCACGGACCCGTTCGAACAGCGGATAGCCAAGCTGGCGCTCCGCACTCTGCAGCGTTTGCGTGATCGCCGGCTGGGTGAGCGACAGGAGCGCGGCCGCGGCCTTGAGCGTGCCGGTCACTCGGATCGCGTTCACTACTTCAATGTGCCTGAGTCTCATTGGATGCTCGTCGAATGTCGACTTTCGCCGGATTCAGCAGATTCTAAAGCGCAAGGGGCGAGCGATCCGGCAAGTCAAAAAACGGGACGCAGACAATCTTTGCCGTCACGCGTTTTTCAGCACGTTCTCGTGAGCAGAAGCAGGGTATGTCCGCTTGCGAAAGTAAAGAATGCAGACCAGCGCGATCACGGCAGTGACCATAACGTAATAAGCGGGCACGAACTTGCTGCCCGTTTCGTTTGCAATCCACGTGCAGATCATCAGCGATAAACCGCCGAACACGGCGAAAGTCAGGTTATGGACAAGCGCGATGCTGGTGGTCCGCGTGCTATGTGGAAACAGTTCCGCGACGAACGCCGGCATTGCGCCCTGGAACACCATGACGCACGCCGTTAGCCCGGTAACGCAGAAAACATAGACGCCGACTGTGGGGGACGCGACCATCAGGTGAAACGCAGGAATCGTCAGGACGATGGTAAGCAGCGTGCCCGTCGTGATGAGCGCAAGCCGGCCAATACGATCCGACAGTGCGCCGAAGACCGGCGGCAATACGATCTGTGCGACCGAATAGCCAATCGCGCCCCACATCGAATCGACAGGGCTCATTCCCAACACCTTCTGTGCGTACAGCGGAATGAAGACGCCCAGCAGATAGTTCGTCGAAGCGGCGAGTGAATACAGGCCGATAGCCGCGGCGATCCGCGCTTTGGCCGTCGCGAACGTATCGCGGATTGGATTGCGTTCGTGAGCGGATGCCTCGAATTCGGGCGTTTCGTCGACGCGCCGGCGAATCCAGTAGCCGAACGGCACGATCGCGAGGCCGATCAGAAACGGCACACGCCAGCCCCACGACGCCAGCGTGTCCGGGGTCATCAGCCTGTTTACACCGAGCCCGACGATACTCGCGAGGCCCGTGGCAAGGCCAATGCCGACCACCTGATAACTCGCGAAGTACCCTTTCACTCCCTTCGGTGCGTGCTCTGTGACGAAGGAGACGGTCGAGCCGAACTCGCCACCCGCGGAGAAACCCTGCAGGACTTTGCCGAGCACGAGGATTGCCGTACCGATGACGCCGAATGTCGCGTAAGTGGGCGCGCAGGCGATCACGAGCGTGCCGATGCCCATCAGCCAGATGGTGAGCATCATGCCGGCTTTGCGGCCGTGCCTGTCGCTGTATGCGCCGATCGCCATCGCGCCGAGCGGCCGGATGAAATAGCTGACGCCGAAGGTCGCGGCAGCGGCGAGCATCGACGTGTAGGCGTCGCCTGTCGGGAAGAAAGCCCTGGCAATGACGACAGCCAGAAAGCCGTAGACGAACAGGTCGTAGAACTCGAGCATGTTGCCCACCAGCGCGGAGGCCAGGATGCGTCGAAATTTTCTGCGTTGCTCAGGACTTAGAACTTTATCGCTGGACATGATATTTCCTTTTCCGATGCGAGGAGCGTAGGGCGGCGCTGCATCGGCGGCGCATTCCGGCGGCGAGGGCAATGAGGTCGTGACAGACGCGGGCGGATTTAAAGGCCAGCGGGTGCGCTCAGGTAGTCGAAAGCAGTGAGAGCGAAGATTTCACCAAGCGCGCGCAATTCGTCGATGTACACGTGCTCGTCGGATGAGCCCATGTTGTAGGACGTCAAGCCGCAGACCACGGTGGGGACACCGTGTTGCCGGTAGAGCCGTGCATCGGAGGCGCCGACACGCATGTTGACGACCGGCTGCGTGCCGAGCTTCGCAGTGCAATGACGGCTGAGCGTTTGAATGATTTCGTGATCGGGCGCGGTCCAACTCGGTTCGTAACGCCGTGTGATTTCCAGCGAGACGCCCGGATGACGCGCAACGATTTCCTCGATGCGGCTTTCGATTTCCGCGACCGAAACGCCGACTGGCAACCGGATATCGGCGGTAGCGGTGGCGTGGTCCGCGATCAGATTCGACAGACGTCCGCCGCTGACCGTACCGAAGGTGATGGTGACCTGTCGCAAGACATCGCTTTCTCCAGCGCCGGAGATAAGCTCGGATGTCTCGCTCGAACGGGCGATGGCTGCCAGCACTTCAGCCGGCGCGTTCACGGGATAGTCGCGCACCGTTTTGAGTTGCTGGATTGCGTCGAGAAGTTTCTCGATTGCGCTGTCGCCCTTGTGTACATGGGCCGCGTGTGCCGACTTGCCGGTTGCATCGAGACGCAGCCAGATCATGCCTTTCTCGCCGAAGCGCAGCACATTGGGCGATCCGGTGTCGGCGCTGATCATCGCGTCGCCGGCTGCGTGCGGAACATGATTCAACAGATAGCCGGTGCCTTCCGTGCCCATGCTTTCTTCATCGCCGGCGAAGGTGGCGATGACTTCGCCCGCGAATGAATCGCGCAGAGCGGCGAGCTGACGCAAGGCGAACACGATGGCGGCGACGCCCCCCTTCATGTCCGATACGCCCAATCCGTAGAGCTTCCCGTCGCGCTCCTCACCGTTTGGATCGGCCGACCATTGTTGGGCGTTGACGAGCGGGAAGGTGTCCAGGTGGCCGTTGAAAACCAGCCGACGCCCGGGGCGCGCACCACGCACGCGCACCACGAGGTTCATGACATGCGGGAGCGTGCCGAATCGCTCGACTTCCGCGCCGGAGCCTTCGAACATCGCTTCGATCCTGTCGGCGACTGCATGCGTATCGCCCGGTGGGTAGGCGCTGGGAACGGCAACCAGGGTGCGTGCGAGATCGACGATCTGATGACTGGATCGGGATGCGGCATCCCGGAGGGCGTGACGCAAGTGGGCAATCCCGGCATCGCCTGAGACTAGGACATCGGCTACCATTTCTGACCTCCATCGGATTGGCGCGCTGCGAGCCGGTGGGCTGGCAGCGCCATTGATCCGATAGTCAGTAGCCGATTTATTCGCGTCTAATCAGCCAAAAACGTGACGGTATAAGTAAAAGTTAATCGGTGGTACCCGGTTAGGGTCGTTGATGCGCCGTCATGCCGGACGCAACCTGGCATTGCGATCACACGCGCACGCTTTCCTCGATAGCCTGCTCGATGATCGATAGCCCCCGATCGACCTCAGCCTCGGCAATCGTCAGCGGTGGAGCAAGGCGGAAGACGTCCCCAAATCCCGGCAACTGAACAATATTCATGTGCAAGCCGAGTTCGAGGCAGCGACGCGTGATTGCAGCGGAAAGAGCCGGGGCCGCTGTTTTCGTTGATCTGTTGCCGACGATTTCGATCCCGAGCATCAACCCACGTCCGCGCACATCGCCAATACATTCGAAGCGGCTTTGAAGCGTCTCCAGACCCTCTCGCAACCGGGCACCGATTTTCCCGGCGCGCTGGACCAGACCATCCCGCTCGATGATTTCGATGACCTTGAGGCCGACAGCGGCCGGCATCGGATCCGACACGTGCGTCGTATAGAAGAGGAACCCCCGTTCGTGTGCCTGATTCTCGATGTCCTGGGTTGTCAGCACGGCAGCGAGTGGAAGACCGGCACCAAGTGTTTTGGATAAGGTCAGGATGTCGGGCACCACACCGTCACGCTCACACGCGAACATGGTTCCGGTTCTTCCCATGCCGGTTTGAGCTTCGTCCACGATCAGGAGCATGCCGCGCTCGGCACATTTCGCCTTTAGCGCTCGCATATATCCTTGCGGCAGATCGATCAGGCCACCCGAACTCAGGATCGGCTCGGCGATGAACGCTGCGAGGCTGCCGCAAGACTGCCTGTCGATCAGGTCGAATGCATAGTCGAGTTCAGCCGCCCAGTCATACGTACCGTTGCGTTCGAATCGTGGCCGGTACGGATAGGGCGCCGGAATGGCAAAAGACCCCACGGCGGCGGGACCGTAACCCTTGCGACCGGCGCTGTAGGTGGCCGAAGCTGCGCCGCTCGTCATGCCGTGCCATGATTGCGCGAAGCTGATGATTTCGTGCCGGCCGGTCACGAGCTTTGCCATCTTGATCGCTGCTTCGTTGGCTTCTCCACCGGTGCTGAGCAGCAAGGAACGTTCGAGTCCCGCCGGCGCAATGGCCGCGAGGCGGCTTGCCAGATCCACCACCGGGCGCGAGAGCATCCCGCTGAAAAGGTGAGTGAGGTTACGTGCGCTTTCGGCGATGACTTCAGCGATTTCTGGATGAGAGTGGCCTAGCACGGCACTCATCTGTCCAGAGGTGAAGTCGAGTATCGCGCGGCCACTGGAGTCGTAAACATGGCTGCCGCTGGCCCGCTCGATTATGACGGGCGAGAATGCACCACCGTAGCGGATCAGGTGCCGCTGAGCGTTTGACCAGAAATCGCGATCGGTTTGTGCTGACATGACGGTGTCCAGAGTGACGGGCGGGGGTGCCGAAACTCAATGTAAGCGAATCGCGCCGGCTGGGGGAAACGAAAAGTTGTGATGCCTGCCATTCAAGGAGTTGATGCCCATGTCGCAGCTGGATTTCGATTTGCTCAGGACGTTCGTCGCGATAGCGGACGCCGGATCGCTCACGCGCGCGGCGGCAGAAGTTGGCCGCACGCAATCCGCGATCAGTATGCAACTCAAGAGGATCGAAGAGGTTGTCGATGGCGCGGTGCTAATGCGTACCGCACGCGGCGTGGAATTGACGTCGCGCGGCGATCGGCTGCTGTCGCACGCACGAAGGCTGCTGCGGGCATACGACGAGGCGCTGGTCGACGTGAGCGGTCGTGGGCTCATCGGTTCGGTTCGACTCGGATGTCCCGAGGATTATTGCACCGAGTTTCTCCCGGTCGTGCTTCACGCGATAGCGACGCAGCATCCGCGGGTCGCGCTGGAAGTCGTCTGTGCACCTACACCTTTGCTCGAGAAGATGCTCGACGCACGCCGTGTCGATGTGGCCTTGGTGTCGCTCGTGCCGGAGGGGAACCTGGAGCGGGTGATTCGATGGGAGGACCTGGTGTGGATCGCGTCGCAAGACTTCTATCCGCCAAGCGATGGCCCGCTTCAAATCGCGCTGTCGGTTCCCGAAACGCTGGACCATCAGGCGGCGCGGCGTGTGCTCGAATGCGCCAACATCAGTTACCGCGTGGCTTATGAGAGTGTCAGCAAGGATGGTCTGCTGGCAATCGTGAGGGCGGGCATTGCTGTCGCCGTGCTGACGAGAGGTGCTGTTCCCGCGGATTTGCGGATCGTGCCCGTTGGTGAAATGCTCCCGCCGCTTCCCCGTGTTGGCATTGCGGTCGTTTCGTCCACAGGTGTGGCCGAATCGCTTCTTGTGGAGAGTGTGAAGGACCTCATGACCCGCACCTTGAGAACGATGCCGCCGCTTTGAAGTTAGCCTCATCAGGTTCGGCACATCGGCGTCAGCAATTTCAACCGCGCACTGATGACAGAATCTAGCCGGCTTTTCTGTGGTTCCTCTCGTCTACATCTGGATATCCGTCACGCCCGCACACACCGGAACCCCGCATACACATACTGATAATGCGGCTGAAACCAGTTCCGGAAAGTCGGCCGCAGCATGCATTGCGCAGTGCGCGCCGAGCCACCTTTGATCACATAATGCTGCCCGTCGAAAAAGTTGGCGGAGTAGCCCGGATAAAACGGAAACGCTTCAAATCCCGGCAGCGCGTCGAACACCGTGGAGGTCCACTCCCAGCCATTGCCGAATTGACCTTCCACGCCGAACGCGCTGACGTTATCAGGATGCACGTCGACCGGTTGCGGATCCCAGTTGCGAAAATCGAAATTGCCTGACATTGCGTGCGGTGCGCCGTGCGCCGCGCGCTGCCATTGTGCTTCGCTGGGGAGCGTTTTGCCGGCCCAGCGCGCGTAGGCGCTGGCTTCGGCGTGACTCACATACGCCGGCCAGTCGAGCGGTAGTGGCACTTCGTCGAACATCGTGCGCAGCGTCCATGCGCTGACCTGATCGCTTCCGTTCTGCTGCGACCAGCAGGCGGGGTACGCGATATGTTCGGCTTCCTTCCAGGCCCAATCCCTGGCCGTCCACCACTTCGGTTCGCGATAGCCGCCTGCTTCGACGAACGCGCGAAATTCGCCGTTCGTCACCATGTGGCGGTCGATCTCGAACGCCGGCACGTCGACGCGCATTTCGCCGAACTCGTTGTCCCAACCGAAACGGCCACTTTCGCGCGACATGCCGAGCACCGTTGCGCCAGCCGGCACGCTGACCATCGTCGATAACGACACGGCTCGTTCAGGACCCGTGAGCACCGGCTCCCGCAACTCGCTGACTTTCTGCGCAAGCGGCAACTGATGCAGCATGTACGCGAGCGTTTCCGCATGCATCAGCCGATGCTCGATCGCGACGTTCAGCAACTGCTCGGACGCGTCAGCCTGGGCACCTTCGCGGCCGACACGCGCCGCGTCGCTCAGCGCGTCGAGCTCGCGGTCGATCTGCTCGCGGGCGCTCCGCGCGTAGCCGTGCACGGCGTCGAGCGACGGCCAGTCACCGGGTTGATCGGTCGGAAAACCGCCGTCGACGGGATCGATACCGAAAGCAAAGAGCTGATCGAGGTGTGGATCGAATGCCGGCAGATCGCACAGGCGTTGATCGAAAAGATTACGGTCGAAAGCTTCCAGATGGCCGACGTAAAACACGATCCGGTGGCGCTCACGGATCGGCCGTTCATACAGAAATTCGGGTTTGACAATGGAAAACAGGGCGTCGGACACTTGACGCGCGTCGATCAGACGCTGGACGAGCGGGTGATGCGGGGCGGGGTCGCGATTCATTTCGCCGGGTCTCCTTGCGGGGGACGGACTAAAGACTGTACCTGCTCGCAGGAGCCGTGCCAAGGCGAATGCGCGCTAAAAAAAAGCTGGACGGGGACGTGGCTGCGCGGGCCAGGTCCGGCGCGTGCGGCTTAGACCTTCTGCAAGCCTTCCAGATCGACGATCCGGATATGTTTGCCCTGTGTGTCGATCAGGCCGCGCTTTTGAAATCTTGACAGGGTGCGGCTCACGGTTTCGAGCGTCATGCCGAGGTAACTGCCCATATCCTCGCGTGTCATGCGCAGGTTGAATTCCGCCGATGAATAGCCGCGTTGCGCGTTGCGCTCCGACACGTCGAGCAGAAATGCCGCCACGCGTTCGTCCGCTGAAAGTGAGCCGAGCACCATCATTTGCCCAGCTTCGCGGACGATCTGCTCGCCCAGCAGTTTGTGCAGACGGTCCTGCATCGAGCTGATTTCGCGGCACAGCGATTTGAGAGCGGGGTAGGGGACGATACAAACGGTACTGTCTTCAAGGGCGACGGCGCTGCATGCATGCAGGTCTTCACTGATGCCGTCGAGTCCGAGTGCTTCACCGGCGAGGCGCAGCCCGGTGACCTGCTCGCGTCCGTCACGGTGCGCCATGACGGTTTTCAGGGAGCCGGAACGCACGGCGTAAATATTGTCGAAGCGGTCGCCGCTGCGATACAGCGCTTCGCCGCGCTGCACCGAGCGCGCGCTGCAAATGAGCGCTTCGAGTTTGGTTAGTTCGTCAGGCGACAGACCTTGTGGCATGCAGAGCGCCCGCATCGAACAGCTCGAACAGCGAGCCGCAGTGCGCGCGGTTGCTCTCACCGGCGCGGCACGACGGCCGCCACGCGCCAGTGACGAATTCGGAGTGGAATCGGCGGCGCCGGCGGAGTGAGTCACTGCGGTAGGAGTAAGCATGTTCTGCAGCCATTTGTCAGGGTAACAACTGATTGTCCCACCGCCCATGTTCCCTGTTTAGCGACAAAATGACGCGTTCCCGCAGTCAGGCATCTTGAGCGATGTCACCCTGCCGTTTCTGCTTGTGGTTATGGACTGCTATGCATCGTATGGAGCGTGCGGGGCTCGCATTTTGGAGATAGGGCTCTGCGCGTGCCGCCTCAATGCGGCAGGCACACGCAGTTGCAACACGCGTCACCCAGCGTTCAGGCCTCTTCACTTGCCTTGCCCGCCGCGGACGGGATCAGCAGTACGGGCAAGCTCGCCTGACGCACACAGCGTTCTGCGACACTGCCGAGAATCAGGCGCTGAAAACCACGCCGGCCATGCGTACCCATCACCAGCAGATCGGCGTTGAAGTCGGCGGCAGCTTTTAGCACCACCACCGAAACGTCGTCGAGCGAGGAGGCTTCGCCCACGGCGAGCTCCCCTTTGACGCCTTGAGCCGCCATGGCCAGGGCGAATTCCGCGCCGAGCTCCTTGCCCTCTTCGATCAGGCGGGTACGCAGAATGGATGGGTCGTAGCCGGGCGCTTCGAAATACATCGGCGTGTTTTCGACGACGTAGAGCGGCTGCATGACGGCGCCGGTGGATTTCGCGAGCGCGAGCGCTGCTTCGAATGCACGGCGCGAGGTGTTGCTGCCATCGACCGCTACAAGGATGCGTGTGTACATATCGACTCCGCGTCTGAAGGATTCGGATACCGCGGCCGTCGCACCCGGCCGGGCTCATTGACGATTTATTACCAATGCGAGCTTAAATGATCGCTGAAAACAGTGCATCCAGGCAGGATGTAAATCAAACACTTGTCAAATTTTGTGATGGCGGTGCTTTACACGGCAGGCACCGTACAGCAAGCGTTTGCGGCATTCCTGTTAAGCCAAAGGGCATATATCAAATCAAGATAGGGTCAGGTTTGCCTTACAATCAAAACCTACTCAGACAAGCTGCTTCAGCACCGCTGATGAACGAGCGCAAAACAACGGGTTTGCCCGACAAGATTTACGGCGACATCCTCAATCGCATTCTTGAAGGCGAGTACAAGGAAGGCGAGCGTCTGCCTACCGAGCATGCGCTCGCCGAACGTTTTGCGACGTCGCGGCCGACCGTGCGCGAAGCCTTGGCGCGTCTGCGCGCGGACGGCATCATCATGACGCGGCACGGTTCGGGCACCACGGTCGCGCGACGGCCGGACCCGGACGTGCGCCGTTTCGCGCCGCTCGAAACGTTGTCCGACATCCGTCGCTGCTACGAATTTCGCATTGTCACTGAAGCAGGCGCGGCGGAGCAGGCGGCGCTCAAGGCCGACGCCGACGACATCGCCGCGATCCAGCACGCGTGGGATCAGTTGGAACGCATCATCGAAACCCGAGGCATCGGCGCACAGGACGATTTCATGTTTCACCTGGCGGTGGCGCGCGCCTCGAAGAACCCGTTTTTCGTCACGGTCATGTCGTTCATCGAAGAACAGATTCTGTTCAGCATGAACCTGTCGCGTAATCTGTCGCTCGTGAAGACGGTGGAGCGGCAGCGACTCGTGCAGGCCGAACATCGGGCCGTGCTCGAGGCGATCTGTTGCAAGGACGGCCCCGCTGCAAGGAGGGCGATGCGCGTGCATCTTGAGAACGCGCTCGAGCGGATGTTCGGTTCCTGATATTCCGCGCGTGCTCCAGCGGGTCGCAATCATCAGGTCGCCGCGGCCCGTTCGCCGCGATCGGGCGACTGTGGCCCGTCCGCAGCAGCGGGCCCGCCGCGACCGGGAAATTGGCAACCGGGCAACCGCAACCACGGCCCGGCCCCAATCTCGCTTCCGGACGTCAGGCGGCAGCAGCCATCGGCCCGAACAGGGCGGTGCGGGTCTTCGGGCTGACGGCGATATCGAGCGCCACTGCACGTTCCACGCCGATCTGCAGAGGCGACCCGAGCCGGCTAATGTCGATCCCGGTCTTGCGCAGCAGCCGCTCGATCGGCGTGGTGGTCACCGTGACGTAACGCGTGATGCCCATCCGGTCGGCGAACGTCACGAGTTCGTGAATCGCCTGCATCGTCAGGTCGGCAAAGCCGAACGACTGCTCCTCGCCGCCTGTTTCGATCGCGAACCGGCTTAGCTCCCAGATATGCCGCCCGACCGGCGCATCCGCGCCATGCAGCAATTGCGGGAAAGTGTCCTTCAGCATGTTCGGCCCCTCCGTGGGCATCAGACGCCAGCAGCCCCGGACGTGCCGGTCGTCGCCCTGGATCAGCATGTAGTGCGGCCCGAGGGCGTCATAGCCGTCGATCTCCATGCCCGCGATGGTCGGGATGTCCCATCCGAGCCGCCCGTGAAACACCCGCGCCCGCAGGCGGTACATCTCGTTGATGTCTGCATTGTCAAATTCCTGCCGCATTCCAATCCGGATCGCTGTTTGCATGACGTTCTCCTGAACGTGTTGGGGTACCCAATACGCAAGAAAACTTATGCATTTTGAATCTTTCTGCCACCTACCTACCTGGATAGGTGTGCATGCTTATCGGATAACGCAGAATTCGAGACAAGCTTCAGCCCTCAACCGACGGGACACAAAAATGGAACTTCTCGAAAACCACTGGCAAGCGCAACCCTCGGTCCAAATCCGCCCGGCAGAGCCGTCATCGGCGGTGGATCGTGTTCTGATCATTGGCTACCGCAAGAAGAAGAAGGAGAGCCAGCGCCGCTTCTGGGCACGCTTTGGCGTGACGCAGTCGCGTGGCAGCCGGTTTGAATCGGGTGCCGAGATTCCGGCTCCGGTGTCGATCCTGCTGGGTCTCTATTTCACCAAAACCGTTTCCGACGCCGATCTGGGCCGGGCCGAGCGGGTGCTGTACAGCCGCGACGCCGCCGCCTTGCTCAACCCGGGTCAATAAGCCCTAACTGCGCGGCGATCACGGCCGCCGCGCGTCGCGAATTCACACCGAATTTCGTCCTGATGTTCTTCAAGTGGAAGTTCACCACGGCTTCCGAACAGCTCAGGATATGGGAAATTTCCCAGGTGGATTTGCCGCGCGCGGTCCATTTCAGACACTCGCGTTCGCGCGGCGTGAGCTTGGGCAATAAAGTCTGGGTGTGCGTATTCAAATGGCGCTGACTGGTATCGATTACCAGATCGCGCAATAACACCAGATTTGGCAGTGCAACATTGACATGACGCCAGAATGCTTCGGTCGGGTTGTTGTCGTTGACGAAGCACATCATGCCGGCTTCCTGGTTTGGTCCATGAATCGGCAACGTCACACCGGCGCGCAGGCCATGCGCGCGGGCTTCCTCGTACATGGATTGCTGCGGTGCGGTCGTAAAAATGTCAGGCGACCAGATCAGGGGCGTCGCGCGCGTCGCGCAATGCGAGACAGTCGGGTCGATGTGCACGAGCCCCTGCTCGTCGTAGGTGCGCCGCCATGCCGGCGCGTAGGTGCTCCGTACATAGGCGTCTTCAAGGCGAATGGTCGGGCGCGGCAGCATGGCGATCAAAAGCCTGTCGAAGCCCCACGTGTCGGCCAGGCCCGCGATCGCACCGAACCATTCCGCTTCATCTGCGGCGTTCAGTAGCGGCGCCATCTCCTCGATAAAATGTAGCGACAATTTAGCTCTCGTAGACTCGCAAACATCCCGTTGCGGTTAATTGCGGTACGGAGATCCGCCCGGCTTTTTTTATCTTCACAATCTATCACTAAAAATTATTTCGCATGCCGAGGGCGATTTCTAAAGAAACGACCCAGCGCCGGTTCTGCAAAGAAGCGAACGAATTGCTCTTTATATCGGATTTCTTCGACTTGATTAACATTCACAGGTCGATAAAGTGGGTAATTTTCTCGGGGTAGTGTTTTTGATGCTTCTGATTGACAACATTATTGTCAAGCCACTCTGAATGACCGGGCGTGTCGAAATTCCGTGCGAAGCGACTTTAATTACCCGATTGGCAATTCCGTTTAGCCCTTCAGCCATTCACGATCACCCGCCTGCCGTGCTCTATTGCCCTATAAAAGCGCCCCACAAGACTTTGCCAACTACGCCTTTTTCGTATCGGTTTCGATGCCAGGTCGTCTGGCGCCACTCGCGACCAAGTTGTTTGACAACTTTGCGAACCCGATGCTAACTTGAACGCCAAGTCCACGTGCTTCTGAGGCATCATCAAAGTGTCACCGATTTCCGATAGTGAATTCGTCACATCGGTGATGACCGTGCCGCCGCTTGCACGCCGCGCGCCGGTATGCAGGAGCCTGCTTTCCCCATCAACTTCCCTCACTCAAAGCATACGCATGACCGACACCAGCCGCCGCTATCCCGATCCCTCTATTCGCGTGCTCGATCCGCGCTTCAAGTCGCTGATCCTCGCGTCCGCGTCCGTCGAGTGTCTGTATCAGGGCGCGCGCTGGTCGGAAGGGCCGGTCTGGTTCGGCGACGGCCGCTATCTGCTATGGAGCGACATTCCCAACGACCGCATCCTGCGCTGGGACGAAACCAGCGGTGCGGTGAGCACGTTCCGCCAGTCGTCGAACAATGCAAACGGCCATACGCGCGACCGCCAGGGCCGCCTCGTTAGCTGCGAACACCTGACGCGGCGCGTCACGCGCACGGAGTATGACGGTTCGATTACCGTGCTCGCCGACCGTTATCGCGGCAAGCGCTTCAATTCGCCGAATGATGTGATTGTGAAGTCGGACGGTTCGATCTGGTTCAGCGATCCGACCTTCGGCATCGACAGCTTTTATGAGGGTGAGCGGCAGGAGTCGGAACTGCCCGCTTGCGTGTACCGCATCGACGGCCAATCCGGCGAGGTGACGATGGTCGCCGACAACGTGCTGGGCCCGAACGGCCTCGCGTTTTCACCGGACGAGTCGGTGCTGTACATCGTCGAGTCGCGTGGCGTACCGCGCAAGATTCGTGCATTCGACGTCGACATCAACAACGATGGCGCCGCGCTGTCGAACAACCGCGTACTGATCGACGCCGGACCGGGCACGCCGGATGGCTTTCGCGTCGATACGCATGGCAATCTCTGGTGCGGCTGGGGCATGGGCACCGACGAACTCGACGGCGTGCGTGTCTTCACGCCGCAAGGCGAGCCGATCGGCCATATCGCATTACCGGAGCGCTGCGCGAACGTGTGCTTCGGCGGGCGCCATCGCAACCGGTTGTTCATGGCGGCAAGCCACGGGTTGTATTCGCTGTATGTGAATGCGCAGGGCGTCCAGGGCGGGTAAGTGCGCGCAGCGTGAACCTGCATCGTCTGTACAGGCTGCCTGACAACGCGTTGCTGCATCTGCTCACCGGCTCCGGGTTTGCCCTCGAACAAAGCGCGCAAATCGTTGAGCCACAAGGATTGCCGGCTGTATTCCCCCATTTTCTGGGCAAAGCGCCGTGGCGAGTATTTGCTTGACATCAGCAGTTCCGCTTCGCTATGTTGCATTGGTTGAGAGACACCGCCAGCAGCGCATCTGACCGGCGGACTTCCATACCAAGAAGCGAGGAGACGCAATGACTGTTTCAGGCAGGTTGGCGCTCAGGCTGGTGTCCGTATGTCTCATAGCAAGCGCCGCATATGCATCCGCGGCGCACGCGGCCGATCCGGTAACGCTCAATATCGTCGACGTAGCTGGCGATCTTCAACTCACGCAGAAGGGTTTCGAGGCCTTCAAGGCGAAGTATCCCAATCTCGTCGCCAATCTCACGTTCACCAACGCGCCCGCCCCGCAGTTGCCCGGCAAGATCAAGGCGATGCAGGCCGCGGGCCGCTCCGATATCGATCTCGTCCTGACCGGCACCGACGCGCTGGCCGCCGGCATCGAACAGAATCTCTGGATGAAACTGTTGCCGGACAATGCGGCGGCTTTCCCGGGTGTGCTCGACAAATACGCGCCCGGTCCGCGCAAGATGCAGGACCTCGCACAAGGCTTCGGTCTTGAAGTCGCTTATATGCCGGCGGGTCCACTGCTCGAATACAACCCCGCCAAAGTCAGCAATCCGCCGAAAACGCCCGAACAACTTTTGCAATGGTGCAAGGCGCATCCAGACAAACTGATCTACGCGCGGCCGGCGAACTCCGGTCCGGGCCGCACATTTCTGATGGGTTTGCCTTACGTGCTCGGCGATAAAGATCCGCAAGATCCGATTCACGGTTGGGACAAGACGTGGGCCTTCCTCAAGCAGCTGAACGATTGCATTCCTTACTATCCTGGCGGCACGTCGGCGGTGATGAAAGAGCTTGGCGAGGGCACGCGCGACATGACTGTGACTGTGACCGGCTGGGACATCAATCCGCGCGCGCTCGGCATCGTGCCGGCCGAATTCCGCGTGCAGGCATTCGACAACATGACGTGGGTGAACGACGCGCACTACATGGTGATTCCGAAGGGCGTGCCGAAGGAAAAACTCGACGTGCTCTACAAGCTGATGAACTTTATGCTCGAACCGGCGCAGCAGGCCATGACCTATGACGACGGCTATTTCTATCCCGGTCCCGCGATCAAGGGCGTGAGCATCGAGCAGGCGCCCGCGCACAGCCAGGATGTGCTGAAGAAGTACGGCCGGCCGGAGTACGCGAAGCTGCTGGCCGAGCGTCCGCATGCTTTGCCGCTGAATGCGACCGCGATGGTCGCGGCGTTCAGAAAGTGGGACAGCGACGTCGGCGCGCAGAAGAGCAAATAGCTGTTGCATGAGTCCCGACACCCGCTCGTGCGGCTGGTCCGCCGGGATTCGCGTGTCATGCACGCAGAAAGCCACCATGAAGCATCACGCGCATCCGTTCGATTGGGCCTTCGCGGTCTGCGCGTCACGCGTATCAGGAAACCGTCATGAAGCATCACTTTGAACAGCTGCGGCTCGATTCGGTGAGCCGCAGTTTCACGAATGCGGAAGGCCAGGCGGTCGCGGCGCTGCAAGGGCTCGATTTGAATATCCGGCGCGGCGAGTTCATTGCATTGCTGGGACCTTCGGGTTGCGGCAAATCGACGGCGCTCAATTGCATCGCCGGCTTGCAGCCGTTGAGTGGTGGCGGCATCTGGCTCGACGATAAACGCATCGACGTGTTGCCGCCGGAAAAGCGTGGCTTTGGCATGGTGTTCCAGAACTACGCGCTGTTTCCGCATATGAGCGTGCTTGATAACGTCGGCTTCGGCTTGAAGATGCGTGGCGTCGGTAGGAGCGAGGCGATGCGCCGGGCGCGTGAGGCATTGCAGCTCGTGCAACTGGTCGGTCATGAGCGCAAGCTGCCCGGACAGCTTTCTGGCGGTCAGCAGCAGCGCGTGGCGATAGCACGGGCCATCGTGATCGAACCGCCGCTGATTCTGATGGACGAACCCCTGTCGAATCTCGATACGAAATTGCGCATCGAGATGCGTGCCGAAATTCGCCGCATCCATAGTCAGCTCGAACGCGCGACGCTCTACGTGACGCACGATCAGGACGAAGCGCTTTCCATGGCCGATCGCATCGTCGTGATGAAAGAAGGTGTGGTGCAGCAGGTCGGCACACCGAAAGAGGTCTACACGCGGCCACAGAATTTGCATGTCGCACGCTTCATGGGCTATCGAAACGTAGCCGAATTCACGCTCGAGGGCGCGCAGGGCGATGGCGTCGCGGTGAGCGCGAACGGCGTGCGTCTGATCGGCGTGCCGATGGCCGGTTTCCACAGCAAACGCGTGAGCGTCGCGCTGCGCCCCGAGGATATCGAGCGCGCGGCACCTGGCACGGAAAACGCCTTCGACGCCTTGGTGACAACAGTCGAATACGGCGGCCACGACTCATTGTTGCGGGTAAAGACCGCGTTCGGCGACTTGTGGGCCCGCATCGGGGGTGAATTCGAAGAGGGCGAGCGCATCAGCCTGCGCGTGCCGCCGTCACGCACGCTCGTCTATGACGCAGAGGCGGCATGAACACGCCCACGCTATCGCCGCCACCCGTACCATTCGCGCCGCGCGACGCCAAAGCGTGGCTGGTCGCGCCGGCGTTGATCTTCATTGTGGCGTTGTTCATCTATCCGTTTGCGTACGGTCTAGTGCTGTCGTTTCAGCCGATGAACGGCGGCAGCCTGTGGGCCAACTATCTGACGTTCTTCACCGACAGGTCGATGTGGCCGACCATTCTCGTCACCCTCAAGCTCGCCGTGCCGGCAACGCTGATCAATGTGGGCGTGTCGGTTCCAGTGGCGTTCGCGCTGCGCCGCAATTCGCCCTATCAGAAACTCATCACGACGCTGCTGGTGATTCCCGTCACGCTCGGCACGGTGCTGATTGCCGACGGCATGCTCACGTACTTCGGCCCGAACGGCTGGTTTCCGCAGGCGTTGCAAGGATTGCATCTCTACACCGATGAAGTGCGTCTGACGCATAATTTCTGGGGCGTGCTGATTTCGCTGATCGTGTCGGGTTTTCCGTTCGCGTTTCTGCTGACGTTGTCCTATGTGACCGGCATCGATCCGACGCTTGCAAGTGCTGCCGCCACGCTCGGCGCGAGCCCGTGGCAGCAGTTTCGCCGCATCTATTTGCCGCTGCTGGTGCCCGGTCTGACGATGGCCGCGTGTTTATCTTTCGTGCAGGCGTTCTCAGTGTTTCCATCCGCGGTGCTGCTCGGCGCGCCCGCAGGCCCGACCCGCGTGATGTCGATCGCAGCGGCCGAAGCTGCATTCGAAAGCTACGATTATTCGCTCGCTTCGGCGATCGCGATGGTGATGGGCTTCGTGCAACTGCTGGTGGTTGCCGCCATGTTGGGCGCGCGCCGCTTCTTCTACAGCGGTCCGGTGACGGGAGGCAAAGGCTGATGGCTAGCGATCGCCACGCCACGCATTGGTCCGCGTCCGCATCGAACGAAAACCACGACGGTGCGCCGCAACCCGGCAAGCGCGTGAAGCAACGCGCCAGTGTGCCGGGCCGCATCTGGCACGTGCTGGAGTGGGGCGCGATGGTGTTCTTCCTCGTCAACGTGGTGTTGCTGATCGCGACCGTCGCGGTGAATTCGGTGGCGACGCGCTGGTTCGGCACCTTGCTGCCGCAAGGCTTTACGCTGCATTGGTATGCGCAGGCGTGGAGCGATTTCCAGTTGGCCAGCGTGTTGTGGGTCACCCTCGAAGTGGTCGGCGCGGTGGTGGTGTTGTCGATCGTGCTCGGCGTGCCCGCGGCGTATGCGCTCGCCCGCGTGCAGTTTCCCGGCAAGCGCATGGCGATGCTGATTTTCCTGTTGCCCTTGATGGTGCCGCCCGTGACGTACGGCATTCCGATGGCGACCGTGATGTACAAGGTCGGTCTCGCCGGCACGCTCGGCGGCGTGATTCTTGCGAACCTCGTGCCGGCGCTGCCGTTCGTGATCCTGGTGATGACGCCGTTCATCGAGCAGATCGATCCCAATCTCGAAGCGGCAGCGCGCATTTTCGGCGCGAACACGTTTCGCTATTTCCGTTACGTGCTGCTGCCCTTGCTGGTGCCCGGCATGCTGGCGGCCGGGCTGCTGGTGCTGGTGCGCACCATCGGCATGTTCGAACTGACATTCTTTACAGCAGGGCCCGCGACGCAAACGCTCGTGGTCGCCTTGTACTACGCTGTATTTTCGACCGGCGTGCGCGCGCCGCAATCGATTGATGCGATGGCGATGATCTACATGGCGATCACGCTGATCTGGGTGCTGATTGCACTGCAATTCGTGAGCCCGACGCAGATCGTGTCGCGCGTGAAGGAGCAGAAGCACTGAGGCAACATGTGGGGCCCGCGGACGCCCCGGGTAGGCTGGCCCGCCAACGGATGCAACCGGCGAGCCGGAGATTCACAGAGTTTTCTGAGGGCCGTTGAGAGAGTCGTGAAGCTGCCTGAGAGTGGCAACACGCAAGGGAGGGGGACGCGATGCGGCTGGACCGCATCGCGTGACCTTATTTGCTGCGTAACCTCAATACCCCACGCGATACACGCGGCCCGTTTGCGCGCCTTCCACGCTGCGCAGGTAGGCCTGTGCAGTACGTTCGGCGCTCACCGGTTCGAAGCCGCGGAAGTAGGGGCCAAAAGCGTCGAGCGCTTCGGTCAATACCGTCGGGCTCACCACGTTGATGCGAATGCCGCGCGGCAATTCGATCGCGGCGCCGCGCACGAAACCTTCCAGGGCCAGATTGACGGTGGTTGCATTCGCGCCTTCGCGAATCGGTTCGTCGCCGACAATGCCGCTTGTCAGCGTGAACGAGCCGCCATCATTCACATATTGTTGGGCGCCCAGCACCACGTTGATCTGACCCATCAGCTTGTCGCGCAGGCCGACCCAGAACTGCTCGACGCTCATCTCCGGCAGCGGGCCGAAATGCAGCTTGCCGGTGGTGGTGACGATGCCGTCGACCTTGCCGATCTCGCTAAAGAGGCGTTCGATGCTGGCCGGGTCGGTGCTGTCGACACGATACTGGCCGCGCGTCGCGCCCACCTCGATCACTTCATGGCGTGCTTTCAACGCCTTGCTCACGCCCTGGCCGACCGTTCCGGTTGCACCTATCACGACGATCTTTTTCATCTGTTGCTCCGTTTGGTATTGGATGCGGTCGATTGTGCCGGCGTTCGGCAAACGGAAAAAGCCTGTTCGGCTTGCAGGTCCTGCAACCCTGAGTTTCTAATCCGTGACGAGATGCGCGCCGTCATTCAAACGGCGCGCACTTTTAAATGGATTGATTATTCGGCGCGGGCGGCGTAA
This sequence comes from Paraburkholderia sediminicola, assembly GCF_046026855.1. Taxonomy (GTDB): domain Bacteria; phylum Pseudomonadota; class Gammaproteobacteria; order Burkholderiales; family Burkholderiaceae; genus Paraburkholderia; species Paraburkholderia sediminicola_A. The sequence goes on along the minus strand of NZ_JAQQET010000005.1, from coordinate 28,039 downwards.
TTCAAACGAATACGTGTAGCGCGAGTATTTATTTTGCCCGGTGCAATTCGATCACGCGAGTGGGCCGCAGATGATTAAGGGCGTAGTGAATGCGGCCGCGTTCGCGGCGGCTGCGGATCGAGCGCGGGTCGTCGAACGGATCGTCCGCTGAGTCGACACCCTGTGGCGCGACCATGCCTTTGTCGATGACCGTATAGCCCGGTTCGAGCGCCAGCAGCAGATGATTGCCGCCAACCCGGCTGTCGAAGCCGGCCATGCCGTCGTGCGCCTCCGGCACGCTGTTACCGAGGCTCGCGTTGCTCGTCGTGATCTCGTCGGGCGAGATCGGGCTGTGGCCGGCGATGCGGGCGGCCTCGAGATTTTTGCCGTCGGTGTCGACCGTGCTGTCGTGGGTGCGGTCGTTGTGCAGTTCCGTCGTGATCGGGCCGGTGGCGCCCGGCAGCTTGCTAGCGTCTGCTGGCTTGTTGATATCGCTGTTCATCATGCATTCTCCGTTGAAGAGGACATGGTTGAAGTGCAGCAAAACCCGTTCCGCCTGGCACAACGCCGACACACCGTCTTCATGCGCGTGCGTTTTACTGCGTTTGCGTCGCAGTTGCTCTCGCAGTTATGCACAGTGACGTATGCAGGCATTTCACCTGGCGATTGCGTCCGGAATTTTTTTCGTTTTTTTTAATGGACGCCCATTTTCTACAGAGTATGATCTTACTCCGACGAGCGAAGCGCGGTTAAATTGACGCCATGCGTCCGGCTGTTTTTACATGGCCGACAACGAACAGACGCGCACTACTCAAAACATCTTACGGGGCCGTCAGGGCGGGTGACACATGCACTTCGATGCTGCATTCACACATCGCGGCTACTTGCTGAATTGCGCGCCGGCGCGCGCGTGCGATGGTACTTGGCAACCTTATGTGGTTATCTCCCGCTCGAGCGACGGCGAACTGGTCGCCAACCGCTTTTTCCCCTCCGACTTGCATTTTCCTGACGAGGCCACGGCCATCGCGCACGCACGCGACTGGGCGGTGCGCTGGATCGATGCGAGCAGCGTGACCATCTGACGCGCATCCGCCATGCGCGGGCCGGCATACCGGGCAACTGCGCGAGCCGCGGCAAAACGCGGTAATCTCTTGGGACAATCACTCTGAACCGTGCCTGTCGCATGGCGCTGTCCTTTTATGCCTAACGTGCCTTCCCATAACTGGGGTCTCGAACAGATCGTCGCGGACTTGCGCGCGTCGCGTGAAGAATTGCATCGCACGCGGCATCCGCTTGGCATTCGCGAACTGCCGTCGCGCGAAGCGGTAATTAACATTGTCACTGGCTTACGCGCGGCGCTGTTTCCCACGCACTACGGCGCCCCCGATCTAACCGACGAAACGGTCGACTACTACGTCGGCCATACGCTTGAAAGCACGTTGCGATTGCTTGCCGAACAGATTCGCCGTGCCTTGCGCTTTCTGCCCGAGTTCGGCGAAACGCCCGATGCGGATCTGAAGGAGCGCGCGTTCAACATCGCGCGCGAATTCGGCACGCAGTTGCCCGCTATTCGCGCGCTGCTGGTCAGCGATATTCAGGCCGCTTTCACAGGCGATCCGGCCGCGCAGCACATCACTGAAATTCTGCTGTGCTATCCGGGCGTGTGGGCGATGACGCACCATCGTCTTGCGCACGCGCTGCATCGCCTCGGCGTGCCTTTGCTCGCGCGCTTCATCAACGAGATTGCGCACTCGGCGACCGGCATTGACATTCACCCGGGCGCGACCATTGGCCCGAGCTTCTTTATCGACCACGGCACGGGCGTCGTGATTGGCGAGACCGCGATCATTGGCGAGCGCGTGCGCGTCTATCAGGCTGTGACGCTTGGTGCGAAGAGCTTCGCCGCGGACCTTGACGGCACGCTGGTCAAGGGCAACGCGCGCCATCCGATCGTTGAAGACGACGTCGTGATTTATGCCGGTGCGACGATTCTCGGCCGCGTGACCATCGGGCGCGGCTCGGTGATCGGCGGCAATGTGTGGCTCACGCATAGCGTGCCGCCGGGCAGCAGCGTGTCGCAAGGCAAGATCCGCGAGGGTGAGCGCGCGGGCACGGACGGAGGAGGAGGTTGATGAAGTTCGCTCGCGCATCCTCCCGCGCTTTGCCGCGTAGATTGGCGCGCGGGGCGCTCTCGCGTTCCGCATGTGGTTCGCTGTGCAATTCGTGGAGCGTTTCACCGTGCACCTCGCTTTCTGTTTTGCCGTGCATGCCGCAATGCAACTTGCTGCGCAGGTTCGCGCAAGTTGCGCCGCGCGGAACGCTCTTTAACTTCTGAGGATGCGAACCATGTCGCGCGGCCGCGTCCACATGCCTCGTTGTGCGATTACCGGCGTTGAAGCAACGGTGGCTGAAACGGCGCATTCATTTCCGCGCCATTCGCATGACCGGTTCGGGGTCGGCGTGATCGTGACTGGCGGGCATCGCTCGTCGAGTGGGCGCGGCGTGGTTGAAGCTCGGGCGGGCGATGCGATCATGGTGAATCCAGGTGAAGTACACGACGGCAGCCCGCTTGACGAGCGCGGACGTGCCTGGCGCATGTTGTATTTCGAGCCGTCGATGCTGACCGATATCGCCATCGAGTTGAATGGCGTGACCACACCTGAGATCGAACTGACGCAACCGGTGGTACATGATCCGTTGCTGAAGGTGCTATTCGAGCGCCTGTTCGCGGTATCGGTGGAAGCGCAAACCGTGCCGGACGATCTGGTGCGCGAGGAGGCGATGCTCGAGTTGCTCGGGCATCTGGTTCGAGCTCACGCGACCACACACGCCTGTTCCCGGATGGATCGGCCATTGGGTCCAATTGCGCGAGCGAGGGCTCGCATCGACGACGATCCTTCGTCACCGCTCACCCTGACCGATCTTGCTGCCGACACCGGCATGAGCCGCTTCCAGCTGCTACGAGGCTTCGCACACGAGATGGGGTTACCGCCGCACGCATACAGGATGCAGCGCCGGGTAGCACTTGCGAGGCAGTTTATCGCGCATGGAGCGACACTCGCAGACGCCGCGGCCGCAGCGGGGTTTGCCGACCAGAGCCATATGACGCGAGCGTTCGTGCGATTGCAGGGGATTACACCGGCCAACTACGCGTTTGCGACGCGCTCATAGTCGAGCAGCGTACTACCGAAGTCCCCTTCGGCGCACGCAGCGCTGCCGGAAGCATGACGGCTTTCGAGCAGAAGTCGATGGCTTACACGAGTCCGAGCAAAGCCGCGAGACCAGTCATCCCCGATGACCCGTTCCGGCGAGCACGGAGTGCGAGGCGGGAAGTATGACGCCCTTGTCACTCACGCCGAATGTGCGGGAACACGGATTCCAGATGCGCCACTACCGCAACTGCGCGAGAGACCTGCTTATAAGCTAGCGGTGTGAGCCGCTTTCTTTTGCCTACTTTTCTTTGCGGCAGGCAAAGAAAAGTAGGTGCCTGCCCCGCACAGGGGCGACGCCAATAAACCAATAAGAATTCAAGGAAAGGCCAACACCATAAGAACACAGACAAACAATCACCGCGCAGGCAAAAGAAAAAGCCAACCCCTACCCCATCCTCAAAAACCTCAAAACTGAAACCCCATGCACCCCGTGCAACCACACATGCGCACCAACAAACCACGCAGCGACCCACGAAGCCCCAACAACAATCAAATCACAATGCCCACTATTCCAGAGATTCAAAGAATGCCGCCCGGCAACCCAGGGCACCCCTAAAGGATTCGGCCAATCGGCCAGCAAATGCATCAACCCACCACAAGCAAACCCAAACACCGGCGCAGCATAAACAGAATGCCCAAGCCAATGATAAGACCCTGCGAGCAAAGCGAGCCACCCCACTCCCCAATGCGTCAACGTGCGATGCGTAATCCACAACCTTCGCGCGCGTGACCACCACGCCACTTCCAGCCAATCCGGCGCCGTACTCCCCGCCACCCCGGCGATAAAACTCAACAACACGCCGATATGAAACGAACCGCCGCCGCCGATGCGGGCGACCACCGCCGCCGCAATAACACCTGCCGCAAACCCGGTCGCGTGATGTGCTTTATTAGATGCCATCGAAACTCACAACGCGGCGCGCCGCAAAAAAAGCCAAAGGGCGGCTATGTTCGCAGATGGGCAGACAAAAAAATAGCCGACACGCGACATAAAAATTCGCGCATCGGCGTTGCCTCCAACAACGCAGCCGTGTGACCCGGAACTCAGGTCGCGCAGCGCGCAATATCGAAGCGCATTTCCGGTTCCGGTGGATCGTCCGGCGCATTCGCGGGATGCATTACCTTGATGACCGAGCCGGCGTTGGACGGCGTTAGCGTGACGAAATATGAGTTGTTCGAATCCGAGCCGACGGCGATCTCAGTCGCGGCACCTACGCGCGACATCCGCACGCGAGACAGCTTGCTTTGGAGGCAATCGGAGATATCGGCGGGGGTGCGCGCCGAAGACACATAGATCATCGGCTGGGACGCATCGCGGGCGGGGCCGCTGGAAGAACCGCAGGCAGCGAGAAAAGCGGTGACGGCAGCAGCAGGAGCAAGCAGGAGAAGTCTTTTCATGGTCCGATCGTCGGCGTCCCCGGTCGTACACGGGAACTTGGGGCGCGGGCGAAGCGCGACGCGATTGAACGCAACGTCATGCTTCGCGACGAAGCTGCCGTTCAATCGCAACGAGGTTGCGCCAAGGAAGGCAGCCGGCCCCAGTATACCCATCGCGCGCTTGCGCCGTCACCATGACTACGTCGAAGCGTAAGAACGTAAGCCCCATGAAAAAAACCCGCGTGTGATCGTGTCACGCGCGGGTTCGGCTGCAGAGCGGACCGATACACCGCTCTGCGCTTGCCATCGGAAGAACTTAGAAGCGGTGACGCAGGCCGACAGCCGCAGCAACCTGGTTGCCGGTCGACGACGGCGCCAGCGTGTTGATCGACGCCACGTTCGCACCGAAATTGCCGAGTTCGCCCGATGCGTGCTGGTACACGCCTTCCACGTACACGTCGGTACGCTTGCTCAGCGAGTAGTCGCCTTGCAGCGACACGGTGTGCCACTTCGGATCGCCCGAGCCGTTCGAACCCGACATCTTGCCGTCGGTGAACGTGTACGAAGCCGCGAGGCTCAGGGCCGGCGTCAGTGCGTATTTGCCGTTCAACTCGTAGTTGTCCAGATGCAGGTTCGTGCCCGCCACGCCAGGCAGCGTGGCTCCGCCGACGTCCACACCCGTAATGCCGTCCAGTTGCGTATGCGTGTACACGAAGCCGGCCGTTGCCGGGCCGTACGTGTAGTTGATGCCCGCACCGAACGTGCGTTGCAGGTTCGCCGCAACAGCGGCGGTGCCGTCGCCTTGCGAAACCGCGCCGCTCAGGTTGGAGCTGCCCGAGTTGTTCAGTTGCAGGTAGGCGGCGGCAACGCTCAACGGGCCGTTGTCGTACGAAGCACCGGCGCTCCATGCGCGGTTGTTCGAGAACTGACCGGCCGAATTGCTGAAACCGTACAGGCCGCCGAATTTGAGGCCGGCGTAGTTCGCGCTCGTGTACTTCACGGCGTTCTTGATCGAGAACGAGTTGTCCAGATTGTCGTTGTCGAACGGGTGAGCGGCGAGGTTGTTGCCGTAGCCCGCGCCCGCTTCGGACAGCGGCGCCAGGTAATCGACCACGGAGTCATATTGACGGCCGAGCGTTAGCGCGCCGTACTGATCGCTCTTCAGGCCGACGAACGCCTGACGATTGAACATCGTGCCGTTTTCCGAGTCCTGGCCGTTGTTCAGATTGAAGCCGTTTTCCAACGTGAAGATGGCATGCAGACCGCCACCAAGGTCTTCGCTGCCACGCAGGCCGAAGTAGGTGTTCGATACCGAACCGCTACCTTGTTGCCAGTTGCTGTGGCCGCCCTGGTTGTTCGAGTAGACGAGACCGGCGTCCAGCGTGCCGTACAACGTGACACTGCTTTGTGCGTGAGCGGTGATGGCGAACGCGCCCATGAGGCCTGCTGCGATGAGGGTTTTTTTCATGTTTAGATAACTCCGGGACAGTGCAAAGAGAATCGCATTCCAGTGCTTACAGCCAATTCCGCCGGCTGTCTGACGATCCGCTGCGAAGTGTATTCCTGCTATTCCTATCTTTAAGCGTATATGGCACAACAATGCATTTTCTAATTCGTAATAGCGGATTCGGAATTGTGTAAGTGCGGGTAAATAAAGAAAAAATCTGTTGGATAGTGATTGCCGCAAGGGGCTTGTCAATCCTTGTGGTGTTGCTCGATCGCGACATCCCCGTTGGGCCTTGCTTTGCAAGGATTGTCGGGCGTCGTCAGGCAATCTCCAGTTCATTCTGTTTTCTGCAACGCACTCTTCCAGTTCATGTGCTCTATCCTGGCGAATTGCCGTTCTACAATTCACTTCACCCTTTGACCAAGGGTGTCTTTTTCATCTTTTTATACGCGGCTTTCGGGCCGCGTTTTTTTCGACTTTTTTATAATCAATTTATAAGTTCACGCGAATAACGAAATGCACTATTTCGATTGACGAGGAACTTGCCCCGGCTTGTCCGTTCGGCAGAGGGCCGCATTGGGCATGTCCGGGACGGGTAGAATCGCAGGATTGAGATGTGTTTCCGCCCTCCGCGAACGTGAGTAAACCTGTAATGACCGATACACCCCTTCCATCGTCCGACACCGCTGCTGATTCCACGAGGGAGGGCGCGTCCGGAATGAACGAGGACCTGCACGAAAGCCAGCCCGAAACCCTGCACGAAGCGCGTCTGTGGCGCGACGACGGCTGGACCGCGCGCGTCATCAAGAACGAAGACGACGAAGGCTGGGCCGTTGCAATGATCAAGGACGGCGAAGTGGAACCGGCGCTCGTCGGCCCGTGGACGATGGGCCGCAACAAGAAGGATCCGAAGCCGCTCGACACGTCGGCGTTCAACACGCTGGTGAAAACCGCGTCTGAAGTGCTGCGCCGCCATGAGCAACAATTGCGCGCCCAGTTGCATAAAGAAGTGCGCGTGGCCAGCGCGGACGGCAACGATGAACTCGACATCACGCTCGACATCGTCCCCGACGAAGACGAGCCGTACGCGTTGCTGACCGCACTCGACACATTCGGCGAACAGCTCGCGCAAGTGCAGGTCGCACCGAACTTCAAGCTGAGCAAGGCGAGTGCCGCTGCGTGGGTTGAAAACGAATTCCGCCGTCCGGGCTAGGTTGGCGGCGGCGGGGTTTCAGCCGACGAGCGGCTGAATCTAATTTTACTAAAGCCTGTCAATATACTTTCACATTTACTACATAGAATCCTCGCGTCATAGCGGCGCGAGCGTGAACCATGCGGTTTTGGGTCTGAGTGCGTGCCGGCTGTGCAATCCCCTCACGCTACCCAAACCCTGGATCACGACAACATGGCAGAGCCGTTCGACCTTTCCCGCCGCAAGGCCCTGAAACTACTCGCCGGTGCGCCGATGCTGCCATTAGGCGGCCTCGCGACGGCGTCGATGCTGAGCGCGTGCGGGGGCGGAGGCGACGACCTGACGACACCGGTCAAACCGATGGCCAGGTTCGTCTCGGCGGCATTCAACGGCATGGCCGCGCCGACGCTGGCCGATCCCGCCGCGATGGCGAAAACCACGGTCGGCTCGACCCTCTCGGTGCAACTGAGCGACGGCAGCCGCCGCACGTTCAGGCTCGCCTACCAGCCGTTCTTTGTCACCGGCGACAGCGTCCCGAACATCAAGGGCGGGACGATCCTGGCCGGCGGCTATTTCGACATCAACAATCAGCCGATCATCGATAAATCGGTAGCCGGTAAAGAACGCCAGTTCTATTCGGACTGTCCGGACGGCAGTTCGCTGATCCGTCTCGACAAGCCCACGGTGAAGGGCCTCAAGGGCAATACGGTATTCGCCGTCGTGCAGTTCGAATACGCCACCCGCGATCAGAGTCTTGTGTCGATGTACGGTCAGTTGCCGTCGCCGATCGCCGTGCTGACGCTCGATCAGGACCCTGCGACCGGCCAGCTCACGCTGGCGTGCTATCACAACGTCGATACATCGAAGGCACACGGCTTGTGGATCACCTGTGGCGCGAGTCTGTCGCCGTGGAACACGCATCTGTCGAGCGAAGAGTACGAGCCGGACGCCACGATGATCGCCGCCAATAGTCAGTTCAAGGGTTTCAGCCGCAGCCTCTACGGTGACGAAACCACGGCCAACCCCTATCACTACGGTCATTTGCCGGAAGTGACCGTCAATCCCGACGGCACCGGCACGATCAAAAAGCACTACTGCCTTGGCCGCATCTCGCACGAACTGATTCAGGTGATGCCGGACAAGCGCACCGTGCTGATGGGCGACGACGCGACCAACGGCGGCCTCTTCATGTTCATCGCTGACCGCGAGGCCGATTTGTCGGCGGGCACGCTGTATGTCGCGAAGTGGACGCAGGTGTCGGCGAGTGGCGCGGGCACGGCGACGCTCTCCTGGATCAATCTCGGCCACGCGACCAGCGACGAAATCGAGGCGCTTGCCAACCAGCTGCGTGCGAGCGACATCCTGGACGTCGCGACCAAAGACCCGGCTGATTCGAGCTATACGAAGATCAATTACAACGGCACGTTCAACTGGGTGCGCATCAAGCCGGGCATGACCCGCGCGGCGACCTTCCTCGAGACGCATCGCTACGCGGCTCTGGCCGGCGGCAGCATGGGTTTCACGAAGCTCGAGGGCACGACGGTCAATATCAAGGACAAGGTGCTGTATTCGGCGATGTCACGCATCGAGAAATCGATGGTGCGCGGTCATGCGGCCTCGACCGATGTCGCCGTCGACAAGGCAATCAACGCAGGCGCGGTTTACGCGCTGAATATGACGGGCGGCCAGCGCGACCGCAGCGGCGGCGCGATCAACAGCGACTGGGTGCCGGTGGACATGGCCGCGCCCGCGGCGCTGGTCGGCCAGGATCTGTCTCCTGCCGATGCACTCGGCAATACCGCGAACCCGGATCGCATCGCGAATCCGGACAACCTGAAGTTCTCGGAGAAACTGCGCACACTTTTTATCGGCGAAGACAGCGGCATGCACGTCAACAACTTTCTGTGGGCCTACAACGTCGATACGAAGACGCTTGCGCGCGTGTTGTCGTGCCCTGCGGGCGCGGAATCGACGGGCCTGCATGCGGTCGACGAAATCAACGGCTGGACATACGTTATGAGCAACTTCCAGCACGTCGGCGATTGGGAAAGTCCGTTGCACGATAAGGTCCAATCGACGCTCGATCCGCTCGTGCGGGCGAACTATAAGGACCGCTTCGGCGCGACGGTGGGGTATCTGACGGCGGATCCGACGGGGATCAAGCTGTAAGGGGCGGAGTGGGGCGATGAGCGCAAAATTCTCGACCATCGGCATATCGCTCGCGCATTTTGCTTCGACAGGTATCACTGGTCGTTTCGTCTGCCCGCGATCGTGGCGCAGTTAGGGGAGCGGCGTTGTTACTTCACGGGTCATTCGAACTGGCTCGTGATTGAAGACGTCACGCATCGCGGTGAGCCGGTCGAATACGAAGTGTTTTTCCGCCTGCGTTGGGCGGGAGCGAGCGCGTTGCGGCTGGTGATCGAGAGCGCCTATGTACGCGACGTCAGCAAGGGGAGGGTGGGAATCCCACGCAATCGGCGGAGCATCGTGCGGTTGCGTGTGATGGCGGCAAAAATACTGAGGGGCGAGTCGATCCGCGATCCGAACCTCAACCGCTCTTAATTGGAAACCATGCACCAGAAACAGGTGAGGCCCCACGTGGGGGCCTCATAACTTCGCGGGTGCGCTTGATCGGTATGACCCGACGTAACCAGCACGGCTGGACCCTGTTTGACCAGGAGGCAGATAGACGCCCTTGCGGGCCCCGGAAAATCCATCTGCAGCGATTATAACGCGTAAGACGTCCCGCTTCTATCTCCCAATCGGCCATTCCAGGGGCCTCGCAGCCACCCGCCGCCTCAACTCCGTTTGCAGAAAATCGCGGTCACGAGCGGCGCCACCCGATGGACGATCGCCGTGCTGCCGGCTTCGGCAATCGCATTCTGCACTTTGGACTCACCGCCAAACACCACGACTCCATAGGCCGAACGGGCCACCGGCTCACCGTCTCCGACGCGAAACATGGGGTCGTCTTTTTCGTAGCCGACCACCGCGAAAACGTGAAAGCCGAACGCGGTCAGGTCGGCGCCGGACGCCGGCGAAAATGCATTGATCGAGTTGCTTTCGACGCGCGTCGGCTTGGGATCGATCATCTGCTGCTGTGCGAGATCGGCAATGAACTGATGACCGCTCTCATTGCAGGCGAGCGGTGCGTCGAGGGCGGCAGCATGGCTGTTGAGCGGTAGCGCGGCGGCGGCCAGCGCAAGGAGTACAGACGAAAAGAAGCGTTTCATATACGTGAATGGCGGCCCGCGTTCGATGTAGTGTGTTCGCAACGGGCGGCGGCGATATGTCGCGACCCGAAAGACGTTGCGCATCGAGGCGATCTGGCGTGACAGGCGCAACTGGATTCGCACTTTAACGTGATTCGGCATATCTTGCGCGGCGCCTGGCCCGCAGTGGCGACAAAGAGTCCTTAAGAAAACGTTAAGGAACGAAGCACGCTTTTGCGATCCCGTATATATTTCCGGGTTATGAATTCGCGACCATCAATTCCAACCAACGTTCCGTCCCCCAGAACATGGGATGCGAGGCTCGCCCGCCGTCTGGTTACGCCGCTCGTCAATACCTGGGTCACGCCGAACCATCTGACCACGCTGCGCCTGCTGATTGGCGTGGCTGGCGCGCTGTGCCTCGCGCACGGCGGGTTTGCCTGGGCCAATGCGGGCGCCCTTCTGATCGTGCTGTCGAACTTCGTCGACCACACGGACGGTGAACTCGCGCGCATCGGCGGAAAGTCGAGCCGGATCGGTCACTTTTACGATCTGGCTTGCGACGCACTCGTAACCGTTATGTTATTCGTCGGCATGGGTGTCGGTACCACCCATGTTGGCGCATTGAAAGTTGCACCCGGCTGGCTGGGTGCCGTGGCAGGTGTGGCTGTCGCGCTGATTTTCTTCCTGCGCATGCGGATTGAGGATATGGCGGGCAAGGCGGGCACAAAGCAGGCGTCAGTTGGCGGTTTCGAAACAGAAGACGTGTTGTATCTGCTACCCATTGTCACGCTGACGAGCGTTGTCATGCCGTTCGTCGTGGTCGCGTCGATCGGCGCGCCGCTCTTTGCCGCCTGGGTGGTGATCGATTACTGGCGCGTTTCGCGCCGCGCCGCACAGTCGGCGGTTGCTCCCGCCAAGGGGTCTGAAACCAGTCAAATGTGGGCCAGCGAATGAGTATGCACGCCGAAGACGACGTGATCGCACCAATCTCAGTTGAAAGTTCGCCGGCCTCGTTGCCGGCCATGTCGGCTACGCCCGCGCCGAATGCCGATCGCGCGGTTGAGAGCCGCACGCGTACATTCGACACCCCGCGTCTGTCCAAAGATTTCACCGATCAGGGCGCGTTCCTGTATCTGGAAGATTTCCTCGCGCCCGAGGTCACCGCCCAGCTCGTCCAGAGCGCGCGGGGCCTCCTCGACGAAGTGAACCGCAACTATCTGCCGGGCCACAAGCAGGGCGGCAGCGTAAGCCGCCATACGATCGACCGCCTTGCACCGTTCATCGCCGAGTTGTATCGCTCGAAGGAACTGATCGGCTGGCTCGAGCGGCTGAGCGGCGACAAGCTGCAAGTCTCACCCATGGACGACCCGCACGCGTACGCGCTGTATTACTACACCCGCGCCGGCGACCACATCGGCTGGCACTACGATACTTCGTACTATGACGGCCGCCGCTACACGCTGCTGCTCGGCGTGATAGACGAATCGTCGTGCCGCCTTGATTACGAATTGCATACGCGCAATCCGGACGTGCCGGATCAGCCTGGTTCGGTGCAGATCCCGCCGGGCGGTCTGGTGTTCTTCGACGGCGACAAGCTGCGCCATCGCATCACGCCGGCTGCCGTGAACGAAATGCGCGTGTCGCTCACCTTTGAATACGTCACCGACCCGAACATGCGGCCGTGGCGGCGTTTCATCTCGAACATGAAGGACGCGATCGCGTACTTCGGTTTCCGCCAGGTCTTCCGTCAGATGACGAGGCGCGGCAAGGACCACGCATGACACGCGCGGCCCTGATTCTGCTGTCGATCGGGACGGCGCTGTTTGTCGGTCTGCTCGCGTGGCAGGGTTTCGGCTCGGTTGCCTCGGCGCTGGCTGCGGCAGGTTGGGGGCTCGCGCTCGTCGCGGCGTTCCACCTCGTGCCGCTGGTGCTCGACGCCGGCGCGATCTCGGTGCTGTTCCAACGCCATCGCGACAACGTGCATCACGATGTGACGCTGCGCGACGCGCTGTTCGCGCGCTGGATCGGCGAATCGGTGAACAGCCTTTTGCCGGCCGGCCAGATCGGCGGGCCCGTGGTGATGGTGCGGCAACTGTCCCAGCGCGGCATGCGTATGCGCGACGCGGCTGCCGCGATCACCGTCAGCACGACTGCGCAGGCCCTTGCGCAAATCATCTTCGCCCTGCTTGGGCTGCTGCTGTTCGGCGCCTACGCCGCGCACGGCGCGCTTCACGACCTGCGAACCGCCACGTTGATCGCCACCGGCGTGCTGGGCGCGATGATCGTGGGCTTTTACTATGCACAGCGGCGTGGCCTGTTCAGTCGTCTGCTGGGTGTAGTGTCGAAGGTGTTCGGCAAGCGCGACTGGTCGTCGCTCACCACGCGCGCCGAAGCCGTCGACGCCGCCGTGCAGGCGATGTACCGCGAGCGTGGCCGCGTCGCGGTGAGCTTCGCGCTGAGTCTGGCGGGCTGGATCGTCGGCACGGTCGAAGTGTGGCTCGCGCTGCGCTTTCTCGGTCATCCGGTCGACTGGGTCGATGCACTCCTGCTCGAAAGTCTCGGGCAGGCGATTCGCGGCGCAGCCTTCATGATCCCGGGCTCGCTCGGCGTGCAGGAAGGTGGTTATCTGCTGCTCGCGCCGCTCGTGGGCTTGCCGCCGGATGCGGCGCTGGCGTTGTCGCTCGCCAAGCGCGCACGTGAAATCCTGTTAGGTTTGCCGGGGCTACTGGTTTTGCACTTCAGCGAACGAAGCTGGCAACGGCGGCGCGCCACGGCGCGCGTGCCGGTTGCCGATTAATCTCCGTATTTTTTCAAAGGACTGCGCATGCGTGCCATTATCCTCGCAGCGGGCCTCGGCCTGCGTCTCCAGCAACCGCCGCAGGCACAGTTCCCGAAGTGCCTGTTGCAGTTCGACGGCATGAGCCTGCTCGAACGGCATCTGCAGATGCTTGAAACCGCCGGTGTGACCGACGTCGTGCTGGCGCTCGGCTTTCAGCCGGAATCGGTGCAGGCGGAACTGGAACGGATCAACTGGCCGCATAAGGTGGAAACCGTGCTGAACCCGCGCTACGACCTGGGCAGCGTGCTGACGGTGCACACGGTGGCCGAGGCGTTGACGCGCGGCGACGACGTGTTGCTGATGGACGCCGACGTGCTTTACGACGAGCGCATTCTGAGCGCACTGGTGGCGGGCGAAACGGTCAACCGTCTGTTGATCGACCGTGATTTCGAAGCCGGCGACGAACCCGTCAAGCTGTGTCTGAAAGACGGCGTGCCGGTCGAATTGCGCAAGCAGCTCGCCGTCAATCTCGAGTACGACACCATCGGTGAATCGGTCGGCTTCTTCCGCTTCCGCCAGGAAACCGCGCAACGTTTCACGGAGATCGTCGCGGGCTACGTGGATAGCGGCCGTGCCAACATGCCACACGAAGAAGCGGTGCGCGACTTGCTGCTGGAGCGCAGCCAGGTGTTCGATACCGCCGACGTGACCGGCTCGCCGTGGATCGAGATCGACTTCCCGAACGACGTCGCTCGCGCGAGCACCGAGATTCTGCCGCAGCTGCAACCGCTGGTCAGCGCGTCGCGTTAAGTCTTCTTTCTGCATTTTTGCTGCTGTATTGCATGGTGAGCCGGCTCTACGCCGGCTCACCGTCGCGTCGCTTTTCCCTGCGCTTTTCTTGTTGTTTCCACTCCTGTTTTTCGTAGGCCTTTCCGCTTCGTTGTGCACTCAACCAACGGGCTTCAGGTCGCGGCGCACCATTGACACGAGTACAAAAAGACCTCGCGCAACAACATCTGTTGTCGATGCGATGCCATAATCGCAGCTTTACACCGGCGGCTTTGCAACCCGTCGTTATGCCAATGCCTCTCGCTTTAGGCACTTTCATTGTTCCGCTGATCGTCGCGTGTGCGATGTTCATGGAAAACGTGGACGGCACGGTCATCGTGACGTCGCTGCCAGTTCTGGCACGCGATCTCGGCCAGGATCCCATCACCCTCAAGCTTGCCGTGACGGCGTACGTCATCGGCCTCGGCGTCTTCATTCCGATTTGTGGCTGGGTCGCCGACCGCTTCGGTTCGCGCACGGTGTTTCGCACGGCAATCGGCATCTTCATCGCCGGCTCGCTGATGTGCGCCGCCTCCACTTCGCTCGGCACATTCGTGGTTGCGCGCTTCGTGCAGGGGATCGGCGGCGCGATGATGGTACCGGTGGGCCGCATCATCATTTTTCGCTCGGTGCCGAAGTCGGACTTCATTCGCGCGGTCAACTATCTGACCGTGCCTGCGTTGCTCGGGCCGGTAGTCGGGCCACCGCTCGGCGGCTTCATCACGACGTATCTGCACTGGCGTCTGATTTTCTTCATCAATATTCCGATTGGCCTGCTGGGCATCTGGCTCGCGAACAAGCACATCGCCAATGTGCGCGAAGCGCATCCCGGTCGGCTCGACTGGACTGGCTTCGCGTTGTCGGCGAGCGGGGCGTCGCTGTTCATGCTGGGACTCTCGCTGGTAGGCGGCGAACTGGTCTCGAACACGGTATCGGTCAGCATGTGCGTGATCGGCGTGGTGCTGCTGGTGATGTATGTGCTGTACGCGAACCGTGTCGAATTGCCGGTGCTCGATTTGCGGCTGTTGCGCATCCCGAGTTTTCACGCGAGCGTGATTGGCGGCTCGCTGTTTCGCATCGGCCTCGGCGCGGTGCCGTTTCTGTTGCCGCTTGCGTTGCAGGAAGGACTGGGCATGACGGCGTTCAAGTCGGGGGCGATCACCTGCGCGTCCGCGTTCGGCTCGCTCTTCATGAAGGCGGCTGCGTCACGCATACTCGGGCGTTTCGGTTTCCGCTCGGTGCTCATGTTCAATGCGGGCTGCGCGGGCCTGGCTATTGCGGTCTACGGTCTGTTCTTCCCCGGTACGCCACATTGGCTGATCTGGTGCGTCGTGCTGTTCGGCGGCTTCTTCCCGTCGTTGCAGTTCACCTCGTTGAATACCTTGGCGTATGCGGATATTCCGAGCCGCGACGTCGGCCGCGCGACGAGCGTTGCGAGCGTGATCCAGCAGATTTCGTTGGGACTCGGTGTAACGATCGGGGGCATCGTGTTGCAAATCTCGCATAACGTGCAGGGTCATTCGGCCATTGTGTTCTCCGACTTCTGGCCGGCGTTTGTGGTGGTCGGCCTGTTCTCGTTCCTGTCGATTCCGGTGACCGCGCGTTTGCCGCAAGGCGCGGGCGATGAGATCGCGCGTGGCAATCGTGGGCGCGCATGAGTGTTGAGTCTGGGGCGCGTTCTGGCTTGCGGCGCGCTTTGTTTACCGCGATCGATGCCGCTTCGGATGGGATCGATCGCTGACATTCAGCGTTATTGAATGACACTGTTTTTGTGTGCCGCAGCATGCACCACATGCGTGCAACAGCTTCGCAAATGCCGGACCGGCATGTTATAAGCCGGGGGCAGCTTTTGTTATCGTGAGATGAAAGAGTCGTCTTGGGGGATATCCAATGAAGTTGCTTCACAACGCCAAATTGTCCGCTAGCGGACTTGCGCTGGTCGCGCTCGTCACCGTTTCAACAGGCTTTCTCGAAGCCACACCGGCCTTCGCCAAAGCGCCTGCCAAGGCGCAACCGGCCGTTCTCACTGCTTCCGCTATCGCGGTTGCTGACAAGTACAGCGCGGACGCCGCCGAGCAGATCTTCAAGGAAGGCGGCAACGCTGTCGATGCAGCCGTTGCGATCGCCTTCACGCTTGCCGTGACGTATCCGGAAGCGGGCAATATCGGCGGCGGTGGTTTCATGACGCTCTATGTCGACGGCAAGCCGTACTTCCTCGACTATCGCGAGCGCGCGCCGCTGGCCGCCACCAAGAACATGTATCTCGACGACAAGGGCGAGGTCATCAAAGGCATGAGCCTGTTCGGTTATCGCGCGGTGGGTGTGCCGGGCACCGTCGACGGGATGTGGCAAGCGCAGCGCCGCTTCGGCAAGCTCAAATGGAAGCAGGTGCTCGCACCGGCAATTCACTACGCACGTGACGGTTTTGAAGTCAGCGAGCAATTGCAGCAGCGTCGCGACGACGCCGCGAAAGACTTTGACGGCAAGACTAACTTCGACACCTACTTCGGCAATCTGAAGCAGGGTGTCAACTTCAAGCAACCGGATCTCGCCGCTGTGCTGCAGCGCATTTCGGATCAGGGTGCGAAAGACTTCTACTCGGGCAAGACGGCTGATCTGATCGCGGCGTCCATGCGCGGCCACGGCCTGATTACGAAGGCTGACTTGCAGCAGTACAAGGCCGTGTGGCGTCAGCCGATCCAGGCGGACTGGAACGGCTATCGCGTGATTACCGCGCCGCCCCCGAGCTCGGGCGGTATCGGGCTCGTGCAGTTGCTGAAGATGAAGGCTGACATTGCGCCCGACTTCAAGGACGTCGCGCTTAATTCCGCGCAGTACGTGCACCTGATCGCTGAAATCGAGAAGCGTGTGTTCGCCGATCGTGCGCAGTATCTCGGCGATCCGGACTTCTACAAGGTGCCGGTCGCACAACTGACCGACGACGCCTACATCGCCAAGCGTGCCGCTGAAGTGAACCCGACTACGCCGTCGGATACAAAGAGCGTGCAGCCGGGTCTGGGCACGACAATGCCGGAGAAAGCGGAAACCACGCACTTCTCCGTGATCGACAAGTGGGGTAACGCGGTGTCGAACACGTACACCATCAACGGTTACTTCGGCTCGGGTGTGGTGGCGGATCGCACGGGCATCGTGCTGAACGACGAGATGGACGACTTCTCCGCGAAGCCGGGCGTCGCGAACATGTTCGGGGTGGTGGGCAGCGACGCGAATTCGATCGAACCGAAGAAGCGCCCGTTGTCGTCGATGAGCCCGACGATTCTGACGAAGGACGGCAAGGTGTCGCTTGTGATCGGCACGCCGGGCGGCTCGCGCATCTTCACGTCGATCTTCCAGGTGATCAACAACATCTACGACTTCAACATGCCGTTGCAGGAAGCCGTCGGCGCGATGCGCTTCCATCACCAGTTGTTACCGCCGAACACGATCTTCTGGGAGCCGTACAAGCCAATCGACGGCGAGCTCGCCAAGCAGATCGAAGCCAAGGGCTACGTGCTGAAGGGGCAGGATTTCAGCGGCGACATCCAGGCGATCAAGGTCAATGGCGATACGCCGGAAGCCGCAGCCGATCCGCGCGGCCGTGGTGTGACGCGGGTGATTCAGTGATGGTTTGATTTAACTCGGTCGGGTGTATCTGAGCGGCACATCTTTGCGGATGTGTCGCATGCAAAAAAAAAGCCTCGCGCTCCATTGAGCGCGAGGCTTTTTTATTCACGAGATTGATAGTGTGAGAGGCTTTTTATCCCGGAGCTCGATTGAACGTGAAGCCTTCGTCCCCCGCAGGCTGGCTGACGAATCAGCTAGTCTGCTCGACCGGCGTCAAGGTCAATTCGAGCCGTTGCGCGCCACGCAACACGGTCACGCTGACCGGCTTGTCGATACGCGATGCGTCGAGCGTGCGTTGCAGGCCATCGACGTCTTGCACCGCAAGCGCGTCGATCGCGACGATCGTGTCGTCAGTTCGCAGACCGCCGAGCGCCGCCGGGCTGCCTTTGACGATTTCCATCACGTGCACGCCGCTCTCCGAGTTCAGCGCGAAATAGCGCTGCACGCGACGTGACAACGGCCTCGTGGTGCCGGCCACGCCGATGTACGCGCGCCGCACGCGGCCGTACGAGAAGATCTGCATGATGACCCACTTGGCCGTATCGATCGCGGTGGCGAAACAGATCGCCTGGGCGCCGGGAATGATCGCGGTATTCACACCGATCACCTGACCGGCCGAATTGATCAGCGGGCCGCCCGAATTGCCGGGATTGAGCGCGGCATCCGTCTGGATCACGTCGTAGATCATGCGGCCCGAATTCGAGCGCAGCGAGCGCCCAAGCGCCGAGACCACGCCCGTCGTCACCGTTTGCGCGAGGCCGAGCGGATTGCCGACCGCGATCGCAATCTGGCCCACCCGCAGCTTCGACGATTCGCCGAGTTCGACGTGCGGCAACGGCTCCGGCGAGCCGATGCGCAGGACGGCGAGATCGCTGCCGGGATCGTCGCCGACCAGATCGGCGTCGAATTTCGCGCCGTCGGCGAGCGTCACCTTGATGTGCGTGGCGCCGTGCACGACGTGGCTGTTGGTGAGCAAATAGCCGTCGGGCGTGAACAGAAAACCCGAGCCAGTGCCGCCGCGCGCGCCGCGGCTATTGGGCCCGGAGGGGGCGCCGGGCAGCCGGTGTTCGACGGAAATGAAGGCGACCGCCTGCTGAACACGTTCCAGCGCGCCGATCACGGTGCGGGAATAGGCGTCGAGCAGGGCGTCGTCGGATAGAGCGTTGAGTGGATCGGACCCGGGGGCGTCGGATGCGGCGCGCGACAGGTCATCGATGAAGCGCGGACGGCTTCCCATGGCGATGCTCCGGATAAACGGGAATCCAGATGCGGGGCGGAGGGAGGGTTTTCAAGTGCGGGCGGGGCAGGGTGCGCAGACGCGGCCTATGAGACACTTTCCCGTGCCAGGCCATGCGAACGCTTGGGTCGTTGCCCGGCAGGGACGCCGGCCAATGCCTGGACCGGCGTTCACGCCCACGTCCCCACCCGCAACACCCGGGCACACGCTATGCAACCGCCGTCAGGTGCCGCCATATCAGGGAGACCGCCGCCATGAACTCAGCAGCCACGTCAGCCACAGCGTCCACTTCGCCGGGTACACCGGCCGAACCGCACATCGAGTCCCTCAGCGCCATCACGCTCGCCACCCGCGATATGCCGCGCGCGGTGCTGTTTTACGAGACGCTCGGTTTTCCAAAGAAGTTCGGCGGCTCGCAGGAAGCGTTTACGTCGTTCGCATTCGGCGGTTCGTATCTGAATCTGATCGTCGATACCCGCGCGCCAGTCAACTGGTGGGGCCGCGTGATCATCTATGTCTCGGATGTCGACGCGCTCTACCGGAAGGCGCTGGCGGCGGGTTTGAAGCCGTCGCTCGAACCATCCGATGCGCCGTGGGGCGAGCGCTATTTCCACATCACCGATCCTGACGGCCACGAACTCAGCTTCGCGAGGCCGTTGCGTTAGCGGCAGCCGGCGGCGCAAAACTCGCTATCATGGACCTTCAAAGGCGCGCAGGCCGCAAGGGCGCGCCCATCGCTCCACAGCGCGGTTGCCGCGCTGGTAACACGGCTGACACTTCGCGCTTCGATAATCGAACGCGTTCGCGACGCGTATGTGCCGCGCGCCTAACCATTTCCGTTGCCAGGAGAGTCGCAATGAAAGAGCTGGATCCGAGACCGGAGGCCGAAGTCATGGCAGAACGGCAACGCCGTTTCGAGGAAGACCTCATCGACGCGTACGACGAGGAACTCGAAATGGAGGTCGACGACCGCATCATCGACGGCGCGGAGGGTTTCACACCTGAGCATCGCGAGGCGCGCAAGATGTACTTCCGCGAGCTGTTCCGGTTGCAGGGCGAGCTCGTCAAACTGCAGGACTGGATCGTGCAGACCGGCCATCGTCTCGTGGTGATTTTCGAAGGGCGCGACGCGGCCGGCAAGGGCGGCGCGATCAAACGCATCACGCAGCGGCTCAATCCGCGCGTATGCCGCGTGGCGGCATTGCCGGCGCCGAACAACCGCGAACGCACGCAATGGTATTTCCAGCGTTACGTGTCGCATCTGCCGGCCGGCGGCGAAATGGTGCTATTCGACCGCAGCTGGTACAACCGCGCGGGTGTTGAACGCGTGATGAATTTTTGCAGCGACGACGAGTACGAGGAGTTTTTCCGCTCGGTGCCGGAATTCGAAAAGATGCTGGCGCGAAGCGGCGTGCAGATTCTCAAATACTGGTTTTCGATCACCGACGAAGAACAGGAGATCCGCTTTCAGAACCGCATTCATGATCCGCTGAAGCAGTGGAAGCTGAGTCCGATGGATCTGGAAAGCCGGCGCCGCTGGGAAGCCTATACGCAGGCGAAAGAAGTCATGCTGCAACGCTCGCACATACCCGAGGCGCCGTGGTGGGTCGTGCAGGCGGTCGACAAGAAACGTGCGCGCCTGAATTGCATTCACCATCTGCTGGGCCAGGTGCCGTATCACGAGATCGAGCATTCGCGTGTCGAGTTGCCCGCGCGGGTCTATCACGACGAATATAGCCGCCAGGCGGTGCCGGCGTCGATGATCGTGCCCGAAATTTACTGATCGGGTTTCGGCTAGGCGGAATGAAAAAAGCGCGGCAAAGACCGCGCTTTTTTACGTTCGCTGTTGGCCGCACTTGCACCCGGCACCAGCGGTTTCAGCAGTCTTAGAACACCATCCGGAACACCCAGTACAGACCTGCGGCCAGCGCGATCGAAACCGGCAGCGTCAGCACCCAGGCGAGAATCAGACTACGCACGGTGGCCCATTGCAAGCCGGAGCCGTTGGCAGCCATGGCGCCGGCCACGCCTGACGACAGCACGTGTGTCGTCGAGACCGGCAAGCCATACATGTCGGCCGCGCCGATCGTCAGCATCGCCACCATTTCAGCCGACGCGCCCTGTCCATAGGTCAGGTGCTGTTTGCCGATCTTTTCGCCGACTGTGACGACAATCCGCTTCCATCCGACCATCGTGCCGAGACCCAGAGCGATAGCAACTGCGACCTTGACCCACGTCGGGATAAATTTGGTGGCGTGATCGGTTTGCGCCTTGAAGTTGTCGATCGCTTTGGCGTCTTGTGGCGAGAAGGCGGGTTGTTTGCTCTTCTCCATCAGACGAATTGCTTCGGACGCAACATACATGTTGTTGCGCACGTTATCGACGATGTTTTGCGGCACCGCAGCCATCGATCCCGACTCGCTGACCTGGTTGCCGATCTGAGTCGTCAATTCCTGCAAGGCCGGTAACGTGGTGGGCGTCAACTGACGCGTACGCACGTACGCTTCGACATCGGCGCGCGGATTCGTGGACGGCGTCGTGCCCTGGGTGTACCTGGCGAGCGTTGTCGAAGCCTGCTGCGCCACCGCGAGGAAGGTCTGCGTTTCAGCCGGCGTAACCGCCTTATTCAGCGCATATGCCGTCGGCACCGTACCGATCAGGATCAGCATGATGAGGCCCATGCCTTTCTGCCCGTCGTTCGAACCGTGCGCGAACGAAACACCCGTGCAGGTCAGAATCAGCAGGCTGCGAATCCAGAACGGCGGCGGCTCCTTGCCCTTCGGCTCCGCATACAACGCGGGAACGCGCACCACGGCCTTGAGGATCAGCAGCAGCAAACCGGCGGCGAGAAAGCCGACCAGCGGCGAAAACAGTAAGGACTTGCCCACGCCGAGCGCCTGACCCCAGTCCACGCCGCTTGTGCCGCTTGATCCGTGGATCAGCTGATTCATCAGACCGACGCCGATGATCGAGCCGATCAACGTATGCGAGCTCGATGACGGCAGTCCGAAATACCAGGTGCCCAGATTCCAGATAATGGCCGCGATCAACAATGCGAAGACCATCGCAAAGCCCGCGCTACTACCCACTTGCAGAATCAACTCAACAGGCAACAGCTGCAGAATGCCGAACGCGACCGCGCCGGTCGAAGTAAGCACACCGAGGAAATTCCATGCGCCGGACCAGACCACCGCAATGTTCGGCGCCAGCGAATGCGTGTAGATCACGGTGGCGACGGCGTTGGCCGTGTCATGAAAGCCATTGACGAATTCGAAGCCGAGCGCGATCAGGAGCGCAACGCCGAGTAGCAGGTAAGGCAAAAACGATGCTTCGCGCACCGGTTGTAAATCGTCCGCCAGATGCATGGCGCAATAAGCAGCACCGATCGCAATCACAACGAGGAAGATGATGAGGCCGATATTGCGCCCCTTTCCACTTGCAGTGCCCGGTTGCGGGTACGAAAGTTCCGGCATGACGTGAGCCCCAAAAGTTTGTCGCGGAGCTACTGATCCTGCGGGGGCTGCGTGTCGTAATGATGACAATGGCGTGACGGCTATGCGTGACGGGTGTTCGCGATGGGATAACCAGCGGATACTCACCAGGCCTTTTTTTGCTAGGCTGACATAAACGGCCTTGAAGGACGTCCGATGAAGCAAGCGAGCCGGAAAATCGGCAAACAGGCTGTGAATAGCAAGCCGGCCGGGGCAGCACCTTCGGCGGAGTCGGCCTTTGCATCGTACGCGGCGCCCCTTGTCGACGACGCCATCGAACACGCCAGTGCGGTGCGGGAAGATGCGTCGCCCGAAGCGCTGCACAAACTGCGCGTATCGCTGCGGCGGTTGCGCTCATTGTGGTGGGCGTTCGAACCCTTGCTGGACAAAGGCGAGAATACGCGCCAACGGGCGCTGTATAAATATCTCGCGACGGCAGCCGGCAAGACGCGCGATTGGGACATTCTGATCGAACTGATTACCCAGGACGAGCGTGTGGCGCACGATACGGCGCCTAGGCTCCAGGAGGCACGTGGCGGCGCATTGGCAACGAGCCGTGAAACGCTGTCGAACGCGGACGTCAAACATCTGCTGCAAGACGCCCTGACCAGCGCCAAAAAGGAATTGAATACGGCGCATGAGCGCGTGCCGCTGCAAAAATTCGTCGATAAGCGTGTGGCCGTTTCCGAACGTTCGCTGAAAAAGCGTATAAAACGCGCGTCTCACGCGAAGCGTTCCAATTACGCCGCGTTTCACGATGTCAGAAAGGCGGGCAAGAAATTGCGCTACCTGCTCGAGTTTTTCGAACCGGTTCTCCACGGTAATCGCAAACGTACCCAGAAGCGGTTGAAGCAGATTCAAAAGCGTTTCGGTACGCTGAACGATGTTGTCGCGAGCGAGATGCTGCTGCGCGACAATACGGGTCTGCTGGCCGGATCCGGCGACGCCGATGCAGCGCTCGACTGGCTCAGGAAGGAGCGCAAACGGCGGATGCGCGCGGCGGCGGGACTGCTGCGCAAACTCTGAGGCGGCCTGAGGGCGGCTGCACGTTAGAACGAAGCGGCTCGCATCAGCACGCCGGCAGTGCGTCCGGTGTGCTCGACAGCCGTCTCGACGAAGAGTGGCGGCGAGGAGTTTGCTGTTATCTTGCCGGACACAATGGCGGAGGGCGCGCTCCACCTCGCGGAGAAGATTCGCCGCAAGGCGCGAAGGCGCTCGATCTGCTGGCCGCTGCCGACCGGCAGCTATACGCGGCCAAGGCGGCAGGGCGTAACCGGGTCAACTCGGCGATGTGGACCGGACGTTCGATGGTGCAGGATTCGTCGCCGTGAACCGTAGCGTGTGATGACAACGCCTTGCTTGTGATGACGTTCCGGCGCCAGGCCGGGCGTTCACTCAGCGGCTTGTCCAGATGCTTTAGCTGCGCCGGGGGGCAAAACCGCGCAGGGTCACCGCATCGCGTGTTTCGTCGTAGGGTTCCGGCGTGTGTTTGCCGGTAGTGAATTGGTCTGCCGGCGCTAGCGGTTCGACGGGAAACCCGCGTCTTTGCCAGGCGTCGAGGCCGCCCCTCAGTGCGCGAATCCGCGTGTAGCCGTTCAGGCGCATCCGCTGCGTGATCTCGACGGCGGTCGCGCTGTCCGGGCAAATGCAGTAAATCACCCTGTCATAGACGAGTAGCGCTCCATCGATCTGTTCAGGCGAGCGCGGGTCGAGCGTCAGCGCGCCGGGAATAGGGCGCAGCGCGCCATCAACCGATGGGGGTGGGCGGGCATCCAGGACCTTGGGCGGCGCGATGCCGCGCCATCCGCCGGATGTTGCTTGCGACGCAGTCGCGGAGGCGGCATGCGCTAAACGGCGTCGTTCGCGGCGGCGCTGCTGCAGGTGATATAGCAGATAGGCCAACGCCGCAGCCAGCAGGATGTCGATTACCGTGCCGCCGCGTGCTTTGACGAAGGCAAGCAGCATATGCAACTGCCTTTCCGCTGCGGCGCCGCCGAGCAGCCAGAAGGTGGCCCACGCCAGCGCGCCGCCGAGGTCCCATACAGCATAGATGCGGGCATCCACGGCGGTCGTGCCCATGAGCGGCGGCGTGATGAGCCCCAGTCCAGGGACGAACTTCGAGATCGACACGAGCGGCACGCCGAAGCGCTCGAATAGCGAGCGCGCCTTGTCGACCCTGGAATCGATCGCCGGGGAGATCCGGCCCAGGGCGGCGATCAGTTTGCGGCCGTAGATGCGGCCGGCGGCGAACCATGTACCGTCGCCGATGAGTGCACCGAGCACGGCGGCGAACAGGACCGGCCAGAAAGACAGTGTGCCGGCGGCAATTGCCGAGCCCGCGAAGAGCAGCATGGGGACCGCGGGGATCGGCAAGCCGAGGCGTGTCAACAGGACGTTGAGAAAAACGACTGCGCCGCCCCAGGTTGAAACTGCCGACGACGGAAACTCTACCAATTGCGGAACTCCTGTTATGACGGATGGGGTTCTATTTCAATCAGGATACTCGATGAACCTGGTCGCAGTGCCAGCCGGCCTCACCTGACCGTAAGCCGGATTCGCGCCCGTATTTCGTGAAGCCGACGCTGCGCCGCGATTCGTAGGCAGGCCTGTTCTCTGCAATTTCGTTCAAGACCGCGCGCGTTCTCCACGTCTAATCTGCCTGCTTCTTCAAAGGAATAGGACAGCAGCATGAATTCACGATATGTCGGATACGTGTTTTGCGCGCTGGCGATGATCGGGGTCGGCAGTACGGTAGTCGTCAGCAAATCGATCGCAACCGGATTGCCGCCGTTCAGCGCGACCGCATTGCGTTTTGCCATCGCGTTTCCCCTGTTTGTGCTGGTGATGCGCTGGCGTGGCGTGCGCTGGCCACGTCTCGATAGACACGATACGTGGCTCGTGATCGCCCAGGCGGGGGCGGGCAGCGTCGGTTATACGGTGTTGCTCATCAGCGGTATGAAGCTCGCATCGGCCGCCGATGCCGGCGTGATTGCCGGCACCCTGCCGGCTGTGTCGGCCGTGGTCGCCATGCTCGCGCTGGGTGAGCGCCCCGCGCCCGCGTTGATCGGAGCGATCGTCCTCGCCACCTTGGGCGTGCTGGTGTGTACCGTGCGTATCGATGATTTCACCGCGCCTCATGCGGCCAGTTCGCTGGCAGGTAACGCCCTGGTGTTCGCGGCGATCGTCTGCGAGGCACTCTTCATTCTGCTTAATCGCAAGTTGCACACGCCGGTCGCGCCGCTGCCGCTGTCGGCGTTGATGTGCGGCATTGGTTTCGCGGTGGCGATCGTGCCGGCATGCTTCGAAAGGCCCTGGCGTGTGCCGTTCAATGCAGCTGCCCTGAACGGCGTGCTTTATTACGCGCTCGTGCCGACCGTGGCGGGCTTTGTTCTCTGGTATGCGGGCGCTGCGCGCATCAGCGGCGCGGAGGCCGGACTCATGACCGCGCTCGTGCCGGTGAGTGCGGTGGCGTTAGCCGCTGTCGTGTTGCGGGAACCCGTGAGTGCGGCGCAACTGGCGGGTGTCGCGTGCGTGCTGGGTGCAGTGTTGCTGGCGACCTTCGGGCAGATGCGTACTGTGCGTAGCACGGCCTGAGGTGGTGGCCGGGAGGTAGGCCTTCGGGTCGTGCTTCCCGGCCCATGGTTCGAAGCCGTGACATGAAGTCCAACCTGAGAGGAAGCAAAGCAGCAGCCTGGCCCAGAGGCCGTCATGCGGGCCAAAGTAGACATGAATTGGCATCCCGCGCCGCAGCTTGATCCACGGCGCGACCGCATCGCTATTCAGGTATTGGCGACCGCCACCACACCCGGATTGCCCACGATCGACAAAAACTCGCGCCGCGTCGACGGATCGGTGCGGAACGTGCCGAGCATGCGGGAGGTGACCATCGTGACGCCGGCCTTGTGTACGCCTCGGGTCGACATGCATTGATGCGCGGCTTCGAGAATCACGCCGACGCCTGCCGGTTGCAGCACTTCGTTCAACGTATCGGCGATCTGCACCGTCATCTTTTCCTGGATCTGCAGACGCTTGGCGAACGCATCAACGAGGCGCGCCAGCTTCGAAATGCCGACCACGCGGTGCTGAGGAAGGTACGCAACGTGCGCCCGCCCGATGATCGGCACCATGTGATGCTCGCAGTAGCTTTCGAAGCGGATATCTTTCAGCACGATCATTTCGTCATAGCCGTCCACTTCGGAGAAGGTGCGGGCGAGGATCTCGCGCGGGTCGACCTGATAACCCGCGAAGAACTCTTCATACGAGCGCACCACGCGCGCCGGCGTATCGAGCAGGCCTTCGCGCTCGGGATTGTCGCCGGCCCAACGCAGCAGCACGCGTACCGCTGCTTCCGCTTCGTCGCGGCTGGGGCGGTCTGCTGCGGCCGCGGGTTTGGTTTTCTTTGCTTTGCTGCTGGCCATCCGTCGCTCCTCCGGGATCGCGCGTCGACGCTAAACGGAGCGCGCGGGGTCAATGAGTGAGGCCATTGTTCCATGTTTTGCGTCGAATCGTGTCGATGCCCCTTTTGCGGCTGGGGCATGAGCTCACTTCGGCCATTCATCCATATCGTCGTTGAAGAGCTCGGCGACGATGCTGCGCAGCCAGCTTGCCCGCGGATCGTTATGAAACTTGCGATGCCAGTGCTGCCGCAGATCGAAGCGCGGCAACGGCAGCGGCGGCTCGACCAGCGTGATCGACGCATGCTCTGAAACGTACGCGAAGCCGATTGCGTGCGGCACCGTCGCGAGCAGATCGGTGCGCGCGAGGATGAACGGCAGACTCATGAAGTGCGGCGTTTCGAGTACGGCGCGGCGCTTGATCCGTTTCTTTTCCAGGTAATGTTCGAGGACTTCCTGGCTGCGTCCCTCGGCACGCACCACTGCATGGCCCGACGCCACGTACTGAGGCAGGGTGAGCGGCGCCTTCGAAAGGGGGTGTCCGGTGCGCATCAGACAGATGAATCGATGGGTGAAGAGCCGTTGCTGGAAGAAGTTATTGCCCGACAGATCGGGGAAATAACCCACGGCGAGATCGACGTCGCCCGATTCGAGTCCACGTTCCACGTGCGAAGGCGAGAGCGACACTGAGCGCAGATTCGCATGCGGCGCGCGTTCGGCGAAAAGTTGCAGGAGCCGTGGCAGGAAGACGATTTCGCCGACGTCGGAGAGTGCGATGGAGAAAGTATGGGTGCTGGTGGCCGGATCGAAGTCCTGCACGTCGAGCATGCCTTTCTCGATACGCAGGAGCGCGTCGCGGGCGGCGGGGAGGATGGCGAGCGCGCGAGGCGTGGGTTCCATGCCTTTCGAGGTTCGAACGAAGAGCGGATCGTCGAAGTATTCCCGCAGGCGGCCTAGCGCGGTGCTCACGCGGGGTTGGCTGACGCCTAGTTGCTCCGCTGCGCGGCTGACGTTGCGGGTGTCTTCCATTGCTACCAGGTAGGGGATCAGGTTTAGATCCAGGTTTGAGTCGGGCATGCTGGGGTTTTTTGCCTGCGGCGCTTTGGGGTTTGGGTATTTCGTATATGGATAGAGGGTAGTTTAATAATCTTTGTTTGGGATAGTGGTTTTTTTGCCTGTGCGGTGCCTGTTTGTCTGTGTTTTTGTGGCGTTGGCCTTTCCTTGTTTTGTTATTGGTTTATTAGCGTTCGCCCCTGTGCGGGGC
>NZ_JAQQET010000004.1:0-308306 GCF_046026855.1 Paraburkholderia sediminicola | reverse complement strand
GCGGCATGCAAAGAAAAGTAGGTGCCGCCCCGCACAGGGGCAACACTAATAGACCACTAAGAAAGCAAGGAAAGGCCAACACCGTAGGCATACAACCAAAAAAGCGCCGCGCAGGCACCCCCCGCTATTTCCTGGCGGCCAAATCAACATCTAACCCACCATCGTCCCCCATCCTCACAGTCCCCCGGGCCACATCCCTCCGATACCCATAAAGGTCGAACTTCATCACCCCAGGATTGGAACTATCCTTAATAAAAGTCCTGGCATTCGTGACCAACGAATTAAACATCTTCACGTCCCCAGACTCGATCCAGACAAAACTCTTCCCAGCACCGGCAGGCGGCCTCGCAGCAGCAACAGAACTATCGCGCTTGAACTTCAACACCAACCCTTCATCAGTCACAGTGGCGCTCGCCAACCGTCCCTGCAAAACCGGCGGCGGAAACACCGTGTATTGATCGAACACCAACTGGTTGCCCTTCAATGCAACACCCTTGCGCGTAAACGGTGTCAACGACGCCAACGGAATATCCAGCGCCCGCAGCAACCCCGCCTGCGGCACCCCCAGCACCTTCACCGAGGTAGGTTCATACACCAGGTGCCGCTCGTCCTTGGCCACGATCGTGCCGTTCATCGTCGTGGGCAGCCACACGCCAGGAAAGTGATTCCACAACTTGATCCCGCCCGTCACCTCCAACTTTCCGTCCACCGGCTTCAGCTGCAAATCGTTCAGCGAACGCGGCTCGTAGTCGAGGAGGTAGTCGTTGAATAAGGCCGCCATCGCAGGCCACGGCTCCACCACTTCGCCGCCGATGATGCGAATGTCGTACTGGTCCGGATCGTCGAGATCGACGGGCTGACCAGGTTTCTTCGGCACCATCTGCGCATCCAGCGAACGTACATGAAAACCGATTCGGCCCGATACGTAGAAGTCGACATTCTCGACGTGAATCAACGGCGCAGGTCCCGACGAGTGCCGCTCGTCGCTGATCGCGGAGCCCGGTGCCGCCATGCTCTGAGCGGAAAACGCCGCGCGTGTGCCGACCGGAATCGCGCGTGCAACCGACGCGGTCCGCAAAGTCTGCGGCACGTGCTGCCACACGAGACGCGCCTGCGCGAGCGACGCCTGTTGCGCGCGAATGAAGCTATCGTTAAAGCGCGCGCTCGCACTGCCCATCTGCACCGGCGTATCTTTCGCCGCGCTGGCCAGCGTCGGATATGACGGTAGGTGCACATCCAGAGCGCCCGCCTCGTCGAAGGTGAAGTAGCCGGCCGCCATCTGCTCACGGTAGTGGTAAAGGTCCAGCACGAACGGCGCGTTTGCATCGAGCGGGGTCAACGCCATATCGATGTTCATCGGCATCGAACGCATGAACTTCACGTCGCCGCCCTGCACCAGCATGCCGCGCGGCGGCATCGTCGTGGGCCAGTCGATCTTCTGCACCGTATGATCGTCGAGCGTAAAGCGAACACCCGCAGCGCTGGTGTCGATCCGGGTGATGGTCATGCGCAACGCAGGTGGCGGCGTGAGCTTGGCCACCTGCATCACCACGTCGTCACCGTCGAGACGCGCAATCGGCGTGTCTACTTTCAACAGGTCGGCCATCTTCACGTGCGCGGCCTGCATCAGCTTGTCGGCACCGACGCCCGCCACTTCGACGTGATCGGCATGGAACACCAGATCGTTGGCGTTGCGCATCGACAGTGAGCCTGTCAGCACGATCGGCACCCATGTGTCGCGATGCATGTCACCGGTGATGCGCAAGGTGCCGCCGTCTTGCGGCACGACACGCATGTTGCGCAGCGGCGAGCCCTGATACTGGAACAGATAGCGATTGAAAATCGCGGTGAGCTTGGCGCTATCGAGCGTAACGTCGCCGCGGTGGACGTTGATCGTCACGCTGGTCGGATCGTCGAACACGATCGGCTGACCGGCGCGCGCGGGGGTCAACGTTGCCGCCATGTCGTGAATCATGAAACCGATGTCTCCGGTCACGCGAAAGTCGACGTCGCGCGCGAACATCAACGAACCGTCGATGCCGGAATCGCGCAGCGTCACCGGACGGCTGCGTTTCTCGGTCATGCCACTCGCCGACGGCACACGTCCCGCGACGCTCTGTTCGGCGGCGAGCTGTTTGGCCTTCGCAAGTTCGAGCGCGGGCCGGGATGCGGAGGCGGGTTGGGCGGCGCTCGCGGTGGCAGCGCCGTTCGTGGTGTTGGCGGCAGGTCCCACATCCGGCTGCGATTTTGCGGCTAGTGGGCTGTCGTTGTTGGTCAATGCGTTCGCTACCGCGCTCGTTTGTGTCGACGGTGCAGACGCCGCGTCGCTCGTCGTCGAACTGGCATCGGCGCAAGCGGACATCAACAGTGCGGCCGTCACCAGCACAGCGCCCGCACCCGCGCGGGCGCGCCACGCTTCACCGAGCGACGATCTCGACACATGAAGCGGCAGCATCCTTTGCAGCGGTCGCAGCGAGACCTCCGCCTGCACGCCGTCAGCCGATTTTTCGCGCAATGCGCCTGTCTGTTTCATGACGTCTCCTCCTGAAGCCGCGGCGCGTCTTTCGCGCGTCCGGCACGGCATGGTTTGTCGCACATACGTCGGCTTTAAACACCGTGCCGCCGTTGCGCGCCTTTGACCTGATTGTCTGTATTTGTCGGCGCGCTGCCGACAAGATTTCTGGAGGGCGCTCACCAAACGATCAAGCGTTTGAATCGCCACAACAAGTTACTGGAAAGCCCCACGTATCGGGCTTAAGCGACCTGCGCGAAAACGGGATTCAAACAGCATCCTGGGAGCGATTTGGACACGCGGCGACGTCCACGTGCATCGCGCGCTGCTACACGTGCACGTCAGGACAGCAAAATGGTCGCAAATTCGAATGCGGCGCCGCAATAAAACGCAATGCGATGGCTGTCAGCGACGCAACTGCCCGGTTTTGGGAAACCGAGTTTGCGCGCCGCATGGAGCCGGGCCCACCTGGGGTGTACTTCACAGTTAGGCGTAGCAATTCCGGTGGTACACACGGCGAGGCCGGTGAACCAGCGATGACACGTAGCCATGCCACACCTCGGTTAACCTACACCAAGCCATTCCTGCATCACGTCCGGTCGCTTCAAAAACGACGCCAGCGCGCCGTTGAAGACAATTTCACCATGTCCCATCACCGCAACCCTGCTGGCGACGTCTTGCGCAATCACGAGCCGCTGTTCGATCAGCAGCATCGCCACACCACGATCCCGCAGCATCCGCAGACATTGCGCGACCTGTCCCATCACCTGACTGGCCAAGCCCTCGCCGGGTTCGTCGATAACCAGCAGATCAGGGTCGCCGAGCAATGCCCGGGCGAGCGTCAGCATCTGCTGTTCGCCGCCCGATAACGCACCGGCGCGCGTGCGTTTTCTTTCGCGCAGGACGGGGAACAGTTCGTAGGCGTCGTCGAAGGCAAAGCGCGGTGTGCGCCCGCGAGCGCGCGGCGCCACACCGAGTTGAAGATTCTCGTGGACGCTCAGGGCCGGAAAGACATCACGATGCTCGGGCACGTAACCGAGCCCCAGGCGGGCGATCTCGAAGGTGCGAAGGCCGCCGAGCGCGTGACCGGCAAAACGCAACTCGCCCTCGCTGCGCACGAGGCCCATGATCGCGCGCGCCAGCGTCGAGCGTCCGGAGCCGTTGCGCCCGACCAGCGCGACAACTTCGCCTGCTTCGATCTGCAACGTGACGCCATGCAAGGCCTGACTTGCGCCGTACCAGGCGTTCAGTTGTCGAATGTCGAGCAAGGCAGTCATGGTCATGTGCGGAAGCTGTCGCCAAGATAAGCGGCGCGCACGGCCGCATCTGCGCGAATCGCCGCCGGCGTGCCGGTCGCGATGATGCGGCCTTGCACCAGCACCGAGATGCGGTCGGCGATCGCGAACACAGCGTCCATGTCGTGCTCGACCATCAGCAACGTGCGGCCCGCCGTGGTCGCGCGAATTAGCTCGATGGCGCGCGCTGCCTCGGCGCGGTTCATGCCAGCGGTAGGTTCATCGAGCAGCAAGGTATGCGCGCCGCCCGCGAGCGCGAGGCCAAGATCGAGCGCACGCTGCTCGGCATAGCTCAGTGTGCCGGCCTGGATACGCCGGCGCGCACTCAACCCCACTGCTTCGAGCACCTGCTCGGCGCGCGTATCGACCGTGCATGAACCGCTGAAACGCTGCCACCAGCGAGTACGGTCGCGCTCGGCCAGCATGGCCGCACAGCGCAGGTTGTCGAACACGCTGAGGCGAGCGAACACGCTGGTGGTCTGGAAGCTGCGCGCGAGGCCACGGCGCGTGATCGCGGCCGGCGCAAGACGCGTGATCTC
The DNA here is from genome assembly GCF_046026855.1 of Paraburkholderia sediminicola. GTDB lineage: Bacteria > Pseudomonadota > Gammaproteobacteria > Burkholderiales > Burkholderiaceae > Paraburkholderia > Paraburkholderia sediminicola_A. The sequence goes on along the minus strand of NZ_JAQQET010000004.1, from coordinate 303,960 downwards.
CGCGCCGAACAGATCGATGCGTCCGGCGTTCGGCCGCGCGCCACCTGCGATCAGATTGAAGAGCGTCGACTTGCCGGCACCGTTCGGGCCGATCAATGCATGGCGCTCGCCGGGCTCGATGGCAAGATCGACACCACGCAGAATCTGCGCGGCGCCGAAGCGTTTTTCGATGCCATAGACCGCGAGGGCTGGGATCATCGCGTATCTCCGGTGATCGGCGTGGCGCTGGCGCGCACGGCAAGACGTGCTTGCGCGCGAACCGCGTAGCGCGCTGCGAGTGCCCCAGACGCTGCCAGCATGAACACCGCGACGCCCAGCCAGAGATGCGGCGAGGCGGTCTCCAACGGTACGCCAATGATGTTGAACGCCGCGCCATCGTCCGCGCCGAATTGCACTGCGTAAGCCCACTGCACCGCGAGCACAACGGCCAGCGTCCACAGCAGCGCTGACGCCGCGCCCCATAGATAAGCCTTGCCGCACACGCGCCAGCCGTAGGTGGCGACGCGTGCCGTGTGCCGCTGTATGAAGCCCGCCAGTCCGTCCGGCGAGGCCACCACGACCACGATGAAGAACAGCCCCAGATAGAACAGCCACGCCCGCGTGACGCTCGCCACCGCGACGCTGAAAAACGTCAGGACAATCGCGCCCGCGACCGGTCCGAAAAACGTCGCCGTGCCGCCGATCACCGTCGCGATCAGCACGGCGCCCGAGCGCATCATGCCGACGCTTTCCGTCGACACCAGTTCGACATTGATCAGCCCCAGCGTGCCAGCAATGCCCGCAAAAAACGCCGACATCACCACCACGCCATAGCGGATGCGGCGCGGATAGCAGCCGATCGCCGCGGCGCGTGCCGGGTTGTCGCGCACGGCGTTGGCGAGTCGCATGAACGGTGTGCGTGACAACGCGAACATCGCCACGCTCGCCACCACACACCACAGCGCAATCAACGCATAGGCTTCGCGCGCCGGGCCGAAGCTCCAGCTTGCGAGCATCGGCCCGCTCGCGCGGTCGATCGGCACGCCGGCCTCGCCGCCGAACCAGTCGGGCAGCGTCCACGCGGCCGCCGCGACGAGCTCACCGATGCCGAGCGTGATCATCGCGAAAGCCGTCCCGGCGCGCCGCGTCGACACGAAACCGAACAGCACCCCGCACAGCGCGCCGCCGATGCCACCTATCAACGGCAGTACCACCAAGGGCGCGCCGATGCGGTTGAACACTTGCGCTGCGACGAGCGCGCCGAGCCCGGAATAAGCGGCGTGACCGAAGGACAGCAAGCCTGCTTCACCCAGCAGCAGGTTGTACGACAGCGCGAACACGATCATCGTCGCGGTCTGCGCGAGATAGGCGAGCAGCCAGCTTTGCGGCCAGACAAAGGGCGGCACGGCGAGGAACAGGATGAGCGCGAGCCACGGCGCGAACATTCGCGACATTGAGCGAACTGTGGCGGCAGGCAGCGTGGATTTTTCGGACGGCTCACGCATGATCGTCACGCCGTCCGAACAGTCCGCGCGGGCGTAACGCCAGCATCGCGACGAGCAGCAGATAGGGAATCAGCGGCGCGAGTTGCGCAAGCGTCAGCGCGTCCCATTCGGCCGGCAGCGCGCCGCCGAATACCGATGTGATATCGCCTAAGGACACGTCGCTCGCCACCGCGAAGGTCTGCACGCAACCGACGATCAGCGACGCCGCCAGCGCCCCGCTCAACGAACCCAATCCACCGATCACAACCACCACGAACACGATCGAGCCGAGCGACTCGGCCATTCCCGGTTCGATCACGAAGAGCGGCGCGCCGATCACGCCGGCCAATGCGGCGAGCGCCGTGCCCGCTGCGAACACGCCGGTGAACACGCGCGGCACGTTGTGGCCGAGCGCCTCGACAGCGCTCGCATGCGTCAGCGCGGCGCGTACGATCAACCCCGCCTTCGACACCCGCAGCACCGCGTAGAGCACCGCCAGCATCGCCAGCGACACGGCCATCATGAAGGCCCGATAGCGTGCAAAGGCCGCGCCGTAAATAGTGAACAGCGGCCCGCTTAGCGCGGCCGGAACAGTCGCGCTAAGCGGACTCAAACCCCAGCCGAGCTTGACCAGCTCGCCAAGCAGATACGCCGCGCCGAAAGTCAGCAGCAACTCAGGAAGATGACCGTGCACACGCACGCGGCGCAGCAGCCAGCGTTCCAACGCCGCGCCGATCAAGCCGACGATGAGCGGCGCGATCACCAGCGCACTCCAGAAACCCGCGTGCGCGGCCACCGAAAAACCGACATACGCGCCGAGCATATAGAAGCTCGCGTGCGCGAAATTCAGCACACCGAGCATGCTGAAAATCAGCGTCAAACCCGCCGACAGCATGAACAGCAGCAGGCCGTAACTGACACCGTTAAGCAGATTGATGACGAACGACTGCACGCGCCTATTCCGCCTGCACAGCGACAGTGAGCGGTTCAAGCGCCGCGCGCAAATCAGCGGGCAGCGTCACCGGGCGACGCGTGACACGATCCACATACACGTGCACAAAATGACCCTGTGCGGCGGGTTGGTCTTCGCCTTCCTTGAAGAGACCCACTTCATAACGCACGCTCGAGGTGCCGAGCCGTACCACTCGCAAGCCCGCTTCGATCCGCTCGGGAAACACCAGCGGCGCGAAGTAATTGCAATGTGTCTCGACCACGAGGCCGATCGTTGCGCCGTGCTCGAAGTCGAGCACGCCCGCGCGGATCAGATACTCGTTCACTACGGTGTCGAAGTAGCTGTAATAGACGACGTTGTTGACGTGGCCGTAGACGTCGTTGTCCATCCAGCGTGTGGTGATCGGCAGAAAATGCGGGTAGGCGCTGCGCGCGGCGGGTGCGGGTTTGTTCATCGTGACGTGGCGTAGTGGTCAGATAGAGGAGTTAAGCCATGCCGTGCTCGTCCCGGAGCGCAAGGTCATTGGCCAGTTCATTGGCCGAGCTTACTGCCCTGGTTTTTCGACAAACTCGAACGGCAAGCCGCGCCGCCGCATCCATTCGCCGAGCGCCTGGCCGGTGCCCGCGCGCCATGGACGCAGTTTGGCCGGTTCGATCAGCCGGTATTCGAGCAATTCCGGCGACAGCGCGATCGTCCCGTATGCCTTCACGTGATACGCGATGATCAGTTCGTTCTTGCGGATGAATTCGTACACGCCGATCAACTCGACCGTCTCCGCGTGCAGCGAAGTTTCCTCCAGCACTTCGCGGGCAATGCCCTCTTCCGGGGTCTCGCCGTTTTCCAGAAAGCCCGTGATCAACGCGAACATGCCTTCCGGCCACGCGGCGTTGCGCGCGAGCAGGATCTTGCCTTCGTGCTCGACGATCGCGGCCACCACCGGCAGCGGATTGTTCCAATGGACATAGCCGCATTCCGCATCGGGACAGGTCTGGCGGACCCGGCCGCCTTCGTGTTCGGCATCCGCGCGCTCGATCAAAGGCGTGGCGCAGCGTGGGCAAAATTGGTATTCGGTCATGGCGAGTGGCTCGTCTCTTCTGTTTTGTGTGTGGCTGTGTTCGGCATTGAATGTCGTGCCGCGGCGGGCACAGCACCTGGTGCGTAGTCCTGTTTGTGCGCCTGGTTCCAACCTCGTTTGTACGCCTGGTTCAAACGTCTGGTTCCTGCTTTCAGCTTCCGGTTCAGGTGCACCGTTCCTGCCTGGTTCAGGCGCGCAGTCGATGCGGGTTCAGGCAATGCACAAGTCGCGCACTTCCGCGGCGAAACGCTCGACGGTTTCCGGTTGCGTGTCCCACGCGCACATCAGCCGGCAACCGCCCGCGCCGATGAACTCGTAGAACTTCCACCCGCGCGCGCGCATTGCCTTGGCGGCTTGCGCGGGCAATTGCGCAAAGACCGCGTTCGATTCTCTCGGAAACATGATGCTCACGCCGGGAATTTCCTGCAACCGCGTTTGCAGCAATTCCGCCATCGCATTCGCATGACGCCCATTGCGCAGCCAGACGTCGTTATCCAGCAAACCGAGCCACGGCGCGGAGATGAAACGCATTTTCGAGGCGAGTTGGCCCGCCTGCTTCAGACGGTAGGCGAAATCGTCGGCGAGCGCGCGGTCGAAGAACACCACGGCTTCACCGACCGGCAAGCCGTTCTTGGTGCCGCCGAAGCACAACACGTCGACGCCCGCGCGCCACGTGATCTCGGACGGATGCACGTCGAGCGCCGCGACCGCGTTCGCAAAGCGCGCGCCGTCCATATGCACTTTCAGGTGACGCCGCTTGGCGATCGCCGCGATCGCGCGCACTTCCTCGACGGTATAGACGGTGCCAACTTCGGTCGACTGGGTCAGCGTGACGACCTTCGGCTTCGGGTAGTGAATATCGGCGCGGCGCGTGACGACCGCTTCGATCGCATCCGGCGTGAGCTTGCCGCCGACGCCCGGTGCGGTCAGCAGCTTCGAGCCGCCGGAGAAGAATTCCGGGCCACCGCATTCATCGGTTTCGATGTGCGCGAGTTCGTGACAGATCACCGAGTGATACGACTGGCACAGCGACGCCAGCGCCAGCGAATTGGCGGCCGTGCCGTTGAACACGAAAAACACTTCGCAATCGGTCTGGAACAGATCCCGCAGGCGGTCGCAGACCTGGTTGGTCCAGGAGTCGTCGCCGTAAGCGGGTTCGTGACCGCTGCTGTTGGCAGTGATCAGCGCCTCGAGCGCTTCGGGACAGATGCCGGCGTAGTTGTCGGACGCGAAATGTTGCATGGCTGGCGGCGCGCCCGGCGACAGGCGCACTGAGATGACGGGAAAGCGGTCATTTTAGTGCGCCGGGGGGTTATTTGTTTTTCAATCGTGGGGATTGCCGGGTGAATGCCTCGGCGTCGAATGGAAAGCCGTTAGTTGCAGCCGCAATCGGGCATGCGGCCGCGGCCGCGCGGCATACGTGCCACGATGACCAGGCCCGCCGCGCCCAGCAGCAACGCGCCGGCTGCCAGCCACAAAGCCAGCGAAAAGGAACCGGTGTGTTCGGCGATCGGCGCAGCCACCAGTGGCCCGACGATTTGACCCACGCCGTACGCCGCGGTCGCATAGCCCATCAGGCCGGCCGCCTTGTCGCCGCGCAGAAGCCGGGCTTCGCGCATCGCGAACAAGGTGATTGCGGTGAATGGCAGACCGATCAGGATGCTGCCGAGCGAGAAACCGCCCGCCGTGGGCCAGATGATCCCGAGCGCAATACCGGCGGCTTGCAGCACGTAACAACCGGCGAGCAGCGTGCGGTTGTCCCAATGCACCGGCAGGCGGGCCGCGAGCAACGCCCCGACGATCAAGGCCGCGCCGAACATCGGCCAGAACAGATCGGGCCAGGACGAGCCCGGCAGCGCGTGACGCGCGATCACCGGCAGGAACGTCGCGGTGATGATGTAGCCGAAGCCGGGCACGCCGTAGAGCAGGATCAACCAGAAGGCGTCGGCCCGGTGCGAGGGGCGGTTTGTGGGAGAAAGTTGGCTTGTGGATGCGCGTTGACTCGCATGAGCGACGCTGCTTGACCCCTCCGTGGCGAGCGCCGCACCTCTTGGGGCGGGATCGGTCACGGTCCCGAACACCGACCAAACCATGATCGAAAGTACCGCCGCAATGAGCCCGAAACCAATCCAACCCACCGTCGCACCGTAGCCGCCCGCAGCACTGACCAGCAAACCCGTCCCGACGATGCCCACACCCGGGCCTGTATAGATCACCCCACTCCAGCCGTGTGCGCCGAGTTCGGCAAGCCGCCGCAAGCCCCACTGCGAGGCGAACACGAAAGTCCAGGCGCTAACCGCGCCGGCGACAAAGCGCACGACGGCCCACACCCAGAATTGGCTTGTTACGCCCATTGCCAGCGTCAGCAGGACCGTCGCAACAAGCCCCGCACGCACCATGCGCGCCGGCTCCGCCCGCAGCGCCGCGCAGGTGACGGCACCGACGAAATAGCCCGCGTAGTTGAACGACGCAAGCCAGCCACCGTGCTGGATATCGATCTGCGGCTGACCGAAAGTGCTGCCGTGAAGCATCAGCGGCAAAAGCGGCGTGAATGCAAAACGCCCGATCCCCAGCACCACGGCCAAGGTGACCATGCAGGCAAGCGCCGCCCGGCGGGCGGCATGACGTTCGGTAGGGGTTTCGTGCGTGCTGGAAGCGAGATCGTTCATGAGCAAACCGGAAATGGAATCGGACCGGCAGTCACCGGTTTCTTCAATCCATATTAGCTTGACCTTTCGATCACGAAAAATGAATAATTAGAATACCAACCATCGCCAGGAGAGATCAATGGATCTGGCTGCCTTGACCATTTTTCGGGCTGTCGTGCGGGAAAACGGTGTGACGCGCGCCGCTGCCAAGCTCAATCGGGTGCAATCGAACGTCACGACGCGCATCAAGCAACTCGAGGAGCAACTCGGCACCGACCTGTTCATCCGCGACGGCCGGCGCCTCGTTCTGACGCCGGCTGGCGAAACGCTGCTGCCCTACGCGGAGCGTCTGCTCGCGCTCGCCGACGAGGCGCGTCATGCGGTGCGCGAGGATCGTCCGAGCGGGCGCCTGCGTTTGGGTACGATGGAAAGCGTCGCGGCGACGCGTCTGCCTGGATTGCTCGCGCGTTATCACCAGCAGTGGCCGGATGTCGCGCTGGAACTCGAAACCGGCACGACCGGCAAGCTGATCGAGCGGGTCCGCGAATTTGAGGTGGACGCTGCTTTGGTGGCGAGGCCACTGGATTCTGCCGCGCTCGGCGAATTGTTCGAGACGGTGCCGGTTTTCCGCGAAGAACTGGTGATGCTGTCGCCGCGAGGCCATCGGCCGATTCACGAAGTGCGGGATATTGCTTTATCGACGTTGATCGCGTTTGAGCGCGGGTGCGCTTACCGGGCGTACATCGAGAAGTGGTATCTGGAGCATGGCGTGAGGCCGGCTCGCGTTCTGGAGCTCGGCTCGTATCATGCGATCGTAGCTTGTGTCGCCGCTGGCGCGGGCGTGGCCGTGGCACCGCGATCAGTGCTCGATCTGCAAACCGATACGCGCAATATCGCTGTTCATGAGCTTCCCGATATTGGCGTGATCGAGACGCTTCTCGTCTGGCGACGAGGGCATTTTTCGTCCGCGCTCAATGCGCTGCGGCAAACGCTTGTGGCGGGAGAGGATGTGGTGGAGTTACCTGCCGCTGAATCGGTAGGCGTTGTTTGATGCTTTGCCTGCGTGGCGGGGAACGCTAACCGCCACCGCAATCGGCCAGGTTAATGCACGGCAAGACACGCCCGGGCCAAAAACAACTTGGGCCACGCAGGACGTAAAAACCACCAACGCCCCGCGTGGCCCAATCAGATCCGAATCAAAGCTGGGCTTCGACCCAACCCTTCACGCCTGCCAGCGCTGCCGGCAGATTCGCCGGCTCGGTACCGCCAGCTTGTGCCATGTCCGGCCGCCCACCGCCCTTGCCACCGACTTGCTGTGCAACAAAGTTGACCAGTTCACCGGCCTTGACCTTCTTGCTGGCGTCCGCCGTCACACCGGCAATCAAACTTACCTTGCCGCCCTCGACCGAGGCCAGCACGATCGCCGCGCTCTTCAGCTTGTCCTTCAGCTTGTCGACAGTCTCGCGCAGCGTTTTCACGTCCGCGCCCTCGAGCGTGGCGGCCAGCACATGCACGCCGGCCACTTCGATCGCCTGCCCGGCAAGCTCGTCGCCCTGGCTCGAAGCCATCTTCGACTTCAGTGCGCTCAGTTCCTTCTCCAGCGACTTCACCTGATCCTGCACTTGCACGATCCGCTGCGTCAGCTCCGACGGCTGCACCCTCAACACGGCCGCAGCCGCATTGATCCGCGCATCGAGATCCTGCACGAAGCGCACAGCGTTATCGCCCGTGATCGCTTCCACGCGACGAATACCGGCAGCCACGCCGCCTTCCATCACGATTTTGAAGAAACCGATGTCGCCCGTGCGATGCACGTGCGTGCCGCCGCACAACTCGCGCGAGAAACCGAGGTCGAGCACGCGCACTTCGTCGCCGTACTTTTCGCCGAACAGCGCCATTGCGCCGCCCTTCACCGCTTCGTCGAACGGCATGACCTGCACGATGCCCGGCGCGTTCGCCAGCACCTCCGCGTTGACGATCGCTTCGACCTGGCGGATCTGCTCGTCGGTCATTGGCGCGTTGTGCGCGAAGTCGAACCGCGTCTTGTCCGCATCGACAAGCGAACCCTTCTGCTGCACGTGCGAGCCGAGCACTTCGCGCAGCGCCTTGTGCATCAGGTGGGTAGCCGAGTGATTGCGCTCGGTGCGGGCACGACGCACCGCATCGATCTCCGCCTTCACGACGTCGCCGATCTTCAACGTGCCCTGCTCGAGCGTGCCGTGATGGCCGACCACGTCCGCCTGCACCTTCAGCGTATCGGCCACTGCAAAGCGCACGCTCGCGTTCGCCAGCACGCCCTGGTCGCCGACCTGGCCGCCCGATTCCGCGTAGAACGGCGTGTGGTCGAGCACGACGATCGCCTGCTGGCCGTTGCTCACTTGCTTGACCGACGCGCCGTCGACATACAGCGCGATCACTTTCGCGTCGTCGAAGACGATTTCTTCGTAGCCGTGGAACGTGGTCTTCGCACCCGAATATTCGAGGCCTTGCGCCATCTTGAACTTGCCCGCCGCGCGAGCCTGCTCGCGCTGGCGCGCCATCGCTTCGTCGAAGGCGGCTTCGTCGACCGTCACTTCGCGTTCGCGGCACACGTCCGCCGTCAGATCGAGCGGGAAGCCATACGTGTCGTGCAGCTTGAACGCGAGTTCGCCGTCGAGCGTCTTGCCGCCCTTCGCTTCCAGATCGGCCAGCGCGCTTTCCAGAATCGACATGCCGTGCTCGATGGTCTCGAAGAAGCGCTCTTCTTCCTGACGCAGCACGTCGGTCACGCGTTGTTCCGCGTCTTTCAGTTCCGGATAGGCGCCGCCCATTTGTGCGACGAGGTCCGGCACCATGCGGTGGAAGAACGAACCCTTCTTGCCCAGCTTGTAGCCGTGGCGGATCGCGCGGCGCACGATACGGCGCAGCACGTAGCCGCGGCCTTCGTTGCCCGGAATCACGCCGTCGACGATCAGGAACGAGCACGCGCGAATGTGATCGGCGATCACCTTCAGCGAGTTGTTCGTCAGATCGGTCACGCCGGTTTCGCGGCCCGCGGCCTTGATGAGTGCCTGAAACAGGTCGATCTCGTAGTTGCTGTGCACATGCTGCAGAACCGCGGCGATACGTTCCAGACCCATGCCCGTGTCCACGCACTGCTTGGGCAGCGGCGTCATGTTGCCTTGGGCGTCGCGGCTGAATTGCATGAACACGAGATTCCAGATCTCGATGTAGCGGTCGCCGTCTTCCTCAGGCGATCCCGGCGGGCCGCCCCAGACCTCCGGGCCGTGGTCGTAGAAAATTTCCGAGCACGGGCCGCACGGCCCGACGTCGGCCATCTGCCAGAAGTTGTCCGATGCGTAGCGCGCGCCCTTGTTGTCGCCGATGCGGATGATCCGCTCGACCGGCACGCCTACTTCTTTCGCCCAGATGTCGTGCGCTTCGTCGTCTTCGTGATAGACGGTGACCCACAGCTTGTCTTTCGGCAACTGGTACACGCCCGTCAGCAACTCCCACGCGTAGTGGATCGCGTCGCGCTTGAAGTAGTCGCCGAACGAGAAATTGCCCAGCATTTCGAAGAACGTGTGGTGACGCGCGGTGTAGCCGACGTTTTCCAGATCGTTATGCTTGCCGCCGGCGCGCACGCTGCGCTGCGAGGTCGTGGCGCGCGAATATGGACGCGATTCCGCGCCGAGGAACACATCTTTGAACTGCACCATTCCCGAATTGGTGAAGAGCAGTGTCGGGTCATTGCCGGGCACAAGGCTCGACGAGCGAACGATCGTATGGCCCTTCGATTCGAAGAACTTGAGGAATTTCTCGCGGATTTCGGCGGCTTTCATAGCGTGCGGGGGACGGTCCTGGCTGTTACCGGCGGCATCATGCGGATGCGCCAACTGTTTGTTTCTTAAACGACTGATTATACGGGATCGGCGCCCGTACGCGGCGGCGCCCCTGTCCCGCGTAGCCATTCGGCCAGGTTTGGCCGCGTCTGGCTCGATACCGAGCGACACGGCAAGGCGCATCGCGCGTCTTATGCCGTTCGGCTGACTGCGCCGGTGCGCGGGAATCGCTTAAGATTGCCCCCATCTGCGGCGACATGCGCGCCGCGTCACCACCCACAAATCTTGCATGGGGCCGGAGTAAGCGCTAAACCGCTAGCTCCGGTCGACAACTTTGTATGGGACCGAAGTAAGCACTAAAGCGCTAACTCCGGTCGACACAGGAGACATTGAAGAATATGGGCGCTCTCAGTCATATCCGCGTGCTGGATCTCACACGCGTGCTCGCCGGGCCCTGGTGCGCACAGACACTCGCCGATTTCGGCGCCGACGTCATCAAGATCGAACGACCTGAAGTGGGCGACGACACCCGCCACTGGGGGCCGCCGTACCTGAAAACACCGGAAGGCGCCGACACGCGTGAAGCCGCTTATTACCTCGCCGCGAACCGCAACAAGCGCTCAGTCACCGTCGATATCGCTTCGCCCGAAGGCCAGCGGATCATCCGCGAACTGGCCGCGCAAAGCGACGTGGTGCTGGAGAACTACAAGGTCGGGCAGTTGGAGAAGTACGGCCTCGATTACGCGTCACTCAAAGAAGTGAAGCCCGATCTGATCTACTGCTCGGTGACCGGCTTCGGGCAAACCGGGCCGTATGCGCAGCGCGCCGGGTATGACTTCATCGTGCAAGGCATCGGCGGCTTCATGAGCATTACCGGCGAGCGTGACGGCCAGCCGGGCGGCGGTCCGCAAAAGGCCGGCGTCGCAATTGCCGACCTGATGACCGGCATGTATTCGACCATCGCCGTGCTCACAGCGCTCACGCACCGCGACCGAACGGGCGAAGGCCAATATATCGACATGGCGCTGCTCGACGTGCAGGTGGCCATGCTGGCCAACATGAATTCGAATTACCTGGCGAGCGGCCAGCCGCCGGTACGCTGGGGCAATGCGCATCCGAACATCGTGCCCTACCAGACCTTCCAGACCAGCGACGGCTGGATCATCGTCGCGGTCGGCAACGACGGGCAGTTCCGCAAGTTCGTCGACGCAGGCGGGCGTCCCGGGCTCGCCGACGACGAGCGATTCGCGACCAATCCGGCGCGCGTGCGCCACCGCGATATCCTCGTGCCGATTCTTGCCGACATGGTGCGTCTGCAGGGCAAGCAGCAATGGATTGCCGCCCTGGAAGCGGCCGGTGTGCCGTGCGGGCCGATCAACGATCTGGGCGAAGTGTTCGAGAACGAGCAGGTGGTGGCGCGCGGCATGCGGGTCGATCTGCCGCACCCGTCGGGCGGTACGGTCAAACTGGTGCGCAATCCGATCAACATGACCGGCACGCCGCCCGAAGCGCTGTCTCATCCGCCAATGCTCGGCGAGCACACCGATAGCATCCTGCGCGACGTGCTGGGTTATGACGACGCGCGGATTGCCACGCTGCGGGACCAGTCAGTGATTTGAGGCAGGTTAAGGCGGCGGCGGTTCTCAGTGACGCTGGCGACGGTGCCCGCTCGCTCGCCACCCAGCTACGCCGGCAAACCGGCCGGTATGTCGAGAGCGAGACATGGAGCGGTGGTGACCCCAACGTAGCAAGTCACATGTCACCGCCACTCGCCCAACGAAGCCAGCCAGCGCCGCCCCTCGTCCCAATCGCCGAGCCCACTGTCGGCATTGATGTGACCACGCGGACCGATGTCGATCCAGCGGCTACCCCATGCGCTCGCACAGGTCTGCGAGAACGACACGCCGCCGTACGGATCGTCACTGCTCGCCACAACGATGCTCGCAAACGGCAAGCGCGTACGCGGCACCGGTGCGAAGCCGCTGGCATCCGGCGGAAAATGTGCCCCTGACGGATCGGGCACCGCCACCAGCAGTGCGCCCGCCACCTTCGCCAGCTGGGCTGCGCTCGCGTACTGCGACGCCCAGAAGGCGGTCGTCAGGCAGCCAAGGCTGTGCGCGGCCAACACCACTGGCGAGTCGGCTGCAGCCACCGCGGCATCGAGCGTGCGGCACCACGCGTCGCGCGCCACATGGTCCCAGTCCGGCATCTGCACTCGCACGAAGGCGGGATCGAGCGCCTCCCAGCGTGTCTGCCAGTGCCCCGCTCCAGAATTCTGGTAGCCCGGCAGTATGAGTACGTTTAGTTTTTGTCCGCTCATTGCGCTCCCCGTCGCAGTTTGTTTTTCAGGTGGTTTTATCAAATGCGGTTATCAAGTTCGTTTCTGCAGTTCGTTTCTGCAATTTGCTTCCGCAGTTCCTTTCCGCAATTATTCGCTTCGCCCGGCCGAAACCACGCTTCAAGGCATGACGCGGCCCACACCCACGCCACGCGGATCGGCCGCCGGCTCGGGCGTCGTGCCTTCGACGCGGATCATCTGCACGTCACTATTAAACGACTGCCCTTCCAGCGTGTAGCCTCTGGCTTTCAACTGGTCGGCCAGCTCACCCGTGATCGGGTGATACGGCTCAAAGTAGATCGTCTTCGGCGGCAGCAATTGATGATGGAATCGCATCGCGGCCAAAGCGTCGGCGGGCGTCATATTGAAATCGTACAGGTTGATCATCACCTGGAAAATCGACGTGAGGATTCGCGAGCCACCGGGCGTGCCGATCACGAGCGACACCTTGTTGTCCTTCAACAGGATGGTCGGCGTCATCGACGAAAGCGGCCGCCGTCCCGGCGCCACCGTGTTCAGGTCGTCGGCCGCAGCGCCCGGCGCGCCAACGGCAACCGGCTTGGTGACGAAGTCGTCCATTGCGTCGTTGAGCATGAAGCCGCCGCCGTCCACCACCACACCGGAACCGAACGACCCGTTCAGCGTATAGGTATTCGACACGGCGTTGCCCCACTTGTCGACCACCGAAAAATGCGTGGTTTGCGCTTTTTCCGGCAAGGCGTCGCCGAGGCCGCCTTTGACAGGCACGGCGCCCGGCACTTCGTCGGGTTTCACTTCGTCGGCGCGTTGCGCGAGGTAGGCGTCGTCGGTCAGTTTGTCGACCGGCACCTTGTACGAATCGGGGTCGCCGATGTATTGCTGGCGATCGGCGAACACGCGGTCCTCGATCTGCGCAATCAGATGGACATACGGCACGGAATTCAGCTCGAGACCATCGAACGCCTGCTTCAGATCGGCTTTCATCTTCAGCATCTGGATCAGTCCGATACCGCCTGAGCTCGGCGGCGGCGCGGTCACAATCTTGTAGCCGTTCCAATCGGCGGTGAGCGGTTGGCGCCAGACGGCCTTGTATTGAATCAGGTCCTGCTTCGTGAGCAGACCGTGGCCGTACATCTGCTGGGCGATCAGATCCGCGGTGTGGCCTTCGTAGAACTCTCGGCCGCCATCGCCGGCGATGCGCGAGAGGGTTTGCGCGAGTTCAGGCTGGCGGAACATCACGCCCGCCTTCAGGTTCGAGAAGTAGGCATTGAAGTTGGTCTTGCCGGCGAAATTCTTCGCCGCCGCGTCGCGACGCTGCTGCAACCACGGCTCGACCTGGAAGCCGTCAGTGGCGTAACGGATTGCGGGCGCCAGCACCTGTTTCCACTTCAGCTTGCCAAAGCGCTGCTGCGCTTCCCACATGCCCTCGACAGTGCCCGGCACGCCCACCGCCCGATGGCCGACGAGACTCATACCCGGTACGAGGTTGCCTTTATCGTCCAGGTACATGTCGCGGGTTGCCTGTTGCGGCGCGCGCTCGCGGTAGTCGAGAAAGTACGGTTTGCCGTCCATGAATACCGTCATGAACCCTCCACCGCCGATATTCCCCGCATCCGGACAGGTCACGGCCAGCGTGAAAGCGATCGCCACTGCAGCGTCCACCGCGTTGCCACCGGCGGCGAAGATCTGCTGCGCGGTGTCAGCGCTGTAGCGATCCGGCACGGCCACCGCCGACGCGTCCAGTACGGCCTTTGGCGGCGGCGTTTTCGCGAGCGCGGGGGCCGGTGCGACAAAGCTGCCGGCGAGCGCGCCGACTATGGCCGCGGCCGTCACGATTCGGGCGAAAGACAAAGAGGCGAAAGGCGCGCGAGGCGCGTCGTGCGAGGGAACGGACATCCGAGAAACTCCGGGAACTGAGGACATCATGTTGCACGAATGGCATAGGTTCGTGCAAAACGAGGGAAGCGTGTCCTGACTGGACTGCGGCAGCGCGAGCACGCGTTGCGCGACCGGGCGTGGGCCGCGCTACCCCGCAAAAGATCGGGCAGCACGCAGGCGGAGAGTGCGCCGCCCGCATCCTAAGTCGCCGGCGCATGCGCCAACAAACCGTTTTACCTCCTGTTACAGCACCTTAAACGCAGCCTGCAGGATTTCGCCTGACCCCAAAAAACAGCCGAAACCGCTCAAACGTTGGCTGCGCGCCGCACTCGCCTGCCGCGAGCGAACTCGTCAGGTAGAATTGACAGATAAGTGGGCGCATTGCGCGCCCCGACCGACTTTCACCTTCTCGCATGAATACCGAACGCAACGACGCGCCAGCGGCATCCAATTTCATCCGCAATATCATTGACGAAGACAACCGCACCGGCAAGTGGGGCCAGCGCGTCGAAACGCGCTTTCCGCCTGAGCCGAACGGCTATCTGCACATTGGCCACGCCAAGAGCATTTGCCTGAACTTCGGCGTGGCGCGCAGCTACGGCGGCGTGTGCCATCTGCGCTTCGACGATACGAATCCGGAAAAGGAAAGCGTCGAATACGTCGATTCGATCATCGACTCCGTGCGTTGGCTCGGTTTCGAGTGGGAAAAAGACGGCAACGAACAGCTCTACTTCGCAAGCGACTACTACGACAAGCTGTACGAGTTCGCCGAACTGCTGATCGAACGCGGCAAAGCGTATGTGGACAGCCAGTCGGCCGAAGAAATGCGCGCGAACCGCGGCTCGGCCTCCGAGGTCGGCACGCCGTCGCGCTTCCGCGAGCGTTCGGTGCAGGAAAACCTCGACCTGTTCCGCCGCATGAAAGCCGGCGAGTTCAAGGAAGGCGAGCATGTGCTGCGCGCGAAGATCGACATGTCGTCGCCGAACTTCAACATGCGCGACCCGGTCATCTACCGGATCCGCTTCGCGCACCACTACCGCACCGGCGACACATGGTGCGTGTACCCGATGTACGACTACACGCACTGCATCTCGGACGCGTTGGAAAACATCACGCATTCACTGTGCACGCTCGAGTTCGAAGACCATCGCCCGCTGTATGACTGGATTCTGAACGAACTGGCCGAAGCCGGGATCTTCACGCGCCCGCTGCCGCAACAGATCGAGTTTTCGCGCCTGAACCTGACCTATGCGATCACCAGCAAGCGCAAACTGCTGCAACTGGTGACCGAAGGTCATGTCGAGGGCTGGGACGATCCGCGTATGCCGACCATTGTCGGTGTGCGCCGCCGCGGCTTCACGCCGGCAGCGATCCAGTTGTTCTGCGAGCGTATTGGCGTCACCAAGGTCGATTCGTGGATCGACATGAGCGTGTTCGAAGGCGCGCTGCGCGACGATCTGGACGATAAGGCGCCGCGCACCGCGGCCGTGCTCGATCCGGTCAAGCTGATCATCGACAACTTCCCTGAAGGCGTGACCGAGCCGTGCAGCGCACCGGTCCACCCGCATCATCCGGAACAGGGCGTCCGCGAGTTTCCGATCTCGCGCGAACTGTGGATTGAGCGCGACGACTACACCGAGACGCCGCCGAAAGGCTACTTCCGCCTGTTCCCGGGCAACAAGGTGCGCCTGCGCTACGGCTATGTGATCGAGTGCATTGGCGCGGACAAAGACGAGAACGGCAACATCGTCGCGGTTCATTGCAATTACTTCCCGGACAGCAAATCGGGCACCGAAGGCGCGAACAATTATAAGGTCAAGGGCAACATTCACTGGGTCAGCGCGGCAACCGCGTGCCCGGCCGAAGTGCGTATCTACGACCGTCTGTTCAAGGAACCGCAACCGGACGCCGGTGGCCGCGACTTCCTCGAAGCGCTGAATCCGGATTCGAAGCGCGTGGTCAACGCCTACCTGGAACCGGGTGCGCGTGACGCGTTGCCGGAACAGCGCTATCAGTTCGAGCGTCATGGCTATTTTGTCGCCGACCGCGTCGATTCGAAACCGGGTAAGCCCGTGTTCAATCGCATCGTCAGTTTGCGCGACAGTTGGGGCAAGCCGGCGTAAGCTGGAGCGGCTACCGCGCGAAGCGCATCTGAAGTTGAATACGGCGTGCATTTCGTGAGCGGGATGCACGCCGTTTTTGTTGCATCATGTTCCATCGACAAGTGACAGCGCGGCATACGTGCACGCGCCAGTCCAGGAGACCCGATGAAAGTTGCAGCCCGCCGCGGGGCCAGTGCATGGGGCTCGGCACGAGGTACGCGCCAGGCGTGTACTGCTCCTGCTCCGTACATAACGCACGCCCCGCGCGTCGCACAAAGCGTGCGTTGCGCACTCATGGCGTTGGTCGCGTTCGGCGTGACGGTGCTCGGGTGCCCCGCTCATGCGGAAGAACTCTCCGGCACGCTGAAGAAAATCCACGACGACGGCGTAGTCGTGCTCGGCGTGCGTGAAGCGTCGATTCCCTTTTCGTACTTCGACGGCAAGCACACCGTTGGCTACTCGCAAACCATCGCGCTGCAGATCGTCGACGAAATCAAGAAAACGCTTGGTCTGCCGCAACTGAAAGTGCACGAAATCACCGTGACCTCGTCGAACCGCACGCCGATGTTGCTGAACAACCAGATCGATCTGGAGTGCGGCTCAACTACGCATACGGTGGAACGTGAAAACGTGGCCGCCTTCTCGGACAGCTTCTTCCAGTACGCAGTACGCATGCTCGCCCGCAAAAACAGTGGCATCACGGATTTTCCGGACCTGGCCGGCAAGACGGTCGTGACAACCGCAGGCACTTCCGACGAACGCCTGCTGCGCCGCCTGAACACAGAAAAGCATCTGAACATGCGCATCACGAGCGCACGCGATCATCCGGAGGCCTTCACCGCGCTCAAGGAGGACCGGGCGGTGGCCTTCGTGATGGACGAGCCGATTGTGTACGGTTTCAGATCGACCGACACGCACCCCGAAGATTTCGTGGTGACCGGCACGCCGCTCGGCTACGAGGTTTACGCCTGCATGTTTCGCAAAGGCGACGAGCCGTTCCGCACGCTCGTGAACGGCGTGATCGCGCGTGGCCAGACTGCCGGTGACGCGGAACGTCTGTATAACCAGTGGTTCACGCAGCCGATTCCGCCGCAAGGCATCAATTTGAATTTTCCGCTGTCGGAGCAGAACCGCGCGCTATTCGCGCATCCGAACGACCGTGCGCTCGACTGAGCGCGTGGAGTAAACGCGCGGGTGCCGGTGGCGCCGGCGCTTAAAATCTGCCGTTATAGCGTTCGATGCAGTTCCGCAAGCGAAAGCGTGGTCTGAAAGAGCCGGGTAAGACTACGGCTCGCGTACCGCTCGACCTCGTCCGGCGCGGCCCAGCGATATGCGTCCATTTCGGGAATCAGCGTACCGTCAGAGCGGCGCGGAAACAGCGACGTGCAGGTGCACACCGTCAGATCGAGTTCGTCGGCCGTTGCACGCACCGCGAACAGATGCAGATCTTTGTCGCGCCGGTAGACGAATAGTCCGAGATCCTTCAAACGCTCGAGCTCAATCACGATGCCGGTCTCCTCGACCATCTCGCGCAACGCCGTGACGTGAGGCGCCTCGCCCTCTTCGCCATGCCCTTTTGGAACGTCCCAGTGAGATGTTTCGGTAGCGTGCGCGAGCAAGACTCGACCGTGCGGGTCGAGCAGTACGACACCGCACGAGACGACCCGCGCGCTCATCGGCGCATTGCGCCGCGAGGGCGCACGGCTTCAGGCTGCACCGACGGCAAGCCGGTGCCCGTTGTCATACCGGCCCGCATGCTCAGTGCTTTTTCTGCAACTGCCAGTTACCGCTGCCCTGTTTGCAGAACTGCGGACGCAGGCTCGTCGACTGCCCTTTCGCATTCAGTACGACGCCGACGTCGCGGCAGGTGCGCTCGCCGTCCTTCGCGGTGCTGGCGATGGTGATCGTCGCGTCGATCTTGACGCTGTTGCCGGTGCCTTCATTAACCCAGCTCGCGCTTTCGCCGTCCTGCTTGTCATTCAAGGCGGTGATCACGGCATTCTTGATCGAATCGACGTCGCGCTGCTTCATGTAGCTGATCGGCGTGTCGTTCAGAAAACCGAGGTTTGCCGCTTGCGCGCCGACGGCACCGGCAAGCAGTAGACCACCGACGGTCAGATGAAACAGGGCACGGGTTTGCATCGACATGAAGGGTTCTCCTCGAAGAGTAGTTCGGCGGTCTCGAGTGCGCTCGCGGCGGCTCGTGATCTGGACCCCAAAAGCATAGCATGCCGCCTGAAGTGACCGCCTCGAAGCGGCCTCGCAGCAGCCTGCAGCGTTCGATTCCCGCCTGGTCAGAACGAACGGCCAGGACGGCTGCGCGTCATTTTAGGACACGTCTCATATCTACTGATGAAACTTCTTCTTAAGATAGGTCTGTTGCGCTGCAGCGCTGATCAAGCTTCCAACGCCTTCTTATGGACATCTCGTTTGCCCTCGAAACCTTTGCCGCCGCGCTCGCGCTGTTTTGCGTCGCGCTCGTGCCGTTCGCCATCAGTCGCGATCCTGGTCTCGCGCGGCGCATCGTGCAAATGGATAGCCTCCCGCGCCCACGCTGGCCGAATCTGCTGACACGCGTCGGCATTGGGTGCGTCCTGATGTCGTTCGCGCTGCTACTGGTCGGCTGCTATTACATCCTTGCCGGCGCAGGCAGATGACTACGTCCGCTACACATACTGCCTGAACTGGCCGTACAGCCACCGCCCGTTGATCAATTCGCGGCCGTGCTTTTCCCAGCTTTATCTCCCGCCTTATATCCATCGGTGAGCGTATTCAAAAACGCCACGACGTCCTTGATTTCAGCCTCGTCGAGCGCCGGCTTGTCACCCGGTTTGCGATCGAACGGCGGCTCGGTATTCAGATTGGCCCAATAACGCTGCGGCAGATCGTCGAACTTCTGCACTTTGCCCTTCGAGACCGGATAGAACTTTTCCGGATTCGTGTCGCGCTGCGCATAAAAACGCACCGCCTGATCGAGCGAATGATAAATGCCGTTGTGGAAGAAACTCTTCTTCAACGCGACGTTGCGCAGCGTCGGCGTGCGGAAGATGCCGCAAAACTCAGCACGGCCCTTCAGATCGGTACGCTCCGGCCCGCATGCGCCAAGGTCGTAGAAATGCGGATCGCGATTCACCGCCAGCGCGCGGTTACGCGGCACGCCGATCGCGATCAGACCGAAGTCGCTGAACTGCGGCGGCGCGCCGTCCATGGTGCGCTGGCTGATATGGCAACTCGCACAATTGCCCTTCTTTTCGTCGTTGAAGACTTGCAGACCGCGTAGCTCCGCCTGGGTCAGGTGTGCTTTGCCCGCAAGATACGCGTCGTACTTGCTGGTGTAGGGATAAAAAAGTTCGGGCGTCTGCTCGAAGGTTTCCAGCGCTTGCAGCACGGCTTTGAAGGTGGCGTCGTCGCTATCGAAAATATGCTCGCCGAATGCGACGCGGAAAGCGTCGGCATACGGCGCGGCCTTCACCGCCGTCGTGACCTTCGCAGGTGTGCTGCCCATTTCGAACGACGACAGTAGCGGAATGCGCGCCTGGTCCGAACCGCGATCGACCCGGCCGTCCCACGTCAAGCCGCCGGTTGGCCCGGCATCCACGCTTTCATCGCCTTCGTCGTCCGACTCGTGATAGTGCTCGGCAAACGCCGGCACCGATTGCAGATATTTGAGCGTCGGCGCGGCGCGCATGCCGGTGCGGTGCATGTCGTTGCCGCCCAGTTGTACCGACAGCGAATTCGCCGGCGAAAAGCCGTGATCGGGACTGTGGCACGACGCGCACGCCAGCTTGCCCGAGCCGGACAGCGACGCGTCGAAGAACAACTGCTTGCCCAGCGCCGTCATCTGCCGCACGGATTCGTAGACTTGCGCACGGGTCTGGCCGGTTTCACGGGCGCTCACTCCAACGGTCGAGGTCGCCATACTCCCAGATGCAGACGACGCGTTCGCTTGAGACTCGACACCCGCGTTGCCACTGGCGCTCATATCCGCCCTGGCATTCACTTGCGCGTAGCCGCTTGCATCTGCCTTGCCGCCCGCCTGCGCCGTGCTCCCCGCAGCCGACGAGCCGGCATCGCACGCCGCCAAGGTCATGGTCATTGCCGCGAGCGCGAGCGTCAGCATGGCGCCAATACCTGCCGGCCCCGCGTGCCGCCGTGCCTGCGGCCGAACCGCCATTTTCCGAATCCCCGTGAGACCAAGCCGCATATGAATGATGTGAGTTTGCGATATTGAAGTCCGCGAGCGTATTTCATCGACATGTCGGCTAAATGACATGAAGCCGACAGAAATGACGAAACCAAAGCAATTCGTAATTAATTACATCTTTCTGTCAAATTCCTTCTCCAAACTTTCGTTCGCGGCCATCCGTGTAATCAATGCACGTGGCCCGTCCCCAACGCGAGAGAGAGAACACATACCAAATGAACAAAAAACTGATCTGCGCGACGCCTATCGCGATCGCAGCAGCGTTGAGTCTGTATGCGTGCGGCGGCGACAATGTCACCCAGCAGCCGGATATCACCTCGATCAAGACGGTCGTGGTGATCTACGCGGAGAATCGCAGCTTCGACAATCTGTACGGCAACTTCCCGGGCGCCAACGGTCTGCAGAACGTGACGGCGGCGGGTGCCACGCAGGTCGACCGCAACGGCACGGCGCTTGCAACATTGCCGCAAGTGTGGAACGGTCTGACGCAAACCGGCGTGACGCCCGTGGTGACGCAGGCGATGACGGCCAATCTGCCGAACAGCCCGTTCGCCATCGACGACCCGAAGGGTTTCAACACGCCGATCACGGCCACCACGCGCGATCTGTATCACCGCTTCTATGAAAACCAGATGCAGATCAATGGCGGCAAGAACGACAAGTTCGCCGCGTGGGCGGATTCCGGCGGCCTCGTGATGGGTCACTACACGCTTAATGCCGACAAGCTGCCGTTGTGGAAGATCGCCCAGCAATACACGCTGGCCGACAACTTCTTCATGGGCGCGTTCGGCGGCTCGTTCCTGAATCACCAGTGGCTGGTTTGCGCGTGCACGCCGACTTATCCGAATGCGGACAAGAGCCCGGCCGCGGCCTCGATCTCTTCGGTTGAAAGCGACGGTGTCACGCTGAAGCTTGCGACCAACTCGCCGGCTTCGGCGTTGAGCGGACCGCCGAAATATGTGCTTTCGGGCAACCTGACGCCAGACTTCTACGCGATCAACACGATGCAGCCGCCGTATCAGCCGAGCGGCAACAAGGCGGCTTCGGGCGGCGACGCGAATCTCGCCGATCCGACCCAGGCCACCACGCTGCCGGCCCAGACGCAACAGCATATCGGCGATCTGCTGAACAACGCGAAGGTGTCGTGGGCGTGGTACGGCGGCGCGTGGGGCGCGGCAGTGTCGGCGGCGCAAACCGGCACGTCGAACGTGATCTACGGCGCGAATCTGACGGCGCCGAACTTCCAGCCGCATCACCAGCCGTTCAACTACTTCGCCGATCTCGCACCGGGCTCCGCGAACCGTTCGCAGCATCTGCTCGACGGCGGTCTGGCAGGCTCCGAGTTCATCAAGGCGATCGATACCGGCACACTGCCGCAAGTGTCGTTCTACAAACCGCAGGGAAACCTGAACGAGCACGCGGGTTACACCGACGTCGCTTCAGGTGACCAGCACATTGCCGACCTGATCTCGCATCTGCAAAAAAGCCCACAGTGGAACAACATGCTGGTGGTCGTGACGTACGACGAAAACGGCGGCTTCTGGGACCACGTGGCGCCGCCGAAGGCCGATCGTTGGGGTCCGGGCACGCGGATTCCGGCGCTGATCATCTCGCCGTATGCGAAGAAGGGTTTCGTCGATCACACGCAGTACGACACGACGTCGATTCTGCGCTTCATCACGCACCGCTTTTCGCTGCCGACGCTGCCAGGCATCGCCACGCGCGATGCTGCGCTGGTCAGCAATGGCAGCAAGCCGATGGGCGACCTGACGGCCGCGCTGAACATCAAGCAGTAAGCACTCGGCAATGCCTTCAGCGATGAGCGGACGGCAACAAACGCTCATCAAGTGACGCGCAACGCTAACCGGTCCGCGATCTGTCGACCAGGAATATCAGTAAGCAACAGTCCGCCTGATGGCGGGACTTTGACGGGGCAGCTTCGGCTGCCCTTTTTTGTGTTCGTCGCACGCGCTAACCGGCGATGCACGACACTCGTGAAAGACGCAAGCGGCGACACACTACGTTTTCATGACCGGCGTATGCTTCGACGCAGGGCGCGATCATTCCCGCCGATGGCGGCTCGAAACCCTTAGCGACGTATTGCAGGTTTGCCCACTCATCCAGGAGTTCGACAGCATGACTGAAAAAATCATCAAGGTCCCCGGTCCCGATCATCCGATCACGGTCGAACCGGACACAGCCCGTGTGGTGGTCAAGGTAGCCGGCCGCGTGATCGCGGATACACGCAATGCGCTCGTGCTTCGTGAGGCTTCGTATCCGCCGGTGTATTACATTCCGCGCAATGACGTCGAGATGACGCTGCTGGAGCGCACCGATCACGCGACCTACTGCCCGTACAAGGGCGAATGCGCGTACTACAGCATTCCGATTGGCGGCGAGCGGACAGTGAACGCGGTCTGGACCTACGAGTCGCCCTACGCAGCGGTGAAAGAGATCGCTCAGCATCTGGCGTTCTATCCGAACCGGGTCGATTCCATCGACGTGCAGCCGGCAGGGTAAACGGCCAGGCGCGCATCGCAGCTGTGGGGCTTCGATGCGCGGCGCGAGGCATTTGAAGTACGGCAGGAGGGACTCGAACCCCCCACCCTCGGCTTAGAAGGCCGATGCTCTATCCAGCTGAGCTACTGCCGTATTGACGTGAGGCGATGCGACACGACGAACGTGTACAGCATGCATCGCCCGCAATGAGATCCCATATCGGGCATTGGAACCTGTGCAATATCGCTGCCACAGGGTTCGCGGGATACCGAAATTCTAACTGACCGGGCCGGGGCTTGGAAATCTGATCCGCCGCGCGGCAACGCCGATCTGCAGTCAACCCACCTTGCCACAAAACAAAACGGGCCCGACAGGTTGAGTCGGGCCCGGATTATAACCGATCACTTCTTACCCGCCACCGCCCGTCAGCAATTAGCAGGCAGTAGCAGGCATATCGAACGCAATCAGACCGGCTGCGGATGCAACATAAACCAGCCGAGGAACAGGATTCCCGCGATCACGCAGTACACGCCGAATGAAGCCAGACGTCCGCGGCCTTCGAAATAGCGCATCAGAAAACGCACGCTGAGATAAGCGGCGATTGCAGTCAGCACGCCGCCGAGCAATGCATCGGCGAGTTGGCCGGGCGCATGGAACAGTTTCGGCAATTCGAGCACGCCGGCCGCGAAGATGATCGGCGTGCCGAGCAGGAACGAAAACTCCGCGGCCTTCTCAGTCGTGAGACCGGCCGCATTGCCGGCGATCATCGTCAGACCGCTGCGCGAAAAGCCCGGAATCAATGCGCCGATCTGCGCGAGGCCGACGAAAAACGCCTGGCGGAAGGTCAGCTTCTCCGGCGGCTGATGCGCGCGCGAGCGCTGCAGACGATCGCCGAACCACAGCAACACGCCGTTCACGATCAACGCAATCGCAACGATGCGCAGATCGTGAAAAATTCGCTCGAGCCGTTTTTCAAGGATCAGCCCGACGAGACCCGCTGGAATCGTGCCGATGATGAGCGCCCACATCATGTGCGCATCGTCGTTGCGACGGCCGCCGAACGAAGCGAAGAAGCCGCGCACCAGCGCACACCAGCGCTTGCGGAAGTACCACAGCAGCGCGAACGCTGTACCGAGGTGCAATGCGACGAGGAACGGCAGCAACTGCGGTGCATGCTTGTCGATATGCATACCGAACAATGCGGGCACGAGCAGCGTATGGCCGAGACTGCTGACCGGGAAGAGTTCGGTGACGCCTTGCAGCACGCTCAGGAAAATCAGAAACGACAGGTTCACGCGGCGGTCCTTGTAAGGAAAATGTCGGGGAACAGCGCGCCGCAATAGAAAATACACGGCGCGTCAAAAGCGCACCGATTATGCCTGGCTGCAAAGTCAGCGCCAAGCGTTTGAACCGCATTTGGGGAAATATTGATGCGCTGCGTCACAACTGGAAACCGTTGTTACGCCGCAGAAAAAGAAACAGAGCGCCGTCGGCGGCTGCCCTGCCATCCTGATTGAGGATTCGGTGCGCTGGATGCGCGAGGCTCATGCCAGGTCCGCGTTGACGGCCCAGCAGATGGTGAAGCAGATGACTGGATTAACGCTCGAGCTTGTAGAAGAAGTAGACCGTGCTCACCCCGAACATGCCGAACAGCACCACACCCATTGCCATTGCGAGATCCATAAAGCCTCCTGAGCCGATCTCGCCCGGTCTTTGAAGTGACCGGGCAGTCCGTGGATTATCGGTAAAGATAGTGCTTCTCCGACACCCGCAATTTCCCCAGAAGGGTTTCCCCGTAGCGCAAAGCAGCGCAAAATCGTTCTCTCGCGAGTTGTCATGCGGCGCGTTCAACCGTTCTCAACCCGCGTTCGAGCCACGCTCGACCCGCACGTAGCTCGTATCTGAATCACATTCTCACGCTCGAATTCACATTCAACCCGCATTCAAACCCTTACCAACCAGCCCATCGACCATGCCCCTCTCCCCGCAACAGGACATTCTCGAGATCGCCCAGGACACCTCCGTGCTCCGTATCGCGCCGCAAGCCGGTGGCCGTCTTCTGTCGTGGACGATCGACGGCGAAGAGGTGATTCATTGGCCCGAGAACGCCGACTGGAGCCAGCCCGCCAGGATCCGCGGCGGCAACCCGCTGCTGTTTCCGTTTCTCGGCCGGCATCGCGTCGACGGCAAAATCGGCTACTGGCGTGACGCACAGGGCACGGTGCGCGAATTGCCGATGCATGGTTTTGCGCGCGACCTGCCCTTCGAAGCCCACGCCGATGTGCACGGCGCCGGCCTGCGCATGACCCTCACCGACAGCGACGCGACACGCGTCGGCTATCCGTTCGGCTTCCGTTTCGAAGCGGCATACCGGCTCGTCGATACGCATACGCTGGAAGTCACGCTGAGCACCACCAATACGGGCGACACACGGCTGCCTTACTACGCCGGTCATCACTTCTATTTCACGCTGCCGCACACGCAGCGCGCCGAAACCTCGCTGGAACTGCCACGCACCGAACGGTGCTATCAGCAGGACGACGGCTCGATCAGCGCGGCCGAGCCAGGCGCGGCGCGCTACACGCTCGACGAGGCGCGTATTCACGATCGCTTCCATTGTCTCGTCGGTGCGCCGGACCAACCCGTACGCCTCGTCGCGCCCGGTCTTAACCGGCTCATCACGATCGACCTGCAACGGCCAGACTCGGTGCCCTGGTACGCGGTGACGACATGGACCGAGGCCGCTGACTCGGACTTCTACTGCGTCGAACCATGGCTGGGTCTGCCGGACGCGATTCACAACGGCATGGGATTGCGTTGGCTCGAACCGGGGCAAACCGAGACGGCTGCGCTGCGTATCGGTGTCAGCAAGCTGCGCTGATTGCGGGTTCCCCGCTCATCGCGACGTGATGGATTACGCGGCTTTTCGCCGCGTTCCCGTCGTTCGTATCCTCCTCTGCGTCCGTTTTTCGGATGCTGCAGCGCAAAACCGTTAGAATCGGACGCTTTGCATCTACCTGCCACGTGATCGGGATCGGCGCGTGGCAGCGCTTTGCGAGGTCCAATGCTTAACCCAACAAGAATGATGAAACGGCTCGCCTGCGCGTCTTTGCTGGCGGTGCTTGCCGCCTGCGGGTCCGCTCCGGTGGGCCCAGGCTTTTACCGCGTCGAACGGGGCGATACGCTATCGAAAATCGCGCGCAGCAACCGGGCGTCGGTGCAAAGCATCGTGCGCTGGAACAATCTGACCAACCCTGACAGCATCGAGGTCGGGCAGGTGCTGCGCGTCACGCCGCCAGGTAATGGCGCTGCGGGCGGGTCCGCAAGTGGCGCAATACGCAGCAGCGGCTCAGGAAGCGCGAGCGCTTCGGCCGCGCCGCGTTCGGCTCCGGCCGATAGCGCGCCGACGTCCGCGCCGGCTTCGACGATCTCGCTGGTGTGGCCGGCTGACGGCACGGTGATCCGGCGCTTCGACGGCTCCAATTCGAAGGGTGTCGATATTTCCGCGGCGGCGGGCACCCCGGTGGTCGCCGCCGCGCCCGGCACAGTGGTCTACGCGGGTAACGGCTTGCGCGGTTACGGCAACCTGCTGATCATCAAGCACAATGCCGATTACCTGACTGCCTACGCACACAACCGCGTGCTGCTCGTGAAAGAAGGTCAGTCGGTCGCCCGCGGTGAAAAGATCGCCGAAATGGGCGACACCGACACCGATCGCGTCATGCTGCACTTCGAACTGCGTTATCAGGGCCGCTCAATCGACCCATCGCGGGCGCTGCCGCCGCGCTAGCGGTCTTCCGAGAGTGAGTTGGGCCGTTGCTTCTGCGCCCGCTTCCTGCGGTCAGGCACGCGCCCTGCAAGTGCAGTCGAGGGAACCGGGCGTGCTATAAAACGCTCAATCCTATGCATGACGTGGCCTCGCGCCACGTCTTCCCCCGTCATCTGTAAGGAATCTGCAATGAAGAGCGCAATTGCGTCCGTCGCGACGGCCGCGGCGATCGGCCTCGGCCTGCTTACGCTCGGCAGCCTCAGCGGCTGCTCGAGCACCACTACGATGACTTACCTGCCGAGCGGCGACACGGGCTTTGCCATCAATTGCAGCGGCAGTGACGCCAGCTCCAGTTGGGCCGAGTGCTACAAGCGCGCCGGCGAAGTCTGCGGCAACTATGGCTACGACGTCGTTTCGAAGGACGTCGACAACGGCGCCACCTCGGGCGGCTCGGTCGGTGGGATTTTCGGTGCGAATGTGAAGAACCGGTCGATGGTGATTCGCTGCAAGCAGTGAAGGTAACGTAGCAATGCAAGGCACAGCGCGGCTCGAATTAGCGGCGGCGCCAGCGTCCGGAGCGCGGATCGACACGTGCGGCGAAGGCGAACAGCACGCGGAGCGCAATCGGCCAGATGCCGAGGAAAATGATCAACCAGGTCATGACCGGCGGTAAGAAAAAGTAACTTTTCATGATCCGCGCCACGTGTGAAACCGCAATGACTCAGGATGGAATCGGCAATGACCGGGCAGAAAAAAAGCCCGGCACGAGGCCGGGCTAACGGGGGTTCGGCGCATATCGGCAAAGGACCGGTTCACCATGCGCCAGAACTGAATCTAACAACCCGCTTTTACAAGCGCAATCTATTAATTGTGCAGATAATGTGACGCGGCGCACGGAATCCGCATTACGTGAAGGAAAATACCGGGAATAAGCGGGGTAATTATCTTATCTGCTCCGGACGACACACCATGGAAACGGCGAGCCCATAATCCCATGAGCCGCTCACAAGACCTTATGAATCAAACATCTACCGCGCGCCACCGAAAAAGACTGACAAAAGCCCTCTGGCGGATTTCCGCTAGCCGCGCCCGGTATGATTTTGACGCTTTACGCATTGCGAACCTTTAGTGCGCCAACGCACCATATCGACGCATTAGCAGATAATGAGCGACGCGCATAGGCAACGTGTTTCCTCGCAACAAATTCGCGAATGGCGAATACATTAAAAATCTTCAAATCAACCGACAAATTGCGAAGTCGAAAATCGGCTGTTTTTAATTAATCGATAAATCGGATGATAAGCAGATGCAGCCATTCGTTCAAACTGGCCGAATGGTTAAAAATCGGCCAGCTAGAAAACACGATCACATGACTCGCAACCCGAGTTCGGTCACGAGCACCGCCGCCTGCTGATGCGAAATCGTCGCGCCTTTGAAAAGCGCCGCATCGACGAGCCGCACGCCGCTCAAATCAGCCTCGCGCAGGTCCGCGCCGTCAAAGCGCGCGCCTTTCAGATGCGCATCCTTCAGACTGCCGCCATCGAAAATCGCCTCGCGGAAGTCGACCCCGGCCAGATCGGCATCGGAGAAATCGAGTTGCTGGAGCGTGGCCTTACGAAACGACAGACCGCGCAAATGCGCGCCCACCAGCAAGGTTTCGACGAAGCTTAAACCGAGCGACGTGCATGCTTCGAAATTGGCGCCGGTCAGCTTGCAGCTGTGAAATGACGCCGAGGCAAGCTTGGCGCGCCGCCAACTGGTGTTGTTCAGATCGCTCGACTGAAACGCCGCGTCGACCAGATCAGCCGACGCGAAATCCGCCTCGCGGCCGCGACAACGGACCCAGCGGGTATGCGACAACGTCGCGCCGAAAAACGAGGTTTCAACGATCGTGCAACGATGAAATTCGGCGCCGCGCAGATCGAGTCGCGATAGATCGGCGCCTTCGAAATCGCAGTCGGTGAAGTGCAGCGGTTCTTTATTGCCCGCCTTGTTTGCCGCACCATTCGCCGCAAGGAGGCGCTCCAGGTCCGTGCGCGCGAGGGTAGCTCCGGTTACCACATGAGCTTGCGCGCCTGTTGCCGGCGCCGTTGAATCCAGTGACATGAAGGTTCAGAATGAATTTCGAAAGACACTAAGCGTACCGGAACGCGCCCCGCCCTGGCGGTCCGCGCCAATGGTTTATAGTAACGGCCCCGTCAGAACCCGCTTACGATGACTTCCAACGACGCCACTCATAGCCCGCTGTACGCCAAGCTGCTCGCCGAAACCGCCAAAATCGGCTGGGCCGAACTCGAACGCTTTTTCGCCCGCGGTATTTTGCTGCGCGTCGCGCGCGACATCGATCTGGTGAGCGTCGCCGAGGCCATCGCCAGCGACGACACCACGCAGGTCACGCAATGGCTGTCTTCCGGCCTCGTCGAACGCGTGCAGGCGGAAACCGCCGCCGATTTCGCCGAACGCGATCCGGATCTGTGGGCGGTGGTCGTCTCGCCATGGGTGTGCGTGCAGGAACGCAATTGAGCGGCAACGCGGACGCGCCGAAAGGCGTACCCGTGAGGGGCGGCGCGGCCGCGACAACGGCGGCCGGTCCTGTGCGCTGGCACCGCCGGGTGCTCACGCTGGCGTTTCCAATTGTCCTCGCCAATCTCACACAACCGATTCTCGGCGCGGTCGACACCGCCGTCGCCGGCCATCTGGACGGTGCTTCCTATCTCGGTGGCGTGGCGCTCGGCGGCCTGTTCTTCAATTTCGTGTTCTGGGGCTTCGGCTTCCTGCGCATGGGCACCACGGGCCTCGTCGCGCAAGCGCACGGCGCGGGGGATCGCGCGGAGCTGCGCAACAACGTCGTACGCGCGCTGTTGCTCGCGGCGGCGATCGGCGCAGCGGTGCTTCTGCTGCAAGTGCCGCTGATCGGCTACGCGTTGCGCTTGATCGGCGGCAGCGACGCGGTACAGCACAACGCGCAG
Organism: Paraburkholderia sediminicola; assembly: GCF_046026855.1. Taxonomy (GTDB): domain Bacteria; phylum Pseudomonadota; class Gammaproteobacteria; order Burkholderiales; family Burkholderiaceae; genus Paraburkholderia; species Paraburkholderia sediminicola_A. Next base: position 274,263 of record NZ_JAQQET010000004.1, on the reverse strand, counting down.
ATCTACTGCCACGCACGCATCTGGGCCGCGCCGCTCGCGCTCGGCAACTACGTAGTGCTCGGCTGGCTGCTCGGTACGCAGAAGGTGCGGCTCGCGCTGCTCTCACAAGTGTTCATCAACGGCGTGAACATCGCGGCGGTGCTGCTGTATGTGTACGTATTCGATTGGGGCGTGGCCGGAATCGGCGCGGCCACGGCCACCGCCGACGCACTCGGCTTCGTGCTCGGCGCCGCGTTGTTGTGGCATGGCAGGCCGCGCGATTTGCCCGCGCTGAACCGCGCCGCCCTCTTCGACGCAACCGCGCTGAAGCGTCTGGTGGTGCTGAATCGCGATATCTTCGTGCGCACGCTCTGTCTGCTGTCGTCGTTCGGCTGGTTCGCGCATCTCGGCGCGAGGCAAGGCGACGCCACGCTTGCCGCCAACGCGCTGCTGCTCAATTTTCAGACCTTCATGGCCTACGGACTCGACGGTTTCGCGCACGCTGCCGAGGCGCTGGTTGGGGCGGCGATCGGCGCGCGCGACCGGCATGCTTTCGCGCAGGCCATCAAGGTGACGGCACTGTGGTCCGCGCTCGGCGCGCTGGGCTTCTCGCTGGTGTACTGGGGTGCGGGCTCGTGGATCATCGAAGGTCTGACCAATCAGGCCGCTGTGCGCGCCACGGCCGAGACTTACCTGCCGTGGGCCGCGCTCTTGCCGGTGATTTCCGTGTGGGGTTTTCTGCTCGACGGCGTGTTTATCGGCGCCACTCGCACGCATGAGCTGATGACGTCGATGGTAGTGTCATTTGCGGTGTTCATCGCGGCGTCGTGGGCCTTGCTGGCGCTGTACGGCAATCATGGCTTGTGGGCCGCGATGCTGATCTTCATGGCCGCTCGCGGTGTCACGCTCGCGCGCTTTTTGCCGGGCGTCGTGCGTGGCATGGCGGGCGCCTAGCCCTTGTTCGGCATCCATGCGCCGTGTGTTTTTGTCTTACGAACGCGCGCGGCTTGCAGCGCCGCACATGAACGACGCGCTATGCGCTCATCCCCGCAACGCCACATGCAGTTACGGCTTGAAACAAGCGCACACATATCACGCGTGCACCTCGTCCTAGAATAAACGCAGCCCGCGCTTTCCGCGCAAACAGTCTGCGCGGGTCAGAAGGCCCGGCGTGCCCGCGCCGGGCCTTCGCTTTCATTCCCGGCAAGCGGTCAAAGCGTGGGCGCGATGACGGGCGGCCGGTCGTCGGTGGGCACGCCATGGTAATCGACGGGATCTTTCGGCGGCGGACCGCCATGATGCCCGGAAGGGTCGTTGGCACAGCCGGCGAGCCCGGCAGCCAGCATCAACGCAATCAACAAAACGCAGTTCATAGACTCTCGAGACAGAATGACAATAACGGCAACAAAGCGCCGAGAGTCTACCTGCAATTCGTATTTGACGACGTCGCGCCTGGCAGTCTCCCTCCTCCCATTTTGTTACGCGTGACCTACTATAAAGGCATGACTGCGTGTCATAGGAGGACTGCCATGGACGCTGAATCGATCGCAGGTCTGATCGGACTTGCAATAGGTCTGCTCGTGCTGCTCGCCCTGTCGATTTTCGAATCGAGAACCTACAAGCGCGAACACGACGGCGAAGGCATGCTGCATCACTGGGTCACACACCAGCACATGCCACACTGGATGCGTCGCCGGCACTGAGGGGATAAACCGGCCGCGCGTGCGCTTGTGCACATCCCGAACGAACGCACACCGCGGCGCAACTTTTTGCGGCCCGCTACCGGCGCCCGAGACCTTTTTTCACCCCGACGCAATTCGTGATTGACTCTGGCACCCAATGCCACGTAGAATCTCGGATTCGTCGGAGCGTAGCGCAGCCTGGTAGCGCATCTGATTTGGGATCAGAGGGTCGAAGGTTCGAATCCTTTCGCTCCGACCAGTACCAGCAAGGGTTTGCGGCTTTCGGGTCGCAAGCCCTTTTTCTTTGGGGTAACACAGGGGTAACTTGCCCATCGCTTGCCGCTCTCCGGCCGCCCGTCCATAATCGAACGCACAACGCAGTGCGACGGGGGCGAAAATGATTGGTCTCGGATGGGGTTTACTGGCACTTCTGGTATCCGGCATCGCCGGGTTCGCCTATCTCGCTATAAACGGCCATCTGTTCTATGGCGCGCTGCTGCTCGGCTTGGTCGCCTTCATCGGACATCGCGTGCTGGATCGCTTCGAGCATCGCTAAGAGCGGCATTGCGCCGCCCCTGTCTCCCTATCGAACGCCGTAAAACATCCACCCTTGCACGTTGGTGTGATAGTTCGTCTGCGCGCCGCTGTACGTCCACGAAATTGTGCTTCCCGAGATAGTGAATGTCGGAAGCGCCGTGTCGCCGGAGATATGGTACAGAACGCCCTCCTGCTGAAACGACACGAACGGCTCGCCCTGAGTCAGATTCGGATCGTAGATGCTCCCGGCAGTCCCGTCGATATGAAGTGAGCCCAGCACACGCGACAGGCGCGATGTGAAGTCCACCGTGAGTCGCCCCTGCCCGTCGAAGCACTGCATTCCTGCTGGCATTGCATCCCCCTTGATCGCTCGATAGTGAATGAGGCGGCGCAAGGCCGCCCCGGCTCTCATCAGTTAATCCGCCGTCCGTCTGCCGCAAACGCACCCGCATGCATATAACGTCGCTCACGCGGATCAGTCGGCTCGCTCTCGATCACACGCGGCCCTTGCGGTACGGTGCGCGCGAAGTGTGTGGAACCAGTCGGAATAGCTCCCGGATCGAATGGCTTGGAAACGTCCAGTCCTGCCGCAGCAAGACGTTCTAGCTCCACGTCACGGCGGCGCAAGGCGGAAGTGCCTCTTTCAAAGTGCCGCGCAAGGTCCGAGAACGCGCTGCCCTTGAACATCTCTTCCATCCTTCCCGCTGTCTCGCTCTGCGAATCGCCGCGTCGCTGTAGCCGGTCCGCCACCATCTCATCGGTCGCCGCAGCAAGCGCCGCGTGGCAGGCGTATCGCATCGCTCCCTCTGCCAGAAGCCGCTCCTGTTCAGCAATAACGCGCTTGATCGCCCCCACCTTCGCATTGATCTCCGTGACCTCCGCAGCATGGCGAGCACGCGCCGCTTCACGCTTCTCCTCGAACGCAGGCTCGGCCTCCTTCGCTGCCTCAAGTTGCTCCTGATATGCGGCAAGGTCGCTCTCAGCCTGGCTGATTGCCTTGTCGAGCTTCGTCGTGTTCGGCTTGCGGCCGTCCGCGTGTGCCGCACCGATCTCAACAGTCCGTGCCGCGCTAAGGTCACGCATCACACCTTCAAGCCGCTCGCGCTCCTCGGCGGGAATGGGTGCAGGTGTCGCGTCTGCGAGTGCCTTCGTGAGCGCGGCCTTGGCCTTTCTGCTGCGTTCGGCCAGTGCGCCGATCTCACTACGCCGCTTCGCCACAGTCGTATTCACGCTGCCCCGCAGTGCGTCCAGTTCGTCAAATGTCATCGTCGTGCTGTCTTTCATGCTGCTCTCCGTTATGGCCGCAATGCGACCGTTGATAAACCAATCCGCGATTCGGAAGTAACTTCTATCGCGCCGTCCGTTAGTGCCTCAGTTCGGAAGTACTTCCAGCACACAGTTCGTTGCTGCCGCATTTCGGAAGTAACTTCCAACGCCGCTTACTTCGTTGGTTCCGCAGTGCCGCAGTGCCTTGAGGTCTCACTAAGTGCAGAGGAGTCCTATTAGGTATGAGCGGGTCCCATCTGGCGGTTTTGACTACAGGGCGAGGGCGCAGAGCCCCGCTGCCGCACAATTTCTCAGTCGCGCTATACCACCTTTGTTCGATATATGTCGAACATCCGCCACCCCCATCGCGCTATTGGAAGTACTTCCAACGTGCATTTCTCAGTTCAAGGGCGATGAAAGGGCTGAAAAACAGTGATTAGGGGCAGGTAGGGGCAGCTTTTAAGGCATTTCCAACTTTCTCTCTCACGCGCGCAAATGGGATAGTTTTTAGAAAAGGGCAAAAAGCTGCCCCTACCTGCCCCTATCGCTCACAGGTCATCTGCCTCGTCCGCGAATCCCCTGTCGCTCTTTACCCTCAATTCCAGCCCGCCGAAGTAACGGATGCCCATGACTTTCAATCGGGCAAAGTTACGGTCCTCCATCTGGCGCACAAAAACTACCTGCGAGGGGGCTCTCACGCCTTGACTGTCTAGAAAGCCGCGATAGCTCTGATATGCATCCTGTCGCGACAGACGCCGATTCGAGCCGACATCGCAACGATCCTCAATCCATGACCGCAGCAGGTCCGTATCGGCCCGGTATTCGGCTGTCTCTGCCGCGATGACATCCGGAATGCGTAAGCGGCTGTGCTGCCACTCGATACAGCCATCCAACATCCATCGGAGAATCCCATCTCGCTCCGTGTCGAGAATCCTTCTGTCGAGGTCAGGCACGCGCTCGCTTTCAGCGAATTGCCGCTTGAACGGGATCAGGACAATTCGCCGCCACATGCCATCCCCCGCATCGAGAATGCCCGGTTTGTGATTGCCACGAATCCATAGTGCGTGCGTCGGCATGAAGTCGAACGCCTCGCCGTAAAGCTGCCGCGCGGCAATGCGTTCTCGGGAGGCGATATCCTTCAGCCGCTGGTCGTCCCATACGTCGGCCGATCCGATCTCGTTGGCGAGTGCCAACCGCGCGCCGGGAAGCTTCGCCTTGTACCGATCCCCCTCGCTTCCATCCTTCCGAGAAAGCAACTCGGACCCGACCGTGACGGCATATTCTCCGAACACGCCTGCAATGACGTTTGCGAACACGCTCTTCCCATTCGCACCGTGACCGTACATAAAGAAGACTTTCTCTTCGTCCACCAGCCCGGTAAGGGTGTAGCCAAGTGCCCGCTGTATGAAGTCGATGACATCGCGGTCACCGCTGAAAATAGTCGTGAGGAACGTCTCCCACTGCGGGCACTCGGCATGCCGGTCGAAAGATGCTGCTACCTGCTTCGTAATCAGCATCTTCGGGTCGGCCGCCAGCAGCGTGCCTTTTCGAAGGTCAACAACACCATTGCGTACACCCAGCAGCATCGGGTCCGCGTCGAGTTCGCCGGGGTGCGCGATCTGCATGCCCGGCTCGGGGGCCGCCATCGAAACCATCGAGTGAATGCGGCGCTCCGTGTTGTGAACCGTGACCGCCTGCCGAAACTTCTGTTTTGCTTCGTCACTTGGGCTGAGTCTCGCTTCCACCATCGCCTCTTTAACAAGTTGCTCTGCGATTCGTTTAGCGAGTTGCACCGGCTCCCCGACGTTGCACCACACCCAGCGAAACTCATCCCATCGAAGCCACTTCTTGAGCGCGCCGCAAAACAGCAGCAGACCGCGATAGGCCGCCGCGAATCGTCGCCCATTGGAGATGTCGCCGCCAGTGTCGAGACCGTCCGCGCTTCCGGAAGTTACTTCCACCTGCTCAACCCATCCACGCTCTTTCGCGAGATGGAAGATGGTCGCGATGGTGACGCCGCCCGGTCTGCTCGTGAAGCCATTCCACGTCCGCTCCTGGTCGCTGCCATCGTATTTAGGCGACGCTTGCGCCCACTCGTCCCATAGCTCGCGTCCATCTTCGCCAAAGTCTCCTTCGAGCGCCGCGCCAACTTTGAGCCATGTCTCCCGATCATCGGCCGGTATCGCCTTCAGTGCGCTCGCTACCCTCTCAAGGTCGCGCTCTGCGGCTTCGTTGCGCCACATATTTAGCGCACGCGTCATCTCGGGCATATCGTCTTCGAGGTCATCGGATACGGCGGCTTGCACTACCTTCAACCTCGGACCCTTGGCGCACCACTCGGGCAAGTCATCGAGCATGCACCGCCCGTCGATACCCTTGCCATCTGCCCATGCATAACGCTTGCCGGACGCATGACGGGAGGGCGGGAGAACAACGTATTTGTCTCCCCGCTGAAGGTCGATGCCGTCTGCCAGCTTGGCGGGAAGGTGAGCGTCTGCGGGAGCGCGGAAGTAGAGATGCTTACCGCCGCCGCCCGTCAATGCCTCCATCTCTGCTGCTATCGGACCATGCTCGTGCTGTAGCTGCACAAAGCTCTCATTGCCGCCGTTGCGCGGGTCGATGTCGATGACTGCCATACCGGACTTGCCAACGTGACACGCGATGTTTGCGTGCGGGTGTTTGCGGAACCATTGGCGGATAGTGTCGGCATCGCGCGTCGCTTTGTGTTGCCAGTCTTCGATAAGCGGATGCTTGCCGGGTGTACGGCATTTCGCACCTTTGCCACATGTGCATTCGCCATCGCTCCCGATAGAGTTGACCGGAAACACAGACAGCCCCTCGGCGGCGTACAGCAAAGCCGCTTGAACCATCGTGCTATCCTGCCTACTCATCATCGTCGTATCTTTGGGCCGCCCTGCCTGTCCCTCGGCGGCCCGTTCTTTTTGTGCGGTCTCATTCATCTGTTAGCCCCCGGATGCTCTCAACGCCTTGATTAATCGCGATACGTCTGTTCGTCTGTAACGCACCATGCGGCCGAACTGGATGCACTCTATAGGCGGCTCTCGAAGTAACTTCCACTTCTGCACTGGCGCAACGGTCACTCTCGCCGCGTCAAGGAGACGCTGTGCCTCGCTCTCCGTCACTAACGAAGGATCGGACATGCTGGCATTACGCTTTCTGCGACATCGCTTGCACTCGCACCCCTCGATATGTCCCTCGCGTGGAATGCGAATGCGCTTTTTCGGGTCGAAGGCATCAGGCATTTTTGCCCCCTGCCGCTCTGTATGTTTCGAGGGAGAAATCGGGATCAATGTGGCCGTTCATGAGATCGCGCACCATACGCTTACCGTGCCGCCACTTACTGCCGCTTCTCTTTCTCAAGCCGCGCTTTCTGAGGCATCGCTTACACTCGCATGAATCACGATGCTCTTTGCGCAGAGCGCGAATACTTTTTGGGTGGAAATCGTCACGCATTCTTGCTCTCCCTCGCCTTGGCGCATTCGCGAGCTAAATCCTCGGGATCAATGCGGGCGTTCAGGAAACCTTGATGCCTCAACGTGACGCTGATAGTACGAGCCAGCGCATGAACATCGATCTCTCTATCTCCGATGTCCGTCACGGCTCGGCGCGCGAAGTCGCCAACGAGTATCTGCTTCTGTTCGGGGGTGAATGCTCGAATAGCCATCATCGCCTCCGTTACAGGTCGGAGACGAGATTGGACGAGAGAAACGCCTCGATATCGGCGCGTCGATAGCGGACCAAGCGGCCCAGCTTCACATAGGGGAGAGGCTGACGCTTGCCAACGCGCCAGTTAGAGAGGGTGTACGGTGAGACGCCGAGAATCTCGGCGGCCTGCTCAGGCGTCAGGTTCGCGGACAGTCCAGTCGATTGCGGCGCTGCGGGTGCATTCGTTTTGGTTTTCATGGCTCCATACCTCATCAAGGTTCTCCGCTGTGCGAGACACTCTCGCGTTGCGGTACAGGGCTCATTAAACCGATAGTCACTTCAAGAAAACAGATGAAAGGGTTTTACCCCTTTTACGCCTTGCCTCGCGGCCGTCCTCCCCCTTTCATCCACGCTGGGCGCGCCTCCTTATCGATGCTCCTCGCGCGCCCCCCTCTCAACTCAGGGAAGGTTTTCAGCAAGAGTGCCTGAACGGCTTTGCTCTTCGTGTCGTCAGTCCACGTATCCCTATCATCGCAATCAACTGAGGCATATATCTGCTCCTTTACCCATCCCACGTACCATGCGATATCGCGCTCCTCCCTCGGGGTGTTGGTGGGATTGAAGAGTTTCTGCATCGCGGGCTCAATCTCAGGCGGCGGCAGGAAGGCATGCATCGCCGGGTCGCGATATGCAGCATCAAGCCATTCCGGCGTAAGACCGCGCGCAATCGCCCACTCGATCCACTCACGCGGATTGCCCGTCTTTACCTGCCCAAATTTCAAAGCTTCATCTGTAAGCACGCGCCATTGGCCTAGCGCCGCCAGAATGTTGTCTGCGTTGCGAGTATTTCCGTTCGACCAGCCACCCGGCAGAAATCCGAATGTATGCCCTTCCTGCTCATCGTGTTCGTGCCAGTCAGGGTCAACTCCGGCGAGGCGGTACGCTGCCCGCTCGCTATCCCAGCATGCCTCTTTGAGACAGTCGCTCTCGAACTCGTATGCGTCGCTCATTGCTGGCTCCGTCGTTTGAAGGGAAGCACGTCCCCGGCATCGCCCACCGCCGCCATCATCGCGGAAGTGGCACGCCCTACGCTCTCTCGAACAGGATCAAGGTTCAGCCGTGCATAGATCGCCGTGGCAGTCACCGTGCGATGGTTCAGGCTCTTGCCGATCACTGCGAGGCTCGCCCCTGCCGCCGCCTGCCAGCTTCCAAGGGTGCGCCGCAGATCGTGGATGCGCAGATCGGGAATGCGCGCGCCATCCGTCCGAATCTTCAGCTTCTCTGCCTGCTCCCGCGCTCGCGTCAGACTGCGCGCAATGGCTTCGCCGTCTTTTCCTTCGAACGCTTCGCCCGCCGCCTCAATGCGCGTGATTAGCTGGCTCAGTTCGTCCCGGTCAAAGATGCGCCGCCATCCGCTTTTCGGCTCAACGATATGGCCGCGCTTGCCTTCGCCGGGGAACACGAATTCCGAATCCGTCGCCTCGCGCCGGTAAGCAAGGATTTGCAGCGCTTCGGGCGATAGCGCTACAGTCTGCGGATCGTCGTTCTTCGTCCGCTCAATCCGCCACTCCGCGCGCTCCATCGACACGTCAGCCCATCTCATGCCCGCCACATTGCTGCGGCGTGCGCCGGTCAGCAGCGCGAGGAGAAAGAAATCCCGCATGGTTTCGTTCGGCTCTTCGGCAAGCGAGGCGAAAAATCGCGGCAGTTCGTCGGACTGGATGAACCGCTCACGCGAGCGCTCCTTGTTGCGCTTGATGCCGGTCGCCGGGTTCGCCTCGGCGTACTCCCATTCAATCGCTTTCCCGAACACGCTAGAAATGAGCGCGAGGACGCGATTAGCCGTCGTGGCGTGCCCGCCCTTGGTGATCTCTTCGTGAATCGCCCGGATATCGCGCCGCTCAACCTTTGATAGTTTTTTGCGACCAATCGGCGCGGCCAGATAGTCCTCGAACCGTTGCACGTCCTCGCGCCATGTCCGCTTGTTCGCCTGGCCGTGACGGCGGGTGTACTCCTCGAACATTTGCGCAAACGTCAGTTCGCCCTTGATCGCCCGGCGCACTTCAGCAGGATTGTCGCCACTCGCCACGGTCGAAAGCACGTCTGTTGCTTTCCGTCGCGCCTGCTCAACGGTCAGATCGGGGAACCGGCCCAGCGTGAAGCGTTCCAGCTTGCCGCCCTTGATCCGTTTCAGCACGCAGAAGGATTTAACGCCGGTCGGAGTGACGCGCAGCAGCAGGCCATTGACGCTCGCCCGGCCGCCGCCGTCCGCATACTCGGCGCGCGTTGCTGGGGTCGGCAGTGCGCCGATGCTTTCCTTCGTGAAGTTGATTGTTTGAGCCATGCTCGCCTCGCTGGGGTAACGCCGGGGTAACTCAGGGGTAACTTTTTCGCGGTTTTTTGCGGTTTACTCAAGTTTCCCCAAGTGCGTCACTTTACCACGAAAGGCTTTATAGGACTGCATTCCAGTGTTTACAAATGTCAGAAGGTTTGATTAAGACTTAGGATTTGGGATCAGAGGGTCGAAGGTTCGAATCCTTTCGCTCCGACCACGAAAAAGCAATACGAAACCCGCGTCGCCTTCGGCTTCGCGGGTTTTTGCTTTTTGGGCGGCAGGCGCTCGGGGGTCCGCGCGGACTGATGCAAACTCAGGCCTATGGCGCGATGGGTTTCATACAGATCACGTGCTGACTCGATGAAAACCACGTAAAAGCCGCGTGAAAATTGCGCGAGCGCTCAATACGTTTCGCCTCGACATATACACCAACCCACATACCAACGTGTACCGGCATAATCCGACGCTTATACCATCCGCCCGCGCCGCCGCCTTGCGTCCTAACGAACCCGCATGCGACAGTGATTGAAAACCCGGCGCTGCTGTCTACGCCGCAACCAGAGTCAAGGAGACACGCATGAATCTGATCCTCTGGCGTCACGCCGAAGCTGAAGAATTCGCCGCCAGCGATCTCGCCCGCGCGCTCACCACGCGAGGCCGCAAACAGGCCCAAAACGTCGCCAAGTGGCTGCGCACCCGCCTGCCCGACGACGCAGTGATCCTCGCGAGCCCCGCAGTGCGCACCATTCAGACCGCCGAGACCTTGAGCGACCAGTATCGCGTGGTGCGCGAACTCGCGCCCAACGCCAGCGCGGACGATGTGCTCAAGGCCGCCGGTTGGTCAGCAGGCATCGCACAGACCGTGGTGATCGTCGGCCATCAACCGACGCTCGGCCACGTTGCGGCGCGTCTGCTTGGCAACAGCGAAGCAAGTTGGCCGCTCAAGAAAGCCGGCCTATGGTGGATCGAAAGCCGTGAACGCCATGGTGACGACCAGGCCGTGCTGCGCGCGGCAATGACCCCCGATCTGATCTGAACCGGCTACGCGGCCTGGCGAGCAAAGCAGCCGCAGGGCCCGCAAGTCGCAACGGTCGCGCAGAAACAACACACGGGCCGCCCCGGCCCACGACATTACAAGCCGCGCGCACGCAGCTTACGGGCCGTCATCCAATCGTCATGGCTTTGCCATGCGAGCGTCACCAGGCGTTACTACATTGGCGAAAAAAGAAATCTCCCTTTTTTCGACCAGGACGCCACATGCGAGAACTGCCGACGCCCACCCTGCCCCTGGCTTCGATCTTCGAAACGCGTCGCCTGCCGCGCGCCGAAGAGACGGTCACCGCCCAGCATCGCCTGCAAGTTACGTGGGCACGCACCGACGAGGAACTGCGCGAGGCCCAGCGTCTGCGCTACCGTGTATTCGCTGATGAAATGGGTGCTCGTCTGACTGGCCCAGCCGGCCTCGACGTCGATTCGTTCGATTCATACTGCGATCACGTGCTGGTGCGCGATCTCGACACGCTGAAGGTGGTCGGCACATATCGCGCGCTGCCGCCCCACCAGGCCGCCCGTATCGGACGCCTGTATGCCGAAAGCGAATTCGACGTGTCGCGTCTCACGCATCTGCGCGCGAAGATGGTCGAAGTGGGCCGTTCGTGCGTGCACCCGGACTATCGCAGCGGCTCGGTGATCATGTCGCTGTGGGCAGGGCTCGCCGCATACATGAAGCATAACGGCTACGAGACGATGCTCGGCTGCGCGAGCGTCGCGATGGTCGACGGCGGCCACTATGCGGCGAATCTTTACTGCTCGCTGCGCGACAACGCGCTGACGACGCCGGAATATCGCGCGTTCCCGCACACGCCGCTGCCGGTCGAAGAACTGCAAACCGGTGCCGACGTCGCACCGCCGCCGCTGGTCAAGGGTTACCTGCGCCTCGGCGCGAAGATTTGCGGCGCACCGGCCTGGGATCCTGACTTCAATACGGCGGACTTTCTGACGCTGTTGCGTCTGACGGATATCAACGCGCGTTACGCACGGCACTTCCTCGGCGACGCATCGCCGCGCTAAGCGGCACGGCACGGCGCGCAAACCGGCCGGCTAATTCGGTTGACGACAAGGCGCATAAAAAAAGCCCGGCCATTCCGCCGGGCTTTTTCATTTACACAGCATGACGCTCAATCGTCGGTGTAGACCACGCGATAAGGGATGCCAACCTTCTCCCACTCCGCTGCCTCCTGGGTCAAGCTGTAGTCGGTCAAGGGATTGTTAGCCACCCACTCGTTCGGCAAACGCACTTCATAACCGCCGTTGACCTGCGCGACCGCGATACCCGGCAAGCCGACATCCGCACGTCGGCGGCACAAAAGCGCCGCGAGCCGCAGACAGAACAACAACGGCCATTCCACTTCGCGCGTTTGCGACAGCTTGCCGAGTTTCCCCGCGTGGCCGAGCACCAGTGCGGCGAGCCGCGCCTGGTCGGTGCGCGAAAAACCCGGCATGTCGGCGTTGCTGGCGATATAGGCCGAATGCTTGTGATAGGCGCTGTGGGAAATCGACAGCCCGATTTCATGCAAGGCCGCAGCCCAGCCGAGGAACATGTGGTTCTCGACGCGACGCTCCTGATCCGGCTCGGCAAACTGGTCGTAAAAGCGCACCGCGAGTTCACCGATACGCCCCGCCTGCGCGCGATCCACGCCATAACGGCGCATGAAGCCCTCCACCGTCACCGTGCGCATATCCTCGTGCTGCGAACGGCCCAGCAAGTCGTAGAGCACTCCGAGGCGCAGCGCGCCGTCTGTTGTATCGACGTAATCGACACCGAGTTCGTCGAACACCGCGATCATGATCGACAACCCGCCGGCCAGCACCGGAATGCGATCGCCCTTCAACGCGACCAGCTTCAGACGATTGACGTTTTCCGCCTTGATCAGCGCGCGCTTGAGGCGCTCCAGCCCGCCGCGCGAGATGCCGTGCGTAATGCCCGGATCGTTGAAGCCATTTGCCTCGACCAGTTCGGCGAGCGCCCGCGCGGTGCCGGACGAGCCGATGGCCTGTTCCCAACCGGTTTTCTTGTATTCGGCGGAAATGATCTGAATTTCGCGGCCCGCGGCGAGTTCGGCCTGCCGCATCGTGTATTCGTCGACATTGCCCGCCGGGAAGAATGCGCGGCTATGGCTCACGCAGCCGATATACAGGCTCTCCATCTTGATGGGCGTGTAGTGCGAACCGATGATGAATTCCGTCGAGCCACCGCCGATGTCCACCACGAGGCGCTTGCCCGCGCTCGCAGGCACGGAGTGGGCAGCCCCGGCATAAATCAGACGGGCTTCTTCACGCCCGGCGATCACTTCGATTGGAAAGCCCAGCGCGGCTTGCGCCTCACCGAGGAACTCGCTCGCGTTCTTGGCGATACGCAGCGTGTTGGTGGCAACGGCACGAACGTGATCGGGATGAAAGTCGCGCAGCCGCTCGCCAAAGCGCTTGAGCGCGTCCCAGCCGCGCACCTGCGAGGCGCGATCCAGCATCTTGTCGCGCGACAGACCGGCGGCAAGACGCACCGACTCGCGCAATGCGTCGACCTGATAGATCTGGCTGCCCGCGTCGGTTTCCTCGACCCGGCCCACGATCAGCCGGAAGCTATTCGAGCCAAGGTCGACGGCAGCAAGGAGTTGTGGCGTATTGACCATCGGGTAAGCGGACTCCATGCGCGCGTGCGCGGCGGCGTTGGATGCAGAGGGTGCCGGGTGCCCACCGGGTATCTTGGGCGCCTTATGGCCGGCCGCGCTGTTCAAAGACGCCATTTTAAGCGTACCGGACCTCACGATGTCGCCTCGCAGTAATGGGGGTGCCCTATGGTCCCATATGCACTGCGTCATAATGACGACACGCAACGAATACGGCGTAGAATTTATAACATTGAGAATGTCATAACAACGTCATCATACTGTGAGAATTTCCGAGCGTCTTTTCGTCTCCCTTCCTGAAATTCCATTCTCGCTGCCGATGTCCATCCGCTACCCCTTATTGAATCGCGAGCTGGGCATTCTGGGTTTCAACGAGCGTGTGTTGGCACAAGCTGCCGACCCAGCCGTCCCTTTGCTCGAACGCTTGCGTTTCATCTGCATCACCAGTAGCAATCTCGACGAATTCTTCGAAGTCCGCATGGCCGGACTTCAGGAGCAGATGCGCGACAACCCGGGTGCGCTGTCTCCGGACGGCATGTCGCTCCAGCACGTGTACGACCTCGTGGTCGAGCGCGCGCAGAGGCTCGTGCATCGCCAGTACACCATGCTGCACGACACGGTGCTCACCGCGCTCGAAGCAGAAGGCATCTATTTTCACGGCACTGAAGCATGGAACGAAGCGCAGACCGAATGGGCACGCAATTACTTCTTCGACGAACTGCTGCCGGTGCTCACGCCGATCGGCCTCGATCCGGCTCACCCGTTTCCGCGCGTGCTCAACAAGAGCCTGAACTTTGTCGTCGAACTCGAAGGCAAGGATGCGTTCGGCCGTCAGGCGATGATGGGCATCGTGCAGGCGCCGCGCGCTTTGCCCCGGCTCGTGCGCATGCCGCAGGATCTGTCGGGCTATCCGCATGGTTTCGTGCTGCTGAGCTCGTTGCTGCAGCGCTTTGTCGGCGAGCTGTTCCCGAATCTGGTGGTGCGCACCTGCAATCAGTTCCGCATCACGCGCAATAGCGAACTGTTCGTCGACGAAGACGAAATCACCAATCTGCGGGTCGCGTTGCAGGGCGAATTGCCCGCGCGGCATCTGGGCAATGCGGTGCGGCTCGAAGTGTCGGCGGACACGCCCGCGCATGTCGTGCGTCGCCTGCTGGATGAAAGCAGCCTGACCACCAAGGATTGCTATTTCGCCGACGGCCCTGTCAATCTGGTACGGCTGATGCAATTGCCGGAGATGGTAGACCGGCCCGACCTGAAATTCGTGCCGCATATTCCCGCGATTCCGCAGCAAATCGCCAACAGCATCAGCATGTTCGACGTGATCGATCAGGGCGACGTGCTGCTGCATCATCCTTACGAGAGCTTTCAACCGGTGCTCGAGCTGCTGCTGCAGGCAGCTAAAGACCCGAACGTGATGGCCATCAAGCAGACCATCTATCGCACCGGCACCGACTCCCCGCTGATGGACGCGCTGATGCAAGCGGCACGCAACGGCAAGGAAGTGACGGTAGTGGTCGAACTGCTCGCGCGCTTCGACGAAGAAACCAACATTAACTGGGCGTCACAGCTTGAAGCAGTGGGCGCGCACGTCGTGTACGGCGTGGTGGGCCACAAGTGCCACGCGAAGATGATGTTGATCGTGCGGCGTGTGTCGTCGGGCGGCAAGACCACGCTCAAGCGTTACGTACACCTGGGCACCGGTAACTATCATCCGCGCACCGCGCGGCTTTATACCGACTTCGGCCTGATGACCGCCGATCAGAAAATCTGTGAAGACGTACACCACGTGTTCCAGCAACTGACCGGCATCGGCGGTGAACTGAGGCTGCATGAGCTATGGCAGTCGCCGTTCACGCTGCATCCGAAACTGATCGATGCGATTCGCGCGGAAGCAGATCACGCGCGTGTCGGACAAAAGGCGCGCATCGTCGCGAAGATGAACGCGCTGCTCGAACCCACGGTGATTGCCGAGTTGTACGAAGCATCGCAGGCCGGCGTGAAGATCGATCTGATCGTGCGCGGCGTGTGCGCGTTGCAGCCGGGCGTGCCGGGTTTGTCGGAGAACATCACCGTGCGCTCGATTGTCGGACGTTTCCTCGAGCATCATCGCATTTACTACTTCTACGACGGCGGCAAGGAACAGGTATATCTGTCGAGCGCCGACTGGATGGATCGTAACTTCTTCCGCCGTGTGGAAGTGGCGTTCCCGGTCAACAACCGCCGCCTGAAGCGGCGTGTGATTGCCGAAGGCCTGTCAGCGTTTCTCGGCGACAACCAGGCCGCGTGGCTGATGCAAAGCGACGGCCACTATCGCCGCCGCCGACCGGGAAAATCCTCGCGCAATGCGCAGATGAGCCTGCTGGGGAAATTCTGTTCGTGAGTTCGTGATTGTGTTTGCGTACCGCTGAAGCGGCAGTACGCATAAAAAAGCCCGCCTTGTTACAGGCGGGCTTTTTTTCAGGCCGCTATTCTCAGGCCGGTGCCGGTTGCCGACGCGCCGTGCGATACACCGGGAAGCGCACGGTGAACGTGCTGCCACGTCCCTCCTCGCTCTTCACGTCGAGCTGCGCATCGTGCCGTTGCAGCACATGCTTGACGATGGCGAGACCGAGGCCCGTCCCGCCCGTATCGCGCGAGCGGCTGCGGTCGACGCGATAGAAGCGCTCGGTCAAACGCGGAATGTCCGCAGCCGGAATCCCCAGCCCGCTGTCAGTGACCGAAAAAACCGCACTGCCGCCGTTGGCGTGCCAGGTCACCGCGATTGCACCGCCGTCCGGCGTGTAGCGGATCGCATTGGTCACGAGGTTGCCAAGCGCACTGAGGAGTTCCGTTTCCACGCCGGTGACGGTCAGCCCTTCGTCGGCGTCGAACACGATCTTGTGATGATCGCTCGACAGGCTTTGGGCGTCGTCCTTCAGATGCCGCAGCACCGCGCGCATGTCGATCATCTGATCGCTCGGCGGCTTGTTGTCACCTTCAAGCTTCGCGAGTACCAGCAAGTCGTTGACGATATGACGCATCCGCGAGGCCTGCTGCTCCATCAGTTCGAGGTAGCGCGCACGCTCGGCTTCGCCTAGCGGCAGCTCTCGCATCGTCTCCAGGAAACCGGAGAGCACCGTGAGCGGCGTTTTCAGTTCATGCGACACGTTGGCGACGAAGTCGCGCCGCATCGCGTCGGTACGCTCCAGTTCGGTGATGTCTTGCGACAGCACCAGCTTGCGATTTTCGCCGTACGGAAACACCTGCACCGACAGCACGTTCTGGCGCTTGTCGCCCATGCCGCGCATGATCAGCATCTCTTCGTAGCGATGCGAATTCAGATAGCGCACGAAATCCGGCTGACGCACCAGATGCGTGATGTGCTGGCGCAGATCGCGCTTCGCATCAAGCCCGAAATGGAGTTCGGAGATCGCATTGCACCACTCGATCTGATCGTGATCGTCGAGCATCGCCACGCCGTTCGGCGAGGCCTGAATTGCCTGAATGAAACGCGAATGCTGCTGCTCGACCTGACGCACCTGCGCATGCCAGCGCTTTGCAAGCTTATGCAGACGGTAATAGATTTCGCCCCAGATGCCGGGGGCGCTCGGCACTTCACCATAGACCGGCGCGTCGAGCAAGCGCCACAAACGCTGCTTGTGGAAGGTACTGATGAAGCTCTGCGCGAGCAGCAAGACAATCGCGAGGACCAGCCCTGCCTTGACGTTCAGGAGTGCGCCGACCACCACGCACAGAACAGCCAGCAGCACGACCGACACGATGGAGCGCGCCCAGATGATGTTCATGTTCTAGCGAATCCAGCGATCGAAGAGAAAGGTGCTACCGCAACGTCACGCGCTCTTCGCGAGCCGGTAGCCGCTGCCGCGTACCGTCTCAATCATAGCATCGCATCCTGCCGGCTTGAGCGCCGCGCGCAGACGCTTGATATGCACGTCCACTGTGCGCTCTTCGACGAATACGTGATCGCCCCACACCTGATCGAGCAGTTGCGTGCGGCTGTGCACGCGCTCCGGGTGCGTCATGAAGAAGTGCAGCAGACGGAATTCGGTCGGGCCGAGATCGAGCTTGATCTCGCTGCCTTCGGCGTGCGCCGCTACCCGATGCGTTGCCGGGTCGAGTTTGAGGCCGTTGATCGCAACCAGGTCTTCGGTCAACTGCGGCGCGCGGCGGCGCAACACCGCCTTGATACGCGCCATCAGTTCCTTCGGCGAGAACGGTTTGGTGACGTAGTCGTCGGCACCGATTTCGAGGCCGAGCACCTTGTCCTGTTCATCGCCACGTGCGGTCAGCATGATGATTGGAATATGCTTGGTGCGCTCGTTGTTGCGCAGATCGCGGGCGAACGCGATACCTGACTTACCCGGCAACATCCAGTCGAGCAGCACGAGGTCGGGCAGTACGTCGCTGATCAGGTTCTGCGCCTGCTCCGCGTTGTACGCGCGAATCGGGCAGTGCCCGGCGTGTTGAAGATTCACCGAAATCAGTTCGGAAATGGCGGGCTCATCTTCAATGACGAGAATGCTGCTGGGCATCGGCACCTCTGGTCCTTATAACTGATTAACTGAGTGCTTCGCGTTCGAGCGCGTCGCGCGACTTGTGCCGCACGTCGGTGCCCTTGACGATGTAGATGATGAATTCAGCGATGTTCTTCGCGTGGTCGCCGATCCGTTCGATCGCCTTGGCGATGAACAGAAAATCGAGGCCCACCGAAATCGAACGCGGATCTTCGGTCATGTACGAAATCAGCTTGCGCACGAAGGCGCGGAATTCCTCGTCGATCGCCTTATCGTCGCGCATGATCTGCGCGGCGGCAACCGTGTCCAGACGCGCAAAAGCGTCCAGCGCGCGGCGCAGAATCGACACCGCCATTTCGCCCGACAATTTGATTTCGGCGATATTGATGCTGCGCGAGGCGCCGTCTTCCATCAGACGCTTGGTGCGCTTGGCGATTTTTTCAGCTTCGTCGCCGGCGCGCTCGAGATTCGTAATGGTCTTCGAAATCGCGATCAGGAGGCGCAAGTCGCGCGCGGCCGGTTGACGGCGCGCGATGATGTTGCTGCATTCTTCGTCGATCTCGACTTCCATCGTGTTCAGGCGCTCTTCGGCCGCGATCACCTGTTCACATACATCGAGGTCGAAGTTGTTGAGCGCGATCATCGCATTGACGATCTGCGACTCGACCAGACCGCCCATTTCGAGAACCTTCGAAGAAACGAGGTTCAGGTCGGCGTCGAACTGGCTGGACAGATGTTTATCGGACATGTCGTACTCCGTTGTTTTGCGCGGCGGCTTAGCCGAAGCGGCCAGTGATGTAGTCCTCGGTTTCCTTGCGGACCGGCTTGATGAAGATCTTTTCGGTGTCGCCGAATTCAATCAATTCACCGAGGTACATATAGGCAGTGTAGTCCGAACAGCGCGCGGCCTGTTGCATGTTGTGTGTGACGATCACTACCGTGTAATCGCTCTTCAATTCGGCGATCAGCTCTTCGATGCGGCCGGTGGAAATCGGGTCGAGCGCGGAGCACGGTTCGTCGAGCAACAGCACTTCGGGACGGATCGCGATACCGCGTGCGATACACAGACGCTGCTGCTGACCACCTGACAAGCCGTAGCCGCTCTGGCCCAATTTGTCCTTCACTTCATTCCACAGCGCGGCCTTGGTCAGCGCCCATTCCACGCGATCGTCCATTTCCGAGCGCGGCAGCGTTTCGAACATCTTCACGCCGAACGCGATGTTGTCGTAAATCGACATCGGAAACGGTGTCGGCTTCTGGAACACCATGCCAATCCGCGCGCGCAGCAGCGAAATATCGCGCTTGGAAGTCAGCAGGTTTTCGCCGTCCATCAGGATCTCGCCTTCGGCGCGTTGCTCCGGATAGAGCGCGTACATCTTGTTGAGCGTGCGCAGCAAGGTGGACTTGCCGCAACCCGACGGCCCGATGAACGCGGTCACCTTGCCTTCGGGAATCCGCAGATTGATGTTCTTCAGCGCGTGATACTTGCCGTAGAAGAAATTCAGGTCGTTGATCTCAATCTTCGGACGCGACGGCGCTTGCGCCTGGCCGCTTTGGGCGGGATCGAAACCGGCGGGCGCCGTCGGACGCGTGGCCGGATTGAGTTGAGTTTCTGCCATATTCATCGGATTACACTCCGCCCTTACTTATTCGAAAAGATCGTGCGCGCGAGGATGTTCAATCCCAGCACCGCGAGCGTGATCAGGAAGACGCCGGCCCACGCGAGCGATTGCCATTGCGCAAACGGGCTCATCGCGAACTTGTAGATCGTGACCGGCAGGTTCGCGACCGGCTGGTTCATGTCCATCGAGAAGAATTGATTCGACAACGCCGTGAACAGAAGCGGTGCGGTCTCGCCGGCAATCCGCGCGACGCCAAGCAAGACACCCGTGATAATGCCCGCGATCGAGGCCTTCAGCGTGATCGACATCACCATCTTCCACTTCGGCGTACCGAGTGCGAAAGCGGCTTCACGCAGTGCATTCGGCACCAGCTTCAGCATGTTCTCGGTGGTACGGATCACGATCGGAATCTGCAACAGCGCGAGCGCGAACACACCCGCCCAACCGCTGAAGTGCCCCATCTTCGCGACAACCAGCGCGTACACGAACAGACCCACCACGATCGACGGTGCCGACAACAGGATGTCGTTGATGAAACGCGTGAGACCCGCAAGCCAGCCCTTCTGACCATACTCGGCGAGATAGACACCCGCCAGAATGCCGATCGGCGTCCCGACGAACGTTGCGAGCGCAACCAGCATCACACTGCCGACAATCGCGTTGGCGAGACCGCCGCCATCGGTGTTCGGCGGCGGCGTGGATTGCGTGAACAATTCGATCGACAAACCGCCGATGCCGAGCCGCAGCGTCGTATAAAGAATCCACACCAGCCACAACAGGCCGAACGCCATGGCCGCGAGCGACATGGTCAGCGCCAGCGCATTCTTCGCGCGGCGGCGGCCTTGCAGGCGCACGCGCATTGCTTCGAGCGCGTCGGCGTCGTTCGAACCCGGCATATTCAAGGTGGGCTGCCTCATTTCGCGCCCTCCCCTTTTTCGAGGCGAAGCAGCATGAACTTCGAGATCGCCAGTACGACGAAAGTAATCACAAACAGGATCAACCCGAGTTCCATCAGCGCCGACGTATGCAGGCCCGGATCCGCTTCCGCGAATTCGTTGGCGAGCGCCGAGGTAATGCTGTTGCCCGGCGAAAACAGCGAGACGTTATCGAGCAGATTGGTGTTGCCGATCACGAAAGTCACCGCCATCGTCTCGCCCAGCGCGCGGCCGAGGCCAAGCATCACGCCGCCGATCACGCCGCTCTTGGTGAAGGGCAGCACGATCTTCCACATCACCTCCCAGGTCGTGCAACCGATGCCATATGCCGATTCCTTCAGAAGGACTGGCGTGACTTCGAACACATCGCGCATCACCGAGGCAATGTACGGAATGATCATGATCGCGAGAATTACACCTGCGCACAGAATGCCGATGCCGATCGGCGCACCCTGAAACAGCGCGCCGACGAACGGGATGCCACCCAACACGGCGCCGAGGGGCTTTTCGAACCACGCCGCGAAAATCGGTGCGAACACCAGCAGACCCCACATGCCGTAGACGATCGACGGGATCGCGGCAAGTAGTTCGATGGCGATACCGAGCGGACGGCGCAGCCACGCGGGCGCGAGTTCGGTCAGGAAGAGCGCAATGCCGAAACTGACGGGCACCGCGATGATGAGTGCAATGAGCGAGGTCGCGATCGTGCCGTAAATAGGCACCAATGCGCCGAATTGCTTGCTAGGTGGATCCCAGTCGGCGGTCCACAGAAACGCCAGGCCGAACTGTTTGATCGACGGCATGGAGGCGACGACCAGTGAAACGATGATGCCGCCGAGTAGCAACAGGGTGATGATGGCCGCGAGACGGGCAAGGCCGCCGAAAATGACGTCGCCGGCGCGGCTGGGCGCTTTCTGCTGCGACGCGCTGCCGGGTGGCGTCGACCTCGCCGTGCCAGGCGCTAAATGGATATCGGACATGAGAGCCTGATGGACCTGTTTCCAGTTGCCGTACGACACTTGTCGTGCGGCGGATGATGCTGGGCTAATGCCGGGGTAATGCCATTGGCCGTCCTCGATTGAGGACGGCCAATGTATTGCTGGATGCTTTACTGCAACGCTTAGTCAGCGATCGGCTTGCCGGCAGCGTCCTTCACCTTCGACTTCCACTGCGTGCGAATTTCAGCCGTGACCGATTCCGGCAACGAGATGTAGTCCAGATCGTTTGCAGCCTGGGTGCCGTTCTTGAACGCCCAGTCGAAGAACTTCAGCGTTTCCGTACCTTGCGGAGCCTTCTCCTGCGTGGTGTGCAGCAGCACGAAGGTTGCGCCGACGATCGGCCATGCGTCCTTGCCCGGCTCATTCGTCAGGATCTGGTAGAACGACTTCGACCAGTCAGCACCCGCAGCCGCTGCCTTGAAGGTTTCCGTCTTCGGCTCGACCACAGCACCCGTCGAATTCTTCAAGCTGACGTACGTCATGTGGTTTTGCTTCGCATACGCCCATTCCACGTAGCCGATCGCGCCCGGCAGACGTTGCACGAAGGCTGCGACGCCGTCGTTGCCCTTGCCGCCCGTACCCGTCGGCCAGCTGACCGTTGCGCCTTCACCGACCTTCGACTTCCAGTCTGCGTTGACCTTCGACAGGTAGTTCGTCCAGATGAAGCTCGTGCCCGAACCGTCAGCGCGGCGAACCACGGCGATGTCGGTATCCGGCAGCTTGACCTTCGGGTTCAGCGCAACGATCGCCGGATCGTTCCACTTCTTGATCTTGCCCAGGTAGATGTCGCCGAGCACTTCGCCCGACAGCGTCACTTCACCGGCCTTCACGCCCGGCACGTTGACAACCGGAACCACGCCGCCGACAACCGTCGGGAACTGGAACAGGCCTGCCTTCGTGAGTTCATCGTCCTTCAGCGGAGCGTCCGAGCCAGCGAAATCGACAGTCTTCGCTTCGATCTGCTTGATACCGCCCGACGAACCGATACCTTGATAGTTAACCTTGCCGCCGCCCGACTTCTGGTAGGCGTCAGCCCACTTCGTGTAGATCGGTGCTGCGAAGGTGCTGCCCGCGCCGGTGATGTCTGCGGCTTGCGCTGCGATCGCGAAAAGCGCGCCAGCGACGCCAGCGAACACGGTTTGCATCAATTTCATGAGACCTCCAAGGGTGTGAGCGGTGTGAGCGAATAACACGAACACCGCGAAGCTTAGGGTCTCTTTGTGACAGTAACGTGACTAACCGTGAAACCGTTGTGACAGTAGGATTACCAAGGTGAAAGGTGTTAATGCGCACAAATTGCCGGTTTAGCGGAGTTTCGGGCACCGCTCTACAGATTAGGCGAAAAAGATGGGGCGCGAACGTTTGCGTGTGAAGAGAGGGGTGCAGCAGAAAATTTTGATGGCTCGCTGGCAGTTCGCCGGTTCGCGGGGCAGGACGGAGTACTTATCCCTCATCTGCGGGACGGCAGCGGGACAACCCCGGCCGCCGCCCGTTGCCGCCAGGCCCGTGGCGGGACGCGTTGCTTGCCGCCCGCCGCTGTCGTATTAGCGGCGGGAAGGCATTTTGACGCTGTCGTTTCTCGCCTTCCCGGCGAGACGCATGGTTTAGGCCGTAGCTTGCTTGACCGCGCTGGCAATCGCGTCGGAGTGGCGAACCGCGTCGTCGACATTTTCCGCTTCGACCATCACGCGTAGAACGGGCTCCGTGCCCGAAGCGCGAATGAGCACACGGCCGCGACCGTTCAGCGCTTCCTCGGCCTTGCTGATAGCGTTGCGGATCGCGTCGCTGCCCTTCCAGTCGGCGCCGGGCTGCATCCGCACGTTGACCAGCTTCTGTGGGAACAGCGTCACGCCATGGAGCAGTTGGGCGAGCGTTTTGTCGCTGCGCTTCATCGCGGCCAGCACCAGCAGGGCCGACACGATGCCGTCACCGGTCGAATGGCGGTCAAGGGAGAGAATATGGCCGGAGCCCTCTGCCCCCAGTTGCCAGCCGTGCTCGCGTAACTGCTCAAGTACGTAGCGGTCGCCCACCGCCGCGCGGACGAACTTCACGCCGGCTCGCTGCAGCGCGACTTCGACCGCCATGTTGGTCATCAAGGTGCCGACCGCACCTTCCACCTTGCCGTCGGTCGCCATCCGGTCCTTGACCAGCACGTACAGCAGCTCGTCGCCGTTATACAGGCGGCCTGCCGCGTCCACGACCTGCAGCCGGTCGGCGTCGCCGTCGAGCGCGATGCCGAGGTCCGCGTGGTTCGCGCGCACTGCGCGCACCAGCGCGTCCGGAGCGGTCGCGCCAACGCCGTCATTGATGTTGAAACCGTTCGGCGCGACGCCGATAGGAATCACATCGGCGCCGAGTTCGTGGAACACATGCGGCGCGACGTCGTACGCGGCACCGTGCGCGCAATCGACCACCAGCTTCAGGCCGCGCAAGTCAAACGCTGCCGGGAAGGTGCTCTTGCAAAATTCGATGTAGCGGCCGGCTGCGTCGTCGAGGCGGCGCGCCTTGCCGAGTTGCTCGGACGCCGCGCAGGCGAGCGGCAGATCGAGTTGCTCTTCGATCTGCAATTCCACTTCGTCGGGCAGCTTGTTGCCGTCGGCGGAGAAGAATTTGATGCCGTTGTCGTAGTAGGGGTTGTGCGATGCGCTGATCACCACGCCCGCGGCCAGCCGCAGTGCGCGCGTTAGATAGGCGATGCCCGGGGTCGGCATCGGCCCGGCCAGCATGACGTCGACGCCGGCCGCAGAAAAGCCCGCTTCGAGCGCGGCTTCGAGCATATAGCCCGACACCCGTGTGTCCTTACCGATCAACACCGTGGGGCGCGTGCCCGTTCTCGCCCAGCGGTCCGCGCCCGCGAGCACCTTGCCGGCGGCATAGCCGAGCCGCAATACAAACTCCGGCGTAATCGGCCCTTCGCCAACCTTGCCTCGAATCCCGTCCGTTCCGAAATAACGACGTGCCATGTTTTATCTTCCTCCTTGGCTTTTGGACTCAGCCGCGCGCGGGCTATGCTTCGCCGCGTCGCGCATGGCCGCCCATACTTTCAATGCATCCACTGTTTGCGCGACGTCGTGCACGCGCAGAATTGCCGCGCCGCGTTCGGCGGCACACACCGCTGCGGCGATGCTACCCGCGACGCGCTCCGGCGCCGGGCGTCCGACTACCGCGCCGACCATCGACTTACGCGACATGCCGGCGAGAATGGGGTACGGCGGATCGGCCTGCGGCGCCGTGTCCGGCAGATGCGCGAGTAGCGCGTAATTGTGTTCGACTACCGCCTTGCCGAAACCAAAGCCCGGATCCACGCTGATGCGCGCACGGGCGATGCCCGCCTGCTTCAGCACGGCCACCCGATCTTCGAGAAACTGCCGAACCTCGCTCACCACGTCGTCATAGACGGGCTCACCGAGCTGCATGGTCTGTGGCTCACCGAGCATGTGCATCACGCACAAACCGCATTCACTGTGGCGAACGGCGTCAACCGCACCTGGCATCCGGAAACCCCAGATATCGTTGATCAGGTCCGCGCCCGCCGCCAATGCATGGCGCATTACTTCCGGCTTGTAGGTATCGATCGACAGCGGCACATTTGCGCCATGGAGTTGTTCGACCAGCGGAATCACCCGCTCCAGTTCTTCGTCGAGCGGCACCGGCGGTGCACCTGGGCGGGTCGATTCGCCACCGATGTCGATGATGTCCGCGCCGTCGAGCAGCATGCGCTCGGCCTGGCGCAGCGCATCGCCACGCATGGCATATTGGCCGCCGTCGGAAAAAGAATCGGGCGTGACGTTCAGGATGCCCATGACCAACGGGCGTTCAAAGGTCAGCTTGAAGCGGCCGCATTGCAGCGGTTCGGGGATGGGAAGAAAAGGAAATTCGACTTTCGACACTTAGTGGTCAATCACGTAAAACGGATAAATGCAAAACGGGCCGGTGTGAAACACACCGGCCCGCACTTTCTACTGGTCGCCTATCAGGCCGGCGCGGTCGCGCTGCCTGGCTTGACCTCAGTGCCCGGGCTGCCGCCCGAGGAGGCGTCGCTTGCCGGCGGCGGCGAGCTCTTCGGCGAACGCGGCGGACGGCCTGCCATGATGTCGTTGATCTGATCAGCGTCGATCGTTTCCCACTCCATCAGTGCGGCGGTCATGGCTTCGACCTTGTCGCGGTTCTCATCGAGCAGGCGCTTGGCGAGGTTGTACTGCTCGTCCAGCACGCGGCGGATTTCCGCGTCGACCTTCTGCTGCGTCGCTTCCGAAATGGTGCGTGTGAAACCACGGCCAAACGGCGTTGCGTCGTTTTCGTCGTCGACGTAGACCATCGGCCCGAGTGCGTCCGTCATGCCGAAGCGAGCCACCATGGCACGCGCCGTAGCCGTTGCCTTGTTGAAGTCGTCCGACGCGCCGGTGCTGATCAGGTTCAGGAACAGCTCTTCCGCAACACGGCCACCGAACAGGATCGCGAGGCGGTCCAGCAGGTAGTCTTTCGAATACGTTTCGTTGTCATGCTCCGGCAACTGCCACGTGACACCCAGCGCACGGCCGCGCGGGATGATCGTGACCTTGTGCACCGGATCGGCCTTCGGCAACAGCTTGGCGATGACCGCGTGACCCGACTCGTGATACGCGGTAGCGCGCTTCGATTCTTCGCGAATCACGGCCGACTTGCGCTCCGGTCCCATGAAGATCTTGTCTTTCGCGTCTTCGAAGTCGTTCATTTCAACGATGCGCTTGCCACGGCGAGCCGCGAACAGCGCCGCTTCGTTGACCAGGTTCGCCAGATCGGCGCCCGAGAAGCCCGGCGTGCCGCGTGCGATAACCGCTGCGTCGACGTCGTTCGAAATCGGCACCTTGCGCAGGTGAACCTTCATGATGTGCTCGCGGCCACGAATGTCCGGCAGACCGACGTACACCTGACGGTCGAAACGGCCCGGACGAAGCAGCGCCTTATCCAGCACATCCGAACGGTTCGTGGCAGCGATCACGATCACGCCCGAGTTCGCTTCGAAGCCGTCCATCTCGACCAGCATCTGGTTCAAGGTCTGTTCGCGTTCGTCGTTACCGCCGCCCATACCAGCGCCACGATGACGGCCGACCGCGTCGATTTCGTCGATGAACACGATACACGGTGCATGCTTCTTGGCCTGCTCGAACATGTCGCGCACACGCGCCGCGCCGACACCGACGAACATTTCAACGAAGTCCGAACCCGAGATGCTGAAAAACGGTACCTTCGCTTCGCCGGCGATAGCGCGCGCCAGCAACGTCTTACCCGTTCCCGGCGGCCCGACCAGCAGCACGCCGCGCGGAATGCGCCCGCCCAGCTTCTGGAATTTCTGCGGATCGCGCAGGAAGTCGACCAGCTCGGAGACTTCTTCCTTGGCTTCGTCGCAACCGGCGACGTCGGTGAAATTGATTGCGTTATTGTTTTCGTCGATCAGACGTGCACGGGATTTACCGAACGAGAACGCACCGCCTTTCCCGCCTCCCTGCATCTGTCGCATCATGTAGAACCAGAAACCGATGATCAGGATCGTCGGTCCGAGGTAGTACAGCGCGGACACCAGCGCATTCGGTTCGTCATCAGCCTTGCCGCTCACCTGAACGCCATACTTCATCAGATCGCCGACCATCCAGATGTCGCCCGGCGACACGATCTGGTACTTCTGGCCGTCTGCTGGAGTGACCGTAAGGTTCCGCCCCTGGACAATGACGTTCTTGACTTTGCCGTTCTTCGCGTCGTCCATGAACTGCGAATAGGAAACGCCTTCCTGGACACGGGGTTTGTCGAACTGCTTGAACACCGTAAACAGCACCAGTGCGATAACCAGCCACACTGCTGCTTTCGAAAACATATTGTTGTTCAAAGCACCACTCCTTCACTTAGACGGGCGCCTACATTTGCCTTGCGGCACCACGAAAGCATTCTAATCCAGTCCGCAGACCCCTGCCATAACGTTTCGCTACCACATAAATAGCGCAGCGGGCCATCAGAGCGCAAATTTCCGGCGCCTCCGGCACATTAACGGCAGATGCGGAACGGTCCGCAGCGAACCTACGCGGGCCGCTTGAGATGCTTACCCAAAATAAACGTTTCTGACGATTTGTCCCGCGAGGCTTTCGGCTTGCGGGCCGCTACCACCTTGAACTGGCGCTTGAACTTTTCGACAATCTGGCTGTAACCGCTGCCATGAAAACATTTGACTAAAAGGGCGCCATCCGGTTTCAGGTGGTTTTGCGAGAACTCCATCGCGATATCGCACAGATGCTCGATTCGCGCGGCATCCGCCACCGCCACTCCCGACAGGTTGGGCGCCATATCCGAAATTACAAGGTCGACCTGGCGTTCCCCGACTAATTCTTCGAGTTTTTCGAGAACCGAGTCCTCGCGGAAGTCGCCCAGAATGAAATGAACGTCGGCGATCGGCTCCATCGGCAGCATATCCAGCGCGATGATGGTGCCGTCGATACCGCCCTCGCGCTCGGCATCGCGCTGCGAGCCCTTGGCAAGCTTGTTACGGGCGTACTGGCTCCAGCTGCCCGGCACCGAGCCGAGGTCGACGATCACCTGGCCTGGCCGGATCAGCTTGTCCTGCTCGTCGATTTCCTTCAGCTTGTAGGCAGCGCGGGCGCGGTAACCCTCCCGCTGCGCCATTTTTACGTACGGGTCGTTGATGTGATCGTGCAGCCACGCGGTATTGAACTTGTTTTTTGCCATTAAAGGTAGAACTCTTGCTGCGTGATGTCGCGCTTTAGGGGATAATACGCGGTTAATTCGCGCGGCCACCGCCAAAACTGGCAGTCATCCGCGATTCTGTTGTTCTGACGCGCCGCCCTGCGCCATGGCCCGAATCTATCCGGGCTGCAGGTGCCGCCATTTTAGTCGAGTCTCCCACTTTCCATGCCAGCCCTTAAAGTCTCTTCCGACCAACGCGCCGAATTGCGCTCCCAGGCACATGCGCTCAAACCGGTCGTGCTCGTCGGCGCCGAAGGCTTGACCGACGCTGTGCTGTCGGAAATCAAGGTCCACCTTGGCGCACATCAGCTGATCAAAATCCGCGTATTCGGCGACGAACGCGAAGAGCGCATCGCTATCTACGAACAGATCTGCGACACGCTGAACGCCGCGCCGATCCAGCATATCGGCAAGCTGCTGGTGATCTGGAAACCGGAAGCAGCAGCACAACCGGCCGTGAAGGCCAAGCGCGGCGCCCTGCCGAGCGCCCGCGAAGCGGCTGTTGAAGCCAAACCGGGTAAAGGCCGCGCACCGCGCGTGGTCACGGTAGTGAAACCCAGCGAAATCCCGATGCGCAAGCCGAAGGCAAAAGCAGTCGTGGTGCGCGGCAATGAACGCGTTACGCAAGGCGGCAACGTCAAGCGCGCCAAGAAGCGCCAGACCAGCGCGAAGCGCGCACACCAGTCGTCGAAGTAAGCGGGTGTGAGGGGTGCGGGCGGTGTCCGCACCTTGGCGTGAACGGCTCAGGCCACTTGGGTAACGCCGCTTGAGTAACTGTAACTCTACAGCCAAACCCCGCTCAAGCAAGGCCGAACAGCAGCATTTAACCAGCGACCTTCCCCGTAGCGCTGCGAGCGCCCTGCTCTGCCGTCTCCACGCCGACGCTTGCCGGCAGCTTCCACACCAGTGCCAGGCCCAGCAGGCTTTCGATCAGGTAAAACAGGCTCGACACGCCGTGCAGAATGCCGAAACGCGTCGCATAAGCCGAATGTCCGACATCACTGCCCGCCTCCAGCGCGGCAATGCGCATTGCATTCATGAACGGCTGCAACGCAAAGTAACCCACCAGCACGCACACCAGCATACCGGCGATCAACCAGCGCAAACGACGATAAACGTCGCTGCCGCGGCGAACCAGCACGTTCGCCAGACCCAGCAGCAAAATGCCGCACACCGCGCCCAGCACACCTTCAATACGAAACAGTTGCGCCGCCACCGCGCCCGCCGTCATCCGGTCGAGCGAGGTGAACAGCACCGGCGCGACGGCATAGCCGATAGTCAACAGACTACCGACCCACACCACCGTCAGCAGACGGAACAGTCGATGCGGCATCAAGGACACCGGAGCGGCCTTCAAACGTAGCTAACTGCGATGATTTCATACTCGCGCACGCCGCCCGGCGCCTGCACCGAGGCAACGTCGCCTTCCGACTTGCCGATCAACGCGCGCGCAATCGGCGAGCTGATCGAGATCAGACCGTGGTCGATGTCCGCTTCGTCGTCGCCGACGATCTGGTATTTGACCTTCGCACCCGAATCGAGGTCTTCGAGTTCGAGCGTGGCGCCGAACACCACGCGGCCGTCCGCCTCCACTTTGGACGGGTCGATTACCTGCGCACCGGCCAGTTTCGATTCGATTTCGGCAATACGACCTTCGACGAAGCCCTGCTTTTCCTTCGCCGCGTCGTATTCCGCGTTTTCAGACAGATCGCCCTGGGCACGCGCTTCCGCGATCGAATTGATCACCGAGGGACGCTCAACCGATTTCAGGCGCTGCAATTCATCGCGCAACATTTCCGCGCCGCGCTTAGTCAATGGAACAGTGCTCATAAACAACTCTATGCAAAAAACAGCCGTAAAAAAAATCACCGCGGTTAAGTGCATCCCGCGGAGGCTGACGTTCCGGGCAAAACCCGGGCCACAGCACCTGCGGAACGCCGCTTAACCGCGGCACTTACATCTTGGACAGGTATTCGAAGCCTTAGTTTAGGCGAGCGTGGAGGCCTTGTAAATCATAGACTTCCAGGTTCTTCAAATAGCGCAAACCTTCAACTGCAGCCCGTGCGCCGGACATCGTCGTGTAGTACGTGACCTTGTTCGCCTGTGCGCTCATGCGGATCGAACGCGAGTCGGCGATCGCAGCACGGGTTTCGTCGACGGTCGTGAAGACCAGCGCGATTTCGCCGTTCTTGATCATGTCGACGATGTGCGGACGACCGTCCTTCACCTTGTTGACGACCTTGACCGGTACGCCGGCCGCTTCGATCGCGGCAGCCGTGCCCTTGGTCGCGACGATCGGATAGCCGAGTTCGTGCAGCATGCGCGCGACTTCGACGGCCTTCGGCTTGTCTGCATCCATCACGGTCAACAGCACCGTGCCGGACTCCGGCAGACGCGAACCCGCCGCGAGCTGCGACTTGAACAAGGCTTCGCCGAACGTCTGCCCCACGCCCATTACTTCACCGGTCGAACGCATTTCCGGTCCGAGCACCGGATCGACTGCCGGGAACTTGACGAACGGGAACACGGCTTCCTTCACGCTGAAGTACGGCGGGTTGATTTCCTTCGTCACGCCCTGTTGTGCGAGCGTCTGGCCGACCATCGCGCGCGCCGCGATTTTCGCGAGTGGCAGGCTGGTCGCCTTCGAGACATACGGCACGGTACGCGATGCACGCGGATTCACTTCGAGCACGTAAATCACGTCCTCTTTCGAACCATCTGCCTGCGGCACTTGCTGGATCGCGAACTGCACGTTCATCAGGCCGATCACGTTCAGCGCCTTCGCCATTGCGCCGGTCTGCCGCTTCAGTTCCGCGATGGTTTCCTGCGACAGCGAGTACGGCGGCAGCGAGCAAGCCGAGTCGCCCGAGTGGACGCCCGCCTGTTCGATGTGCTCCATTACGCCGCCGATGAACACGGCTTCGCCATCGGAGATGCAATCCACGTCGCATTCGATCGCGTCGTTGAGGAAGCGGTCGAGCAGCACCGGCGAATCGTGCGAGACCTTCACGGCCTCGCGCATGTAGCGCTCGAGATCACGCGGCTCGTGGACGATTTCCATGGCGCGGCCGCCCAACACGTACGAAGGACGCACCACCAGCGGATAGCCGATTTCCTCGGCGAGTTTCAGCGCTTCGTCTTCAGCACGCGCGGTACGGTTCGGCGGTTGACGCAGGCCGAGGTCCTGCAGCAGCTTCTGGAAACGCTCGCGGTCTTCCGCGGCGTCGATCATGTCCGGCGACGTACCGATGATCGGCACACCGTTCGCTTCGAGGTCGAGCGCGAGCTTCAACGGCGTTTGACCGCCGTATTGCACGATCACGCCGACCGGCTTTTCCTTGTCGACGATTTCGAGCACGTCTTCGAGCGTCAGCGATTCGAAGTACAGGCGATCAGACGTGTCGTAGTCGGTCGAAACGGTTTCAGGGTTGCAGTTGACCATGATCGTTTCGTAGCCGTCTTCGCGCATGGCGAGCGCGGCGTGCACGCAGCAGTAGTCGAACTCGATGCCCTGGCCGATCCGGTTCGGGCCACCGCCCAGCACCATGATCTTCTTGTTGTTCGTCGGGTTCGCTTCGCACTCTTCCTCGTAGGTCGAGTACATGTAAGCGGTTTTCGTGGCGAACTCGGCCGCGCACGTGTCGACGCGCTTGTAGACCGGGCGTACGTTCAACTCGATACGGCGTTGACGCACTTCTGCCGGCTTCGCACCGAGCAGCCTGGCAAGGCGGCGATCCGAGAAGCCGCTTTGCTTCACGTACTTGAGTTCTTCCTTCGAGAGGCTTGCCAGCGTACGGCCTGCCAATGCCTTTTCCTTCAGGATGATCTGTTCGATCTGCGCGAGGAACCACGGGTCGATCGAAGTCTCTTCGAAGATCTCTTCGGCCGTCATGCCGATACGGAAGGCATCGCCGACGTACCAGATGCGATCCGGGCCGGCTTCGCCGATCTCGCGGATGATCTCGTCGCGGTTGTCTGTCTTTTCGTCCAGACCGTCTACGCCCACTTCCAGACCGCGCAGCGCCTTCTGGAACGATTCCTGGAAGGTGCGGCCGATTGCCATCACTTCGCCGACCGACTTCATCTGCGTGGTCAGGCGCGAATCGGCTTCGCGGAATTTTTCGAACGCGAAACGTGGGATCTTGGTGACGACGTAGTCGATTGTCGGTTCGAACGAAGCCGGGGTCTGGCCGCCAGTGATTTCGTTCTTCAGTTCGTCGAGCGAGTAGCCGACCGCGAGCTTGGCCGCGATCTTGGCGATCGGGAAACCCGTGGCTTTCGACGCCAATGCCGACGAACGCGACACGCGCGGATTCATTTCGATCACGACCATGCGGCCGTCTTTCGGATTGATCGAGAACTGCACGTTCGAACCGCCCGTGTCCACGCCGATCTCGCGCAGCACGGCGAGCGACGCGTTTCGCAGGATTTGATATTCCTTGTCCGTGAGCGTTTGCGCCGGCGCGACGGTGATCGAGTCGCCGGTGTGGATACCCATCGGGTCCAGGTTCTCGATCGAGCAAACGATGATGCAGTTGTCCTTTTTATCGCGGACCACTTCCATCTCGTACTCTTTCCAGCCGAGCAGCGATTCTTCGATCAGCAGTTCGCGCGTGGGCGACAGGTCAAGACCGCGCTTGCAGATTTCCTCGAATTCGTCGCGGTTGTACGCGATGCCACCGCCCGAACCGCCGAGCGTGAACGACGGACGGATCACGACCGGATAACCACCGCTACCCGTTTGCACAGCGATGTCGGCCTGCACCTGCAGCGCTTCTTCCATCGAATGCGCAGTGCCCGATTTGGCCGAACCGAGGCCAATCTTCGTCATTGCATCCTTGAACTTCTGGCGGTCTTCCGCCTTGTCGATCGCTTCCGGCGAGGCGCCGATCAACTCGACCTTGTATTTGTCCAGCACGCCATGCGCATGGAGATCCAGCGCGCAGTTCAGCGCGGTCTGGCCACCCATTGTCGGCAGGATCGCGTCCGGGCGCTCCTTGGCGATGATGCGCTCCACCACTTCCCACGTGATCGGCTCGATGTAGGTCACGTCGGCCGTGTTCGGGTCGGTCATGATCGTCGCAGGATTGCTGTTGACGAGAATAACCTTGTAGCCTTCCTCACGCAGCGCCTTGCATGCCTGCGCGCCCGAGTAGTCGAACTCGCACGCCTGGCCGATGATGATCGGACCCGCGCCGATGATGAGGATGCTTTTAATGTCTGTCCGCTTGGGCATAACGCTCTCGCTAATGTATTCCTGAATTCTTTCCGTCGGCGCGCTGCGTTTCAGCGTTGCGCGCGCTCTGTTGTGTGCGGCTCGCCGTGCATGCGCTGAGAGCGCTGTTCACGTCGCGAGCCGCGCGCCGCCGGGGCGCATCACACGCTGCTGCTTATGCCGCTGCGGCCGCGGCGGTCTTGCCTGCCTTTTTCGTGTCCATCAACGCGGTGAAGCGGTCGAACAGATAGGCGATGTCATGCGGACCGGGCGACGCTTCCGGGTGGCCCTGGAAACAGAACGCCGGCTTGTCGGTCAGCGCAAAGCCTTGCAGCGTGCCATCGAACAGCGAGATGTGCGTGACTCGGGCATTGGCCGGCAGCGTGTCGGCGTCGACCGCGAAACCGTGGTTCTGCGACGTGATGACCACACGGCCGTCGCCGAGATCCTTCACCGGATGGTTCGCGCCGTGGTGGCCCGTCTTCATCTTGAGGGTCTTGGCGCCGAGCGCGAGGCCCATGATCTGATGGCCGAGGCAGATGCCGAAGGTCGGGATGCCGCGCTCGATCAACTCCCTGGTGGCCGCGATCGCGTAATCGCACGGTTCCGGATCACCGGGGCCGTTCGACAGAAAAACGCCGTCCGGGTTGAGCGCGAGCGCGTCGGCAGCGGAAGCTTGCGCCGGCAGCACGGTGACGTGGCAGCCGCGTTCGGCCAGCATGCGCAGGATGTTGTACTTCACGCCGTAATCGAATGCGACCACGCGGTACTTCGGCGCGTTCTGCGTGCCGTAGCCGGTGCCCAGACGCCATTCGGTCTGGGTCCATTCGTAGCTTTCTTTCGTCGACACGACTTTCGCGAGGTCCATGCCCGACAAACCCGGGAACGAACGCGCGAGTTCGATTGCCTTGGCTTCGTCATCCGAGCCGGCGAGAATCGCGCCGTTCTGCGCACCCTTGTCGCGCAGCACGCGAGTCAGCATGCGCGTGTCGAGGCCGGCGATGGCGACCACGCCTTCGTCCTTGAGGTATTGCGGGAGCGTGCGCTCCATGCGGAAGTTCGACGCGAGAACCGGCAGATCACGGATGATCAGGCCGGCGGCATGGACTTTCGTAGCTTCGACGTCTTCGGCATTCACGCCGACGTTACCGATGTGCGGATACGTGAGAGTCACGATCTGGCGCGCGTAGCTCGGGTCAGTCAGGATTTCCTGATAGCCGGTGATAGCAGTGTTGAACACGACTTCGCCGATCGTATGCCCGGGGGCGCCGATCGAGTAACCACGAAAGACCGTGCCGTCGGCGAGTGCGAGCAAAGCGGGAGAAAATGACGGCAACACGGGAGACTCCTTGGGGAACACCCTGTTGCCGACCTGTCTATCCGACTGCGAGCCGCAGCGAAACGCATCGATGATGCGCGCGCAGACTCGCTCGCGTACTGCTAGTGACGTCGCAAGGGGCGCGATGGGTCCATTGTGTGGACTGATCGGCTGGGGTGCGGGGCGTCAAAAGCGCGCGGCGGATGAACGGTATGGGAGAGGTAGGCGCTAGGGTGCGGGTTGATAAGCTCAAACCTTGGAATTATAGCGCGAAACTACCCGTCCTTCCAAATCCGAGATGGCGGGCCGGCTTAGCCGGGTAAGACATGAAGCCGGTCAAAGCCTTGCTGCGCATGACCCGGAGGCCACTGGACAAAATTTACACGGGTCAGAATCGGGATAAGACCGGTAAATATGACGCCACCCTGCGAAACCCTGCGCGACGGCTTTAAACCTCCTGTTCGGCGCGCACGCGCACTGGCTGAAGCCGTGCGCGGCCGGGCAACACGTACCAGACCGCGCTCAACACCTGTAACGCCACCAGAATGCCCCAGGCGGTTAGATGCGC
Organism: Paraburkholderia sediminicola; assembly: GCF_046026855.1. Classification (GTDB taxonomy): domain Bacteria; phylum Pseudomonadota; class Gammaproteobacteria; order Burkholderiales; family Burkholderiaceae; genus Paraburkholderia; species Paraburkholderia sediminicola_A. The sequence continues at coordinate 239,207 of NZ_JAQQET010000004.1, read as the reverse complement.
GGCCGCCGGATAATGACCGTCTTTGGCCGGCCAGCGCGACAGCACAGCGCCGACGCCAATCTGGAAGCCGAAAATCAGCAGAAAAATGATCAGCGTCAGCGTGGTATTCACCCGGCCGATCATCTGCGCCGGGAAGTGCCGCGCCATCACCGCGTAGCTGAGAATGCCGGTGCCGCCGAAGACTCCATATGCCGCCCACAGCAGGCTCGCCGGTAGCGGCACGTTGAACATGATCAGCAGTTGGGTCAGCACGTAGAGCGCCATGCCGATGCCGCAAAACACATACAACGAGATTCCGCGCCGCTCCAGACCGCGTGCCGCCGCGCCGAAACCAACGCAGCCGGCCATCATCGCAAAGCCGAGAATCGACACCAGCGATGCGGCTTCACGCGGCGCGAAACCCTGCACGTCGCGCAGCCAGGCACCGACCCATAGCGACTGCATCGCGTAGAAAACACCTTGCGTGACGATGGAAAACGACCCGATCTTCCAGAACGCGCCGCTTCTCAAGATATGCAGAGTGCCTTTGAACTGAGCGCCGATGCCGGCCTGGCGGTGCGTTTCCCTGGCATCAGGCGCAAGCGTCCACTGCGCCACCGCCACCACCACCGTCAGCAGGCCCAGACCGATACAGACCGCACGCCAACTGGCGAAGCTCAGCACCCACGTGAGCGGCGAGCCGACCATCACGCCGCCGAAACCGCCAATCGCCATCACCAGCCCGTTCATCAACGGCAGACGCCCCGGCTCGAAATGCTGCGCCAGCGCCTTGAAGGCAGCGCCTAGACATACCGAGACGCCGACGCCGATCAGCAACCGCCCAAACATCATCATGCCGACGCTGTGCGCTGCGCCGAACATCCATATTCCGAGCGCGGCAAACAACATGGTGACTGCCGTCACGCGGCGCGCGCCGTAATGATCGAGCAGCACGCCGGCTGGAATCTGCGCGCCCGCGAAACCGAGGAAATACAGGCTGGTCAGCAAGCCGAGATCAGTGGCCGACAGACCGAGATCGTGCGTGATGAAAGGCGCAAAACCGAGATTGACGCCGCGAAACACGTACGAAACGAAGTAACCGGCGGAAAACAGAAGAAAAACGCGCAACTGGGTCGACGACATAAGCTTTGGAATGAGCGGCCGGGAAAGCCGAAGCACGAAAGATAAATGAAATGCGCGAAATTCGCCTGAATTGATCTGCAGAATGAAAAACGCCGTCACCACAGGTGACGGCGTTGGAATAACACGGTGCGTGATCGGAGCGCAATCCACGCGCTGCCCCCGCAACGCATGTGGTCACTACCGTGGGAGCCGCTTTTGGTCTACTTACCCTTCTTCGCGTTGGCCGCGGTCTTCGGGCGGCTATTCGCCGCGGCCTTCGACGCCTTGCTGGACGTGGAAGCCGACACTTTCGCCACCTTGCCCTTGCTGGCGCCGGACGTTGTCGGCTTACTGGCTTTGCCCACCGGCTCAGACACCTTCACCACGGCGGAGCGGCCACGGCCCTTCTTCTTATCGTAGCGCGAATCGCTCCTCGTGTCTGCGACCCGGGTACCGATCTTCTCGACACCGCCGCCTTGCACGTCGGTCGCGATGCGCTCCGGACCGGGTTCGCTCGGCATCGCCTTGCCGACCGGCACGTGCAGCACGATCACTTGCCCGCGCGACACCTGATCGCGATGCGTACGATTCCACGCCTTCAACTGACCGATCGACACGCCGTAACGCACGGCGATCGCGGCCATCGACTGATTGCGGCGTACGCGGATCAGCATCTTGCGGGTATCGGGGACGTCGGGCTCCATGGCCAGCACCGCGCTTTCGGCAACGTCGGCGCTGATGTCTTCGTCATCGTCCGAGCCACGCGGCACGACGATCGTGGAACCTGGTTTCAAACGCATGCCGACCGGAATCTTGTTCACTTCCATCAGCGTGTCGGCGTCGACACCGATCTTTTGCGCGATCGCCGCCGGCGCGGCGCGCTCCGTGACCGTGTACGTGGTCCACGACGACAGCGAACCAGAGTACGCCTTCAGATTGCGCTCGAACGCGCTCGCGTTGTCGAACGGCAGCAGGATCTGCGGCTGCGTGGCACCGAGAATCACCGGCTTTCTGAACGACGGGTTCAACGAGCGGAATTCATCCGTGGAGAGATTTGCGAGTTTCGCCGCCATGTCCACGTCGATGTCGTGCGAGGTCGTGACCGTCACGAAATACGGGTGGTTCGGAATCGACGGCAGCGTGAGCCCGTACATCTGCGGGTTCATCACAATGTTCTTCACCGCCTGCAGCTTGGGCACGTAATTGCGCGTCTCGTTCGGCATGCGCAGGCTGAGGTAGTCGGTAGGCAGCCCTGCCGCTTCGTTGCGCGCGATCGCGCGCTGCACATTGCCCTCGCCCCAGTTGTAGGCGGCGAGCGCCAGCTGCCAGTCGCCGAACATGTCATGCAGACGCGACAGATAGTCGAGCGCAGCGCTGGTCGAGGCCAGCACGTCGCGGCGCTCGTCCTGCCACATGTTCTGCTTGAGGTTGTAGGTGCGGCCCGTGCCCGGCATGAACTGCCACATGCCGGCGGCCTTCGCCACCGATAGAGCCTGCGGGCTGTACGCGGATTCGATGAACGGCAGCAAGGCGAGCTCGGTCGGCATATGGCGTGCTTCGAGCTCTTCGACGATGTGGTACAGATATTTCTGCGAGCGTTCGGTCATGCGCTGCACGTAGTCCGGGCGTTGCGCATACCAGTTGACCTGCATGTCGACGAGGTCGGTTTGCAGATCCGGCATTTGAAAACCACGGCGAATACGACCCCACAAGTCGGCGTCCGCGCTCGTCAGTTGAGTGACCGAGCCCTGGTCGACGTTGATCGTCTCTTTGGCGGTGGCTGTCTTGCGAAGGGCATCGGCTACGGCTTGCTGACTGGCGGGGTTTGTTGCGGTGGTCGGGCTATTCGTCGCCGGTCCCTGACTCGCGCAAGCGGCGAGCGTCAGGACCAACAACGCACTAAAGATAAATCGCATGAACGTCTCGGCTTCCACAAGGGCTGGAATTTGCAGCCGATAGTACGAAACGGCAACGTTTACGTCAATCGGAAAATTACGAAAAAAATCAAGGAAATCTTGGGCTTGGCGAATTTTTGCGATTCTTCGCGTGAGGAATACCCTGATGCCGAACGGGTCAACGGAAGCGGTTTTTCCATTCGCGCATCAGCGTAAACGCCGCCAAACGATCGGGCACTTTTTCGTGCAGTTGCTCTTGCAGGGTTGCCTGAATCGCCGGATTGCTCGCGCGCAAAAATGGATTCACCGCGCGTTCGTGGGCGATGGTGGTGGGCAGCGTCGGCACGTGACGCGCACGCAATTCGCTCGCTGTGTCACGCCAGGCGTGCAGTTCGACGTTGCCCGGCTCGCAGGCGAGCGCGAAGCGGATGTTCGACAACGTGTACTCGTGTGCGCAGTGAACCTCGGTCGTGCCGGGGAGCGCGGCAAGCGAATCCAGCGACGCCAGCATTTGCGCGGGCGTGCCTTCGAACAAGCGGCCGCAGCCACACGCGAACAGCGTGTCGCCACAAAACACGTGCGGCGTGCCGCGCGGGTCGGCGGCCTGAAAATAGGCAATATGACCGCTCGTGTGACCAGGCACGTCGAGCACGCTGAATTCGAGTGCGGGAGCCGCAATCGTCACGTGATCGCCGTTTTTGAGACGGTGCGTAAGGTGCTGGATCGCTTCACCGGCGGGGCCATACACGGGAACGGCCTGGCCATTCAGCAGATCGGCCACCCCACCGACATGGTCTTGATGATGGTGCGTGAGTAAAATAGCGCTCAGCCGCCAACCCCGTTTCGCCAGATAGGCGCGCACGGGCGCGGCCTCACCCGGATCGACGACCACCGCGTGATACCCGTCGGAAACGACCCAGATGTAATTGTCTTCAAACGCCGGGACCGGTACGTACTCGAGCGCATTCATAGGCGACGCATTCTCTGAAATGACTGACCGAGCAATTATAGACTGGCCTGCCTGGACCGATTCGCCACCCGGCCGCTACGTACTCGAGTGGGAGCAGACCCAGCTCGACCGCGTGGTCTCGGACGTGTTCGGTTACCATGCGCTGCAACTCGGCCTGCCGCAACTCGACGCCTTGCGCGAAAACCGCATGCCGTGCCGCGGACTCGTGCTCGACGCAGCGAGCGGCGCAAGCGCGCCCTACACTTTTCCGCGCGGCCTGGGGCGTACCGCGAATGGCTCGGGCAACAGCGCCGCCCAACGTCGGCCGGCGGGGTTGCCTGCGCCGGCCGGACGCAGCGCTGTCTGGTGCGACCTGCTCGACTTACCGTTCGAAGCACAAAGTGTCGACCTGATCGTGATGCCGCATACGCTGGAATTCACGAGCGACCCGCACCGGCTGCTGCGCGAAGCCGAGCGCGTGCTGATGCCCGAAGGCCAGTTGATCATTCTCGGCTTCAATTCGCTGTCGCTCTGGGGCGCGCGTCAATCGGTCGGCAAGATGACCGGCCGGCCGTTCGTGCCCGCGGCAGTCGACCTGATCGCCTTCACTCGCCTGAAAGACTGGATCAAGCTGCTGGGTTTCGACCTTGAACGCGGGCGCTTCGGCTGCTATCGTCCGCCGCTCGGCAGCGATCAATGGCTGTCCCGCTACGGTTTCATGGAAGCCGCCGGCGACCGCTGGTGGCCGATTTTCGGCGCCACCTACATGATCAAGGCGATCAAGCGCGTGCGCGGCATGCGCCTCGTCGGCCCGCTGAAAGTGAAGAAACCTGTCCTCGCCGCGGGCCTCGCGCCCGCCGCCACTCCGAACACACGCAACCACACCCAATGACTTCCGACATCATCGATATTTATACCGACGGCGCCTGCAAGGGCAACCCCGGCCGTGGCGGCTGGGGCGCGCTGCTGCGCTTCGGCGACCAGGAAAAAGAACTGTTCGGCGGTGAACCCAACACCACCAACAACCGCATGGAACTGATGGGCGTGATTGCCGCGCTCGAGGCGCTGAAGCGCCCCTGCAAGGCCGTCGTGCACACCGACTCGCAGTACGTGCAGAAAGGTATCAGCGAGTGGATTCACGGCTGGAAGAAAAAAGGCTGGATCACTGCGGCGAAGCAGCCGGTGAAGAACGCCGATCTCTGGAAGCGGCTCGACGCGCTCGTCGCGCAGCACGAAATCGAATGGCGCTGGGTGCGCGGTCACAACGGCCACCCGGAAAACGAACGTGCGGATCAACTGGCCAATCGCGGTGTCGCGTCACTCGCAGAAATATGATGCGTGCCGTGATGTCCGCCGCAACACTAAGCGCGCGCCCTTCTTTTTCGCTGATTTTTTTAGAGCAGGCTAATCCGACATGCGTCAACTCATCCTCGATACCGAAACCACCGGCCTGAATGCACGAACCGGCGACCGGATCCTTGAACTCGGTTGCGTCGAAATGGTGAACCGCCGGCTCACGGGCAACAACCTGCACTTCTACATCAACCCGGAACGCGAGAGCGATCCCGGCGCACTCGCGGTTCACGGGCTGACCACCGAATTCCTCAGCGACAAGCCAAAATTCGCCGAGATCGCCGATCAGATTCGCGACTTCATTCAAGACGCGGAACTGATCATTCACAACGCGCCGTTCGACATTGGCTTTCTCGACGCCGAATTTGCGCTGCTGGGCTTGCCGCCGGTAAAAACCTACTGCGGGGAGATCATCGATACCCTGGCGCGCGCCAAGCAGATGTTCCCGGGCAAGCGCAATTCACTCGACGCGCTATGCGATCGCTTCGGCATCAGCAACGCGCACCGCACCCTGCACGGCGCGCTGCTCGACTCTGAATTGCTCGCCGAGGTTTATCTGGCGATGACACGCGGCCAGGAAAGCCTCGTCATCGACATGCTCGGCGATTCGCACGGTGGTGGCGACGCGCACGCGCCACGCATCGCGATCGATTCGCTGAATCTGGTCGTGATTGCCGCGAGCGACAACGAAGTCGCCGAACATCAAGCCGTCCTCGACGGTCTGGACAAAGCGGTCAAAGGCACGAGCGTGTGGCGCCTCGAACCCACGCCGGCAGCGGATGAGCAAACCGCTTAAAAAGTACTTTACGAGCGTAAAAAACCCTGACATAATTCGGCTCTCTTCGGGTGGTTAGCTCAGCGGTAGAGCACTGCCTTCACACGGCAGGGGTCACAGGTTCAATCCCTGTACCACCCACCAGATTCGCGTGACCCGCAAGAGAAAGCCCTCGAACGTAAGTCGAGGGCTTTTTTGCTTTTGCACGCAGGCATGCTGCGGATTGATCACGTACGGGCGCACTGAAGCGTACATGCGCCTCCTCCGTGTCGAAGTCAATACCGAACATTCGTACGATTGCAGTCGCCAAATACTGCTGATATAGTCAGTCCTCGGGCACTCGCCCCGTCTATTTTCACCACCTCATTCGACTACAGGGAGGCGTCACATGTTCGCAGTGCATATCGTCGTCCCTGGGATGGTCTCACGACCATTCTCGCGACTTTAAGTTAGTCGCGTCGTCGCTCACGCGGTTCTGCCTGAACAGACCGTCCGCGCAAATTCCAGACAGTCCGTAGTCTCGTTGCCGGCATCGTTGTCGGCAACACATCCCGGCTTGCTTGACTGTCTCTTCCTTTCGCTTCTGACTGGAACCTCGGTGCGCTCACGCGCCACCGGGTCGTGACAAATGACTAGAAAAAAACTCGACTTTCGTGGACAAGCCTTCAGGGATGTCCTCGGCTTCACCTTCCGTCACTGGGCCAAACAGCCTTGGCGCATCTTCGCAATTGCCGCGCTGGCGCTGCTCTCGGCATTGGCAGACATATTCACGCCGATGTTCGCCGGCCGGCTCGTCGACGCGATCGCATCGGGCTCTGCCGGCGACGCCGTCGCGTGGCACGCTGCGATTACCGCTTTCTGCGTGCTGGGCGTGCTTGGGCTCAGCGCCACGCTGCTTCTCCAGGGCGTGTTCTTCAACCTCATCAGACTGACGCTCAAGATGATGAGTGACATCGCCGCGAACGCGTTTCATCGCGTGCAACGGTTCTCGACGGATTGGCACGCCAACAGCTTTGCCGGATCCACGGTACGCAAGATCACGCGCGGCATGTGGGCGCTCGATCTGCTCAACGACACGTTGCTGGTCGCGCTGCTGCCATCGCTGACCATGCTGGTCGGCGCAACGGTGCTGCTCGGCTGGCACTGGCCGGTAATGGGCGCGGTCGTTGGTATCGGCTCGGTGCTGTATATCACGGTGACCGTGGCCGTGTCGCTCGGCGTCGTTGCGCCCGCCGCACGGCTCGCTAACGCATGGGACACGCGTATGGGCGGCGCCCTCGCCGACGCCGTCAGCTGCAATGGCGTGGTGAAAGCGTTCGGCGCCGAAGAGCGTGAAGAGGTTCTGCTTGAACGCGTGATCGGCAAGTGGCGTCATCGCACGCGCCGGACGTGGACGCGCGGCACGATCAACGGCGGCTTGCAGGGTGGCATGCTGGTGGCAATCCAGGCCTCCATTCTCAGCGTCGCGTTGCTGTTGTGGGTACGCGGTGAAGCGAGCGTTGGCGACATCACGTTCGCGCTGACGATGTTCTTCATGCTGCAAGGCTATCTGCGCGATGTGGGTATGCACATCCGCAACCTGCAGCGTTCGGTCAACGACATGGAAGAACTGGTGTCGCTGGAGAACCAGCCGTTAGGTATCGAAGACCGCCCCGGCGCGGGCCCGATCGCGATCGGCAAAGGCGAGATTCGCTTCGAGCACGTCACTTTCCACTATGGCGCGAAAACCACGCCGCTCTATGACAACTTCTCCGTGCGTATCGCGCCAGGAGAACGCGTTGGGCTGGTTGGGCACTCGGGTTCCGGGAAGACGACCTTCATCAAGCTGATCCAGCGGCTATACGACATTTCGGAAGGCCGGATCACGATCGACGGTCAGGACATTGCCCGTGTACGGCAGGCGTCGTTGCGCAGCCAGATCGCGATCGTGCAGCAGGAGCCGTTGCTGTTTCACCGCTCGCTGGCGGAGAACATCGCCTATGCACGGCCCGGCGCAAGCCGCGCCGAGATCGAACGCGCCGCGCGGCTCGCCAGTGCGCATGACTTTATCGCGACACTGCCTCAAGGTTACGACACGTTGGTGGGTGAACGCGGCGTCAAACTCTCGGGTGGCGAACGTCAGCGCGTGGCTATCGCACGGGCGTTTCTCGCGGACGCGCCGATCCTGATTCTGGACGAAGCGACCTCGAGCCTCGACAGCGAAAGCGAAGTGCTTATCCAGCACGCCATGGAGCGGCTGATGGTCGGCCGCACGACACTGGTGGTGGCGCACCGTCTTTCCACCGTGCGCGCGCTGGACAGGCTGCTGGTGCTGGACAAGGGCAAGGTCACCGAGGAAGGCAGTCACGAGGCGTTGATCAGACTCGAGAACGGCCTCTACAGGCGGCTGTTCGAACGTCAGGCGCTGGAGTTGATCAAGGGCTTGAGCGATTCGGAGATCACGCACAAGACCGACGGCGCGAAGGCGAATCGGCTCGATGATTCAAGCCTGGTGGTAGAGAAGTAAATTGTTGCAAGCGTGCGGAGCGTCACGCAGAAGCCGCCGGTAAGCGGCGTTTTCTGCTGGGGTTACGCACGCCCTCCTTCGTTCATCCGCCACGATTCTCACGTAACCCGCTTGACGGTTCTGCATGCATTCGGCGCATCGCTGTCCAATGCGACGAACGCGATCGAACCGGCCAGCGCTTCAACGCGCGACTAGACCACGCCCGCAGGCAACCCGATACCGCGCGCCATGCCGGTAGCCGCGAACACCATCAACACCAGCAGCACCGTCTGGATCACGCTGAGATGCGCATACAAACGCGCTTTTCGCAAATCAGGTGGAGTGCCTTTTCTGACAGAGGCGCGCCAACGCATCAGCGCGAGCATTGACGGGACTTCGAGGATGAGTATCAGCACGAGCAGCGTCATCTTGACGTGAAAGAGCGGCTCATGCAGGTAGTAGTCGGCGCCCTTTTCGAAACTGCCGAAGGCGCGCATCAGACCGGTGACGATCAGCACCAGCGCCGAAATACCCCATCTCGTGTCGGCGCGGAATACGGATCGCAACGCTGCGGGCACGCTGGCTCGCCGCAGCGACCAGGTACGCCGGAGAATCGACGCAAGGGCGAAGCCAAAAGCGAGCAGATGAAGGGCGGCAAGCAACCAGCGAACCAGCATAGCGACTCCTGCAAACGACGCAATACGATCGATGTATGTCCCACTCGCCCACTGGAAACGCGGGGCGGCACTTCTTCTTATTATTATCGACTACAGCTTACTTTACGACGCCAGCTTCGGCCGCCGGGTGCGGCCGACTGAACAATGCGGCAGATTCAGACTTGCTGCAACGATGTGTCGAGCGCACGTGCGGCGACCCGATCGCCCTCGGTAGTCAGTGCGGCGCGGAACACGGTTTGTCGATTGTGGCCTGCCGCAGCCGGCGAATCCCACAGCAATTCGATTTTGGGACGGCGGCCAAAACCACTGCGCGCCAACGCTGGCGCGCCGCCGGCCGAGCCGAGCGGCGCAGCAGGCCCACCTGGTTCGCCGGCAACACCGAACGCCACCGCAGGAGCAGGCGTCGGCCTTGCGCTCCCGCCTTGACCCGTCGCCCATCGCACGGACAATTCGCGGGCGTCGTACTGACCCACCTTGCGACGCTCGGCCCAGACGACCACTGTGCGCGTGGCCGGATCGAGCGCGACCGCATAGCGGCCGATCGCAAAGCGTCGTGCGGCGATATTGGTTCGCCACAGTGCGCGCGGCCGGCAAATCCACACGACCGCCGCGTACAACGCCGGTGCCGCCAACAGCCAGCCGTTGGTGGCCGCCACCGCCTGTGCAGCGCGCCGCCAGCCGGCGCTCGCCGCAAACGCACCGACCGACCAGACCGCAAACAGGAATCCAAGGAAAGCAAACACGCGCAGCGCTTGCCGCAACCATTGTGGCAACGGATGCAGCGGACGCTCAGCCACGGCACGCGCGCCCGGCAGGAAGATCAGCAGGAACAGGAACACCAGGTTGATGCACGCCCAAGGCGAGGACACCATCGCCGACAGCGACGAGCCCAGGTCCATCTGCGCCATCGAAAAAAGCCAACGAGCGAGGAGCACGAGACCGATGGCGCGCAGCGCGAAAATCGTTCCGGCGCCGGGCGCCGCGTTCGCACGCGTCTCTTTCGTTCTCGCCAAGGCATCCTCCTGTCGTCGGCGGCGCCGCAGCCAAATTTGCGGCACGGCCATTATAGGGATATTACGGAGACAGGCTCATGCTGCCGGCCCCAAAACCGTACTTTCTGCCACTCACGCGCCAAAACGCGGCGCTCACGCAACAACGCCCCGTGGGCGAGATGCACGCGGGGCGTTCCTGGGGCGCAGCCGGACCATCTGATCGCTGGGGGCGCCGAGTTGGGGCGCCGAAAGCGCTCCAGCAAGGCGGTCCAACTGCCTTTACTTACCGCACATTAGCTGGCGTTGACTTCGCGCAGCACCGTGCGATGCTTCTGACGCAGCAGCTCTTCGTAGGTGGCGACGTAGTTCTGCGCCATTACCTTCGACGAGAAACGCGATTCGAACGCTGCACGCACCTTGGCGCGCGGCAGCGTGTGCAGACGCTTCACAGCGGCAACCGCACTGATTTCGTCTTCCACGACGAACCCCGACACGCCGTTTTCGATCACTTCCGGCACCGAACCGCGATTGAACGCGACGACCGGCGTACCGCACGCCATGGCTTCGATCATCACCAGGCCGAACGGCTCTGGCCAGTCGATCGGGAACACCAGTGCATGCGCGTTGCCGAGAAATTCACGCTTTTCGGCTTCGCCGATTTCGCCAATGTATTCGACGTGCGGGAGTGCCATCAGCGGCTTGATCACTTCTTCGTAATAGGCACGATCGGCCTTGTCGATCTTGGCGGCGACCTTGAGCTTCATGCCCGCCTGGCCGGCGATGCGGATCGCGCGGTCGAGACCCTTCTCCGGCGAGACGCGGCCGAGGAATGCGAGGTAGCCCGGCTCGACGTCCTTGATCGGCGTGAGCACGTTTTCCGGCAGACCGTGATAAACGGTTTGCAGCCAGTTCGCCTGTTGCAGCGGGATGCGCTGGTTGTCCGAAATCGACACCACCGGCACGTCGCTGAACGTATTGAAGATCGGTTGCAGTTCCGGTAGATCGAGGCGGCCATGCAGCGTGGTCAGGAACGGCACCGGCTGGCGGGCGAACAGCGAGAACGGGTAGTAATCGATGTGGAAATGCAGCACGTCGAATTCGTCCGCGCGGCGGCGCACTTCTTCGAGCAGCAGCATGTGCGGCGCCATCACGTCGCGGATGGTCGGGTCGAGGCGCAGCGCCTGCGGCCAGAAGGCTTCGAGTTTCGCCGAGGTTTGCGAATCACCGCTTGCGAAAAGCGTAACGTCATGGCCCTGCTCAACCAGCGCTTCGGTCAAGTTGGACACTACGCGTTCCGTACCACCGTAAAGCTTGGGAGGAACCGCCTCGTGCAAGGGAGCGATTTGAGCGATTCGCATAATGAAGAACTCCTCGTAAAAAATCAGGCAAAAATACTGCGTTTGGTAAAAGCGACTCGCTTGCTCGCCAGGGCAGTCTGGCCGGATATGCCGGCGCGGGCCTGATTCTTTCGAGAAATCCTGCGATGGATCGCTTGGGTAGTGAGCCCAGTTCAGCTGTTCGCTGTCTGCGCATGTGCCGGTAAACGCACACATGGCACCTACGTTGACAAACTGTCAGAAATTTCGGTGGGCCAACAAAGCATGCATTATCGGTGCCGGGCATCTCGCTGCACCACAACATTTCAAAGTCTTTACGTTGTTACAAAGGTGAAACACTTTACAAACCCTTGTTTTATAAGACAGTTCTACAGTAGCAACTGACTTGTAACGCTGACCCGAAGGCGGCAGCTGTAAGCTCCTGTGTCAACTTTGCCGGCAGGCATTGAAGAATTGCCGCACCGCAGTTGAATGCAATTTGTAATTATATCCCGAAATATTCCGCAACCTGCGTGAACCACCGCTCCATCGGCGGGTCGAGCAACAGTAGGTCGCGGTCGTCTATCGCGAAATCAGTCGCGCCATTGCCCGGATACACAGGGCGCAATCGCTTTTGCATGTTTACAATGCGAAGCATCGGCTTCGCGGCGAACGCTTTTGCTGTGGCCCATGCCTTGCATGCACAACCTGAACACACCAAACCTCACGATCAATTGGAACACTTAACCATCGCCCAGCGTAATGCCCAGAACGCAAAGCTTGCGAGCTATGCGCATAGGCCGCTTGCGTTTCTTTTCCGCTTTATCCGCCGCCATCCGCTCGCCCATGCGATCGTCCTGTGCAGCGTATTTGCGGCCGTGGGCTGTGCGCTCGCTTCGCAATACGCGATCAAGCATCTGATCGACGTGCTCGGCGAAGGCCGGCATCACCCAGGTCCACTGTGGGGCGCGTTCGCCATCCTGGTCGGCCTGATCGCCGCCGACAACATGCTGTGGCGGGTCGGCGGCTGGGTTGCCGCGCATACGTTCGTCGCTGTCACCGGCGACTTGCGGCGCGACCTGTTCCAGTATTTGAGCGGGCACTCGCCTACTTACTACTCGGAGAAACAGCCGGGCATGCTGGCGAGCCGCATCACGGCAACTTCGAATGCGGTCTACACCGCCGAAAACACCACCGCCTGGAACGTGCTGCCGCCGTGTATCGCGGTGCTCGGCGCAATTGTCATGATCATCGCCGTGAATCCGCTGATGGCAGGCGGCCTCATGCTGTGTTCGGCCATTCTGTCGGTCGTGCTTTACAAGCTCGCTGGGCGTGGCTCGGCGCGGCATCACCATTTCGCCACGAAAGCCGCGTCGGTGGACGGCGAACTGGTCGACGTGATCAGCAACATGGGCCTCGTGCGTGCGTTCGGCATGACGTTTCGCGAACAGCAGCGTTTCGGTGCGACCGTCAAAGCGGAAATGGAAGCGCGCCAGCAGAGCCTGCTTTATCTGGAAAAGCTGCGCCTGCTGCATGCCGTGATTACCGCGCTGCTGTCGGCGGGCTTGCTGGGCTGGGCGCTGTGGCTGTGGGATCAAGGCAAGGCAACCTCCGGCGATATCGTGCTGGTCAGCTCGCTCGGCTTCACGATTCTGCACGGCACGCGCGATCTGGCCGTGGCGCTGGTCGACGTCACGCAGCACGTCGCGCGGCTCGCGGAAGCCGTTCGCACCCTGCTCGAGCCGCACGGCATGCCGGATCGCGACGGCGCCACCGAACTCGTGCCACAAGGCGGCCGGGTCGATTTCGAAAGCGTGACGTTTGCCTATCCGCGCCGCCGGCCGATTCTCGACCACTTCGATCTGCATATCGAGCCGGGCCAGCGGGTCGGCCTGATCGGCAAGTCGGGCGCGGGTAAATCCACCGTGCTGGCACTGCTGCAGCGTTTCTACGAGACGCAGGGCGGCGCAATCAAGATCGACGGCCAGGACATCGCCACGATCACCCAGGACAGCCTGCGCCATACCATTGCACTGGTGCCCCAGGATATCTCGCTGTTCCATCGCACGGTGTACGAAAACATCGCTTATGGCCGCCCTGAAGCAAGCCGGGAAGAAGTGCTCACCGCCGCGCGCGAAGCCCGTTGCAGCGACTTCATCGAAGCCATGCCGGAAGGGTATGACACCATCGTCGGCGACCGCGGTGTCAAGCTGTCCGGCGGACAGCGCCAGCGGATCGCGATTGCGCGAGCGATTCTGAAAAACGCGCCGATCCTGCTGCTCGACGAAGCCACTTCGGCACTCGACAGCGCGTCGGAAGAAGCGATCCAGAAGGCGCTCGACCGGCTGATGGTGGGTCGCACGGTGATTGCGATCGCACACCGGTTGTCGACGCTGAATAACTTCGACCGGATCATCGTGATGAGCCAGGGCAAGGTGATCGACGACGGCAGTCCCGAAGAGTTGCGCCAGCGGCCGGGCCTGTATCGCGATCTGCTCTCGAAGCAGTACGGCAAGGGCACGACGCTGCACATCGGCGGTAAGAAAGTAGACGAGCAGCACGTCGTCTAAGCAACGCGCCGCCCGCTTGCTACGTCAGCAACAAACAGAAAAGCCGCTCAAAAGCGGCTTTTCTGTTTTCACGGGCAGTTGTAACCGGGCTGAAGGCCGCCTATCCGGCCAGGGTTTCGCGCGTGGCTTTCTTACCCGACCCAGCACGCACTTTCACAGTTCTGGTGCTTCTCGCACCATCCACGCTCTGCAGATCGCGCATGAAGTTATCGCGCCACACCGAGACGTTGTTCTCGCGCAGTTGCACCATCATGTCGCGATGACGCGCCTGACGCTCCGCAAGCGGCATCTCCAGCGCGCTGGCAAGCGCCTCGGCCATACCGTCGATATCCACCGGATTCACGATCAACGCGCCATCCAGTTCCTGCGCGGCGCCGGCAAAGCGTGACAGCACGAGCACGCCCGGATTGTCCGGATCCTGCGCCGACACATACTCCTTGGCGACGAGGTTCATGCCGTCGCGCAATGGCGTGACGTAGCCGACATGCGCCGTGCGAAACAACGCGGCGAGCACCGAGCGCTCGTACTGCTTGTGGATGTACAGGATCGGCGTCCAGTCCAACTCGGCGAAGCGGCCGTTGATGCGCCCCGACTCCCCTTCGAGTTGCAGGCGGATGTCCTGATAGGCGTGCATGTCGGCCCGCGTCGGCGGTGCGATTTGCAGGAACGAGACCTTGTTGCGTTGCGCGGTGAAATGCTCCAGCAGGCGCTCGAACGCACGAAAACGTTCGACCAGACCCTTCGAATAATCGAGGCGGTCGACGCTCATGATCAGCTTGCGCGAATGCAGCGCCGTCTTCATGGTGCGTACCGGCTTGCCGCGCTCGCCCGCTTTCGCAAGCTCGGCGATTTCATCCGGATAGACGCCGATCGGATAAGCCGCCGCGCGCAAGCTGCGGCCGAACGCATGAACGCTCAGCGGGCCGTTGCCCGACACGTCGACCGTGCCGTTCGCCTCGTTGACGATGTAATCGCAGAACGCCCGCAAATCCGGCGCGGTCTGAAAACCGAGCAGATCGAACGAGCACAGCGCTTCAACCAGCTCACGATGCGGGGGCACCGCCAGCAACACCTGCGACGCCGGAAACGGAATATGCAGAAAGAACCCGATGCGATTTTTCACGCCGGCCGCGCGTAACGCCTGGGCGAACGGAATCAGGTGATAGTCATGGACCCAGATCACGTCGTCTTCGCGCAAGAGCGGCACGAGTTGCTGGGCGAGCCACGCATTGACGCGGCAATAGCCTTCGAAGTCGTGCCGGTCGTACTGAACCAGATCGGCGCGGTAGTGGAACGCCGGCCACAGCGTGGCGTTCGAAAAACCGCGGTAGTACTGGTCGTAGTCGCGGCGCATCAGCGCGATGGTCGCGAAGGTCACCGGCCCGCGCTCTTCGACCTTGATTTGCGGCTGACCCGAGCTGAGCACGTCGCCGCTCCAGCCGAACCACATGCCGCCGGTTTCCTTCAGCGCGTCGTACACGCCAACCGCCAGACCGCCTGCGGCCGGGCCGCCTTCCGAAATAGGTGCGACCCGGTTCGATACGATGATCAGTCGGCTCATGAAGCGCGGTTCCCGATGCAGTAAGTCATATACGTTGAACGATACGGCCTGACCATCACGCTCCGCGCGCGGCCGCGACAATCGATTCCAGCCAGTCGAGCAGCGCCGTTACCGAGTCGACGCGCGTATGCGCCATCGTATCGCCCGCGCCCACCTTGATCGACAGGCCACCGCGCTCATTGACGACGGCAAAGCCTTTCTCGTCGGTCAGATCGTCGCCGGCAAACACCGGCTTGCGGCCGACGAACGGCGGCTCTTCCAGGAACGCGCGCATCGCCCGCCCCTTGTCGACGTCCTTCGGTTTGATTTCGTAGACCATCTTTCCCGGCTGCAACACATATGAGCCGGGGTAATCGGCAACCAGCCGCTCGGTTGCCTCGCGCGCCACCGGCTCGCGGTCGGGCGCGTTGCGGTAATGCAAGGCCAGCGCGGCGCCTTTGATTTCGAGCAGCATGCCGGGATGGTCGTTGACAACCTGCGCGAGCACCTGCTCCATGCGCAACAGGCGCTCGTCGTGAAAGCCGATGCGCTGCGTGTCGCCGTTCGCGTCGCGCCGTTCGGCGCCGTGCAGACCGGCGATCGGCAGATCGGGCATGCCGAGAAAACCGTCGATGCTATCGATGCCGCGGCCTGACACGATCGCAACCGCACCGTTCGTGAGACTGCGCAACTCGCTCAGCAACGCGATGACGCGCGGTTGCACCAGCACGCCGTCCGGCGTGGGCGCGAGTTCGACGAGCGTACCGTCGAAGTCGAAGAAAAATGCCGTCTCGCTCGGAGACAGAACAGCCGGAAGTGCTTGCATCGGTTAATTTTGCCTTTCAGCCTTCTGCGGCCGGAAAAGTGTGCGCATCTTACCGCGCATCCGTCAATTTTTCGAGAAAGTAAGCCTGGACACAAGCCTGACCGGGCGGCTCGGCCGATGCAGCTCACAATTGCGTTCAAAAAGAGAACAATCTGGCTTCAGCGAGCTTTCAGCCGCCTGCGTCAAATTGCCTCGCAAACCGCGCGCCCGCGGGCGTTGCACGACGTCGCCGGACATTTTGCGATACAGTCGCAGCCACGCAGACCATTGCAGTGACAACCCTATTTGCACACTATGACGGGCTGCGCGCCTTGCACGAACCACGCCGCGTCCATTCATGGGCAACGTCACGCGCCGCTATTCAATCGAGTCATTGAACCCTGCTTTGTTCCCCATTCTCTCGTCCCGCCATCTGCAGTTGAACCTCGTAACGCCACGCCGCTCGTGGCCCGGGCGCCTGTTCGCACTGACCGTCATGGTGGGCGTGCTCGGTGCGCTAACCGGCTGCACGCATCGCGCCGAACCGTTCCAGTTGACCAACGTGACCGGCCACTTGCCGGATCTCGATTTCACGCTGACCGGCGATGACGGCCGCACCGTCACTGGCGATTCGTTTAAAGGCCGCACCTCGCTCGTCTACTTTGGCTACACGCATTGTCCGGACGTCTGTCCCGAAACGATGGGCCGCCTGATGCAGGTACTCGGCAAACTCGGCCCGGATGCGCAAAAAGTGCGCATTCTGTTCATCACTGTCGACCCGGCACGCGACACGCCCAAAGCCTTGCACGACTACGTCGGCGCCTTCGACTCGCGACACGCCGAAGGCCTGACCGGCACCGACTGGCAGATCGAGTCGCTCGCCAAGCGTTACCGTGTCGCCTATCAGATGGAAAAGCGCGACCCCAACGGCAACTACGAAGTCACCCATAGCTCGGCCGTCTACGTGTTCGACCAGCAAGGCCACGCGCGCCTGCTCGCCACCGATCACGATACCCCTGATGCGATCGCACAAGACCTGCGCCGTATCATTGATGACCGTTCCTGACCTTTCCTGAGTTCATCCATGTCGACCAAGATCAAAACTTTCGCCGCACTGAGCTGCACCCTCGCCCTCTCGTTCGGTTTTGCCTCGATCGCGAACGCCGCCGGCGCTCAGGCGATCAGCGTCAAGGACGCATGGGTGCGCTGGTTGCCGAACAACCTGCCCGCCGCCGGCTACGCGACGCTGGTGAACGCGAGCGACAAGCCAGTCGACCTCGTCGATATTTCCAGCAACGACTACGGCGACGCAATGCTGCATCAAACCGTGTCGAACGGTTCAACGCAAAAGATGGTGATGGTCGACAAGCTGACGGTGCCCGCGCACGGCCAGGTGGCGATTGCGCCAGGCGGCTATCACGTGATGCTCGAAGACGCGAAGCACAAAATCGCACCGGGCGACACCGTGCATCTCACGCTGAAGTTCTCCGACGGTGAAACGCTCGATACGCCGTTCGCCGTCAAGTCGCCCGCCCAGACCAAGTAACGCCCTGCAATGAACCTGCTCTACTGGCTCGATCCCTGGGAGTTTTCGCCGACCGTCGTGATCGCCTTGCTGGTGCCGGCGATCCTTTTCGTGCGCGGCGCGCACAAGGCGAAGGTGTCGATTCCCCGACGCATTTCCTTCTGGTTCGGGCTGGTCGCCTTGTATGTCGCGTTGCATACGCGGCTCGATTATTTCTTCGAGCATGAGTTCTTCATGCATCGCGCGCAGCATCTGGTGCTGCATCACCTTGGGCCGTTCTTTATCGCGCTCTCTTATCCGGGCGCCGCGTTGCGCGCGGGCATTCCCTTCGGCTGGCGGCAGCGTTTCGTCAGGCCCGCGCTGGAGACTCCGGTGGTACGCAAGCTGCTCGACGTGGTGATGCACCCGGTGGTCGCCGTCACGTTGTTCGTTGGGCTGATCTACTTCTGGCTGATGTCGCCGATCCATTTCGTGGCAATGCTCGACTGGCGGCTTTATCGCGTGATGAACTGGAGCATGGTGATCGACGGCTTGCTGTTCTGGTGGCTCGTGCTCGATCCGCGACCAGCGCCACCGGCGCGTTTGTCACCCGGCAAGCGCGTACTGGTGGTGATCGCCGCGATTCCGCCGCAGATCATGCTCGGCGCGTTTATCTTCTTTACGCCGCATGAACTGTATCCGATCTACTCGATCTGCGGCCGCGCCTTCACATGGCTGAGCCCGATGCGCGATCAGCAGATCGGCGGGCTGTTGCTATGGATTCCGGGTTCGATGATGAGCGTGATCGGCTCACTGGTGGCGTTGCGTCACTGGATGCGATTGTCAGCACGCGGACGTCTGCGCGGCGAGCGGCGCGTAAAGGCGACGCAAGCCTTGGCGCAAACCGCGTCAGCGCCTGCGAGCAGCCACCGCTGAACATTTCGAATCGGTTGAAGTCGCGGCGTTTGAAGCCGGTCGGCGCGCGCCGAGCCGAGCCGGGTTGCAACCTCGCTTAGGCCGAACGCATCCACACGTGCGGGATGCCGTCCTCTTCGTGTATCTCCGACACCGGCGTAAAGCCGAATGCGCCGTAGAAACCTTGCAGATGCGCCTGCGCATGCAAACGAATCGGCGTACCGGGCCACTGCGCGCGGATATGCGTGAGCGAGCGCTCGAGCATCGCGTTGCCGAGGCCGATGCCGCGGAAGTCCGCTGTTGTCAGCACACGGCCGATGCGGATATCGGTGTCGTCGGCGTCGGGCAGCAGCACGCGCAGATAGCCCGCGAGCGGTGAGCGCTTGTTGCTGGATGCGTCGCCGGGACCAAAGGCGAACAGGTGCCAGGCATCTGAATCAAGCCCGTCGATATCGTCATACACGCAGTTCTGCTCGACGACGAACACTGCGCTGCGAGCAGCCAGCATCGCATAGACCTCGGCGGTCGTGAGGTCTTCGAACGCTTTCCAGCGCCATTCGAGTTGCGCCAGTCGCGTGGCGGCGGTTTGCTGCGGTTCAGTCATGGAAAGTCTTCAAAAGAGGCGCGCCTTAACGAGCGGCGGCAATGCGGAATTATGCCGCGCGTGGCGGCCTTAGGCTATGGCGCGCCAAATACCGGCTCGACAGGCTGTGCGAGACAGTCGATCAGGTTACCGGGCCCACACAAATGCAGCGCGCCGACCACCACCAATGTCCGCTCCGGTCGCCCGAGCAACCCCGTCACGCGCGCCGCCCACGCGCGATTGCGGGCATCGAGAATGGCGTGGCGGATGCCGGGCAGGTTGAACATCGGCGACTCGACGGCGATCTGGTGCACGGCCGGCAGATCACCCTTTAGCCAGGCGGCGTGCATCCGCTCCAGCGTACGCTGCGGCTCGGCGAGATCGGACATCAGCATGCCGAGCGCGGTGCCGACCGCTTCAAGCGGAATCGATTCGAGCGACGCCGCCACGTCCTGCGCAGTCTCGAGATACTGGTACGGTTTGGCTTGCGTCAGCGCCGAGCGCAGCATGCGCGGCTCGACGCCTTCAACAACCTGCTGAAACAGCGTCGGCGCGACGATCAGTGCGGCCCATGGACGCAGATCGACGAGCGGCGCCAACGGACCTTCCGCAGGCCACACAGCTTGTAGCTGATTCCAGGCATCGGCGGAGAGCAAGGGCTGCAACGGGTTGGCACCACCCGGTGGGCGAGTCTTCAGAAACGGCAGGATCGTCGGTGGATCGGATTCGAAGACCAGCGATTCGGCCCAGTCGTACGCTTCGGCGACCCACGGCGGCGTTCGGCGGCTCGTTGCCGGAAACAGATGCATCGAGCCGAGCAGACGGACGTTCGTGCCGGTGAGTTGTAGGTACATGCAGCCTCGTGTGGACGGGCAATTGCGCAAAGAGGCAATCGGGCAAATTCAATCGACGGCGCGCAGCGCGGCGGACCGGCTTGTAGCGCCTCGCCAGGCGGTTCGCACCGTGAACGCGACGAACAGCAGAAAGACGATCTGCGAAAGGTACAGGTCCATGCGGATCGGATGATGCAGCGCGAACCATGAATTGTGCACCACGTCTGTCCCGATGACCGCGACGCAGAGGATCAGTCCCGCTCGTGGACTCAACAGCAGTAGCAGAACCGTTAGCGGATCAATGAAGAGCAGTGACGTCCAGTAGACTCGCGTCAGCGGTGCCACGCCGCCGTAGTCCCACCAGAGTCCGTGGACGAGCGCCACTTGCAGATGTGTCCAGGTGGCGCCGCAGAGGCAGAGCGCGTAAATCAGGCGCAAGTAGAAGGAGCGGCGTTCAAGGTTTGGAATACGCATGCCTGGCCAGTTTCACAGTAAACAGCTACTAGAAAAAAACCCAGGTGTTTGGGGCTTTTTTCTAACGCTGCAAAAGCTGACAGTTTAATCGCACGCATTCCAATCATTCCGTGCTTCTTTTGAACGACTCCAGTTCACCTGTATAGCGCTCGTTTCGCACGCCATTACTGCCGTAATATTCTTCCACTGATTTCACCCAGCGGCCGATCTCAGGCACATACCAGAACGCTTTATAGGTGCGTCCGGTGACCTGGGCGGGACCTGTTTTCTGTGCGTGAGTCACCATGGCGGTATCGCCCTGCTGCGTCTGCACGGCTTGAGTGATGGTCTGGGTCGGCTCGATCTGCGCAACCCATTCGCCTTCCGCTTCGACTTTAATCGCCTGGAATTTCCCCGCCGGCACCTCGACGGTTTCAATGCCCACCACCCGATACTGGCTGCTCCACTTCTGCGAAGCGAAGGCCTTGTTCGGATGCAGTTCCGTATATTCCAGGTTCCAGGTTTTGCCCGGCGATAGCGGGAAAAGGAACGGTCGATTGACGACAACCTCGGCGCCATTCACGTTCCGTTCGCGGCTCCAGTCGGCGCCTGCGATCACCTCACTCGGCGCCTGAGTCGATCCCGACTGCTTCGATGTGTAGTAGATGTGGGAAGGCGTTGCGCGCAAAACCGTCACTTCGTCGTGCGACTGACGCCAAGTTGAAGGCGCTTTCTCAAAGGTGTTCACGTAGGTCCACGAATCTCCACCCTTAATGGCAGGCGGTGGCGCCGATTGCGCGATCGCCAGCAGTGGCAACCCAACGGTAAACAGCACAGCAGCGGTTATGATTTTTTTCATTGGTCGAAGTGTTGTATTAACAGCGGGTTTGCCCTGCCCCGTGCTTTCTCGACCTGGAAAAATCGAGAACCCATGCATCGTATATCTAACGATATTTCCGAATATGCGAAGCAGGATGAGATACTTTACATGACCGGAATCGAACTGCTAACGATCAATGCTTCATTCGGGGCTTTTAAAGAATCATTAGAATAAAATTGAAAGACAAAAAATCAAAAATGAAAGTATATAAAAGACAATTAGTAAATAGACAATCAATTCTGGCTGCGGGAGCGGCCCTTCTTTTGTCTGCATGCGGGGGAGGCTCGTCGGGTAGTTCGGGGTCGACAGCAAGCAGTTCGAATCTGAGTGACGCGCAAAAGAACTACGAAAGTGTCGCGCTCGCGGCGAACGGCGGTATGCACTATCTGAGCGCCAGCCTGTCGATTAGCACATCGTCGACTGGCGCACTGACCGTCAACCCGAGCAGTGTCTTCTACACCGAGGACTCGAGCGTCGCGCAAAGCCCCGCAAATGAGGCGCAGCTGATGACCGAAACGTACACCTCTGTGTCGTCCACACTGCAGGTTCCGGCAATGGCGGCAACGCGCTTACTCGTCAACGGCGCCGTCAATACCTCCGCGTCTCCGCCACAAGCCCGGATCAGTTATTCAGGGGCGAATGTCCAGATAGATTATCTGACATCGGACGGTAAAACAGTGCTTCGCACGTTGCTTGGCACCAGCTACACCGTGGTGCCGCTAAGCGGCCTGATTTCCGCCTCACCCGCCGAGCTCTTTGCGAACAGCGCCGTTGGCGTTCTCACGAATACGTTGAACGGGCAATCGCTGTACAACCAGCAGGCCAGTTGGCAAACGGGCGCGGCCTACATCAAAGTCGTCAGGCACACGGTCGGCGACGAGGCCTTCACGTACGACTGCCTCACGCCCGCCACGACCGGGAGCAATCCGACGCCGTGCTCCGCCACGATTTCGACGCTGGAAAATTTCTTTCCCTACGCGAGCACGACAGACGGCAAGACTTATCAGATTAGCGATGGACAGATCGTCACGCTCGCCGGAACGCGGGCATGGGTCGCCAACACGGCGCTGGGCGCGACGGCGACCGACTACCGTGTCTACTATCAGAACAATGGTGGAATTTACGCGGGCTACCTGATCAAGGACGGCACGACGTTACAGCTCACGCCGCTCGGCGGCGGAACGCCGCAAGACAGCTACTACCTCCTGAACAGCGCGGCGCTGCAATCGATCAAGTCGGCGATTGTTTTTTGAAGTGGTGGTAAGTGATGAGCAAGCGGGCGCAACTGCCTGCTCGCCGCGCCAAACGTGCGGATGACAGCAAGAGCTGTATGGCCGGAACGCGTCACTTCGCGTTGCTCTCAGCCTCGATGCGGCCGAAAAAAAGAAAAGCCCCGACAAGTCGGGGCTTTTCTTTACATCAACTACTGGAGGCGCGAGCCGGAGTCGAACCGGCCTAAACGGCTTTGCAGGCCGCTGCATAACCGCTTTGCTATCGCGCCGCAAGCGGACTGGAACCTAGCTGCAGATTCTCAGATTTGTCTGGTGGGCAACCGTAAGGACCGACCCACCAAACAAAAAGGGAAGCGTTGCTTCCCCTTATGTATGGAGCGGGAGACGAGGCTCGAACTCGCGACCTCAACCTTGGCAAGGTTGCGCTCTACCAACTGAGCTACTCCCGCATTGCCCTACTTCACAACGCCTTGCACTTTTACTTCGCCAAACAACGCGTTGCTTCAAAATTTGGAGCGGGAGACGAGGCTCGAACTCGCGACCTCAACCTTGGCAAGGTTGCGCTCTACCAACTGAGCTACTCCCGCATTGTGCTGCTTTGCCCTGCTAACTGCTGCCTTATTACCGCAACTACACTCTTACTGCCACCGTCGCCTCAAACTGCGTGCATCGGAGAAACGAGATTATGGAGAATCGACCGAAACGTGTCAACCCCTTTTGCGAATGTCTTTAACCGAAAAGATTTCACTTATACGTCGGCGACGTTCGGGCACGCCGCGGCCGCCAGCGTTGTCCCTCGATCGTTTTCCAGTCAGGCAACGCCGCCCCGCTCGCGGATCTGCGGCCACGCGAGTTTCATGTAATAGAGCATCGACCAGATCGTGAGGAACGCAGCCAGATAGATCAGCCACAGGCCCCACACACGCGTGTCAACGTAGACTCCGCCGCCAAACGGCAACGGCCCGTAGAACAGCAGCATCGGAATCGCGACCATCTGGCACACCGTCTTGAACTTGCCGAGCGAATTCACGGCGACACTTTTCGAAGCGCCGATCTGCGCCATCCATTCACGCAGCGCCGAGATTGCAATCTCGCGTCCAACGATCACCAGCGCAATCGCCGAATCGATCCGCGCGAGTTGCACGAGCACCAGCAACGCAGCCGTCACCATCAGCTTGTCGGCGACCGGATCGAGAAACGCGCCGAACGCCGAGGTCTGATTCCATTTTCGGGCCAGAAAGCCGTCGAACCAGTCGGTGAGCGCCGCCAGAATGAAAATCGTCGCGGCCGCCAGATTGCGGTGTGCCGGGCTCATCATCATGTCGGGCAAATAAAACACGCCGACAACGAGCGGAATCAGGACGATCCGCAGCCAGGTCAGGAAAATCGGAAAATTAAACGGCATGGGCAGGCGCAGCGTCTGGCAAGGGAGATGCAATTGTGCCGTGTCACAAGGCCTGCCACAAGCAATGCGGCGCGCGGGGCCTGGCACACGCGTCACCGAAGCACCGCGTATCAGCCGCCTGCGGGCCCCTCGCGGACACTTATTGGCCCGCCACCTGCCGCTCCTCAGGCAGCCTGGCGTACCGGGATCAGTGCAACTGCCGGTAGATCTGCTCGGCAAGCGCTTGCGAAATCCCTTCGACACTTGCCAGATCCTCGACGCTGGCCGCGACCACTCCACGCAGCCCGCCGAAGCGCGCCAACAGCCGCTGGCGCCGCTTTGCGCCCACCCCTTCGAGCTCTTCGAGCCGCGAGGTCTGGCGTGTCTTGCCGCGCTTCGCCCGCATGCCGGTGATGGCGAAACGGTGCGCCTCGTCACGGATCTGCGCGACCAGCATGAGCGCCGCGCTTTCCTTGCCGAGCTCGAGCGCCGCGCGGCCGTCGGCGAAAATCAAGGTCTCGAGGCCGACCTTGCGCCCCTCGCCCTTCGCGACACCGACCAGCATGCCGGTATCGAGACCCAGTTCGGTGAACACCTGGCGCGCGATTTCGACCTGGCCCTTGCCGCCGTCGATCAACACGATGGTCGGCAGAATGCCGCCGGCCGCTACCGGCTCCGCGGCATCCGCTGCGAGCGACGGGTCCGCGGACGCGTCGGTTTGCAATTCCGCGGCTTCGTCCGCAGCGTTCGCTGCCGCTTGCGCGACCATCTTCTCGTAGCGGCGCGTGAGCACCTGGCGCATTGCCGCGTAGTCGTCGCCCGGGGTGATGCCGGTGATGTTGTAGCGGCGATATTCGGACGACTGCATCTTGTGATGGTGATACACCACGCACGACGCCTGCGTCGCCTCGCCCATCGTGTGGCTGATGTCGAAGCACTCGATACGTAGATGCGCGAGGTCGTCGCACTCCATGCCGAGCGTATCGGTGAGCGCGCGCGTGCGGGCCTGCTGCGAGCCCTGTTCCGAGAGCAGCCGTGCGAGCGCGAGCCGCGCGTTCTGCTCGGCCATCGCGAGCCATGCACGCCGTTGGCCTTGCGGCTGGCGCAGCACCGTCACTTTATGGCCGGCCTGCTCGATCAGCACATCGACCAGCTCGCGTGTGGAGGGCGCGTGGCTGACCACGAGCACCGGCGGAACGCGATTGCCGATGTAGTGCTGCGCGATGAACGCTTCCAGCACTTCAGATTCGATGCCGCCGGCGATTGCACGGCCCTTGCGCGGCGCCGAGGGTTCGAGTTCGGACTCGGCCGCATCATCCGCTTCGGTCTCGCCAGCCGCGTCTGCCTCGTCATCGTCCTCTTCGAGCGGCATCTCCTGAGCGATCGCGAGTGCATCAGTTGCATCGGACGATGCGTTCGCCCCGGTTGTGGCCTCGTCAGATGCCGAACCGCCGCCGGTCGCAGCATCGATCAACAGGTCATCGTCGCCGCCCTCTTCCAGGCCGCCCTCACCGATCGTCAACGCGCTTTCCACATGCGCAGGGAAATAAGCCTTGTCGCCCAGATGCCGGCCACCGCGCACCATCGCGAGATTCACGCACACGCGCCCGCCGAGCGCGACGACCGCGAGAATATCCACGTCGCTATCGCCGCCGACTTCGATCGCCTGCTGATGCAGCACGGTCGACAGCGAACTCATCTGATTGCGCACCGCTGCGGCCTGCTCGAACTTCAGCTCACTCGCGAAGGCATGCATTTTCTGCTCGAGCTCCTTCATCACCTCGCCCTGCCGGCCGAGCAGAAAGCGTGACGCGTTGGCGACATCGCGCGCGTAATCCTCTTCGCTGATTGCCGCGACGCACGGCGCCGTACAGCGGCCGATCTGATGCAGCAGACACGGCCGCGTGCGGTTGTTGAACACCGAGTCTTCGCAGGTGCGCAATTGAAACACGCGCTGCAGGATCTGGATGCTCTCGCGCACCGCCCACGCACTCGGGAACGGACCGAAGTACTGATTCTTGCGGTCCACCGAGCCGCGGTAATACGCCATGCGCGGAAACTTGTGGCCGGTCAGCTTGAGATAGGGATACGACTTGTCGTCGCGAAACAGAATGTTGTAACGCGGCGCCAGCGCCTTGATCAGATTGTTTTCGAGCAGCAGCGCTTCAGCCTCCGAGCGCGTGACGGTCGTCTCGACGCGCGCGATGCGCGTCACCATCATCGCGATGCGCGGCGACAGTTGGGTCTTCGTGAAGTAGCTCGAGACGCGCTTCTTGAGGTCGCGCGCCTTGCCCACGTAAAGCACCGCGCCCTGCGTATCGTAATAGCGATAGACGCCGGGCAGATGCGGCAATTGGGCGAGCAATTTTTTCGGCTCAAAAACGTCGGTTGCTTCGGGTTCGGTCATGCAGAATCGGTTGGCTGGGACAGTGTCGCGAAGCCTCTGCCCGCGTGCTGCGAGCTGAATGCCCACTTAGGCGCGGAACCGCGGACGAGTGCTTTAGAATCGCCAGTTTAGAGCATTCCGCGTGCGTTCGAACCCTGCTGCATCGAGCGGCGTGATGCATCGGTGCAAGCCGGCGGCTGAACCTGATTGCATCGCCCGCCGGCAAGGCCCTGCAGAACCCGACCACGCCACCCGTCCCACTCTGCGACTCACGCCACTATGTCCTCCGCTACGCCTCCTGCCGAACAACCTGCCGCCGCGCCCACGGCAATCGCTTGCGATATCTTTTGCGCGGTAATCGACAATTTCGGCGATATCGGCGTGTGCTGGCGTCTCGCGCAGCAACTGGCGAGCGAACACGGCTGGCAGGTGCGTGTGTTCGTCGACGATCTGCATGCGTTCCAGATGCTGTGCCCGTCGCTGGCGCTGGATCGCGCGCGTCAGGCGGTTGGCGGCATCGTCATTGAACACTGGCACGAACCGGCCCACGCGGGCGACACGCTTGAAGTGGCTGACGTCGTGATCGAGGCATTCGCCTGCGAGCTGCCGCCGATCTACGTCGCCGCGATGGCGCGGCGCGAGCGCGCGCCGGTCTGGTTCAACCTGGAATATCTGAGCGCCGAAGACTGGGTCGCGGATTTCCACCTACGGCCATCGCCGCATCCCCGCTATGCGCTGACGAAGACCTTCTTTTTCCCAGGACTCGGCCCCGGCACCGGCGGCGTGTTGAAGGAACGGCATCTCGACGCCGCGCGCACGGCTTTCGAGGCGTCGCAAGCGGCGCGCGAAGCGTGGTGGCTAAAGACCACCGGCTGCGCGCCGCCACCGGCCACGGCTACGGTCGTCTCGCTGTTCGCCTACGAAAACCCCGCCGTCGACAGCCTCCTCGAGCAATGGCGCGACAGCGCCGAGCCGGTCGTTCTGCTGGTGCCGGAAGGCCGCATTTCGGGCGCGGTGGCACGTTTTTTCGACCTGCCTTCGTTTGCCGCCGGTTCACACGCCGGGCGCGGCAGCCTCAGCGTCCACGCACTCGCTTTTACCGGGCAACCCGGCTACGACACGCTGCTGTGGGCCAGCGACATCAATTTCGTGCGTGGCGAAGATTCGTTCGTGCGCGCCCAATGGGCCGCCAAACCCTTTGTCTGGCACATCTACCCCCAGGCCGACGACGCCCATCTGCCAAAGCTCGACGCAGCGCTCGCTCACTATGGCCGCACCCTGCCCACCGACGCGCGGGACGCCCTCGCACGCTTCTGGCACGCATGGAACGGCGCGGGCCGGCCGGACTGGGCCGAATTCCAGCGCCACCGCGCAGCGCTGAAGCAACGCGCGGCCGAATGGGCCGGCGAACTGGCCAAGGTGGGCGACCTCGCCGGAAATCTGGCCTTGTTCGCAAAAAGTCAGTTAAAATAAGCGGTTATCCAACGGCCGACGACGCAAGCGCGGCCCGATCGCAGCGAGTTGCCCTGGGAAATTCATTCGGCAAATGCGCCTGGCAAATTTGCCAGGCAACTCGTGAGGCGCACCCATCAGCCAGTCTGCTTGGCCTTGGCGAACCCGGCATCGAAAGATGCATGATCTGCTCCCCGCTCCGTATGTCTCCAGATGTGAGTGGTGGAAATGTCAAAAAAGGGGCGCATCCTGTCGATCGGTGCCACTCGTGTACACGCCCGCACAGGGTAAAAAGCAGGTAACGGATTGCAGGAGTTGCAGGTTGGCAACTTCGCCGCGAGTCACTGCGGCAAGCCGGCCACGCGCCACGCACTGCTCCCGGCAGATGCCGCTCCCGAGCGGCGCCGCGCCGTACAGAGTGCGAGGAGCAGCGAAGCCGCTTGCGCCGTATGCCGTTGAGCAAAAGTTGAAGCTACTTATTTCGTACAGGACAGTTTTATGAAGACCGCACAGGAACTCCGCACCGGCAATGTAGTCATGATCGGCGCAGACGCGATGGTCGTGCAAAAGGCCGAATACAACAAATCGGGCCGCAACTCCGCCGTCGTCAAAATGAAGTTCAAGAACCTGCTGACCGGCGCAGGCATGGAAAGCGTGTACAAGGCAGACGACAAGTTCGACGTCGTCGTGCTGGAGCGCAAGGAAGTCACATACTCGTACTTCGCTGACCCGATGTACGTGTTCATGGACGCCGATTACAACCAGTTCGAAGTCGAAGGCGAAATGATGGGCGATGCCCTCCATTACCTCGAAGACGGCATGGCTTGCGAAGTCGTGTTCTACAACGAGAAAGCCATCTCGGTCGAACTGCCGACCACGCTGGTCCGCGAAATCACCTACACGGAACCGGCTGTCAAGGGCGATACGTCGTCGGGCAAGGTGTTGAAGAACGCCAAGCTGACCACCGGCTTCGAACTGCAAGTGCCGCTCTTCTGCGCCATCGGTGACAAGATCGAAATCGACACGCGTACGCACGAGTACCGCAGCCGCGCCTAAAGCGCCTGCTGCCCGAATCCTGCGCGGGAGCAAATCCGGCGTAGTGAAAAAATGGCAAGGAAAAAGCGCCCACATTGGGCGCTTTTTCTTTTTTGCGCCACCGTGTATGGTTGAGGAAAACTTTACCGGTGGTTTTCTCAAAAATGCCTGTCCGCTGCCCGTTTCTTCCTGCTTTGCGTCAAACAAACCATTGATAAGCTTAAGTAATTAGCTTTGGCACAGTCCATGCTTCTCTGGGATACGGGCCCGTAAGGCTTTATTTCCTCAACTCCGGAGATGCGACATGAATAACGACATCGCTGAAGGCAAGTGGAAGCAAATGATCGGCAAGGCCAAGACAGCATGGGGTGAATTGACGGACGACGAGCTGACCAAGGCAGAAGGCCGCGCCGACAAATTGACTGGGCTGATCCAGGAACGATACGGTAAGACCCGCGAGCAAGCGGAACTCGAGGTAAGACGTTTCTTCGACAGCAACCGGGATTTCTGACCGGTCGAATGAAGGAAATACAGGTGCCCTGCCCAAACGTTACATCGCGTCAGAGCGGGCATTCCCTGAAAGCAAAGGACCAGAACTACGTGAGTCGAATCGCCCCTTGTACCGCGTCCATGCCAATTGGTCCGCGGCTCTCCTGCCGCCGTGGCCAACGCTGGCCGCGCGGTATGGCATTCGACCGGCAGTACCGGCCAGCCACCGCGCCCGTGTCGCGCGCCAGCGTATCGGCGCGGCATACCGGGCATTCCGTCCATCTAAAAAATAGCGCTCGCCATGCCACATGCCCTGATTGTTGAAGACGATCCCAATAGCCTGTCAGGCCTGTCCGCCATCCTCGCTGCCGACGGCTTCTCCGTCGACACCGCGACCACTATCGCCGAGGCCCGGGCGGCACTGACGCGCTTCATCCCCGACGTCGTGCTGGTCGATTTGAATCTGCCGGACGGCAGCGGGCTCGATGTGTTGCAGCACCTGCCCGCGCACCCGCCCGGCGGCGCCTTGCCCGTGATTGTGATGACCGGCAACGCGACGGTGGAGAGCGCGATCGAGGGTCTGCGGCACGGCATCTGGGACTATCTGCTCAAACCGGTCAACATTCCGCGTCTGCGCAGTCTGCTCGCCCGGATTCCGCGTCCCTACGAGCTGACCGAAGAAGTCCAGACATTGCGTGCGTCGCTGCGTCAACTCGGTCGTTTCGGCTCGTTACTGGGTCGCAGCGGCGCGATCCAGCATGTGTACGACACGATCGAACATATCGCGCCGACCGAAGCCGCCGTGCTGATTTCCGGCGAAGCCGGCACGGGCAAGCAACTCGCCGCGCGCACGCTGCACGACATGAGCCGGCGCCGCAAAGGGCCGTTTGTCACGTTCGACTGCCGGACGGCGGGTAGCGGCGCGGCGCATCGCTCGCTCGACAGCCTGCTGTTCGGCCACGAGCGCGGCGCGTTTGGTGGTGCAGAGCAACGCGAGCCGGGCCTGTTCGAGCAGGTCAGCGGCGGCACACTGTTCATCGACGAAATCGCCGAACTGCCGCGCGCCCAGCAGGAAGCGCTGCTGCGCGCGCTCGATTCGCAGACCTTCATGCGGGTTGGTGGCACGAATCAGGTGGTGACCGACTTCCGGCTGATCGCCTCGACGCGGAAAAATCCACGCGCGGCGGTCGCCGACGGCAGCTTGCACGAAGACCTCGCGCTGCGTCTCGAAGCGGCCGCCGTCACGTTGCCGCCGTTGCGCGAGCGCGGCGAAGATCCGGCGCTGATTGCGCAAGCTGTTGTCGACGAACTGAATCACGAAGCGATCGCGCGCGGCACCGTGGAAGTCACCAAGCACGTCGGGCCGAATTTCCTGCGCGAGTGCCTTTCGTACGAATGGCCGGGCAATGTGCGCGAGTTGCAGGATCGTGTACGCCGGGCCTATCACGCGTCAGGCGACGTGCTGGAATCGTTGCGTGCCGATGAAGCGGGCTCGGTCAACGGACGCGATCTGAACGGCAGCCGCGTGCAGGTCACCGTCGGCACGCCGCTCGCGGACGTCGAGGAAATGCTGATCCGCGCGACGCTCGATGCAGTCGGCGGCACGCGCCATCGCGCGGCCTCGCTGCTGGGCATCAGTCCGAAGACGCTGTACAACAAGCTGCAACGGATGCGGTTGAACTGAATGGCCGAGGCCGGCTTCGCGGCTGGCCAGGCTTGAATAGAAAACGGCGCCTGAAAAAGGCGCCGTTTTTTTGCTCGATGCAAACGCTTTGGCTACTGACCAGTTGCCTACCGGTCGCTCATGCAAACGCGCTGCGCAACAAGGCCTGCGCTTGCAGATACTGCGGCTCGGCTACGAGCTTGCTCCACTTCAGCGCCTTGCCGCGCGGCCGCATGCGCTTAAGCCGCTGCTGCGATTCTTTGGACGGCGTGAAACGCAGTGCGTCCAACACTTTCTCCGCTTCGTCCGGCTGATTGCAGATCAGCACCATGTCGCAACCGGCCTGCAGCGCGGCGCTCGCGCCTTCCGTCAGCGTGCCACCCTGGCGCGCAGCTTCCATCGAGAGATCGTCGCTGAAGACAGCGCCTTCGAAACGCAATTTTTTGCGCAGAATGTCCTGCAGCCAGACACGCGAGAAACCCGCCGGCTTCGAGTCGACCTGAGGATAAACCACATGTGCGGGCAGCACGGCCCCGAGCGACACGCCAAGCCAATCGTACGGCGCCACGTCCTCGCGCAGGATCTCGTCGAGCGCGCGGTCGTCGACCGGCACCGCAACGTGGGAGTCCGCCTGCGCGAAACCGTGCCCTGGGAAATGCTTGCCGCAATTGCTCATGCCGGCCAATGCGAGGCCGTGGTTGAGACTCTTCGCCAGCAAGGTAACGACGCGCGGATCGCGATGGAACGAGCGATCGCCGATCACCTGCGACTGACCGTAATTCAGATCGAGCACCGGCGTAAAACTCATATCGATACCGCACGCGCGCAATTCGGCCGCGAGGATATAGCCGACCGCGGTCGTCACCTTGGTGGCATGTAACACGTCGCTATCCCACAGCGCGCCGAGCTTGCCCATCGCCGGCAGCACCGTGAAGCCGTCAGTGCGAAAACGCTGCACGCGGCCGCCTTCGTGGTCGACGGCAATCAGTAGATCGTCGCGAATCGCGCGGATCGAATCGGTCAGCGCGATCAATTGCGCGCGGCTCTCGTAATGGCGCGCGAACAGAATCACGCCGCCGGTCATCGGATGGGCAAGGCGGCGTTTGTCGTCGTGGTTCAGCGTTGTGCCGACCACGTCGAGCATGACCGGTCCGGGAGTGGTTTTCATCGAATTCCGCTAGAAAAAAGCCTGGAGCAAAGAGAGACTCGGCCGACGTGCGCCGCGTTCAAGATATTTTTATTCGTCGCTGGCCGGCGCGTGGGGAGAGTCCGATCCTCGCATGCCATCCCCAGTTTCGGCGATCACGAACGACACGGCGTAATCGCGTTCGTCGCTGATCGTCACACGCGCCGTGATGCCGCGCGCATCGAGCCATTCGGCCAGCTCACCCGACGCAACCACCATCGGCTCGCCGCTGGGTTTGTTGAGCGTTTGCAACGCGCGCCAGGTCATCGGCCAGCGCATGCCGAGGCCGATCGCTTTCGAGAATGCTTCTTTGGCCGAGAACCGTGTGGCGAGAAAGGCGAGTCCACGCGCCGCCGAACGCGCGTGGCGCGCGTGATAAACGCGCAGCTCGTCCGGGCCGAGCACCTTCTCGGCGAAGCGGCCATTGGTGCGTGTCATCACCGCGGCCACCCGGCTGACCTGAACGATGTCCGTGCCAATGCCGTAGATCGTCATGGGCGCCGCCGCGGCCTTAAGCGCTTGCGCCGAGACGGGCGGCGACCATGATCGCCTTCATCTCGCGCACAGCGTTGTCCCAGCCGGCGAAGATCGCATGCGCGACGATCGCGTGGCCGATATTCAGCTCGACGATACCTTCGATCGCGGCGATCTGCTGAACGTTGGTGTAGTGCAAGCCGTGACCCGCATTGACCTTGATGCCAAGCGTTGCGCCGAACTCGACGGCACGCACCACGCGTTCATATTCGCGCTGCTGTTCGGCGGGATCGTGTGCTTCAGCATAGCGGCCGGTGTGCAGCTCGATCACCGGTGCGCCCGCTTCGTGGGCCGCGCGGATTTGCGTTTCGTCCGGATCGATGAAGAGCGACACTCGCGAATTCGCTGCGGCAAGTTGCCTGCATGCGGCGCGCACGGCTTCGAACTGGCCGGCGACGTCGAGGCCGCCCTCAGTCGTCAGCTCCTGACGCTTTTCCGGCACGAGGCAAACGTCGTGCGGCTGAACTTCACATGCGATGTCGAGCATCTCCTGCGTAACCGCGCATTCCAGATTCATGCGCGTTTTCAACAGCGGCCGCAGCTTGCGCACGTCGGCATCGACGATATGGCGGCGGTCTTCACGCAGATGCAACGTGATCACATCGGCACCGGCCTCTTCGGCCATCAACGCGGCGCGGATCGGATCGGGATAAGACGTGCCGCGCGCGTTGCGCAGCGTGGCGACGTGATCGATGTTCACGCCCAGGTCAATCACATTCGGCGACGTAAGAAAGAAGCTCATAAGTTCTGCAAGTCGATCAGTATCTGGCGCGTCGCGAGCGGCGTGCCGCCAAGGTAAGTGTTGAGCAGAAAGCGCATCAGCGTTTTGCTTTGCCCCACCGTCTGCGCTCGATGGTAATCGTCCCTTTCCATATCGAGCAAGGTCTGTCCGGCGATTACCGGCCAAAGCGCTGGCAAATCGTCGGATGCTTCGCGCACGCCCCGCTCCGGATCGAACACGTAGCGGCCTTCGGCCTGCACCGCTTTGCGCGCAACGGTGCGATCGAGCGCCATCGCATAACCGGTTTCGCGCAGCAGCACGCGCTCGAACGAACGTAGCACCTGCACGGGCGGTTCGTCATGCGCGAGGCGCGTCATCGTAACGACGTAGTGATGGAACAGTTGCGGATGCGGGTCTTCGCGTGCGCAGAATTTGACCATCAGTTCGTTGACATAGAAACCGCAAAGCAGCGCGTCACCCGCTAAAGGCAACATGCCGCCGACCCATTCGGCGCCGGTCAGCGTGCGCACTTCGGATTTGCCGGTCCATGACAACGCAAGCGGCTGGAAGGTCTGCAACACGCCGCGCAAAGCGGAATGCGGACGCTTCGCGCCCTTCGCGACGAGCGCGAGACGACCATGATCGCGCGACAGCACGTCGATGATCAGACTGGTCTCACGGTAGGGATAGCTGTGCAGGACGAAAGCGGGTTGCTCCGCAATCCGGTAATCGGAAGCAGAGGTACGCGGCGCGCGGCGTGCCGGCGCTTTGCGCGGCTCGCCTTCGGCGCCTTGAGCAGCCTGAACGCTTTTGGCACCCGATGAGGATTTTTTGGTACTGCGAGCGGGTTTGGATGGCTCGCGTGCCGGCGCTGCCGGCTCCGAGTTGTCCGGGTCAGCGTCGGAATTCAGCGTCATCCACGCGTCATTCGTACCCATACGCGCGGAGTCCAGCCTCGTTATCAGCCCAGCCGCTCTTCACCTTGATGAAGGTTTCCAGATACACCGGGCCGTCGAACAGTTTTTCCATATCGAGGCGGGCTTCAGTGCTGATCTGCTTCAGCTTGGCACCCTTCTGGCCGATAATCATCGCCTTTTGCGTATCGCGTTCCACCAGGATGGTCGCAAAAATGCGGCGCAGGCGCCCTTCTGTCTCGAACTTGTCGATCAGAACGGTGCTCGTGTACGGCAGTTCGTCGCCCGTCCAGCGGAACACTTTTTCGCGCAGGATTTCGGCGGCAAGAAAACGCTCGCTACGATCGGTCAGGTCGTCTTCGCCGTAGATCGGCGTGCCTTCCGGCAGGAACGGCTTGATCGTCGCCATCAGACGCTTGATGTCGTCCGGATTCTTCGCCGACAGCGGCACGATCTCGTTGAACTGGCGCAACGCGGCCACCTGCTGCATGAACGGGAACAGCGAATCCTTATCCGACACGCGATCGAGCTTGTTCGCGATCAGCAGCGTGGGCACCGACGGCGGGATCAGATCGAGCACCTTCTGGTCGTCCGGGCCGAAGCGGCCGGCTTCGATCACGAACAGGATCGCGTCGACCGAACTCAGCGTGGACGTGACCGCGCGGTTGAGCGAACGGTTCAGCGCGCCGCTGTGCTTGGTCTGGAAACCCGGCGTGTCGACGAAGATGTACTGCGCGTCTTCAAGCGTATGGATGCCGGTGATGCGGTGGCGCGTGGTCTGCGCCTTGCGCGACGTGATACTGACTTTCTGGCCGACCAGCGCGTTCATCAGCGTGGACTTGCCGACGTTCGGGCGGCCGACGATCGCGACCATGCCGCAGCGAAAACCAGTGGGAGTGGGAGCGTTCATATTCGGGCTACGGCAAGTTCAGATCGACACGCGGGGAATGGCGCGCCGATGGCAATCAATGGCCCGCATCGGCGACGCGGGTTTGCACCGCGTCGACTACGCCGGGTTCGTCTTCGATAGGTGCCGGCACGCCAGGCGTGGGCACAGCGGCGCCGGGAACGGCTTCACGGCTGCGATGTTTGTCGGCGCCACGTACAGCGGCGGCATCAGGCTTGGCTTCAGAGGCCATGACGTCCGTAGGCCTGGCGCCTTCGGATCGGATTTCGGCGGATTTGGCGTCCAACTTTTCGGCCGGCTTGTCTGTCGCGGCTTTGTCGGCAGACTTGTCGTTTGCGTGGGAGGCTGCCTTGTCGGCTCTTTCCGCCCTATCCGCGCGCTCTGACTTGTCCTGTCCGCTGTATTCCACATGCGCGGCGCGAATCACAGCCAGCGGCGCGGACGTCGCAGTCAGGGTCGGCCGTTCGGCTGCCGGCTCTGCCACCGGCGGAGGGCGGGCTCCGCGCTCGCTTTTGCGATCCGGGCTGCGCAAATCAAGGGCAGCCTGTACGCCGGTCACACCCGGCACGATCTCCTGCTCGACATTCTTCGCCGCGCGGGCGCCTTTCGAACGCTTGGGCTTGGCGACCACGGCGGGCGCGGCGGCCACCACTTCGTCAAGCGCCTTCTTGGCCGCGGCCTGTTCGGCCGCCCGACGGCTCGCGCCGGAACCGGACACTTTGACGTCCAGCTTCGGCACCGTACATTCGACTTCAAACTGCTGATTGTGCGCCGCACCATGAGTTGCGACGACCGTGTACGTGGGCAACGCGATTTTGTGACCCTGCAGATATTCCTGCAGCAGCGTCTTGGCGTCTTTGCCGAGCGTGCGCGGGTCGATGTGATCGAGAATCGGCACGTAAAGGCGTTTGATCACCGTTTGGGCCGCATCGAAGCCACCGTCGAGGAACACCGCACCCAGCACGGCTTCGAGCGTGTCAGCCAGGATCGACGGACGGCGGAAGCCGCCGCTGCGCAGTTCGCCCTCACCGAGACGCAGCCCTTCAGAAATATTCAGGGCCTGAGCGATTTCGTAAAGCGATTGCTGTTTGACCAGATTGGCGCGGACGCGCGACAGGTCGCCTTCGTCCAGTTTGCCGAAACGTTGGAACAAAAGCGCAGCCACCGCGCAATTTAGAACGGAGTCGCCGAGGAACTCGAGCCGTTCGTTATGCGTGGAGCTATGGCTGCGGTGCGTTAAAGCCTGGCGCAACAATTCCGCATTGCGAAATTCGTAGCGCAGACGGCTTTCCAACGGAGATAGGGGCATGGGCAGAGTATAACGCGGGCGCCTGCCCCGGCGAAAACGCGGGACGGCCAGCGGAAAAAGCGTAGTGAAGCGACGTTACCGCGGATTCTTAAAGTAGCGTGATAACACGCCGCGACGGAAATGACCCAGATGGGGCCATCGCCGCGGCGTGTCGTGCAATCAATGCATGCGCGCTCAGTGGAATGGGCCGATGCGTTTCAGATTGCTGAAGTTCATCCAGATGAAAAACGCGCGACCGACGATATTCTTGTCCGGCGCAAAACCCCAATAGCGGCTATCAGCGCTGTTATCGCGGTTGTCACCCATCATGAAGTAATTGCCCGGCGGCACTTTGCAGATCACGCCGCGTGCGTTGTACGTGCAGTTATCGCGATACGGATAATCTTCCGCGCCAACGATGAACGGCGGCACGGCCGGGTTGTTCAGAATCGCGTTCTTGCGGCCATCAAGATCTTCTTCGAATTGCTTCGCGTAGCCGAGGCGCTCTTCGTCGAGGTAGTCAGGCAGCGCCGTTTCCGGTACCGGCTTGCCGTTGATCGTCAGTTGCTTGTCCTGATAAGCAATGGTGTCGCCCGGCAGGCCAATCACGCGCTTGATGTAGTCGACGGATTCGTCTTTCGGGTAGCGGAACACCACAACGTCGCCCCGCTCGAGCGGACGGCCTTCAGTGAGCTTCGTGTTGATGATCGGCAGACGGATGCCGTAGTCGAATTTATTGACGAGGATGAAGTCGCCTACCAGCAGCGTCGGCACCATCGAGCCCGAAGGAATCTTGAACGGCTCGACCACAAACGAGCGCACCACAAACACCACCAGAATCACCGGGAAGAAGCTCGCCGAGTACTCGAGCCACCACGGTTGGCGCAGCTTGTCGTCACGCAGACGGGCACGTGTTTGCGCCGCGTTTTCGTCGGCGAAACGCTCGCCGACGCGTGCCTGCTGGCGGTCGAACTCGGCGACCACCGCATCCGCCGCGCGCCGCCGTTGCGGCACGAAAATCAGTTTGTCTGCGACCCATGCGACGCCCGTCAAAATGACGAGCACAAAAAGAATCAGCGCAAAATTCATAGAGTTCCGTTGTTCGTCTTATTTGTCTTCGACACGCAGGATCGCGAGGAAAGCCTCTTGCGGAATCTCGACCGACCCCACCTGCTTCATTCGCTTCTTGCCTGCCTTTTGTTTCTCGAGCAGTTTCTTCTTACGGGAAATATCGCCGCCGTAGCATTTTGCCAGCACGTTCTTACGCAACGCTTTAATGTTTTCGCGCGCAATGATGTTCGCACCGATAGTGGCCTGAATCGCGACGTCGTACATCTGGCGCGGAATCAGTTCGCGCATCTTCGCCGCCACTTCGCGGCCGCGATACTGGCTTTGCGAACGGTGCACGATCACCGACAACGCATCCACCTTGTCGCCGTTGATCAGCATGTCGACCTTCACGACGTCTGCCGCGCGGTATTCCTTGAACTCGTAATCCATCGACGCGTAGCCGCGCGAGATCGACTTCAGACGGTCGAAGAAATCGAGCACGACTTCGCCCATCGGGATTTCGTAGGTCAACTGCACCTGACGGCCGCGATACTGCATGTTGATCTGGTTGCCGCGCTTGTTCGTACACAGCGTGATTACCGCGCCGACGTACTCTTGCGGCATGTACAGGTTCACCGTGACGATCGGCTCACGTACTTCCTCAATCTTCGACGGCTCCGGCATCTTGGCCGGATTTTCGACCATGAGGAGCGTGCCGTCGCGCTGCAGGACTTCGTACACCACGGTCGGCGCCGTGGTGATCAGGTCCATGTCGAACTCACGCTCGAGACGCTCCTGCACGATCTCCATGTGCAACAGACCGAGGAAGCCGCAACGGAAACCGAAGCCAAGCGCCTGCGACACTTCCGGCTCGTACTGCAGCGAGGCGTCGTTGAGCTTCAGCTTTTCCAGCGAATCACGCAGCGCGTCGTACTGGTTGGCTTCAACCGGATAGAGGCCGGCGAACACCTGCGGCTTCACTTCCTTGAAGCCCGGCAGCGGCTCGGCAGCCGGACGGTTCACCAGCGTGACGGTGTCGCCCACCTTCGCGGCGGCCAATTCCTTGATGCCGGCGATGATGAAACCCACCTGCCCGGCCGACAACGATTCGAGATTCTTCGACTTCGGCGTAAACACGCCGATGTGCTCAACCGGGTACTGCGCGCCGGTCGCCATCATGCGGATCTTGTCTTTCGGACGAAGCGTGCCGTTCATCAGACGCACCAGCATCACGACGCCGACGTAATTGTCGAACCACGAGTCGATGATCAGCGCCTGCAACGGTGCTTCCGGATCGCCCTTGGGCGGCGGCACTTTGGCGATCAGTGCTTCGATCACGTCCTCCACGCCAAGGCCGGTCTTCGCGCTGCAACGCGTAGCGTCGGTTGCGTCGATACCGATCACGTCTTCAATTTCTTCGATTGCGCTCTCGGGGTTCGCGGCCGGCAAGTCGATCTTGTTGAGCACCGGAATCACGTCGACGCCAAGCTCAATCGCCGTATAGCAGTTGGCGACGGTTTGCGCTTCCACGCCCTGGCTTGCGTCGACGACCAGCAACGCGCCTTCACACGCGGACAGCGAGCGGCTGACTTCGTACGAGAAGTCGACGTGGCCCGGCGTGTCGATCATGTTCAGGTTGTAGATCTGCCCATCACGGGCCTTATAGGTCAGTGCGGCGGTTTGTGCCTTGATGGTGATGCCGCGCTCGCGCTCGAGATCCATCGAGTCGAGCACTTGAGATTCCATCTCGCGGTCGGACAAGCCACCGCAGATCTGGATGATGCGATCGGCGAGCGTCGACTTGCCATGGTCGATGTGCGCAATGATCGAAAAGTTACGAATATGATCCATTCAGTACCGATCAAGCGAAAAAGGCGCGCCCGGACAATAGCGGAGCACGCCTTGTAAGTAGGTGAAAAACCTATCTATTTTAGCCGAAAAGGCTATCGCCCGGCGCATCTTGCGAGGCTCGGGCGGAAAAGACGGCTCAGGAGAGACGTGAAACCGGGGGTCAACGACGCACGTTTGCGTCTGGTTGGGCCCTTAATTGGATCCCGAATGTGTGGATCCCGAATGCGCCGCCACAAAGCGTGCGGCGAGCGCGGCGCGAACCCGCGCCGCGTCAAGGTGATAGTGACACAGTTCGACACCGTCGCAGAGCAGAACCGGCACTAGCTCGTTGTAACGGGCTTCCAGCAATGGATCGGTGTCAATGTCGATCACGACGACTTGCGCGCCGAATTCGGCCAGCAAAGGCTCGAGCGCGGCACGCATGTCGTCGCATAAGTGGCACCACGCGCGCCCATAGAGCGTGAGCGGCGCCACTTTCTTCATTTCTGCGCGCTGCGCGGACGAATCGGCACGAACTGCGTGTTCTCGCCGCGACGAACCAACAGCGCCACCATCTTCTGCGGGTCGAGGTGCGAGCTCAGGTCGTCGAACTGCTTCGCGCTCGTGATATCCGTATCGCCCACACGCAGGACGATGTCGCCCTTTTGCAGCCCGACGCGCACAGCCGGGCCATCTACTGCGTCGATCTGCACACCGTTGTGCAGTTTCAGCGCCTTCAGCTGGTCAGAAGGAATATCGCTAACGGCGAGCCCTAGCACGTTGGTGGCGCGCTGCTTCGGCACTGGCGGCTTCTTCTGATCCGCCTTGGCGGTCTTGTCCGGCTGCATCTCGGCAATCGTGACCGGCAGATCGCGCGTCTGGCCTTTGCGCCAGATCGTAATAGTCGACTTGGTGCCCGGCTTCGTATCGCCGACCATGCGCGGCAAATCTGTTGCCGTGTCGACCGAATGACCGTTGAACTTCAGGATGATGTCGCCGGGCTGCACGCCCGCCTTGTCCGCTGGACCGCCCGGTTCGACGCTGCTGACGAGCGCACCCTGCGCCTTCGGCAAACCGAGCGAATCGGCTACGTCCTTCGTCACTTCGCCGATCGCCACTGCGATCCGGCCGCGCACTACCTTACCCGAGGTTTTCAGCTGATCGGCCACACGCATCGCCTCGTCGATCGGAATGGCGAACGAGATGCCCATGAAACCGCCAGTACGGCTGTAAATCTGCGAATTGATGCCGATCACTTCGCCCTGCATGTTGATCAGCGGACCGCCTGAATTGCCCGGATTGACGGCCACGTCGGTCTGGATGAACGGCAGATAATCGCCCGTGTCGCGCCCCTTGGCGCTGACGATGCCGGCCGTCACCGTGTTCTCAAGACCGAACGGCGAACCGATCGCGACCACCCACTCGCCCACACGCACCTTGTTCGAGTCGCCAATCGTAATGGTCGGCAAGTTGGCAGCACTGATCTTCACGACGGCAACATCGGTCCGATCGTCCACACCGATCAGTTTGGCCTTGAACTCGCGCTTATCGGTGAGGGTGACGTAAATGGTGTCCGCGTCGTCCACGACGTGCGCGTTGGTCATCACGTAGCCGTCTGCCGACAGGATGAAGCCTGAGCCGACGCCGCTGTTCTGCTCGGGATCGCTGTTATCCGGCGAGTCCTGGCTGCCGCCGCTACCGCCGTTATCGCCGCCGCGCGGTGTACCAGGCGTACCCGGTGATTGCGGCGACTGCGGCGACTGCGGCAACGGGATGCCGAAGAAGCGGCGGAAAAACTCCGACATGTCGCCGTCGTCCATACCTGGCGGCAGTCCGCCGCGGGCACTGCTGTTCGACACGCGCGTGGTCGTGCGAATGTTGACGACTGCCGGACCAACCTTGTCGACGAGGTCAGTGAAGTCGGGCAGATTGGCTGCGGAAGCCGCCGACGCCGTGTGCGGCACGAGCGGCAAACACGCCGCTACCACCGCGGCCGCGAGGAATTTGCGCACCGAGAAAGTCGTCATATCGTAGCAAGCCGAGGGATTCGAGTGATTCGGAGGATTACTTCGGAGCTTTATATTCTATGGCAGACGCAAATTGCTGCAATGTGGTCTGGGGCACTTCACCAAGCAGAGTAATCCAGAAGTCGCCCCGCCGCTTGACCAGCACGTGGGTGGCGCCGCTGCTACCCGCGCCTTCCTTGCGAGTATTGTTCTCAACCGGCTCGACAAACACCGAAATGGCCGCGAGGCCGTCGGAAAATACGGCCTGATCGACCGGAATGGTCGGCTGGCTCGCCTCACGCGCGGCCATTGGGCGGCGCAGTTCGCGAATCTTGCGGAAGCCCGGCACCGTCGGCGTGATTTGCCAGCCTTGCGCAGCCATATCGACCGGCTCGACCGGCGGACGCACCACCGTCCAACCTGCCAGATTACGAATACCGTTGACGATGGCGGTCTTGTCGACCGGCACGCCGATGCGAATCTGCGAAAACGACAACTGCTCAAGCACCTGGCCGTTCGGGTCAAGCGTCTGCGCACGTAGCAGCAAACCAGTCTTCTTGTCGGCCCACAGCTTGTAAGCAAAGCGATATGCGTCTTTCGGGTCGAGCTCGATCACCTGACTGTCGATACCCGCGACGCGATCGTCACCGAGCAGCTTCGGCTCATACACAGACAGCACCTGCTCGCCGCTTACAGCCAGCAGAGCAGGAAACGAATCTTTGTTCTGGCGCTTCTCAACCACGCACAGATGCCGTTCAGGTACGAACGTGTAGAGATCTTCGTTATGGCGGAGCATTTTGCGCGGCTTGCCGTCGAGGCTTTCGAGCTGCTCGAATTCGCCGTCCGTGCGGGTCGCGTAGTGCGCGATCTGCGACGTCTGAACGAAATTGCCGCGCTGATAGACGAACGCGCCCTCATAGTTCTGCTGCTGGGCGGCCTGATGGATTCGATCGAGCAGCTCCGCGGCCGTGCGACGGGCGACGAGTGGATCGTCGGTTTGTGCAAAGACCCGCGGTGTAGCGGACAACAATACGGCTGCGCAGAACAGAAATGCCGGCAGCCGCCCCCAGATAGTCGTTTTATTCAACCGCGGAGTCTGCATCAAACTATTGGCCTTGCGTAGAAACTGCGGCAGCGCGAATCAGCGGCATCGAGCCCGGCATGACCGGTTGTTGCGCGAATT
Organism: Paraburkholderia sediminicola; assembly: GCF_046026855.1. Classification (GTDB taxonomy): domain Bacteria; phylum Pseudomonadota; class Gammaproteobacteria; order Burkholderiales; family Burkholderiaceae; genus Paraburkholderia; species Paraburkholderia sediminicola_A. The sequence continues at coordinate 196,321 of NZ_JAQQET010000004.1, read as the reverse complement.
GCTGGTGAGCTTCCAGATACTGATCGAGACTTGCGTCACGAATGATGTTGGCGTCTTGCGCGACCGGCTGGACCGCGGCGGCAGGCATCGAGGCCATGGCCACGCGTTGCAGCGAATCGCCGTGCGACTGGATGGACGCGACTTGCGTCACGCCCGGGCCACCCGGCACGCCTTGCAGTTGCGGCACGACGATCCACGTCAATGTGGCAGCGGCGGCAGCGACAGCAAAGGCCGGCACAACCCGGCGACGCAGCGCCAGCAAGCGGCGCACGACCGGCATTGCGGCAGGCGCGAGCAGGTGCGGCTCATTGCCGAGACGTGCGGCAAAACCGCTCAGGAACGCATTGCTCGCCGCTGGGCTAACCGCCAGATCGTCGGAGCGCAGCGCGTCGCCGATCAGGTGATAGCACGACCAGGCGGCACGATCTTCGCCATCCAGTCCGGAAACAAACGTGTTGAGATGCTCTTCGCCGAACAGCTCACCGTCGACAAAAGCGGACAGACGCTCGCCGCGCGAGCTGGCTTGCGATTGCATCGAGACCGACCCCATGATGCTCCCCATCTTACAAATACCCCGTAGTGACACCACTAATCCAGATATTGCACCCGCGTCCCGTCCGGAGGGCTGGTGTTTACCAGCGCTTGCCTTCAGGTGTGTCAAGCAACGGACGCAATTTTGCCGCAATGGCTTCGCGAGCGCGAAAAATTCGTGATCTGACTGTGCCAATTGGGCAACCCATCATCTCAGCGATTTCTTCGTAGCTCAAACCTTCAATTTCACGAAGAGTAATGGCGGTGCGCAATTCTTCCGGTAAAACCGCCATCGCAGCATTGACCGTCTCAGCGATCTGCTTGCTCATCAACATCGACTCAGGCGTGTTGATATCCCTTAGTTGGTCGGCGTCCGAGAAAGTTTCAGCTTCTTCAGCATCTGCTTCGGTCGAAGTCGGTGCGCGCCGCCCTTGGGTCGCAAGGTAGTTCTTTGCCGTGTTGACCGCAATCCGGTACAACCACGTATAAAAGGCCGAATCCCCGCGAAACTGCGGCAACGCCCGGTACGCCTTGATAAAGGCGTCCTGGGCGACGTCTTCCACTTCAGCCGGGTCCCGCACGAGACGGGAGATCAGCCGGAGAATCTTACGGTGGTATTTGGAGACCAGAAGCTCGAACGCGGCCTTGTCGCCCTTCTGGACGCGCTCGACCAGCAACTGATCAATTTCTTTTTCGCTCACCTGATAAATCCGTTAACTATAGGGCGCATGGCGGGGGACCATTGTAGCGTCCCCATCATCGCGGCACGTTACTCAGGTAACAGCGGTTACAGTCGTTACAGTCAGGCACCGGCGCCATGCCGGCCCAGCACGGCCAGTTCCCGGAAGACAGGCGCTGGAAGCGCGTCAGCGGCAAGAAGTAGCGTGCGGGAGCGCCCCTGGTCAGGCACCAGCGCCAGAACGAGCAAGCGGCCACTCCATTGTGAGCAGCCAGCAATGCGGCCCTGCATGAGCAAACTGCCGCCGCGATCCCAGGCAGACAATCCGTCCGGGCCGATTTTCAGCGCAACAGGCTGCGCACGCTCATGTTTTACCGCACAGAGTGTCAGCAGCGCTAACACGGAAAGCGCCAACGGAACGGCCTGCCATGTGCCTAGATGCGACGCGAAGCAGATATAGGCGGCCAACGTCGCAATCAGGACGAACACCCCTAAAGCGGCGCGCATGGCGACGGAGCGCCGCAACGCAATCCGCTGCGGCGCTCCGTCGGGCGTTGCCGATTCAAGGGAAACCGCCGGACAAACCGGCGTTTTCGACTGGCGTGTCACCAAACGATCTGGCAATCAGGTGCGCTTGAAAACCAGCGTGCCATTCGTGCCGCCGAACCCGAACGAGTTCTTCAGCGCGACGTCGATCTTCATCTCCCGCGCAGTGTTGGCGCAGTAATCGAGATCGCAGGCCGGATCCTGATTGAAGATGTTGATCGTCGGCGGCGACACCTGATGATGCACGGCCAGCACCGTAAACACGGATTCCAGACCGCCGGCGCCGCCCAACAGATGGCCCGTCATCGACTTGGTCGAATTCACGACCATGTCTTTGGCGTGGTCGCCGAAAGCGCGCTTGATGCCGGTGGTTTCAGCCAGGTCGCCGAGCGGCGTGGACGTGCCATGCGCGTTCAGGTAATTCACCTGGTCCGTGTTGACGCCCGCGTTCTTCAGGGCAGCCAGCATGCAGCGGCGTGCACCGTCGCCATCTTCCAGCGGTGCCGTCATGTGATAGGCGTCGCCGCTCATCCCATAACCGCTGACTTCGGCGTAAATCTTCGCGCCGCGCGCCTTCGCGTGTTCGTACTCTTCGAGCACCATCACGCCGGCACCCTCGCCCAGCACGAAACCGTCGCGATCCTTGTCCCACGGACGGCTCGCCGTTGCCGGATCGTCGTTGCGTTGCGACAGCGCACGCGCCGCCGCAAAGCCGCCGACACCGAGCGGCGACACAGTCGATTCGGCGCCGCCAGCGATCATCACGTCGGCGTCACCGTATTCGATCAGGCGCGAAGCCTCGCCGATACAGTGCAGACCCGTGGTACATGCGGTCACGATCGCCAGATTCGGACCCTTGATGCCGAATTTGATCGACAGGTGGCCCGAGATCATGTTGATGATCGAAGCAGGCACGAAGAACGGCGAAATACGGCGCGGGCCGCGATTCAGCAATTCGGTCTGCGTGTTTTCAATCATCGGCAAGCCGCCGATGCCTGAACCGACCACTACGCCGATGCGCTCCGAATTCTCGTCGGTAACTTCGAGACCGCTATCCTGCATCGCCTGGATGCCGGCTGCGACGCCGTAATGGATGAACGTATCCATGTGGCGCGCTTCCTTACCGGGGATGTAGTCCTCGATATTGAAGCCCTTCACCTCGCCGGCGAAACGAGTCGAGAAGTTCGACGCATCGAACTTCGTGATATTGGCAATACCCGACTTGCCGGCGACCAGATTGGCCCAGCCGTCGGCAACATTATTGCCAACAGGCGAAATCAGCCCCAGGCCTGTAACAACAACACGACGGCGGCTCACGGTAACCCCTTTTTCATAGATGACAAAAGCAAAAGCCACAGCGGCCACAGGAACCTGCCCTGTGTGCCCTGTGGCTGTTAGCCGCCCCCACACCTGGCGCTTCGCACCAGGCTCCCCCGAGGGGGACAATCCCCCAAGGGGACTTCCTTCGGGGCGGAAAACGCAGGGCGGCCCGGCGTTTTCTTGAAAGTCGGCAATCGCGCGGAAACTTGCGCTGTCAGCATCGCTGGCTCCTGCACGGCAAAAAGCGCCAGCCCTGCTGGCGTCGGAAACCGACACGGCAGGGCGTCATACGCCGCCAACGCAGAAACGCAGGCGTGAATGACCTTAGGCCTTGACGTTCGCGCGAGCGTAGTCGATCGCTTGCTGAACAGTGGTGATCTTCTCGGCTTCTTCATCCGGAATTTCCATGCCGAATTCGTCTTCGAGGGCCATCACGAGTTCAACTGTGTCGAGCGAGTCAGCGCCGAGGTCGTTCACGAACGAAGCTTCGTTCTTGATTTCAGCTTCTGCAACGCCCAGTTGTTCTGCGACGATCTTCTTGACGCGCTGTTCGATATTGTCCATTACCCCTCCAAGGGAAAAGAAGTTCAAAAATACAGGTGCGCGCATTTTATCAGGTTTGACCCGGCAAAAAAGAGGCGCATCGGGTTCCTGTCAAGGCATGCGCCTTACGCTTTTGCAAACGCATCAAGGCGCGGATAGTAACCGAATTTTGTTACGACATGTACATTCCGCCGTTCACATGCAGTGTCGTGCCGGTGATATACCCCGCCTGGGGCGACGCGAGGAACGCCACAGCGTGCGCGATATCGTCCGGGCTGCCGAGGCGGCCGAGCGGAATCTGCGTCTTCAGCGCGGTTTGCTGCTCTTCCGGCAACGTCCTGGTCATATCAGTGTCGATGAAGCCTGGCGCGACACAATTGACGGTGATGCCGCGGCTACCGATCTCGCGTGCCAGTGCGCGCGTCATACCTGCTACGCCCGCTTTCGCGGCTGCATAGTTGACCTGCCCCGGGTTGCCGGCCGAGCCGACCACCGACGTGATGTTGATGATACGGCCGCCCTTCGCCTTCATCATCGGACGCAGTACCGCGCGCGACAAACGGAAGACCGACTTGAGATTGGTGTCGATCACCGCGTCCCAGTCGTCGTCTTTCATGCGCATCGCGAGTTGGTCCTGCGTAATGCCGGCATTGTTCACCAGCACGTGCAGCGCGCCGAATTCCTTCACAGTGCCGTCGATCAGCGTTTCGGCTGCGGCGGCGTCGTTCACGTTGAGCACCGCGCCGCGGCCGTTCACGCCGGCTGCAGCAAACGCTTCGGTAATCGCGGCTGCGCCGCTTTCACTGGTCGCCGTGCCGATCACCGTCGCGCCCTGGCGCGCCAGCTCCATCGCGATTGCACGGCCAATGCCGCGCGACGCGCCCGTTACGATTGCGATTTGCTTGTCGAGAGTCTTTTCCATCTGTCAGTCCGGATGCCCTTTCGGAGGGCTGATTGATTCCTGATGCCGATCGTGGCGCCAATGACGCGGCGTTCAGCCCGCCGTCACGAGCTTAAGCGTTTCTTCGAGCGAAGCCGGATCGAACACTGAAACGCCGACCAGATTGCCGTCGATGCGCTTCGTCAAACCCGCAAGGACCTTGCCAGGACCGCATTCGATCACATGCGTAACGCCTTGCGCCGCTATCGCCTGTACGCTTTCGACCCAACGCACCGGACCTGCAGCCTGACGCACCAGCGCGTCCTTGATCTTTGCCGGCTCGTTGACCACCGCGACGTCAACATTGTTGATCACCGGAATCGACGGTACCTGCACGTCGACGCTGGCCAGATACTCGCGCAATTGATCCGAGGCAGGCTTGAGCAGCGACGAGTGGAACGGCGCGGACACCGGCAACGGTAACGCACGCTTTGCGCCCTTCGCCTTCGCGACTTCGCAGGCCTTTTCGACGGCAGCCTTGTGACCGGCGATCACAACTTGTGCGGGCGCGTTGAAATTCACTGCTTCGACAACGCCCGCGATCGACGCTTCGGCACAAACTGCGCGCACCGTATCGTCATCGAGGCCGAGGATCGCAGCCATACCGCCAACGCCTACCGGCACGGCCGTTTGCATAGCTTGCGCGCGAAAACGCACGAGCGGCACAGCATCGCGAAACGCGATTGCGCCCGCCGCGACCAGCGCGGTGTATTCGCCGAGGCTATGACCGGCGACGATGGCCGGTTTCGGGCCGCCCGCCTGCTGCCACGCGCGATAAATCGCATACGCGGCGGTCAGCATGACCGGCTGGGTATTGGTGGTGAGATTCAGATCTTCGACGGGGCCTTCCGCGATCAGCTTGCCGAGGTCCTGATTGAGCGCATCGGACGCTTCCTGAACCGTCTCTCGTACGATCGCGTGATCGGCGAATGCGTTGAGCATGCCGACCGACTGCGAACCTTGCCCAGGAAAAACGAATGCAAATTTCATATCGTCCCCAAAATCGATGTTGTCAGATGTGGGTGGCGCGCCCGGTTGATGGCGAGCGCGCTCAAGCGGATTCGAGCGCCACGAAGAGCGCTCGCCATAACGTCGCCGCTATCAGTAGCGGATAACCGACGCGCCCCACGTGAAGCCGCCGCCGACGCCTTCGATCAGCACGTTCTGGCCGCGCTTGATGCGGCCGTCGCGTACGGCGACGTCGAATGCGAGCGGAATGGACGCAGCCGACGTATTGCCGTGCTCGCCCACCGTGACGACCATGCGTTCCTGCGGCAAGCCGAGCTTGCGGCAGGTGCTTTGCATGATGCGGATATTGGCCTGATGCGGAATCAGCCAGTCGATCTGCTCGGCCGACAGATTCGCTTTTGCAAGCGCCTCGACCGCGACTTTTTCGAGCACATTGACCGCGAGCTTGAACACAGCCTGCCCGTCCATATGCAGGAATGCGCTGCCCTCGATCACACCACCGTTCACATTGCCAGGCGTGCAGAGAATGTTCGAATGACTGCCGTCTGCGTGCAAAGCGCTCGCCAACACGCCAGGTTCTTCGGACGCCTGCAGGATCACCGCGCCCGCGCCATCACCGAACAGTACGCAGGTGGTACGGTCCTTGAAATCGAGAATGCGCGAGAAGGTTTCTGCGCCGATCACGAGCGCCGTGCGATGCTGGCCGCCGCGAATCAGACTGTCCGCCATCGCAACCGCATAGGCAAAGCCGGAACAGACGGCCTGCACGTCGAATGCCGCACCGTGGTTCTTGATGCCGAGCTTGTTCTGCAACAGGCACGCGGTACTCGGGAACACAAAGTCAGGCGTGGAGGTTGCAACGATGATCAGATCGATGGATTGCGGATCGATGTCGGCCGCTTCAATCGCGCGCTGCGAGGCGGCCAGCGCCAGATCGCTGGTGGCGACATCGGGTTCGGCGAAGTGACGCGCATGGATGCCGGTGCGGGCGACGATCCATTCGTCGCTCGTCTCGACGCCCTGCCTGGCGAGACGTTCAGCCAGATCCTGATTGGTGACGCGCCCGGGCGGCAGGTAACTGCCGGTGCCCAGCACGCGGGAATAAATTGTCGATTGAGCCATTATGCCTTCGAGGATTGCGCAGCGTAGGGCTCGGCCGGCTGGCCTGCGATCGGGCTTGCCTGCCCCCCACCGCTCGCGTCGCGCGCCGCCTGTTCCAGAGAACTCGCATTCTCTTCCATTGCCCGCGCAAGGCGTTCCAGCACGCCGTTTTTGACGGCATCATACCCGCGTTTGATAGCCCACTCAAACCCATAGGCATCCGCCGAGCCGTGGCTTTTGATCACCAACCCGCGCAGGCCCAGCAATGCGGCCCCATTGTATTGCCGATGATCGACGCGTTTCTTGAAGCGCATCAATACTGGCAATGCGAGCACCGCCATCACCTTGGTAAGCCACGAACGACCGAACTCTTCCTTGATGATGTTGGAGAGCATCTGCGCAAGGCCTTCCGACGTTTTCAACGCGACATTGCCGACAAAACCGTCACAGACGATCACGTCAACCGTGCCCTTGAAGATATCGTTGCCTTCAACGTTACCGTGAAAGTTAAGTGTACTCGCGCGCAGGAGTTCGCCGGCACGCTTGATGGTGTCGTTACCCTTGATGACTTCTTCGCCAATGTTGAGCAGCCCAATGGTGGGCCGCTCGCGGCCTTCGAGCGCGGACACGAGCGCGTGCCCCATCTCCGCGAACTGCAGCAGATGCTGCGGCTCGCAATCGACGTTGGCGCCCAGGTCGAGCATCATCGTGTAGCCAGTGGGATTGGGTAACGCAGACGCGATCGCCGGGCGTTCGATGCCCGGCAGCGTCTTCAGCACATAACGCGAGACCGCCATCAGCGCGCCAGTGTTGCCGGCGGAAATGCAGGCTTGCGCCTCGCATTCCTTGACGCGATTCAGCGCCACGCGCATGGATGAGTCTTTTTTCTTGCGCAGCGCGACTTCGACCGAATCGTCCATGGCGACGATCTCGGAAGCTGGTACGACGGTCAGCGCCGGCAGGTCCTGAGCCTTCAACTTCTTCAGCTGCGCACGAATCGCACTTTCAATGCCGACGAGCAGCAACTGCGCGTCGGGATGCGAACGAACGAAGTTGACGGCAGCGGGAACGGTCACGGACGGGCCGTGGTCGCCTCCCATGCAATCTATCGTGAGCTTTACTGTCATGGAGTGCGACGAATTTCAGGCGCCCTGCATGGAACCGCAGCAAGCGCCAAAGCGCCAATTGCGATCGACACAAAAAAGCGGCAGTTGAATGCCGCCTTTCTGCCGAGCCGGGAAAATGTCAAGCGAGCCGATCGCCACGCGAAACGCCAAGGGGCGCACCGCAGTGGAACGATTAGTCGTTCTTCGTCTTGACGACTTTCTTGCCGCGATAGTAGCCGTTCGGGCTAACGTGGTGACGCAGATGCACTTCGCCCGTGCTCGGTTCCACGGCCAGCGGCGCTGCCGTCAGGAAATCGTGCGAACGGTGCATACCGCGCTTCGACGGCGACTTCTTATTTTGTTGAACTGCCATGACTAACTCCTAAAAATTTTCCGAATTCTAACACAGCCCGACCCGGTGTCCGCCATCGACCGAATGGCCAATGCGCCCGCTTCGCGCTCCCATGCAACTGTTCAGTGCTTCTTGTCGCCCGGCTCACCGCGCTTGAGACTTTCGAGCGCCGCAAACGGATTGGGCCGCTCGGGCTCACCGCCCTTACCAGCCTCATCCCCCGCGGCCTCGTCGCCCTCGCCTTCTGCTCCAGCCACACCAGAGACGAGGCTCTCGTGTACTTCGGGACAAACCTCGTGCTTGGGCACGAGCGGCAAGGAAAGCAGCAACTCTTCTTCGATCAAGTCGATGAGATCGAACTGGCGCGAGCCCACGATCACTTCGACTTCATCCTCGTCGAGCGGAAACTCTTCGGCTTCCGCCTCAGTGTTGACGATCCGGTAAGTTGCATCGACATTGAACGCCTGCAGATACGGCGTCATGCACCGCTGACATTCGAGCCATGCAGCACCGTGAATGGCGAGCCTCAGATAAGGCTGCGGACCCTCAGTGCCGTTGTCCTGCAATTCCGGTTGCGTCGCCCCTTCGGCTTGCCAGGTGAACGCGGTATCGCGGTCTGGCGCTTCTGCCGGGACTTCGTTTAACATGCGCGGCAGTTGCGAGACGCGCACGACACCCGCGGCCTGACGCCCACTCCGCGCAAATTCGAACAGATCGAGATCATGCGGGTCGGGCAGACCAGCAGGGTTGCCAGGATGTTGAGTCATGTGCGCTCCTGCGTCGGCAAGGATTTCGCCGAGGGTAAATCGGTTGCAAAGTAGTCCGCGAACTTCAGAAAAAGGCCCGCTCGCTCAATAGCATACCGATGAAAAGCCCGAAATCATATCCGTTTTGTCTTTTCGAGTCAAACACTTAAGCCCGTACATACGCGAAATCCGCGCAACCTCGTACGCCCGCCTCTCTAGCTGTTGGTTGACCATGCCAGATTCCCTCAATCGCCCGCCACGCCTGATTCTGGCGTCGAGTTCGCCGTATCGTCGCGACCTGCTCGAGCGCCTGCGCATTCCGTTCGACGTCCTCGTGCCGGCAATCGACGAGACGCCGCTCACCGGCGAAACGCCCGAAGTGACCGCCCTGCGCCTCGCCGAGGCGAAAGCCCGCGCGGTGGCAGACAAACTCGGCGCCGGTGAAGCCGCACTCGTAATCGGCTCGGATCAGGTCGCCACCTACGACGGCCTGCAGATCGGCAAGCCCGGCACGCACAACAAGGCGCTCGCCCAGTTGCAGGCAATGCGCGGCCGCGAAGTACTGTTCCACAGTGCGCTGTGCCTGTTCGACAGTCGTTCGGGGGCGGCGCAAGCCGTCGACGTAATCACCCGCGTACAATTCCGCGACTTGCCGGACGCCGCGCTGGACACCTATCTGCGCGCCGAAACGCCTTACGACGTCGCGGGCAGCGCCAAATCCGAAGGTCTCGGCATCGCATTGCTTGATGCCATTCACTCGGACGACCCGACCGCGCTGGTCGGCCTGCCGTTAATCACACTGTCGCGCATGCTGCTCGCAGTGGGTTACCCACTTCTGGGGGCACAATGAGCGGCACCTTATATCTGATCCCGAACACGCTCGGCGAAGGCGACGCCGACGCACTCGACGCCGTCCTGCCCGCGCCGGTGCGCGCTCGCGCGGCATCATTGCACTATTACATTGGCGAAAACGCGAAAACCACTCGCGCTTTCCTGAAGAAGGTCGGCACCGAAAAGCCTATCCAGGAAATCGAGATTCGCGAATTGAATGTCAATACGCCGGCTGGCGAGATCGACAAACTGCTCGCGCCGCTTTTGGCCGGCACCGATGCGGGCCTGGTGTCCGAAGCCGGCTGCCCGGCGGTCGCCGATCCGGGCGCCTTGCTGGTGCGCCGTGCGCACGAGCGCGGCGTGAAGGTCGTGCCGTTTGTCGGACCGAGTTCGATTCTGCTGGCGTTGATGGCTTCCGGCCTGAATGGCCAGAGCTTTGCGTTCCACGGCTACCTGCCGGTCGACGCCACCGAACGGGCCAAGCGTCTGCGCGACCTGGAGCAACAGTCGCGCAAAGGCAAGCAAACGCAGATTTTTATCGAAACACCTTATCGGAATAAGCCGCTGCTCGACACGTTGCTGGCAACGTGCGCGCCGTCCACGTTGGTCTGCGTCGCCGTCGATCTGACGCTTGAAACGGAAACCATCGCCAGCTGCACTGTGGCCGACTGGAAAAAGAAACCGGTTATCGATCTCCACAAGCGGCCGGCAATTTTCCTGATCCTCGCCGTCTGAGCGCTGCTGCGGCTCAAACCGATCAGCTTGCCGATCGCTCGCGGTTTAACTAACGGCAAAAAACAAAAAAGCCCCGCGCGATCAACATTCGATCGCACGGGGCTTTTTCGTATTGAATCACCGCAAACTCATCTTCCCGCCGAGCGCCATCGCATGAACGGCGCCACTGCCGACCGCCGCACCGAACTTGCGTGCTACGCGGTCCGTAATGCTTTCCTTGACCGTATAGTCGACGATATCCGGTGCCTTGAAGAGGTCGCGCGCAACGTAGTCCGCGTCGCCGAAACCGTCTGCAAGACCCAGTTCGACACTCTTCTGACCCGTCCAGAAGAGGCCCGAGAACATGTCCGGCGTTTCGTGCAGGCGCTTACCACGACCCTCACGCACGGCGTCAATAAACTGGGTGTGAATCTGGTCGAGCATGTCCTGTGCATGCTCGTCCATCTTCGGCGTTTCCGGCGAAAACGGGTCGAAAAAGCCCTTGTTCTCACCCGAAGTGTGCAAACGGCGCTGGATCCCCAGCTTGTCCATCAAGCCAGTAAAGCCGAAGCTGTCCATCAGCACGCCAATCGAACCGACGATGCTCGCCTTGTCCACGTAAATCTTGTCGGCTGCTGCGGCCGCGTAATAGCCACCCGACGCACACATATCGCCGACCACGACATACAAGGGGATCGACGGATACTTGGCGCGCAGCCGGCGAATCTCGTTATAGATGATGCCCGCCTGCACCGGGCTGCCGCCCGGGCTGTTACAGCGCAGGATCACGCCTGCCGTACCCGCATCGTCGAATGCACTTTCCAGTGCAGTATTGATATCTTCGGCGTTTGCATTCGTATTAGCAGAGATTTCGCCGTCAAGCGTCACCATTGCCGTATGCCGGCCCGTGGTCGACACCTTGTCGCCGGAGAAATCGAAGGCGCCCCATATCGCCACCAGCACGACGATCAGGAACACAAAGCGGAAAAAAATCTTCCAGCGCCGTGCCGCGCGCTGTTCATTGATTGCCGCAAGCGCAATGCGCTCGAGCGCGGCGCGCTCCCAGCCCGGCTCATCGGCAGGCGTGCGGGGGCGACCTGTCAGGGACGGTTCCTTCGGTTCGGGAGTCAAATTGTCGGACATGCGGTGCAGTGGAAAGGTCGAAGAGGAGAAAAATCAGGGCGTGGCCGGGCGCAGTTCGCCGTCGGGCAGCCAGAACACGGCGCGGCCTTCGGGCGTATCCCGCTCGTCAGTCTGGACGGGGCGCAACCGGCCGCCGCGGCACGGACCGCCGACGCATTTGCCCGTATCAGGCGCGTAAATCGCACCATGTGTAGCGCACATCAAGTATAAACCGGACGATTCGAAGAACTGCCCTTCAGCCCAGTCGAGCTCCATTGGCACGTGGGCGCAGCGATTCAAATAGCCGTATGCATGGCCATCATAGCGAACAAAAAAAACCACGACGTCGCCACCGCCGAGCGTGGCCGCGCGCCGCACGCCCGCACCGCCGTCGACCAGTTCTTCCGAAGCGCAAATGCGAACGGCCTGCGCCACCGATTCGGTCGTACCCGTACTCATGCGTTCTCTCGCAGCCAGCCGGACAGATCGTTGATGCTCGACGCAACGAATTTCGGCGACAAAGCCGTCAACGAGCCGGCAGGATGCGCGCCGTATGTGACACCGATGCCCGCAACGCCCGCGTTGATCGCCATTTGCAGATCGTGCGTCGTATCGCCGACCATCACCGTGCGCGCCGGAGCCTGCCCCAGTTCACGCGTCAGCTCGTGCAGCATGGCCGGATGCGGCTTTGAGAAGGTTTCGTCCGCACAGCGGGTGCCGTCGAACAGACTCGTCAGCCGCGATTGATCGAGCGCGCGGTTCAGCCCGACGCGGCTCTTGCCGGTCGCCACCGCCAGCAAATACCCTTGATCGCGCAATTCCTGCAACATCTCGCGCACGCCGGTGAACAGTTCGGTGGTCTGATCCTTCACCAGATAGTGGAAGCGGTAGCGCTCCGCCAGACGCGGGTAGTCGGCCTGATCGAGCGTGGGCGCGGCGATTTGCAGCGCGTCGCGCAGGCCGAGGCCGATCACGTAGCTGGCGGCCTCGTCGGCGGGAACCGGCAGACCGAGATCGCGGCACGCTGCCTGGATACTGCGCGTGATGTGCGCGGTCGAATCCATCAGCGTTCCGTCCCAGTCGAAGACGATCAGATCAAATTGCTCTCTAGCCATGCGGTGTCGTCTCCGGGTTTGACCCACTTCGTGATTCACGTAATTCATTGAGCTGCGCAACGAAACTGCGGCATTCAGCCGGCAGCGGCGCCTCGAACTGCACGGGCGCTCCAGTTGCCGGATGCGTCAGCTTAAGACGGTAAGCGTGCAGGAACATGCGCTTCAGGCCCGGCTTCGCCTTGGCGCGGGCCAGCGCCTTGTTCAGCGCAAAATCGCCGTATTTGGCATCGCCGACGATCGGCAGCTCCAGATGCTGCAGATGGACGCGAATCTGATGCGTGCGACCGGTCTTCAGTTCCGCCTCGAGCAGCGCGTATTCCGGCCAGCGGTCGATCAGATTAAAGACCGTGTGCGACGCGAGACCATCGGCCTGCACACGCACACGCCGTTCGCCGTCCGCGGTCAAATACTTATGCAGCGGCTCCTTGACCGCGCGGCGGCGGCCCCAGTCGCTCGCCCATTCGCCATGGACGCACGCATAGTAGCGCTTATCCATCTTGTTCTCGCGAATCTGCTCGTGCAGATTGACCAGTGCGGTGCGTTTCTTGGCGAGCATCAGGATGCCGGACGTCTCGCGATCCAGCCGATGCACCAATTCGAGGAATTTCGCCTGCGGCCGCGCTTCACGCATCTGTTCGATCACGCCGAACGCAACGCCGCTGCCACCATGGACCGCCACACCGGCCGGTTTGTCGATCACGAGCATGTGCTCGTCTTCAAAAATAATTCTGAAATCGGCGCTCGGCACCGGCGTTTGGGCGATCGCCTCGTTCGGTTGAGCGACGCGAATGGGCGGCACACGCACCAGGTCGCCCAGTTCGAGGCGGTACTGCGCGTCTATCCGGCCCTTATTTACGCGCACCTCCCCGCTCCGCAGGATGCGGTAGATATGGCTTTTGGGCACGCCTTTGCAGACGCGCAAAAGGAAGTTGTCAATGCGCTGTCCGGCCGCACTGTCGTCGATCTCGATCATCGAGACCTGGTCGCTTGCGACCGATTTCTGGGATATTTTGCCTAACTCTTTCATTATGAATATAATTTGCCCAGCAGTCTGCGGCGGCCGGCGCAGTGTCCGGAATTCGGGCGGATTGCGCAGGCGCAAGCGATAAACCGTTATTTTACTTGCGCCGGGGTCTGGTTGCTCACCCTGAAAATGAGATGCAACATGTTGCACGCACGAAGTCAGTGCCCGGCAGGGACGGCGCCCACAGGCGCGTTCGGTCAAGGTCAGCTTCGACGGTAACGGAATTTTGGTAAAAAAGAATTTAACTTTCAGCTTCAGTATCGCGCGGTCAGACACCCTGCTATACGAAGCTGCGAGTTGCGAAAATACGGCGTGCGCCCGAGGCGTCTTGTAGAAAGTACAAGACATGGCGACGTCAAAATGAGGCGAGACACCCCCAGCGAGAAAAGACGCGCCGACTGCGCGAACTTCCCGTTGCGGCATGACCGCAGCCTTCGACCCTCCGGTCACGCGCCCAGTTGGCGCACCGGCGCGAGTGGACAAAAGGCTGATGAAGGTCTGCTGGCAGAACCCGCGGCGTGTCGGGTCATTATTTGAAGCCGTGTTCGCATGTGCCCTGCGGCACCGTGCCCATTTTCAATAGGGCCGGGCCCTCTCAGGCAATTCTCCCGCCATTTTTCCCGCTCCAGCGTGCTTGTGAAAACACAATAAGGCGCGGCATGCCGCTGCCCTCCTGGCTCTCGCGACTGACAACCGCGCAGCTGAGGGCTAGCTAAGCCGCCTGGAGCCGTTCAATGAAACGAATGTTGTTCAACGCGACGCAGCAGGAAGAACTGCGCGTCGCCATCGTCGATGGGCAAAAACTCATCGATATCGACATCGAAACCGCCGGGCGCGAACAGCGCAAAGGCAATATTTACAAGGGCATCATTACCCGCATCGAGCCGTCGCTCGAAGCATGCTTCGTCAACTACGGCGAAGACCGCCACGGCTTTTTGCCGTTCAAGGAAGTCGCCCGCCAGTATTTCCGTGACGGCGTCGATATGCGCTCCGCGCGCATCCAGGACGCCCTCCGTGAAGGCCAGGAACTGATCGTTCAGGTCGAAAAGGAAGAGCGCGGCAACAAGGGCGCAGCCCTTACCACCTTCATCTCGCTCGCCGGCCGGTATCTCGTTTTGATGCCGAACAACCCGCGCGGCGGCGGTGTGTCGCGCCGGATTGAAGGCGACGACCGCCAGGAACTGCGCGAAACCATGGCGCAGCTGCAATTGCCGGAAGGCATGAGCATCATCGCGCGCACGGCCGGTATTGGCCGCAGCGCCGAAGAGCTGCAGTGGGACCTGAACTACCTGATGCAACTGTGGCGCGCCATCGAAGCCGCGTCGCAAAGCGGTTCGAGCGGCCAGCCGATGCTGATTTATCTCGAATCCAGCCTGGTGATCCGCGCGATTCGCGACTATTTCCAGCCGGATATCGGCGAAATCCTGATCGACACCACCGAAATCCATGACCAGGCCCGCGCCTTCATGGATATCGTGATGCCGGACAATGTCAGCAAGGTGAAGCGGTATCACGACGACGTGCCGCTGTTCTCGCGCTTCCAGATCGAACACCAGATCGAAACCGCGTACTCGCGCACAGTGCCGTTGCCTTCGGGCGGCGCCATCGTGATCGACCACACGGAAGCCCTGGTCGCGATCGACGTGAACTCGGCGCGCGCCACCAAGGGCGCCGACATCGAGGAAACGGCTGCACGCACTAACCTCGAAGCCGCCGACGAAGTGGCCCGCCAGTTGCGCCTGCGCGACCTGGGCGGCCTGATCGTGATCGACTTCATCGACATGGAATCGGCCAAGAGCCAGCGTGAAGTCGAGCAACGCCTGAAAGACGCTTTGAAGCACGACCGTGCCCGCGTCCAGATGGGCAAGATCTCGCGCTTCGGCCTGATGGAACTGTCGCGTCAACGTCTGCGTCCGGCTTTGTCGGAAGGCAGCCATGTGACGTGCCCGCGCTGTAACGGCACGGGCCACATCCGCGATACCGAATCGTCCGCGCTGCAAGTGCTGCGGATCATTCAGGAAGAAGCGATGAAGGAAAACACCGCGGCGATCCATTGCCAGGTACCGGTCGAAGTGACCGCCTTCCTGTTGAACGAAAAGCGCGCGGAAATCAACAAGATCGAATCGCGTTTCAAGGTCAACGTCGTTCTGATCCCGAACAAGCACCTCGATACGCCGCACTACAAGCTCGAGCGCCTGCGTCACGACGATGCGCGCCTCGACGAGCCGCGCGCTTCGTGGAAGATGGCCGAAGAAGCAGCCCGCGAACTGGAATCGGAAACCGGTTACAGCAAGCGCGCCGAAGAAGTAAAGCCGAAGCAGGAAGCCGCGGTCAAGGGCATCACGCCTGAGAAGCCGGCCCCGAGCGCGCCGGTCCGTCCGGCGGCAACCCCGGCTCCGGTGGCAGTCACACCGGCCGGCGGCGGCTTTATCGGCTGGTTGAAGAATCTGTTCGGCGTGCAGCCGGCCGCACCGGCGCCTGCCGCACCGGCTACGACCGACAAGCAGACGCGTCCGCGCGGCGAACGCACGGAGCGCGGTGAGCGCACCGGCGAACGCGGCGGCGATCGCAACCGCAATCGCCGTGGCGGTGCTGGCGGCCGTGATGCAGCGGGCCGTGCAGAAGGCACGACCGGCGGCCGTCAGGCTCAAGGTCAGCAGCCGTCGCAGCGTCGCGAGGAACGCGAACCGCGTGAAGGCCGTGAAGCACGCGAAGGTCGTGAGCCGCGCGAAGCACGTGAATCGCGCGAGCCGCGTGGCACTCGTGAACCGCGTGAGGCCCGCGAAGGCCGCGAGGCTCGTGAGCCGCGTGAAGGTCGCGAAAACCGTGACCGCGACCGTGCGGAAACCGTCGAGGGCGCACCGCGCGCCGAACGCGGCGAACGCCGTGAACGTGGCGAGCGCACTGAACGCGGCGAACGCCGCAAGCAGCAGCCGGAAGCGGCAGATGCACTGACACAGAACGACGCGCAAACCGCGGAAGAACTGGCGCAAAACCAGACCGCCCTAGGCGAAAACGGTGCGCCGGTCGATCAGGAAGCGGTTGCGCGTGAAGGTGAAGAGCGCCGTCGTCGCCGTCGCGGCCGTCGTGGTGGCCGTCGTGAGCGTGAAGAGGACGTGAACGGCAACCTGGCTGCGGACGTCGCGGAAGCTGAAGGCGACAACGCCAATGTGACCGACGAAGCACCGGTGCGCGCCGCGCATCAACCGTTTGAGCACAAGGCCGACGTCAACGAAACGAACGACGTTAAGCCGGTAGAAGTGGTTGTCGCAGCTGTCGCGACGCAAACCGCTGTGGTCAGCGAACTGCATGCTGCAACCGAAACGCCGGCTCTGGCCGTCGAGAAGGCTGTGACGACGGAAACGGTTGTGCCGGTCGCAGAAGCGCCGGTGGCATCGGTTGCGGTCGAACAGGCAGTGGAAGCGCCGGTGGCGCATGTCGCTGCCGCGCCGGTCGAAGCTGTACCGGCAGCCCGTGAAACCGTTTCGCTCGTCGAGCCGGTCGCTCACGCTGAAGCAGCCGCAGTCGAAGCTCGGGTTGAAGCCCCCGCTGAAGCGCGAGTCGAAACGCCAGCAGTTGCTCCGGTCGTTGAAGCGCAAGCCGTACCGGCTCCGGTAGAAACCGCAGCACCGGCGGCAGTGGTCGAAGCACCGGCTACCCAGCCGGCGCCGCAAGCCGAGATCGTCGAACCGCAACCCGTCGTTGCAGCGGCCGCTCCGGCCGTTGAGGCAGCAGTCGAGCCGACGCCCGTTGCAGCTGCGCCGCAGGCACCGCGTAACGGCGGTGTATCGGCCGAAGCCCTGAAGCCTGTGCTGGAACAAGCCGGCCTCGTCTGGGTGAACACGGACGCCGACAAGCTGCGGGCGGCACAGGACGCTGCTGCACAAGCGGCCAAGCCGGTTCGCGTGGGTCGCGAGCGTAAAGCGTTGGCGCCGGTCGAAACCGCGCCAATGCAAATGGTGGAAACCGGTAAGCACCCGCAGTAAGCGAACCGCCGCCTCGCAAAAAGCCCGCCCTCACCGGCGGGCTTTTTGCTTTATGGAAGCCACCACGCCCGCCTGATCGAATGCTTTATGCCACTCCCCGTATACCCCGACAGCGGCGGGGGCCAGCAGCCGCCGGGTGCATTTCCGCTAGAATGAAGATCTGGATTCCCGTCGCAGCACCAATCGTGGCGCCTAAGCAGCCCAAAACGCAGCATCAAGCGAAGTAATTCATGTCCCGACGCATCATCCCTGTTGCCGATCTCAGCGCAGTGCCGGTCATTTCCGGCCCCGTGCAGGCGCCCAGTGGCGTGCTGCACGACACGCTGGTGCGCCCGCTGCGCGATCTGCGCATCTCGGTGACGGATCGCTGCAATTTTCGCTGCGTCTACTGCATGCCACGCGCGGTATTCGACAAGGAATACGCGTTCTTGCCGCATAGCGCACTGCTCAGCTTCGAAGAAATCGAACGGCTCGCGCGGCTCTTCGTCGCACATGGCGTCGAAAAAATCCGTCTTACGGGTGGCGAGCCGCTACTACGCAAAAATCTGGAATTCCTGATCGAACGGCTCGCGCGACTCGCGACACCGGAAGGCCGCCCACTCGACCTGACGCTAACCACCAACGGCTCGCTGCTGGAGCGCAAAGCGCGCAGCCTGAAAGATGCCGGCCTGACCCGCGTGACGGTAAGTCTCGACGCGCTCGACGACACCCTGTTTCGCCGCATGAACGACGCCGACTTCGCCGTCGCCGACGTGCTGGACGGAATCGCCGCGGCGCACGCGGTGGGGCTCGCGCCGGTGAAGGTCAATATGGTCGTCAAGCGCGGCACCAACGACAGCGAAATCGGGCCAATGGCGCGTCATTTCAAAGACACGGGCACGGTGCTGCGCTTTATTGAGTACATGGACGTGGGCACGTCTAACGGCTGGAACATGACCGAAGTGCTGCCTTCCGCCGACGTCGTGACGCGCATCGCCGAGCATTTCCCGCTCGTCCCGCTCGAAGCGCACAGCGCAGCCGAAACCGCCCAGCGCTGGGGTTACGCGGATGGCAGCGGCGAGATCGGCGTGATTTCGAGCGTGACACGCGCGTTTTGCGGCAGTTGTACGCGTGCACGCCTGTCGACCGAGGGCAAGCTGTACCTGTGCCTGTTCGCGTCGTCCGGTCACGATCTGCGCGCGTTGCTGCGCAACGGTGCGAGCGACGCCGATATTGCCACCGCCGTCGCCGAAATCTGGCAAAACCGCAACGACCGCTATTCGCAATTGCGCGGCAGCAGCGCAGCCGCGCCGCGCGAGCAGGATGGCCGCCGCGTGGAAATGTCGTACATCGGCGGCTAAAGCAGCCGAGCCCATGAACCCCACACGCGAACACATCACCGGTCTGGTCCTCGCGGGCGGACGCGGCATGCGTATGGGCGGCGTCGATAAGGGGCTGCAAACGCTGCACGGCGAGCCGCTCGCCTCCCACGTGCTGAAGCGGCTCGCGCCGCAAACCAGCGCCCTGCTGATCAGCGCGAATCGTCACCCCGACGTCTACACTGCACTCGGCGCGCCGTTCGGCGCCAGGGTGCTTGCCGATACCCTGCCCGGCTTTCCCGGCCCGCTGGCAGGCCTGCTCGCCGGGTTGCGCGCGGCCGGCACCGCGTACGTACTGAGCGCGCCCTGCGACACACCCGGACTGCCCGTCGAACTCGCTGCCCTGCTCACGCAGGCACTCAGTTCGAATCAGGCCGACATCGCCACCGTCACGACCGCCGACGCCGCAGGCCACGTCTCGCTCCACCCTGTGTTCGCGTTGCTCCGCACGAGTCTCGCAGACGACCTGGCGGCCTTTCTGGAAGCCGGTGAGCGCAAGGTCCGCGCGTGGTACGCGCGCCACAAGACAGTCGAAGTCGCCTTTACCGACGAGCGCGCGTTTTACAATATCAATTCGTTACAAGAACTCGCCGACCTCGAGCGTTGCTGAGGCCCCGGTTGAAATCCCGCTCCGGCCGCACGGCAGCAGCCGCGCCCGCCCCCGGTCGCGACGACCAGCCCTTCATGACCACGCTTAACGAATTTTCCCGCTGCGTCGCGCAGTACGATCCTCAAGCGCTACCTGTTTCGGCCGCCCAGGCGATCGTCCGCCAATGGGCAACGCCCGTCACGGCGGTCGAGCGCGTGCCCTTGCGCGATGCGCTCGGCCGCGTGCTGGCGGCCGACATCGTCTCGCCGATCGACGTCCCTTCGCACGACAACTCGGCCATGGACGGCTACGCGTTCAATCGCGCGGCGTTGGCAACGAATGAGTCTGCGGTCGATTTGACGATCGTCGGCAAAGCGCTGGCCGGTCATCCGTTTGCGGGCCGCGTGGACACGGCGCAATGCGTACGCGTCATGACGGGCGCCTGCATGCCGACTGACTGCGACACCGTCGTGCCCCAGGAGCTTGTCGAGAGCAGCGCCGATTCTGTGTCCATCCGCTTTGCGGCCAACGCCGTGCGGGCGGGCGCCAACCGGCGTCTGACTGGCGAAGACCTCGCACGCGGCCATGCTGCGCTCCGTGCCGGCCGCATCATGCGCGCGTCAGACCTCGGTTTGCTGGCTTCGCTCGGCATTGGCGAAGTCAACGTGCGGCGGCGACTGCGCGTCGCATTTTTCTCTACTGGCGACGAATTGCGCTCGCTCGGCGAGCCACTCGACCCAGGTTCGGTGTACGACAGCAATCGCTACACGCTGTTTGCGATGCTCCGGCGCCTGAACATGGATACGCTCGATCTCGGTGTGGTGCGCGACGAACCCGCCGCGCTCGAAGCCGCGTTGCGCAGTGCCGCAGCCAGCGCCGACGTGGTGTTGACGTCAGGCGGGGTCTCGGTCGGCGAGGCGGATTTCACCAAGCAATTGCTGCAGACGTTCGGCGACGTCGCTTTCTGGAATCTCGCGATGCGCCCAGGACGGCCGCTCGCTTTTGGCCGGGTCTGGTCCGGCGACCATTCGGGTCTCGGGCTGCCCGCGCTATTCTTCGGCTTGCCGGGCAATCCCGTGGCCGTGATGGTGACGTTCTACCAGATCGTGCGCGACGCGCTGCTGCTGATGTCCGGCGCAACACCGCAGGCTTTGCCGGTCTTTCGCGCCGCCAGCCGCCAGATCATCCGCAAACGCGCCGGGCGCACCGAGTACCAACGTGGCGTCGCCGAGCAGAATGCGCACGGCCAATGGCATGTCACGCCAACCGGCTCGCAAGGTTCCGGCGTGCTAAGTTCGATGAGCGAAGCCAATTGTTTCATCGTTCTCGGGCACGATGAAGCCGATATTGCCGAGGGCGAGCACGTCGACATCATGCTGTTCGACGGTCTCATCTGACGCCTGGCTGAACGCTTCCGTTGCGGTTTTACCCATTACCACTACGACACACGGGTTTGACTCACATGAAAAAACAGATCTCGTTCATTGCACCGGGACAGACGGCCAAAGCGCTTATCCTCGTGTACCTGACGTTCTCGGTGCCGATCGTGCTGCTCGGCGTACTGGTGGCGTTCATCCGCTATGGCTCGGTTGAACTGAGCACGGTGTTCAGCGCGCTGCTGCTGAACGCGATTCTCGGCTTCATCCTGCTATGGATTGCATGCCACGCATACAACTGGGTCGCGTCGCGCTTTGGCGGTATCGAAATCCACCTGACCGACGCGCCGGAAGAAGCGTAATGACCGCAACGATCCGCGCTGCGACGCCCGCGGATACGGGCGCAATCTTCGCCTTAACGTACGAGCTGGCCGAATTCGAAAGCCTCACGCACGTCTTCGTCGCGACCGAAGACGGCTTGCATGACGCCCTGTTCGGCACGCGGCCTTCGATCGAAGCGCTGGTGGCGGAAAGTGAAGGACGCATCATCGGCTATGCGCTGTTCTTCCACAATTATTCGAGCTTCGTCGGCAAGCGCGGGCTGTATCTCGAAGATGTCTACGTGCAACCGAGCCAACGCGGCGGCGGTCTAGGCACAGCGTTGATCGCCCGGCTGGCGGCACTGGCAGTCGAGCGGCAATGCGGACGCTTTGAATGGACCGTGCTTGACTGGAACAAGCAGGCCATTAACTTCTACGAAAAGATGGGCGCGACGGTGATGCCGGATTGGCGTGTCGTGCGCCTGACGGGCGAAGCGCTTGAACGACTGGCCGCCGGAGCCGCTTTCTGAGTTTGAGCCGTCCCTCGATATCCGGCATTACTGCTCATCGAGATCCACGCCCGTTAGCGCATCGCCGAGCAACCCGCTCGCTTCTTCACCTGGCAATGCCTCGACGTCGCGCAACTTGCGGTTCATGACGCGAGTGCGTGTTTCCGCGGCTTCGATCGAACGCGTGACGGTTTCAAGCTGTGCCTTGGTCTTTGCCAGCACGTCGCCGAATTTGCCGAACTCCGTTTTAACCGCGCCGAGCACTTGCCATACCTCGCTCGACCGCTTTTCGATCGCAAGCGTGCGGAATCCCATCTGCAAACTATTAAGCAAGGCGGTAAGCGTGGTCGGGCCGGCAATCGTCACGCGGTAGTCGCGTTGCAGCAGATCTGTCAGGCCCGGCCGACGCAGAACTTCCGCGTACAGGCCTTCGGTCGGCAGGAACAGCAGCGCGAAATCGGTCGTGTGCGGCGGCGACACATACTTCTCGGCAATCGTACGCGCCTCGGCGCGTATCCGCGCTTCGAGCGCGCGCGACGCCTCCTCCACCGCAACGGGATCGGCACGCTCCTGAGCCTCGATCAGCCGCTCGTAGTCTTCGCGCGGGAATTTGGCGTCGATGGGTAACCAGACCGGCGTGGCAGGAGCACCTGCCTCCGCACGGCCCGGCAGTTTGATCGCGAATTCGACGCGATCGGCGCTCTTCGGCACGGTCGCGACGTTCTTCGCGTATTGATCCGCGGTAAGCAACTGTTCGAGCAACGCTTCGAGCTGCACTTCACCCCATGTGCCGCGCGTTTTGACATTGGTCAGGACCTTCTTCAGATCGCCGACGCCCGCAGCCAGCGTCTGCATCTCACCGAGACCGCGATGCACCTGCTCCAGCCGGTCGGACACCAGCTTGAACGATTCGCCCAGGCGTTGTTCGAGCGTGGCGTGCAATTTTTCATCGACGGTGCGGCGCATCTCTTCGAGCTTGGCCGAGTTGTTCGCCTCGATGTCTTTCAGTCGCTGTTCGATGGTTGCACGCACTTCGGCGAAGCGGCGATCGTTCGCCTCGGTAAGTTGGCCCAGTTGCAAGGTCAGCGTTTCGCCGAACTGCTTGAGCGTGCGCGCTTGCTCATCGCGCGCCTGCTGCGCCTGCTGCTGCAGGCTGTG
This sequence comes from Paraburkholderia sediminicola, assembly GCF_046026855.1. Lineage (GTDB taxonomy): Bacteria > Pseudomonadota > Gammaproteobacteria > Burkholderiales > Burkholderiaceae > Paraburkholderia > Paraburkholderia sediminicola_A. Next base: position 173,386 of record NZ_JAQQET010000004.1, on the reverse strand, counting down.
ACGCACCGCGTCGAGTTGCTGGGCGAAGCCGTCGATCTTGCCGCCCTGCACTGTCGTCATACTGCTGAATTGCGATGCCAGTGTTTGCTGAAAGTGCGCGAATCCACTGCTCTGCTCGGTACGCGACACGCGCGCCGTTTCGGTGATGTCATTGCGCAATTGCCGCTCGAGCCGCTCATAAGCATGCGACTGCGCATCTGCCGCTGCGTCGATACGCTCGCCGAGAATCTCGAACTGCCCGCTTTCGTCGGCACGGCTACGGCCGCGCATCAGCAAAGCCAACGCGATGACCAAGGCGACCGCCAGCACGGCAACGGCCGCCACCAGAATCATTGTCATGAACGCGCCTTGCCGATGACCTCGGGGTTGATCGGATTCGGTGGCCGCCCGGCACGTGGACCCTCACCCAGCGCTGCGATCAGATTGTCCGCAGCGAGGTTCGCCATGGCCCGGCGCGTTGCTTCGGTCGCGCTGGCGATATGCGGCGTCAGCACGACATTCGGCACGGTCAGCAGAGCCGGATTCAGATTCGGCTCACCTTCGTAGACATCCAGGCCCGCTGCGGCGATCTGTTTCGTGCGTAGCGCTTCGACCAGCGCCGCATCGTCGACGATGCCGCCGCGTGCGATGTTGGTGAGCGTTGCGCTCGGCTTCATTTGCGCGAGTTCGGCCGCGCCGATCGTGTGATGATTTTCCTTCGTGTACGGCAAAACGAGCACCACGTGATCGGCGCGTTGCAGCAGTTCCTGCTTCGACACGTATTGCGCGTTCAACTCCGCCTCGATTTCCGGCGCGACGCGCGAACGGTTGTGATAGATCACCTGCATGTTGAAGCCCTTCGCGCGACGCGCCAGCGCCTGCCCGATCCGGCCCATGCCGATCACGCCAAGCGTCGAGCCATACAGGTCGGTGCCAAGAAAGCCGTCATAGGTCCACTTCTGCCATTTGCCCGCGCGCAGCCAGTGCTCCGACTCGGCGATGCGGCGTGCCGCGGCCATCATCAGCGCCCAGCCGAAATCGGCGGTCGATTCGTTCAGCACGTCCGGCGTATTGGTACCGAGCACATTCGCCGCGTTGAACGCGGCCATGTCGAAGTTGTTGTAGCCCACCGCCATGTTCGACACCACGCGCAGACGCGGCGCCGCTGCGAGCACGGCCGCGCCGACCGGATCGCCCGCAGTCAACGCGCCGTCTTTATCCGCGAGACGGCGCGTCAATTCGGCGACGGGCAATACGTCGCCCTGATGCCAGTCGACGTCGAAATACTGTTTGAGCCGTTCGATCACATCGGGAAAGATCGGACGGGCGACGAGGATCTTCTGCATTGCAATTCTCCGAATAGCGCGTCGAGTTCAATTGCCTCGGCGTCAAGAAAACATGAAATCAGGCGTCAGAAAAACAGCCAGCCGGTGACGAGAAACAACGGAATCAGCACGACAATCGACCAGCCCAGATACGCGAAAAAGCTCGGCATGCGAATGCCGCGCGATTCCGCGATCGCTTTCACCATGAAGTTCGGCGCGTTGCCGATATACGTATTGGCGCCCATGAACACCGCCCCGGCCGAGATCGCTGCAAGCGTGCTGGCGCCGGTGGTCATCAGCGTCTGTGCGTCGCCGCCGGCGAGGTTGAAGAACACCAGATAGGTCGGCGCATTGTCGAGAAACGACGATAGCAGGCCGGTCGCCCAGAAGTACATCAGGTCGTGTGGCTGGCCGGCCGGATTGACCAGATGGACGATGCCGGCGAACGCGCCCGCTTCGCCGGCACGCAGGATCGTGATGACCGGCGCGATCGTCACGAAGATGCCGGCGAACAGTTTGGCGACCTCTTCGATCGGCGCCCAGTTGAAGTCGTTGCCCGCGCGTGCCGCACGCGGCGTCAACGCCAGAGAGAGCAAGGTGACGCCGATCAGCGCAATATCGCGCGCAGCATTCTGCAACGCGACGTGCGTACCGAAAACATCGAATACGACGTCCGACTTCCATAGTCCGCTCATCAAAACCAGCGCAATCACGGCAACGAGAAGCACGAAGTTAATCTTGCCCTCGATGCCCAGCGGCGGCGAATCCGGTGTCGGATCGAGAAAGCGCGAGCGCTCTTCTTCACGCCGATGAAAATAATATGAGTCCAGTGCATAGAACGCGACCAGCAGGACGACGCAGACGAACAGCATCGGCAACGCCAGATGCGTGGTGGTCCAGAAAAAACTGACGCCCTGGAGAAAACCGAGAAAGAGTGGCGGGTCGCCGAGCGGCGACAACGAGCCACCCGCGTTCGCTACCAGAAAGATGAAGAACACCACCACATGCACGACGTGCTTGCGGTTGTCGTTGGCGCGCAGCAATGGGCGGATCAGCAGCATCGCCGCGCCAGTCGTACCCATGATGCTGGCCAATAAGGTACCCAGTGCGAGAATCGCAGTATTCAGGCGCGGCGTGCCGTGCAGATTGCCGCGCACGCAGATGCCGCCCGCAACCGTATAGAGCGCCGTCAGCAACACGATGAACGGAATGTATTCTTCGAGCACCGCATGTACCAGCGTACCGAATGCGACACCCGTGCCGAAGGTAAGCGCAAACGGCACCAGGAACAGGAGCGCCCACGCTGCCGCGATCTTGCCGAAATGGTGATGCCAGAATGCCGGCGCGACCAAAGGAAACACCGCGATCGACAACAGCACGCCCGCAAACGGCAAGCCCCAAAGCGCCGACAAAGTCGCGCCGTCGAGCGTAGCCGCCGACGCCAGTTGAGGCCACCCTGCCAGCGTCAGTGCAGCGGCCAGCACCATGCTCGACCCTACGGCATGTCGTTTCATATTTTTGAAGTCCTTGTTATCGCAGGCGGCCGTGCGCGCCGCGAAGAGGCACCGACGCTCGCCGCGCTCAGGCACCACGTACGACGATCACATGCACCCGATAAGGCCCATGTGCGCCCAGCACAATAGTCTGCTCGATATCCCCGGTGCGCGACGGCCCCGAGACAAAATTGACCGCACGCGGAAGTTCACCGCGTTCGCTGCGGATCAGCCCGAACGCCTCTTCATGTCCTGAGACGATGCGCGAAGCCGGCACGATCGCAATGTGCGTTTCCGGCAACAAACCTGCCGATGCATAAGTTTCCGGCCCGGACAGCAGAACGAGCGTGCCGGTCTCCGCGGTCGCGCAAAAGCAGCCGGTGAGACCGACCACGTCGCCGTCTTCAGGCTTGCGAAATTCAACGTTGAGCCCGGCTTCGGCCCATTGCAGATCTTGCAGGGTTTGCCACGCGATCGCCCGCAGCGGCAAAGCGTGTTCGGTGAGGTAGCGATGCGCGGCGGAAGGCACCTCGCTCAGTGCCTCGACCGTATCGACCGTGGTTGCCATTTTCTGCGCTTCTTCGATGAAACGCGTGATCAGATCGGCCGGCATCTCCGGACGCGGACCTTGAGGATGGCGCGCCAGATAATCCGCAGCCGCCTCGCGCTCGGAAGCGGACGGCTCAGGCTCGCGCCCCTGCGCCGCGCGGATGCGCGCCAGGATGTTACGGCGGGCAATCGATGTGTCCATATGCGAAATCCTCGTGTCGACAGCCGTGCGATGTGACGAGGATTATACCGGCCACCCTGGGCTCGAACACCCTGGCCGAACGGCCTAGGGCGCCGTATCGGCCACGCGGTGAGCGCTGTTGCCGTAAGGTGCCGGCATATGAATCGCACACGAGCCGCACAGGCGCCACATTACTTCGCGGCGCTTTCCTCGGGCTGCGCAATGCCGAACACCTGACGCAGATACGCGAGATAGGCCTTGTCTTCGCACATGTTCTTGCCTGGCGAATCCGACAGCTTCGCCACCGGCTGACCGTTGCAGCGAACCATCTTGATGACGATCTGCAACGGGTTGTAGCCCAGGTCGTTGGTCAGATTGGTTCCTACGCCGAATGCCAGCTTGCAGCGGCCGCGGAAACGCTCGTACAGTTGCAACACCTTCGGAATGTCGAGCGCGTCGGAAAACACGAGGATCTTGGTACGCGGGTCGCAGCGGTTCGCCTCGTAGTGCTTGAGCAGGCGCTCGCCCCAGTCGAACGGATCGCCGGAATCGTGGCGTGCGCCGTCGAACAGCTTGCAGAAGTACATATCGAAGTCGCGCAGGAATGCCTCCATACCGTACACGTCCGACAGTGCAATACCCAGGTCGCCGCGATACTCCTTCGCCCACATTTCGAAACCGAAAATCTGCGAATCGCGCAGCCGCGGACCGAGCGCCTGACACGCCTGCAGGTATTCATGCGCCATCGTGCCAAGCGGCGTGAGGCTGTGCTTCATCGCGTAAAAGACGTTGCTGGTGCCGGCGAATTGCTCGCCAAGACCGTCTTTCAGCTTGAGGATCACTTCTTCGTGCCATTGCTTCGAGAAGCGGCGGCGCGTGCCGTAGTCGGCGATCTTGCAGTCGGCGAATTCCGGGCGCGCGCCCAGCAGCTTGATCTTCTCGACGAGGCGGCCGCGCCCTTCGCTGTAATCAGGCTTTTGCTGGGTATTGCGGAAGTAGACCTCGTTGACGATCGCGAGCATCGGGATCTCGAACAGGATCGTATGCAGCCACGGCCCCTTGATCTCGATATCGATTTCGCCGTTACCCTTCGGCGACGGTTCGATCGAAATGTATTTCTCGTTCAGATGGAACAGCGCGAGAAACTCGATGAAGTCGCCCTTGATGAAGCGCATGCGCCGCAGGTAGTCGAGTTCGTCGTCGGTGAAGCGCAGATCACACAGCTTGCGCACTTCATCGCGAATTTCGCTGATGTACGGCACGAGGTCGACATTCGGCGTGCGGCAGCGAAACCGGTACTCGACATTCGCCGCGGGAAAGTGATGCAACACCACTTGCATCATCGTGAACTTGTACAGATCGGTGTCGAGCAGCGAAGTAATAATCATGATGGCGCGAACTGGACTGCAGGAAAAACGGAAGGCTTGGCTCGACCAAACGCGTCAACCCATGCGCGTGCGGCGCGCCCCGTGTGCGCCGACCTGATGTATGTTACCCGAATGCGCCCGGATTCAGCGCGCCGGCGGGCGGCTCTCTCCGGACGCCATAAACTAATCACGAAAACGTATAAAAGGCATTGCCCGATGGCGTATGCGCCTCTTGACGTTACGTTACAATACCGCTTTTGGCGTTTTCGCCTCCCCTGATTCCGCATGCAGGAGCTGCCTGAATGACTCACGTTGTGACCGAAAGCTGCATCAAGTGCCGCTATACCGACTGCGTCGATGTGTGCCCGGTGGACTGCTTTCGCGAAGGTCCCAACTTCCTCGCGATCGACCCCGATGAATGCATCGACTGCGCCGTGTGCGTGGCCGAGTGCCCGGTGAATGCCATTTATGCCGAAGAAGACGTGCCGGGCGACCAGCAGCACTTCACCGAGCTGAATGCCGATCTGGCGAAGAACTGGCCGAGCATCACCAAGACCAAGGCGCCGCTGCCGGAAGCCGACGAATTCAAGGACGTGAAGGACAAGCTGGCTCTGCTCGCGCGCTGAGCTGAGCTGAGCGGAGCGGCCCGTCACCTGCCTTGCCGAATCCGGCGCTAATCGAGATGAACACAGGGTATTGACAGAGGCTTAAGCTGCTTCTACAATTTCGCTTCTCTGCTGTTTGTTGTTCTGTTCCTCGATAGCTCAGTTGGTAGAGCGCCGGACTGTTAATCCGTAGGTCCCTGGTTCGAGCCCAGGTCGAGGAGCCAAGAATTTCAAAAGCCCGTTAACCAATACGGGCTTTTTTATGTAGATCAAGTTGTACTGCTGTTCCTCGATAGCTCAGTTGGTAGAGCGCCGGACTGTTAATCCGTAGGTCCCTGGTTCGAGCCCAGGTCGAGGAGCCAAAAAATTTAGAAGGCCCGCATTTGTGCGGGCCTTTTTGTTTTGGCCTGGCGTTTTGGCCTGGCCTGTTTCAAGGCCGGATCAGGTGGTCTGAGTCGGGGGCAACCGCCTGTTCCGGCCGGAAGGTAGCGCATGACCTGGGGCATTTGCACTGGCCCTCTGGCGGACACGCCGTTATACGATGGTGTTTTACCGGCGCAACTCTTTCGCGCGTCCAATCCAAACACTTATTCCCGGCTGCCTCATGAAATCGACCTTGTTGCGCATCACGCTCGCAATCACTACCGCCCTGCTGCTGCCTTCGGCACACAGCGAAGAAGTCGGCAGCGTCAATACCAACTTCCGCGTCACGGGCTCTGACCGCGTGGTCGTCGAAGCCTATGACGATCCGTTGGTCCAGGGTGTGACCTGCTACGTGTCGCGGGCGCGCACCGGCGGCGTCAAGGGCACGCTCGGCATCGCCGAAGATCCGACCGAAGCGTCGATTGCTTGCCGCCAGGTCGGCGCGATCCATTTCACGGGGCCAGTGAAACAGCAGGCCGACGTGTTCTCCGTGAGCATGTCGCTTATCTTCAAATCGCTGCATGTCGTGCGCGTGGTCGATGCGAAGCGCAACACACTGGTCTACATGACATACAGCGACCGGGTCGTCAGCGGCAGCGCGAAAAACAGCGTAAGCGCCGTGCCGATGCCGGCCGGCACGACGATCCCGGTCAAGTGATCGCCGTTCGATGGCAAACCCGCTGCGCAAGAAGCACCGGCCATGAGTAACGGCAGCGGCAGCCGCTGCGGCGCGCTACACTAATCAGTCACGCCGGATCGCCGGATCGCCGGACCGCCGAAACGTCACACTTTCACCATGACAGCCCATCGCTTCCAGGATTCCGCCCGCTACTGGCGCACGCCGCTTTTGCCCGGCGCGGACCTGCTCACGGCCGAATACCACGATCACGAGTTCACGCCGCATTGGCATGACGCGTACACGATTCCGGTGATCGTCGCGGGCGCTGAGGGTTATCGGTATCGCGGCTCGGACTATGTCGCCGAGGCAGGCAGTGTACCGATCATCAACCCCGGCGAGTTGCACACGGGGTCCAAGGCCGTCGAAGCAGGCTGGCGGTATCGCGTGATGTACGCGCCCGTGGCGTTCATCCACGAGCTTGCCAGCGAGATCGCCGGCAAGCCGCAAGCGTTGCCGTGCTTCGCGCCCGGCGTGATCCGCGACCCCGATCTGGCGCGGCGACTGGCGCGCGCGCACTGTCTGCTGGAGGCCGGCGACGATCCGCTCGCCGCAGAGGCCGCGATGCTCGACGCGCTGTCCACCTTGCTGGTCCGCTACTCGCAAACGCAGCCGGAAGCGTCGCGCCTCGCCGCCGACGACGCCCGCGTCGCGACAATGCAGGAGCGCTTGACGGGCGACCTCGCCGAAGCTGTCACGCTGGCCGAAGTCGCCCGGGCAGCGGGCCTGTCGCCTTTTCACGCCGCCCGCCTTTTCAATCAGGCCACCGGCCTGCCGCCGCACGCGTGGCGCAACCAGGTGCGTCTGCAACGCTCGCTTGCACCGTTGCGTGCGGGTGTCTCCGTGACGGATGTCGCCGCAGCCAGCGGTTTCACGGACCAAAGTCATTTCACGCGTCATTTCCGGCGCATGTTCGGCGTGCCGCCGGGACGCTGGCAAGGCAGCTGAGGCAACGCTCGCAACCGCCGCAGAGCGCTTGCCGCCGACTATTCACCCTCTGCGCCAGTGACGCGCGATCGACTGCGCAGCCAGGCCACCCAGAAGCCGCCTACCCTATTTGCGCGCTATAACCAGGTTTGCTCAACCTGCGTCTACCCGCCCCCCGTCCGCGCGACCCACCGCAAGAACGTACAAGCCCCGCCCACCGCCACTCGCTATGCTTCCCGAATCAAGGAGGCAAGATTGACCCATTCCAACCCCGGCCAGCCCGCAAGCCCAGGCCACTTAAAAGAATTGACCGCCGGCGCGCGCGACATCTTCCCGATGATGGTCGGCGCGGCGCCCTTCGGCGTGATCTTCGGCACCCTGGTTGCCTCCGGCCCGCTGCATCTATGGCACGGGCAACTGATGTCGCTCGTCGTGTTCGCCGGTTCCGCACAATTCATTGCGCTCGGCCTGATCGCCGGCCACGCGAGTTTTGCGGTGATCTGGGCGACCACGCTCGTCGTCAACCTGCGTCACGTGCTGTACAGCGCGACGCTCGCGCCACATGTCGCGCATCTGTCGGCACGCTGGCGCTGGGCGCTCGGCGCACTGCTCACCGACGAAGTCTTCGCGGTCGCATGGGAGCACTACCGGCATCGAGAACCCGGCACGGTCGGCCCGCATTACTTCTTCGGCGCAGGTCTGGCCATGTACCTGAACTGGCAGATCTGGACCGTCGCCGGCCTGCTGTTTGGCGCGGCCTTTCCGGGTCTGCAGTCGCTCGGGCTCGATTTCGCGATGGTCGCGACCTTCATTGCGATCGTCGTCCCGCAGCTCGTCGCGCTGCGCTATATCGCGGCGGCCGTCACCGCAGGCACGCTGGCCTTTTTCTGGCAGGCGTGGCCGTACAGGCTCGGCCTGCTCGGCGCCGTGTTTGCGGGCGTCGCCATCGGTGTATTGCTATCGGTGCCGCGATTTGGCCGAGGCACGCGGGGTAATCGCGAAACACCGCGCGCAACCTCGCAGGAGCCCCCGCGAGAAGCCCCGCGAAAAATCTCGCAGGACGCCGTGCAGGAAACTGCGGGAGCGTCGCGATGAACTACGTCGTTCTGATTCTCGGCATGGCAGCCATCACGTGGGTAATCCGCGCCGCCGTCTTCGTGCTCGGTGACCGGCTGGTATTTCCGCCGCTCGTGCGCACCGCGCTCGGCTTCGTACCCGTTACGGTGCTGACCGCGATCATCGTGCCGATGGCGGTTTCGCCGCACGGCACCAGTGCCGAATTGACCTGGCGCAACCCGCAACTGGTCGGGGCGCTGGCGGCCATCGCGGTCAGCGCGCTGACGCGGCGGCCGCTTCTAACCATCGCGGTCGGCCTGACGGTCTTTTTTGTCTGGCAAGGCGTCGTGCTTAAATAAGCGAAACGGTCGGTATCCGCCCAGCGGGGTGGCCGCATTTCTGGCGGCCGTCACGCCGGTGCCGCGACGTCCTGCGCACTGGCGCCGCCTCGCACTAGCGGCGCCGAGCATGTTGCTTGCGCATCGCGCTCAACCGGGCGACGCCGACGCAGGCCTCTAAACCGGTCGTCAATCAGTCCCCGCCCCTTAAGTTTCCCTTAATTCCGCCGATATGAAGTCGAGGTCCGCGAATCGGGATACGTCCCGCTGATTACGCGGCAACAGACAGGCATCAACCGCGCCGGCATTTGGCCTTGCGTCGCACAGGGTCCGGGTGCGTCCGGATGACAGACGAGGGCGCGCGGCAGGACCAACGGGATAACAGATGGGTCAAATCACCCTCACACTCAAAGACGAAACCATTGCAACGCTGCGCAAGGACTTCGACGCTTTTCTGCGGGTTTCGCTGAAGCTCGATCCGCAGTTCGCGACGCCGTCGTTTGAGGATTTTCTGCGCGCCAAGCTGCTCGACAGTATGGTGCCGCTGACTGAACACGCGGTTCGGCGGATGTTGCAAGGCGGCCAGTACGCGTGGGCGAAACGCACGCTGGACAAGGAATTCCCGGACGTCGTCGCGATTCTGATGCGGCAGGCGGGAGAATTCGGTTTCGGCTTTGCGGCCCGCTCGGAATGGACGCCGGAAGAGCTCTCCAAGCAGTGCCACGACTGGGCGGCGACCATCGTCAAGGAAGCGGAAGGCGACGCGGTACTAGTCGATCCGCTCGCGGCGCAGATCAAGAGCGCGGTGCAGGACATTCAGGCGCTCGAAGAAACCATGCAGACACCGGCCTGGCGGCTGGTGGAATCGCTGCGCCAGCGCGTCTACGAAGCCAAAGTGGCATGCGAAACAGGCGTGGGCAGCACCGCGCGCGAAAAGCTCGGCGAACTACGTGGCCTGTTGCGCCTGGGTATTTCGCACGGCTCGTTCCAGAAGCAGGAAGCGCAGCAGATCATGGAGTACCTGCGCTTGCTGAAGCCGGAGATTTTCATCGAAGAACCCTATGACGTGTTCTCACGTTGCGCCGCATGGTTGCGCAATTTCTTTGTGCCGCCGCGTCCGGCACCGCAACAGCAATCACAGCAACAACAACGGCGGTCGCGCTAAAACCAGTCGGCAGCGGCTAGCCGCAACCGCGGGCGGCCGCAATAGTCATCGAAGCGCAGAAGAAGAGGTCACAAAGGGAGCTCGATCGCGCCCCACCCCGCATCACCGCTTCAATCCCACATCTTCCTGAGCCTGGCCCCAATCTCTATCTTCGCCTGCGCCGCCGCGGCCAGCCCCGCCGCTGTGGGGGCACTCGGCACAGGTACGCGCGGCCAGGCGTAGGCGTCGAACAAGGGCATCAGATGCGCCGGAATGAACCGCGTGCGCGACGCCCACACGTGACGGTCTCCCATATGGGTCTGGTTGTGCACGTAAAAACGCTGCGGCACGACGATATGCAGGTCTTCCTTCGCGCGTGTCATCGCCACATATAACAGGCGCCGCTCCTCATCGATTTCCTCTTCGCTGCCAGTGCCGAGGTCGGACGGAATGCAACCGTCGACGCCATTCAGCACGAACACATTGCGCCACTCCTGCCCTTTCGCCGAATGAATCGTGGACAGGATCAGGTAGTCCTCGTCGATCAGGGGCACGCCCGACTCGTCGCTGGTGGCGTCGGGCGGATCGAGCGTCAGTTCGGTGAGGAAGCGTTCGCGCGACGCATAGGTGCCCGCGATGCTTTCCATCTGCAGCACGTCTGCATGACGGATCGCCGCGTCCTCATGATTGCGCTCGAGATGCGGCTCGTACCAGCGCCGCACCATTTCGAACTCGGCCGGCCACGGCGTCTGGCGCCCGTACACGCTCGACATCAGCTTGACGAACGGATGCCAGTCTTCCTGCGCGCGCGCGGGCGGCACAAAGACGGCCAGCGCGCCACCGGCGCTATGAGTGATATCGGCCGCATTGCCGGCGGCCCGCGCCACGACCTCGTCCAGCACCTTCGCGGCGGTGGCGGGACCGACGCCCGGCAGCAACTGCACGACGCGAAAACCAGCGACACGGTCGCGAGGATTCTCCGCCCAGCGCAGCACGGCGAGCACATCCTTGACGTGCACCGAGTCGAGGAACTTCAGGCCGCCGAACTTCACGAACGGAATGTTGCGCCGGGTCAGTTCAATCTCGAGCGCGGCGCTGTGGTGGGCGGCGCGAAACAACACCGCCTGCGACTTGAGCGTCATGCCCTGCTCGCGTGCCTCCAGCACCTGTTCGACGATGTAGCGCGCCTGATCCGCTTCATCGGCGACCGTCACCAGACGCGGGCGTTGCGCCGAAGCCTTGTCGGTCCACAGATTCTTCGTGTAGCGCTCACTCGCAAGCTCGATTACCGCATTCGACGCCGCCAGAATCGACCCGGTGGAGCGGTAATTGCGCTCGAGCGTGACCTGTCTGGCCGGCGGGTTGAAGTGCGCCGGAAAGTCGAGAATGTTGCGCACGGTCGCGCCACGAAACGAATAGATCGACTGGACGTCGTCGCCGACCACGGTCAGGCCACGGCCATCGGGTTTCAGCGCAAGCAGGATCGACGCCTGCAAGCGGTTGGTGTCCTGATACTCGTCGACCATGACGTGATCGAAGCGCGCCGACAGATCGGCCGCGATCGCCGGCTCGGCGGCCATGTGCGACCAGTAGAGCAGCAGGTCGTCGTAGTCGAGCACGCTCTGCTTCTGCTTGGCTTCGACGTACGCCGCGAACAACATGCGCAGATCGGCTTCCCACTCGCGGCACCAGGGGAACGCACTGTCGAGCACATCGGCGAGCGACGCGCCTGTGTTCACCACGCGCGAGTAAATCGCAAAGCAGGTGCTCTTGGCCGGAAAGCGCCGCTCTTTCGCCGACAAGCCTAGCTCGTGGCGCACGAGATTCATCAGATCGGCGGAATCCTCACGGTCATTGATTGTGAAGGTGGGCGCGAGGCCGATCAGGTCCGCGTATTCACGCAATAGCCGTGCGCCGACACTATGAAAGGTACCCGACCACGTCAGCCCCTGCGCCAGCGCGGCCCGCGACCCGAGCGCCGCACCGGCGATACGCCCGACGCGGCGGGTCATTTCGAGCGCGGCGCGGCGTGAAAAAGTCAGTAGCAGGATACGGCGCGGATCGGCGCCCTTCACCACCAGATTGGCAACCCGATGCGCCAGCGTGTTGGTCTTGCCGGAACCGGCACCCGCTATCACCAGCAGCGCGCCCGGCGGCGCGTTGGGATTGTCGGCGCCGTATTCGACGGCTTCGCGCTGCGCGTCGTTGAGCTTTGCCAGCCAGGCGGCGCTATCGGTACCGGAATCGGACGGTGGCGGAGATTCAGCGACGGAGAGCACAGTGGATTCGGGCCTGAGGTGGAGTTGACGCGGCGACGCATACTGTATATCCATACAAGTATCGGAGACAAGCGACCCTTTTTTCGTCTTTCCACTGCCGGCGCCACGGCCCCGCAGAATCATCGGCGCCGCACTTTGTCGAGCGCGTCGAGCGGCACTGTCAGGCGCCCTTCCTTCTGGCGTGGCAATCGGGCACCGCCACAGCAGCGGCGTAAAGCGAGCGCAAAAAAATGACCCGGGCGCACACGCGTACCGGGCCACTTTCTTCGACGAGGCATAGCAAGGCGTCCGCGACACCCTGCGTTTGCTTTAATTGACGCCTTTTTACTGCTTCTTTGCGTCCTTCAGACTGGCGTCGGCGTTCGCCTTGTCGGCATCGGCCTGGGCATCCGTTTTCTTCTTATCGGCCTTGGCTTGCGCCACCGACGCCTTCTTGTCAGCCTTCGACTGTTCCTTGGCCGCCTTCCTGTCAGCGTGAGTCACCGGCGCGGCGGCCGGGTCGCTTGCCTGCGCGAATGCGACGGACGATAGGCAACCGGCAATGAGCGCGGCGTAAATTCGGTTCTTCATAGGCGAGGTGATGGTCATGCGATACCTCCGTACAACGGCATGCGGACAAATCAGGCAGTCTGCACGACGCCTGGTCCACTCCGCAGCAAAGTTGATTGAAGCGGACCGGCTGGAGCCGGCCGCGCCAGGTGCTGCGCCTTTGCACGACCCCCGGTTAGCGGGGGGGCGTGACTGCGGCCAACGCCACCGTCACGCCCGGCGCGTTAGACCTCAGGCTTAGTGCTTGACGTCGGCACCGTTGTCCTGGTCGGCTGCCTGGCCTTGCATGTTCATCTTCATTTCGTTGTTAGCAGCCTGCTTGTCAGCCTTCTGGTTGATCCTGGCATCACGCACCTGCTCCTTGTACTGCGACTTGGCAGCCTTCTTCTGTTGCGCCAACTCCGCCTTGGACGCCTTCTTAGACGCCTTGTATTCGGCATTAGCCTGCGCGTTGGCGTCGCGTTTCTGGACCAGCGGATCGGTCGAGCCCGATGCCGTCAGACGCGCCGGTGCCGGCGTCACCGGCTGCACACCCTGTGCGGCCGGTGCGACATCAGCGCCTTGGGTCTGGACCTGTGCCTGGCCGTTCATACCCGCGGCCGGTTGCGCGGTCTGCGCGACAGCAGCGGTGGCGGCAAAAGCAGTCAGGGCGGTACCGATCAGGAGTGTACGAATCTGGGTCATGGCTAAATCCTCTCTAGAGTTGTTGTGACACGGACGTCATATCCGGCGCGGCGTGCGTCATGCGCCTCTCGTCCGGTCTATTCGCCGCCGAAAAATCCAGCAGGCTTTCCTACAGAGCTGCACTTTACGAGTGAAGTTCGTGATGTACGACCAGTGTTACGGAACGTTTCACTTTCTGACAACTGCATAACATCTGCTTGCAATCGCCTGATCGCAGCCCGGCGCCACGGGGACTTTCATTCGGGGCAAGCTTCTGGCTTATGATGCGAACCCTTTGCTTCAAGGTGCAAACGCCATGCCCAACCTCGATTTCACACTGACCGGCGACTACGTCGAACTGCACAATCTCCTGAAGATAACGGGTCTGGCAGACAGCGGCGGCTCGGCGAAAATGATGGTCGCGGACGGCGCAGTGACCGTCGACGGCCGGGTCGAAACGCGTAAAACCTGCAAAATTCGCGCGGGCCAGGTTGTGTTGCTCGGCGACACGCGAATCGCGGTGCACGAGGCTTGAGGCGCGGCCTCACCCCGATTCGCGGGAAACTCGCGGCCAAAGACATTGAGCCGAAGACAGGCTGCCAACGGTTCGTAATCCGAGACTTTGAGTCCGGAAACTCGGAGGACCGCACGCACCAAAATCGTGCCTCCTCCATCGACATCGCCGCGCCTAAGCAATAAGCTGTCAGTTTCGACAGACAAACAATCGGCTGACAGCCGCCCTACGCTTTCGGCGCGCCCCGCATTCCACCACCGGCCGCGCGAAAGCCTCGCGAGTCGTCCGGCTTGCGCCCGCCGCTTGCTGTCACCCCTTCCGCTTTCAAGCGCTCCATGACTCAATCCGGCTTCACCCGGGTGGCCGCCCGGCCGCCGACCCTTTCCCGCCACGCCGCCGACACCGCCCGGCTCGCCGCGCCGCTCGCCATCGCGCAACTTTCGCAAATGGCGATGGGCGTCACCGATACGATCCTGCTCGGCTCGCTCGGCCCTGACGCGCTCGCCGCCGGCGGCCTCGGCGCCAACCTGTTCTTCGTTGTGGTCACGTTGCTGCAAGGCGTGCTCACCTCCGTGAGCGTGAGCGTGTCGCATGCGCGCGGCGCGCAGGACGAAGGCCGGGTGCCGCATATCTACTGGACCGGCTTCGTGTTGTCGGTGCTGCTGTCGGTGCCGGCGTTCTTCCTGCTGTCGTTCGCCACGCCGGTCCTGCTGGCTTTCGGCGAACCCGCGCTGCTTGCGCACAACGTCGGTGAATACGCGGCAGTGCTGCGCTGGGGCTCGCTCGGCAGTCTGATCGGCGTCGGCCTGATGCGCTCGTTCCTGCCGGCCATCGGCGCGGCCAAGCGGCTCCTGTGGGTGTCGCTCGTTAGCGTGTTCGTCAACGGCTTTCTCAACTACGGGCTGATTCACGGCGTATACGGACTGCCTCGCTTAGGCTTTCTCGGTTCGGCGACGGCCACCTCGATCACGGTCTGGCTGAGCGCGCTCGTCCTGATGGCCTTGTTGCATCTGCGGCCACGGTATAAACATTTCGTCGTCGCGACACGGCCGAATGTGCCGTTGATGGGCGAGTTGTTCGGCATCGGCTGGCCGGTCGCGATCACCTACGGCGTCGAATCGACCCTGTTCCTCGCCACCGGCCTGATGGTCGGCCTGCTCGGCGAATCACAACTGGCCGCGCATCAGATCGCGTTGAACGTCGCCTCGGTGGCCTTCATGGTGCCGCTCGCGATCGGCCAGGCGGCCAATGTGCGAGTCGGCTACTGGTCCGGCGCCGGCCAGCCGCTTGCCGCGCGCCACGCGGGCTTCGTCGCGCTGGCGCTCGGCGTCGGCTTCATGACGCTGTCGGGCATCGTGCTGATCGCGGCGCCGCACTGGATCGTCGGCCTGTACCTGCATCTCGACGACCCGGTCAACGCAGCCACGGTTACGTTGGCGAGTTCGCTGCTCGGCGTGGCCGCACTCTTCCAGATCGTCGACGGCATGCAGACCGTAGCGTCAGGCTGCCTGCGCGGCCTGAAAGACACGCGCGTGCCGATGATTGCCGCAACTTTCGGATACTGGGTCATCGGCTTTCCGACCGGTTATGTGCTGGCATTTCATTTCGGGTTGGGCGCGCGCGGCTTGTGGTGGGGGCTCGCCGCCGGCCTCGCGAGCGTCGCGCTGTTGATGACGCTGCGCTTTCACAAACTAAGCTTGCGGCGCGTGCCGGTCACGCCCGGCGCGCCGCCTCCCCCGTCGGCATGAGCCAGGCAAAGCACAGGTGACTGGTTGGTTGCACGCGCAACCAACGTTCCCCGGTAAACGCGCCGTGAACGGTAAAATGTGTGCTTTGGCAAAAATCGCGCGCACCCGCGTGAGCCGATTCGCGCACCTCACAAAGGCCCGCGCCGCCCCACGGCCCAACACCCGCCGCCAGGGCCTGCCGCTCCTCGCGAGCGGCGCCCCGGGTATGCATCGCTCACCGCGCCATGCCGCTCGACCGACCTTCAATTCTCGCCATAAAACATAAACAAGGACCACCCGTCATGCTTGCCCGCGTCACCCGTTTATTTCCGCTCTGGGCCGTGCTCGTTTCGATTGCCGCGTACTTCTCGCCCGTTTCGTTCGCCGGTATTGCGCCCCACGTCACCACCCTCCTGACGATCATCATGCTGGCGATGGGCGTCACGCTATCGGCGGCCGATTTCCAGCGCGTCTTCACGCGACCCGCGCCGGTGATCGCCGGCATCGTGCTGCATTACCTCGTGATGCCGCTGGCAGCGTGGGCCATCGCCAAGGCGCTGCGCATGCCGCCGGATCTGACGGCCGGCATGGTGCTGGTGGGTAGCGTGGCAAGCGGCACGGCGTCGAACGTCATGATCTATCTGGCGCGCGGTGACGTAGCGCTGTCAGTGACGATCAGCGCGTTGTCGACGCTGGTCGGCGTGTTCGCGACACCGCTGCTCACGCGCCTTTACGTGGACGCATCCATCGTTGTCGACGTGCACGGCATGCTGATGAGCATCCTGCAAATCGTCGCGTTGCCGATCGTGATCGGCCTGGTCGTCAACCATTTGTTCAACAAGACGGTCCGCAAGGTCGAGCCGATTTTGCCGCTGATCTCGATGGTTGCGATTCTGCTGATCATCGGCGCGGTGGTGGGCGGCACGCAGAAGAGCATCGCGTCGGTGGGTCTCGTGGTGATGCTGGGTGTGGTGCTGCACAACGGCATCGGTCTGCTCGGCGGCTACTGGGGCGGTCGTCTGCTCGGCTTCGACGAAGCTGTCTGCCGCACGCTCGCTATCGAAGTCGGCATGCAAAACTCCGGCCTCGCAGCGACGCTCGGCAAACTGTATTTCACGCCGATCGCGGCGTTGCCGGGCGCGTTGTTTTCGGTGTGGCATAACCTGTCCGGCTCGCTGCTCGCGGGTTATTGGGCAGGACGTCCCGCGAAAGGATCCACGCATCCGGATGGCGAGCGCGTATTGAACGCCGAACGCGGATAATCATCATCGAGTAGTCGTCAAGCGCCGCGGGTCGAAGGCTTTCTGCCTTGACGAGCGGCATCTGTCTGCACGCCTGAGGCGTGCGGACAGAAAGCGTCGTGCAGGCAATCAAACCGCGCCATAGTCATGCGCGAGAACGAAAGCTCACACGCCTGATTCCCCTTAGAATGCATTTCTCGACAGAGTGAACACGCCACACGCGCTGTCGCAATGAAAAGCTTGCAAACAGGGAGATACAGCGTGTCGTGGCATCAAGACCAAAATCAAAATCAGACCGCACTGCACAGCAAATGCGCGTTCAACTCGCTTCGGAGGACGTCACTCGCCCGGAAGAGAGCCGGCCGCCTTAAAGGTAGTCCACCGTGCCCAAGCAAGTCGCGCGCCCCGAACGAAGTTCCCTTTAGAGATGGGTGGCTGAGGCGATTGTGGAATTGGCAGACGACGAGACATTTCTTCCTGCTGTGCTGCGCAACGGCATTTTTGACCGCTTGCGCGACCCGGCCTCCCGCCACTGCGTTCGACCGTCAGGTCACCCATGCACTGCCCGCCACTGAAATAACGCCGCTTCGCACGGCCCTGGCGCCGCCCGAAGCGGCGCATCCAAACGAGTCCGGTTTCCGGGTACTGTCGAGCGGCACCGACGCCTTGCAGATGCGCATTGCGCTCGCGCGTGCCGCGACGAAAACCCTCGACATGCAGTACTACATCGCCAACGAGGACACCACCGGCAAGCTGCTGCTCGGCGCCGCGCTCTACGCGGCCGACCACGGCGTGCGCGTGCGCATGCTGGTCGACGATCTGAACTTCAAGGACATCGACCAGGTGATGGCGGGTCTGAACTCGCACGACAACATCGAGATCCGCGTCTTCAATCCGTTCGGCAGCGCGCAGGAAGGCATGTTCGAACGCACGACGAACGTGTTCACGCAGATCGGCCATTTCACGCGCCGCATGCACAACAAGTCGATGATCACCGACAACCAGTTGGCCATCGTCGGCGGCCGTAACCTCGGCGACGAATATTTCAGCGCCAGCGAAACGCTGCAGTTCCGCGATCTCGACGTGCTGGCCGCCGGTCCGGTCGTCGCCGATGTCTCCGCCAGTTTCGACGACTACTGGAACAGCAGCATCGCCTATCCGCTGCGGGTACTGAACAAACAGAAATTCGATGCGAAAGTACTCGACCAGACGCGTGACGATTTACGCCAGCACTGGCGCACCAACGCCGACCCATACAACGCGAAACCGCTGAACGCGACACCGCTCGCCTTGCAGATTGCCAGGGATCAACTCGGCCTGACGTGGGCGCCGGCCGAATTCAAGGCAGACCTGCCGGAGAAAATCGTCCATCCGTCGCCGGACTACGTCAGCCCGCCGATGCAGCGATTGGCGGAGCTGATGCATGACGCGCAGAAAGATTTTCTGATCATTTCGCCTTACTTCGTACCGCACGAGTCCGGTGTCAAGGCGGCGGGCGAACTGACGCATCGTGGGGTACGCATCGCCGTGCTAACCAACTCGCTCGCCGCGACCGACGCGGTGGCCGTGCAAGCCGGCTACAGTCCGTTCCGCGTGCCGCTGCTGCAACAGGGTGTGGAGTTGTATGAATTCAAGCCGCAGCAGAGCACGTCGCGCGTCGGTCTCACCGGCTCTCGCTCGCGAGCCAGCCTGCACGCGAAAACCTATGTTATCGACCACAAGATTCTGGTGATCGGCTCGATGAATCTCGATCCGCGCTCGGCCAATCTGAACACCGAGCAGACACTGGTCATTCATAGCCCGCCGCTCGCCGAACAGGTCGCGCAGATCTTCGAACGCGCCATCGCACCCGAAGCAAGCTACCGGGTCACGCTCGCCGATCCGGCGCAACTCGCGTATTTGCGCTCGATCGGCGCGCCCCTCTCGCCGCTCGTCTGGACCGATGTAGAAAACGGTGCGCGCCGCACCTATATCTTCGATCCGCAAGCGGGTTTTTACCGGAACGCGCTAACGGGTCTATTCTCCCTATTGCCTGTCAACGCAGAACTTTGAGAAGCGGAGTTAAACCATGACCGAAGACGTACGAATGGAGCGCGACACGTTCGGCGAGATCGCCGTGCCGAACGCTCGTTTATGGGGCGCGCAGACCCAGCGCTCGCTGCAAAATTTCCGCATTTCGTCTGAAAAACAATCGCCCGAACTGATCACCGCGCTGGCCGTCATCAAGCGCGCCGCCGCCGAGGTCAACCAGGGTCTGGGCGTGCTCGACGAGAACAAGGCGAAGGCGATCATGCAAGCGGCCGATGAGATCATCGACGGCAAGCACCCCGAGGAATTTCCGCTCGCGGTCTGGCAAACCGGCTCCGGCACGCAGACCAATATGAACCTCAACGAGGTGATTGCGAATCGCGCGAGCGAGCTGCTTGGCGGCGAGCGTGGCGAAGCGCGCAAAGTGCATCCGAACGACGACGTGAATCGCGGCCAGTCGTCGAACGACGTGTTTCCGACAGCGATGCACGTAGCCACCGCCTATGGGATCGTCAAGCATCTGCTGCCCGCGCTGAAGGCGCTGCGCGATACGCTCGACGGCAAGGCAAAAGCCTTCGCCGACATCGTCAAGATCGGCCGTACGCACCTGCAGGATGCCACGCCGCTTACGCTTGGCCAGGAGTTTTCAGGCTACGTCGCGCAACTCGATCACGGCATCCGTCATGTGGAATCGGCGCTGCCGCATCTGTACGAACTCGCACAGGGCGGCACGGCGGTCGGCACCGGGTTGAATGCGCATCCGCAGTTCGCCGACAAGGTGGCCGCGGCGATCGGCAAACTGACCGGCTTGCCGTTCGTCTCTGCGCCCAACAAATTCGAAGTGATGGCCGCAGCCGATGCGCTGGTGTTCGCGCACGGCGCGTTGAAGACCGTGGCGGTGAGCCTGAACAAGATCGCCAACGACATCCGCTGGCTTGCGAGCGGTCCGCGTTGCGGGCTCGGCGAACTGTCGATTCCGGAGAACGAACCGGGCAGCTCGATCATGCCGGGCAAGGTCAATCCGACGCAATCCGAAGCCTTGACGATGCTGTGCTCACAGGTATTCGGCAACGACGTCGCGGTGAATATCGGCGGCGCGAGCGGCAACTTCGAATTGAACGTGTTCCGGCCAATGATCGCGCACAACGTGCTGCAATCGATCCGTCTGCTCGCCGACGGTGCGCACAGTTTCAACGACAACTGCGCGGTGGGTATCGAGCCGAATAACGAGCGCATCGATACCTTGCTTAACGAATCGCTGATGCTGGTGACGGCGCTCAATCCGCACATCGGCTACGACAAGGCCGCGCAGATTGCGAAGAAAGCGCACAAGGAAGGCACCACGCTGAAAGCGTCGGCGCTGGCGCTCGGCTATGTCACCGAGCAGCAGTTCGACGAATGGGTACGGCCGAAGGATATGGTCGGGCATTCGGCGGGGTGATTCCGCATGGAGCGGCGCTAAAGCAGGCGCCGCTTAAACCTTCCCCTGCGCCACTTCGTCCGGCTTCAACTCGACGATCGCGTCGAGCGCTTCCTTCACATCCATCGCGTACTTGGCAAGGCGCTTCTGCTCATCCGTTTCCGGCACGAACGCCGGCACCGGCACCGGGTGACCGTTCTCGTTGACGGCAACCATCACGACGAGGCAATCGGTGGTTTGCAGCAGCTCACCGCCCTTCGGATCGCCCGCCTGCACCGACACGTGGATGTGCATGCTGGTGCGGCCGGTCGCCACGACCCGCGCGCGCAGTTCAACCAGGTTGCCGACCAGGATCGGCCGACGGAAGCGGATATTGCCCACGCTCACCGTCACGCAATAGCGGCCGGACCACACCGCCGAGCACGCATACGCAGTCTCGTCGATCCACTTCATCAACGCGCCCCCATGCACCTTGCCGCCGAAGTTGACCGAGCTGGGCTCAGCGAGAAAACGGAAGGTGGTTTCGGAACGGTCCAACGGCGCTAAGGCAGGGGTGCTCATCTTGACTCCGGTCAATCGGACGCATTTAAAGGAGGCGATTATACGAGCGCAATATTGACTCCGTCGCGAGTCGGGTGGGGTTATCTTGCCGAATTTCGACCAGGATGGCCGCTATGCTTTCGACTAGCTTTCGCTCATCAACTCGCCTCCGCAGCGCCAGACGCAGAGGCCGGCGCGTGCCGTGGCACGACTGCTGATTCAAAACGCTCCCGATACTCGAGCGGCAACACGCCGAAGCGGCGCACAAAGGCGCGCCGCAAATTCTGCTCGCTACCGAAGCCGCAATCGAGCGCAATCCGCTTGAGTGGCCGGCGCGACTCCGCCAGCACCCGCGCGGCCGCCTCCAGACGCAATGCCGACACCGTTTTAGCGGGCGTGCGGCCGACTTCGTCGACGTAGCGTCGTGCGAAAGTCCGCGGACTCATCTGCGCACGGTCAGCCAGCCGTTCGACCGACAGGTCGTCGCGCAAATGAGCCGCCATCCAGCTATGCAGCGCCTCGAACGGCCCACCCGCCGAAGCCTGGGCTGCCAGCGCCGCGCTGAATTGCGATTGCCCGCCGGGCCGCTTCATGAAAACGACCAGCCGCCGCGCCGCCTGCATCGCGACCGCGTGACCGACATCTTCTTCGATCAGCGCCAGCGCCAGATCGATGCCCGCCGTCACGCCCGCCGATGTCCAGACGACACTATCCTTTTCATCCCGGCCCGCGTCGCGGATGAAGATCGGATCGGCGTCGACCCGCACGTTGGGGAAACGGCGTGCGAGATGCGGCGCGTCCCGCCAATGGGTGGTCGCACGGCGGCCGTCGAGCAGGCCCGCCGCTGCCAGATAGAAAGCGCCCGTGCAGACCGAGCACACGCGCCGCGCCTGTGGCGCACGCCGCCTGATCCACGCGACGAGTTCCGGCTGCAACGTGCAATGTTCGTCGACCGGAACGCCAGGGACGATCAGCGTGTCGATCGGCTGGTCGTCGAGCGAATCGAGCCGTTCGGTCACGACCGGCAGACCCGGGAAGGTTTGCAATACGCCACCGTCGATGGACGCGACGGTTGTGCGATAGGCGATCGGCTCTGGGGCTCTTCTGTTTGTGCCAGGTGGTCCGCCTGGTCCACCCGATCCGCCCACGCCGTCAACCCGGCCGACACCGGCCGGTCCATCGGCACAGTCAGAAACAGCAGAACGTCCCCCTGCGCCCACCTCGGCCGCCATGGTCAATTCAGCGCGCCAGAAGGCCTCGAGCGGCCCGCATGCATCGAGCAGTACGAGCTCAGGCGCCACCGCGAAAACGATATGACGTGCAGCCATCAGGACATCACCTCCGCGGATTGCCGCTTGCTCCACCACGCATACCCAAGCGTGGCCAACGCCGCTATTCCGAGCGGCGGAAAGATCGCTGCATTGATCGTCGTCCAGCCGAAACGCGCCAGCAATTGCCCGGCGAACAGCGAGCCCAGCGCGGAAAACGCAAAGGTCGTGAATTCACTGGTTGCCTGCGTCTTGGCCCGCTCGGACGGCCGGTACGATTGCGCGAGCAGCGTCGAGCCGCCGACGAACATGAAATTCCAGCCGACACCCAGGCAGGCGAGCGCCGCATAGAAGTGCGGCAGATCGGTCGAGCGCAACGCCAGCACACCGCACAGCGCCGACAGAGCAATCCCCACGCCGATCACCGGCAGCACGCCGAAGCGCCTGATCAGGCGCGCGGAAAATAGCGACGGCGCGAACATGCCGACCAGGTGCCATTGAATGATCGCGGCGCCGTCGCCAATCGTATGGCCGCACGCGACCGCGGCGATGGGCGTCGCTGTCATCACGAACATCATCACGGCGTAGCCGAGCGCGTTGTTGGCGAGCGCCGCAGCAAAGATCGGCTGGCGAACGATTTCGCCAAGCGGCCGGGCCGGTCCGTCAGTCACGGCCGCGTGCACGGACGGCGCGGCGTCGCGATACAACAGCGCCAGCATGACAATCGATACGAGTCCGAACCCGGTGACAAGCGCGTAGGAGCCGGCAAACGCGACCGGCGCGAGCCAGTCCTTGCTCCACGCGGCGAGAAGCGGCCCGCAAACGGCTGCCACTACGCCGCCGGTAAGCACCGTCGAAATCGCGCGGCTTTTGCCCTCGATCCCCACGGCATCGGCGGCCGCCAAGCGGTAGTACTGCGCGAACGCCTGAAACACGCCGACCGTCGCCGTGCCAGCGCAGAACGCCCAGAAGCTGTGGTGAAAGATTGCCCATACCGAGATGGCCCCGCCCAGCGCACCAACGCCCGCGCCGAGCACGAAACCCGCGCGCCGGCCAATGCGCGCCATCAGGAACGACGCGAAGATGGTAGTCAGCGCAGCAGCGACGGTGATCAGCGAGAACGGCAGCGTCGCAAGCGCCTTGTCGTCGGCAAGCGTGTAGCCGACCAGACCGGTCAAGGTCAGATCAATCGAGACAGATGAGGTGTAGAGCGCCTGGCAAACCGCCAGCACGCGCGCCGCGCGGCGGTCATGCGGATCGGAATCATCGGAGCCGGTTTGACTCGCGGCAAAAGAGGCCACACCGGAGGAAGCTACGGAGGCACTTGTGGCGCCAGCGCTAGAAGCAGAGGCAGAGGAAGCGGGGGACGGCGGCATCGATAAGCCTCGGGCGGCGAAAGTGACGATGCCCAGATCGTCACATGGCCGGTGATGGCAGGAATGACAATGATGCATCAATTCCAGCCACCCGCCACGCTCACCCGCCCGAAAAAGCGGCCGTGCCTGCTTCGGGCTTACTTGCGAACCGTAATGCCCTCGTCGATCGTGCCGTACATCGTGATGCTGCCCGTGCCTGCACCCGAGCCCGGAGCGGAACCGCTCTGCGCGCACGCACTGAACAGCAGAACCGCGGCAGTGGCGGCAAGAAAGAATTTCATGAGAGCGTGTTCCCGCAAAGACAGGCTTCGATTCTAGCCTGGCGGCCCGGCGCGACGCCAAAGCGATGCCGACGCGTCCCCGAAGCATCGGACATCCGGGCACCAAAGCACCAAAGCACGCACCAGCCTGCCCTGCCCGCCGGGTTTTCGTAGCCACTGCATCGACAATTCACGCTAAGCTGAAACATCGAATACGGCAGCCAGATACAGTGGACTGCCTGGCGCCCTGCCCGCGCCACCAACCGGAGACGCCTGATGCCCGCCAACCTCGCAGACGAACACAACCATTTCCCAGGCCTGAGCCGTATCGGTGCGCTGCTTTCCGACCCCGGCCGCGCCGCGATGCTGTGGGCGCTGATGGACGGCAGCGCCCGCCCGGCCGGTGAACTAACGATGATTGCCGGGCTCTCGCCGTCGGCGGCCAGCGCCCATCTGGCGCGTTTGACCGACGGCGGCCTGCTCGCGCTCGAAGTGCGCGGCCGGCATCGCTACTTCCGGATCGCCTCGCCGGATATCGCCGCGTCCATCGAAGCGCTCGCCAACGTCGCGCAGGTCAGCGCGCCGCAACGGACCGTACCGCGTCCGGCGCGCACCGTGCCCGTCGACATGCGCTACGCCCGCACCTGCTACGACCATATGGCGGGCGAATTGTCGGTGCAAGTGTTCGAGCGGCTGGTCGAGCGCGGCCTGCTGACGCTGCACGGCTCGTCGCTCGAAGCGACTGCCGACGGCGCCGCCCGCTTCGCCGATTGGGGCATCGACATGTCCGCCCAGAAGAGCCGCCGGCGCCGCTTCGCCTGCACCTGTCCCGACTGGAGCGAACGGCGTCCGCATCTGGGCGGCGCGCTCGGTGCCGCGCTGCTCGATTCGTGGTCCGCTAATGGTTGGGTCGAGCGCACCGAGCGTCCGCGAATCTTGCGCATCACACCGGCAGGCCACCGCCATTTCGACGCGCTTCTCGCCGCCTGAGCCGCGCTTAAGCGCTTGATGCGATTACAGAATTTTCGCAATCAACTTACGAAATGCCTTATCGAGACCTTTTGTTACACGCTCGTCAGAGGGCCTTACAAAAGTGGGGGCCTTGAAACAAACCGTGAGGGTAGAGTGGCTCTCACGGACACGGCACAATGCCGCGTCCGTCGGAGATAAATCATGAGAACAGTGACCACACCCCAACATTCGAAACGCCGGATCACCGGCTACACGCTCATCGCCGCTGCGGCATTCCTGTTCGCAGCGCAAGCCACCTTTGCGCAGGAAGCCGAACAGGCGCCGCCGGGCGCGGCTTCACAGAACACCGATCCGCCTGGGCGCGTTGCGCGTCTGAACTATACGGCTGGCGCCGTGACCACCGAGCCGGCAGGCGCAACCGACTGGTCGTACGCACAGATCAATCGCCCGCTCACCACCGGCGATCAGTTGTGGAACGATCAGAACGCGCGCTCCGAACTGCATATCGGCTCGACCGCGGTACGCCTCGGCCAGTCCACCAGCCTCGACCTACTCAATCTCGATGACAACAGCGCGCAACTCAAGGTCGCGCAGGGTACGTTGTCGGCGCGAGTGCGCGAACTGGCGCCCGGCGCCTCCTATGAAATCGACACACCGAATCTGGCGCTCGGCCTGAACGGCCCCGGCGACTATCGCGTCGACGTCGCCCCGGACGGCACCACCACCACCGTCACCGTGCGCAGCGGCAGCGCGACCGTGTATGGCGACAGTGGCCAGGTGCCGGTCGCCGCCGGCCAGCAGATCCGCTTTGCCGGCACCAACCTGCAACAGGTCGCCGACAACGGCGCGCCCGGCCTCGACGGCTTCGATCAATGGGCGGCAAGCCGCGACGCAGCGGAAGACCGCTCGGTGTCGGCGCGCTACGTGTCGCGCGACATCCCCGGCTATCAGGATCTCGACGCCAACGGTACGTGGCGCAGCAGCCCTCAGTACGGTGAAGTGTGGGTGCCGCGTGCCACCCCTGTCGGCTGGGCGCCTTATCACGACGGCCACTGGGTGTGGCAAGCGCCGTGGGGCTGGACCTGGGTCGACGACCAACCGTGGGGCTTCGCGCCTTACCACTATGGCCGCTGGGCCCAGGTCGACGACGACTGGGCGTGGGTACCGGGACCGGTCGTGGTCAGCGAACCGCCCGTCTACGCACCGGCGCTGGTCGCCTTCGTGGGCGGCGGTGGCGGCGGAGTCGACTGGGGGGTGAGCCTGGCGATCGGCGGCGCGGTTGCGGCCGGTGTCGCGTGGTTCCCGCTGGGCCCGGGCGAACCGTGGCACCCGCACTGGGGTGATCACGATCACTGGAGCCCGGGTTACTACAATCGCGTCAATAACACGACGGTCGTCAACAACTACAACCGCAACGTGACGAATGTGAATGTGACCAACATTCACAACACGTACATCAACTATCGGCCGGGCGGCGTGACCGCGGTGCCGGCAACGGCTTTCGTGCATGGCCAGTCGACCGCACGCTTCGCGCAGAAGGTCAATCCGCAACAGTGGCGCAATGCGCAGATCAATCCGGGCGGGCCGGGGATCGCGCCGGTGAAGGAAAGCTTCGGGCCGGGCCTGCGTAACGCGAACTACCGTCCGCCGAGCGGCGTGATGGCGCGTCCGGTCGTCGCCACGCGCAGTCCGGCCGTGCCGGCCGCATACCACGACAGCCTCGCGCAGCGCTTTGCGCAGAGTGGCGGACGGGTGCCGGGCGCGGGCGAGCCGATCGTGCGAACCTCGGTACCGGCTCACATGGCAGGCGGTCCGGGGGGCATGCCGGCGCAGAACGTGCGGGTCGTACAGTCGCATATGGCCGGGCGGACGCCGGGCGCAGCGCCGGGTGCGCCGGGTATGCCTAACGGCATGCAGCAGGCCGGCCAACGGCCCGGCGAAGCGCCGCTGAACGGTCAACCGCAGCGTGGCGGCGAACCGCAAGCGCGAGCGGGCATGCCGCCGCAAATGGCTAACCTGCGCCAGCAACCCGCCGAGGCAGCTCATCCGTCCAACGGCGTACCGCGTCCGCCGCAAGCGAACGGCGCCAACCCGAACGCTTATGCGCAGCAGCACGGCGCGCCGGCGCAAGCGGGTCAGCAACCAGGCGCGGAAGGCCGGCATGAGCCTGCATGGACACAGCCGCACACGCCGATGGCCCAACAGCCGCAGCAACGTAGCGCCCCGCAGGAACAGGCACGCCAGCCGGGGGCGCGTCCTGAGCAGCAGCAACAGGCTCAGCGTCAACCGGAAGCGCAACCGCAGCGCATGCCTGAAGCACACGCGCAGCCGCAAGAGCCCCGGCCGCAACCGATGCAGCAGGCGCAGCAGCAACCGCGTCAGGAATATCGTCCGCAGCCGCAACAGGCACAGCAGCCGCGTCCTGAGCCGCGTCCGCAGCAGGTGCAGCAGCCGCGTCCTGAGCCGCGTCCGCAGCAGGTGCAGCAGCCACGTCCCGAGCCGCGTCCACAACAGGTGCAGCAACCACGTCCTGAGCCGCGTCCGCAACAGGCGCAGCAGCCGCGTCCTCAACCGCAACCGCAGCGTGCGGAGCAGCCGCGTCCCCAGCCGCAACCGCAGCACGCCGAGCAGCATTCGAGCGGCGGCAATCGTGACGAGCATCACAAAGGCTAAAAGGGTTACGCGCGCAGCTAGATGCACTGACAACCTGATGGCCGGAAGGCGGCAAGAAAAAACCCCCGCGATTCGCATCGCAGGGGTTTTTTCATTGAGCAGGCTGTGAGCAGACGCTCAGACCATTTTCAGACCGCCATCGGCGCCGTCAGCGGCTCGTGGTGCCGGTAGCCGGTCAACGAGAAGTCCGACGGCTCGATTTTCTCGAGCCATTCCGGCTCATATACGCCGGTTTTCGCATAGTCCGGCACACGGTCCGCGATCGCGAAGGCGGGGCTTTCGTACGGCTCGCGCGTGAGCTGTTGTTGCAGCATATCGAGCTGGTTCTCGTAGATGTGCGCATCGCCGATGAAGTAGGTGAACCAGCGCGGCGTATAACCCGTCAGACGGCCAACCAGATGCAGCAACGCCGCGCCTTCGGTCAGATTGAACGGCGTACCGAGGCCGACATCGTTGCTGCGAATGTACAAACACAGCGAAATTTCACGGCGCGTGACGTTCGGCAGGAACTGATAAAGCAGGTGGCAAGCCGGCAGCGCGATCTGGTCCAGCACTGCGGGGTTCCAGGCATGAAACAAAATTCGCCGGTCGGCGGGGTTCTGCATGATCGTGTCGAGACACTGCCGCAACTGATCGATCGCCTTGTACAGCAGTACCTTGGCGCTGCCGTCCTCCTCGAATTCCGTCACCACCTGGAAGCCACGCGCTGTGGCGTCGGCGAGCTGCGCGCTCGCGCCGGCGTCCAGCACCTTGTAGGCCGGCCACTGGCGCCACTGCACGCCATATACGTCGCCGAGATCGTCCGTGCCCTGGCGATACGGATTGGCAAGCCATTGCGGATTCTGGTTAGCGTTCGCGTCCCACACCTTACAGCCCAGATCGCGAAAGTCCGCGGCACTGCGCGAGGCGCGCAGAAACCCGACCAGTTCACCCACCGCCGATTTGAACGCCAGTTTTTTCGTAGTGACCGCGGGAAAGCCCTGCTGGAGGTCGAAGCGCAACATGGCGCCAGGCATGCTGATGGTGCGGATGCCGGTGCGGTTCTCCTGCCACGTGCCGGTGTCGAGAATCGTGCGGACGAGGTCGAGGTATTGTTTCATGCGGGTTCCTTCGACGAAGCGCGCTCCTGGTCAGGAGCTGGCGCCACGGAGATTGAGCGGAAAACCCGATTTTAACAAGCGCAGACGGACGGCGCCCGGTCGAGGCGCGCGGTAGAGAAAATATCGGTAGGAAAGCGTGTCAGAGATGCGGCACGGAAGCGGGCAAGTCGCTATGCGGTGCGCTCAGCGGTTCGCCTTCCATATGGCGCATGCCGTGCGAGCACAACAGGCGGTACAACGTCACGCGCGAAATGCCGAGTTCCTGCGCGGCGTCGCCGAGACGGCCGCGATGACGCAGGAGGGCCAGCTCGATTGCCTGACGTTCGGCCGCTTCGCGCGCCTGCGCGAGCGACACGGGCACGATCTCGACATACTCGGCCAGTTCGAGGTCGCGCGCCGTAATCGCACGCCCTTCCGACATCACGATGGCGCGCCGCACGCGATTGATCAACTCACGCACATTGCCCGGCCAGCCGTAGTTATGCAGCGCCGCGATGGCGTCGGGCGCAAAGCCGCGCAAGCGGCGGCTTGCATCTTTCTTGAAACGTTCCAGCATGTGCCGAGCAAGCAGTTCGATATCCTTACCACGTGCGCGCAACGGCGGTTCGTCGATTTGCAGCACGCACAGGCGGTGATACAGGTCAGAGCGGAACCGCCCTTCGATCATCGCGGACGTCATATCCACGTGAGTTGCCGAAATAATGCGCACGTCGACGTCGATCGAACCGTGGCCACCCAGCCGCTCCACTTTACGTTCCTGCAGGAAGCGCAGCAGGCTCGCCTGGCTTTCGAGCGGCAGATCGCCGATTTCATCGAGAAACAGCGTGCCGCCGTTGGCCGCTTCCACGCGGCCGATCTTGCGCTGATTAGCGCCGGTGAACGCCCCGCGTTCATAGCCGAATAGTTCGGATTGCAACAGATGTGGCGGAATCGCGCCGCAGTTGATCGGCACAAAAGGCGCATTGCGGCGCGCCGAGCGTTCGTGGATCGCGACCGCGGTCAATTCCTTGCCGGTGCCCGATTCGCCTGAAATAAACACCGGCGCATCGGTCATCGCCACCTTACGGATCGAACGGAACAGCGCGAGCATCGCGTCGCACGAGCCGACCATTTCGCCTTCAGCGCCTTGCGATGCATCGTTCGATGCCGGCTCACCGAGCGAGATCATGCCGTATGCATGACCGACCGAATCGACGATCCTGTCGCCCGAGTAAGGCACCGTTACATAGTCGAAACAATAGTCCCGCACGAGCCGGCGCAACGCCGCGTCCTGCAATTGTCCGGGCGTGGTGGCTGCAACCCAGCCGACGTTCGGCATGGTCAGGCAGGACTCGAAGGCGGCAATTTCGTGTGGCTGAAAATCGCTAGACAGATCGAGCAAGCCGCCCGCCGCCATTCCGGCGCGAACAGCACGGCGCACATCGCGCGCCGACCCCACGACTTCGACATGCCAGCCGCGCTGATGGAAGCGGGTATTCAGCTCCGCGCTCGGATCACGTGAAACGTAAATCAGTTGCCGCGTTGCGGGTTCCATTATTCAGATCCTCTCGTCAACGAACGTTAAGGATGACGCACGCACCTGAACCGGAGTTCAGACACGCTGACTCGTTCGGGATTCGCGAAATAGCAAAACCCGAACGGCCATTCCATTCCGTGCGGACAGCTGATCCCCAAGAAAGCGGCGTGTGTGTTTGAGACGGCCCGTTAGCGGGCTTTTTTAAATCTGAAGCTGTTTTCGAGAGCTTACTATACGCGCGTCAGTTGGAAAACAATTATGCGAATTTAATCGGAGACCCCTTTCCCAGCAAGGCCAAGCGGCCGATCAATACTTATTCAGCTTATGAATAAAACCATTGTGGAAGCGCTTTTCCTGGCGTTCACCCCAAGGTAGTTCATACCTTCAGATTTAACGAATTACAGGTATTTTCTGCCTACCGTTTCAGCGCTGAAACGTTTTTGACCGATTTCCCAGCTGTTACTCCGAGGCATACGGGTCACATCCAGACGCACCAATGGATTGCGACTCATGGCACACGTTTCGCTAAATGCTGTGCACCAAGGAGACACATCATGCGACTCGCTTTCCGCATCGACCTGAGCAGCATTGCACCTTGCGCCGCACTATGCGCCGCCGCAGTGGCTTTGAGCGTGCTGTCCGCTGGCGTCAATGCACAGGATTCCGCACTGTCTCAATCAGCCGCGATGGCCGAAACCGCCGATGCCGGTTCCGCCACCCTCACGAGCACGACGCTCGCAGTGGTGGCCCCGCCGGACACGACGGCCCCTGAAAGCCAGCTCGCCGGCGACGTACTGAACATTCCGGCCGATGCTGCATCCGTGAACTATTTTTCGCTCGACGACCAGATGCTGTCGCGTCAACGCGGCGGCGCGGTCGGGATGTTGATGGTGGCCGCGACGCCGCAACTGATGGGCGGCAACGGTGGCAGCAGCAACGTCACGCTTTGGGATGAGATCGCCCCGCCCTCGCCATTACCGATTCCGGTCGACGCCGCACGCAGCGCACAGGGCAATGTCGCCAGTTACCAAAGAAAGTAGCGCGAACAAATTAGCGATGCAAATCGGCGGCTGTGGCGTACCCAACGCACCACGCGCTAACAGGACAAGAGCAAGGACCGAGACATGACCACTTCAATCCGGACGCCGCGCGCACACAGGTCGCCGGCGTCGTCGTCCACCCCGTTGCCGGCGGCGCTGGCAACCATCGTCGCCTTGCTCGTCACGTGTTTCAGCGTTAGCGCCACCGCGCAACAGACCGTCAATCCGGGCGACATCATTGTCGAACGCACGGTCACCCCACGCGATGCCTTTGTGCCGGTGCCGCGGGATCAGGACCCGGTCGCGGTGCGCGCCACCACTTTCCCGGCCAATAGCTTCAATCCGGCGATCGCCCAGCTTGTCGGCGATACCGATCTGACGAATGCGCACGGGTCGAGCGGTGTCGCCGACGGCGGCGTGCTCGGCGGCACCGGCATGCAGGCGGTTACGCAAATCCTGAGCGGCAAAACGACCGGCAACAACATCGCGCTGAACGCCGGCGGCATCGGCATGCCGGGCCCGGGCATCGGCGGAACCATCACCTCGTCGGTGACGGGCGCGCTGGCGCCGCTGTCGAGCGCCCTCTCCGGCTCGCTCGGGGGTCTGAAATGAGCGCGCTCAAAGTCCGGCCACTGTATGTGGCGCTGTTCGTCTGCATGAGCAGCTCGGTCCTCGTGGCGAGCCATGCTCACGCGCAAGCAGTGCCGACGGTCGGCGCCGACGCGACGATCGGCAACGGCGCTGGCGCCGGCGTCACCGGCGCGTTCACGGTCAATGAGACGGCCGGCCTCAATAACGCGCAACTCAATCAGGTCACGGTTTCGAACGGCGGCGTAGTCGGCAACGACAACGCCAGCGTGCAAAGCGCGACGGCGGCCGCAAAGGTCACGAATGCGCGGGCCTCGATCGAAGCCAATGCTTTTTCGAATGCATCCGGTGCAGTGCTGGTGAACCAGTCCGCCGGAGTAGGAAATCTGCAGCGCAACAGCACCCAGTTGGGTACTGCTGCACTCGGAGTCGAGACCGTCTCGGATGGGGAGCTATCCGCGACGGCCCCGAAAAACGGAGGTCTGGGTCAATCCATCGGGGTTCATAGCGTACGCGAGGCAAACATTTCCAGCGATGCCTTCAAGAACGTCAGCGGGATCGTGCAGATCAACCAGACAGCCGGCGCCGGTAATGCCACGGCAAACAGTTTTGTGCTCCGTCCCCCGGCGGGCACTTTTTTTAACTGACCACACTTAAAGTATCGGAGCGAATCATGAAGCGCACTCTTATTGCTGCAGCCGTCCTCGTCGCCGCATCCAGCAGCGCGTTCGCCGCACCGCAAAAGGCCTACCTGTTCAACGCCACGCTAGTCGGCGAAGCAGTAGGCGTCGAAGGTCTGGTGGGCCTGTTTGGTTGCGTGCACGTGTCCAGCACGGCCGGCGCAGTCATCAACAACAACCAGTCGGTCACTGTGAATGCGACGCTCAATCCGCAGGCGCAGAGCTACACGACCGGCAAGGTGACGACGACCGTCAACAACAACTCTTCGTCGATCAAGGGCGGCGGTATCGCCTTCGCTGTGACATCGCAAAGCCACTCGTCGTCGTCGTCTGGCTCGCAAGGCTATCAGGCATCGGCCGGCTATGCGTACGGCAATCAAAGCAGCTCGGTGGCGGGCGGCGGCTATCAAACCAGCCAGCAGGCTTCAGGCATTGAAGGCGGCTTCACCCATACCAGCCAGAATTCCGGCGGCCATATCGCAGCCGGCGGTTCGATCGGCGGCAGCTACAGCTATCAGGGCTTCAACACCCCGTTCTTCGGCGAAGGCTCGGCCCATGCAAGCGGTGGATTCCAGGCTGGATATAACGAATCGAGCTACGCCAACACGTCGGGCTTAGCGGGTGGCTTCGAAGCATCGCAAGCCTCCGGACAAGGCAGTGTCTGGGGCTACAAAGCCAATCAAGGTTCAGGCTTCGTAGCGGTCGGCGAGCAATCGTCCGGCTATCAGAACAGCAAGTCCTCCTCAACCGATGCATATGGCGCAGCCTGGGGAATCGACGCCAGTCTCGCAACGACGGATGTGACGACCAAGGGTTACGTGACCGACCACATCAACACGCAGGCTGCGGGCACCCTGACTGCAACCACGGGCGCCAATGCGGCTAACGGCGTATCGGGCAACCTCGGCATCAACATCGCGGAAGGCATCAGCAACGCCCAAAGCAATGATGTCTCGCTCGCTTCGGTCGACATCGGCAACGTGTTCGGCAACGCGCAGATCTTCAACAACCAGTCCTCGGCTGGCTACGCCAAGATCAACAACTTCAATCTGAATGCGTCGATCGGGGATGGCTCGCTGTCGGGTGTGACGGGCAATGTTGGGGTGAACGTGGCCTCGGGTATCGGCAACGTGCAAAACAACAGCCTCGCCGGTGCAGTGACGACGACAACACCGGGCAATGCGCAAACCACCGCGATGATCGCCACGGATGACAACTCGCAGACCGCCGGCATGACGGTCACGGGTCAATTCCAGGGTACCGCGATGTTGGGTGCAGGCTCACTTGCCAACGCGTCCGGCAACATCGGCGTGAATATCGCAGGTGGCGCGGGCAACCTCCAGCACAACGGTCTCGCGATCGCTGCGCTGAACAGCGGCAAGTAAGTGTCGAACAGGTAGAAGAAGCCTAAAAGAAGGGAGGCACGCGCCGACGGCCATGAGAGCGGTCGGCGCGTGTAAAAGCAGGAGACCAGCATGTCCGGGTTCAAGGGATTCCCGGCGCTACAGTTCGTTGTAGCGCTGGCAGGTTGCACTTTGTGCGTCAGCAGCTACGCACAGGCGCACATCGACACGTCCACCTTCGTGGGCGTTCCGTTGACCAAGACGGTTCGTTCGATGCGGGACATCCGTTACAACCACATCGTCAACCAGCAGTTCGATTACAGCTGCGGTGCGGCGGCGCTCGCTACCCTCCTCAAGTACGGCTACGGCATTGACATTCCGGAGACCGAACTGATTCGCCGGATGATGGTTTTCTCAACGCCTGAAGTCGTTGTCAAAAATGGCTTCTCAATGCTCGACATGAAGAAGTTCGTCGAGACCATCGGCCTGCGTGGCCGCGGCTTCCGCGTCAACGCCGACGCGCTTGAACACTTACAGATTCCCGTGATGGTTCTGATGAACATCGACGGGTATGAGCACTTCGTGATCGTCAAGCATGCACAGGAGGGCCGCATCTTCATTGCGGACCCCGCGCTCGGCAATCGCATCGTGCTCAAAGAAGACTTCGCCAAGACCTGGAACGGCCTCGTGTTCGCGGTTCTCGGCAAACCCTTCAAGGAGGATTCACCGCTATTGCAGGACAACGAGTCGCTCGCGCTCAAGCTTCGCGCCAACGCGCTAGCCAACGGCACTGCGGCGACTCCCTTTGTCGAGTACGGCTTGATCAAGGCAGACCTGTTCTGACCCAACCATGAAGCACCACCTTTCGCAGTTAGGCCTCGCAATCTGCGCCACGATGTGCGGCCTGACCAGCAACGTCTTTGCATCAGAAAGCGCCGGCTCGCCACCGGTGCCGGAGTTTCTTGCTTCTCACGACATCGACTCCGCCGCCATCAAGGTGCAGATGGTCGACGACGATGTTCTCGCTAATCAGACCGGCAAATATGCCGGTGCCACGATGATTTCAGGCTTCGTTCTGAGCGTCCTTTCGCAATGGCAGTTGCCCAACGGCGTGACCGCCCTCGCCCAAGGCACGCTCTCTGCCGTGCAGAACGCGGTGGGTCAGGTGAGCACAACCGTCAACACGCTTGCGAGCGTGACCGGCGGCGGAGCCGGCAATTCCGGCGCCAATCCCAACGCGCAGGCAAACGGTGGGCAGAGCATTTCGGTCAACGGCGTTTCACAAATCACGCAAGTGGCGGGCGATCGAAATGCCGGTTCGAACTCCGCAATCATTGATTTCAATAATAGTGCCGTGACGCTGGCGGGTACCGCCAATGCACCGTCAGCAGCGGCCAGCAATTCGACCGGCTCAATCAAAGCCGGCATTTCGTTCGGCAGCAACGGCATCACTGTCGCGCTGCAGACTCCGGCCGGGCTCGCTACCCAGACCATCACGCCAGGCAACGGGCAAATCGCCCAGTTGCTGCAAATTGCAGGCAATAACCAGCAAGTCGCCAACGCATTGCAGTTGCATCTGCAGACGCAGCAGATGTCGGCCGCAATGATCCGTCAGCTAGGCGTACTACAAGCTCTGCAAAACAGGAGATGACCATGCGGGCCGCCACCCGCCCATAGCGGCACATGCAGTACTGATACGACAGCGCGTCGCCAGGAGACAGTCGGCGCGCCGCCGGAACACCGGGGGAACACAAAATGAACAATTTTTCATCGATAAAGGTGCCGCGCATGGCACTGGCGGCCATTCCCGCCGCCGTCATGCTATTCGCACTTTCGCAAGGGGCGAGCGCGCAGGCGCTCGCCGGACAATCGGTCGAAGACCGTCTTAATACATTGATGCGGGTGGTCGACGAGCAGCAGCGGCAGATTCACTCACTCGAGAAGCAGGTCACCAATCTGGAAATGGCGGAGCGCGGCCGCGGCATGCCGGGCTACGGTGCGCCGGCAGGTAGCGAAGCCGTGGCCGAGCAGCCCGGCGCCGACGGACTGCCGGTGCCACTGCCGCCACTCGCACAGGTCAACCCCGGCACTCCCGCGCCGGGCGGCAACACGGGCACGGCGACCGGCGTGCCGGTCAATCCACCGCCGCCCGATGGCAGCAACGCAGGCGGTTTGCCTGCCGCCACCGACGGCAGCGGCGCAATCGGCACGACCCAGAAAGCCGCCGAACCGGTGCGCACGCAAGCCGAAGAAGCCGTCGTACAGCGCGAGCATGCGCCGCTCTTCGACCACAAGCTGACGCTGGACTGGGGTATCAGCGATACCTACTACGATCGCCGGCAGTTGCAGTTGTCAGGCTTCCTGGCGCTCGACGCGATTTTCCTCGGCAACATCAATCTGGGCGAGACCAAGTCGCACCAGGTGATGGCCGATCTCGATACGCGCTACGGTTTGACCGACCGCATGAGTATCGACGTCGACGTGCCGTACATCTACCGGCATAGCAACTTCATCGTCGGCGGCGCCGGCGGTGCGGCGAGCACGCTGTCCGATGCGTCCGTGAACGGCAGCGATATCGGCGACGTCAACTTCGGGATCTACTACCAGTTCCTGAAAGAGACCAATAGTCTGCCGGACATCGTCGGCAGTCTGCGTATCAAGGCGCCGACCGGCTCGACGCCGTTCGGCGAAAAGCTGGTGCAGGTGGACAACGACAACACCAACCTGGTGGCACCCAGCAAGCTGCCCACCGGCACGGGTTTCTGGAGCATCACCGCCGGCGTTTCGCTGTTGAAGACGTATGACCCGGTGGTGCTGTTCGGCAGTCTTTCGTACACCTACAACATCGCGCGTTCGTTCGCGGACATCTCCTCGGTGCAGGGACAAACCGAACCGGCAACAGTCAAGCTCGGTGACATCGTGCAGTTCGGCGGTGGCGTGGCGCTGGCGTTCTCCGACAAGGACTCCGCCAGCATCTCCTACACAATGGCGCTCGAGCCCGAGTCGAAAACGCGTGCGCCGGGCGGCTCCTACTCCAAGGTGCCGGGCAGTGAAACTACGGCTGCGGCGCTGAATTTCGGCCTGAACCACGTCGTGAACAAACACCTGACCATCAACGGCTCGGTCTCCGTCGGCTTGACGCCGGATGCACCGAATTTCGTGGTCGGCGTGCGGTTTCCCTACACCTTCTGACGTGTCAACAAAACGAGGTCGAACGTGCGTGAATCACCTCATCTGACCAGTGTTACTCCGGTGGCGGGAGCGGGATCGCATATGACGCTTGCGCTGCCGAAGGAGATACCTGCGGGCCGCTCCCTCGAAGCCGTGACGAACCGGCCCGCCGTGGCGGCGGTCGCTTCGATTGGCGCGCCGGCCACCCATGCGCACGAACGCACGGTGCTGTACGTGGCGCGCACGCCGGACGATACGCTCGTCGCGCACCTTAAAAGTCGGGGCTGGAGTGTCGCGGTGGCTCGCTCGGCGCATGAACTCGGCAAGCTCGTGAAGCCCGACGTGGCCTGCGCCGGCATCGTCGATCTGGCGAGCTTCCCACCGCGCGATCTGGGCGGCCTCGAAGCGAGCTTGCGCCAGCAGCAGGTCGGCTGGATCGCGCTCGCCACCAACGAAAGGCTCGGCGATCCGGTGGTGCGGCGCCTCGTGCGCCACTACTGCTTCGACTACGTGAAGATGCCGGTGGCAAACGCGACGGTCGACTATCTGGTCGGCCACGCCTTCGGCATGGTAACGCTGTGCGAGCCGGAACTCGCCCCGCCTGTGAGCGACACCGGCGACGAGGAAATGGTCGGCACCTGCGAGGCGATGCAGAACCTCTTTCGCACCATTCGCAAAGTGGCGAACACCGATGCGAGCGTGTTCATCTCCGGCGAATCGGGCACCGGCAAGGAACTCACCGCGCTCGCGATTCACGAACGCTCGCCGCGCCGCAAGGCGCCGTTCGTCGCGATCAATTGCGGTGCGATTCCGCATCATCTGTTGCAGTCCGAACTATTCGGCTACGAGCGTGGCGCGTTCACCGGTGCGAATCAGCGCAAGATCGGCCGGGTCGAAGCCGCCGACGGCGGCACGCTGCTGCTCGACGAAATCGGCGATCTGCCACTCGAAAGTCAGGCGAGCCTGCTGCGCTTTTTGCAGGAAGGCAAGATCGAACGCCTCGGCGGTCGCGAATCGATTCCGATCGACGTGCGGATCATTTCGGCAACCCACATCGACCTCGAAGGCGCGATGCGCGAAGGACAGTTCCGGGCCGACCTGTTTCACCGTCTGTGCGTGTTGCGGGTGGATGAACCACCGTTGCGGGCGCGCGGCAAAGATATCGAAATCCTCGCGCATCACATCCTGCACAAGTTCAAGATCGATAGCGCCCGCAATATCCGCGGCTTCACGCCGTCGGCGATCGAAGCGCTGTACAACTACAACTGGCCCGGCAATGTACGCGAGCTGATCAACCGGGTGCGCCGCGCAATCGTGATGGCCGAGAACAAGCTGATTTCCGCCGACGATCTCGACCTCGCCCAGTTCACCGGGCAACAGACCATGAGCCTCTCGCAGGCGCGCGAAGCCGCCGAGAAGCGCGCGATCGAAGCGGCGCTGCTGCGGCATCGTCACCGGCTGAACGAGGCGGCGGTGGACCTGAATATTTCGCGCGTGACGCTGTACAGGCTAATGGGCCAGCACGGGCTGCGGGAGCTGAGTGCGGCCGACGAAAAGGCATCGTTCGAACCGACCGCCGTCGACGAGCCTTCGCACGAATGATGGGGCGCCAGGCACAGCGGCCAGCGCGGTAACGTGCGGCGCCGGCTGGGTTTGTTTGCCCGGCCGGGTGCGGCATGGCCTGCCATGGGTAAGACACCGACTGCGCGGGAAGCGCTTTCCAGCCTGCCACGGCGGAAGCGCCGCCCGCCCGGCCAGTGCATCAATGCCCCGCCACAGTGGGAAGGTAAGCCGGTCAGGCTGGCGCCAGCGTAGACGCCTGTCCGGGCTCCGAGCCGCTCACACAGCAGTGCCGTCTCGTGCCTCAGGTAGAATCAGCCTGGTTACGTTCCCCTTTCCATTCGATGACGACGCTCACTCTGATCGTCGCTCGCGCCAATAACGGCGTGATCGGCCGCAACAACCAGTTGCCCTGGCGACTTCCCGAAGACCTCGCGTTCTTCAAGCGCACCACGATGGGCGCGCCCATCATCATGGGCCGCAAGACGCATGAATCGATCGGCCGGCCGTTGCCGGGACGCCGCAACATTGTCGTGACACGGGATGCCGCACGGCGCTTTCAGGGCTGCGACGCGGCCACCACCCTCGAGGACGCGCTCAAGCTCGCCGCTCAGGACCAGGCGCCGGAAGCGTTTCTGATCGGCGGCGCGCAGTTGTATGCGGAAGGTTTGCGTCAGGCGGACAAGCTGATCGTCACCGAGATTTCCGCCGACTTTGAAGGCGACGCCACGTTTCCTGAACTCGATGAAAGCGAGTGGGAAGAAGTCGCGCACGAAACGCATCGCGCGGACGCGCCGAACGATTTCGATTATGCGTTCGTGACTTATAAGCGTAAGGGTGCTTGAGGGTTTGCGCTGAGCCTGGCGCATCAGGCTGAAGGCATTCTGCATTTGCCACCAGCCACAACGCACGCATAAAAAAGCGCCACGCAATGGCTTGCGTGGCGCTTTTCATTCGGCCTTCTTGCGCGACCGGACTGCGCCGGTCTGCGGCCGCTTTAATCGAACCGCTTACTGGCCCGCAATGGTCATCCTTTCGATCAGCACCGAGCCCGTTTCCTTGGTGCCGCGCGTGATCGTATCCGCACCGATCGCGACGATATGGCGGAACATCTCCTGCAAGGTGCTGGCGACGGTGATTTCCTCGACCGGATACTGGATCTTGCCGTTCTCGACCCAGAAGCCCGACGCGCCGCGCGAATAATCGCCCGTCACGTAGTTCACGCCCTGCCCCATCAGTTCGGTCAGCAGCAAGCCCGTGCCGAGCTTCTTCAGCATTTCTTCGAAGTCGTCTTCCGGACGCGTATTCGAGCTGCGCAGCGACAGATTGTGCGAGCCGCCCGCGTTGCCAGTGGTCTGCATACCGAGCTTGCGCGCCGAGTAGGTGGACAGGAAGTAGCCTTCCACCACGCCGTCCTTCACCACCGAGCGCTGTTTGGTACGCACGCCTTCTTCGTCGAACGGCGCGCTGCCCATCGCACGCGCGACGTGCGGATCCTCGACCACCTGAACGTGCGGCGCGAACACCGGCTTGCCGAGACTGTCGACGAGGAACGAGGTCTTGCGGTACAGCGCGCCGCCGCTCGTTGCCTGAACGAACGCACCGAGAATGCCGGCGGCGAGCGGCGCTTCGAACAGCACCGGCACCTTGCGCGTGTCGAGCCCGCGCGCGCCGATGCGCGACAGCGCCCGTTGCGCCGCGTAACGGCCCACCGCCTCCGGATCGGCAAGGTCTCCCGCGCTACGGGTTGACGTGTACCAGTCGTCGCGCTGCATATTGCGCGCGCTGCCGGCAATCGGCGCGCATGCGATGTAATGGCGCGAGTACGGATAGCCGGCGAGGAAACCGCGCGAGGTAGCCAGCACGAACTGCGAGTGCTGGGCCGAGACGCTTGCGCCTTCCGAGTTCTTGATCTGCGGATCGGTCGCGAACGCGGCGTCTTCCGAGCGGCGGGCGATTTCCACCGCTTCGTCGGCCGACAGATTCCACGGGTGATACAGATCGAGATCGCGCGGTGCGGTTTCGAGCAAGTCTGCTTCGGCGAGGCCCGCGCAATCGTCTTCAGCGGTGAAGCGGGCGATGTTGTACGCCGCCGCGACCGTGTCCTTCAAAGCCTGCGACGAGAAGTCCGAGGTGCTCGCGTTGCCGCGCTTGTTGCCGATGAACACCGTCACGCCGACCATCTTGTCGCGGTTGTGTTCAATCGTCTCGACTTCGCCGCGCCGCACGGAGACGGACAGGCCGTCGCCTTCGGAAATCTCGGTCGCCGCGTCCGTACCGCCGAGCGACTTCGCGTGACGAAGGATGTCCGAGGCGATTTCCTTCAGTTCATCCTGGGTATGCGGAAAAAAGCGCTGCTTGACGTCCATGTCTGCTGCCATTGTCGTTGCCGTCCTGTTCGGGGCCGAGCGGCCCTGTGTGTTCGCCCATGCCACGCACGTGCAGGCACATTTGCGTGCGCATGTGCGTGGTTACGCATCCCGCGATCATAGCAAGGTACGCGAAGCTGTACCTGGCATTCGCTGAGCGTGGCTTTGCTTCGGCGCTGTCCTGGCGTTGCCCTGGCTTTCTCCCGGCTTGCCAGCCTCGCGGCGTTGGCAAAAACCCGGGCGCGAGGCCTTGTGCACAGCAACACGGCGGGTTCAGGGGGGCACGGCACGCTACAATATCGGTATGACACGCAAAACCCGCATTCAACCCATCGAGTCCGCCGAACCGGAAGTCGACGAGAACGGCTACGACCGTCCCAGCAAGTCCCAGCTCAAGCGCGACATGCACGAGCTGCAGGAGCTGGGCTCGGCGCTGATCGCGCTGCCCAAAGACGCGCTCAAGCGCATGCCGATGCCCGAAAAGCTCGACGACGCCGTGCGCGAAGCGCGCCGCATCACCGATCACGAAGGCAAGCGCCGCCAGGTACAGTACGTCGGGCGCGTAATGCGCTCGCTGCTGGACGAGGAAACCGCTGCGCTGCGCACCGCGCTCGACACCTATAACGGCGTCAACAAGGCGGAAACGGCCAAGCTGCACTGGATCGAGCGCACCCGCGAAAAATTGCTGGCCGACGACGCCGCGCTGACCGAATTCATCCGCCAGCACCCGAATGCCGACCCGCAGCAAGGCCGCACGCTGATCCGCAACGCCCGCAAGGAAGCGCAGCAAAGCAAGCCGCCGCGCTATTTCCGCGAATTGTTCCAGTGGGTCAAAAATGCCGACGGCCCGTCTGCCGATACTGATTCCGACGCGCAAGACGCCCTGGAAGACGACGATGACGACCGCGACGCCTAAGCCGCCGCGTCAGCATCCCGACGAAATCGTGATCGGTCTCGTGTCGATCAGCGACCGCGCGTCCACCGGCGTGTATGAGGACAAAGGCATACCGGCGCTGCAGGAATGGCTCGGCCTCGCCCTGAGTTCACCGTTTCAGGTGGTCACGCGGCTGATTCAGGACGAAGCGCCCACTATTTCCGCCACGCTGATCGAACTGGTCGACGAGGTCGGTTGCGATCTGGTGCTGACCACCGGCGGCACTGGTCCGTCACGCCGCGATGTGACACCGGAAGCGACTTTGGCGGTGGCCACGAAGGAAATGCCGGGTTTCGGCGAGCAGATGCGGCAGATCAGCCTGAATTTCGTACCGACGGCGATTCTGTCGCGTCAGGTGGCCGTCATCCGCGAAACGGCCGGACATGCCGCGCTGATCATCAACCTGCCGGGTCAGCCGAAGTCGATCAAGGAAACGCTGGAAGGCTTGCGTGACGCCGAAACAGCAGGCGCAGTGAAGGTGCCGGGAATTTTCGCCGCCGTGCCCTATTGCATCGACCTGATCGGCGGCCCGTATATTGAAACCAACGCCGACGTGGTGAAGACATTCCGGCCGAAGAACGCGGTGCGCGCGCCTCGGCCGGATTAAGGCTGGAACGGCAGCCAGTGGGTTATTCCGCGGCGGGCGCTTGCGGCACCTGCGAGGCCGCCGGAATCAGGAAGTGCTCGCGGTAGTACTTCAGCTCATCGATCGATTCATGGATGTCGGCCAGCGCCGTGTGCATCGCGCGTTTCTGAAAACCCTTGTAGATCACCGGCTGCCAGCGGCGGCACAGTTCCTTCAGCGTGCTGACGTCGAGATTGCGGTAATGGAAGAAGCGCTCCAGATCCGGCATCCAGCGCGCCATGAAGCGGCGGTCCTGGCAGATCGAGTTGCCGCACATCGGCGATTTGCCAGGCGGCACATAAGCGCTGAGAAAGTTGCGAATCTGTTCGGTGGCGTCGGCTTCGCTCACCGTCGACGCCTTCACGCGGTCGATCAGGCCCGAGCGGCCATGCGTGTTCTGGTTCCACTGATCCATTTTGGCGAGCGTCTCGTCGCTCTGATGAATCGCCAGCACCGGCCCTTCGACCAACCTGTCGAGCGTCGAATTCGTCACCACCACCGCGATTTCGATGATGCGGTCGGTGTCCGGCTCGAGCCCGGTCATTTCCATGTCCAGCCAGACGAGATTCATGTCGCTGCGCACGAGCGGCGGCTGTTCGGTGGATGAGAGGATGTCAGTCATGAAGGCAACCCTGATGGCCGGACAGACGGCTTACTGAAAGCACGCTTGCCGCAGCAATTGTTCGTATGAGATTGGTTTGAGCCGGTTTGGGCCGGTTTGGACTTATCGCCCCGCCGCCAGGCGGGAAGAAACATATAATTCTCGCATAGATACCACGGAATCCCCGGATGCCTACCCTGTACTTCACTGTTCTGTTCGTCGTCGCCGT
The DNA here is from genome assembly GCF_046026855.1 of Paraburkholderia sediminicola. Lineage (GTDB taxonomy): Bacteria > Pseudomonadota > Gammaproteobacteria > Burkholderiales > Burkholderiaceae > Paraburkholderia > Paraburkholderia sediminicola_A. The sequence continues at coordinate 130,057 of NZ_JAQQET010000004.1, read as the reverse complement.
CGTGGCGATGGTCAGCACCAAACTGTGGCTCGCGTCGCGGCAGATCCGCTTCGTCGCCGGCCATCGCGAGCAGGTGCCGAGCCAGTTCGCCGGCACCATCGCGCTCACCGCACACCAGCGTGCCGCGGACTACACCGTCGAACGCACCCGGCTAACCATGATCGAGATCGTCGTCGGTGCGGCCGTGCTGATCGGGCTGACGCTGCTCGGCGGCGTGCAGGCACTCGATCTGGCGATTTCCGACTGGCTGGGCCGCGGCTACGCCGGCCAGATCGCGCTGGTCGCGGCGGTGATCGCGATCACCAGCGTGATTGACCTGCCATTCGAGTACTACCGGCAATTCGTGGTCGAGCAACGCTTCGGCTTCAACCGGATGAGCAAGGGTATTTTCTTCCTCGACCGTCTCAAAGGCGTCCTGCTCGGCGCCGCGTTCGGCTTGCCACTGCTGTTTGTCGTGCTGTGGCTGATGAACCAGGCCGGCAGCCTGTGGTGGCTATGGACATGGATCGTGTGGGTCGCGTTCCAGATGCTCGTGCTGGTGCTGTATCCGTCATTTATCGCGCCGCTCTTCAACAAGTTCGAGCCGCTCAAGGACGACGCGCTGAAAAGCCGCATCGAAGCGCTGATGCAGCGCTGCGGCTTCGCCGCCAAGGGCCTGTTCGTGATGGACGGCAGCCGTCGTTCGGCACACGGCAATGCGTATTTCACAGGCTTCGGCGCGGCCAAGCGGATCGTGTTCTTCGACACGCTGCTCGCGCGCCTGTCAGGCAACGAAATCGAAGCGGTGCTCGCGCACGAACTCGGCCACTTCAAGCGCCGTCACGTGATCAAGCGGATGATCGTCACGTTCGCGATCAGCCTCGCGATGCTCGCCCTGCTCGGCTGGCTGACGCAATGCGTGTGGTTCTATGAGGGACTGGGGGTGCGGCCGTCGCTGATCGGCGGCAATAGCGGTCTCGCGCTGGTGCTGTTCTTCCTCGCGCTGCCGGTGTTCCTGTTCTTTGTTACGCCGCTCGGCAGCCTGAGCTCGCGTAAGCACGAATTCGAAGCTGACGCCTTCGCCGCCACACAAACCGATGCGCAAGACCTCGTCAACGCGCTCGTCAAGCTGTATGAGGACAACGCGTCGACCTTGACGCCCGATCCGCTCTACACCGCGTTCTATTACTCGCATCCGCCAGCGTCGCAGCGGATCGACCGCCTGCTGCGGCACGCATGAGCGGCCGCTCCCCGAAAGCGCCGCGCGCGCCGTCCAGCACGCGCGTAGGTGGGCTCGTGATTGCCGCTCATGGGCGCCACTACATGGTCGCACCGGAAGACGGCAGCCCGATGCTCCAGTGCTTCCCGCGCGGCAAGCGTAGCGAAGTGGCGGTCGGCGATCGCGTGATTTACGAACCGACTTCGGCGGATCAGGGTGTGATCGTCGAGATCGGCGAGCGGCGCAATCTGCTGTATCGCTCGGATCAGTACAAGTCGAAACTCTTTGCCGCGAACCTCGATCAGTTGCTGGTCGTGCTCGCGACCGAACCACACTTCAGCGAGGACCTGCTTGGGCGCGCGCTGGTCGCCGCAGAAGCACACGAGCTCAAGCCACTGATCGTGCTGAACAAGACCGACGTGACCGGCGCGCTAGAGGGAGCCCGCAAGCGGCTGGAATCGTATCGGGCACTCGGTTACACCGTGGTCGAAGTGTCGATCAAGATGCAGCCTGACGCCGCGCGTGCCGCTTTGATCGAGCATCTGCAAGGCCACTCGACGCTGCTGCTCGGCCAGTCGGGCATGGGCAAATCGACGCTGGTGAATCTGCTGATTCCGAATGCCGAAGTCGCTACACGCGAGATCTCGACCGCGCTGAACAGTGGGCGGCATACCACCACGTTCACGCGGCTCTACCCTTTGCCCGGTGGCGACGGTGGTGCATTGATCGATTCGCCGGGCTTCCAGGAATTCGGCCTCCATCATCTGACCGAAGGCCGGCTCGAACGCGCGTTTCCCGAGTTCCGGCCGTTGCTGCCGAACTGCCGCTTCTACAACTGCCATCACCTGCAGGAGCCGGGCTGCGCGATTCTCGAAGCGGTTGCCGATGGTCACATCCGGCGCGAACGGCACGCCCTGTATGCGCAACTGGTGCACGAAGCCAGCCAGATCGTGCGCTGAGGCGCGCCGCTGTCAACCCATGGATTCACGATGAAATTGATGCGCGCGCCGAATCTGATCATCGGACAGCATTGGGTCAATGTGCTGGAGACGGCGGGCATCGCTTGCGAGTTGCATAACCGTTATCTGAACGGCGCGCTTGGGGATATTCCGGCGGATCAGTGCGCGCCGGAGCTGTGGCTCGTCGATGAACGCGACGAGGCGATGGCGCGGCGCCTGATCGACGTGGCTTCACATGGACCGGCTGCGGGCTCGCCTTCGTGGCAATGCCGCCAGTGCGGAGAGACGCTCGAAGCGCAGTTCACAGTGTGCTGGCAGTGCGGGACGGCGCGTGATCCGCTGGATGGCTGAAGCGGTTGGGGCGTAGATGAACGGTGAAACGGTTCCGACGCGGGGGAAAAACGGTGAGGCGGCTCAGCCTCAAATACCAGGCGCTAAAGTCGCCGCAGCGTAATCAATAAAAAAACCGGGTTGCTTACCCGGCTTTTTTTTGCGTTGCGTTAGTCGTGCACTGATTCAAGCGAGCCACACCGCAATCGTCAGCATCAACAACAGGATCATCCACAGCACCACCGCGCGCCACACGAGACCCACCGCAGATTGCAGCGTGCGCGGCGTGCAGTCGTCGCCGACCTGCATCGGGCCGCCGTCGCCGGTAGCCAGCGCGTCAAGGCTCGACTGCTCGGCGAGCGGCCCACTCAGACGCGCACCCAACGCCCCACTGCCCGCGGCCAGCAACACGCCGTCGTTCGCATCCGGCCACTGACGCGCGTGGTTGCGCCAGGCATAAATCGCGTCTTCGAAATTACCGACGATCGCAAAGCCCAGCGACGTAAGCCGCGCCGGCACCCAGTCGATCACGAAGAAGGCGCGCTGCGCAAAACTCGAAAACGCGGCGGTGCGGTCGTCGACCGGCCGCGCCCACGTGCGCGCCAGATACTCGGCAATCCGATACAGCACCGCGCCGGCGGGTCCGACCGGAATCAGGAACCAGAAAAACACGCCGAACACGTGCCGGTGCGAGGCGACCACCGCGTGAATCAGCGTATGACGCACGATCTCGCTGACGGGCATGTCCACCGTGTCGAGCCCGGTCCATTCATTCAGGATTTCACGCGCGCGTGGCACATCGTCGTTGTTCAACGCGAGGTGGATGTCAGTGAAGTAATGGCTGAACTGCCGGAAGCCGAGCGTGAAGTACAGCACCGCGACATTCCACAGGAAGGCCAGCGCGAAGTGAATGTGATACAGCACGTAGTAGACGAGCGCGACGGCCAGCGTCCAGGGCACCACCACCACGAGCCACGCGAGCACGCCGTGTTTGGGCTTGCCGGCATCGAATCCATGCGCCGCCGACTCCGCATGGTATTGAAGCAATGCCGCCACTGGATTGTTCAGCGACAGCGCGCGCACCTGTTCAATAATCAGAGCCAGCAATACAGAGAAAAAAGTCATGCGATGCGCCGTGCTTTTCGAGTTTTTACGATTGTTTTATAACGATAGCACAGGGTCGGATGCGACTGAGCGCGGACATTGACAAACACTCGACAACTGCACAAACCGACGTGGCTCATGCCGCGAGAAAGCGATAGAAGTTGCGCAGCATCGCCGCCGTCGCGCCCCAGATGAAATAATGACCGCCCACCTGGCGCTCGCGATCTTCAGCTCGCGCCGACGCAGCCCGCGGATAGGGCATGGCAAAGAAACGACGCTCGCCGCCTTCGTAACGAAACACGCGCTCCTCGTGGTGCGCGGGATTCATTAGAAAAGCGAGCGGCACTTCGAAGACGTCGGCTACTTCGAGTGCATCGGCTTTCAACGTGAATGGCGGATGTACGAGACCGATCACGGGCGTCACACGAAACCCGGTGCCCGTCAGATAGTCGGGCAACGCACCGAGAATTTCAACGCGTGATGGATCGAGACCGACTTCTTCCTGTGCCTCGCGCAAGGCCGTGGCGGTCGCGTCAGCGTCGAACGGTTCGTGACGGCCGCCGGGAAAGCTCACCTGGCCCGCGTGGTCGTTCAGATGGTCGGCTCGTTGGGTCAGCAATACAGTGAGGCCGTTATCGCGCACGACCAGTGGCACCAGCACAGCGGCAACACGCGGATCGACGTGCTGATCGCGCCAGGGGGCTTCGATAATCGGCTCAGGCGTCCAACTCAGACGCTGCTCGAAACGCGCGCGCAGACCATCGGGCGTCAGGCGCCCGGCAACCACCGGTGGCAGATCGGCGCCCGTCGCTTCGACAGGTAGAGTTTCAGGCTCAAAGGCGGGGCGGATCAACGGGTTTCTCGGAATGAGCGGATTGGGGACATTCCGCTATTTTGACCTGGCAAACAAAAAAGCACCCGCGAGGGGTGCTTTTTCTTACAGCTTTTACGCTTCCGGAGCAGCGCGGTCTTTCTTCGCGACCAGCTTTTCCTTGATCCGAGCCGACTTGCCCGAACGGTCGCGCAGGTAATACAGCTTCGCACGACGCACATCGCCACGACGCTTCACGACGATGCTTGCCAGCAGCGGCGAGTACGTCTGGAACGTACGCTCGACGCCTTCGCCCGACGAAATCTTGCGGACGATGAACGACGAATTCAGACCACGGTTACGCTTGGCGATCACGACGCCTTCGTAAGCCTGAACACGCTTACGCGTACCTTCAACCACGTTCACGCTAACGATCACCGTATCGCCGGGGGCGAATTCGGGGATGGTCTTCTCGCCGAGAGCGCGGCCGATTTCTTCCTGCTCGAGTATTGCAATCAGATTCATCACTGACTCCTAAGTCCATCTTGTCGGCGTTCGTACCTGCCTCGCGTAGGGTTTGCCTATTGCGCGCGGCTACGGCCCCGATAGAGGATGGGTTCACATCTGGCGCCGTACACGCATGTGCGGCACCGCCTATGTCCGCTCGAAAGCCCAAGGCTTTACGCCTTCGACACTTCCTTCGCGAGACTCGTAAGCCATGCCTCGTCGGCACGGCTCAACATCTTGTTCTTTCTGGCCTTCTGAATCAGATCGGGCCGCTTGTTCAACGTGTTACGCAAGGCTTCACGCCGACGCCACGCTTCGATTTCCGCATGATGGCCGCCAAGCAGCACATCAGGCACACGCACGCCGTCGTATTCCTCCGGACGCGTGTAATGCGGACAATCCAGCAGCACGTCGACGAAACTATCTTGCACCGCCGATTGCGAGTCGTTCAGCACCCCCGGCAACTGACGCACCACCGCATCCATCAACGCCATGGCCGGCAATTCCCCGCCGGACAGCACGAAGTCGCCAAGACTGACTTCCTCGTCGACGACACGGTCGAGCAAACGCTGATCAATCGCTTCATAGCGCCCGCACAACAGAATCAGACCGGGCTCGGCCGCAAACTGCATGACACGGTCGTGATTCAGCGTAGCACCTTGCGGCGACATCATCACGACGCGCGACGCGCCAATGCCCTGCTCCGCCTGCGCAGCTTTCGCCGCGCCGATCGCGTCTTCCAGGGGCTTGGCCAGCATCACCATGCCGGGGCCGCCACCGTACGGGCGATCGTCGATTGTGCGGTAGTTGTCGGTCGTGAAATCGCGTGGATTCCACGTGCGCAACCCGTAGCGCTCCTGCTTCGCCGCACGGCTGGTGATGCCCCAGTCGGTCAGCGCACGAAACATGTCAGGAAAGAGCGTCACGACATCGAACTGCATCGCTCTCTCCATTCAGCGAGTTATTTAGTAATCGGCTTCCCAGTCGACGATGATCTGCTTCGCCGCCTGATCCACCGTTTTGACAAAGACGCCGACGAACGGGATCAAACGCTCGCCGGTGACCGGCTTACCGCTTTTGTCGGCATCCGGGTATTCGACGCGCAACACCGAGTGCGCACCGTTGTCGATCATGTCTGCAACCTTACCGAGATTGACCCCGGCAACGTTCACCACATCCAGGCCGAGCAGGTCGACCCAGTAGAATTCATCGGCTTCGAGGGCCGGAAACTCGCTGCGGCTGATATAAATACGCGTGCCGCGCAGTGCCAGCGCCACATCGCGGTCAGTTACGCCGCCCAGATGGGCAACGACACTGTCGCTATGCGTTTTTGCGTGTAATGACGGCGCCGACTTGCGCTCCTGGCCTTTCAGCAACCACCAGCGCTTCGCGCTTAGCAATGCGTCTCCGCCGTGCCCGGCGTCCGCATGCGCGGCCACCTTGACCCAGCCTTTGAGGCCGTAAGCGTCGACGATTGCACCGACCTCGACCGCATCGGCCGGCCAGCTTTCCACCGTTTCCGCTCGCATTTCTTCTGCGCTGGAACCGGTGCTTGCAACTTTGGCTTTCGCCTTACCTTCGGCTCCTTCGACCGGCTTGCGGACGAATGCACCGAACGGCGCCTGACCAGACGTCTTCGCGCGCGGGGCCGCCGCTTTTGCCTTCACGCGACCTGAACTGCGGGAATCACGCTCAGACATAAGAGAACCTCGCTGCCAACTTCGACGTCTGTTTCAGCAAAACTCGCGCATCGGACTGCTCACGCAAGCTGCGCGAGCCGCCGGCCGAACCGACGACGATACGCATGCTAGCTACCATTAAGCAGCCGGCTGCGCCTTTTGCGCTTCTTTCACGAGACGCTCGACGGTCGGCGACAGTTGTGCGCCAACGCCTTGCCAGTACGTCAGGCGGTCTTGAGCGATACGCAGCGATTCACCCTTCGTAGCGACCGGGTTGTAGAAACCAACGCGTTCGATGAAGCGGCCGTCACGACGGTTACGCGAATCGGTTGCGACGATGTTGTAGAACGGGCGCTTCTTGGAGCCGCCACGAGCCAAGCGGATGATGACCATACTAGAATCCTTGAAAACCGGGGTTCGGAACGACTGAAACACGCGATTATAGCGGGAAACCGACGCCATAACAAACACTTACCGGGATAAACTGAGCGACGGGGCTGCGCCGGCCATACAGGCGGGGCCTCCGGATCACGCCGAAACGCCCGAATTGCCTGATGGAACGCCCGTGAAACTCCTGCCTCCGCCTGCGTTTTTCTCCGCTTCGTTCGCTGTCTTTCGACGAGTTGTCGGTTCTTCGCTGCTTGCCGGCTTTTCGCGCGCCGCCCGCGTTCAGGCGCTGCGAGCCGGCGCGGCGGTGTTGCTCGCCACCACGGCGCTGCCGGCGCTAGCCGCGCTGCCGGTCGAGCGTATCAAGTTGCCGCCGGGCTTCCATATTGAAGTGTTGTCGGACGCGGTGCCGAGCGCCCGGGCCATGGCACTCTCGCCGAAGGACATTCTTTATATAGGCAGCCTCGACGGCCACGTCTACGCGCTCAAACTGCAGAACGGGCGCGTGGCGGCCCGTCACGTGATCGCATCGGGATTGGAAACGCCGGCGGGCGTGGCGTGGCGGGATGGCGCGCTGTACGTGTCCGCGGTGTCGAAAATTCTACGCTTCGACGCGATCGACGCTCATCTGAACGACCCGCCCAAGCCGGTCGTTGTCACCGACAAACTCCCGGCAGAAACGCATCATGGCTGGAAATTCATCGCTTTCGGGCCGGACGGCAAGCTGTATGTACCACAAGGCGCGCCCTGCAACGTCTGCCTGAAAGACCGCGACCGCTACGGACTGATCGGCCGCATGGACCCGGACGGCAGCCACTACGGAGTCGTGGCGCGCGGCATCCGCAACACCGTCGGCTTCGCGTGGCATCCAGTAACGCACGAGCTATGGTTCACCGACAACGGCCGCGACCTGATGGGCGACGACGTACCCGACGACAAACTCAATCGCGCGCCGCGCACAGGCATGGACTTCGGCTTTCCGTACTGCCATGGCGGCGACACACCCGACCCCGAATTCGGCAAAGACCATCCGTGCAGCGCTTTCACGCCGCCGGTTGTCAAACTCGGTGCGCATGTCGCTTCGCTCGGCATGCGCTTTTACAGCGGCTCGATGTTTCCGGCCGCGTATCGAGACAATATTTTTATCGCCGAACACGGCTCGTGGAATCGCAGCAAGAAGGTCGGCTACCGGGTCGTGCGGGTGATCACCAACCCGGACGGTAGCAACGCGCATCAGGAAGTCTTTGCCGAAGGCTGGCTCCAGCCGGGCGAAGCGGTGTGGGGCCGCCCAGCCGACGTCCAACCGATGCCTGACGGTTCGCTCCTGATCAGCGACGACTATGCTGGGGCGGTCTACCGTGTGACCTACTCGGCGCCTTAGCCGTAACCGTCGAGCAGCCGGGCGCTCCGCCGGCCCGCCCAGCCAAACCCGCGACGCCTTCAGTGGCCCGCACGGCCGAGGCGATCGCACGCCGCGCGGTCGGCGCCACGCGGCGTGGCGTAGAATGCGCGTCGATCCGCGCCCACCGGCGCCCCGCTCCTTTCGACCGCCTGTCACTCAGCTCTGGCCTACATGTCCACTCTTGCTTCGACTTCCTCGCATTTCAGATCCAAGACGATCACCGCCGCGCTGGCGTTCTTCTTAGGCAGCCTTGGCGCTCACCGCTTCTATCTGTACGGCATGCGCGACATTTACGGCTGGGCTCATCTGCTCGGCACGCTGATCGGGATTCCGGGCGCCATGCTGGTAGTGGCGAGCGAGCGGGCTTCAATGCTCGGCTGGGTGCTCGCTTTTTTCGGCGCCGTTTCGCTGCTCTCCGCCTTTCTGGCTGCGATCGTCTACGGCCTGCGTCCCGATGAAAAATGGGATGCGCAGTTCAACGCACAAACTCAACGCAAAAGCCGCTCCGGCTGGACCGTCATTTTCATCGTGATCTTTTCCTTGCTGATCGGCGCATTCCTGCTGATGACGGGTCTCGCGATCTCATTCCAGACTTACTTCGAAGGCCAGGTGCAAGCCGCCAAAGCGCTGTCGCAATAACCGCCTGCGCTTTACGCTAAAAAAGATTCAGTTGAGGATTGTCACGCGCCGGCGCTTCGGCACACGGCGGCTCGCCCCGGCGAAAGTGTGACATATCCAGAATCCCGCGATCGCGCCGGTTCAGCCCCAAACGGCGCGTGGCTTTCTGGAATCGCTGCTTTAGCAGATCCGCCCACAAGCCTTCCCCCTTCATGCGAGTGGAGAAGTTCGAGTCATAGTCCTTCCCGCCTCGCATATCGCGTACGCGGCTCATCACCCGGTCAGCACGATCAGGAAAATGCGCCGCGAGCCAATCCTTGAATAGCGGCGCAACTTCCCACGGCAAGCGCAGCACGATATAGCTCGCATTGCATGCGCCGGCTTCCGCACAGGCTTCCAGCACGCGCTCCATGTCCGGCTCGGTGACGAACGGAATCACTGGCGCGATGCTGACGCCAACAGGAATGCCCGCCTCGCTCAACGTACGGATCGTGCGCAGTCGACGCGACGGCGTGGCCGCGCGTGGTTCGAGCGTGCGCGCGATATCCGCGTCCAGTGTGGTGATGGTAATGGCAGCCATGAACTGCCCGCGCGCCGCCATGGGCGCGAGCAGATCGAGATCGCGCTCGATCAGTGACGATTTGGTGATCGCCGCGAATGGATGCCCCCGTTCGCTGAGCACTTCGATCACCCGCCGCGTAAGCCGCAAATCGCGCTCGGCGGGTTGCCAGGCGTCCGTATTGACGCCTAGCGCGATCGGTTCAGGCACGTAGGACTTCTTCGACAACTCGCGCTCGAGCAATTCCGGCGCATTGATCTTCGCGTAGATGCGGCTTTCGAAGTCGAGCCCCGGCGACAGCCCCAGATAACTATGCGTTGGCCGCGCAAAGCAGTAGATACAGCCATGTTCGCAGCCCCGATACGGGTTCAGCGACACGCCAAACGGAATATCCGGCGACGCATTACGCGTGAGAATGGTCTTGGCCCGCTCTTCGAAAACCTCCGTGCGTAAGACCTTCGGCCCGCCGTCTTCTTCCGGCGAAGAAAGCCAGCCGTCGTCCACCACCTCGCGCTGGTCGACTTCGTAACGGCCTTGCAGGTTCGTCACCGCGCCGCGCCCCTTGCGAGGCGCCGGCGGAGCGATCGGAAATTCGCAAGCGGAGTGGGGGTCGGAGTTGGTCACGGCTGGAGCACACAAAAACAAAAACGGCGCAAAACACCTGTATAAATATACAGTGTTTACGCCGTTTGTCGAGTCCAGCCATGCAGCTACCGCACGAGCTAATCGCCAACCGCAATCGTCAGCGTTTCCTTGATCTCCTCCATCACCACGTAGCTCTTCGATTGCACCGCGCCGGGCAGTTGCAGCAGGATGTCCCCCAGCAGCTTGCGATAGTCAGCCATTTCGCCGATGCGCGCCTTGATCAGATAGTCGAAGTCGCCCGACACGAGGTGGCACTCCAGCACCTCGGGGATCTTCTGCACCTCGCGGCGGAACTGGTCGAACATGTTGCCGCTTTTGTGATCGAGCGTGATCTCGACGAACACCAGCAGCGCGGCGCCCAGCTCAGCTGGGTTCACACGTGCGTGATAGCCGGTAATTACGCCGTCGCGTTCCATTCGTTTGACGCGCTCGATGCAAGGCGTGACCGACAGTCCGACCTGTTCGGCAAGGTCTTTCATCGCCATCCGGCCGTCCTGCTGCAGGAGCCGCAGGATCTTGTGATCGAGTTTGTCGAGGGAACGGACCGGCTGGCGCTGTGTACGCATAGTGTTTTTGCTGAAAATCCTGAAAATACAATAACAAAACCTACCCGACTGTTAATAGTATAGCGGTTAACACTGGGCGATCCTCGTTACACCTCGTTAATCGAATGAATTCAACCGAATCGACGAGCGCGCCGCCCTCAGAACTCTTATTGGATATCCTGGAGCAGCTATGCGAGTCGTCGTTTTGGGCAGTGGCGTTGTCGGAGTGACGAGTGCCTATTACCTGGCGCGCGCCGGTCATGAAGTGACCGTGATCGATCGCGAAGCCGGCCCGGCGCTCGAAACCAGCTTTGCCAATGCCGGTCAGATCTCGCCGGGCTACGCGTCGCCGTGGGCGGCCCCGGGCGTGCCGCTAAAGGCCGTCAAGTGGATGTTCCAGAAACATGCACCGCTGGCGATCCGCCTCGACGGCACGCAATTCCAGCTGCAATGGATGTGGCAGATGCTGCAAAACTGCACGTCGTCGCGTTATGCGGTGAACAAGGGGCGCATGGTCCGCCTCGCCGAATACAGCCGTGATTGCCTGCAAGCGCTGCGCGCCGAAACCGGCATCCAGTACGAAGGCCGCACCGGCGGCACGCTGCAGGTATTCCGCACGCAACAACAATTCGATGGCGCCGCGAAAGACATCGCCGTGCTGCAGGAAGCCAACGTGCCGTATGAATTGCTGTCGCCGACCGAACTCGCGCAAGCCGAACCGGCACTCGCCGCGGTCTCGCACAAGCTGACGGGCGGTCTGCGCCTGCCGGGCGACGAAACCGGCGACTGCCAGATGTTCACCACGCGCCTCGCCGCGCTGGCCGAACAACTGGGCGTCAAGTTCCGCTACAACACCCCGATCGATGCGCTCGCCATGGTGGGCGACCGTATCGCCGGCGTGCAATGCGGCGATGAACTGGTGCGCGCGGATTCGTTTGTCGTAGCGCTCGGTTCATACTCGACCAAATTCCTGTCCGGCCTCGTGAAGATTCCGGTCTACCCGCTCAAGGGTTATTCGATCACCGCGCCGATCGTCAACGAAGCGTCCGCACCGATTTCGACCGTGCTCGACGAGACGTACAAGATCGCGATCACGCGTTTCGACGACCGGATTCGCGTCGGCGGCATGGCCGAGATCGTCGGCTTCGACAAATCGTTGCGCGAGGCGCGCCGCGAGACGCTGGAACTGTGCGTGAACGATCTGTTCCCGGGCGGCGGCGATACATCGAAAGCCACGTTCTGGACCGGTCTGCGTCCGATGACGCCGGACGGCACGCCGATCGTCGGCCGCACCCCCGTGCCGAACCTGTTCCTGAACACGGGGCACGGCACACTGGGCTGGACGATGTCGTGCGGCTCGGGGCAATTGCTGGCCGACGTGATGTCGGGCAAGCAGCCGGTGATCAAGGCGGACGATCTGTCGGTGCATCGCTATCTCGGCGAGACTGGCAGTGCACATCGCCCGGCTTATGCATGAAGCTTAGAGGCTTGGAATTGAGGCTTAACGATTAACGCTTCGCGAGCGGTTGAGCCGGTTTTGTTATCGCCAAGAAACCGGCCTGACAAAAGCAAACGGCGCCCCAACACAGGGCGCCGTTTGCTTTTACCCACGAGCTTTCGCTACACAGCTCGAGAGAAGCGCGGCCTCAGAACTGATCTTCCGACAACGCCAGCACACTCTCCCCACCCTTCGCGCTGACGATCGACGCTTCGAACGCTGACGCCAACGGCAACACGTGCTCCGCGTAGAACTGCGCGGTCGCGATTTTCGCGCCATAGAACGAGGGATCTTCGGCGCGCTTTTCAGCCGCCACGAGTAACGCACGCGCCATCTGCCAGCCGCCCAGGACAACGCCCGCCAGCTTCAGATACGGCACGCTGCCGGCAAACACCGCGTTCGGATCGCTCTTCGTGTTGGCGACGACGAAATCGACCGCCGCACTCAGCGAGCGATGACCCTGCGTCAGATACTTCTTCATCGAGTCGAACGCAGCGCCCTGTTGCGCGCCGAGCGCGTCGATCGTTTCCGTCACTTCAGCCAGTAACGACTTCGCAACCTTGCCGCCGTCACGCACAGTCTTGCGGCCAATCAGATCGTTAGCCTGGATCGCGGTCGTCCCTTCGTAGATCGGCAGGATGCGCGCGTCGCGGTAGTACTGCGCGGCGCCAGTTTCTTCGATGAAGCCCATGCCGCCGTGCACCTGCACGCCGAGGCTCGTCACGTCGATCGACAACTCCGTGCTCCAGCCCTTCACGATCGGTACGAGGTATTCGTAGATCGCCTGATGCCCGGCACGTTTTGCTTCATCAGGATGACGATGGGCGATATCGCAATGAGCCGCGGCGACATAGGCCAATGCGCGCGAGGCTTCGGTCAGGCCACGCATCGTCGCGAGCATGCGGCGTACGTCCGGGTGCTGAATGATCGCCACCGACTGCTTCGCGGAACCATCCACAGGCCGGCTTTGCACGCGATCCTTCGCATACGCCACAGCCTGCTGATACGCGCGATCCGACACGCCGACGCCCTGCATTCCCACCGCGAAACGCGCCGCGTTCATCATGATGAACATGTACTCGAGGCCGCGATTTTCTTCACCGATCAGGTGGCCGATCGCGCCGCCGTGGTCGCCGAATTGCAGCACCGCGGTTGGGCTCGCCTTGATGCCGAGCTTGTGCTCGATCGACACGCAATGCACGTCGTTACGTTCGCCGAGCGAGCCGTCTTCGTTGACGAGAAACTTCGGCACGATGAAAAGCGAAATGCCTTTCACGCCTTCCGGTGCATCTGGCGTGCGCGCCAGCACGAGATGGGCGATGTTCTTCGCCATGTCGTGCTCACCCCACGTGATGAAAATCTTGGTGCCGAACAGCTTGAACGAACCATCGCCCTGCGGCACGGCGCGCGTGCGCACCAGCGCGAGATCGGAGCCGGCCTGCGGCTCGGTCAGGTTCATCGTGCCAGTCCACTCGCCGGAAATCAGCTTGGGCACGTAGGTCTGTTTTTGCGCTTCGGTGCCGGCGGTCAGCAACGCTTCGATCGCGCCGTCGGTCAACAACGGGCACAGCGCAAACGACAGGTTCGACGCGTTGAGCATTTCGACGCACGGCGTCGCGATCAGCTTGGGCAGACCCTGGCCTTCGTAGTCGACCGGATGTTGCACGCCTTGCCAGCCGCCTTCGCCGAACTGGCGGAATGCGTCCTTGAAACCTGGCGTTGCGGTGACCACGCCATCCTTCCAGCTGCTCGGATTGCGATCGCCTTCGACGTTCAACGGCGCCAACACTTCGCCGCACAGCTTCGCCGACTCTTCGAGCACTGCCTGCGCGGTCTCGAGGTTCGCGTCTTCGAAGCCCGGCAGCGTCGCGATGTGTTCGAGACCGGCCAGTTCTTTCATCACGAACAGCATGTCCTTGATGGGCGCCGTATAGCTCATTTCAGTTCTCCTCCTGCCTTTCGATATAAAAAGGGCGCCGGACTTGATAGGTCCCGCGCCCTTTCGTATGCTGCCAGACGCCTTTTAACCGGCGCTGCGGCGCTTAGCCGAGCTCGCTAACGAGTTCCGGCACGACCGTGAACAGATCGCCCACCAGACCATAATCGGCGACGCTGAAAATCGGCGCTTCCGGGTCCTTGTTGATCGCGACAATCACCTTCGAGTCTTTCATGCCGGCCAGATGCTGGATCGCACCCGAGATTCCGACCGCCACATACAGTTGCGGCGCGACGATCTTGCCGGTCTGGCCGACCTGATAGTCGTTCGGCACGAAGCCCGCATCGACAGCCGCGCGCGATGCACCCAGCGCTGCGTTCAGCTTGTCTGCCAGCGGCTCAAGAATCCTGGTGTAGTTCTCGCCGTTGCCGAGACCACGGCCGCCCGAGACGATGATCTTCGCCGAGGTCAGTTCCGGACGGTCCAGCTTCGTCACTTCACGGCTCACGAACTGCAGCAGGCCACTGTCGGCTGCCGCTTCGATCGTCTCGACCGTTGCGCTGCCGCCAACGGCTGCCACTGGATCGAAGCCGGTCGTGCGGACCGTGATGACCTTGACCGGGTCAGCCGATTGCACCGTAGCGATTGCGTTACCCGCGTAGATCGGACGCTCGAACGTGTCAGCGCTGTCCACTGCCGTGATGTCGCTGATCTGCGCGACGTCCAGCTTCGCGGCGATACGCGGTGCGATGTTCTTGCCGTAAGCCGTCGCCGGCGTGAGGATGTGCGAATAGTCCTTCGCGATGTTCAGCACCGTCGCTTCGACGTTTTCGGCCAGCCCTGCTTCGAGTTGCGGCGCGTCGGCCAGCAACACCTTCGAAACGCCTGCAATCTTCGCTGCGGCATCGGCCGCGGCCTGTGCGTTGTGCCCTGCCACCAGCACGTGAATATCGCCACCGATCTTCTGCGCGGCTGCAATCGTGTTCAGCGTCGCGGCCTTGATCGATGCGTTATCGTGTTCTGCAATTACCAGATTCGTCATTTCGTCCGTCTCCTTACAGCACCTTGGCTTCGGTCTTCAGCTTCTCGACCAGCGTCTTCACATCCGGCACCTTCACACCGGCGGAGCGCTTCGGCGGCTCGACAACCTTCAGCGTCTTCAGACGCGGCGTAACGTCGACACCCAGGTCTTCCGGCTTGACGATTTCCAGCGGCTTCTTCTTCGCCTTCATGATATTCGGCAGCGTCACATAGCGCGGCTCGTTCAGGCGCAGATCGGTCGTGATCACGGCCGGCAAGCTCAGCGACAGCGTTTCAGCACCGCCGTCCACTTCGCGCGACACCGTAGCTTTACCGTCGGCCACGACAACCTTCGACGCGAACGTGGCTTGCGGCAGGTTAGCCAGCGCAGCCAGCATCTGGCCGGTCTGGTTCGAATCGTCGTCGATCGCCTGCTTGCCCAGAATGACGAGCCCAGGCTGTTCCTTGTCGACCAGCGCCTTCAGCAGCTTGGCGACGGCCAGCGGCTGCAGTTCTTCATTCGACTCGATCAGGATCGCGCGGTCCGCACCGATCGCGAGCGCGGTACGCAGCGTTTCCTGCGCTTGCGTCACGCCGGCCGACACGGCGATCACTTCGGTCGCCACGCCCGCTTCGCGCAGACGCACCGCTTCTTCCACCGCGATTTCGTCGAACGGATTCATCGACATCTTCACGTTCGCGATGTCGACGCCCGTGCCGTCCGACTTCACCCGGACTTTCACGTTGTAATCGACTACTCTCTTCACTGGCACCAGGATTTTCATGCACACGCTCCAAAGTTACGAATACGTCAACCCAACGAACATTATAGCGACTGCCCTCATGACAGCCTTGTCGCGGGTGCTTTAGCAGGAGGATATCGCTCCTCAGCGGCGTGACGGCAATATCGAACGATCGTTCTATTTTAATCTCGAAAAAACCCGGGCGACAACCCCGGGTTAAGACGGACGACTCTAATTTTGCATTGCCGTCGTATCTTGCTATGCCAACAATCGGGAAAAACGGTTGAAAAACCAGCCGTCAAATCACCAGGCAGTGGTCACCGCCCCGCCGAACTTGCCCTCGACGAACTGCTTCACTTCCGGCGAATGATAAGCCGCGACCAGCTTGGCGACCCACGGCTTGTTCCTGTCAGCTTCGCGAATTGCGATGATGTTCACGTACGGACCCTTCGGGTCTTCGATGGCGATCGCGTCCTGCTTCGGCTTCAGACCGGCTTCCATCGCGAAGTTCGTATTGATCGCGGCGGCGTCCACGTCATTCAGCGAGCGCGGGATTTGCGCGGCGTCGAGTTCGACGATCTTCAGCTTCTTCGGGTTGTCGACGATGTCGAGCGGCGTTGCCTTGAGGCCGGCGTCCGCGCGCAGCTTCAGCAGACCCTGCTTTTGCAGCAACAGAAGTGCCCGGCCGCCATTGGTCGGATCGTTCGGTACCGCGATCTTTGCGCCCGGCTGCAATTCAGCCAGCGTCTTCACTTTCTTTGAGTAGATGCCCATCGGGTAAGTGACGGTATCGGCGATGCGGATCAGTTTGTAGCCGCGGTCCTTCACCTGCGCCTGCAAGTACGGGTCATGCTGGTAGCTGTTCGCCTCCAGGTCGCCGCCGGCAAGCGCCGCGTTCGGCTGCACGTAGTCGGAGAACTCGACGATCTTGATGTTCAGACCGTTCTTTGCCGCGACCGTCTTCACGACTTCCATGATCTGCGCGTGCGGGCCGCCGGTGACACCGACCTTGATCGTGTCTTCGGCGTGAGCCGCGGTGGCGGCAGCGAACAGCGACGCGGCGCCGAGCGTGGCGGCCAGCTTGAGAATGAAACGACGTTGCATGATGAACTTTTCCGATGACGCTTGTTTATTTATGGCTCAAACGACGCACGAGCCAATCCCCGAACGACTGCACCAGTTGCACGAAGACGATCAGAATGACCACGACCGTCACCATCACTTCCGGCAGGAAACGCTGATACCCGTAACGAATGCCCAGATCCCCGAGCCCGCCGCCACCGATCGCACCGGCCATCGCCGAATAGCCGACCAGCGACACGAAGGTAATCGTCAAACCGGCGACCACGCCCGGCAGTGACTCCGGCAACAGCACCTTGAAGACGATCTGGCTGGTGGTGGCGCCCATCGCCTGCGCCGCTTCGATCAGACCGCGATCGACTTCACGCAGCGCTGTCTCAACCAGACGCGCGATAAACGGCGCTGCGGCGATCGTCAGCGGCACCACGGCCGCAGCCGTGCCGATCGACGAACCCACCACGAGGCGCGTGAACGGAATCACCGCGACCAGCAGGATGATGAACGGCGTCGAGCGCACGGCGTTGACGATCACACCCATCACACGATTCACGGCAATGTTCTGCAACACGCCCTGACGGTCCGTCAGATACAGCAGCACGCCGAGCGGCAAACCGACCGCCGCGCCGACCAGTCCGGAGATGCCCACCATCACGAGCGTTTCCCAGAACGACTGGACGAACATATCGAACATTTCACTCAACATACGACAGATCCTCGACCACCACGCCCTGTTCGCGCAGATACGTCAGCGCCTGCGCCACCTTCACCGATTCACCGCCTACGAGCACCGCGAGCGAGCCGAACGCCTGACCCTGGATTTCGTCGATCTGGCCGTGCAGGATGTTGAAGTCGAGTTCGTAGCGACGAATCGTTTCCGACAGGATCGGCTGATCGACACCCGAGCCGGTGAACGCCAGGCGCAGCAAGTGGCCGCTACCCGTCTTCAGGCGTTCGGCCACGCGCGCTTTCATGGCGGGCGGCAGTTCCTGAGCGATCACGTCGCCGATCAGCGCACGCGTCACTTCATGATGCGGTTGCAGGAACACGTCGATGACCTTGCCCTCTTCAACCACGCGGCCCGCATCCAGCACCGCGACGCGGTCGCAGACCTGCTTGATCACGTCCATCTGGTGCGTGATGAGCACGATGGTCAGGTTCAGTTCGCGATTGATGCGCTTGAGGAGGTCGAGAATCGAGCGCGTGGTCTCGGGATCGAGCGCCGAAGTCGCTTCGTCGGAGAGCAGCACTTTGGGTTTGCTCGCCAGCGCACGCGCGATACCGACGCGCTGCTTCTGCCCGCCGCTGATCTGTGCCGGATAACGATCCTTCTGCGCCGACAGGCCGACCAGTTCGAGCAACGGCAGCACGTTCGCCTCGATCTCGTCGCGCTTCATGCCGGCGAGCTCGAGCGGCAACGCCACGTTCTCGTACACCGTGCGCGACGACAGCAGGTTGAAGTGCTGGAAGATCATGCCGATTTCGCGACGCGCCTCGCGCAATTGCGCGGCGGGCAGCGTTGTCAGATCGCGGCCGTTGACGACGATATTGCCTTCGCTCGGGCGCGTCAGCAGGTTGATGGTGCGCACGAGCGTACTCTTGCCCGCGCCGCTGCGGCCAATGATGCCGAACACCTCACCCGCTGGAATCGACAGATTGACGTTGTGCAGCGCCTCGACCCAGCCCCGGGGTCCTGCAAAGCGCTGAGAGATATTGCGTATTTCGATCATGGAAAAACGAAACGGCGGAGTTTGCCAACGAGCGTTATGCGCTCCCGACAAGCGGCCGCCGTTGCTTTTATTGGGATTTGAGCCCGCAATTCTACCGCAGCACCGTCATTCCCTTTA
This sequence comes from Paraburkholderia sediminicola, assembly GCF_046026855.1. Taxonomy (GTDB): domain Bacteria; phylum Pseudomonadota; class Gammaproteobacteria; order Burkholderiales; family Burkholderiaceae; genus Paraburkholderia; species Paraburkholderia sediminicola_A. The sequence continues at coordinate 111,192 of NZ_JAQQET010000004.1, read as the reverse complement.
ATAATCAATTACGATCTTTTCATAACCACAAAGCATTAGAGGTGCGCCCGGCGCGAGAGGCTCACGCCTGCGCGCCCGCTGCGACTATGATCGGGCGAACCAGAATCAGGACACGTTCAGGATAAACGGCCGCTATGGAAACAACTCGATCCGGCAATGTACGTTCCGTTGCGGGTGCGCCTGCGGACGCCCCTGCGGACGCCCCAAAAGGCGGTGCCGCGCTGCGCTCGACGGTCACGACGAGCGACGGCATCGAACTGCCGCTGTATCGCTGGCCCGCCACAGCGCCATTGCGCGGCACGGTCGCGCTGGTGCACGGGCTCGCGGAGCACGCCGGGCGTTACGCGGCGCTGGCGGATCGGCTGACCCCGGCCGGCATTGAACTCGTTGCCATCGATTTGCGCGGACACGGGCATGCGCCCGGCCAACGCGTGTGGGTGGAGCGCTTCGACGACTACCTGCTCGACGTCCAGGCCTTGCTCGATGACGCGGCAACCAGTTGCGCACCGCTCTTTCTGATGGGCCACAGCATGGGAGGCGCGGTCGCGGCGCTCTACGCAATCGAACGGCTCGAGGCGAGCGGGCGCCGACTAAGCGGTCTGATCCTGTCTAGCCCCGCGCTCGCGCCCGGCCGCGATGTGCCGCGCTGGATGCTTAAGGTGAGTCAGGTGATCAGCCGAATCTGGCCGACCTTCCCGGCGATGAAAATCGATGCGGCTTTGTTGTCGCGGCTTCAGCCCGTGGTGAACGCCAATCGCAACGATCCGCTGGTACATCACGGCGCGATTCCGGCGCGCACGGGCGCAGAGTTGTTGTTGGCAATGGCGCGCATCGAACGCGGCCGGGCGGGTTTGCGTGTGCCGCTGCTGGTGTATCACGGCACGGCCGACAAGCTCACTGAACCCGACGGCAGCCGCGATTTCGGCGCGCACGCCGGCTCGCCGGACAAGACGCTCACGATGCACGAAGACAGCTATCACGAGACGATGAACGACCTCGATCGCGATCGGGTGATCGGCGCGCTGATCGATTGGATCGGGAAGCGGCTGCCCAAAGCCTGAGCGGCAGACGACGTTTCGACATAGACAAACGGGTTGAGTGAATCGACGCGCGGACGCCCCAAGTTTCAGCATCGGAGGGCATTTAGAAGCTCAGGCGGTCAGACGAGTAGGTGCGGGGGCGGGCCCTGCCAGGAACGGCCTGGTCCGGCTAACGCTTCCAGTCCGGCGGTCGTTTGTCGATGAAGGCCTGCACGCCTTCGAGCGCGGAGTCGTCCATCATGTTGCAGGCCATGGTCTGTCCGGCGAGCTGATACGCTGCTTCGATGCCCATTTCAAGCTGGCGATAGAAAAGCCCTTTGCCGGCACTCACGGCTTCGACGGGCTTCGCACAGATGCTTTTCGCGAGCCGCGCGACCTCTGCGTCGAGCGCGTCTGCCGGAGCGATGCGATTCACCAGGCCTTGCTGCCTCGCTTGCGCGGCGTCGATGAAATCGCCGGTCAGCAACATTTCGAGCGCAGCCTTACGCGACAGATTGCGCGACAACGGCACCGAAGGCGTTGCGCAGAAGAGCCCCAGGTTGACGCCCGAAACGGCAAAGCGCGCGGTGTCGGCTGCAACCGCCAGATCGCACATCGCGACCAGCTGACAGCCCGCCGCCGTGGCGATACCGTGCACGCGCGCGATCACCGGTTGCGGCAAACGCTGGATCGTCAACATCAGTTTCGTGCAGCGCGCGAACAACGCCTGGTAGTAAGCCAGCGACGGCGCCGCGCGCATTTCCTTCAGATCGTGTCCAGCACAGAACGCCCGACCGGCGCCCGCGATGACCACCACCCGCGCATCGGACTCCACCAGCTCCATCAGCGCCGACTGCAACTCGTCGATCAGGGCTTCAGAGAGAGCGTTGAAGGCATCTGGGCGGTTCATCGTCAATCGGACGACGCCCGGCACACCATAGGCGTCGTGGTCGATCTCGACCAGTGAAGCGCTGCGCACATCGGCATTCATGGCTCGGTCCTCGTTGATTGCATGCGGTTCGCGGCGTTCGCGCATGCGACGTCCGCGCAGTTCTTGTGGCGGGGCAGCTCAGATCCCGGCCAGCGCGCGCACGTGCGCGACCACGCTGCGCCCAAGCGCCGACAGGTTGTACCCGCCTTCGAGACAGCTGACGATCCGCCCGCGCGCATAGCGCTTCGCGATCTCGCCTACCTGGTCGGTGATCCATGCGTAGTCGTCCTCGACGAGACCCATGTTGCCAAGATCGTCCTCGCGATGCGCATCGAAGCCAGCCGAGATGAAGATCATCTCCGGCTTGAATTCATGCAACCGCGGCAGCCACAGCATATCGACCACCTCGCGCACCGCCATGCCTTTCGAGCGCGCCGGCATCGGCACGTTGCACATGTTGGGCGCCTGATTGTCGGCGCCGGTAAACGGATAGAACGGATGCTGGAAGATGCTGCACATCAGCACACGAGAATCACCCGAAAAGGCCGCTTCCGTGCCGTTGCCGTGATGAACGTCGAAGTCGACGATCGCCACACGCTGCATGCCGTGCGCATCGAGCGCATGGCGTGCGGCGATCGCGACGTTATTGAAGAAGCAGAAGCCCATCGCACGCGCCGGCTCCGCATGGTGGCCGGGCGGGCGCACGCTGCAGAACGCGTTGTCGTAGCGGCCTTCGATCACGGCGTCGGTCGCGGCCACCGCGGCACCGGCCGCGCGCAACGCGGCCTGCAAGGTGTGCGGGTTCATCGACGTGTCGGGGTCGATTTCGGCGAGACCCTCCGCGGGCGAACGGCTGCGGATGTAATCAACGTGGGCTTGCGTATGCACGCGCAACAGCGCGGCGTCATCGGCGAGCGGCGGCGACTCGCGCTCGATCAGCGAGTCGATGCGGCTCGCGATCAGTTGATCTTCGATTGCCTGCAGGCGCGCCGGGCATTCGGGATGCCATTGCCCCATATCGTGCAGCAAACAATCGGCGTGGGAATAAAAGCCTGTTGCCATGATTCTCGTCTGCGGCGCGGCGCTTTCTAAGCGCGCGCGGCGTGTCTCCGTCCAGGGGCGCGCGCACGGGGCGCGCCAACATTTGCCAAGTTACCACACGATGCGACTGTGACGCCGTGGGCACAGTTTTGCAGAAAGCGTCGGGTATACTGCCCCGATCGGTTTTCCCCCTGTCTCTTTCGCACTGCGCCCCTAGCTCACTATGACCGTCAAGCTTGCTCTGTCTGCACGAAACCGGCTACGCATGAAGACCGTGGCCGCCGCACTGTCCGTCGCATCGTGCATGTTCATGGCAACCAGTCCGGCGATGGCGCAAAGCGCCGGTAAGCAGCCACCGCTGCTGCTCGCGCAAAGCCAACCCCAACCGGCGGTGCCGCAAGGGCAAACCTTCGAAGAAGAGATCATTCCGCAGCGCTACGCGAATAACCCAAATGTCGACGCGTTCATCAGCGACATGTCGGCGCGCTACGACTTCGATGAAGCCGCACTGCACGCCCTGTTCGCACGCGTGAGCTATTCGGCCACGGCGGTCAAGCTCGTCACACCGTCACCCTCGCCGTCGATCAAGAACTGGCGCGTGTATCAGTCGCGCTTTCTCGACCAGGTGCGCATCAACGCCGGCGTGCGCTTCTGGCGCGCTAACCAGGCCACGCTGCAACGCGCCTACGAAGAGTTCGGCGTGCCGCCCGAAGTGATCGTCGGCATCATCGGCGTGGAGACGATTTACGGGCGCTTCATGGGCAACTTCCGCGTGCTCGACGCGCTGACCACGCTCAGCTTCGACTATCCGAATACCGCCAATCGCGCGGATCGCCAGGCGACCTTCCGCAAAAATCTCGAAGACTACCTGGTGTGGACGCGCGATTCGCAAATCGATCCGACCACCGTGCTCGGCTCCTACACCGGAGCAATCGGGATTCCACAGTTCCTGCCGAGCAGCATCGTGCAATACGCGGTGAGCTATGACGGCAACAAGCAGATCGATCTGCGCACGAGCCAGGCGGACGCGATCGGCAGCGTAGCGAATTATCTGCGCCAGAACGGTTGGGAAAATGGCCGGCCGGTGGTGTGGAAGATCGGCACGGACGCCGGCAGCCTGGGCGTAGCGCAAGCGGCCGCAGACGGTAAGCCGGAGCCGCATTGGCCGCTGGACCAATTGCTCCGCGCCGGACTGCTGCTGAACGAGCCGGGAATCGACATCGCGTCGGAAGCCGGCACGCCGGTGACGGTAGTCGATCTGCCGTCGCCAGGACGTGGTACCGAGTACATGCTGGGCTTGAAGAACTTCTACGTGCTGACGCGCTATAACCGCAGTTTCTTCTACGCACTCGCGGTTTATCAATTGGGCCAGCGGATCAAAGCGCAGATGGAAGCGAGCGACGCGGCGAATGCCAGCAGCAATGCGGCGGCGCCGAGCGCGGCCTCGCAATAGGCCGGGCGGCGGTTGTCAGACACTCGCGGCATCACGAACGTGTAGCACGCGACACAAAAAAACGCCGGTTAAACCGGCGCTTTTTTATTGGCCAACTCAGATTGAGGGCCACTCAATGCGCCGAAGCGCCATCAAGCCGGGAACACACCCGTGGACAGATACCGGTCACCCCGATCGCAGACGATAAACACGATCGTCGCGTTCTCGACCTGACGCGCGACGCGCAGCGCCACCTCACAGGCCCCGCCCGACGAGATGCCGGCGAAGATCCCTTCGACCGAGGCCATGCGCCGCGCCATCGCTTCGGCTGCGGCCTGGCTCACGTTCTCGACGCGGTCCACGCGGCTACGATCAAAAATCTTCGGCAGATAGGCTTCCGGCCATTTGCGGATGCCCGGAATGCGCGAACCCTCTTCCGGCTGCGCGCCGATGATCTCGATTGCCTGATTCTGTTCTTTCAGATAGGCGGACACGCCCATGATCGTGCCGGTCGTGCCCATTGATGAGACGAAGTGCGTGATGCGCCCTTCGGTGTCGTGCCAGATTTCCGGGCCGGTTGTCTCGACGTGCGCGGCCGGATTGTCCGGATTCGCGAACTGATCGAGGATGATGCCCTTTCCTTCGCGCTGCATCTGTTCGGCCAGATCGCGCGCGTATTCCATGCCGCCCGTCACCGGTGTCAGCACGATCTGCGCGCCATAGGCGGCCATGCTCTGACGGCGTTCCACCGACAGGTCTTCCGGCATGATCAGCACCATCTTGTAGCCGCGGATCGCCGCCGCCATCGCCAACGCGATGCCGGTGTTGCCACTGGTCGATTCGATCAGCGTGTCGCCCGGCTTGATGCGCCCGCGGGCTTCCGCTTTCTTGATCATCGACAGCGCCGGGCGGTCCTTCACCGAACCCGCGGGATTGTTGCCCTCGAGCTTCGCAAGGATCACGTTATTGCGGCTGCGGATTTCGTCGTCGGGGAGCCGCACAAGCTGCACGAGCGGCGTATTGCCGATCGTGTCTTCAATCGTTTTGTAAGCCATATCGGTTCTGGAGCTGTCGATGCGCGGAGTCTTCAATCCGTCGATTCTAAACCACCGTGCGCGCGGCTGCCGTACGGCCCTTCTGCCCGCATGGATGCAGGCGCGCATTACCTGCGGCCCAACGCAAAAAGCCCGCAGCTGAGAACCGCGGGAGCCAGTCATCTGCATGACAGCTGAAGGAGTGTTCTTACCCACTCCGACCATGAAGGGGAACGACGGTAACGGACCAGGCGCGCAGAGGTGACCCGCCTCGCGCGCACGGCCCGCGTCAGGCTATTTCTTCACCGCCACAGTGGCGTTGCTCTTTTCGGCAGTGGCCGCGTTGGCGCCATTGCCCGCAGCGGCCGCGCCCCTGGTTTGTGCAGACGCCGCAGCCTGCGTGTTAGCAACCGCGCCAGCCGGACCGACAGCGAGACCCTCCGCCTGCAGGCGCTCGACGGTATGCCCGCCCATGCCTTTGACGCGCTTGCCGAGATCGGACGGGTCCTTGAACGGACCATGCGCTGTACGCTCTTCGAGAATGGCTTTCGCTTTGGCAGGACCGATGCCCTTGATGCCTCGCAGCGCATCTTCGTTAGCCGTGTTGACGTCGACCGCCGCATACGCGTGGCCGAAAGCGGCGAGCATGGCCGCGGTAACCAGAATTTTTCGAAACATATGGAATCTCCCTCGTACAACCGGTTGGCGACCATCACCAACCGGGAGATTCCAGTTTAAAGAGGTATCCGAAAGATTTACACCTGGCCGAATAGCCAACGTACGTAGCGATCGACACCTTCCTGCACGCTCAGGAACGGCGCATCGTAGCCGGCAGCGCGCAGCTTCGACTGATCCGCCTGCGTGAAGCACTGGTACTTGCCGCGCAATGCGTCGGGAAACGGAATGTATTCGATCAGCCCGCGTTGCACCTGATCCGCGAGCGACAACGACGGCTCATTGTTCAACGCACGCAGCGTATTGACCACCGTGCTCGCAATGTCGTTAAACGGCTGCGCACGACCACTGCCCAGGTTGAAGATGCCCGACTTGTCCGGATTGTCGAAGAAGAACAGGTTCACCTTGACCACGTCTTCAACGGAGACGAAATCACGGGTCTGCTCGCCTGCGGCATAGCCGTTGTATTCACCGAACAGCTTGACCTTGCCTTCCGCCCGGAACTGGTTGAAGTTATGAAACGCCACCGACGCCATGCGCGCCTTGTGCGTCTCGCGCGGCCCGTACACGTTGAAATAACGGAAACCGGCAATCTGGCTTTTCGCGGTGGGCAGCACGCGGCGAATCACCTGATCGAACAGAAACTTCGAATAGCCGTACACGTTCAGCGGTTGCTCGACCTCGCGCTCCTCGACGAAGCGGCTCGAGCCGCCATACGTGGCCGCCGAAGACGCGTACAGAAACTGGATGTTCTGCGCGAGGCAGACATCGAGCACGTCGCGGCTATAACGGAAGTTGTTCTCCATCATGTAGCGGCCGTCGGTTTCCATCGTGTCCGAGCAGGCGCCTTCGTGGAAAATCGCACGCACTTTGCCGAAGTCGCCGCGCCTGAAGCGCTCCACAAATTCAGTCTTGTCGAGATAATCGTCGATCTCGCAATCGACCAGGTTCTTGAATTTGTCCGCGCGCGTGAGATTGTCGACGGCGATGATGCGTTGCTCACCGCGCTCGTTGAGCGCCTTCACGAGATTGCTGCCAATAAAGCCGGCCGCGCCGGTGACGATGAGGGTCATGATGATCCTGCGGTAAAGAGTTCAGTTGATGCCTCGCGGATTCCTCTTTTGCGCCGCTGCAACTGAAGCGTGCAAAGCAAGGAACCCGGCGGCTCGCATCAATGAAAAAGTTCGTCGTAGTTGACTGTGGCGGTGCCGAGCTTGCCGACCACGATGCCGGCCGCGCGATTTGCGAGCCCGACCGCCTCGACCAGCGTAAGACCCGCGCCGAGCATGGCGGCGAGCGTAGCGATCACGGTGTCGCCCGCGCCCGACACATCATACACTTCGCGCGCAACGGCCGAGGCGTACAGGATACCGTCGTCGGAGAAGAGCGTCATGCCCTCTTCCGAACGCGTCAGCAGCAACGCCTTGAACTCGAGATCAGCGCGAAGTTTAGTCACGCGCGCGATCAGATCTTCTTCGGATTTCCACTGGCCGACCACCTCGCGCAACTCGGCGCGATTCGGCGTGATCAGCGTGGCGCCGCGATAGCGCTCCCAATCGTCGCCCTTGGGATCGACCAGCACCGGTTTGCCTGCCGCATGCGCCTTTGCAATCATCTGCGTGACGTGCGTGAGCCCGCCCTTCGCGTAATCCGACATCAGGATCACGTCATGTGACGGCAGCAGATCGTCGAAACGCGCGAGGCCCGCGAGCAGCACTTCGTGGGCCGGCGAGTTTTCGAAATCGACGCGCAGCAATTGCTGCTGACGCGACAGCACGCGCAGTTTGATGGTGGTGAGCAAATCCGGATCGCGTTCCAGATGCGGCACCACCCCGCTCTCGCCGAGCAGTTGCACGATGCGCTCGCCGGGCTCGTCATGACCGACCACGCACAGCAAACCCGCTTGCGCACCGAGCGCAACCGCATTGCGCGCGACGTTCGCGGCGCCGCCGAGGCGGTCTTCCTGGCGCTGCACGTGCACGACCGGCACCGGCGCTTCCGGCGAAATACGGTTCACGTCGCCGAACCAGTAGCGATCGAGCATCACATCGCCGACCACCAGCACGCGCGCCGCGCCGAGGCGTTCTCGCGGCACCACGGTAAGGCCCGCCACGGGCGTGGACTGGGCAGCCTCAGGCATTGCTGGCGCCACCGGCCGAAAATTCAGAGGACTGGGCATAAGGTCGTCCGATCGAGTGATAGTCGATGCCGAGCTCGGTCATCGCGTCCGGTTCGTACAGATTGCGGCCGTCGAAAATCAGCGGTGACTTCAGCACTGATTTCAGGTGCACGAAATCCGGGCTCTTGAATTCCTTCCATTCGGTGACGACCACCAGCGCGTCGGCGCCAGTAAGCGTTTCGTCCTGGGTGCTTGTGAACGTGAGACGCGCCTGCTGCTCCGGCGCATCGTGCAGATCCATGGCGAACACGCGGCGCGCTTCGGCCACCGCGACCGGATCGTACGCACGAACCTGAGCGCCACGCGCCAGCAATTCAGCGATCACGCGACGGCTCGGCGCCTCGCGCATGTCGTCGGTATTCGGCTTGAACGCGAGGCCCCACACGGCGAACGTGCGGCCGCTCAGGTCTTCACCGAGCTTGCCCGTGATTTTTTGCACCAGCACGTCTTTCTGCTTGTAATTCACTTCCTCGACCGCTTCGAGAATGCGCAGATTGTGGCCGCTTTCGCTGGCGGTGCGGATCAGCGCCTGCACGTCCTTCGGGAAGCACGAGCCACCGTAGCCGCAACCGGCATACAGGAAATGATAGCCGATGCGCGGGTCCGAGCCGATGCCGCGGCGCACCGCTTCGATATCTGCGCCAACCCGATCCGCCAGATTCGACATCTCGTTCATGAACGAGATGCGCGTGGCGAGCATCGCATTGGCTGCGTATTTCGTGAATTCAGCCGAGCGCACGTCCATGTACAGCGTGCGGTCGTGATTGCGGTTGAACGGCGCGTACAGACGCTTCATCAGTTCGCGCGCGCGCATGCCGGCTTCGTCTTCGTCGCTGCCGAGCACGATGCGATCGGGGCGCATGAAGTCGTCCACCGCCGCGCCTTCCTTCAGAAACTCCGGGTTGGACACCACCGAGAAACGGTGCTGCTCGCTATTGGCGAGCCCGCGTTTGGCCAACTCCTCTTCGACCACGGCGCGTACGCGTTGCGCGGTGCCGACCGGCACTGTCGATTTGTCGACGATCACCTTGAAGCCATTCATTGTGCGGCCGATGTTGCGCGCCGCTTCGAGCACATATTGCAGATCGGCCGAGCCGTCTTCGTCGGGCGGCGTGCCAACGGCGATGAACTGCACCTCACCGTGCGCCACGCTCGCTTCGATATCCGTCGAAAACGTGATGCGGCGCGCCTTGCGCGTGCGGGCGATGATCTCCAGCAACCCCGGCTCGTGGATTGGCACGCCACCGTTGTTGAGGATTTCGATCTTGCGCGGATCGACGTCGAGACAGAAGACGTCGTGGCCGATTTCGGCGAGGCACGCGCCGGTGACAAGGCCAACATAACCCGTGCCGATAATGGTGATTTTCATACGCTTTCCGGTAGAGGGTTCCGGTGAGGGTTTCTCGTAGTGAACAAGGCCGTCATGATCCCGTCCGGCTTAATTTGCCCGACGGGCCGCCGTCGTTGCGGCGCGGCTACACGATTGCATTCGCTATCAGTTCGACGCCGTAATCGGTTCGACGCGACGCGGCGCATAGGTTTCCCAACCGCTGCAACCCGGGCACTGCCAGTAGAACAGCCGTGCCCTGAAACCACAATTCTGGCACGTATACCGTGGCAGATTTTTGGTGCGCTGGCGAATCAGCGTACGCATCAATTCAAGCTCGCTGCGCCGCGGCTCTTCCGCGACGGCTTCCTGGGCTTCCAGAAGACGCGTCATGCCCGCCAGATTCGGCGACTTCTGCATCTGCGAGCGCGCCAGCGCATGCGCGGCATCGGGCCCACGTACCGCCGCAATGTGCTGATAGGTCACGTCGAGCAGATCGTTCGACGGATAGCGATCCACCCACGTGGTGAGCAGATCGGCGCCATCCTGCGGACGGCCAAGCGCCTCATAGGCCTTCATCAGCTTTTCCGCGACGAGCGGCAAATAGGCGGGATTCTGTTCCTCGACGCGCCGCCACTGGACGATAGCCGCCTCTTGCGCATCGGCTGTCGCATCAACGTCGCCGAACAGGATCGTGGCGCGCACGTTGGTCGGGTTCGCCTTCAACGCAAAGCCTAGCTGACGGCGCGCCTCATCCGCATTTTTCTGCTGGAGCGCTTCCTGCGCGAGTTCGCAATGGAACTGCGCGATTTCCTTGTCGAGCGACTCGGCGCCCATGGTTTCCAGGTGGCGCGCGGTATCGATCGATTTAACCCAGTCTTTCTCGATCTGGTAGATGGTCAGCAGCGCACGCTGCGCGCCCAGTGCGTAATTGCCGGTTTCGAGCGAACGGAAGGTCTCTTCGGCACGATCGAGCAAACCGGCCTTCAGGAAGTCCTGGCCCAGCTCGTACAGCGCGTGATCGCGCTCGGTGACGGGCAGATCGGTGCGGCTCAGCAGGTTCTGATGCACGCGAATCGCGCGGTCGGTCTCACCGCGGCGGCGGAACAGATTGCCCAGCGCGAAATGCAACTCGATCGTTTCCGGGTCGAGTTTGACGACTTCGATAAACGCATCGATCGCCTGGTCCGGCTGCTCGTTGAGCAGGAAATTCAGGCCGCGGAAGTACGACCTCGGCAGGTTGGCGCTTTCGGACAGCAGCGTCTTGAGGTCGTAGCGCGCGGCCATCCAGCCGAACGCAAATGCGACGGGTATGACAAGCAGCCACCAGAAGTCTAGATCCATGCGATCAATGCAAATGTGCGGAACAGCGGAAACGGAAAGCCACGCTTCAGAAGCATGGCAGAAGACAACTTAGATCAGCGGCGGCATAGGCGGCTGTTCGACCACCACCGGAGCTTCACGCGCCACACGCAGCTCGCGCTTGAGCCGGCCATTCTCCATGCGCAGACGCACCATGGCCGGCATCGACGACACCAGTCCGGCCAGCAGCCCCACCACGAAGAACGCGAGGCCGATCAGAATCAAAGGCGCCGACCACGCGTAGCCAGCGAGGAAATTCAGCGTAGCGGGTTGTGTATTGGAAAGCGCGAGCACCAGCAGGAGCACGAACACCAGCACACGGATCAGCCAGACGATAAATTTCATGAATAGGTCTCTTGACGGCAGTTGCGGGGTGACGCCGGCTTGATGACGCGTCGCGCCACGGTGTTGCCCGCGCCGAAGTGACCCGTATTGTAATTGAAGCCCTCGCGGCTGGGCAGGAACTGGCTGATAGAGGACTGACGTGAGGTTTATCTTGCCGCAAGAGCGTGTGTGAGCAGGCAGCTTGAATTTTGGGGACGCGCCAGCCGCATGGCCAGGCTGCCGCGTCGTGCCTGCAGGTGAAAAGCACGGGTGGCAACGACTATAAACGAAGATTACGGACGAAAAAAAAGCGCCCGAAGGCGCTTTTTCTGGTCTTTTGCCGTCTGGCTTTGGCCGCTAACGCTACCAATGCCATGCCGCGAACAGCACAGCGAAGCATTTACAGGTCGTCGTCATCCGGCTCATCGGCCTTCAGCGGCTCGCCCGAACGCCGATCTACCCGCTCGCGCAATTCCTTGCCAGGCTTGAAATGCGGTACGTACTTCTCAGGTACCAGCACCTTCTCGCCCGACTTCGGATTACGCCCTACGCGGGACGGACGACGATTAAGGCCGAAGCTGCCGAAGCCGCGAATTTCGATGCGATGGCCGTTGGCAAGCGCCTCCGACATCGCATCAAGCATCGTCTTCACCGCAAAATCCGCATCTTTAAGTACAAGCTGCGGGAATCGCGTAGCCAGCTGGGCGACCAATTCCGATTTGGTCATACTGCAGCAGACCTCTCAAGAAAACGCCGGGCCGCCCCCATATTTTGCGCCCCGAAGGAAGTCCCTTGGGGGGTTCCCCCTTGCGGGAGATCTGGCGCAAAGCGCCAGATTTGGGGGCGTTCCTCAATTACTGGTTCTGGCCGTCGAGCTTGGCCTTCAGCAGCGCGCCGAGGTTCGTCGTGCCGGTAGCAGCCGAGTTCGAATCCGACGAAGCCAGGCCGCGGATCGCTTCCTGTTGCTCAGCCGAATCCTTGGCCTTGATCGACAGGTTGATGCCACGCGACTTGCGGTCGATGTTGATGATCATCGCATTGACCTTGTCGCCGTCCTTCAGGACGTTGCGTGCATCTTCCACGCGGTCTTGCGACAACTCCGAAGCGCGCAGGTAGCCTTCGACTTCCGCCGACAACTGAACCACAGCACCCTTCGCATCTACCGTCTTGACCACGCCGTCGACGATCGAACCCTTGTCGTTCATTGCAACGAAGTTGCTGAACGGGTCGCCTTCGAGCTGCTTGATACCCAGCGAAATGCGTTCCTTCTCGACGTCGATGCCGAGAACAATCGCTTCCACTTCGTCGCCCTTCTTGTACTTGCGAACTGCTTCTTCGCCCGTTTCGCTCCACGACAGGTCCGACAGGTGAACCAGACCGTCGATGCCGCCCGGCAGACCGATGAAGACGCCGAAGTCGGTGATCGACTTGATTGCGCCTTGCAGCTTGTCGCCCTTCTTGAAGTTGCGGCTGAAGTCGTCCCACGGGTTCGGCTTGCATTGCTTCATGCCGAGGCTGATACGGCGGCGGTCTTCGTCGATTTCGAGAACCATGACTTCGACTTCGTCGCCCAGCTGAACAACCTTCGACGGTGCAACGTTCTTGTTCGTCCAGTCCATTTCCGACACGTGAACCAGGCCTTCGATGCCCGATTCCACTTCGACGAATGCGCCGTAGTCGGTGATGTTGGTGACCTTACCGAACAGACGCGTGCCCGACGGGTAACGGCGCGAGATGCCTTCCCACGGATCGTCGCCCAGTTGCTTGATACCCAGCGAAACGCGGTTCTTCTCTTGATCGAACTTGAGGATCTTCGCGGTAACTTCCTGGCCAACCGACAGAACTTCGCTCGGGTGACGCACACGACGCCATGCGATGTCGGTGATGTGCAGCAGGCCGTCGATACCGCCGAGGTCCACGAACGCGCCGTAATCGGTGATGTTCTTCACCACGCCTTCCACAATCGCGCCTTCCTTCAGCGTTTCGAGCAGCTTTGCGCGCTCTTCGCCCTGGGTGGCTTCGATCACAGCACGGCGCGACAGCACGACGTTGTTACGCTTGCGGTCGAGCTTGATGACGCGGAATTCCAGCGTCTTGCCTTCGTACGGGGTCGTGTCCTTGACCGGACGCGTGTCAACCAGCGAACCCGGCAGGAACGCGCGGATGCCGTTGACCATGACGGTCATGCCGCCCTTGACCTTACCCGTGATCGTGCCGGTCACGAGTTCGTTGTTGTCGAGAGCCTTTTCCAGCGACAGCCACGAAGCCAGACGCTTCGCCTTGTCGCGCGACAGGATCGTGTCGCCATAGCCGTTTTCCAGCGCGTCGATCGCGACGGAAACGAAGTCGCCCGCCTGCACTTCTACCTCGCCCGCGTCGTTCAGGAACTCTTCGAGCGGGATGTAGGCTTCGGACTTGAGACCAGCGTTGACGACCACGAAGTTGTGGTCAACACGCACGACTTCGGCGGAAATCACTTCGCCGGCGCGCATGTCTTGCTTGGTCAGCGACTCTTCGAACAGAGCCGCAAAAGATTCGGTATTCGGGTTGGAAGTTTGCAGGTCGGACATAAAAATCAAATTTTGCATGGTTCTCGCGGTGCCCGGCTGGCCGGACGGTCAGCAACTTCGGCAAGAATGCGAATGCCACGCGGGGTTAAGGGGTTAAAACACGCTCCACGACACACGCGGAGCACCTACTGACAACGGTACTTCTCTCCACTGCGCCCGCTACTCAAACACTGCCCGGACATCAGGCATGCGGGACCAATGCTTCATACCACTGCACCACCTGTTCGACCGCCTGGTCGATGGACAATGCCGAGGTATCAAGCAGCTTTGCATCCGCTGCGGGCTTGAGCGGCGCGGCCGCGCGTTGACTGTCACGCTCGTCGCGCTCACGCAAATCCCGGAGCAAGTCATCTATATTAGCAGAAAATCCTTTTTGGATCAATTGCTTATGCCGGCGCGCCGCACGGGCCTCGACGCTGGCGGTCATGAACACCTTCAGCACGGCATCCTGAAAGATTACCGTGCCCATGTCGCGGCCGTCGGCGACCAGCCCCGGCTCCTTGCGGAAAGCCCGCTGACGGGCCACCAGCGCGGTTCGCACGGGCACATGCACGGCGATCGCCGAGGCGCGGCTACCGACTTCTTCCGCGCGAATGTCGGCGGATACGTCGGCACCGTCGAGCTGCGCCATCCCCTCGCGAAAAGTGATGTGCAGATCGTCGATCAGCTTTACAAGCGCGTCCGCATCGTCCGCGTCGACCTTATAGCGGATGCTGGCCAGCGCGGCGAGCCGGTACAACGCTCCACTATCCAGCAGGTGAAAGCCGAGGCTCGCGGCAACCAGCGCGGCCACGGTGCCTTTGCCGGAAGCACTCGGGCCGTCGATCGTAATGACGGGCGTCTGGTGAAAGGGACGGGTCGGTTTCATCGAAAAAGTCGCACGTCAGTCGATTCGGGGGCGAATCAGGGTTGAGCGAGCGCGGTGAAGCGCTCGAAATAATCGGGGAATGTCTTGCCGACGCACTTGGGGTCGTTGATCCGGATCGGCACGCCGCCCAGGCTCACGAGCGAGAAGCACATCGCCATGCGGTGATCGTCGTAGGTGTCGACCGAGGCGTTCGGAATCAGTTTTTCAGGCGGTGTGACGACGAGAAAGTCCTCACCCTCCTGCACCGTCGCACCGACCTTGCGCAGTTCGGTAGCCATCGCCGCAATGCGGTCGGTTTCCTTGACGCGCCAACTGGCAATGTTGCGCAGCGTGGTCGTGCCGTCCGCGAACAGCGCGGCGACGGCGATCGTCATCGCGGCGTCGGGAATCAGGTTGAAGTCCATGTCGATCGGATCGAGCTTGCCGTTGTCGTTGCCGACACCGCGCACTTCGATCCAGTCTTCGCCCATCTGCAGGTTTGCGCCCATCTTGATGAGCGCATCGGCAAAGCCGACGTCGCCCTGGATGCTGGACCGGCCGACGCCCTCCACCCGCAATGGCCCGCCGCCGAGCGCACCCGCCGCCAGGAAATACGACGCCGACGACGCATCGCCTTCCACCATGATGGCGCCCGGCGATTGATAGCGCTGCCCCGCCGGCACAATGAACCGATGCCATTCATGGCGCTCGACCTTGATGCCAAAACGCTCCATCAGCTTGATCGTGATCTCGATGTAGGGCTTCGAGATCAGCTCGCCGTCCACCTGCACGGTCGTCACGCCGCTTTCGGTGCGCAGCAGCGGCAGCGTCATCAGCAGCGAAGTCAGGAACTGGCTCGACACGTCGCCGCGCACGCGAATCGGCGCGTCGGCCAGAATCTGCGCCGGGCGAATCCGCAGAGGCGGATAGCCGTCATTCTCTTCGTAGTCGATCTTCGCGCCGATCTGCCGCAAGCCGTCGACCAGATCGCCGATCGGTCGTTCGTGCATGCGGGGCACACCGTGAATACGATAGTCGCCGCCATTCACCGCGAGCGCCGCGGTCAGCGGGCGCACCGCCGTGCCGGCATTGCCGAGGAACAGATCGGCTTTGCGCGCTGTAAACGCGCCGCGCGTACCGGTCACGACACAAGTGTCGCCCTCGCGCTTCAGGCGCACGCCGAGCTTTTCGAGCGCGTCAAGCATCACGCGGGTGTCGTCGGAGTCGAGCAGGTTCGTGATCGTCGTTTCGCCTTCGGCGAGCGCCGCGAGCAGCAGCACACGATTCGAAATGCTTTTCGAACCCGGCAAACGAACCGTGCCGGACGCACGAGAAAATGGTCCGAGATCGAGGAATTCCATGATTGAGTCCAGCTCCGGTTATTTCGAGGCGTCGCCGAGCGCGGCCCCGGCAGTGCGCTGTTCCTGCCATTCGCTGCGCGCGACGCGCGAGCGCGCGAACACGGCTTCGAGCGCGGCGCCGTCGGCGGCGTCGATCGCGGCGCGCAAACGCGCGAGCACGGCCGTGTACGCATCCAGTTCGGCAAGCAACGCAACCCGATTCGCCACGCACACGTCGCGCCACATCTCCGGGCTCGACGCAGCGATGCGCGTGAAGTCACGGAAACCACCGGCGGCGAATGAGAATTTCAGCGCGGCGTCGGGCGAATTGAGAATCTGCTCGACTAGCGCGAAAGACAAAACGTGCGGCAAATGGCTGACCGACGCAAGCACACGGTCATGCTGCTCGGGCGCCATGTCTCGCACACAGGCGCCGGTAGCGCGCCACATCGCAGCAACGCGCTCGACCGCTTCCGGCGCGTTTTCCGGCAGCGGACACAACACGACGTTGCGGTTCACATACAGGTCGGGCAACGCCGCATCCGGGCCGCTCGCCTCACGGCCGGCAATCGGATGCCCCGGCACGAACTGGGCGATGCGCGCGCCGAGCGCCGCGCGCGCCGCTGCAACCACGTCGGACTTGGTGCTGCCGGCATCGGTGACGATCGTGCTTGCGTCGAGAAACGGTGCAATACGTTCGAGCAGCGGTTGCGTCTGCGCGACGGGTGCGGCAAGCAGCACGAAATCGGCGCCGGACAACGCGTCACGCAATGCGACGTCGTCGTTCAACGCCGCGACTGCGTCGATCACACCCAATTCCAACGCGCGCGCCGTCGACGCGGACGATCGCCCAACACCAATCACCGTTCGCGCGCCTGCCGCCTCGCCCCGCTCGCGCAAGGCGCGCGCGAGCGATCCGCCGATCAGGCCGACACCGAAAATCACCAGCTTATTAAAAGAGAACGCAGCCACGTCGATCACAAAAAAAGCGCGCCATTCATAAAGTGAGGCGCGCGGGTCAAGGTCATCCGCTTACGCGGTAGCGAGCGTCTTTTCGAGCGCCGCGAGGAACGCTTCGTTTTCTTCCGGCAGACCGATCGTGATGCGCAGCCATTGCGGCAAACCGTAGTTGCCAACCGGGCGAACAATCACGCCCTGCTTGAGCAACTCGAGGTTGACGCGGTTGCCTGCTGCATCGTCATTGCCGACGCGCACCAGTACGAAGTTGCCGTCCGACGGCACAAATTCGAGGCCGAGTTTGTCGAACGCTTCGGTCAGGCGGCGATAGCCTTGCGCATTCAAGGCCGCGCTCTTTTCCAGAAACGCCGTGTCGTTCAGCGCCGCGATCGCCGCGGCTTGCGCCAGCGTGTTCACGTTGAACGGCTGACGCAGACGATTCAGCAGATCGGTCAACTCTTGCTGGGCGATTGCGAAGCCGACACGCAAGCCGGCGAGTCCAAACGCCTTCGAGAACGTGCGCGACACCAGCAGATTCGGATAACGGCGCACCCATGCGATCGAGTCGTAACGCTTTTCTTCCGGCAGATATTCCGTGTACGCCTCGTCGAGCACGACGACCACGTTGCGCGGCACCTTGTCGAGAAACGCCTCGATCTTCGCGCCTTCGATAAAGGTACCGGTCGGGTTGTTCGGGTTCGCGACAAAGATCAGCCGGGTGTCGTCCGTGATCGCGGCAAGCATCGCGTCGAGATCGTGGCCGTATTTGACGGCGGGTACGACGACCGCACGCGCACCCACGCCTTGCGTGGCGAGCGCGTAGACCGCGAACGAATACTGGGCGTAAACGATCGACTGCCCCCTTTCGACTAACGCGTGCGCGGCAATTTCGAGGATGTCGTTGCTGCCGTTGCCAAGCGTCACCCAATCGGCCGGCACGCCGTAACGCTCGCTCAGCGCCGCCTTCAGTTCGAATGCATTCGCGTCCGGATAGCGGCCGAGTTCGCTGGCCGCTTGCGCCATGGCGCGTTGCGCCGATTCCGGCATGCCGAGCGGATTTTCGTTCGAGGCGAGCTTCACGATCGTCGCTTCGTCGAGGCCAAACTCACGGGCCACTTCCGAAATCGGCTTGCCGGCGATGTAAGGCGCAATCGCGCGCACATAGGAAGGACCGAAGGACGTTGTCATGAAAATCTCCGAACGACTAATTAGTAGTGAGTGAACCTGCGGCAGGCGCGCGCCTCAGCCGACATCAACGGGCGCGTGGATACGAGCCGAGTATCTTCAGGAACGCGGCCTTCTGGCCGAGTTCGGTGAGCGCGGCGGCGACCGCCGGCTCGTCGCGATGGCCTTCGACGTCGATGTAGAAGTAGTACTCCCACGTGCCGACGCGCGCCGGACGCGATTCGAAACGGGTCATCGATACGCTGTGTCGCGCCAGCGGCTCCAACAGTTTGAACACGGCACCCGGCTCGTTCGCCACCGAAACGATCAACGACGTCTGGTCGTGCCCGCTAACGCCGGTGCGCTCCTTGCCGATCATCACGAAACGCGTGCGGTTATGCGGGTCGTCCTGGATCAGGGCATAGGCAACCTGGAGACCGTAGTGGGTCGCCGCGCGATCGCCGGCGATCGCTGCGACAGTCGGATCTTCCGCCGCCATGCGCGCAGCTTCGGCATTGCTCGACACTGCCTGGCGCTCGAGATGCGGCGCGTTCGTCGCGAGCCAGCGCTGGCACTGAGCTAACGCCTGCGCGTGCGCGCACACCCGCTTCACGCCGGTGAGGCCGCCGTTCAGCGTCAGGAGATTGTGGTGAATCGGCAAGGCCAGTTCGCCGCCGATCGTGAGCTGGGTTTGCAGCAGCAGATCGAGCGTGCGCGACACCGCGCCTTCGGTCGAATTCTCAACCGGCACAACGCCGAATTCGGCTGCGCCTGCTTCGACCGAGCGAAATACTTCGTCGATCGACGGGCACGGCAGACCTTCGATCGACTGACCGAAGTACTCGTGCATGGCCTGTTCGCTATACGTGCCGACCGGGCCGAGATACGCGGCTTTGATGGTCTTTTCGAGCGCGCGGCTCGCGGCCATGATCTCGCGCCAGATCGCACTGATATGTTCGCTGGCCAATGGGCCATCGCTCATATCCTGCAAGCGCGCGATCACCTGCTGCTCGCGTTCCGGGCGGAACACCGGCGCGTTGAAATGCTTCTTGACTTCACCCACTTCGAGCGCCACCGCGGCACGCTGATTGAGAAGCGCGATCAACTGCGCGTCGAGCGCGTCGATGCGTTCGCGAAGGGGTTTGAGTCGGGTATTGAGTTCGTCGTCCATGCGTGAAAACGGCCCTGCCGGTAGCTGCTGCACAAATGCGTGCTGGAAAGGATGCGCGCGCCTGAATTCCTAAGACGATCAGGCGCTGCGCTGTTCGAATTCCTTCATGTATTCGACAAGCGCTTTGACGCCTTCGAGCGGGACGGCGTTATAAATCGACGCCCGCATGCCGCCGACGGACTTGTGGCCCTTTAGCTGCACCATTCCCCGGGCTTTCGCGCCGGCCAGGAAATCATCGTTGCGCGACTCGTCGGTGAGGAAAAACGGTACGTTCATCCGCGAGCGCGAGCCATGCTCGACCTTGTTCAGATAGAAGCTGCTCGAATCGATCGCGTCGTACAACAGCTTCGATTTTTCGAGGTTACGCGCTTCCATCGCGGCAAGGCCGCCCTGCTTCTTCAACCACTTGAACACCAGCCCGGCAACGTAAATCGCATACGTGGGCGGCGTGTTGTACATCGAATTATTCTCGGCGACGGTTTTCCATTCGAACGCCGACGGGCAGATCAACTGCGCGCGATCCAGCATGTCTTCGCGCACGATCACAACCGTCACGCCCGCCATGCCGATGTTCTTCTGCGCGCCACCGAACAACACGCCGTATTTGGCGATGTCCATCGGACGCGACAGGATGTGCGACGAAGCGTCCGCCACCAGCGGAATATCGCCGAGATCGGGAATCTCGAACGTCTCGACGCCGTGAATGGTCTCGTTGGTGCACAGATGCACGTAAGCCGGATCGTCAGACAGTTGCCATTCGGAGCGCGCCGGTGCACGGGTGAAACCCTCTGCCGTCTGGCCGCTCGCCGCCAGATGCACGGTGCCGTATTTTTGCGCTTCCTTGAGCGACTTCTGCGACCACGAACCGGTCACGACGAAATCCGCGCGCGGTTTCGCGCCCATCAGATTCATCGGCACAATTGCGTTTTCGCCCAGGCCACCGCCTTGCAGAAACAGGATGCGGTGGCTGGCAGGCACCTCGAGCAGTTCGCGCAGATCGACGAGCGCTTCCTCGTGGATCGACATGAATT
This sequence comes from Paraburkholderia sediminicola, assembly GCF_046026855.1. Classification (GTDB taxonomy): domain Bacteria; phylum Pseudomonadota; class Gammaproteobacteria; order Burkholderiales; family Burkholderiaceae; genus Paraburkholderia; species Paraburkholderia sediminicola_A. The sequence goes on along the minus strand of NZ_JAQQET010000004.1, from coordinate 90,788 downwards.
CTTTACCGCGATGGCTCATTTCCATCACGCTCATGCCACTGCCCTGCCAATCGAGCATCTCGTCGGCTGCCTGACGCAGCACTTCTTCGGGCATGGCAGCGGGGCCGGCGGAGAAATTAAAAACGCGCATCGTGAGATCCTGGAAGCTGGCGCGAAAAACGAACAGATCGCGCAAAAATCGGCGAAGTTTGCAATCGCAAGGCAGCCGCTACAACGGCAGCCGCTGCAAAGTTAACGACGCGCACTCGACAACGCGAGTTTAACGACGCGTTTGGCAACAATTTCGCGCCCAAAAAGAAAATGGCCGTCTGCGCGTGTGCGCAAACGGCCATTATCGCATTGTCGCCCCCAACCCGCCAAACCCGGCACGCCGTATAGCTTGCCGAGCGGCGGCTAGCGCGATGTCAGCGCAGCCTTTCGACCTTTTGGCTTAACTAGCTGGCTTACTTAGCCGGCTTGACCGAAGCGACTTCCTTGTCAGCCTGGTCACGCGTTGCCTTGATCGATTGCGGCATGTACTTTTGCATCAAGCCGTTCACAACGTCGCGGCCAACCTGGTCCTGGACCTGGATGAACTTGCGGCCGGTCGGGCTCTTGTAGAACGCGGTCAGATCCTTGATTTCCGACGTGCTGTAGTACTTCGCGTAAGCGTCGTACTGAGCTTGCATGGCGTCTTGACGGAAGGAATCCGTTGCAAACACCTGGCCTGCGCCGTCAACCAGCTTCGGCACTGCATTCTTTTGCAGCGTCGGGACGGAAGCCTGCTTCTGCTTGTCCGTCATCGTCTTGTTTTCGCTCAGGGCGTCCGACAGGATAGCCGGGACCAGTTGCTTGGCTTGCATCTGGGCGCTGTTGCCAATTGCGCCGACGAGCTTCTGTGCATCGATTGCGTCCAGCAGGTCCTTGATTGCAGCCTGCTTGGCCGGATCAACCGGTGCAGCGGCAGCAGCCGGAGCCGCCGGGGCCGGGCTCTGAAGCGCTTGAGCCATGGCGAAGGTCGGCACGAGAGCAGCCAGCAACATCAGTTGTTTGAATCGTTTTTGCATCATTACTCCCTAAGAGAAATTAACTTGAACTGCGAACAGCGCGGGATGCGTATCGGCCCGACACGCCATTGTTCCCTGCGCAGCTTTCAACCAATAACTGAGACTGAACTGCCGACGCGAATCAGGCCGCACCACCGTCTTCACCGCCGTTGTCGCCTTCGGCAGGACCTTCGGTGTCGCCTTCCACATCTACATCCGCTTCCGCCTCAGCAACCTGTTGCAGACCTGAAAGCTTGGTCCCTTCGTCAAGGCTGATGAGTGTAACACCTTGGGTTGCGCGTCCCATTTCTCGAATTTCCGATACGCGCGTACGAATCAGCACGCCCGTATTGGTGATCAACATGATCTGCGCTTCCTGATCCACCAGCGTGGCGGCGACGACCTTGCCGTTCCGTTCCGACGTCTGGATCGCGATCATTCCCTTCGTACCGCGCCCGTGACGCGTGTACTCGGTGATGGGCGTGCGCTTGCCGTAGCCGTTCTCGGTTGCGGTCAACACCGACTGCTGTTCGTCGCCAGCCACCAGCAATGCGATCACACTCTGACCGTCTTCAAGCTGCATGCCGCGCACACCACGCGCCTCACGGCCCATCGGACGGACGTCGTTTTCGTCGAAACGCACTGCCTTGCCGGAATCCGAGAACAGCATTACGTCATGCTGGCCGTCCGTAATGGCGGCGCCGATCAGGTAGTCGCCGTCATCCAGACCGACCGCAATAATACCCTTGCGCAACACGCGGCCAAAGGCTTCTAACGGCGTCTTTTTTACAGTTCCTAACGCGGTGCCCATAAAGACGAATTTGTCAGCCGAGAATTCCTTTACCGGCAAGACAACCGTAATCTTCTCGCCGTCCTGAAGCGGGAAAATATTGATGATCGGACGGCCGCGTGAGTTCCGCGAGCCTTGCGGCACTTCGTAGACCTTCACGCTGTAGACGCGACCACGATTCGAGAAGCACAGAATGTGATCGTGCGTGTTCGCGATGAACAGCGTGTCGATCCAGTCGTCTTCTTTCATCGCCGTGGCCTGTTTGCCGCGACCACCCCGCTTCTGCGCACTATATTCGGACAGCGGCTGCGATTTCACATAGCCGGCGTGCGACATGGTCACGACCATCTCTTGCGGCGTGATCAGGTCTTCGGTGTTCAGCTCGGTTGCATTCAGCTCGATCTTCGAGCGGCGTGCGTCGCCGAATTCGGCTTTGATCGACGTCAGTTCGTCGACGATGATCGCCGTAATGCGTTCCGGGCGAGCCAGAATGTCCAGCAGGTCGGCGATTTGCGCCATCACTTCGCGGTACTCGCCGATGATCTTGTCCTGCTCCAGACCCGTCAGGCGTTGCAGACGCATCTGCAAGATTTCCTGAGCCTGGGTGTCGGACAAGCGGTAGAGGCCGTCGGACTGCATGCCGAAGGACGGGTTCAAACCCTCCGGGCGATAAGCCTCACGACCACCGGCCGACGCGTTTTCCGTCTCGGCGCGCGACAACATTTCGCGTACCAGCGACGAATCCCACGGACGCGCCATCAATTCCTGCTTGGCGATCGGCGGCGTGGGCGCGGCCTTGATGAGCGCGATGAATTCGTCGATGTTGGCGAGCGCGACTGCCAGCCCTTCGAGCACGTGACCGCGTTCACGTGCCTTACGCAGTTCGTATACAGTGCGCCGCGTCAGCACTTCCCGGCGATGCGACAGGAAGCACGACAGCATTTCCTTCAGGTTCAGCAGCTTCGGCTGGCCGTCGACCAGCGCGACCATGTTCATGCCGAAGGTGTCTTGAAGCTGGGTCGCCTTGTACAGATTATTGAGAACCACTTCCGGCACTTCGCCGCGCTTCAGCTCGATCACGACGCGCATGCCGCTCTTGTCGGATTCGTCGCGGATGTCGGAGATGCCTTCGAGCTTCTTCTCGTTGACCAGCTCGGCGATGCGCTCCAGAAGCGAACGCTTGTTCACCTGGTACGGCAATTCGTCGACGATGATCGACATGCGCTGACCGCGGTCGATTTCCTCGAAGTGCGTAAGCGCGCGCATCAACACGCGGCCGCGGCCCGTGCGATAGCCGTCGCGCACGCCGGCCACGCCGTAGATGATGCCGGCGGTCGGGAAATCAGGTGCCGGGATGATCTCGATCAGTTCGTCGATCGTGGCTTCCGGATTTTTCAGCAGGTGCTGACATGCGTCGACAACCTCATTCAGGTTGTGCGGCGGGATGTTGGTCGCCATGCCGACCGCAATACCGGACGAGCCATTGATCAGCAGATTGGGAATACGCGCCGGCAGGATGGCCGGCTCGTTTTCGCTACCGTCGTAGTTCGGCGTGAAGTCGACCGTTTCCTTGTCGATGTCGGCCAGCAGTTCGTGGCCGATCTTTGCCATGCGGATTTCGGTGTACCGCATCGCCGCGGCGTTGTCGCCGTCGACCGAACCGAAGTTGCCCTGACCGTCCACCAGCATATAGCGGAGCGAGAAATTCTGCGCCATCCGGACGATGGTGTCGTAGACAGCCGTGTCGCCGTGCGGGTGATATTTACCGATGACGTCGCCGACAATACGCGCTGATTTCTTGTAAGCCCGGTTCCAGTCGTTGTTCAGTTCGTGCATCGCGTACAGCACGCGCCGGTGCACCGGCTTCAGGCCATCGCGAACATCGGGAAGCGCACGCCCCACGATCACGCTCATCGCGTAATCGAGATACGAACGGCGCATTTCCTCCTCTAGGGAGATTGGCAGAGTCTCTTTGGCGAATTGATCCATTTATCCGTATCTTTTACGTGCCAAGGCGACGGCGATAACCTCACTACGCCGCGCCTTCGCGTAAGCATTGCAGGCGCAACGCATCACGCGATTCTAACATGCCGCGCATCCGTCCCCGGCGGGGGTACGTATACCTATTAGCAGGCGTGCGGGAGCGGCGCCTGAACGCCCCACTATCGAACCGGAGCAGGCTCGATTTGTGCGTGAGGCAATCCGCCGCTCAGCCATGACTGGCGGTGCCTTCAGCGGATTGCTTCTGTTGCGCATGCACCACAATTGGAGGGCGATTTGATCGGGGGCAGATTTTTTTATCGTTGGAAGGGAACGATATGGCAAAATGCCAACGCACAAAGAGTTAGACACTGCTCGAAGTCTACACAGCACGTTTTTTGTTCTACACCGATGTTATACTTCGAGCAATGTATGACTTGTCTTCGTCAACAGGCTCGCAGTAAACCTGCGGTAATCTCAATTTCGAGAGGAGAAATATGAATAAACTTTCAAAGCTCGCGTTCATTGCAGCTACCGCAGTTATGGCTGCATCCGCCATGGCGCAGTCGGTGCCGGCGTCGCGACAAGCCACGAACGACAACTGGGTGAATGGTACCGGCGAATACGTGTGGATGAACGGCACGAACGAGCTTTGCTGGCGCGATGCATTCTGGACGCCGGCAACGGCCAACGCTAAGTGCGATGGCGCCCTGGTTGCCCAGGCTCCGACCCCGCCGGCTCCGGTCGCACCTGCACCGGCTATCACGAGCCAAAAGATTACGTATCAAGCTGATGCTCTGTTCGACTTCGACAAGGCTATCCTGAAGCCGGCTGGCAAGGAAAAGCTGGACGATCTGGCATCGAAGATCGGCGCGCTGAACCTCGAAGTCGTCGTCGCAACGGGTTACACGGACCGTATCGGTTCGGACAAGTACAACGACCGTCTGTCGCTGCGCCGTGCTCAAGCTGTGAAGGCATACCTCGTCAGCAAGGGCATCGAGTCCAACCGTATCTATACGGAAGGCAAGGGCAAGCGCAACCCGGTCACGACCGGTTGCAACCAGAAGAACCACAAGCAACTCATCGCCTGCCTCGCACCGGATCGCCGCGTGGAAGTCGAAGTTGTCGGTACTTCGAAGCAGTAAGCTACAAATTACCGCAGTATCAAAGCCCCGCTTCGGCGGGGCTTTTTTTATGCCAACGCGGCGGATGCGGCTCGCTTTCTCCTCCGAGCATCACCCGCCCGCTTGGCAGAACAGGACTAGCCAGCCGTTGTGCGGCATTTTGCCGCCCTGTCTCGCGGCCTATATACTCAGGGTTTATCCTCGAGCGCCCGCTCAACGCTCTCATCGAGGCAGCTTCCGCTATGACCAACGCCGATCCCCACGAACTGCAGAAATTCAGCGACCTCGCGCATCGTTGGTGGGACCCGAATGCCGAATTCAAACCGCTGCATGAACTCAATCCGATCCGCCTGAGCTGGATCGACGCGCACGCGCATCTCGCCGGCAAAACCGTACTGGATATCGGCTGCGGCGGCGGCATTCTGTCGGAATCGATGGCAGGATTGGGCGCGCACGTGAAGGGAATCGATCTGTCGAGCCAGGCACTCGGCGTGGCCGATCTTCACAGCCTTGAAAGTGGCGTAACCGTTAATTACGAAGAAATCGCTGCCGAGGCGCTCGCCGCCCGCGAACCGGGTACTTACGACGTCGTCACCTGCATGGAAATGCTCGAGCACGTGCCCGAACCGGCCGCCATTGTCGCGGCCTGCAAGACACTGGTGAAACCGGGTGGCTGGGTGTTTTTCTCCACACTGAACCGCAACGTGAAGTCGTATCTGTTCGCGGTGATCGGCGCGGAATATATAGCGCGGATGCTGCCCAAAGGTACGCACGACTACGCACGCTTCATCCGTCCGTCGGAATTGGCGGGCTTCGTGCGCACCGCCGATCTGCATACAGTCGACATCAAAGGCATCGTTTATAACCCGCTCAGCAAGCATTTCGCGCTGTCCGCCGACACGAGCGTGAACTACATGCTCGCCTGCCGCCGCGACGTCTGATCCGCCCCGACCTGCCCGGACCCAATCAATCAATGAGCGATCCCACGCCCCTGCCGCAGCGCGAAGACACTGACGACGCACTTGGTCTTTGCCAGGCTGTCCTGTTCGACCTCGACGGCACGCTGGCTGACACCGCGCCCGACCTGGCGGCCGCCGTCAACAAAATGCGTCATGATCGCAGCCTCGATATGGTGCCGCTCGAAGACCTGCGGCCGCTCGCGTCCGCGGGCGCGCGCGGACTGATCGGCGGGGCCTTCGGAATCGGCCCTGAGCATCACGAGTTCGCGTCGATGCGCGAGGAGTTTCTCGCCAACTACGAAGCAGACTTGTGCATCGAGACCACGCTGTTTCCCGGTATCGCCGAATTGCTCGACGATCTGGACGCAAGGGGCGTGCGCTGGGGCATCGTAACGAACAAGGTGGCAAGGCTCACCGAGCCGCTGATCGCACAACTCGGCCTCGAAGAGCGCGCGGGCTGCGTGGTGAGCGGCGACACGACCCCACATTCAAAGCCGCACCCGGCCCCCTTGTTGCATGCCGCGCGCGAGCTGGATGTGTTGCCGGAGCGTATCGTCTACGTCGGCGACGACCTGCGCGACGTGCAAGCGGGTTTCGCGGCCGGCATGAAGACCATAGCGGCCGCCTACGGCTACTGCGGCAACGACATTCCACCGGCGCAATGGCACGCGCAGCATGTCGTGCAGTCGCCCGCTGAATTGCAGAAGCTGCTGCGCGATATCGGCTGAACACATACAGTGCAGTGAACACGGCAAACGCGGCGCAAGCAACACATGCGCCGTCCTGGCACTCCACCGTGCCCCGGCAGGAAGCCGGCACGGCAACAAGGCAATCAGCCAGGACGCGGCCGTCAAACTATTGTAAAATCTACGCTGGCCCAGACGTTTGGGCCAACAAACCGCGGGGGCGACCTGGTTTCGACAGGGGTCGCGAAGCGGCTAGGGCATACCGAGGACCCGTCACCTCGTTAATCAATGGGGAAAACGTAACTGCAAACGACGAAACGTTCGCACTGGCAGCCTAAGGGCCGCCGTCCTCTGCCTAGTTCACTGACGGGCTAGAGTCGCAAGACCGGTAGCAATACCGACAGAGGTCATATACGTCAGTTAAGTCTTGGCGGCGTCACGACGCCAAGGTCGAAAACCTAGTGAATCGCCGTCATGCAGCGTGTTCGTCCGCGTCATGGTGGTTAAATCAAATGACAGAACTAAGTATGTAGAACTAGTCGTAGAGTGCTTCTGGACGCGGGTTCGATTCCCGCCGCCTCCACCAGAACATCGTTTCAAGCTGCACCATCAAGACGCACTCAAAACCCGTAAGCGGCCTGCTGCTTGCGGGTTTTTTGTTGGCTACCTGGACAACAGAAAGCCTGCTCATCGAGCGGGCTTTTTTGCTGACGGGTATCAATGCCGCGCGAAGACAAGCGGAATAAACGCGTCCGTTCAAGCGTTCATTCCCCGCGCGCACCCGCATGCCGCGTCCCGCGCGAGACCAACACCAAAATCAGGAGCCGACATCATGCGCAAGACTCTCTTCTGCCTCTCCACGCTGACTCTCCTCGCACTACAACAGACTGCCTTTGCCGAAGCCCCAAAGATCGTCGACGGACGCTTCGTCAGCGCGGACGGCATGACGCTCTATACCTTCGACAAAGACACCACGCCCGGCGTGAGCGCCTGCACCGGCGGTTGCATGAGCAACTGGCCGGCGGCCATGGCGAGCTCATCGGACAAGCCGTCAGGCGAATGGACGCTGATCCCTTCCGCGGACGGCAAACAGCAATGGGCATACAAAGGCCATCCGCTGTATCGCTACGCAGCAGACAAGCAGGCGGGAGAAATGAAGGGAGACGGCTTCAAGGATATGTGGCACACGGCGAAGCCATGACCGATAGCCGCTGAGCGACGAGGCTAAAGCCGACAAGCTCGATAAAAAAGCACAAGCAAACGCCCAAACGAAAAACGCCGGCAGCATGCCGGCGTTTCACAAACGAACACGAAAGCGCTGACTCGCGCTTATTCGTCTTTAGGACATTGCAGATTACAACCGTTCGGATCGCCGTTGTCGCCGCGCTTGCGCATGGCTGACTTTTTGTTGGACTGGTATTTGTCCGAGGGCGCTGACGCCGCAAACGGCATCTGGGGATGTTCGGCAAGACGGAACTGATCTTGCAGGATACCGCCCGGCACACCCGGCGAATTCTGTGCGAAGGCAACCGAAGCGGTGGCGAGAAGCACACCGGCCGTCGCTGCCGCAGCACATGCGTGAAGAAGAGCTTTCATATCGATTCAGCGCGGCACAGCGCGCGGTTAAGGCGTAAGCGGAAGGTTAGAGATTATCCCAAACAAACGCCCCGCGCAGCGGCAACGGCATCATTTTGTTTACAGTCGCTTACACCGTGCTTAAGCCAAGCCCCACGTCGAGATCGAGCAGCTTGCCGCAGTCGCGCGGATCATAACCTTCGAGCTGATCGACGTTGTGCCGGAACGCCGCGCCGCGCAGCAAGCCGATCACCATTGCAAGCGGCGTGCGCTCCAACCGGGCGCGGTCGCAGGCGAAGTAATAGTCCTCCTCTACGATCGGTATGAAGTCGAGCCCGAAGTGATGCGCCGCCGGCTCCACGCCGAAACCCACATCCGCCATGCCACTCGCCACGAACGCCGCAATCGCCGAATGTGTGAGTTCCGTCGACGCATAACCGTTGACCCGGTCCGGATCGACTCCGACTTTTCGTAGCGCGAGATCGAGCAGCATGCGCGTGCCGGAACCAGGCTGACGATTGACGAAGCGAATGTCGTCGCGCGCAAGGTCGCTCAAGCCGTCGATTCCTTTTGGATTGCCCTTGCCGAGAAAGAGACCCTGCTTACGCCTCGTCAGGTGCACGAGCACATGACGCTGCGGATCGAGCCAGCGCCGATACGTATCGGCGCACGCCGCGCGAAACTCGCCTAGCGGCAAGTGGAAGCCGGCCAGATCACATTCGCCACGGGCGAGCGCGCTAACTGCGTCCGCGCTGTCGCGGTATTTGATGTCGACCGGCTGATCATGCGCGACCAGCGCCGTCACCAATGCCGCCACGGCGTAACCGTGCGACGCGTAGATCCGCACGTCGTCGGCGGGTGGCGCGAGCCAGCGGTTCAGGTCGCTTGCGACTTCGCTTGCAAGCGCCTGCATATTGCCGTCGAGCCGCTCACCGCACAAACGCTGCGCGCGCAACACGGCTTGACCGAGTTCGGACAGCACCGAGCCGCGCCCACGCTCCTTCGCGATCAGCGCGCCACCCAAACGCTCCTCAATGCTGCGCAACAAACCCCACGCATGACGGTAGGACAAACCCTTAAGCGTCGCCGCCTGCGCGATGCTGCCGGATTCGTCCACCAGCGCGAGCAGCGGCACCACGTCCGACAGGCTTGCCTCGCGGCCATCCGGGCCCTTCACAACCAGCTGCGCCTGACACTCGATTCTGATCATATATGTTCAATGCTTTCCTATTGCACGAGGCGTATCACCCGCCTATTGTTCAGCTATCCCATATCGAATATACGAAGCATAAGTGCACGCATTATGAATGACAAGTGCATATATGACTTTGGAGGAGCCCCACTTGGACGATTCCATCGCCGCCGCACCGGATCAGCTCGTGCAGCGTCACGCGCAGCCGGGCATGTCGCTGCTAGCGGTACTGCATGCCATTCAGGACGAACTCGGCTACGTACCGCCCGACACGGTTGCGCCTCTCGCGCGCGCCATGAACCTGTCGCGCGCGGAAGTGCACGGCGTCATCACCTACTATCACCACTTCCGCACGCAGCCCGCGGCGCCCGTTACGGTGCAGCTTTGCCGTGCCGAGGCATGCCGCAGCATGGGCACCGAGGCGCTCGCGCAGCATATCGAGTCGCACACCGGCTGCCGTTTTGATGCGGAGCATCGGCATGGCGCGACGGTCGAGCTGGAATCGGTGTATTGCCTCGGCCAATGCGCCCTGTCACCGGCGATGATGGTCAACGGCACCTTGCACGCCAAGGTCACGCCGCAAAAGTTCGACGCGTTGTTCGCGGCCGCCAGCACATGCGTGGAGGTCGCCGCATGACGCGCATCTACGTTCCCTGTGATTCGTCGGCATTGGCGCTTGGCGCGGATGCACTGGCTCAAGCGATCGAAGCTGAAGCCACGCGCCGCGGCATTGAAATCGAACTGGTCCGCAACGGTTCGCGCGGTTTGCTGTGGCTGGAACCGCTCGTCGAAGTAGCGACGGCCGAAGGCCGCGTCGGCTATGCGAATGTCGAAGAGAGCGACGTTGCAGCACTATTCGACGCCGGCTTTATCACCGGCGGCGAGCACGCGCAGCGTGTCGGTGTGGTCGATGAAATACCGTATCTGAAGCAGCAGCAGCGCCTGACCTTCGCGCGCATTGGCATCACCGATCCGCTTTCTGTCGACGATTACGTTACCCACGGCGGCCTCGAAGGTCTCAAGCAGGCGTTGCAGACAGACGGCGACGACGCCTGTGAAGCGCTGATCGAATCCGGCCTGCGCGGTCGCGGCGGCGCGGCCTTCCCCGCCGGCATCAAATGGCGCACGGTACGCGGCGCCCAGGCGGCGCAGAAATATATCGTGTGCAATGCGGACGAAGGCGACTCCGGCACCTTCTCCGACCGCCTCGTCATGGAAAGCGATCCGTACGTGCTGATCGAAGGGATGATCATTGCGGGCGTCGTGACCGGCGCGACGGTCGGCTATATCTACGTGCGCAGCGAATATCCGCACTCGATCGCAACGCTCGAAGCGGCAATCGCCAAAGCACGCGCCGCCGGCTGGCTCGGCGACAGCGTGCTTGGCTCGGCGGCGCATCGCTTCGAGCTGTTCGTGGCGAAAGGCGCAGGCGCTTATGTCTGCGGCGAGGAAACCGCGCTGCTCGAATCGCTCGAAGGCAAACGCGGCATCGTGCGCGCAAAGCCGCCCGTGCCGGCGCTAGTCGGCCTCTACGGCCAGCCGACCGTGATCAACAACGTCATCACGCTCGCGACGGTGCCCATCATCTTCGCGCGCGGTGCTGCTTTCTATAAAGACTTCGGCATGGGCCGTTCGCGCGGCACGCTGCCGTTCCAGCTTGCCGGCAATGTGAAGCAAGGCGGCCTGGTCGAACTGGCATTCGGCGTCACGCTGCGTGAACTGCTTTACGACTACGGCGGCGGCACGGCAAGCGGACGCCCGGCGCGCGCAGTGCAGGTCGGCGGCCCGCTCGGCACCTATCTGCCGGAAAGCCAGTGGGACATCCCCATGGACTATGAAGCGTACGCGGCCGTCGGCGCGGTGGTCGGCCACGGCGGCATTGTCGTGCATGACGACACGTCCAATCTCGCCGAACTCGCGCAGTACGCAATGCACTTCTGCGCGCTCGAATCGTGCGGCAAATGCACGCCGTGCCGGATCGGCTCGACGCGCGGCGTCGAAGTGATCGGACGGATCCGCAACGGCGATACGTCCACGCGGCAAGTACAGTTGCTGCGCGATCTGTGCGACACGATGGTGTCCGGCTCGCTCTGCGCGATGGGCGGCATGACGCCGTTCCCGGTACTGTCCGCGCTCGACCATTTTCCCGAAGACTTCGGTCTCGATAACGTGCACGACCACGCGCCCAAAGCGGCTGCGGCCTGACCCAGGAGCCTCACATGTCCGACATGCTCTCCCCCGCCGGTGGCTGCGGCTCTGGCAATTGCGCGTGCAAATCACAAGCGCAAGCGCAACAACCTGCGCCCCGTTCGTTCTTTGACGATACCGACTACGGCACACCCGCGCGTCATGCGGACGTCGACGTCACGCTGGAAATCGACGGCCAGGCGGTGACGGTTCCGGCCGGCACTTCCGTGATGCGCGCCGCCGTCGAAGCCGGCGTCAATGTGCCGAAGCTCTGCGCGACCGATTCGCTCGAGCCGTTCGGCTCATGCCGTTTATGTCTGGTCGAGATCGAAGGCAAGCGCGGCTATCCCGCTTCGTGCACGACACCCGTCGAAGCCGGCATGAAGGTCCGCACGCAAACCGATCGTCTGCAATCGCTGCGCCGTAACGTGATGGAGCTGTACATCTCCGATCACCCGCTCGACTGCCTGACCTGCCCCGCCAACGGCGACTGCGAGTTGCAGGACATGGCGGGCGTTACCGGCTTGCGCGAAGTACGCTACGGCTTCGATGGCGCAAACCACTTGAAGGACAAGAAAGACGAATCGAATCCGTACTTCACGTACGACCCGTCGAAGTGCATCGTCTGCAATCGCTGCGTACGCGCGTGCGAAGAAACGCAAGGCACCTTTGCGCTGACGATCGCCGGACGCGGTTTCGAATCGCGCGTCGCTGCAAGCGAAAACCAGCCGTTCATGGAATCGGAATGCGTGTCATGCGGCGCGTGCGTCGCCGCGTGCCCGACCGCGACCTTGCAGGAAAAGACCGTCATCATGCTCGGCCAGGCCGAACATTCGGTCGTGACCACCTGCGCGTATTGCGGCGTCGGCTGCTCACTCAAGGCCGAGATGAAGGGCAACCAGGTCGTACGGATGGTGCCGCACAAGAACGGCCAGGCGAACGAAGGCCACGCGTGCGTGAAGGGCCGCTTCGCATGGGGCTATGCGACGCACAAGGACCGCATCACCAAGCCGATGATCCGCGCGAAGATCACCGATCCGTGGCGCGAAGTCAGCTGGGAAGAAGCGCTCAGTTACGCGGCGTCGGAATTCCGCCGCATTCAGGCAAAGCATGGCCGCGATTCGATCGGCGGCATTACGTCGTCGCGTTGCACGAACGAGGAAACGTATCTCGTACAGAAGCTCGTGCGCGCCGCATTCGGCAACAACAATGTCGACACCTGTGCGCGCGTGTGCCATTCGCCGACCGGCTATGGCCTGAAGACCACACTCGGCGAATCAGCTGGCACACAGACCTTCGCATCGGTCGATAAGGCCGACGTGATCATGGTGATCGGCGCGAATCCGACCGACGGCCACCCGGTGTTCGGCTCACGCATGAAGCGCCGCATCCGCGAAGGCGCGAAGCTGATCGTCGTCGATCCGCGCCGCATTGATATCGTCGATACACCGCACGTGAAGGCGTCGCAGCACTTGCAATTGCGTCCGGGCACCAACGTCGCGGTGGTCAATGCGCTCGCGCATGTGATCGTGACCGAGGGGCTGCTGAACGAAGCGTTCATCGCCGAGCGCTGCGAAACGCGCGCGTTCGAGCAATGGCGTGCATTCGTGGCCCTGCCCGAGAATGCGCCGGAAGCAACGGAACAACTCACCGGCGTGCCCGCTGCATCCATTCGCGAGGCCGCACGCGTCTACGCCACGGGCGGCAACGCCGCGATCTACTACGGCCTCGGCGTCACCGAACACGCGCAAGGTTCGACAATGGTGATGGGCATCGCGAATCTGGCGATGGCGACCGGCAACATTGGCCGCGAAGGGGTCGGCGTGAATCCGCTGCGCGGCCAGAACAACGTACAGGGTTCGTGCGACATGGGCTCGTTCCCGCACGAGCTGCCGGGCTATCGTCACATCAGCGATTCAATCACGCGCGCGTTGTTCGAAGAGGCATGGAACGTCACGCTCCAGCCCGAACCGGGCCTGCGCATTCCGAACATGTTCGACGCTGCGGTGCACGGCACCTTCATGGGCCTGTACTGCCAGGGCGAAGACATTGTGCAGTCCGATCCCAACACGCACCATGTGGCGGCGGCACTGTCGTCGATGGAATGCATCGTCGTTCAGGACATTTTCCTCAACGAGACCGCGAAGTACGCGCATGTGCTGCTGCCCGGTTCGTCCTTCCTCGAAAAGGACGGCACCTTCACCAACGCGGAGCGCCGCATCTCGCGCGTGCGCAAGGTGATGCCGCCAGTTCCGGGATATGCCGACTGGGAAGTCACGGTGATGCTCTCTCGCGCGCTCGGCTATGAAATGGACTACACGCATCCGTCGCAGATCATGGACGAGATCGCGCGTCTCACGCCGACTTTCCACGGCGTGTCCTACAGGAAGCTCGACGAACTCGGCAGCATCCAGTGGCCGTGCAACGAGAATGCACCCGACGGTACGCCGACCATGCACATCGACGCCTTCGTGCGCGGCAAGGGCAAGTTCGTGATTACGAAGTTCATCGCGACGCCTGAAAAAGTCACGCGTAAGTTCCCGCTGCTGCTCACGACCGGCCGTATCCTGTCGCAGTACAACGTCGGCGCGCAAACGCGCCGCACCGAGAATTCCCGCTGGCATGATGAAGACCGGCTGGAACTGCATCCGCACGATGCGGAGGAACGCGGCATCAAGACCGACGACTGGGTCGGCATCGAATCGCGCGCGGGACAAACCGTGTTGCGCGCGAAAGTGACCGAGCGGATGCAACCGGGCGTCGTCTATACGACATTCCACTTCCCCGAATCGGGTGCGAACGTGATCACCACCGATAGCTCGGACTGGGCCACCAACTGTCCTGAGTACAAGGTGACCGCGGTGCAGGTGATGCCGGTCGAACAACCGTCGCAATGGCAGAAGGACTATTCGCGCTTCAACACGGAACAACTCGATCTTCTGAAGCATCGCGAGTTGACCAACGCAACGTCGGGTAAGTGAGGCGAACCATGGACAATCAGAATCTGATCGACATGGCGAACCGGATCGGCGACTTTTTCGATTCGATGCCGGACCGCGAAGAAGCGCTCGCCGGCATCGCCGATCATATCCGTCGCTTCTGGGAGCCGCGTATGCGACGCGCTTTGCTGGCTGCGCTCGATGAGCCGGATGCGAGCGGCATCGAGATGTCGAGCATTGTCAGGGAAGCGCTCGTCAAGCATCGTGACGGGCTCACGCCGGCTGCACTTTCTACGGTATAGACGGCGCGGTTCACCCAGCATCTGCTGTGCGCAAGGCGGCTCATGCCACGGGCCGCCTTTACACGATCGCCTCACGGTCCACCCCGGACGGCCATTTCAGTTAGCAGCCTCACAGGGCCGCCTGCTCCGGTATCACCCCACCCACCGCGAACCACGCTTCGCAATGCCGCAGCAAGCCATGCAGATCGGAGCCGGTGCGCCCGCGCGCGCTGATGTAGCCGTCCGGCCGCACCAGATAGAACGACGGCCGTGTGCGCCCATACGATTCGGACAGCGCCGGCGCGCCCTCGCCGCTCGTATCGGTCACGCGCCAGATGCGCACCGCACCCGGCAGCAACTTCTCGACTTCCGCAGCCAGGCGTTCCAGTTCCGGGTCCGGCGGCAGCGCATGCTTCGCGGCAGGATCGAGCGGCGTTTCGTCGACGGGCAGCGGCTGGACCAGCAGGAACAATGAGAAGAACGCCGGATCGTGCAGATCGAAAATACAACCGACGCCCGGCGCGCGGCCAAGTGGCCCATCCAGCACATGCACCAGCGCATCCGGCGCCCGCTCGCCGGCACGCGGACCGCCGTCGAGAACGCGCTCGAACGTCAGCGGACTGCGTCGATACTGGATCGACAACTCGCTGATGGTCATCCGCGCCGCATCGCGCAACGGACCGAGCGCGGCCAGCACCGGCATCACGCGCTCGCGCAGCAGCTTCAGCGGTCCATGATCGGCCTCGGCCATATGCGTGATGAAGCCGGTTTGCCGCAGCACGTCGCGCTCGATCGGATGCCGTTCCTGGTGGTACGTATCGAGCAGGCGGTCAGGCGCCGCGCCGTTCAAAACGCGTGCGAGCTTCCAGCCGAGATTGAACGCTTCCTGAATACCCGTGTTCATCCCTTGTGCGCCGGCAGGACTGTGGACGTGAGCGGCGTCGCCCGCGAGAAAGATGCGGCCGACACGCAGTCTCTCCACCATTCTGCTGTTCAGATGAAAATACGACGACCATGCCAGGTCCGATACCTCAACGCGTTCCCGCACACGCTGGGCAATCAGTGCCTTGCATTCGTCCAGCGACGGCGGCGAAACCTGGTTGAGCGACGGTTCACCGAGCACTGCCGGCGTGGCCGCCTCCGGAACCGTGGTCGGTGCGACGGGATGATCCGCGATCAGACGATGGCGGCCATGGCCCATCGGAAACAGCGCGACGAGACCCTCGCCTGAAGCGAAGATATGGAATTCGTCTTCGGGCCAATCGGTTTCGGCACGCAGATCGGCAAGCAGGAACGTCTGCTCGAAAGTGTTGCCCACAAAGTTCAAACCGAGCCGGTGACGGATCGTGCTATGCGCACCGTCAGCGGCGATCATGTACGACGGGCGCAGGGTCTCCGTATGGCCATCCGCGCGACGCAACGTCGCCTGAATACTGGCGGAGCCCTGCGAGAACATCGCCAGCTCAACGCCGCGTTCGACCG
This sequence comes from Paraburkholderia sediminicola, assembly GCF_046026855.1. GTDB lineage: Bacteria > Pseudomonadota > Gammaproteobacteria > Burkholderiales > Burkholderiaceae > Paraburkholderia > Paraburkholderia sediminicola_A. Next base: position 74,568 of record NZ_JAQQET010000004.1, on the reverse strand, counting down.
TCACGCCGAGCGTCGCGAGATGTTCCGTCAGCAGACGTTCGGTCACGGATTGATCGAGAAACAGCAGATACGGATAGCGCGTATGCAGCGGATCGAAATCGAGGCGTGCGAGACGCATGCCATTGGAAAAAAGATTGGCGATGCGCGCGCGATGGCCGAGTTCGAGAAACGGCTCGATCAGCCGGTGTTGTTCAAACAGTTCGAGCGTGCGCGCCTGAATGCCGATGGCCCGCGAATACGGGTTCGGTTGCAGCGCTTTGTCGATCAGACGCACGGGGATGTGGGCACGCGCCAGACTCATTGCCGCGGCGAGCCCGGTCGGCCCCGCCCCAACGATCAGCACCGGCGACGCATCGTGTGCGGCAGCGTCCATGCGGAACTCCGGAGACCACAGTACGTTCTAGTGTACGCCGCCGATAGTCCGCTCAACGGTGCGCCGCATCAATCGTGCGGATGATCCAGCGCGCATTGATGCACCGTGGTGCCGAGGTCGACTTGCAGTGTGGCGTGCTGCATCGAAAAACGTTCGCGCAGTGTGATGACGATGCCGTCGATCGACTCGTCACCGGGATGGCCTGCCGGCATCACCAGATGCGCGCTGAGCGCATTGCCGGTAGTCGACAGCGCCCAGACGTGCAGGTCGTGCACGTCGGTGACGCCGGGCTGTCCGGCGAGATAGTCGCGGATATGCTGCAGGTCGACGCCGGGCGGCACGGCGTCGAGCGCCATGCGCACCGAATCGCGCAGCAGGCCCCACGTGCCGGCCACCACCACCGCGACCACCAGCAGGCTCATCACCGGGTCGAGCCACGTCCAGTTGGTATAGAGAATCACGAGACCGCTGATCGCGACCGCGGCCGAGATGCCGGCGTCCGCGGCCATATGCAGGAATGCGCCGCGTATGTTCAGGTCTTCCTTCTGGCCGCGCATGAAGAGCCACGCCGAGAAGCCGTTCACGACCACGCCGACCGTCGCGACGACGAACACCACGAGTCCCGCAACCGGTGCCGGGCTCATCAGGCGTCCGATTGCCTCGGCGACGATCACGCCGCATGCGAAGAGCAACAACCCGGCGTTGGCGAGCGACGCCAGGATCGACGAACTGCCGTAGCCGAATGTATAGCGTGCCGACGGACGGCGCGTGGCGAGCCAGGTTGCGCCCCAGGCGAGCAGCAAGCCGAGCACGTCTGAGAGATTGTGGCCCGCGTCGGCGAGCAGCGCGGTGGAATGCGCGATCACGCCGTAGACGGCTTGAACCAGCACGATTGCTACATTCAGTGCGACGGCGAGTGCGAAGGCACGGCCGTGGCCTGCAACGGGTGCGTGGGCATGGTGATGGCCGGCGTGGCTGTGGTTGTGGCTGGCGTGGCTATCGTGGTCGTGTTGGTCGTGGCTACTGTGATCGTGGTCGCCATGGCTATGGCCTTTGTGGCCGCCAACGCCGTGGCTGTGATCATGGTCGTGGTCGTGGTCGTGGTCGTGACCATGCTCGTGGCCGTGGTCCGCATCGTCATCGTGTGAATCTCGCCCGAGCGCTCCGTGTTCCCCCGCACTGCTCTCATACGCATCGCCAGCATCGGGACGAGCCACATCATGGCGATGCCCGACTTGACCATCAGCACCGCGCTCTTTCCCCTCGGCCTGCGCATCTTCGCCGTCGGTCCCGTCGAATTCCCCATCGAGCCAGACCGGCGCGTGGTCGTCCTCGCGTTCTTCAGCGGGCCGGTTCGGCGTAGTGGGTTTCTTCATGACGGGTCCAGAGGAAATTCGCCGGCCGGCTCGGCCACATGCTCGAGCATACCGGCCAGCATCGCGCTGATGTGACGATCGGCGGCAAGATAGAACACCTGCTTGCCCTGCCGCTCCGCGCGCACGATCCGCGCCGCGCGCAACAGCCGCAGATGGTGGCTCACCAGCGACGACGACAAGCCCAGTCCCTCCGCAATCGCACCGACCGCGCGGCGCTCGTCGACGCACGCGAGCACGATGCGCAAACGCGTTGGATCGCCAAGCAGGCGAAACAGGTCGGCCAGCGGCACGATCGTCTCCACCGGGCGGTCCTCAAAACTGACAGGCGATATCGCGGAATCCATGGCAAGTGGCATCATCATGCATACATGTGAACAGATGTTCACATGTTATAGATATCGAAACAACAGGTCAAATCTGAGGGCGACCCGGCGAGTGTGGGAAAATGCGGCGTCCGCCCCACCCGAAATGCCTTCCCTCCGTCATGCAACAAGTATTTGACCGCGCTTTCGCGGCGCATCGTGACGGCCGTCTCGACGACGCCGAACGCGGCTACCGCGCGACGCTCGACGGCAATCCCGTGCACGTCGATGCATTGCACCTGCTGGGCGTCCTGCGCCACCAGCAGGGCCAGCACGCCGAAGCCGCCGAGCTTGTACGGCGCGCGGTGAACCTGCGCCCGGAAGACGCCGCGCTGCAACTGAACCTCGGCAACGCACTGAAGGCGCTGGGCAAGATCGACGACGCCATCGAACAGTTCCGCAATGCGCTTACGCTTGCGCCGTCCTTCCCGATGGCGCACTACAATCTGGGCAATGCGTACGCATCGGTCGGCCGCCACGAAGACGCCGCCGACGCGTTCGAGAAATCGTTGCGCCTGCAACCGAACGACGCCTCGTCGCACAACAATCTCGGCAACGCATTGCATGCGCTCGGCCGTCATACGGATGCGATCACGTCGTTCCAGCGCGCGCTCGAATTACGCCCCGGTCATGCGGGCGCGCTCAACAACATGGGCATGTCGCTGAACGCACTTGACCGCGCGGACGAGGCGATTCCGTGCTTTCAGGCGGCGCTGGCCGCCGAACCACGTTTCGTCGCCGCGCACTTCAACCTCGCCAACACGTTCGACGCCACTGACCGCCACGAAGAAGCGGTCGCCTCTTTCCAGGCGGCGTTCGCCTTGCAGCCGAACCTGCCGCCCACCATTTTCGGGCTCGGCAACGCGCTCGCGGCGCTGGGACGCCATGCGCAAGCGCTGCCGTATCTCGAGCGGGCGGTCGGCCTCGATCCGCAATTCGCGCTCGCCTGGCTGAGTCTCGGCACGGCACACCAGGCGCTGAACGCGCACGCCGCCGCCGTGCGGGCATTCGATCAGGCGTTGCGCTTGCGCCCCGATCTCGCGTCCGCGCACATGAACCGCGCGCTTGCATGGCTTGCGTTGCGCGATTTCACGCGTGGGCTGCCGGAATACGAATGGCGACTGCAGATCACCGCGCAGCCGGTCATCCAGACATTGCCGCGCTGGCACGGCGAGCCAATCGAACAACGCACGCTCCTTGTCCATGCCGAGCAGGGTTTCGGCGATACGTTGCAATTTGTGCGCTTCGTGCCAATGGCCGCGCAGCGTGCGGCGCGCGTGGTACTTGAAGTGCAGCCGCAACTGCTGCCGCTGCTTGCACCGGCCGCGCAAGCCTGGCGTGTGACGCTGATCGCCCAGGGCGCACCGCGTCCAGCGGCGGATCTGCAATGCCCGCTGCTGAGTTTGCCGCTCGCGCTCGGCACAACCTACGATACGATTCCCGCCCGCACGCCCTACCTCAGCGCGCCGCCGGCTTACGGCCGCAAATGGCGCGGTTCGCTCGGCGGTCACGCGAAGCGCAAGATCGGCATTGCGTGGTCAGGACGTATCCAGCAGAACGAAACCCGTTCGATGCCGCTCGCCGCGCTCGCTCCGCTGTTCGCGCTTGAAGGGATCGACTGGATCGTGTTGCAACCTGAACTGAGCGCCGAGGAACATGCGGCGCTCGACGCGCATCCACACGCGGCGTCGATTCATCGCATGGGTAAACGAATCGGCGATTTTGCGGATACTGCGGCAATCATCGAGCGGCTCGACGCGGTTGTGTCGATCGATACGTCGATCGCTCACCTCACCGGCGCACTGAAAAAGCCGCTGTGGCTGATGCTGCCGTTCGCTGCGGATTGGCGCTGGTTCGTCGGCGAGACGCGCAGTCCGTGGTATCCGGGCGTAACGCTGCTGCGCCAGCCGCAACCCGGCGCGTGGGGCGATGTGGTGGAGGCGGTGGCGAACGAATTGCGCCGCGGCTAACTGGGCCAGACCCAGCGAAATCCATTGCCGACGCAACGTCCAACAAAAAACCCCGCGCTCGTGAGAGCCCGGGGGTTTTTGTTTGTCCGGATGGTTTATCCGGACGAGCGGTGAACCTTACCCTTAAGCCGTTCGATACTGATCGCGCGACTCCGGCGTGCGATACAGCACGAGCGTCGCGATCAACCCGCAGATCGCCGCCACGCCCAGGAACAGGCCAGGCGCGGCCTTGTTGCCCGTGGTGTGAATCAGCAGTGTCGAGATGGCCGGCGTGAAGCCGCCGATCGTCGTAGCAAGGCTGTAGGCCAGCGAGAAACCCGCGGTCCGAACCTCGACCGGCATCACTTCGGTCAACGCCACTACCATCGCACCGTTGTAGCTGCCGTACAGGAAAGACAACCACAGCTCGACCACCAGCAGGCGAACGAACGACGGCTCAGCGACCAGCCATTGCAGCGCCGGGTACGCGGTGACGATCGTCAGGATCGTGAAGGCCAGCAATACCGGACGGCGGCCGATGCGGTCCGACAATGCGCCCGCGAGCGGCAGCCAGACCAGGTTCGACAAACCGATACAGACGGTGACGACGAGCGTATCGATCGACGAGAGTTTCAGCACTTCCTTGCCGAAGGTCGGCGTGTAGGCCGTGATCATGTAGAACGACACGGTGGTCATGATGACCATGCCCATACCGCCCAGCACGATGCCCCAGTTCGCGGCCATCGTCTTCATGATCTCGCCCATGCTCGGATGATGCTTGCGCGCCTTGAATTCCTCGGTTTCCTGCAACGAACGGCGAATCATGAACAGGAACGGCACGATCAGGCAGCCGATCAGGAACGGCACGCGCCAACCCCAGGCCGTCATCTGGTCGGCCGGCAACAACTTGTTCAGGAACACGCCAATCAGCGCGGCGAACACCACGGCAACCTGCTGGCTACCCGACTGCCACGCGCAATAGAAGCCCTTGTTGCCCTTGGTTGCGATCTCCGACAGGTAGACCGACACGCCGCCCAGTTCGACCCCTGCGGAGAAGCCTTGCAGCAGTCGGCCAAACAGCACGAGCGCCGGGGCCAGCACACCGATGGTCGCGTAGCCGGGAATCGCGGCGACCGTGAGCGTGCCGAGCGCCATCAGCCCAAGCGTAAGGATCAGGCCTTTGCGCCGGCCGTGATGGTCGATGTAGGCACCCAGCACGATGGCGCCAAGCGGCCGCATCAGGAAACCTGCGCCGAATACCGACAGCGACAGCATCAGCGAAGCGAATTCGTTGCCACTTGGGAAATAGGTCTTGGCAATCGCGGACGCGTAATAGCCGTAGACCATGAAGTCGTACATCTCAAGAAAGTTGCCGCTGACGACGCGGAAAACTGTCTTGACCTTGGATTCCTGGGATGAGGAAGCGGCGTGTGACGCAGTAGACATGACATTCTCTGTAAGCCCGTCGCCACGCAGACAGGCGGCGCTCAGGCAGTTGAAACGATCCACTGCGTTCGGCAAGCGGATGCCACAGGCAGCTTAATTTGGAACGCGCCGGGGGCGCTGCATTTTCATGCTGAACGCATTCAGGCGGTATCAGGGTAAACGTTGTGAAACACCCGGAGCCCGCAACACGTAATGTTACCGTTCATGGCACTGTCGCGTATTCCATACAGTTTCATTACAGACAACGCCGGTTCATCCTTGCGGTAAACTTTTCGCAGACAGGCAATTCCCGTTGAACACCATCCCGATGCAAACCTCCCGCGTACTTTCGCTGCGCCCTGCGACCCTTGCGGATGCAGCGCTGATCGCCTCGATCCATAGCACCAGCTGGCAGGCTACCTATCGCGGCCTGTTGCCCGACGCATTCCTCGACGGCGAAGTGACGCGGGAGCGCGCCGCCTATTGGGAAGCACGCCTGCGCGCACCCGGCGGCGAGCGCCGCATCATCCTGATCGCCGAGCTCGCGGGCGAGCCGGTCGGTTTCGTCTGTGTCGAACGGCAACCGGAGTCCGCGTGGGGCGTGCTGCTCGACAACCTGCACGCGCTGCCTGCGCACCAGGGCATTGGCGCAGGCAAGCTGTTGATGCGTGCAGCCGAAGACTGGGCTCGCGCGCAAGGAGAGACGCAGTTGTACCTTTACGTGCTCGAAGGCAACACACCGGCGATCGGCTTTTATGAAAGACAAGGCTGGCAGTTCGTCGGCGCAGAACCGGATCATATGGGCGGCGTGGATATTACTGCATTGCGCTATGTGTACCGGCTGGATCGATGAAACAGGCATGCCTGGTTTGATCGCCGTCCAAAGCGAATCCGACTCAGGACGGAACGGCGCTTCTTTTTCGGAACAATCCGATCGTTAGTTCAGCTACTTCCAGGCATCATCTTCAGCACCCCGATGGCTTCACAGTGACCACTTATGCGGCGGCGTGCTCGACCTGAGTACGCCGTTTTCACACGGCGTTGCGACCGCGTTTCACACGCATCGCCCAGAAGCCAGAGCCCCCTGAGCCGCCAGTCCGCGGCCCCTTTACGAGGCGCTGCGAAGAAACCGATGTCAACCACTATTCCCCTCACCCTCATCGAAGGCTCCATGGCGCTGCCGAGCCTGTCGCCGCTCTGTCGCCTGCTGCCCGCGCCATTCGGCCGCGATTGGGCGCTGCTGCCGCCTGGACCTAGCTTACGGGCGGAACTCAAAGCGCTCTATGCGGCCGTGTTACGTACCTTTTGTCTCAATGCGGAAACCATCCGCGCGCTCTGCCAGTGGGAATCGTTGCGCAAGCCGCCCGCTGCGTCCACAGGTTTCATCCCGCCGGCTACCTCGACAACCGTGTTCGACGCACCGGTCGACGAATCTTTGCGAACAGCCGCAGAAACCGCGCCTTTCTCGCCGGTTAGCATGCCCGCCGCTCCGGCATCGCCGCGCGGCGGGTCAATGCATTGGGGCGCGCTGGCGGGCGGCGCCTGTGCACTCGGCGGCGCCGCGATGCTTGCCTGGATTGCATCTGGTCATCTGGCGCAGCGTCACTCAGTTAGCGATGTCAAGCCAGCGGGCCAGATCCCACTCCGCCAGCAGGCGCAGTTGGCGAATCGCCTCTCGCCTGATGCCGCCGTTAATCCACACCCAACCGCTAACAACCGTGCAGCGGGGCTTGCGCCGAGCGCCGCGTCGTCGCCCGTGCATGCGGCAGGCGCGCCTGGATCCGCACGCGCCTCTGTACCCGCATCGCCTGAAATTTTGCCGAACGCACCAGCCACGGTTCCGTTACGCGATATCACGGCAAGCCCCGCCACGGAAATCGTCACTCCAGTCAAGGCAAGGCCGGCACATGCTGCAACCGGCACCAATGTATCGCGACGCCAGGATAAGCAACGCAAAGGCCCCACGAGCCTGTACGAAAGAAGCGACCGCAGTTCGCAGACCACCATCGCGACGCGGCCGCCAAACATGTCGCCAACGAACTACGAAGTGCCGCAGATTGCAGTGCCGGCGACCGCACAACGAACGTCACCGACGCCATCGTCGGCGGGTCCTTACTCGCCAATCGCGCCGTCGCAGCTCGGCACCGACGAATACGCGTCGATAACCACGTCAGCCAGCACACACCTGCGCAATATTGCGCCGCCGTCGCGCCCTGCTTCGTCGCTTAATTCGCCTGGCATGGGTGGCACAGAATGGATCGACCACATGTCGCAACGCCGCGTAACCGAGGTTCCCGATCAGTTCGCGAAGTAAGCGCCTCGTTGTCGCAAAATCAAGTCGTAAAAAACCCGGCCATGAATGGCCGGGTTTTTTTATGCTCACGCGCCTACTTCTGCGTTGGCAATCCAAACTCGGTTTGCCGCTGCAACTGCATCACTTCGCCCTGCACCTGACGCAACTGCGCCTGCGCCTTTTCCTTTTCCGCGTGCAGCGCAACCGCCTCGCCTTGCGTCTGCCGCTGGTAGTCGTTGACCTTGGCCTGCTGCGTACGCGCAACGTCGAGATCGGCCTGCAAGCGTTTCGCGCGATCTTCCGACAACGCGATGATGTCTTCGATATATGCCTTCTGCGCCTGCAACTGCGTGCGGCGAATCTCGACGTCCGCCAGTTGCGCCGTCTGCTGGACGAAGCCGGCATAAACCGCTTCCGCCCGGCCGACATCCTCCGACTTGATCACGCGCCAGAAATGCTTGTCCTGAAAGAGCGCGACGTAATACGTCATCTCCTGCGGATAGAAGAACAGACTCGCGCCGTAACTGCCGTTATACGTGGTGCGCAATTCGCTCAGCCTGGCGTCGTGAATCATCTGCATCAGTTCGGCGACGTTACCTTGTGCCTCACCGGCGGTAACCGGCGTGTTTGATGCCGCGCTGCGCAGCGCGGCGGCAACCGGTTGCGGCGTTAGCGTGTTCATGGCCGGCCGCGTGCCGACCAGCGGTGCGGCCTCGTCGCCTTGCGCTGCCAGCACGAAGCCACCATGCTGCAACAGCGCACACGAGGCCGCGAGCAGCATGGCGCGCCGTACAATTAAGGGGTACTTCATACGTGCATGCTCCATGCAAATCCAAAACAGCCGCAGATTATCGCGCGGATTAGCCGTTAAGCGAAGCATTCAGATGTCGCACAGACGGACTTTAAATTGAGATAAATCGATAACGAACGATTTGGCTGGATGGACGCGCCAGTCGAGAAATAAAAGATTTCAGATAAGACAAAAACGCAACAATTTGACTCATGCGGACGTTTCCCAATCTGCATGGCATTCACATGAATCCAACATCAAGCAGCGCGACGATATGGAGATAGGACCATAGCAGAACGAACACGAAGGGAAAGCCGGCGCGGGAGAAAACATCCACCCAAAGCGCGCCGGCTTAAGCGTTGCGCGAACCCATGCACAACAGCATGCACCCGAAAAAAATCGGACTTGAAAGGCCGGACTCGAAAGCCCGGCTTAAAGACGCGGCCTCAGAACCGCGTTTCGCGCGCCACCCGCAGGAACGTATCGAGCAACGGCGTGCAATCGAGCAACTCCGGACCGCCCGCGCGATGAAACTCCGGATGCCACTGCACGCCCATCACGAACGGCGCACGCCGGTAGCGGACGGCCTCAATGATGCCGTCCGAAGCCGACACCGCCTCGATATTCAGATCGCGGCCGATCGTCTTGACCGCCTGATGGTGAATCGAGTTGACGATCGCTTCGCGGCGGCCCGGAAACATATTGGCCAGCGTCGAGCCGTCCGGGAAATGAATGCTGTGCCGATGCTGATCGTAGTTCTCGTTGACGTGCGCGCCTGCAGTCGGCACATCGGTGGCGATGTCCTGGTACAGGGTGCCGCCGAACGCCACGTTGATCAACTGGCAGCCGCGGCACACGCCGAGCACCGGTTTGCCCGACTCGATGAACTCATGCAGCAGTTCGAGTTCGTACATGTCACGCACGCGGTCGCCCGGCCACTCGGGGCTCGTCGCCTGTTCCGCGTACGACTGCGGCGAGACGTCCGCGCCGCCTTGCAGCAGCAGACCGTCGAGATGCTTCGCATAGTCGCGCAAACGGATATTGCTCGGATGCAGCATGCCCTGATGGCCAACCGTCGGAATCATGAACACCAGCACGTCGCGCGACATCACCCAGTGCGCGATCGATTCCTCGAGGTATTGCAGTGTCTTGCCCCGTAGGCCCTTCGCGCCCGGCTCCGGGTGGAAGATGCGCGCCGACACGCCGATGCGCAACGTACGCTGCGTGATCCGCTGACCGGCGCGATCGAACAACTGACGCGCGCGCGCCGCGATGATGCGGCCGAACACGGTCCATGCCGAATCGCTTTGTTTCAGATAACGTGGCGGCGACGGCGGCAGCGCGTTCGGCGGCGGCGGGTTCGATGCACTGAAATCAGGCGCGGCGCCGAAACCCGGCGGCGGTGAACCGGCCGGGCGGCCGGCGGCGGCTTCCGGCTTTTCCGCTTTTTCCGCCTTTTCCGTTAGCGCCGCTTCGTCAGCCGCTGTGCTCAATTCGTCAGCGAGCGGTTCGCTGCTTTCGAGCGTAGCCGGACGTGAAGTTGGACTCCTGACGGCAGATCCCGCCTTGCGTGCCGCGTGCTCGCGGACTGCGGCCTCCTGCTGCGCGGTCGACGCAGCCGCCGAACTGCGTGCTTCGGCTGCGTCGCGTTGACGCGCCGTTTGCGGATCGGCGGGGGTGACGGTAGACGCACTCCCGGGGTTGTCGGTCGACGACCTCACGGCGGCCTCCTCGGCAGCCGGCGAGGCAGTCGAAGCCGCAGGCGGCGTCACCGTCTCCCTGATCGGGGACTGGACGGAGTCTTCGTGAGAGTGCGGTAGCGAAGCCGCCGGCTCAGGCGGCGTGGCGTCGGACTTCGACGCGCCAGGGGCTGCGCCGGACGTCGTTGAGGGCGTTGAGGACGTTGGCGTCGCCGAAGGCGACGATGGGCTGCCGGGCTTGCCGGCGTTTTCAGGTTTATTTTCGCTCATGACAGTCAGACAGGCGCCTTCCACGCGAACGAATGAATATGCCCTGATTATCCGCTAGCGCGGCAAGCCCCGCAAACCCGCACACAATTGCTCACATTGTTGCGGGTTAGGGCGCAGGCCCGTCTAACTTACGGATCCGGCTGTTCCTCGAAAGTTTCGCGCAGGGCGATCTGCATCGCCGCGTGGATTTTCACGCACCAGCGCCAGACCAGCGCCAGCAGCAACGCGGCGCAAACCAGCACCACGGTCAGGAGGCCCGTAGGCGGCAAGATGCCGCCGGAGAGCGCGGCGACCAGCAAGAACACGCCGACCATCGAAACCACCGGCACCAGGTCGGAGATCGCGTAACGGATCGCGCTGGTTAAGCGCCCCGCCGTCGCCGGCTGCACGCTCACCTCGGCGAGCAACAGCGCGAGCGACTTGGTCTTGCGATAAACCGCCACCAGGAACGGCATCGACAGCACCAGCGCGATGCTCCACAGCACTACGCGCTGCATCGGCTCGGAATTCATCCAGTGTGCGAGCAAGGTGCTGGTGTAAGGCGCGCTATACGACACAGTCAGGAAGATCGCCGCGACCAAAGCCAGATTGATGGCGATCTGCAAAACGATCCGCCGCGTCATGCTGAACAGCGTCGGCTCACCGGTTCCGGTGCTCAAACTGCGCAGCCACTGCCCGTACATGCTGAACCCGTTAGCCAGCGTGCGCGGCATCGCCTGGCCGAGGCGCTGCGTCAGTGGATCGGCGGCGCGAATCAGGTAAGGCGTGAAAAGCGTGGTCAAGGCGGAGACGGCCACCGCGATCGGATACAGAAACGCGCTAGTGACCTTCAAGGTCAGACCGAGCGAGGCGATGATGAACGAGAACTCACCAATCTGCGAGACGGTCATGCCGACCCGCATCGCCGTACGACCGTCCTTGCCGGCGAGAAACGTACCCAGCCCGCAGGAAACGATCTTGCCCACAATCACGGCCACCGTAATCACCGCGATCGGCCATGCGTAGTCGACAAGCACGGCCGGGTTCAGCATCAGGCCAATTGTCACGAAGAAGATCGCGGAAAAGGCGTCGCGCAGCGGCGCGATCAGGTGCTCGATCCGATGCAGATGACGCGACTCCGCCATGATCGCGCCGATCAGGAACGCGCCGAGCGCAATGCTGTAATCAAGCTTCACCACCAGCAGACAGAAGCCGAAACAAAAGCCAAGCACCGACACCAGCAGCATTTCGTCGCTTTTCGCGCGTGCCACGTAGTTCAACGCGCGCGGCACAACCAGAATGCCGACCACCAGCGACACCGTCATGAAGAGCAGCAGTTTGCCGAGCGTCACAACGGCGACACCCGCGCTCAACTGCCCCGTCTGCGCAATGCCTGAGAGCAGCACCAGCATCGCAATGGCGAGAATGTCCTCGACGATCAGAATCCCGAACACCAGTTGCGCGAAGCTCTCGCGCTTCAGACCCAACTCGGAGAGCGCCTTGACGATGATGGTGGTCGACGAGATCGCCAGAATCGCGCCGAGGAACAACGAGTCCATCGAACTCCAACCGAACGCGCTGCCAATCTCGTAGCCGATCCATAGCATCAGCACGATTTCGGAGAGCGCCGCGACGATCGCCGTCGCGCCGACCTTGAAGAGCTTGCGCAGGCTGAATTCGAGCCCGAGGGAAAACATCAGGAACACCACACCGAGTTCGCCGAGCGTCTGGATGGTCTGCTCGTCGTGAATCAGCTGGAACGGCGGCGTGTACGGCCCAATGATCACGCCCGCGGCGATGTAACCCAGCACCACCGGCTGTTTCAGGCGATGGAACAGCACGGTGACGACGCCGGCGAGCGCCATCACGACCGCCAGATCCTGAATGAAGCCGATGCCATGATGCATGGATGCGTCCCTTACAAAAAGTAATGTCTCAAAAACGCAGTGTAACGCACCCGCGCGACGCACCGAATCGCGCAAACGTCGAAAGGGCTTGGGATTGGCCGGGTCACAAGGCGCACAGCAGGCCGCTCCATCCGAAACTTTTTTGACGTGCTGGACATCTGTGAAATATCACAATAATATTTGTCGCATATTTTCTTGGGAGTCGAGTGATGCAGCAGGTGTCCTTCAATGTTGTAGATCGTTCCGGCAACAGCCACGCCGATATCGTCGAAGTGAATCGTCTGACGATCGCCGGCTGGGCCGGGCGCGACCAGGCGGCGATCGAGCATCACATCGCCGAACTGGCCGAACTCGGCGTGAAGCGGCCGTCCACCACGCCCTGCTTCTACCGCCTCGGTGCCGAGCTGCTGACGCAGGCTGGGCAGATCGACGTAGTCGGCGTGAAGTCCAGCGGTGAAGCCGAGTGCGTGCTGGTGCGCTCGAAGACGGGGCTGCTCGTCACCGTCGGCTCCGACCATACTGACCGCGAAGTCGAGGCCTACGGCGTCACCGTATCGAAACAGGTCTGCCCGAAGCCGGTCGCACGCGACGCCTGGCGTTTCGACGACGTGGCGGGCCACTGGGACCAGCTTGAACTGCGCGCATTCGCTGTGACAAACAACGGCGAGCGGCGCGTCTATCAGCAAGGCAGCGTCGCTTCACTGCTGCCGGCCGCCGATCTGCTGGAACGCGCGCCCGTGGCAGAAGGCGCCGCGATGTTCTGCGGCACGCTGGCCGTACAAGGCGGTATCGTCGGGATGGCCGACGGCGACGCTCTGGAACTCGAACTGCACGACCCCATCCTGAACCGCACGCTGCGCCACGCCTACCGCGTGCACGCGTTACCTATCGTCGAATGAGGCACCCATGAGTTCCCCTCCGCTATCCGCCAACGCCGACGCGTCTTCCGACGCGTGGCTCGAAGCCGCTGCCCTGCGCAAGATCACCTGGCGCATCATGCCGTTCCTGTTTCTCGTCTACGTGTTGTCGTACCTGGACCGCGTCAACATCGGTTACGCGAAGCTGCAGTTCACCGGCGACCTCGGCCTTTCGAACGCGGCGTACGGACTCGGCGCGGGGATCTTTTTCTTCGGCTATTTCGTGTTCGAAGTGCCGAGCAATCTGCTGCTGAAGAAGTTCGGCGCACGCGCCACTATCGCCCGCATCACGATGCTGTGGGGCCTGCTGTCGTGTCTCATGATGTTCGTGCACTCGGAAACGATGTTCTACGTGCTGCGCTTTTTCCTCGGCGTCGCCGAGGCCGGTCTGGTGCCGGGCGTGGTGTTGTATCTGACCTTCTGGTTTCCGTCCGACCGGCGCGCGCGGATGGTCGCCGTGTTCATGGCGGCGATTCCAGTGGCAGGCATTATCGGCGCACCGTTGTCGGGCTTTCTGATGTCGGCGTTGCATGAGGCGCACGGCTTGCGCGGCTGGCAGTGGATGTTCCTGATAGAAGGCATTCCGTCGATCCTCGCCGGCTTCTGGGCGCTCGCCGTCTTGCGCAACACGCCCGCCGAAGCCGCCTGGCTCACCGACGACGAAAAGCGTGTGATCCTCACCCGCCTCTCGCGCGAAAACACTGCGGCAGCCGCCGCCGGCGCAGAGCATAGCCTTGGAGTCGCGTTGCGCTCAAGCCGCTTCTGGCTGCTGACGCTGATCTACTTCTGCCTCGTCACCGGCAATGCGGGCTTCTCGTTCTGGCTGCCGCAGATCGTCAAGGACCTCGGCGTCACGAATCTCGTCACGAACGGCTTCGTCACCGCGATTCCCTACCTTGCGGCGGGCATCGGCATGATCCTGATCGGCCGCTCGTCGGATATTACGGGCGAACGGCGCTGGCACTATGCCGTGTGCTGCTTCATCGGCGCGGCGGGCCTGCTCGGCAGCGCCTCGGTGACCAATTCGATTCCGCTCGCCGTCACCGGTCTGTCGATTGCGTATATCGGCATTCTGGCGGGCTTCGGCATCTTCTGGTCGATGTCCACCACGTTCCTGCAAGGCACCGCGGCGGTTGCCGGCATCGCCGTGATCAACTCGATTGCGAATCTGGCCGGCTATGTGAGCCCGTATGTGCTCGGCATCGTCAAGGATGCGACGCATAGCGTGACCTTCGGCTTGGTGCTGATCGCGGGGGCGTTGATCGTCGGCGGCCTGGTCACGCTGATGATGCCGCGCGTCAAGGTGCAGCATGCCGCGGCGGCGACGCCGAGCAGCGCCTGATACGCGATGATTGCCGCGATGGCTGTGACACGAGGACGGCGCCTCATGCGCAAACGGCGCCGGTGAGCAACCGCTCACCAGGCGCCGTCCTCGTAAAACCTTGCTCTACAATGCGGACGACATCGCCCGCCTCCCTCTTCACATGACGCTTTTGCAGACTGCCCGCCGTTCCAGTGCCCCTCGCGAGACCGCCACGGCAAGTCTCGCCGAGCAGGCTTATGCCTTCGTCAAGCGCGAGATCATCACGATGCGCTTGCGGCCGAGCGAGGTGCTCAACGAAGCGGAATTGATGGTGCTGACCGGTATCGGCAGAACCCCGGTTCATCAGGCGCTGCACCGGCTGGTGCACGAAGGCATGCTCACCATCATGCCGAGAAAGGGCATCATGGTCCGTCCGGTTTCGCTCGACGACGTGCTCGCGATCATCGACGTGCGGCTCGTCAACGAAAGCTACTGCGTCGAACTGGCCGCGCGCCACGCGCAGCAACACGATTTCGACGCGATGCAGGCCTTGCTCGACCGCTCGGAGATTTGCGTCGCCGCGCACGATATCGAAGGCATGATGGATATCGACCGCGAGTTTCATCTGGCGATTTCGGCCGCGTCACGCAACCCGGTGCTGGCCGACATCCTGCGCGGATTGCATGAACGCTCGCTGCGTTTCTGGTTCATTTCGCTGTCCGAGCCGCATCATCTCGAAGACGTCCACGAAGAACATCTGGAATTGTTTCGCCTGCTGCGCGAGCGCGATGCCGAAGGCGCCCGGCAATCGGTGCAAAAGCATATCGAAGCGTTCCGCGCGACGCTCTTCAATCGCATCTGATCGAAGCTGATCGGATGCCGCTAATTGAACGCATTAATTGAACGAATTAATCGACATCAACCGCGGCGACCACAACCGCGACCCCAACCGGCTTCACGCAGTTCAACCGGATGTTTCCCGACACCATGGCCACTGAATTCACGCCCTTCCCGCCGCTAGCCCAGCTTGCCGCCGACCTCGCCGCCGGCCGCACCACGAGTCGCGCGCTCGTTGAAACCGCGCTCGAACGGATCGCCGATCCGGCTGGTCAGGGCGCGGTCGCCTTCATGCACGTCGACGCCGACAGCGCCCGCGCCGCCGCCGACGCGCACGACCGCCTGCGCGCCGCCGGCACCGTCCTCTCGCCGCTCGCCGGGATTCCGGTGTCGGTCAAAGATCTGTTCGATATCGAGGGCCAGCCGACTCGTGCCGGTTCCGTGGTGCTGGCCGATGCGCCCGCCGCCAAGGCGGACGCGGTCGCGGTCGCGCGCCTGAAACGGGCGGGCGCGGTCATCGTCGGGCGCACCAACATGAGCGAGTTTGCGTTTTCCGGACTCGGCTTGAACCCCCACTACGGGCATCCGCTGTCGCCGTATCAGCGCGGAGTGAAGGGCGACGAGCGGATTTCGGGCGGTTCGTCGTCGGGCGCGGCGGCGTCGGTCGCGGACGGCATGGCGGCCATCGCGCTCGGCACCGACACCGGCGGCTCGATCCGCATCCCGGCAGCGCTGTGCGGCCTGACCGGCTTCAAGCCGACCGCCGACCGCATCCCGAAGCAAGGCGGCGTGCCGCTCTCGCCGACGCTCGACTCGTTCGGACCAATCGGCGTCTCGGTGGCCTGCTGCGCGCTGGTCGACCGGATGCTGGCCGGGCTCGAGCCGCGCATCCCGGCGGCCCGGCCGCTCGAAGGCGTGCGCCTGGGCGTATTGACTAATTTCGTTACCGACGGCGTCGAACCGGCAGTCGCCGCCGCGATCGACACGGCGCTCAAGCATCTGGAAGCGGCCGGCGCGATCGTCACCGAAGTACGCTTCGCGCCGCTCGACCGTCTGCACGAGATCAACCGCTTCGGCTTTTCGCCGATCGAAGCGTATGCATGGCACCGTCCGCTGCTGGAGAAGCACCGCGAGCAGTACGATCCACGCGTGCTGGTACGCATCCTGAAGGGCCAACCCGCCAGCGCCGCCGACTATCTGGACCTGCTTGCCGAACGCCAGGCCATGCTCGACGAAGCCGCGCGCACGCTGTGGCAGCGTTTCGACGCGGTTGTCGCGCCCACCGTGCCGGTGGTGCCGCCGCGCGTGGCCGATCTGATCCACGACGACGACGCATTTGGCCGCACCAACGCGTTGATCCTGCGCAATCCGAGCGCGTTCAACTTCCTCGACACCTGCGCACTGTCGCTGCCCTGCCATCTACGTGGCGACGCGCCGGTCGGCCTGATGCTGGCAGGCGCCCCCCACGCCGACGACGCCTTACTGGCAATCGGCCGCGGCGCCGAAGCGGTGCTCAAAGCAATTCGCTGATCGGGACCCGAGCAGACACTGAGCGGGATTGCGACTTAAAAGCGCGATAAGCGCCAGGGCGGGGGTTCGCGCTAGAATCGCGGGCACCCGCCCTTTCCGTTTCCAGACAGCCACACGATCCATGAATAACGACAATGCGATGCTGCGCCGCGAGCGCTCCCTGCTGGTTCTGCTTGGCCTGATCTGCGTCGGCCTCGTCGCCGGCGCGCTGTATCTGCAATACGGGCTACACGAAGACCCGTGTCCGCTGTGCATCATCCAGCGCTATTTCTTCCTGCTGATCGCGATTTTTGCGTTCCTCGGCGCGCGCTTCAACAGTTGGCGCGGCGTGCGTCTGCTGGAAGTGCTGGCGGCCCTGTCGGCACTGGGCGGCATCGTAACGGCCGCACGGCACGTGTATGTCCAGGCGAATCCGGGCTTCAGTTGCGGTTTCGACGCGTTGCAGCCGGTGGTCGACAGCTTGCCGCCCGCGCACTGGCTGCCCGGTGTCTTCAAGGTCGCCGGCCTCTGCGAAACGGCCTATCCGCCGATTCTGGGCCTCTCGCTGCCCACCTGGTCGCTGGTCGCTTTCGTGGTGGCTTTCGTGCCGCTGGCGCTGAGCCTGGCTAAGAATCGCCGCCGGTTCGCCTGATCGAACTGTTCCAATTAAGGTAACTGGTCTCGCGCCGGCCTTTGCACCGTCTGTCACGGCGGCTCGAAGGCCGGCGTTTTCGCATCGGCGCCGGCCCCACGGATTCGACTGTGCCAACCCTCAGGTGGCCTGCCAGCAAGCGCTGCGCATCGTTTTTGCGACAGGAACACGCTAATGGCGTGCGTCAATACCGAGTCATAGGCGCGCCCCTCTTGCGACGCCTTGTGCACCGCAAGTAGCGCCCACGGGCCCGCCAAGTCCCCCGCCCCGCCTCGTTTTCCCCAATCCGCCTCGCCTCACGCAACTTCCCGCCTTGGCGCGAATCGTACTTATCTCATGACCGCTTCCGAATAAGCTTCATGCGAGTTGGGAAATATTTTCGAGACGAGGTAGTGCTAACCTCGGACCTGGATGGCGATCTACGTGCGCGAGGCCGGCTTTGGCGCGACCCCATGCGTAACGCGCGCCCGGTCCGCACTGTCTTTCGAATTCGCCATGACAACGCAAACCATCCGCTTTTATCACCAGGGGTCCGTCCGTGAGGTCGCGGGCATCCCGGCGTCGCGCACCGTGCTTCAGCACCTGCGCGAAGATTTGCATTGCACGGGCACCAAGGAAGGCTGCGCGGAAGGCGACTGCGGCGCCTGCACCGTGGTCATCGGCGAACTGGATGCGCAAGGCGGCGTCGCGTTGAAAGCGGTCAACGCCTGTATTCAGTTCCTGCCGACGCTGGACGGCAAAGCCCTCTTCACCGTCGAAGACCTGCGCGCCGCCGACGGCGCCCTGCACCCCGTACAACAGGCCATGGTCGATTGCCACGGCTCGCAGTGCGGTTTCTGCACGCCCGGCTTTGTGATGTCGATGTGGGCGTTGTACGAAAACCAGCCGGCCGCCGCCGGCCTGCCCACCCGCGATGAAATCAATGCCGCGCTGTCCGGTAACCTATGCCGCTGCACCGGCTACCGGCCAATCGTCGACGCATCGCAGAAGATGTTCGACTACCCGCAATACCCGCGTGTGACGCTGGACCGCAAGGCGGTCGCCGGCAAGCTGCGCGAGATCCAGCGCCGCGACACCTTCGAATACAGCGCGCCCGATACGCGCGGAGCCGAATTCGGCTCGCCCACCTTCCATGCGCCGGTCACGCTCGCTGCGTTCGCCAAACTGCGCGCGGAGCATCCTCAAGCGCGCCTGCTGGCCGGCAGCACCGACGTCGGGCTATGGGTCACCAAGCAGTTCCGCGACCTCGGCGACATCCTGTACATCGGCAACGTCGCCGAATTGAAGACGATCGAACGCGATGCGCAAACGCTGACGATCGGCGCCGCCGTCACGCTCGAAGATGCCTACGTGGCACTCGCCGCCGACTATCCCGAACTGGCCGAACTGTGGACGCGCTTCGCGTCGCTGCCGATCCGCAACGCCGGCACGCTCGGCGGCAACGTCGCGAACGGCTCGCCGATTGGCGATTCGATGCCGGCGCTGCTCGCACTTGGCGCTGAAGTCGTGCTGCGCCACGACACCAAAACCCGCGCGCTTGCGCTCGACGCCTTCTATCTCGGCTACCAGAAGACCGCGCTCGCGACCGGTGAATTCGTCGCGGCGCTGCGCGTGCCACGTCCGGCGCGCGATCTGCGTTTCCGCACGTACAAAGTATCGAAGCGCTACGATCAGGACATCTCCGCGGTTTGCGCCGCGTTCGCGCTGCACATCGGCGAAAACGGCGCGATCAGGGAGGCCCGCATCGCGTTCGGCGGTATGGCCGCGACGCCTAAACGCGCCGCCCAAACCGAAGCTGCGCTAAACGGCGCAATATGGGACGAAAGCACCGCGCGGCAGGCCATGAACGCACTCGTCGCCGATTACCAGCCGCTCACCGACATGCGCGCCTCGAGCGCCTATCGACTGAAGGTGGCGCGCAATCTGCTGTGGCGCTTCCATCTCGAAACGCGCGATGACGCGCCGCTCGCCCTTTTCGACGTGAATGCGTTCGCGTACGAAGCCGACGCGCCGGACGTGGTCGTTGCGAAGGAGTCGTCGTGATGAACCGGACCGATGCTTTCGTCGAACATGCTGCAAAGCACGCCGCCGCTCAGGAGAGCGAGACGGCGATCGGCGTCTCCTTGCCGCACGAATCGGCCGCGCTGCATGTGAGCGGTGAAGCCACCTACACCGACGACATCCCCGAATTGCAAGGCACGCTGCACGCAGCGCTTGGACTCTCGCGGCACGCACACGCGCGGATCGTGTCGCTCGACCTGGACGCGGTAAGGAAAGCACCTGGCGTGATCGCCGTATTGACCGCTGAAGACATCCCGGGTGAGAACAATTGCGGCCCGGTGCTGCACGACGATCCGATTCTCGCCATAGACGAAGTGCTGTATCTCGGCCAACCGGTTTTCGCGGTAATCGCCGAAAGTCATGAACTCGCCCGCCGCGCCGCTGCGCTGGCGAAAAGCGATGACGTTGTGCGATATGAACCGCTCGAGGTCATCCTCACACCCGCTGAAGCGAAAGCCAATAAGCAGTTCGTCCTGCCGCCGCTGCATCTGAAACGTGGCGAGCCCGACGCGAAGATCGCAGCCGCACCGCACAAAATCAGCGGCACGTTCGAAGTGGGCGGCCAGGAACAGTTTTATCTCGAAGGCCAGATCGCGTACGCCATGCCGAAGGAAATGGACGGCATGCTCGTCTACAGTTCGACGCAGCATCCGAGCGAAATGCAGCAGGTTGTCGCGCATATGCTCGGCTGGCCGGCGCACAACGTCGTGTGCGAATGCCGGCGCATGGGTGGCGGCTTCGGCGGCAAGGAATCGCAATCGGCGGTGTTCGCGTGCGTGGCGTCGTTGGCGGCGAAGCTGCTGCGCCGCCCGGTCAAACTGCGCGCCGATCGTGACGACGATTTCATGATCACCGGCAAGCGCCACGACGCGGTCTACGCGTACGAAGCAGGCTTCGACGATAGCGGCCGCATTCTCGGCGCACGCGTCGAAATCGCCTTGAGAGCCGGCTATTCCGCCGACCTGTCGGGCGCGGTCGCGACACGTGCCGTCTGCCACTTCGACAACGCGTACTACCTGTCCGACGTCGACATCGTCGCGCTGTGCTGCAAGACGAATACGCAATCGAACACCGCGTTTCGCGGCTTCGGCGGCCCGCAAGGCGCGCTGGTGATGGAAGTGATGCTCGACAGCATCGCACGTCAATTGAAGTGCGATCCGCTCGATGTGCGGCTCGCCAACTACTACGGTATCGGCGAGCGCGACACGACGCCGTACGGACAACGCGTCGAAGACAACATCATCGCGCCGCTCACCGACGAATTGCTTGAAACCAGCGAGTACCGCGCGCGCCGCGAAGCAATCGCCGCCTTCAATGCGAAAAGTCCGGTGCTCAAACGCGGCCTCGCGTTCTCGCCGGTGAAGTTCGGCATCTCGTTCAACGTGCCGTTTCTGAATCAGGCTGGCGCACTGGTGCACGTGTACAAAGACGGTTCGGTACTCGTCAATCACGGCGGCACCGAAATGGGCCAGGGGCTCAATACGAAGGTCGCGCAAGTCGTCGCGAACCAGCTCGGCTTACCGCTATCGCGCGTGCGCGTGACAGCAACCGATACGTCGAAGATCGCCAACACCTCGGCGACCGCCGCCTCCACCGGCAGCGACCTGAACGGCAAAGCCGCCGAAGCCGCTGCCAGGACCATTCGCGCAAGGCTCGCCAAACTCGCCGCGAAGCAACTTGGCGGTACCGCCGACGCGGTGGAATTCGCCAACAGTGAAGTGTCGGTGAACGGCGGTGCAATGCCGTTCGAGCAATTGGTCGCCGCAGCGTATCTGGCGCGCGTGCAGTTGTGGTCGGACGGTTTCTATACGACGCCGAAAGTGCACTGGGATGCGAAAACGCTGACCGGTCATCCGTTTTACTACTTTGCGTACGGCGCGGCGGTGTCGGAAGTGGTGATCGACACGCTGACGGGCGAATGGAAACTGGTGCGCGCGGACGTGTTGCACGACGCCGGCCAGTCGATCAATCCGGCGATCGATATCGGCCAGGTGGAAGGCGGCTTTATCCAGGGCATGGGTTGGCTCACCACGGAAGAATTGTGGTGGAACCGCGATGGCCGCCTGATGACGCACGCGCCGTCGACGTACAAGATTCCCGCCGTCAGCGATACCCCCGCGGCGTTCAACGTGCAGCTATATCAGAATCAGAACGCCGAGCCGACCGTGTTTCATTCGAAGGCCGTGGGCGAGCCACCGCTGCTGCTGCCGTTCTCGGTGTTCCTCGCGATTCGCGATGCGATCGCGGCTGCGGTGCCGGACGCGGAAAATGCGCCACAGTTGCGCGCGCCGGCGACGCCCGAGGCGATTCTCGATGCGCTGGACGCGTTGCAATCGCCCGTGACAACAACGGAACACTCAGCCGGACAATCGACGGAAGCGGCCATAACGATCACAACCGCAACCCCTATCATTTAAGCAACTTCAAGCAAGGCGCGACACGAACGCGCCGCGCCGCGCTCAACCGGCCGCACGGACACCCCGCGCGGCCACGTATGGAGAACCGCCGGATGCAAGCCTGGCTACCTGACCTGCAACAACTGCTCGCGCACGGCGACGCCGCCGTGCTGGTGACGGTCGCGCGCGTCGAAGGTTCGGCGCCCCGTGAAGCCGGCACCAAGATGATCGTCACACGCGATTCGGCCAAGCACACGATCGGTGGCGGACACCTCGAATGGAAAGCCATCGAGACCGCACGCCAGGTGCTGCGCGACGGCATGCGCTCACCGCATATGCGCCGCCTCGAACGCTTCGCGCTTGGCCCCAGTCTCGGTCAATGCTGCGGCGGCGCCGTGATTCTCGCCTTTGAGCGCCTCGACATCGGCGACCTCGGCTGGATCACGTCGCTCGCGAAACGCGTGGCCGCGGGTCTTTCGACGGTACGTAGCGTATCATTCGGCCCCGCACCGGATGCGGTGATGCTGTCCGACCCTGAACCGGGTGTGGATGCCTCCGACTGCCTGCTGTGGGACGGCGCCGGTTTCGACGACAGCGGCGCGCTGCTCACCGAAACCATCGCGCCAGGCGATTTCCAGGTCGTGCTGTTCGGCGCCGGTCACGTGGGCGCCGCGCTGGTTCGCGTGCTCGCCACGCTGCCTTGCACCGTGCGCTGGGTCGACGAGCGCGACGCGCAGTTTCCACCCGCGGAAACCTTGCATGCACCGAACGTGAAGATCGATCCGAACGACGCGCCTGATGAAGCCATCGACCAGGCCGCGCCGCACACGTACTTCATCGTGATGACGCATAACCACGCGCTCGATCTCGAGTTGGCCGAGCGCATTCTGCGGCGCGGCGATTTCGCGTTCTTCGGCATGATCGGCTCGCATAGCAAGCGCAAGCAGTTCGAACATCGGCTGGCCGCGCGTGGCATCGATCCGTCGCAGATTGCGCGGATGAAGTGTCCGCTTGGTGTCGACGGTATCGTCGACAAGTCGCCGGAGATCATTGCGATCTCGGCGGCCGCCCAGGTGTTGCAGGCTGTGGAGGCGAATGCGGGCGCGCATGCGGCGCAGACGGTCTGATTTGCCGCACAATCGACCTGCCGCCCCACAGCGATTGCGTCCTGTCCTGCAGCCTGCATCCGGCGCGAACCGACTCCAACGAACTCCTGACCGACCATGAATACAACGACCGCTACCCCAACATCCCTCATCGAGAAAACCGCTCGCGCGCCAAAGGCCGAGCTGCACATTCATATCGAAGGCTCGCTCGAACCCGAACTGATCTTCGCGCTCGCCGAGCGCAACGGCGTGAAGCTTGCCTACGACTCGATCGAAGCCTTGCGCGCCGCGTACGCATTCACCGATCTGCAATCGTTCCTCGACATCTACTACGCCGGCGCAAGTGTGCTGCTGCACGAGCAGGACTTCTACGACATGACGACGGCATATGTCGAACGCTGCCTCGCCGACAACGTAATTCACAGCGAAATCTTCTTCGATCCGCAGACGCACACTGAACGTGGCGTGCCGATCGCAACTGTCGTTGCCGGCATTGATCGCGCGTTGGCCGATGCGGAACAGCGCGGCATGTCGAGCAAGCTGATTCTGTGTTTCCTGCGCCATCTATCGGAAGAAGATGCGCTCGCCACGCTCGAAGAAGCACGGCCGCTGTTCGAGCAGTACAAGCATCGCCTGATCGGCGTGGGTCTCGATTCGTCAGAACGTGGCCATCCGCCTTCAAAGTTCGAACGCGTATTCGCCCAGGCACGCGCGCTCGGTCTGAAACTGGTCGCGCATGCGGGTGAAGAAGGCCCGCCGTCGTATATCTACGAAGCGCTCGATCTGCTGAAAGTGGATCGCGTCGACCACGGCGTGCGCAGCATCGAAGATCCGGCCCTGGTCACACGCCTCGCCGACACGCGCGTCGCGCTGACCGTGTGCCCCCTGTCGAATCTGAAGCTCTGCGTGTTCGACGACATGACCAGGCACACGCTCAAGGACCTGCTCGATCGCGGCGTCGCCGTCACGGTAAATTCCGACGATCCTGCTTATTTCGGCGGTTATGTGAACGCCAACTATTTCGCCACTATCGACGCGTTGAAGCTCAACGATGCCGAGGTCTACACGATCATCCGCAACAGCTTCGAAGCGTCGTTCGTCACGCCCGGGCAACGCAGCGAACTGATCGCAAAGCTCGACGCGTACTGGTACCCAAGCGGCCCGCATTGACGGGCCAACGAATGACAGCCGACGGCGGCATGGGTTTGTTTCAGAGCCAGAATCAAGTCGCCGTCCGCGCTGTTTTGCTCCTCACAAATACGGAGACGGTTTTTCATGACTCACTCGGCACAATCAGCCAAACCCGCCCAATCAGCATTCCGCGCACAACTGCTGACCTTCAACGGCGATCCTGCGCAATCGCCCAACGCGGCTGTCTTTAACGAGGACGGTTTGCTGATCGTCGAAGACGGCCATGTCGTCGCAGCGGGCGCCTATGCCGCGCTCGCGTCGCAACTCGCGCCGGGCACCCAGGTGCAGGAGATGCGCGACAAGCTGATCGTGCCGGGTTTCATCGATACGCACATTCACTATCCGCAAACCGACATGATCGCGTCGCCGGCGCCGGGGCTCTTGCCGTGGCTCGACACGTACACGTTCCCGACCGAGCGCCGCTTCACCGATCCGGCGTATGCACGCGATACGGCGAGCTTCTTCGTCGAGGAACTGCTGGCTTGCGGTACGACCACGGCGCTCGTGTATTGCACGGTCCACAAGGAATCGGCCGACGCGCTCTTCACCGAAAGCGAAGCACGCAATCTGCGCATGGTGGCCGGCAAGGTGCTGATGGACCGCAATTGCCCCGAGTTCCTGCGCGACACCGCGCAATCGGGCTATGACGACAGCGCCGAGCTGATCGGCCGCTGGCACAACCGTGGCCGCCAGATGTACGCGCTCACGCCGCGTTTCGCACCGACTTCGACCGAAGCGCAACTCGAAGCGTGCGGCGTGCTGGCGGGCAAGCATCCGGACATCTTCATCCAGAGCCACGTCGCCGAGAATACCGACGAAGTGAAATGGGTCGCCGATCTGTTCCCGGGCCACCGCAGCTATCTGGACATCTACGATCACTACGGTCTGCTGCGCCGCCGTGCGGTGTACGGCCATTGCATCTACCTCGACGAGGAGGACCGCAAGCGCATGGCGCAAACCGGCACGGTCGCCTCGCACTGCCCGACTTCGAACCTGTTCCTCGGGAGCGGCCTGTTCGACTTCGACAAGGCCGACGAAGCCGGCATGCCGATCGCGCTGGCAACGGACGTCGGCGGCGGCACGTCATTCTCAATGCTGCAAACCATGAACGAAGCGCACAAGGTCGCGCGTCTGACCGGCCATCATCTGACGGCCACGCGCATGTTCTACCTCGCCACTGCGGGCGCGGCCGAAGCGCTCGATCTGGCCGACAAGGTCGGCACGTTGAAGCCGAAGTCGGAAGCCGACTTCGTCGTGCTCGATCCGCAAGCCACACCGCTTCTCGCGCGCCGTACCGCGCGCACCGAATCGCTCGAAGAACTGCTGTTCGCGTTCGCGCTGCTCGGCGACGACCGCGCGATCTACGAAACGTATGCGGCGGGCAAGCGCGTGCATCGTCGCGACGACGTGCGTCAACATGCGTCGCGCGTCGCGAAGATCGCGGCTTGACTGGATTTCCGATCTGACTCCTGATTGGTGATTCAGGCGGTTGAATAGAAAACGGCGCTTCTTTCAAGAAGCGCCGTTTTCATTTGCTCATGCCGTGCAGCCCGATCAAAGGTGGGTGCACACGTCGTGCAGCGCATTCAGCCGCCGCACCGGATCGGCGACATAGGGATTCGATTCATCCCACGCGTAACCCGCCAGCACCGCGCTGATCATGCGGCGAATCAACGGCGTCTGGTCCGGGTAGAAAATGATGTCCTGCAGCTCGCCCGTGTACCAGCGCTCGACGAAAGCGCGGAACGTATCGATCCCCTTACGCAACGGCACGTCGTAATCGGCCGACCAGTCGATCGGCTCGCCATCCAGTTGCCGGTTCAACGTGTGCACCGCGAGATGCGCGGAACGCAGCGCGATCGTCACGCCGGACGAGAACACCGGATCGAGAAATTCGCCCGCATTGCCGAGCAACGCGTAGCCCGATCCGTGCAAACGCTCGACGTTCGCCGCGTAGCCGCCGATGTGACGCACCGGCATCAGGAACGGCGCGTTACCGATCAACGGCCCGAGTGTCGGCTCCTGCTGGATCAACGCACGGAGTTTCGCGTCGCGCCCGGCTTCCGGCACGTCGAGAAAACTGGCCTCGGCGACGCAACCCACCGACGAGCGGCCGCCCGCCAGCGGAATCATCCAGAACCATACGTCGCGGCGCTCCGGGTGCGTCGCCACGCAGATCTTGTTGCGGTCGGTCGCACCGGCCGGAATGCCGTCCTGCACATGCGTGAAGATCGCGGCACGGGTCGGCATGCGCGTGGGCGCTTCCAGGTTCAGCAAGCGCGGCAGCACGCGGCCAAAGCCGCTTGCGTCGAACACGAAGCGCGCTTCGACTTCATACACGTTGTCCGCATCGTCGACTACGTCGAGCACCGGCTTGTTGCCGTTTTCACCGGTTTGCATTGCGCGGACTGTGTGGCCGAAACGCACGTCGGCGCCCTGCTCTGCCGCGCAGCGAATCAGAATATCGTCGAATACCGCACGCTCCACCTGGTACGTGGTGCCCCAACCCGGCGAATGTTTGTCGCGAAAGTCGAACGCCGACGACTGGCCGCGGTAAACGAAATGCGCGCCGTTCTTGTACTGGAAACCCGCTTCGACCACCGCCTGCAGCATGCCGGCCTCTTCGAGGTACGTCATGCTTTGCGGCAGCAGACTTTCGCCGATCGAGAAGCGCGGAAAATGCTGGCGCTCCAGTACCAGCACCGAGCGGCCCGCCCGACGCAACAGCGCCGCCGCAACCGCGCCCGCCGGACCCGCACCGATGATCGCCACGTCGACGTTTACGCGCTTTGACGAATGTGTACTCAAGGTTGCCTCAATCGTTTGCTTGCTCTTAACAGCGTTACGCTGCATCCTTACTTTTCGTTACAATTACGCGTCACGGCAAGAACAATATTTCGTCTGGGAGCCCAGCGTGTTGTCATCCGAAACATCCAGCGTGCCTTTCGTGCCGGAAACGGCCTTCGGGATCTGGTTCCTGCGTACCTACACGTGGGAACATCATGTTCTGCGGGTCGCGATCAACGACCTCAAACGCCTGATCGACGCGCCCTTGCCCGCTGCGCCGGTGATCGTCGACGTCGGCTGTGGGCAAGGCATTTCGTTTCGCCTGCTCGCCGACGCGTTCAAGCCCCGCCGCATTGTCGGCATCGATTTTCACGAACCGTCGCTGGCGCTCGCGGCCAATGCAGCCAACGCCTGCCGCGACAAGCTCGCCGATATCGAACTGCTGCACGGCGACTGCGCGAAATTACCGTTGCCCGATGCCAGCGCCGACATCGTGTTCTGCCATCAAACCTTCCACCATCTTGTCGAACAGGACCGCGCGCTTGCCGAATTCCGCCGCGTGCTCAAACCAGGCGGCATCCTGCTGTTCGCCGAATCCACCGACGCGTACATCAAATCGTGGGTGATCCGCTTGCTGTTCCGCCATCCAATGCACGTGCAGAAAAGCGCCGACGGCTACCTCGACATGATCCGCCGCGGCGGTTTCCGCTTCGAGCAGCGCAACGTTTCGCTGCCGTACCTCTGGTGGAGCCGCGCGAAAGACTTCGGCCTGCTCGAACGTCTCGGCCTGTACCGTCAGCAACCTGGCAAGCGTCGTGAAACGCTGGTCAATGTCGCGGCGCTCAAGGCAGATTGAAACTCGTCAGGGTGGTGGCATGCTACCGCCCTGACACGCATCACAGCGCGCTTATCTGTGTGACTACTTGCGCAGCGTCACGACATCACCCTTTAACGCCACGCCCGCGATCACCGCACCCGCACCACACGTGAACTCCGTCGCGCTCTCGCGCACTTCGTTCTTGTAGTTGCTCTTGATGTTGATCACCGCATTGCCGCCTTCCTTGCGCGCGCGCTCCTGCAATTCGATCACGGCCGAAAGGAACACGTGCTGGCACGCGTCCAGATCGCTCTTGCCGAAAGCGTTGGTCTTCTTGTTGGTCGCGAATTCACCCATCGTCTTGGTGACAGACGGATGCGGTTGACCCGCGAAATACAGCGCGATGTCGTCACCAACCTTGCCTGGTTCGCTCTGCAGCGCCGGCGCGACCGGATAGTTGGCAACCGTGTCGCGGGCAAAAGCCTGTGTAGCGCTCAGCATGGCGAGCGAAGCGAGCAGCGCGGCAAACAGCACATTGCGTTTCATTGAGACTCCTTGGTGGTTTTTGTTGCTCTAGTGAGTTCTATGTTCAATTCAACCTAGTTCGCGTCCAGCACAACGAGTTGCCCGCTCACCGCAATTGCGGCAGCACTGGGACTCACACCGCACGTGAAGTCTGTCGACGAGTTGGTCTCGGTGCTATGAAAGCGCGTCGATACATCGATCACGGCGTTGGCATTGCGTTCGCGGGCTGCCGCGCGCAACTTCTCCACGGCTTCGGCGAGAGCCTCATGACATGCGTCGTCGGGGCTCAACACCTTGCGCGCGATCCGCACGGAATAGGAGACGCCGCCCAATTGACTCTTCACCGCAGGGTGGCTCTGCTGGCCGAAATACACCGGCACGCCCCCACGCGACTGGCCGCCGGCGGCGGCGAGCGGCAGCGACTTCACGTCCGTGGCGCACCCAGCCTGCGTCAGCACGACCACTGCCAGCGCGCCCAGTACAAAACGTTTTTTCATTTTTATCGCCCTCGTTTCGTTAACAATCGCGGCCGGTTCAACCGCCCTGCCACCCTTCGAATATCAGGCTGGCGCAACTGCCGCCGAACCCGAATGAAATCGACATTGCCGTGCGGATGCTTGCGTCACGCGTCGTGCGCACGAGCGGCATTTTGTCGACGCCCGGCTCCGGCGTCTCGATGCCCGCCGTACCCGCGATGAAACCGTCGCGCATCATCAGCAACGTGTAGATCGCCTCATGCGCGCCGCATGCCCCGAGCGGATGCCCGGTCATGCCTTTAGTCGACGAGAACGCGGGTACTTTACCGCCGAATACGTCGCTCAATGCGCGCAACTCCTCGACATCGCCAAGCGGCGTCGACGGTGCGTGCGTGTTGATGTAGTCCGGACGCCTGCCCGCGTCGCCGAGTGCGCCGCGCATCGCTCGCGCGATGCCGGCCGCGCTCGGCGTGACCATACCCGCACTGTCCGTGCAGTCGCCGAAACCGGTCAGTTCCGCGTAAATGCGGGCGCCACGCGCCAACGCGTGATCGAGCGATTCGAGCACCAGCACACCGCCGCCCGAGGCAATCACGAAGCCGTCGCGCGCCATATCGTAGGGACGCGAAGCGTGCTGTGGCGTGTCGTTGAAGTTGCGCGACAGCGCGCCCATCGAGTCGAACATCAATGTCACGTTGTCGTGTAGCGACTCGCTGCCACCGGCGAGCACGATCTGCTGGCGGCCGGTCTGAATCAGTTGCATCGCCTGGCCGATGGCAAGCGCCGACGTCGTACATGCCGACGACGGCGAGTAGCTCACGCCTTCAAGTCCGAACACCTGCGCGACATTGGCGGACGCGGTACTGCTCATTGCTTGCGGAACCGTATATGGCGGCACTTTGTCGACGCCCCTGGCATTTGCAATCGCCACGGCCGCGTCGTAACTCGACAGCGTGCCGACGCCCGAGCCGATCACCGTGCCAGCGCGCGGCGAGCGCAACGCGGTGGGATTGAGCCCGGCATCGTCGATTGCTTTACGCGCGGCGTGACACGCAAAGCGCGCGGTATCGCCCATGAAGCGCTCAAGCTTGCGCTCGAACGGCGGCTCCTGCGCAACCGACGCCACGCCGGCCACCTGCGAACCGAAACCACGCTCGCGCCACGCGTCGATGCGCTCGATGCGCGAGCGGCCCGCGCGCAGCGCGGCGGACACTTCGTCGAGCGTATTGCCGAGACACGACACGAGCCCCATGCCGGTGACGACCACGCGCTGCAGCGCGAAGCTCATCGAACGCGCCTGAAAATCAGCGACGTGTTGATGCCGCCGAATGCAAAGTTGTTGCTCATCACATATTCGGCGTCGATCTCACGGCCCGTGCCGACGATGTAATCGAGCGGCGCGCAGGCCGGATCGACGTTCTCCAGATTCAAGGTCGGCGCATACCAGTTGCGCTTCATCATCTCGATGGTCCACCACGCTTCCAGCGCACCGCACGCGCCGAGCGTATGGCCGACATAGCTCTTGAGCGAACTGATCGGCATGCGCGCGCCGAAGGTCTGCGCAGTCGCATGGCTTTCGGCAATGTCGCCACGGTCCGTGGAAGTGCCGTGCGCGTTAACATAGGCGATCGCTTCAGGCTGCAGTTGCGCATCCTTCAGCGCGAGCCGCATGGCAAACGCCATCGTTTCGGCGGTCGGCTGCGTCATGTGCGCGCCGTCCGAGTTACAGCCGAAACCGACGATCTCCGCATGGATCCGCGCACCGCGCGCCACGGCATGTTCATATTCTTCGAGCACCAGTGTGGCCGCGCCTTCGCCGACCACAAGGCCGTCGCGCGCGGCATCGAAAGGACGGGGCGTCAGATGCGGCTCGTCGTTGCGCGTGCTGGTCGCGTACAGCGTATCGAACACGGCAACCGCGGGACCCGACATTTCTTCCGCACCGCCTGCCAGCATCAGCGTCTGCTTGCCGGCCTGGATCGCTTCATACGCGTAGCCGATCGCCTGACTGCCCGATGCACACGCACACGAGGTCGGGATAATCCGTCCTTTCAGGTCCCAGAACAGGCTGACATTGACGGCCGTGGTGTGCGGCATCATCTGTACGTAGCTGTTCGACGTGACGTCGCTCATCGAGCCGGTTTCGAGCATCGTGCCGAACGCGCGAATCGGTTGTACCGAGCCCGACGAGGAACCGTAGGCGACGCCCATGCGGCCGTCCTTGATGGTTACGTCGTCGGCGAGGCCCGCGTCGGCGAGCGCCAGTTCGCTTGCGCGTACCGAATACATCGACACCGGTCCCATCGAACGGGTTTTCTTGCGCGGATAATGCGCGGGCATCGTGAAGCCTGGCAACGGACATGCGAGCCGCGTATGCAGCGACTCGAAATAATCCCACTCGGGCATCCGGCGCACCGCGTTCACGCCGATCTTCAGGTGCGTTTCGATCACGTCCCAGCTATCGCCGAACGCCGTGACGCCCCCCATGCCGGTAATGACGACGCGTTTCATCACACCATCCCACCATTGACGCCAATCACCTGACGCGTGACATACGAAGCCGCATCCGACATCAGGAAGCTGACCACGGACGCCACCTCGGCAGGCTGGCCGACGCGGTTCATCGGCACCGTCTTCAATACCTGCTCGAGCGGCATGTCGTCGAGCATGCCAGTTTCGATCAAACCCGGCGCCACGCAATTGACGGTGATGTTGCGCGTCGCCAGTTCCACGGCGAGCGCCTTGGTCGCGCCGATCAGGCCGGCCTTCGCCGCGCTGTAGTTGACCTGGCCGCGATTACCGATCACGCCGGAGACCGACGCGATCGTGACGATGCGCCCGCCTTTGCGCGCACGCACCATCGGCATGGTCAACGGATGGACGACGTTGTAGAACGAGTCCAGACCGGTTTCGATCACGATGTCCCAGTCTTCTTCGGTAAGGGCGGGGAACGCGGCGTCGCGGGTCACGCCCGCACTGCACACAATGCCGTAGTACGGACCGTTCGCGGCGACATCCGCCTCGAGCACCTGGCGGCACACGGCGCGCTCACGTACGTCGAACTGCAGCACGCGCGCCATGCCACCTTGCGCGGCGATGCCCGTTGCGACTGCTTCGGCTTCGGTGCGGCCCGTGCGGCAATGCACGGACACCGCGAAGCCATCGGCAGCCAACTTGTACGCAATCGCGCGGCCGATGCCGCGGCTTGCGCCGGTAACGAGAACACGCCGGCTCATGAACTGAAACTCCCTTCAATGAATGACTGAAAATCACGCGGCTGAAAGACCTTGATGACCGCCTCGGCGCAACACACATCGCCGTGATGAATCGTGCATTCGTAGGCGCCGTGGCCTTCTTCGCTGCGCAGTAATTCCGTTGCGTGGATCAGCAACTGGGCGCCGCTTGCGAACGACGGTTGCAAAGCTTTGTAGCTGCGCGAGCCGAGCAGCACACCGGGACGCGCCCTACCGCCACCGCGCATGGCCAGTAGCGCGACATGCGCGGCGATGGCTTGTGCCATCAGCTCGATGCCGATCCATGCAGGCATCGCGCCGTCGGCGTCGGCATACCACGCGTCGGCGCGTACGGTTGCTCGAGCGCTCAGTGCGTCTTCGCTAAAGGTGTTCACGGCATCGATCAGCAGCATCGTGCCACGATGCGGGATGATCGCTTCGATCGGTTGCAGGGCGAGGTCCTGAGTGGAGAGCGTCTGGGTCATCACGCGCGTCACCGTCCGAGGATCAGGCTGACATTGCTGCCGCCGAACGCAAACGAGTTGCTCATTACGTACTGCGGCCCGGCGCCGCGTGGCAGAAAGCGTTCGCTTTCGACCAGGTCGAGCATCGGCAACGCGGGATCGGCCTCGCCGTCCCACAGATGACGCGGCAGCGGCACGTTTTCGCGCGCCAGTGTCAGCCAGGCGAAGGCAAGTTCGGTGGCGCCCGCAGCGCCAAGCTGGTGCCCGGTCAGCGGCTTGGTGCCGCTCGTCGCCACGCCTTCGGGGAATACGCGCGCCATCAGCTTCGCTTCCATCTCGTCGTTCTTGCGCGTGGCGGTGGCGTGCAGATTCACGTAGCCGATCGCCTCAGACCCGATCCCCGCATCGGCCAACGCCGCGTCCAGCGCAAGTTCGCCGCCCACACCGAGCGGATCAGGCGAGGAAATATGATGCGCGTCGCTCGATTCGCCGACACCCGCGAGTCTCACCGCCGCTTCATCGCGACTCATCAGGAACACGGCGGCACCTTCACCGACGTTGATCCCGCAACGATTGCGGCTCATTGGATTGGACCGCTCGCCGCTGGTCGATTCGAGCGATGCGAAACCCTGCACCGTCAACTCGCACAGCGAATCGACGCCACCCACCACCACCGCATCGCACAGTCGCAATTGCAGCAACCGGCGGGCCGACGCAAAAGCCTTCGCGCTCGAGGTGCAAGCAGTCGAGATCGTGAACGCCGGGCCCTGCACGCCGAGCGCGGCGGCGGCAAACGGCGCGACGGTGCCGATCTCCATTTGCCGATAGTTAAAGTTGGCGGGCAGGTCGCCCGCTTGCGCCTGATAGACGAACGCGGCTTCGGCCGCTTCGATTCCCGACGTGCTGGTGCCGAGCACCACGCCAATCCGATGCGCGCCGTAACGCTCGCGCGCCGCTTCGACCACGGGTGCGATCTGCGCCAGCGCGGCCAGCAGCAAGCGGTTATTCCGGCAGTCGTAACGCGCAAGCGCGGCGGCCGGCGCCAGATCCAGCGGCGCGAGCACACTGCCCACAAACGCCTCGCCAATGCCCGTGTGCGCGTTCGCCATACCGGGGGCGTGACCGGCGACAAGCGCCGGGACGATGGCATCGAGGTCGCCGCCGAGCGCATTGATCATGCCGAGCGCGTGCAAATAAACTGATGGCGCCTTCATGCGGCCCTCCTTGATTCCGATGGCATGCCGATCGGCGCGAGCAGCACCGATACCGCAATGCCGAGCGCGAGCGTGGCGCCGAAACTCTTTAGCGCAGGCATTGCGCTCATGCCGAGCATGCCGAACGACAGCAGCGTGGTCGCCGCCGACAGCAGCACACCGGTCCATACCGCGCCGAGATCGGCGTCCGCACGCAAGCAGCCTTCGCGCAGAAATACCGCATAGTTTGCGCCAACGCCGAGCACCAGCATCAGCGCGAGCCAGTTGAAAAGATTGAGCGGCACGTGAACGTAGCCGAACACAGCAAGCGTGACACCGACCGCGAGCAGCACCGGCAGCGTCACGGCGATGCCGCCACGCACACCGTACCGCAGCATCAGCAGGACGAGCACGAGCGCCAGCGCACCGCCGAGCCACCAGCCGCTATCCACGCGATACGCACCGAAAAGCTTCGAAACGCTCGCCGCCTTGTCGACAAAGACGACGCCGGACACCGCCTGCGCGGTGGCGATCAGCGTGGGCTCGTTCTGTGGTGTGACGCCCTGCGGGATGACGACCGCGGCATAGGCTTGGGTCGCCGAATCGACCACACCCAGCCACAGATGTTTGTACGGTTGCGACCACGGCGCGGCGAGCCACGTGTCGACCGTGAGCGGCGGCTGCGGTTTCGCGTACGCAGCAAGCCAGGCATCGGCGACTTCGTCCTTAAAGCCCGCCTGCAGCAGCGTGGCGCGCAATGCCGCGGGATCCTTGAACACGTGCTGTGCAAGCAACGCACGATCTTCGTTCTGCTGTTTCGCGGACGGCACGAATTGCGCCACCGATTGATAGCTGCCGACCTTGTTCGCCGTGCCGTTCAAGCCATCCAGTTTCGTGCCCAATGCTTCCGCGCGCTGCAAAACGATCTCCGGCGTCTCGCCGCGCACCACAAAAAACTGCGCGCTGTTATCCACGCCAACGGCCGCGCGCACCTTGTCTTCCTGCGCGACCAGTGAAGGATCACGCTGGATCAGCAGATGGATATCGTCGTCGCTCGTCAGACGCAACCAACCGGGAATCGCCACGATCAGCAACAGCGCCGCGACGAACCATGCGCGCTTGCCGCCGATCGTGCGATGCCAGACGGTCAGCACACGCGCCGCCCCGGCGAATACGCGCTGTGGGCTGCGCTTCGGCGCGCGCGTGAGCAATGCCGGCAACAACCAGAGTACGGAGGCAAACGCCGTCGTAATGCCGGCAATCGCGAAGCAAGCAATCTGCTTGAGCGCGGGGAACGGTACCCATGTGAGGATCGCGTAGCCGAGCAGGCTGGTGGCAAGCGCAACCGTCAAGGCAGGACGTACCGCACGCGCTCCACGGCGCGAATCCCAATCGCTGCCCGCGCCGAGATACACCACGAAATACTGGATCGAATAATCGACCGCTTCGCCGATCAGGCTCGCGCCGAACACCAGCGTCAACAGATGCAACTGGCCAAACACCAGCATGGTCACCGCGAGCGCGCAGACGATGCCCAGCGCCGTCGAAACGAAACCGAGCAGCAACAGACGCGGCGAGCGGAACACCCACATCATCAGCAACGCAATCCCGCACAGCGACGCGACGCCGATCAGGTGCACCTCATGCTCCGACGCACTGCGAGCCGATTCCGCGTAGAACACCGCGCCGGTTCTCGCCACCGACACATCGGGGAACGCCTGCTTCAACGCGCTTTCGCCTTGTGCGAGCGCGACAAGCACGGCGTGCTGGGTTTTCGATTCGTAGGCCGAGCCCGGCAGCGTGGCGACGATCAGTACGCTGGTCGCGGTGCCGCGATGCGACACCAGCATGTTGTCTTCGAGTTCGAGATTCGACGTGGCGAGCGGCAGGCCACCAAGCCAGTGTTCGAGCCAGCCGAACGGATCGTCGGCGAGTGGTGTGGTCAGGCCGCCGCGTAACGGGCTGTAGATACGCTGCGCGAGCGCGTCATGCAGTCCCCCAAGGGCATTTCCTTCGGGGCCGGGGACATCCTGCGGGGCGTCGTGCAACACCGCGCTTGAAGCAGTGCTCTGCGAGAGAGTCGCGCGGTCAGCAGGCGCCAGCAAACCGAAGCGATACGGCATGTACAGCGCCGCAATCTGCGACAGATCGAACGGCGGCAATTCCGCCGTCACTGAGCCGAACGCCCCACTCTTCTGCAATGACGCGCCGAGTTGTTTCGCTGCCGCCCTGGCGTGCGCATCATCGTTGCTCGTGACCAGAAAAACGGTGCGGTCGCCAAGCGCGCTCGCCAGCGTATCGACCGCCTTTTCGGCGACCGGATCCGCTTCGGTGGCGGGGAGCAAAGCCAGCAGATTGGTTTGCAGCGGCGACGGTCCCGCGAAACGCCAACCGCAATACAGCGCCGCGGCGAGCGCGAGCAGCAGCCACGCGACGCGCATACCCCACGCCTGTTTCGCGGACCGCTGTTGCAGCACCTGCATTACGGCGCTCCGAGCAAGCTGCGTTCAGCCGGCGTCGGTTCGGTCACGGCCGCGCTTTTCGCAAAGTCGA
The DNA here is from genome assembly GCF_046026855.1 of Paraburkholderia sediminicola. Classification (GTDB taxonomy): domain Bacteria; phylum Pseudomonadota; class Gammaproteobacteria; order Burkholderiales; family Burkholderiaceae; genus Paraburkholderia; species Paraburkholderia sediminicola_A. Next base: position 38,124 of record NZ_JAQQET010000004.1, on the reverse strand, counting down.
GCTTCGTGACGTCGCCGTTCGCGAGCGTGATGCGCAAGCTTTGCAGGTAGTCGCCGCCATTCATCTGCAAACCTTTGATCGACTGGGCGATCTGTGGCTGGTTCGGCGTGAGTTGCATACGCCACTGCGCGACACTGCCTTCGGCCCCGACGTCGAATTGCGAGTACAGCGCCGACAGATCGCCGCCGAGCATCGCGCGCATCATCTTCGAGACCTGCGCGACGCCGCGTGTGCCCTGGGCACTGTGAGCCGTCACGCGCTGGCCGTTTGCGTTGACTTCGGTGACGCCCGCGTCGGTGATGACGTAGGTGGCTTTATACGGCGTGTCGATCTGCCAGATCACGCCACGATCGCGGAAGAACAGCAGTGAACCCGTGCTGACGAGCGGCTGCTTCATCGCGGCGAGCGTTTGCGTTTGCGTGAATTGCGCGCGGACGCCCTTGGCTTGTGCGAGGTGCGAGGCGATCTGCGAGACGAGTGCCGGGTTATCGGTGGACTGCGCGGCTTCTGCCGCAGACGCTGCCGCGCCTGATAGGCTCAATGCGCTTATAACGCTGACCGTACCTAGTGCGAGCAACGCGCTCGCTGCCACACCGCGCAAGTTCATTGTCCCCATACGCGCTCCAGCTTTTCGAATACGACCGGCGGAGACACGAACTGCAATTCCTGGGTCGCGGCATCGACGGCGACCTGGATCGTGTAGCCCTTCGTCAGCCGCGTGCCAGTTGCGCAATCGACAATCTCATAGCCTATTTTCAGGCGGTTTTCGTGTTCGAGCAGTTGCGCGCGCACTTCGAGCGCCTGACCGTAGGTAGCCGGACGCACATACTTCAGATGCGCCTCGACGATCGGCCACAGGTAACCCGAAACCTGCATCTCGCGGTAGTCGTAATCGAAGGTGCGCAAGAGCGCCGCGCGGCCAATCTCGAAGTACTTCAGATAGTTGCCATGCCAGCACACGTTCATCGCGTCGACGTCGTGAAACGGCACTTCGACCGTCGCGCTGGCCGTCAGCACTTTAGGGGAGCCGGTCATGCGTTCGAGCCTCCGCGATAGTCGTCCAGTAAATTGCACGCGGCGATGCGCGCGGTCAGCGCACGCAGGTCGCTTTCCAGAGCACGGTCTTCGTCGACGAACGGCGACTGCGCGCTCACGCTGTCGATGAAGGCTTGCAGCGGCGCGGGGACCGGCGTGGCGCTGTCGATCTTCAGGCGCAAATGCGCGGCTTGCACCGTCGCCAGTGTATGCGCGGCGGCGACCTGTTCGGTCAACTCCAGCACGCGCAAACAGTCGCGCGCGGCAATCGTGCCCATGCTGACCTTGTCCTGATTGTGCGCCTCGGTCGAACGCGAGAAGACGCTCGCGGGCATCGTGTTCTTCAACGCTTCGGCCGTCCATGCTGACGATGAAATCTGCACGGCCTTGAAGCCGTGATTGATCGCGGCACGCGCGGGCGCGGCGCCCGACAGATTGCGCGGCAAGCCATTGTTGAAATTCACGTCGACTAGAAGCGCGAGTTGCCGGTCCATCAGATCCGCAAGATTGGCGACCGCAACCTTCAGCGAGTCCATCGCGAACGCAATATGGCCGCCGTAGAAGTTGCCGCCGTGCAGCACGCGCTCGTTGTCGGGATCGATCAACGGGTTGTCGTTCGCGCTGTTCAGTTCGTTCTCGACATCGCGGCGCACCCACGACAAGGCATCGCGCACAACGCCGATTACATGCGGCGCACAACGAATCGAATAGCGGTCTTGCAGACGATGCCCCGGCGTATCCTCGCGCCCAGTCAGATCGTCGCGAATCCACGCTGCCGCTTCTGCCTGGCCTGCGTGCGGTTTCACTTCGAATAGCATTGCGTCGAAGTGCGCAGCGCGGCCGTCGAGTGCCACGGTAGAGAGCGCCGTGAGACGCGCGGTGAGGCGCGTGAGATGATCGGCACGCGCAAACGCGAGACAGGCGAGGCCGGTCATCACCGCGGTGCCGTTCATCAGCGCGAGGCCTTCTTTCGGTGCGAGCGTCAATGGCGCATGACCGAGTTCGGTCCAAACCTCGCGTACGTTGCGCAGGGCGCCGCCGAACATCACATCGCGTTCGCCGGCAAGCGCGGCGGCCACGTACGAGAGCGGCGTCAGATCGCCGCTTGCACCGACCGAGCCTTCCGACGGGATGCGCGGCAACACGCGATGATTGATCAGGTCGGCAAGACGTTCGAGCAACACGGGGCGCACGCCGGAAAAACCATAGGCCAGCGAGTTGAGTCGCGCGGCGATCACCGCGAGTGTTTGTGCGTCGTCGAGATGCTGGCCCATGCCGCAGCCGTGGTAACGCGTCAGTTGCAATGGCAACGCTTCGACGAGTTCCGGAGGCACGTCGACCACGCACGCGTCGCCATAGCCGGTGTTGACACCGTACACAGTCGCACCCGCCGCCAGATGCCGGCGCAGAAAATCCGCGCCGCGCTGGATGCGCGCGCGCCACGCCGGATCGGCGCTCAACGCAACCGGCGCGCGGTGATGCGCGATCGCGACGACCTCTTCGATCGTCAGCCTGCGGCCGCCAACCGTCACCGCCGCGGCGTTTGCGCCGGTGTTCTCTTTTGCGCTGAGGTTCGGCGTTTCGATCAGATCATGTTCGGCCATTTGCGCCTCGCTTGGGGCTGGCCCAGAAATCGAAGAAATTGAACCATTGATAAGGTGCCTTGCGGCAATAGTGTTCGAGCCGCGCCGCGTAACGCTGCGCCCACGCGGCAAGATGCTGTGCGCGCTCGCGGCGCGGCAATTCGATGCGATCGGCGAAGGGCTCGAAATACAGACGATAACCGTCGTGCTCTTTCAGGCAGAAGAACAGATAGACCGGGCAGCCCAACGCATGAGCGAGCACGTAGGGACCTTGTGCGAACGGCGCAGTCGAACCGAGAAATTGGGCTTCCGTCGTACGGCCCGCTTCGTGTGCCGGTACGCGGTCGCCGACGATCACCAGCAGTTCGCCCGCATCGACACGCTCCTGCATCATCATCGCGGTCTCAGGTCCGAAGTCGCTGACTTCGAGCAGATGCCGCGCGAACTGGCTATTGGCCGAAGCCAGCACGTTATTGAAGCGCCTGGCGTGATCGGTGTAGACCACCGCGGTGACTTTCGCGTAGCCGCCTTGCGCGGCGAGCGCGCGGGTCATTTCCAGATTGCCGAGATGCGCGCCGATCACGAGCGCACCTTTGCCGCTCGCCACCAACGCTTCGAATGCCGAAGGATCTTCGAATTTGACGTCGGCATTATTGACGCGGCCCGACCATGCCGCGAGCTTGTCGAAGCCCGATTGCGCGAACGCCAGCATGTGACGATAGGCGGATAGCCAGCCCGGACGCGGCGTATCGCCGTGCGGTGCGGCTTCACCGAGATGCGTGAAGTAGTTGCTCGACGCCTCGCGCGCGGCGCGGCCCGTCAGCAGAAAATACGCGACGATCGGATGCAGCCAGAGCGCGGTGAAACGGCGGCCAAACAGCTTGCAACTGAGCGCGAGCAACGACATGCCCAGATGGCTGCCGCGTTCGGCGATCCGCCACCAGTCCTGCGGGCGCTGTACGCTGTGTTCCGCCTGCCTGCCCGGTTCATCCTGTGCGCCCTGCTTCCCTGGCTGACTTGCGGCGGCCGGGCGGCGTGGCATCACTTTATGCGCGAGCAGCATCGGCAGACGCCACAGCATGCCGAACACGAGCCGCGTATGGCTGCGGCTGATGCGCACGTTGTCCCACAGCACGTCGAAATGCGACACGCCATCGGTTGCATAGGTCACGCGCGTCGGAATCGAGCGGAACGCGGCGCGACGCCAGTAGAGACGCACGAGAATTTCGATGTCGAAGTCCATGCGTGTCGGCAGTTGCACGCTGTCGATCAGCTCGCAAGCCAGCGCAAGCGGATAGAGACGGAAACCGCACATCGAATCGCGAATCGTCAGCGAAAGCGTTTCGATCCATACCCACACGTGCGTCAGATAACGGCCATAGAGGCGCGATTTCGGCACGCTCTCGTCGTAGACCGGGCGGCCGAGGATCACCGCGCCCGGTTCGGTTTGCGCGGCCTCGATGAAACGCGGCACGTCCGCCGCGTCGTGCTGGCCATCCGCATCGATCTGCACTGCGTGCGTGTACCCCGCAGCGCGTGCGGCGCGCAGGCCCGCCATCACGGCCGCGCCCTTGCCGCCGTTGACCGGCAAACGCAGCAGTTCGAGCTGACCCACGTACCGTTGCGCCAGCGCAGCGAGCACCTGCTGGGTCGCCTCATCGCTGCCGTCGTCGACGACAAGGATCGGCAAGCCGTGCACCACGAGATGGGCGACGGTCGCGCCGATCGCGTCCTTGTGGTTGTAAATCGGAATGACGATGCACGGGACGACGCTCATCATGCAGGCTCCCGATACACGATCACGCCGGATGCGCATTCACGCCCGTTCAGCCGGTACGCGAACTGCACTCGCCTACGCGAGGCGTCGTGGGCGAGCGTGAGATTCAGCACTGCGCCGGGCGACACCGGCGCCATGAACTTGAGCCGGTCGATCGATGCCAGCGCGCGCACGGCCGGCACGTGTTCGGCGGCCAGACGCATTGCCCAGTGCACCTGGATGACGCCCGGCAGAATCGGCAGACCGGGAAAATGGCCGGCGAAATGCGCGAGCGTCGGCGGCACGCGCAGTTCGTAGTGCAGCGTGTCGGCATTGCGCGTTTCGGCGAGCACTTCCACGCCGTCCGCGCGCGGCTCGAAAGCCGCCGCCACGGCAGCCACCGGCAGTTTGCCGCGCGCGTCGAACGGCAATGTGAGGCGAAAACGCCAATGACGCGGTAGCACCACTGCATCGAAATACGCAGCGAGATGACGGCGCAGGGTTTGCGCGAGATGCACGCGGCCTTCCTCACGCAATGCCTCGCTGCCCGCTTCGGTCAGCGCCACCACGGCGCCGACGCGCTCACGCGACGCGCCTTCCAGCGGCACAATCGCCGCTTGCGCGACATACGGATGCAACGCAAGACGCGCTTCGAGCTCCGGCAGCGACACGCGCTTGCCGTCCAGCTTGAGCACGCGATCGAGGCGGCCTTGCAGGCGAAAGCGGCCATCGGCGTCGAAAGCGATTTTGTCGTCGGTGCGATGCCAGCCGGTGTGGTCGAGATGCGGCGAGCGAACGTTCAGTGCGCCCTCTTCGTCGCGGCGTACTTCGATACCGCCCACCGGTTGCCACGCATCGCTCTGGTCCTGGCGACGCCACGCGATGCCGCCTGTTTCCGTACTGCCGTAGATTTCGAGCGGCGCGGCACCATAAGCGGCGGCGTATTCCCGCGCGGCTTCCAGGGCGAGCGGGCCGCCTGAAGAAAAGAATGCGCGCGGCGCCGGCATCAACGCGGCGAAACCCGGCAACGCGGGCCAACGCGACAATTGCGCGGGCGTCGAGACGACCACCGTCGCGCCGCACTGCTCGATCTGCGTTTGCAAATGCAAAGGCTCGATGCTGATCACCCGGTCGAATGCGCGGCCCGCGGCGAGCGGCCACAACACGCGAAACAGCAGACCGTAGATGTGATGATGCGGCACGCTCGCGAGCATCGTCGCATCGCCGACCAGCGCGCCCCACTGCCTTTCGAGCGTGTGCACTTCGGCGTTGAATTGCGCGAGGGTCTTGCGGATCGGCTTGGGGGTGCCGCTGCTACCCGACGTGTAGAGCGTCAACGGGGCTTGCGGATCGATCGTGTATGAGGTGTCTCGCGCGTGTGCGACGTCGGCAGCGGCGCAGGCATCTCGCACAACTTGCGGCAGGTCGGCATCGGTCAGCACGGCGTCATACGCATTAGCAAGATCGGCGAGATAGCCCGGTGTCGCATTGGCCGGAATCACCGGCTCCTTGCCGCACGCGAACAACGCAAACAGCGCGCAGGCGAAATCGAACGGATCATCGATACACAACGCGTAGCGGCGCGCGGCCTGCGGTTGCACCAGCGAGACCAGCGTCGAGACACGCGCGCGAAACGCAGCGCGATCGAGCACCGTCGCGCCGTCGCGACATACCGGCGCATTCACGACGGAAACCTCCGGGTCCGCCGACAGCAGATCATGCAAGGCGATCATGCCGCCTCCGAACGCGCGGCTCGCGGCAGCACCACCAGGTAACGCCAGATGACCTCGGCCACCAGCAGCACGCCGATCAATCCGTAGGCGATCGCACCGTTATAGAGCGACCAGCTTGCACGGCTCCAGTACAGCGCCGTATACGCGGAAAACGCGCCGTTCAGCGCGAAGAATACGCACCACACCTGGGTCACGCGCCACGTATGGCGCACGGCGCCCGGCGGCAGATTCGGATTGCCCAGCCGTGCGAATTTTTCGATCATCGATGGCCCGCGCACGAGCGTCGCGCCGAACGCGATCAACAGGCCCAGATTGACGAGCGACGGATAGAGGCGCAACAGCAGTTCGCTGTTGGTGAACACGATCGCCGCCGAGGCGCAGCTCAGCAAGCCGACCACGGTCCAGTCGATCGAGGAGAGCCGGCGCAGCGAGGTCGCGACCGGACCGCTGCCGGCCCAGCGCTGCAACCACAGAATCGCAAACAGCATGCAGCCGACGTAGCGCGGCGTGTCCCAGCGCCAGGCACACAGAATCAACGCGGGATACGCGAGTTTTAGCAGGACCTGCACCACCGCTTTGGCCCAATGGCGCTCACTGCCGGACGATGCCCCGGCGGGTGGGCTCGCCGCCGCTTGCATTCGCGAGCGCACGAATGGCATCAGCCTTGTGCCGCCAGCAGGGATTCGACCGCACCGATCACGTCACCGACCGTGCGCACCGACTTGAATTCTTCCGGCTTGATGCGGCGGCCGGTCATTTCCTGCAGCTTGATCGCGAGGTCGACGGCGTCGATGCTGTCGAGATCGAGGTCTTCGAAGAGATGCGCGTCGGGTGTCACGCGCTCCGGCTCGATCGCGAAGTTCTCTTTGAAGATGGCGCGTATGCGCTCAAGAATCTCTGCCTCGGACACGATTAATCCCCTTTTTTTGTGGTTTCGTTCACAGCATGCGCCGTTTCGCGTTGACTCGCGACCAGTGCGGCCAGCGTGCTGATTGAGCGGAAATGTTCGCGGGTGCGTTCGTCGTTCGCTGCAATGGTCAGTTGGTATTGTTTGCGCAGCACGATGCCGATCTCGAGCGCGTCGATCGAGTCGAGGCCGATGCCGTCGGTATCGAACAACGGTGCGTCGTCGTCGATATCGGCCGGACTCAGGTCTTCCAGATCGAGGGCTTCGATCAGAAGCTGTTTAATTTCCAGTTTTAAAGAATCCATAATCGAACAGGTGCTGAGTAATATGTGCTTCGATGGCGCTAGTCACGCTGCGCGCCGCGAGAGACGGTGTAATGGCGTGGTCCGCAAGTTGCTCGACGCCAAGCGGCTCGAGCACGTTCACGCGTATCCGGAAAGCGCGCGCCGGCACGTCGTACCAGCGCATCTGCTTGGTGAACGCCGGCGGATCGCAATCCATCAACACCGGCACGATCGGCGCGCCGACCTTCAACGCCATATGCGCGAAACCGCGTGAAAAGGCGTGCAAGCGGTTCGGTGCCGGGCTGCGCGTACCTTCGGGGAAAATAATCATTGTGTAGCCTGCTGCGAGCTGCCGCGCGCCGGCTTCGACGAGCTCCGAGGGATCGGCATTACTCACGTATTCCGCCGAGCGCACGATTCCCCAGAAACACGGGTTGCCCCAGTGCGCGTTTTTCACCACGCAACAGGCACGCGGCGTGAGCGACAACAGCACCATCACGTCCAGGTACGTCGGGTGATTGGCAACCACGATCGCCGGGCCACCGGCGCGCAATACCTGCGCGCCCGACACTTCGAGTTCCATTACGCCGATGCGCCGCAACACTGCGACCAGCGCGCGGAAGAACCAGTGAATCACGGTCGTCACCACACGCTGACGCGACGCCGGATGCGGCCACAGCCAGGCAAACGGGAACACCAGCACCGAAAACAGCACACCGCAGATGCCGAACACCACGAAGGCCATGCCCGTCGCGCAGAATCGCCAGAGGTAATTAAATCGCGCGTTCATGCAACCTCCAATGCCATGCGGCGCCGGCGCTTTGCCAGACGGCGGGCTGGCCCGTTTCCAGACAATGCAGCAGTGCCTGGCTCTGGCTCGCGAAACTTTCCTCCGTGCCTGACTCGCTTTCCTCGCCCGTGTGGCTTGCTCCCTGCACGTTGTCCGGCCCACCTGCGCCGGACAACGTGCAAACCAGTTGCCCCGCAGTCGCTTCACCGTTCAGCAGGATCGCGATCGCGCCACCCTGCACTTCGTCTTCAATCGTGCCATACGCCGGATCGGCCGGTTCATCAGCGTACACCAGCAGCACTGGCGAGCCGGGCTGTGTGTCGTATTGCGCATATGCCTCCAGCAGCGCATAGCCAAGCGTCTCTGCGCCGGCCGAGATCGCGCTGGCAGCGGAACGGTCGCCGCGCGCGATGCCGAACACGCCCGTCATTGCGTTCAGTACCGACAGACTGAAGGCGGTCGGCGAGACCGGTTCACCCGCGCTGATGGTGCGCAAAATGTCCGTAGTGCGCCGCAATTCGCCGTGGCGTGAAGCAAACACGACCCGCACCTCGTCTTGCGCCACGCAATCATGCGCGACCTTCAGGGCGACTCTGGACAAAGTGCTCAGGCGACGCCGCACGATCGGCTCGATGAAACCGATATCGGGTGCAGCAGTTGCGGCAGCAGGCCAGCTAGACCAGCGAGCGACCGGAATGGTCCAGTGCAGATCGGGCATATCGGTGTTCGCGCGTAGAAGCGAGGAGAGGCTGAGAGCGCCTGACGGAATACCTACCCGTCAGAGCATACGCGCCGCACGGAACAGCAGTCTCCAGCCGGGGGGTCAATCCAATCTTCTTATAGGGTTCAGCGATTTAACGGCACTTGGCCCCGATTATTTAGGCGCCTTTGCCAATTGGTCTGATGGATTGTCTCAGGCTCCCTATGGTCGCCGGAATCATACTGAAGATTGTGGATTAAATCAGCCACAAAAGACGTATCCATCTGTATCCGTATCGCTCGTACGACGGCTGACTGGACAACACCGAAATGCAGGCCCAGCGGCCCTTGCGCAGCGCGTGATCGACCCGCAAAGCCACTTGCGGCGAGCTTCGCAGCCCGACTGGACGTTAATGACTTCCCCCAACACGCACCGATACTTTCATTTAACTTTCGAAATAAGTGTTTCGTTTCGGAACACTTCAATATGCCGGGCGCTATCTGCTGAGTGATTCGCTGCGCGTCGTTCAAATCTCACGCGCAACTTACGGTCGCTTACCGCAGCGCGATTTTTGACGGGTAGCGGTGGCGCGCGGCCACGCCTGCTATACTCCGTCCCTCATTGGGGAGTAGCCGCCCCGCGGCATGTCCGCACCGCTGTCATATGGGTGCGTCGAACGTGCGGTTCGCGGGGGCGCCTGTCAACAAACTTGGCCTTTACGGCCATGGCAGCCGCAGCCTTTGGCCTGGCGAGACTGATGATCCACACACGCCGAAATAGGGCCCGGCGGTGTCGTGGGTCGTCGCTCGTTCTTATCTCGGCCCGGGGAACCAACACACCGTGGATCACGCTTTTCTCATTTCGACCGGAGCGGTCACGCTCGCCGAGATCGGCGACAAGACGCAACTGCTCTCGCTCGTCCTCGCGGCCCGCTATCGCAAACCGATGCCGATCATTCTGGGCGTGCTGACCGCTACGCTCGTCAATCACGCCTGCGCCGGCGCACTCGGCGCGTGGCTCGGCACGCTGCTCACGCCGACCATCATGCGGTGGGCCCTCGCCGCGTCGTTCATTGCGATGGGCTTGTGGATTCTCGTACCGGACAAACTCGACGATGAAGAAGCTAACACCAGCCGCACACATTTCGGCGTATTCGGCGCGACCGTCGTGACGTTCTTCCTGGCCGAAATGGGCGACAAGACGCAGATTGCGACCGTGGCGCTCGCCGCGCGCTTTCACGATTTCTTCGGCGTGGTGGCCGGCACGACGCTCGGCATGATGATCGCCAACGTGCCCGCGATCCTGCTCGGCGACCGCTTCGCCCATCGGCTTCCGACCAAAACTGTGCACGCCATCGCCGCGGTGATGTTCGTGATTCTGGGGACGATGGCGTTGTTCGGCGTCGGGGTTTAAGCGAGATCACTCACGCAGCGCTCACGTCACACGTTGTGCGCGAATGAAAACGGCCCGGCAGGGATGACCTGCCGGGCCGTTTTTTGTTGCGTCGCAGCGGATGACGTTGATCGCGCCGCTCGCGTTTACTGCACGGCCTTCGCACTCGACGCTGCCGCCGGTGCGGCCGCGGGCGCGGCGCCCGTCGTAGCGACTTCGTTCGACGCTCCGCCGTTCTTGTCGACAGGGATCTTCACCGTATGGACCACGCCGTTGCCGAGCGGAAAATCGGCCAGCGCGCTGCGCGCCAGATACGGCATGGCCCTCACCAGCGACGACTCGCCACCCGAGTTGCGCGCCGTCACGTTATAGACCTCTTTGCCACTAGCACGCTCGGTGATTCGCACGCCGAGCAGGTGCGTGAAAATCGGGTAGCTCTGATTCACGTACGCAGTCGGATACGGACCCCATGCACCCCACGGCCCCCACGGATCGAACGACCGGCCCCAGTACGGCGCCGGCCAGGGGTTGTAATACACCGGCTGCGCGACTGTCACCATGTCCGAGCGAATCCCGTAAGACAGTCCGACCAGATAACGCGCCTGGGAAGTGTCGACCTGACGGAACGCGTGCGTGGCAAGTTCGTTGCCGACCAGGCGCTCGTACGTGGTGAGTTCGAGATTGTTCTGCTGATCCGCTGCCCGCGTAAAGGCATACGTACGGGTGGCGTCATTGCCGCTCCAGTCGGAGAACGCCGTGACCTGAGTGGTCACGTAGGTCGTGCAGCCGGACAGCAGCACCGTCAGCGTGGCCAGCAGCAGTGTGGCGCGGCGGGTCCATCGATCGAATTTCATGGTCTACCTCGGGTTGCCTGTTATCGCCAGTCTTGACCGGGTTGGTTTGCGCGCATGCTTTGCTGCGCGTGGCGCGCCCGATAATACGCTGACCTGGCGACTCGGTAAAAAGTTCGCTCCGCACGATCCGCCGAGCCTTTGTACAATGGCTCGACAAGCCCGGCTCGCGCGCCATAAGCACGCGTGACGGCTCGAGTCCCATCACTACAGAACGCCATGGCCGATACCGCAACGCCCAATGTGATCCGCCGCGCCGATTACGCGCCGCCCGCCTTCCTGATCGACACCGTCGCACTGGAGTTCGATCTGATCCCCGAACGCACCGTCGTCAGGAACACGATGCGTGTGCGCCGCAACCCGGACGCATCCCGAGCTTCGAATTTCGAACTGATGGGCGAACAACTCGAGTTCGTCGGCGCCACGATCGACGGCGCCCCATTCGCCAACGCGCATGCGCACGAGCACGGCCTCACGCTCGACAACGTGCCGGATAACTTCGAGCTCACGCTTACCAGCATCTGCAATCCGGCGGAAAATACCACGCTGTCGGGCCTGTATGTGTCGGGCGGCAACTTCTTCACGCAGTGCGAGGCGGAAGGCTTTCGCCGTATCACCTATTTCCTCGACCGTCCCGACGTAATGGCGACCTTCACGGTCACGTTGCGCGCCAGCAAGGCCGACTACCCGGTGCTGCTGTCGAACGGCAATCTGCTCGAAGAAGGCGATCTGCCGGACGGCCGCCATTTCGCCCGTTGGGAAGATCCGTTCAGGAAGCCGAGCTATCTGTTCGCGCTGGTCGCGGGCAAGCTGGTCGCACTCGAAGAACGCGTAAAAAGCGGCTCGGGCAAGGAAAAGCTGCTGCAGGTGTGGGTCGAACCGCACGATCTCGACAAGACGCAGCATGCGATGGATTCGCTGAAGCATTCGATCCGCTGGGACGAGGAACGCTTCGGGCTGGAACTGGATCTGGACCGTTTCATGATCGTCGCCGTGAGCGACTTCAACATGGGCGCAATGGAGAACAAGGGGCTCAACATCTTCAACACGAAGTACGTGCTGGCGAATCCCGAAACGGCAACGGACACCGACTTCGCGAACATCGAGGCGGTGGTCGGCCACGAGTACTTCCACAACTGGACCGGCAATCGCGTGACGTGCCGCGACTGGTTCCAGCTGAGCCTGAAGGAAGGCCTGACGGTGTTCCGCGATCAGGAGTTCTCGGCCGACATGGCGGGCGGCGCGACGGACGAAGCCGCACGCGCCACCAAACGTATCGAAGACGTGCGCGTGCTGCGCCAGATGCAGTTCGCCGAAGACGCGGGGCCGATGGCACACCCGGTGCGCCCGGAAAGCTACGTCGAGATCAACAACTTCTACACGATGACGGTCTACGAAAAAGGCTCTGAAGTCGTACGGATGTATCAGACACTGTTCGGCCGTGACGGCTTCCGCAAGGGCATGGACCTGTACTTCAAGCGGCACGACGGTCAAGCCGTGACCTGCGACGACTTCCGTCACGCGCTCGCTGATGCGAACGGCCGAGATCTCGCGCAATTCGAGCGCTGGTATAGCCAGGCCGGCACGCCGCGCGTCTCGGTACGTACGAAGTACGACGCCGCGCAGCAACGCTACAGCGTGACGCTCACGCAAGGTTATGGTGAAGGCGTATCCGCCGCGCGCGAAACGCAAAAGGGCCCGCTGCTGATTCCGTTCGCGATCGGTCTGATCGGCAAGGATGGCGGCGATCTGCCGCTGCAACTGGAAGGCGAAACCAGGGCTGCGGACTCCACCACGCGCGTGCTGGAATTCACGCAGGCCGAACAGACCTTCACCTTCGTCAACGTCGCGCAGGAACCGCTGCCCTCGCTGCTGCGCAATTTCTCCGCACCGGTGATCGTCGAATACGACTACCCGGTCGACCAGCTCGCGTTCCTGCTCGCGCACGACAGCGACCCGTTCAACCGCTGGGAAGCCGGCCAGCGGCTCGCCACGCGCGAGCTGCTGACACTCGCCGGGCGCGCCGCCACGGGCGTGCCGCTACAACTCGACGACTCGGTGGTCGCGGCGTTCGCCCGCGTGCTGACCGACGAAACGCTCTCGCCCGCTTTCCGCGAGCTGGCGTTGATGCTGCCGTCGGAAGCTTATCTGGCTGAACAGATGGCCGAATCGAATCCGGCTGCCGTACACGCCGCGCGGCAGTTCGTGCGCAAACGCCTCGCGAATGCGCTCAGAAAAGACTGGCTCGCCGTGTACGAAAAGCACCGCACGCCAGGTGCCTATGAGGCGACGCCGGAGGCATCCGGTCATCGTGCGTTGAAAAACCTGGCGTTGTCGTATCTCGCGGAACTGGACGATCCGGCTGAAACCGTGCGCCTCGCGTCCGCGCAATACGACTCCGCCAACAGCATGACCGACCGCTCGGCGGCGCTCTCGGCGTTGCTCAATGCATCGGCGGCGAATGGCGGCAGCGTGGAGGCGCAGCAGGCGCTGGACGACTTCTACCGGCGCTTCGAAAAGGAACCGCTTGTCATCGACAAATGGTTTGCCTTACAAGCCACGCAACGCGGCAGCGCACAGCGTCCGGTGATTGAAATCGTGCGCAGGCTCATGGCGCACCCGGCATTCAACCTGAAAAACCCGAACCGCGCGCGCTCGCTGATTTTCAGTTTCTGTGCGGCGAACCCTGCGCAGTTCCACGCCGAAGACGGCTCGGGCTACGCGTTCTGGGCTGATCAGGTCATCGCGCTCGACGCCATCAATCCGCAAGTGGCCGCTCGCCTCGCCCGCTCGCTGGAACTGTGGCGCCGCTTTACGCCGACGCTGCGTGACGGCATGCGCGCGGCGCTGGAGAAAGTGGCGTCGCAGGTGAAATCGCGCGACGTGCGCGAGATCGTGGAAAAAGCGTTGGCGTGATGCTCATCTGAAAGCGCTTCGCGCATCGAAAAGCCGGCACGCGTTGCCGGCTTTTTTTCGTCCTGAATTTCGCCATCAATTTCGTCATGAGGCGACGCGCGGACGTCAACGTTAGCCGACTGGACGACTGTTCGTATCGGCTCGACAGGGCGAAAGTAAACGTACTCATTTAACGGTTTACGTTTAACGCATCGCGTTATATCATCCCATGATCACGACATTCGGCGACAAGGCTACAGCGGCAATCTTTCAGGGCAAGTTCGTGCATTCGCTACCGCTTCACATGCAGGCGCTCGCACGCCGCAAGCTGTCAATGATCGATGCCGCCGGATCTATCCGCAACCTGCATGCGCCGCCTGGTAACCGGCTCGAAGCCTTGCAAGGTCAGCGCAGCGGGCAGTGGAGCATTCGAATCAACGCCCAGTGGCGCATCTGTTTTCATTTTGTCGACGGAGAAGCGCTGAATGTCGAAATTGTCGACTATCACTGATTATTGGGAGACCGGCATGGTCATCAAACGCTCCGATCTGGACAGCATCGATTTCACCGACATCGACACGGGCGAAAGCATCCCGGAGATCCATCCGGGAGAGATTCTGCGATACGAGTTCCTCGAGCCGCTCGGCATGTCCGTCAATGCGCTCGCACTTGCGCTGCGCGTGCCGGCGCCACGCATCAACGACATCGTGCGTGGCAAGCGCGCCATCTCGGCTGACACCGCGCTGCGGCTCGCACGCTACTTTGGCGCGAGCGCGCCGTTCTGGCTGAATCTGCAGATCGCCTACGACCTGCGCGTCGCCACCGCAGCCGCCGGCGAACAGATCGAACGCGAGATCGAGCCGATGCCCAAGGCGAACCGGCCAAAAATGCCGAAAGTCCCAGCCGAACACGCCCGTGCCGCAGCGCTTGCCGCCCGCCTCGCCGGCACCGTCACTGCTATTAAGGCTCGCCGCAAAGCCTGAATTTCATGGGTCTTTACAGCGCTCAGCAAGACGAACGCACGCCCTTGCACCTCAAAAGCACGGAACCGACACAGCGAGCGGTTAAAATCGAGATATTCCTCAAGCCCCCGGAGTACAGCAATGGCTTTGCAACGTCGTACCACTCTCACGAAGTACCTGATCGAGCAGCAGCGCGAAACCAACAACCTGCCGGCCGACCTGCGCCTTTTGATCGAAGTTGTCGCGCGCGCGTGCAAGGCGATCAGCTACCACGTCAGCAAGGGCGCGCTGGGCGACGCGCTCGGCACGGCGGGCAGCGAGAATGTCCAGGGTGAAGTGCAGAAGAAGCTCGACATCCTCTCGAACGAAATCCTGCTCGAAGCAAATGAATGGGGTGGCAACCTGGCGGGCATGGCGTCCGAGGAAATGGAACAGTTCTTCCCGATCCCGGCCAATTACCCGAAGGGCGAATACCTGCTGGTGTTCGATCCGCTCGACGGCTCCTCGAACATCGACGTCAATGTGTCGATCGGCACGATCTTCTCGGTGCTGCGCTGCCCGGACGGCCAGCAGCCCACCGAACAGTCGTTCCTGCAACCCGGCACCCAGCAGGTTGCGGCAGGTTATGCGGTGTACGGCCCGCAAACCGTACTGGTGCTGACCACCGGCAACGGCGTGAATTGCTTCACGCTCGACCGCGAACTGGGTTCGTGGGTGCTCACGCAAAGCGATATGCGCATTCCGGTTGAAACGCGTGAATACGCGATCAACGCTTCGAACGAGCGGCACTGGTATCCGCCGGTCGAGAAATACATCGGCGAGTTGAAGGCCGGCAACGACGGTTCGCGCCAGAGCGACTTCAACATGCGCTGGATCGCGTCAATGGTGGCCGACGTGCACCGCATTTTGAACCGCGGCGGCATCTTCATGTATCCGGCGGACAAGCGCACGCCGGATAAGCCAGGCAAGCTCCGCCTGATGTACGAGGCGAACCCGATGGCGTTCATCGTCGAGCAGGCGGGCGGTGCCGCGACCAACGGCGAGAAGCGTATTCTGGACATCCAGCCGAAGAGCCTGCACGAGCGTGTGGCGGTATTCCTCGGTTCGAAGAACGAAGTCGACCGCGTCACCCGCTACCATCTCGAAACAAAAAAGTAATCGCCAGGGCTTGCCAAGTTCCTAAAAAAGTCCCTATAATCTCGTTTCTCCTGATGCCGGAATAGCTCAGACGGTAGAGCAGCGCATTCGTAATGCGAAGGTCGGGGGTTCGATTCCTCTTTCCGGCACCACAAGATTCAAGCAAAAAGCCCAGTCCTCGTGACTGGGCTTTTTGCTTTCTGTTACCTGCCTTCTGCTAATCCTTGCGCCTGTTTTCTGAAATCCTCGGAGGCGCAACTACCTCCGTCCCGGTCAACGCCGACTGCCGTTACTTCAACGCCAACTCTGCCCGCACTAACCCACCACGGTTGCCCCATCTCAATCGCCAAAATCCAATCGATCGGATCGCGCGGTCACGCCTAGATTGCGCACAACTAGAGCGTCTTCAGCGATCACGTTCTCAGGCGGCTTCATGCCATACGCCAACATCGCTTCCTGCGGTGCTGACGCAAACCACAATATCCTGCCGGCACACTCGATTCCGACCTGGCGTCCTTTCCAATAGACAGCGTTTTCCATGGCGAACTCTCAGAAGGGCTAAGACAGCCATCTTCCGCGGCAGACCTGGCGCGACCGTTATCCACCGCACCGTGCGCCGCAGATAGCTTCTTCAATGATAGGCGGCGGCTCGCGCGTTGACCGACCTGGCATCAGGTGACGATGTTTTGGCGTGAGGAAATGAGCATACGGTTCGTCAACATGGACGCCATCCGCAATCGCTCTGCTGTGGCGAGCGGTCCGCCGACTGAAGATGCGCGCACCAACGAGAGCCGCTCAACGACCTATCTGAGGCAACGGCTCGCAGCATGAAGCCGAAGCAACCCGCGAGGTCTACCGAACCCCACGCTTCTCCTTCAGGAAATCGATCAGCGCACGCAACTTGAACGGCATCTGCGCACGGCTCGTCGTGTACAGATAAAAACCAGGAAAGCTCGGGCACCACGCGTCCAGCACACGCACCAACCGGCCATCTTCGAGTTGTTCGTCGACGTAATCGTCGATCACATGCAGGAGACCCACGCCCTGCTCCGCCGCCCGCACCATCGTGTGCAGATCGTTGGTGACGAGGCTCCCACGTGTCTCGACTTCAAACACGCGCGACGGATCGTCGGGCGGTGCGAACTCCCATCGATAGATGCCACCGCTCGTTGAGAAGCGGTAATGCAGGCAATCGTGAGCTGAGAGATCGGCAGGCGTCACCGGCGCTGGATAGCGTTCGAAGTATGCTGGCGAGCCGGCTACGACAATGCGGATCTCCCCACCCAGCGGTACCGCCACCATGTCTTGCGCTACCCGTTCGCCGAGCCGGATACCCGCGTCGAAACCTTCGCCGACCATATCGGCGAAACCATCGTCGAGTGTCAGGTCGAGACGGATCTGCGGATAGCGGCGCGTGAACTCGACCAGATGCGGCAGCACCAGCAACTCGCTCGCGACCCTCGGCAAATTGATGCGCAGCGTGCCGGCGGGCTGATCGCGGGTTTCATCGAGTGCCTCGAAGGCCGCCTCCAGATCACCCAGCGCAGGCAGCACGCGCGCGAGAAACTGCGCGCCAGCCTCTGTCAGAGCGACACGCCGGGTGGTCCGGTTGAACAGGCGCACGTTCAGTTGCATCTCGAGCGAACGGATGCTTTGCGAGAGCGCCGATGCCGTCACACCGTTTTCAGCGGCCGCGTGTGTGAAGCTGCCGTGGCGCGCCACGCACGCGAACGCCATCAACGCCGGCAACTGGGCTGGGTCCATCGTGACCTCCATTATTAAGTCACACTTCACAATCCTTGCAGACAAACGGCATTTTCCCAAGTAAAAAATCGGCGCACGATAGCTCCATCGATTCAATTCTTCCCGCCTGACACGCCAGGAGACTGATATGACGATGGACCGCTACAACCTGCTCGGCCGCTCAGGCCTTCGCGTGAGCCCGATCGCACTCGGCACGATGACCTTCGGTACCGAATGGGGCTGGGGTGCCGACGAACAATCAGCGCAACGTCTGTTCGACTTGTATGTGGAGACCGGCGGCAACTTCATCGATACCGCCGACCTGTACACCGAAGGCACCAGCGAAAAATGGCTCGGCAAATTCGTTGCGGCGCGCGGTCTACGCGACCGGGTCGTGATCGCCACCAAATACGGCTACAACGCCGAGACCGGCAATCCGAACGCGGGCGGCAACCATCGCAAGAATTTGCTGCGTGCGCTCGACGGCTCGCTCAAGCGTCTGGGCACCGACTACATCGATCTCTATTACCTGCACACGTGGGATCGCGTCACGCCCGTAGACGAAGTGATGCGCGCGATGGACGACGCGGTGCGCGCTGGCAAGATCCGCTACGTCGGCCTGTCGGATACGCCCGCGTGGTTTGCCGGGCGCGCGCAGACACTTGCCGACTGGCGCGGCTTCGAACCGGTCGCGGCGATGCAGCTCGAATACTCGATGATCGAGCGCAACGCCGAAAACGAGTTCGCCGATCTCGCCGCCAATCTGGGCATGGGGCTCGTACCCTGGAGTCCGCTGGGCATGGGGATGCTGTCGGGCAAATACCGTCCTTCGCAAGGCGCGGCGGCAAGCCATGCCTCCGGCAACGGGCGCCTCGCGAGCATGGCCAGTGCGCCGCCGCCGGGATTCGACAAGCTGACCGAGCGCAACTTTCGCATCGTCGCGGAACTGGAGGTCGTTGCAAATCTGGCAGGGCGGCCGATGGCGCAAGTCGCGCTTAACTGGTTGCATCAGAAGCGCGGCGTGTCGAGCATCATTGTCGGCGCAACCCGGCCGGAGCAGTTACAGGAGTCGCTCGGCTCGCTCGATTTCACGCTCGCGCCGGAGTTGATCTCACGGCTCGACGCCGCCTCGGAACCTGCCCGTCCGTTCCCGTACTACATGTTTGCCGACGGCCATCAGGCGCGGATTCACGGACAAGTCGAAGTCGCCAACAAACCCGCGGCCTACTCCCTACCCGTGAGAATTCCGGCGCCAAACGCGTAACCCCCCCCCCGCGAGCGCCGCGCTTCGTCCAGAGCGCGGCGCGTTTTACTTGCGAAAAATATGTCGAAAAGTATTCTCGTTCGTCAACGAAGTGGCGCAATCGTTCGTTTACAAATAATTAGGGGGCTGAATGAACGTGCTAAACCAATCGGTAATTAACGAACGTTCGGCCTAACGCAGAGAAAATCCTGCCAATGCGGCAGTGCACAAAAATCGCAGTGATTTGTTCATATCAACACCAATGAACAGGCGGTACCGTGATGCAACGGAGATAATCCGCTGAGGTATGCTGGGTAAGGCTGAGAAGGGAACGGCGGGGATATGGGACTGTTTCGATTGGCTACGGCGAATTCAGTTGTGCACAGTCAACCGGTAAATTCTATTCAAACATTCTGTTCCCATGTCGGCCTGTACCGTTAAAGCAACAAACAACATGTGAGCCGCATCAGACACTGGTGTAAAACGGGGACCGAGGCAGATAATCGGTTTGTAAAGGAGAGAGATCATGGATGCCAAACCACCGAAGATTCCGACCCCGGATAAAGTTTTTAGTCCGGATCCGGAACCCGCTGGCGTCGAGTTTCTGGGTGCCGAACTGCCTGAGCATGTTCGCGCATTTTTCGACGAACAACGCAAGTCGTGCGACTCGAAGTAATTGTGCAGTGGCGCGATGCAGCATCAGCGTCCGCGCGTCCGGCGCGCGGCGCATGTTCTCACGCGCCCCTACGATTGTCTTTTGCCGATTTCGCGGCGCGGGTTACGCCGGCCTGATCGCGGCGCCTGGCTTACGCAGCCCGGCGCATTGATAGCGCGCGTCTCCGACGGGCGTCTTTAAATATCCCCTGGTAGTTTGTTTTCCGATCGCTCAACGCGCCCGCTTGAGCCACGCATCGTCTATTCTTCTGGTTTTTCTTCCGCGGCCTACCGGCCACTCCCGCCTTCCATGAATCGCTCGTATCGCTTTGGAACGTTGTGCGCGCTCGCGTTGTTCACCGCACTTGCGCTCGCGCCCGCCCCGGCCGTCGCGGACGGCGACGACACCGCGCTGACCAGTCTGATAGCACTGGCCTCGCAGCGCCTCGCCCTCGCGGAGCCCGTTGCACGCTGGAAGTGGGCAAACCATCAGGCGATCACGGATACGCCGCGCGAGAACGCGTTGCTCGCCGATGTCGAAAAGCGCGCAGTCGCCGCGAACGTCGATCCGGCGTTTGCGCACGCCTTCTTCCAGGATCAGATCGACGCCAGCAAGGACGTGCAAAACGCGCTATTTGTCACCTGGCGCAGCACGCGGCCGCCCGAAGGCCCTGCGCCCGACCTGGCCACCAGCACGAGGCCGCAGTTGGACAGGCTGACGCAGTCGCTTGTCGCCGGACTCGCGCGCGTACAACCGCTGCGCACGGCGCAGGATTGTCCGTCGCGCGTGGCGCAATCGCTGGCTAACTGGAAATCGCTGACGCGCTACGACTCGACCCGCTCGGGCGCCTTGACACGCGCTCTCGGTCACGTTTGCGAAGCGGGTGGAGTCGGCGCAACGGGTTGATCGGTCTGTGCGATCGAATCGACGGCTTGGAACACCCATCAGTCTGCCGTGCTCAGGCCTGGATTGAACCCGTCCCAAGCAGCCGGCCGCTGGCCGGGTAAAACCCCTTAATTAAGCCAGGCTCGGCGCAGGCGTGCCGTTCGAGACGCTGAGTGGCATCACACGCAAGCCGCGCGCAAGATGGCTCTGCAGAAGACGATACGTCGACAGCTCGAATGGCCCGGCCACACTCGAAGCATGCAGCGCCGCTGCCTGCGCGAGCGAAGGCGCGAGCCCGAGGTAACGCCACCGGTCGACAACATGAAAAGCGCGCGCGTGCGACGCTTCTTCGCGCTCCTCAAATACGATCGGACCTTCGAACGGCCAGGGTGCATCCACGGGATCGCTCTTCGTGACGCGCGGCACCCGGTTATGGCCGGGGCGCAGCGTCGCGATCCACTGCGCCTCCGCGAGCATGGCGCCCAGCTCGCCGCCAGTCGCGCGCCACTCGACACGCCGCACTTGCTGCGCGAGCCGCATATCCTTCGACGAACGCCGCTCACCAGTCAAATGGGAACGCAAGCGCTGCCGCACACGTACGC
This sequence comes from Paraburkholderia sediminicola, assembly GCF_046026855.1. Classification (GTDB taxonomy): domain Bacteria; phylum Pseudomonadota; class Gammaproteobacteria; order Burkholderiales; family Burkholderiaceae; genus Paraburkholderia; species Paraburkholderia sediminicola_A. Next base: position 16,971 of record NZ_JAQQET010000004.1, on the reverse strand, counting down.
TTCGCCCGACATACAACGGCAAATCGCCTTCTCCGTAGAACGCATAGACGCCGCATCCGGCCGGCGCGGTATCGAGCAGATCTTCGGTGATGTCGCCCGCAAGCCGGTAGCGCCGGGTGGTGCGCTCAATCTGCGCCTGCAACACGTCCGGCGGCACGAGACCGCCATGCAGACGTTGCCAGAACTGCCAGATCAGATCGGCATCGGCGAGCGCGCGGTGACGATCGGACGGGACAAGACCATGACGTTCGACCAACGCGTCGAGCCCGTGGCGCTTCTCCGCGGGAAACAATGCACGCGACAGGCGCACGGTGCACAGCACATCTGGATCGAACGCGATTCCGGCCCGGCGAAACTCCCCGCGCAGAAAGCCGCGGTCGAAACTGGCGTTGTGCGCGACGAACAGCTTGCCCTTCAGACGTTCGAATAACGCAGGCGCGATGGCATCGAACGTTGGTGCGCCCCGCACCATCGCGTTCGTAATACCGGTGAGTTGCTGAATGAAGGAAGGAATCGATTGCTGAGGGTCGACCAGGCTACTCCAGCGCGACACGCCGGCAGGTCCTATTTCAACCACACCGACTTCGGTGATGCGATGCTCACTGGTCGAGCCGCCGGTGGTTTCAAGGTCGACGAAGACGATCGGCACATCTAGGGCCGGTTCCGGCAAAAACTGTTCAGACATGAAAGGGATACTTTGGACGCGTGGCTTTGCGGCAAGTATGCACCAGTTAGCCGCTGCGCACCCCGCCAGCATTGCTTTGCCTTTGTCGCCAGGCGACACAAAAAGTGAATTCCCGCACGCCCCATGAGCCGCCCGTAAAACCGCGAATTATTATGTTTTTACGACACCGATTTGAAATTCCAACTTCACTGTTTTGTCTTCCACCCTTTCCCTTAACTAATCCGAACCAGGTAGTTAATAACGTCAGGCACAGCGTCAATAAACGAATGGCAATAAAAAAGCCTTCGCATCTGGCGAAGGCTTTGTGACGATCAGATTGCCCAGCGGCACACGCAGCGCAGCGCCGTGCGACTTACAACGGCTGGATGTTCGCCGCCTGCTTGCCCTTCGGGCCGGCCTTGACCTCGAACGAGACGCGCTGACTCTCCTTCAGCGACTTGAACCCTTCGGTGCGGATCTCCGAAAAGTGCGCGAACAGGTCTTCGCCACCCGAATCGGATGTAATGAAGCCAAAGCCCTTAGCATCGTTGAACCATTTGACGATACCAGTTTCCATATTCCAGTTTCCTCGATGATTTATCAAAATCGGGCATTGCCCTCAAGCTGTGTTTCATGGCCATTTCATCCGCGATCGAGCATTTTTAAATGCCCTACGCATCAGATCCGGCATTTGAAATTCAGCCTTGCCGTTATACGGGGAACGAAGAATCGACGTCAAGCGAATTTTTCATATTCGCTTAGTATGCAGCGCGATAAGTCGATGCCAAACAAATCGAAACCGTGACGCCATATTCAGTGAAAACTGAATATACTTTCAAGTCAAAATTACTCAATAAAAATCTAAAACTCGATCGGTATCGGCAAAAATTTCAGCGCGCGGCCGGAATATGTAACAAGAAATGTTTTTAGTAAGTGTTTGTCCGAGTTGTTGCGCCGCATCTATCGCAGCATGATGGAAATCGGTAGCAAGAAGTAATAGCGTCAGGAGATTGCAATGCTGTTCAATGAATTCCGCCGCGTCATCGCCTGGCTCACCCAGTCGCACGCAAAAAAGACGGCTCCCGTTCAATCCGCGCCAGCCGAGGCGTCACCTTCGGTCTTCGAATTCGATCCTATGTGGCACGGGGACCACTGGCAAAATCTGCTCTCGTCCCCCATGGACGCACGCCGCTACGTGATGGAAGACTGGAGCGTCTCGGTGGCGACCGATTGGGGCGAAGTGGACGACGTTGCGCCGGCGCACTAACTGACGTTCGCGAATCCGCAATCGTCAGGCAAAAAAAAGCGCGACTGGAAAGTCGCGCCGACAAAGGTTTGGAGATCTTTTTCGTCAACGAAAAAGTCTGCTTCGGAAAGCAGAGATTTCAGTATAACTGCTAAGACGATATCGATTATTCGCACAATCAACAATCATCTATTTCCATTACAACAACAATCCTTTGTTACGATTTATCGTGTTGTTTTTTTGCCTCGATTACTGTAGCAAATGAACAACGCGATTCGATTGACTCGCCTCTCCCACTCCCTCGCAATAACGCCACGAGCCTTTATCAGCAAGGCTTAAACGGCATTCGCCTATCGTTTCAAATCCAGTAATACTTTATTGCGCAATTCGGAACATCCACTTTGCGAGCGTCTCTCTACACTCGGCGTAATCGGAAACCGGCGTGCCTGGAGTACAGCACGCTTCTCATGCGGATTTCGCCTCTCGCAGCGCCCGCGTGAAGGTCTCCTTAAGCCTGGGTTCAATGCCCATTCTCGCTCTCGGAGTTACAAGATGAAAAAGACACTCATGGTCGCGGCCCTCACGGGCGTTTTTGCAACGGCAGCACATGCCCAGAGCAGCGTCACGCTGTATGGCTTGATCGACGCCGGCATCACCTATACGAATAACCAGCATGGCCACAGCAACTGGCAAGAAACGAGCGGTTCGGTGAACGGCAGCCGTTGGGGCTTGCGTGGTTCTGAGGACCTCGGTGGCGGCCTCAAGGCTATCTTCACGTTGGAAAACGGCTTCGGCATCAACGACGGCACGCTGAAGCAAGGTGGCCGTGAATTCGGCCGCCAAGCGTTCGTCGGTCTGACGAGCGACCAGTTCGGCGCCGTGACCCTCGGCCGTCAATACGACAGCGTGGTCGACTACGTGGGTCCGCTGGCACTAACCGGCACGCAATACGGCGGCACGCAGTTCGCGCACCCGTTCGATAACGACAACCTGAACAACTCGTTCCGCGTCAATAACTCGGTCAAGTACCAGAGCGTGAACTACGGTGGCTTCAAGTTCGGCGGCATGTACGGCTTCTCAAACCAGGCTGACGGCTTCGCCAACAATCGTGCTTACAGCGCGGGCGCATCGTACAACTGGGGCGGCCTGAACCTCGGCGCTGCCTACCTGCAACTGAACAGCAACGGCGCAACAGGCGCGGCGGCGGCGTTCAATTCGGGCGGTGCAGTGTCGAGCGACAACACATTCTTTGCTGCTCGTCAGCAAACGTGGGGCGCAGGTGCTAATTATGCGTTCGGCCCGGCTACCGTCGGCCTCGTGTACACCCAAACAAATCTGTCGGGTCTGGCCGGCATCGGCGCGGGCGCGTCGGGTCAAACGGGCGGCATCGCATTCGGCGGCGGCAGCGCTCACTTCCAGAACATCGAAGCTAACGCTCGCTACGCTCTGACGCCGGCAGTGAGCATCGCCGGTTCGTACACGTACACTCGCGCAAGCCTGGCCGGGACGCGTCCGCATTGGAACCAGTTCAACTTGCAAACGGCGTACGCGCTGTCCAAGCGTACGGATGTGTACCTGCAAGGCGAATACCAGCAAGTCAACGAAAACGCCATCGTCGATGCCGACATCAACGGTCTGGGCGCTTCGAACAACAACAAGCAAATCGCTGTGACCGCAGGTCTGCGTCACCGCTTCTAAAGCAGCTGGCAATACCTGCAGTATCGAAGGCGCCGTTCGCGGCGCCTTTTTTATGCCTCACCGAAAGCACGCGTGCCTGTTGCAATTCAGGCGCCGACGATTGTATCGAAACGGCCTGAACGAGCGCCCTCGCCCGCCTCACCCGACACGCTAATGTATTGGCCTAGCCACCGGTGTCAGGCAGCGGATACTTGACGTCCAGTATATCGATCGACTGTGGGCCGGCCGGTGTGTGCAACGTCACCGTATCGCCGATTTTCGCTTTGAGCAGCGCCCGCGCAATCGGCGAGATCCAGCTCACGTGGCCGACATCCAGATCGACCTCATCGACACCGACAATCGTCACGATATGCACCTCGCCGTCCTCCGTTGCGTATTCGACGGCCGCGCCGAAGAAAACCTGGCCGACGTTTTCCTGTTTGCTGCTGTCGACCACTTCGGCGATGTCGAGGCGCTTGGTCAGAAAGCGGATCCGCCGGTCGATTTCTCGCAGACGGCGTTTGCCATAGATGTAATCACCGTTTTCCGAGCGGTCGCCGTTCGAGGCTGCCCACGACACCAGTCTGACGACCTCCGGCCGATCGACATCGATCAGACGCAGCAGTTCATCGCGCATACGCCGGTAACCGGCGGGCGTGATGTAGTTTTTCGTACCCGGGGGGATTTCGGGTTGGGCGACGTCGAGATCGTCGTCATTCTCGTCACTCGACTCTTTGACAAAGGCCTTGTTCATGATGGTCCGGTAACTGCAGCAAGCGACTGCCTATCAAGGGTACACGATCGGAGCAATGGGACAAATCGCAGTTACACGCTTCCCTTTTTTGAAACCTTTGCTATAATCTCGTTTCTGCGTGCGGCTGTAGCTCAGTTGGATAGAGTACTTGGCTACGAACCAAGGGGTCGTGGGTTCAAATCCTGCCAGCCGCACCACTTATTCAAGTGGCCTCCCTCCGGGGAGGCCTTATGTTTTACCCCGGTTTCATTGAATTTAGCGTCACAAGTTTAGCGTGCGGCTGTAGCTCAGATGGATAGAGTACTTGGCTACGAACCAAGGGGTCGTGGGTTCGAATCCTGCCAGCCGCACCATCTATAAAGGGGCCTTCCGATCGGAAGGCCCTTTGTTTTTTACGTCGCCGTTTTGCTTCACAGCGGCTACCCCCTCCAAGCCAAGCCCTCAGCCCGAAGGCGTCACCGCAACTATCGCGGTGCCGACTGAATATCACCGATTTGCCCGTCGGGACTTGGCACATCCTCGAACGAACCTTCCACCGATTCTTCGCCGATCGGCTCCGCTCGCTCGCCAGTCACCGCCTGCGCCTCGCGCAACACATCGCCCACGCTATCGCCGAAGCGACTTTCGACGAACGCCCGCAGCAGTGCGGTTCGCAACGAGTCTCCTCGCCCTTCCACGGTTCGATGGCCGCCTTCGAATTCTGCGATGCAATGTGCCGCACCACGATCGGTCCGCTCACGCACCTCCAAGCGTTGCGCACGCTCCAGCACCGCGGCGGCCGCTTCCCATGACGTGGACGGCGTAAAACGGCCGTCCCACGGGCGACCACGGTCACTGCCGCGGATCGAGACGGTTTCGCCGCTGTCGGTAAAGTGGATTTCGCGCACGAAGTCGTGCAGGCTGCGGGCTACCCAATAGTCGAGCGCCATGCCGGTGAGATCAGCTACGTTCATAAGCGTTCTCCCTGAAGTTCAGGTGAGACTCGCTGGCGGGCGGGTGCGTCAAATTCCAACGAGTGCCGCCCGAAGACCGCCAAAGGCGATCAGACGCCCTCGTTGAACAGACTTCAGCCAGCCGTCAGATCAGTAGTCCGCCCGCTCGCGGTCGATCCGCATCCCGCCGTCGTGACGGTGATGCCCTTCCTCGCTCGGCCGCTCGCGCGCAATACGCATCACGTCCGGATTCGTACGCACGCGGCGCATGACATTGGCGAGATGGACACGATCACTCACCTGGATCACGAAGCGCAGCACCGTGGATTCCTGCGAGAGATCTTCGTCCATCGCAATGTGGACGATGTTCGCATCCGCCGATGTAATGTCGGCAGCCACGCGGGCGAATACACCCTTGGTGTTCTTGACCAGCACCTTCACCGCGACGTCGAACAGACGTCCCGGCTGCGGCGCCCACGCCACATCGATCCAGCGCCCCGGATCGCGCCGGTGGATACGCTGTGCGACGCGGCAATCCGTGGTGTGGATTGCCATGCCGAGGCCGATACCGATGTAGCCCATGATGTCGTCGCCCGGAATCGGACGGCAGCAGGCGGACAACTGAACCGACATCCCTTCGGTGCCGGTGATGACGACTGGCGGCGCATGCGACGTTGTGCCGTCACGCGAGCCATCGTCGTCGGCATCGCGCCCGCTCATCAATACTTCAATACGCTTGGCCATGACCGCCGCGACGCGCCGGCCCAGCCCGATATCCGCGAAGATTTCCTGACCGTTCTTGTTGCCCGTCCACTGTACGAGCTTTTCCCAGGCTTCCGGCGTCACGTCTGACAGCGCCAGCCCGTAGCCCTTCAGCGCCTGGTCGACCAGGCGCTCGCCGAGCTGAACAGACTCGTTCAAACGCATCGTCTTCAGATAATGGCGGATCGCCGAACGTGCCTTGCCGGTACGCACGAAACCGAGCCAGGCCGGATTCGGCTTCGAATACGGCGCCGTGATCACTTCGACGATATCGCCGCTCTTCAACTCGGTGCGCAGCGGCAGCAGTTCGTTGTTGATCTTCACCGCGACACACTGGTTGCCCAGGTCGCTGTGGATCGAATACGCGAAGTCGAGTGCGGTGGCGCCGCGCGGCAACGCCATGATCTTCGACTTCGGCGTGAACACGTAGACCGCATCCGGGAACAGATCGATCTTGACGTGTTCCAGGAATTCGCTCGAATCGCCCGCTTCGCTCTGAATGTCGAGCAGCGACTTCAGCCACTGATGCGCACGCTTCTGCACGTCGTTCAGATCGGCGCCGCCGTTCTTGTACAGCCAGTGCGCGGCCACGCCCGCCTCAGCGATCTCGTGCATCTTGCGCGTGCGCACCTGGAACTCGATCGGCGCGCCGAACGGGCCGACCAGCGTGGTGTGCAGCGACTGATAGCCGTTGACCTTCGGGATCGCGATGTAATCCTTGAACTTGCCCGGCACCGGCTTGTAGAGCGCGTGCAGCGCGCCGATGCAGGTGTAGCACTCCAGCGCGCTCTCAACCACCACGCGGAACCCGTATACATCCAGAACCTGCGAGAACGACAACTGCTTGTCGCGCATCTTCTTGTAGATACTGAAGATGGTTTTCTCACGGCCGGTGACTTCGGCGTCGAGCTTCGCGTCGACAATCGCGCGCTGCACCGACTCCAGAATCTTGCCGACCACTTCACGCCGGTTGCCGCGCGCGGCCTTGACGGCTTTTTCGAGCGTGGCGTAGCGATGCGGGTTGAAGTTCGCGAAGCTCAGGTCCTGCAGTTCGCGATAGGTATTGTTCAGGCCGAGCCGGTGCGCGATCGGTGCGTAGATGTCCAGCGTTTCGCGCGCCACGCGACGGCGCTTCTCATGCGGCACCGCACCCAGCGTGCGCATGTTGTGCAGCCGGTCGGCGAGCTTCACCAGAATCACACGGACGTCGCGCGCCATGGCGAGCAGCATCTTGCGGAAGTTTTCCGCTTGCGCCTCTTCGCGATTGCGAAACTCCATCTTGTCCAGCTTCGACAACCCGTCGACCAGTTCCGCGACCTTGGCGCCGAATCGCTCGGCGAGTTCGGCCTTGGTCACCCCCTGGTCTTCCATCACGTCATGCAGCAGCGCCGCCATCATCGCCTGGGCGTCGAGATTCCAGCCGGCGCAGATTTCGGCGACGGCGACAGGATGCGTGATGTAGGGCTCGCCGCTCTGGCGATACTGGCCGAGGTGGGCTTCGTCGCTGAAATGGAACGCCGCCTTGATGTCCTTGATCTCTTCCGGCTGCAAATAGCCGGCCAGAACGGATGTCAGCTTGGCGATCGAAACGACGTCATGCCGGCGCGGTTGCTCCGGCGTGACGGTCGGCCCGAAGAGATGGCGAAACGACTGTTCGAGGACCGCGTCGATGTACTTCCGTGCAGACGAGGGCGAGTCAGTGTCGTGTTCCACTTCCGTGGCGGTGGGCGGGGTAGCACTCAATTTCGCCTCCGTAGCGGTTAGGGTTGGACACCGGTCTGCACGTTGATGCAATTACATGTGGCAAATACGTGTGGCAAATGCGGGCAATCGAAAACGGAGCAGTGCGCCTTAAACAGGCACCTTCTTCAACATTTCGACGCCAACCATGCCAGCTGCGATTTCACGCAACGCGACAACCGTGGGCTTGTCGCGGCTTTCGATCTTCGGCGTGTGGCCTTGCGCGAGCTGACGCGCGCGATAGGTTGCGGCAAGCGCGAGTTCGAAACGGTTCGGGATCTGTTTGAGACAGTCTTCGACGGTAATGCGGGCCATGTTGGATTCCTTCTCAGTATGTTGCTTATTCTACCTTATGTGCTCGACACACCGCCGCGCTCACGCGTGTGGCAGGTGAATGCCGAGCTGCACGAAAAGCTGCGTGTGGCGCGCGTATTGCGAGGCGAAGCGCGAACGCGTCGCGGCCACGAGGCACCGCAGTTCACCGAGCGCGCGTTCGAAGTTGTCGTTAATCACGACGTACTCCGCTTCGGCCGCGTGCGCCATCTCGCTGCCGGCGGCCAGCAGACGGCGTGTAATCACGTTCGGTTCGTCCTGGCCGCGCTTTTTCAAACGCTCTTCGAGCGCATCCAGAGACGGCGGCAAAATGAAGATCTCAACCGCGTTGTGAAACTGTTTCTTCACCTGTTGCGCGCCCTGCCAGTCGATTTCAAGCAGCACGTCGTGCCCGCTCTTCATCTGCTCCTCGATCCACACGCGCGAAGTCGAGTAATAGTTGCCGTGCACTTCCGCGCTTTCCAGAAACTCGCCAGCCGCGTGACGCGTCAGGAAATCGTCGACCGTCGTGAAGTGATAGTGCTCGCCGTCCTGCTCCTTCGGACGCGGCGGGCGCGTCGTGTACGAAATCGACAGACGGATCGCGTCGTCGCCGGCGAGCAGCGCATTCACGAGCGTCGACTTGCCCGCGCCCGAAGGCGCGACCACCATGAACAGGTTGCCGGGATAAGCACCGGCGTAGGGGTTGCGCGGTGCGCTGGTTTCGCGTGTGTGGTCGGTCATGTTATCGAGGCTCCTGCCTTACTCCAGATTCTGTACTTGTTCGCGCATCTGCTCGATGAGCAGCTTCAGGGTCATCGACGAATCGGCCAGTTCCTTTGCGGCGGCCTTCGAGCCGAGCGTGTTCGCTTCGCGATTCAGTTCCTGCATCATGAAGTCGAGCCGCTTGCCGACCTTGCCGCCCTTCTCGATCACATGACGCGTTTCGTTCAGGTGAGCCGTGAGGCGCGTCAGTTCTTCGGCGATGTCGATGCGGATGCCGTACATCGTCACTTCCTGGCGAATCCGTTCGTTGATTTCTTCGCGCGAGACGATCGTCGCTGCCGTATCCGGCGCTGCGATGCCGAGCGCTTCCTGCAAACGTTCGACGATCTTCTGCTGATGCTTCGCGATCAGTTCCGGCACGAGCGGCGTGATCTTCGTGACGATCGCTTCCATCTCGGTGACGTTGGCGAGCAGCATCGTTGCCAGTTGCGCACCTTCGCGGGCGCGCACGTCGATCAGATCGACAATCGCCTGCTTGCCGCACGCGAGCACCGCGTCGCGCAGCACTTCCGGCGCCACGCCGGTTTCGGCCAGCACGCCCGGCCAGCGCAGAATTTCGCCGGTACGCAGGCGCCCGGCTTCCGGGAACGTCGAGAGTACGGTGCGTTCGAGCAGGGCCAGTTGCGCAAGCGCATCGCGATTGACCGAGCCCGCGTTAGCCGACTGCTCACTGCGTTGCAGATTGATACGAATGTCGACCTTGCCGCGCGAGAGCTTGTTCATCAGCATTTCGCGCAGGGTCGGCTCGCAAACGCGCACGTCTTCCGGCATCCGGAAATTCAGATCGAGAAAGCGCGAGTTCACCGTGCGCAGTTCGACCGATACGCTGACGCCACCTGTGCCCGAGGCCGCGACGAGTTCGCGCGTGGCGCTCGCATAGCCAGTCATGCTGTAGATCATCGTATTTCTCGCGATTGTGGCCATGCGTTTGACGATGGCCGGAGAGTTGAATCGCCCGGCGTGTACGAGACGCGGGGCGGAGAATCCGCATTATCCCATTTTTACCGACGGGACCGCTTTGCACGGGCGCCGCCACCCGCGAAATGCTATCCCGCGCAGAGCCCCGCCACATGCGGGCAGCCGTCCGACGGACAGGCTGTCCCGCGCCCAACGCGATCGGCGGTAAAATTGCGCTTTCCCTCCTGCTTTTCTTCCAGACCGATCCCAACATGACCAACAACACCCAACGCCCCAGCGGCCGCCAGGCCAATCAGCTGCGCGACGTGCGCATCACGCGCCACTACACCAAGCATGCGGAGGGCTCGGTGCTGGTCGAATTCGGCGACACCAAGGTCATCTGCACGGCGAGCATCGCCGAAAGCGTGCCGTCGTTCCTGCGCGACCGCGGCCAGGGCTGGCTGACCGCCGAATACGGCATGCTGCCGCGCGCCACGCATACCCGCAGCGACCGCGAAGCCGCGCGCGGCAAGCAAACCGGCCGCACTCAGGAAATCCAGCGTCTGATCGGCCGCGCACTGCGCTCGGTGTTCGATCTCGAGAAACTCGGCGCGCGCACGCTGCATATCGATTGCGACGTGATCCAGGCCGACGGCGGTACGCGCACGGCCAGCATCACCGGCGCGTTCGTGGCCGCCCATGACGCGGTAGCCAAACTGCTGGCTACGGGCCGCATCGAAACCTCGCCGATCAGCGACTACGTAGCGGCGATTTCGGTCGGCGTGTACAACGGCCTTCCGGTGCTGGATCTCGACTACGACGAAGATTCGCAATGCGACACCGACATGAACGTGGTGATGACGGGCGCGGGCGGTTTCGTCGAAATTCAGGGCACGGCCGAAGGCGTGCCTTTCTCGCGCGATGAAATGAATTCGCTGCTCGATCTGGCGAGCGACGGCATCAACACGCTGATCGCGAAGCAGAAAGAAGCGTTGGAGCAAAAGAGTGAGTGAGATTCGCCAGGGCAATGGCGCTGCGGCGTCCGGTTCGCCATTGAAGAAGGTCGTGCTGGCGTCGAACAACGCGGGCAAGCTGCGCGAGTTCGCCGCACTGCTCGGTGCGGCCGGCATCGACCTGATTCCGCAGGGCGAGCTCAACGTGCCGGAGGCGGAAGAGCCCTATCCGACTTTCGTCGAAAACGCGCTGACCAAGGCACGTCACGCGGCGAAGCTCACTGGCCTGCCCGCGCTCGCCGACGATTCCGGTCTGTGCGTGCGTGTTCTGCGCGGCGCGCCGGGCGTTTATTCGGCGCGCTACGCGCAGCGTGCAGGGGGTGAAAGGAGCGACGCGGCGAACAATGCACAGCTCGTTTCAGCCTTGCAGGGTGAAACCGATCGTCGCGCGTATTACTACTGCGTGCTGGCGCTCGTGCGTCATGCGGACGATCCCGAACCACTGATCGCCGAAGGTCGCTGGCACGGCGAAATGCTGGACGCACCACGCGGCGAGCACGGCTTCGGCTATGACCCGTACTTCTTCCTGCCGTCGCTGAATGCAAGTGCCGCGGAACTCGAACCGGCGGTGAAGAACGCCAGCAGCCACCGCGCGATTGCTTTGCGCCAACTGCTCGCGCGCTTGACGGAGGAAGCGTGATTCCGATCAAACCGGCGCCGGCCGATATCGGCAACGGCGTCATCAAGGCATTCACGTCGCCAGGCAGCATTCGCCTGACGTCATTGCCGCCGTTGGCGTTGTATGTGCACTTTCCGTGGTGCGTGCGCAAGTGCCCGTACTGCGACTTCAACTCGCATGAATGGAAAGGCGATACGTTCCCGGAGACTGAATATCTCGACGCGCTGCGCGCTGACCTCGAATTGGCGCTGCCGCTCGTGTGGGGCCGCCAGGTGCACACGGTGTTCATCGGCGGCGGCACACCCAGCTTGCTGTCGGCGGCGGGGCTAGACCGCATGTTGTCCGACGTGCGCGCGCTGCTGCCGCTCGACGCCGACGCGGAAATCACGCTCGAAGCCAACCCGGGCACCTTCGAAGCCGACAAGTTCGCGCAGTTTCGTGCAAGCGGCGTGAATCGCCTGTCGGTGGGTATCCAGAGTTTCAATGAAGCGCATCTGAAGGCGCTCGGCCGGATTCACGACTCGGCACAAGCACGCCACGCGGTCGAAGTGGCCGCGACCACCTTCGACAACTTCAACCTCGATCTGATGTTCGCGCTGCCTCAGCAGACGCTCGCGCAATGTCAGGCTGACGTGGAAACGGCGTTGTCGTTCGCGCCGCCGCATTTGTCGCTATACCACCTCACACTCGAACCGAACACGCTGTTTGCGAAATTCCCGCCTGCGCTCCCCGACGACGATGCTTCGGCCGACATGCAGGACTGGATTCACGAACGCACCACGGCCGCCGGTTATGAACGCTACGAGGTGTCCGCGTATGCGCAGCCGCATCGGCAGAGCAAGCACAATCTGAACTACTGGCGCTTCGGCGACTATCTCGGCATCGGCGCGGGCGCGCATACCAAACTGTCGTTTCCGAACCGCGTGCTGCGTCAGGTGCGCTACAAGCACCCGACCACCTTCATCGAGCGGGCATTGGCCGGCACGGCAGTGCAGGAAGAGAATGAGGTCGGGACCCGCGATCTACCGTTCGAGTTCATGCTGAACGCGCTGCGGCTGGTGGAAGGGTTTCCAGTGCACCGATTCATCGAGCGCACGGGGATGTCGATGACCTCCATCGAGCCGGCTTTGCAGGAGGCGGAACGGCGCAAGCTGATTACGCGCGACCACGAAAAGATCGCGCCGACGCCACTTGGCCAGGCCTTCCTGAATGATCTGCAGGCGCTGTTTCTGAAAGATCCGCAGTGATTACAGACCCGCTGAGCGCCGCAACAAGGATTTTTCAGGTTACAATTTAGGGCTTGGAGGTGTGGCCGAGCGGTTTAAGGCACCGGTCTTGAAAACCGGCGAAGGAGTGATCCTTCCGTGAGTTCGAATCTCACCGCCTCCGCCAGACAATCAATGAATACGGGCCTTTCGGCCCGTTTTTCATTTCTGGCCATCAAAGAACCCGCCAATCGGCGAATGCCCAAAGTGTCGAACGGGTAAGCAACTGTAAATAAAGCCCGATTAAACCGAGGCTTCGTAATTTGCCGTCACAAGGCAGGCCGAACGAATACGGCTTCCGGCGCCTCCAACTCGTGAAGAGGGAGGAACCATGCTCAAATTACTGTTAACGATAGGTTTCGCAGTGGGTCTTTCCGGATGTATCGTCGCGCCGCCCTATGGCTACGCACCGGCATACGGATATGCCCCCGGCTACTACGCCGCCCCGAGCGTCAGCGTGGGTGTTGGTGTGGGCGGTTATTACGGCGGCCGCGGCAGGTGGTAATTTCGGGCCAAGCTCGCCCTTGGCCAAGTTTGTATCAGTCAATATCTCGGCACCACCCGCATTAAGGGGAACCCCTCCCTCAACATCTCGCTCCCATGGTCGATATCAAGACTATCTGTGCCTTCAGCACGCCAGGGAGTTGCTCATGAAATTCCGCACTTTAGCCGTTGCACTGATTTGGGTTGCCGCGAGCACGGGCGTGTCGTCCGCGCTTGCAGGCACACCAACGGCGCTGTCCGACGACGACAGCGCGGCAGTGTTCGGCTCAGCCCGGTTGTCCAATCTGCAGGACGTCGGCGGCAGCGCAAAAGCTGGTGCGTCCGCCGCTATCGTAGGAGCAAATGCGCTCAGAGGCGCAAGCGGCAACATCGGCGTGAATCTCTCAGCCGGTGCCCTGAATGCGCAGGCCAACCAGATCGCCCTCGTCACCACATCGCAAGCCGCGATCGTCTCGCAACAGAATGTGCATACCGCCGCGCAAGTGACGGGCAGCGCCTCCGCCAAACTCGGTGCCGGCTCGCTGACGGCGGCGAGCGGCAACGTCGGTGTGAATATCGCGTCCGGGGTGGGCAATGCCCAGCTCAACGGGCTCATCATTCACTGAGTCGAAACGCCTCGACACCGCCACGACTTAAATCAGCGCGGTCGCCTCGACCTCGACCTTCAAGCCGTAATGCAGATGTGGAACCGGCACGACGGCCCGCGCCGGCCGCGCTTCGCCTGCCCAACCCGCGTAGATCCGGTTGAAGCTCCCCCAATGTTCGACATCGGCGATATAGACGCGCACCTGCACCAGTTGCGCAATGCTGCTGCCAACGCCTTCGAGCGCAGCCTGCAGGTTGGCCAGCACCTGTTCTGCCTGGACCTCGAACGAGGCTTCAGCGAGCTTCTCGCCCTGCGCGTTGATCGGCAACTGTCCCGAGACGAAAACAAAACCATTCGCAATCGCGACGTGACTGTAGTGGCCGCCCGGCTTTGCCAAAGCAGCTGGATTGTCCATGTGCGGCAGACGCGGATCGTGCTGGCTAACAGCCATGAGTGAAACTCCAAAGGGGATCGCGCCTACGTGGCGGGTAATGACGCGCATGGTGCCATACGCGTGAGACGCATCACACGCTAAGCGCGTCCAGCTTCTCGCGCGCGTCGGCGCAACGGCGATTCAGGTCGCGATGCATCAACTGGCTGTCGAGCAGCGCCGATACATCAGACAAACCGTAATCAAAGCGCAAGACGTATTCGATGTCTGTGTAATCGTGATAGGCGCCGCTGTCTGCCAGCTTCTGCGCTTCGGCGAAAGCTGCATGTTGCCGCTCGCCGTTCATCAAATCTCTGATCGCCATGATTGCCGCTCCGAGGAACAGTAACTCCATCATAGCAATGCAAATTGAAACGCACGGTCGCGCGCACGCAACACCTGGTGTTTTCCGTAGTCGCGTGAGTTAGTTAGCGCGAAGCATGCAAGCGGGTGTGCCGCGCGCTCCACGCCGGGCAACCAACCGCACTGTATGCACCATTCAGCGGCAAATACGCCTCGCGCAGCTTCAAGCGGCCGCGACGGGCACCTTCATTCCATGCCATTTGACAACCAGAATCCGGCCGACATAACACAGCATGCCCGCGACACCCACGACGACGCCCATGCCCTTGGGCGAGCCATCCTGCCAGAGCCCAACCGCGAGACTCGACAGCGCGCCGAGCGCAAGCTGCACAGCGCCGAACACGGCAGCCGCAGCGCCGGCATTCATCGGATACCGATGCATCAGATCGGTCGTGCAGTTAGCGGACAACAACCCCACGACCCCGACCACGAAGAACAATCCGAATACGATCGACCACAACCCGCCCCACCCCGTCAGCGAAACGAGACAGACGAACAAGGACGCGATGCAACTCACGGTCGCGGCAAACGAAATGATCGGCAGCGAACCGAGCCGTCCGACGAGCCGCGTATTCATGAAGTTACCGAACATGATGCCGACGATATTCAGCGCGAACAAAAAGCCATAATGCTGTGCCGATACATGGAAATATTCGATGTACACGAACGGCGTCGCGGTGATATACGCGAACATCGACGCGAACGCCATACCGCCGCACAGCATGTGCCCCCACGCGACCGGATCGCGCAACAACTTGCCATAGGCACCGAACGATTTCAGCAGCGCCGAATGCGCACGCTTTTCACGCGGCCACGTTTCCGGCACCTTGAGGAACGCGGTCACCGCGCACACTGTACCGAATAGCGTCAGCACAATAAAAACGACGCGCCAGCCGCCAAGCAACAGCAACTGGCCGCCGATTAGCGGCGCGAGCAACGGCCCGATCGACGTGACGATGGCGAGCATCGACAGCACGCGCGCGGCATCGGTCGGCCCGTGCGCGTCGCGGGCAATCGCGCGCGCCAGCACCGAGGCCGCGCCCGCACCGAGCGCCTGCACGAAACGAAACGTCACCAGCGAGCCGATCGAAAACGACAGCGCACATGCCACGCTGGCCAGCGCGTACATGATGATGCCGCCGAGCAACACAGGGCGGCGGCCATAGGTATCCGACAGCGGACCATAGAGCAGCATGCCGATCGAAAAGCCGAACATGAAGCTCGTAAGCGTGGTTTGCGCGGCGCCGGTGCTGATGGCGAATGCCTGCGCGATCGTCGGCAGGCTCGGCAGATACATATCGATGGAAATCGGCCCGCATGCGGCAAGCGCACCGAGCAACAGAATCAGCCGGCCATCGGGCCGGCTTCTGGTGACGTGAGACATGGGAATCCAGATGAGGCGCCGCGCCGTCATCGGCAGCGAAACGCGGTGAAACGGGGAAAGCAGCAAATGACGGCCCCAATTGTACGCGACGGTTAAACCATCCGTTGCGTCCAGGCATGCGTAGCCGCGGATCACTGAGGCGCCGCGACAAGCGCGCCGCCGATCGGTTAAGCTGCCGCGAGAACGCTTCCTGGCGTGACACCAACCTGTCCGCTGCGCCCTTCCACACTGCCCTGCCCGACCCTGCCATGACTGCCTTCCTGTTGATCTGGAGCCCCAAGAAATGGCCGTGGCCCGAGTTGCCGGACGTAGCGAAGCGGGTCGCCGCAGGCGTAGCGGTGGCTGACGTCTGGGGTTGCGGATTTGCCCGCAGCATCCTGCCGGGCGACCGCGTGTTCCTGCACCGCGTCGCACAGGAACCGAAGGGCATTTTCGGCTCCGGCTACGTGACGCGCGCGCCGTACGAGGTCCCGGATCCCGCGACGAAACGCGGTTACCGGTTGTGCATCGACTTCGTGTACGACTGGGTGGTCGACGCGCACGAGGGCGTGGTGATTCCACGCGAGATGTTGCGCACGCATCCGTTTTCGGTGCAGACATGGGACGCCCAGAGCTCGGGCACCGTGATCAAGCCGATCGCCGAAGGCGCGCTCGAAAAGCGCTGGGCAGAGCTCACCGGCAAGCGCAAGCCACCGAAGCTTGACGCCCCGAGAGGCCCCATTCGCTCCAGCAAGGTAACGGCCCACAAGGCGGCAGCGGAAGAAACCGCGGCAGAAGGTCACACGAGGACGAGGACGAAGCCTGCGACGAAGAAACCAGCAGCAAAAGACGCGCACAAGGTCTAAGCGCCGGCCGGGGGTTGATGAAATACCGCCGCAGCGCGCGTAGCGCCGCTGGAAGTATGACGCCCTTGTCACCAGGGCGGAGTGTGCGAAAACACAGATTCCAGATGCACCACTACCGTGGCTGCGCGAGGGACCCGCTTAAGAGTTAGCGGTTTGAGCCGCTTTCTTTTGCCTATCTTTTCTTTGCGGCAT